>NZ_JAVDUM010000001.1:0-446295 GCF_031456305.1 Microbacterium resistens
AAGGAATTCTCAACCACCAACAAAAAGTCAGTGGACGAGGATAATTTGGCATTTGACAAGTGCACGCTGTTGAGTTCTCAAGGATCGGATGCTCCCACAGCTCAGCCGCGAGGCTTCACAAATGGGGCAACGTCTCTCCCACTCCTGCTCGCACCCGGAGGTGAAACTGAGGAGTGAGTCTCCCATCCTACCTCATCGGCTCCCACGAGGGAAGCTCTTGATTCAGGATCGGGATGTGTTCACTGCTTGAGGGGAGCTGGGCCTTTCGGCCTCTCGCTCGACCCTTTGGGGCGAACAAGTAATAACTTACGCGGATCCCCGGGGTCCGGCAAATCGGGGCCGGATCCCGGGCGTGTCGGAGGGCGCCCTCACAGCCCGAGGGCGTGTGCTGCGGCCTGCGCGCGGGCGACGAGCTCGGAGCGCTGCTCCCCCACGCGGATCGGCGCGGTGCCGCCGACGCCGTCGCGGCTCGCCACCGATCCCTCGATCGACAGCACCTCGCGGACGGCGGGGCGCAGGTGCGCGGAGACCTCGGCGAGCAGCTCGTCCGAGGCGTCCTCGAGTCCGATTCCCCGCTCCTCGCACGCGCGCACGAGCGCTCCGGAGATCTCATGCGCCTCGCGGAACGGGACGCGGTTCTTCACGAGCCACTCCGCGACGTCCGTCGCGAGCGAGAACCCCTGGGGCGCCAGCTCCGCCATGCGGTCGACGTCGAACCTCAGCGTCGCCACCATGCCGGTGAAGGCCGGAAGGACCACCTCGAGCGTCCGCACGGAGTCGAAGACCGGCTCCTTGTCCTCCTGGAGGTCCCGGTTGTACGCCAGGGGAAGCCCCTTGAGCGTCGCGAGAAGGCCGGAGAGGTTGCCGATCAAGCGCCCCGACTTGCCCCGGGCAAGCTCGGCGATGTCCGGGTTCTTCTTCTGCGGCATGATGCTCGACCCGGTCGAGTAGCCGTCGTCGAGCGTCACGAAGCCGAACTCGCGCGTGTTCCAGAGGATGATCTCCTCCGACAGGCGCGAGAGGTTCACCCCGATCATCGCCGTGATGAAGGCGAACTCCGCCACGACGTCACGGGAGGCCGTCCCGTCGAGCGAGTTCTCCGCGGGACGGTCGAGCCCCAGCTCGCGCGCGACGAGCGCGGGGTCAAGGCCCAGTGTGGAACCGGCCAGCGCACCGCCGCCGTATGGAGAGACCCCTGCCCTGACCCGCCAGTCGACCAGCCGCTCCAGATCGCGGACCAGTGGCCACGCATGGGCCTGCAGGTGATGGGCGAGGAGCACCGGCTGTGCGTGCTGCAGATGGGTGCGCCCGGGGAGGATGGCCCCGGGATGCGCCTCGGCCTGGGCGACGAGCGCGTCAACCAGCCGCAGCAGATCGTGGGCGATCACCCTGGCGTGGTCGATGAGATACATCCGGACGAGCGTCGCGATCTGGTCGTTGCGGCTCCGGCCGGCGCGGAGGCGCCCGCCGAGGTCGGCACCCACCTCACGGATGAGGGCGGCCTCGAGCGCGCCGTGCACGTCCTCGTCCGAGGGATCGGGGAGCAGGCTCCCGTCGGCTATCGCCCCGGCGAGGGCGTCCAGGCCCTCGTGCATCCGCCGCTCCTCCTCCGGCTCCAGGTACCCCGCCGCGGCGAGCGCGACGGCGTGCGCGTGGGATCCCGCGATGTCGTAGGGGGCGAGCACCCAGTCGAAGTGCGTGGAGCGGCTCAACTCCACCAGCTCCGGGCTCGGCCCGCCTGCGAAGCGTGCGCCCCAGAGGGCGCCCTCGTTGGTCGCGCCGCCCGTGCCGTCGCCGCTCATGCCTCGTCCTGCTTCCCGAGGAGCCACACCAGCAGCGCCTTCTGCGCATGGAGCCGGTTCTCCGCCTCGTCCCACACGACGCTCTGCGGGCCGTCGATCACCTCGGAGTCGACCTCGTAGCCGCGATCCGCGGGGAGGCAGTGGATGAAGATCGCCTCCGGATCGGCCAGCCGCATCGTCTCGGTGGTCACCTTGTGCCCGCCGAGGTCTCGGAGGCGCTCGATCTTCTCCTCCTCCTTGCCCATCGACACCCAGGTGTCGGTGACGACGACGTCGGCGCCGACCGCCGCCTCCTCCGGGTCGGTCAGGAGCGTGATGGAGCCGCCGGTCTCGGCGGCGCGGCGGCGCGCGTCGGCGATCACGTCGGCGCGCGGCGCGTAGGCCGCGGGAGAGGCGACGCGGACGTGCATCCCGGCCGTGACGCCGGCGAGGACGTAGGAGTGGGCCATGTTGCTGCGCCCGTCCCCGAAGAAGGAGAGGGTGAGGCCGGCGAGGTCCCCCTTGTGCTCGCGGATCGTCAGGAGGTCCGCGAGCAGCTGGCAGGGGTGGAAGTCGTCGGACAGCGCGTTGACCACCGGGACGCGGGTGCCCGCCGCCATCTCCTCGAGCCCCGCCTGCGCGTAGGTGCGCCACACGATCGCGGCGACCTGGCGCTCCAGCACCCTGGCCGTGTCGGAGGGGGTCTCCTTGCCGCCCAGCTGGCTGTTCGCGGTGGAGATGATCAGGGGCGAGCCGCCGAGGTCGGCGATGCCGACCGCGAACGAGACGCGGGTCCGCGTCGAGGACTTGTCGAAGATCACCGCGACCGTCTGGGGGCCGGCGAGCGCCTTGCTGGCGAAGCGGTCCTTCTTCAGCTCGATCGCGAGGTCGAGGATCTCGGACTGCTCGGCCGGGCTCAGATCGTCGTCGCGAAGCAGGTGGCGGGTCATGCGGGGATCTCCGTGGTGCTGGGGACGGTCTCGGCGACCGCCGCGAGGGCGGCGCCGAAGAGGTCGAGGAACTCCGCCGTCTCGGCATCGCCGATCGTGAAGGCCGGAGCGATGCGGATGACGTCGTCGGTGGGCGCGTTCACGATCAGCCCGCGCTCCTGCGCGGCCTCGCGGACGGCGCCGGCGACCGGATGCGACAGCGTGACCCCGATCAGGAGCCCCGCGCCGCGGGTGCCGGTGACCAGCGGCAGCGTGGCGATCCCCTCGCGCAGCTGAGCGCCGCGGGCGACGACGTTCGCGAGGAGGCCCTCCTCCTCGATGTGGCCGAGGACCGCGTTCGCGACGGCGCTCGCGAGGGGGTTCCCGCCGAACGTGGAGTTGTGCGTCCCGGGGTAGAAGAGCCCGCTCGCCGCGCCGAAGGTGATCATCGCTCCCAGCGGGAACCCGGCGCCGATGCTCTTGGCGAGCGTGATCGCGTCGGGGACGATCCCCTCGCGCTGGAAGGCGAACCACTCCCCCGTGCGTCCGGATCCGGTCTGCACCTCGTCGAGGATCAGCAGCGCGTCGTGCTCGGTCGCGAGGTCGCGCGCACGGGCGAGGAACCCCTCGGGGAGCTCGACGACGCCGGCCTCGCCCTGGATCGGCTCGATGACGATCGCCGCGACCGTGTCGTCGAAGGACGCCTCCAGCGACGCGATCGTCCGCTCGACCGTACGGATCCCGGGGAGCGCAGGCTCGAAGGGATCGCGATAGGCGGCCTTGGGGGTCAGCGAGAGCGTGCCCATCGTGCGGCCATGGAAGGCGCCGTCCAGCACGAGGATGGTCGTGCGTCCCGACCTGTTGCCGTGCAGCCGGGCGAGCTTGATCGCCATCTCGTTGGCCTCGGTGCCGGAGTTCGTGAGGAAGACCCGCCCCTCGTCCCCCGTCCCGGCGAGGCGCTTGAGACGCGCGGCGAGCTCCAGCTGGCCCGGGGAGGCGAAGTAGTTGGACACGTGCGAGAGCGTCGCCGCCTGACGGGACACCGCCTCCACGAAGACCGGGTGCGCATGCCCGAGGCAGTTCACCGCGATGCCGCCGAGGAAGTCGAGGTATCGACGCCCGTCCGCGTCCCACACGGATGACCCCTCGCCGCGGACCAGGAGCGCGAGGCGCCCTCCCAGACTCATCAGATCGCGCGATGCGTCTTCCTGCCAGGCGCTCATTCGGCGTCCGCCTTTCCGTCTGCGACCACTTCGGTCCCGATCCCCTTGCTGGTGAAGAGCTCGACGAGCACCGAGTGCGGCACGCGGCCGTCGATGATCGCCGCGGCCGTGACCCCGCCCTCGACCGCTTCCAGGCACGCCCTCATCTTCGGGATCATGCCCGACTCCAGCGAGGGGAGCATCTCGGCGAGCTCCGACGTGGTGATGTGCGAGACGAGCGAGTCCCGGTTCGGCCAGTCCGCGTAGAGCCCCGCGACGTCGGTGAGGATCACGAGCTTGACCGCGCCGAGCGCGGTCGCGAGCGCGGAGGCCGCGGCGTCGGCGTTGACGTTCAGGGACTGGCCGGGGTGGTCCAGATCCGGGGCGATGCTGGAGACGACCGGGATGCGACCGGCCGCGAGATGGTCGAGCACCGGCGTCGGGTCGACCTGGACCACGTCGCCGACCCGGCCGAGGTCCACCTCCTCGCCGTCGACGAGGATCCCGCGGCGGCGGCCGCCGAAGAGCCCGGCGTCCTCCCCGCTGAGGCCGGTCGCGATCGGCCCGTGGCTGTTGATCTTGGCCACCAGCTGGGGGTTGATGTGCCCCGTCAGCACCATGCGCACGACGCTGATCGCCTCGGTCGAGGTGACGCGGTAACCGCCCTTGAACTCGCTCGGGATCGCGAGGCGGTCGAGCATGTGCGAGATCTGGGGGCCCCCGCCGTGCACGACCACGGGCTGGACGCCCACGTAGCGCAGGTAGGCGATGTCCTGGGCGAACGCGTCCTGCAGCTCGTCGCTGATCATCGCGTTGCCGCCGTACTTGACGACGACGATCTGGTCCCGGAACCTCTTTAGCCAGGGCAGGGACTCGATGAGCGTCGCGGCCTTCTCTGCGGCGACGTCCGGCGCGGTGTCTTGGAGATCTGTCATGAGGAGTAGGCGCTGTTCTCGTGGACGTAGTCGTGGGTGAGGTCGTTGGTCAGGATGGTCGCCGTGGCGGATCCCGCCTTCAGGTCGATGAGCAGGTCCGTCGCACGGGGCGTCAGATCGACCTCCTCACGGGGGCGGTCGGGGCCGCCGGCCGCGCAGACGCGGACGCCGTTCATCCAGACGTCCACCGCGTAGGGATCGAACTGCGCGCTCGTGGTGCCGATCGCGGCGAGCACCCGGCCCCAGTTCGGGTCGTTCCCGAAGATCGCCGCCTTGAACAGGTTGTTGCGGGCCACCGAACGGCCGACCTCGACGGCCTCGGCCTCGGTCGCCGCGTTCGTCACCTCGATCGTGATCTCGTGGCTCGCCCCCTCGGCGTCCTGCTGGAGCTTCTTGGCGAGCACGCCGCTGAGCTCCGCAAGCGCCTCGGCGAAGACCGCCGGATCGGGGCGGATGCCCGATGCGCCGCTCGCGAGGAGCGTGACCTGGTCGTTCGTGGACATGCACCCGTCCGAGTCGACGCGGTCGAAGGTCCGTGCCGTCGCACCGCGGAGCGCGGCGTCGGCCTCGGCGGCGTCGAGGTCCGCGTCCGTGGTGATCACGACGAGCATCGTGGCAAGGCCAGGGGCCAGCATCCCCGCGCCCTTCGCCATCCCGCCGATCGTCCAGCCGTCCCGGGAGACGACGGCCGTCTTCGCCATCGTGTCCGTCGTCATGATCGCCTCGGCGGCGGCCTGTCCGCCGTCCCGGCTCAGGACGGAGACACCGGCCTCGACGCCCGTGAGCACCTTGCGGCGGAACTCCTCGTCGCCGGTGCCGATGAGCCCGGTCGAGCAGACGACGACGTCGCCCGCGCTCACGCCCAGGAGCTCCGCGGCCTTCTCGGCGGTGAGGTGGCTGGTCTGGAAGCCGAAGCTCCCGGTGAAGCAGTTCGCCCCGCCGGAGTTGAGCACGACCGCCTCGATCACGCCGTCCTTCACGGCCTCCTGGGACCAGAGGATCGGATTGGCCTTGGCGCGGTTGCTCGTGAACACCGCCGCCCCGGCTTTGCGCGGTCCGCGGTTGACGACGACGGCGACATCGGGGCTGCCGGTGCTCTTGAGGCCGGCGGCGACGCCGGCCGCCTCGAATCCCAGGGGTGCGGTGACGCTCACGGGGCGACTCCGTTCGTGGTCAGCGCCGTCTCCTCGGGGAGGCCGAGCGCGATGTTCATGGACTGGACGGCGGCCCCCGCCGTCCCCTTGACGAGGTTGTCGGTCGCGGCCACCACCGTGACGCGGTTCGCCGCGCGGTCGATCGCGAGGCCGAGCAGCGCGGTGTTCGCGCCGAGGACGTCGGCCGTGCGGGGGAACTGCCCCTCGGGGAGCAGCTGCACGAACGTCTCGTCGCCGTAGGCCTGTTCCCAGGCCGCGCGGATCTCGGCGTCGGAGACGCCGGGGACGATGGGCGCGGTCGAGGTGGCGAGGATGCCGCGCGCCATGGGCACGAGGACGGGCGTGAACGAGATCCGGATCCCGGATCCGTCGCTTCCCGCCGCCGCGGCGAGCGCCTGCCGGATCTCGGGGATGTGCCGGTGGGTGCCGCCCACGGCGTAGGGCGCGGCCGAGCCGAGGATCTCGCTGGCCAGCAGGTTCGTCCTCAGGCTCTTGCCGGCGCCGGACGGGCCGACCGCGAGGACGCTGACGATGTCGGACGGGTCGATGACCCCGGCGGCGACGCCCGGCGCGAGGCTCAGGCTCACGGTGGACGCATTGCACCCGGGGGCCGCGATCCTGGTCGCTGTGCGCAGGCTCTCGCGCAGCTTCACCCCGTTGGAGGTGAGCTCCGGGACGCCATACGTCCACGGGTCGTGGAAGGCACCGCCGTAGAAGGCGTCCCAGGCTTCCCGCGAGGAGAGACGGTGGTCGGCGCCGGCATCGATCACGAGCGGCGCGTCGGCCAGGGCCTCGGTGTACTGGCCGGACTGCCCGTGCGGCAACGCGAGGACGACGACGTCGTGTCCGGCGAGGACCTCGGCCGTGGTGTCCTGGAGCGTGAGGTGCGCGAGGGAGCGCAGGTGGGGCTGGTGCTCGACGAGCGGCTGGCCGGCGTTCGAGTGGGCGGTGACGGTGCGGATCTCGATGTCGGGATGGCCCGCGAGGAGGCGGAGGATCTCGCCGCCCGCATAGCCGGATGCGCCGGAGACGGCGACGGAGTACGTCATGCTTCTACCTTAACGGTCGGGGTCGATGGGGCCGGGGCGGCGACACCGGGGCTCGACCGTCGCCGAAGGATCGGGACGAGAGCGCGGGGTCGCCTAGAGTCGGCGGTCGCCTCGACGGGTCCGGCGCCGGCGCACCGGAGCGACGCTCGGGAAGAGCGTGGCGGTGACGTGCGCGGCCGGAAGCATGTCGCGACGATAGCGCGCCGCTCCGCGACGGCGCAAATCCTGCCGTCACGGAGCAGCGCCCGGCCCGCCCTCCACCCTCCTCAGCGTCGCCGATCACCGCCCGCCGGCGTCACACCCGGCACCAGAATCGGGGCCGGCATCGGGTCTGGCATCGGGGCTGGCATCGGGTTCGGCATCGGGGCTGCGAAGAACGCCCGCTCGTAGACGACCGACCTCTCGAACGCGAGCCGCATCCGCTCCCTCGTCCGCGGATCGGCGCCGGCCGCGGTCTCCGCGACGAACCCGATCGCACGCCGGTTCGCCTCCTCGAACCCGGGGTCGGCGTAGGTCGCGAGCCAGGAGGCGTAGGGGTGGTCGGGGTCCTGCGGTCTCGTGCCGAAGGCGCCGCCGTGCAGGCGCGCGCCGAGGTCGGCGTAGAGCCAGAAGCAGGGCAGGAGGGCGGCGATGAGCACGCCGTGCTCGCCCGAGAAGGCCGCGGAGCGCAGATGGTCGAGGTAGGCGACGGTCGCGGGAGCCGGCTCCGCCCCGAACGCCTCCGCGCCGGACGAGCCCGCCCCGTCCGAGTCTGCGTAGGCCGCGGTGCCGAGCCAGGAGGCGTGCAGCTCCAGCTCCCCCGCGATCGCGTCGCGTGCGGCGCCGGCCCAGAACGCCTGCTGTGCGGACGTCGGCGCCGTGCGCGCGGCCTCGGCGAGGGTGCGCGCGTACTCGCGCAGGTAGAGCGCGTCCTGCTCCAGGTAGAACAGGAAAGCGGAACGCGGCAGATCGCCGTCGGCGAGGGCCCGGATGAAGGGAAGGCCATCGATCCCGGCGCGGACCCTCGCGATCCGGTCCCACCAGTCGGCGGCGACCGCGTCCGCCGTCGGACGCGTCTCCAGCCCTCCCCGGCTCCAGAGCCCGGCGAAGTGATGGACGGGTCCGTGCCCGCCGCCGACTCCGAGCGTGGAGCCCGCGATGATCGACTCCCGGAGCCACGCGCGCGACTCGGCCACGGCGTCCGGCCAGGCGGCGCCGCGGGCGCGCCGGGTCGCGAGGGCGGAGGACAGCGAGCACCCGGTGCCGTGGGTGGATCGCGTCCGGATCCGCTCGCCGGGGAACAGGCTGATCCCTCCTCCCGGCTCGACCAGCGCGTCCGGGGCGTCGTCCCCGTCGAGGTGGCCGCCCTTCACCAGCACCAGGGTCCCGGAGCGGCCGGCGACCCTGACCGCCTGCGCCAGCGCGTCGTCCCAGGTCGCCGCGACCTCCTCCTGCGCCAGCATCGCGAGCTCCGGCAGGTTGGGCGTCACGACGTCGACGAGCGGCAGCAGTCCGCGCAGCGCCTCCTCCGCCTCGGCGTCCAGGAGCCGGTCGCCGCTGGTCGCGACCATGACGGGGTCGAGCACGATCGTCGGCGGACGGTGCTCCTCGAGCCAGGAGCGGACCACCCGGATGATGCCGGTGTCGGCGAGCATCCCGATCTTGACCGCGTCGACGACGATGTCATCCGACACGGCGTCGAGCTGGGCGCGCAGGAAGTCCGACGGAGGGCGGTGGATCTCGCGCACCCCGCGCGTGTTCTGCGCGACGAGGGCGGTGATCGCGGTCATGGCGTAGCCCCCGTTCGCCGAGATCGACTTGATGTCGGCCTGGATGCCCGCGCCTCCCGACGGATCGGTGCCGGCGATGCTCAGAACTCGCGGCGGGCCGGTGATCGGCGAGGGCACGATCGGCGAGGGCGCGATCGGCGGGGGTGCGATCGGCGAGGGTGTCGGCGCGTCCCGCCAGGCACGCACGAGGCGCGTCGCCGCGGCGCGCGGGTCGGCAGCGGCGCACAGGGCCGAGACGACGGCGAGCCCCGCGGCCCCGGCACGACGGAGCGGTGCCGCATCGTCCTCCGTGATCCCGCCGATGGCGACGCAGGGCAGTGGCGACACCGCAGCGAGCGCGGCGAACCCCTCGACGCCGAGGACCGGCGGATGATCCGGCTTGGTCGTCGTCGGATGGATCGCGCCGACGCCCAGGTAGTCGACCGTGCCCGGCGGGAGCGCCCGGGCGGCCTCCAGATGCGCAGCGGTGTTCGCGGTCAGCCCGACGATCGCGTCGGGACCCAGCAGCTCCCTGGCGCGGAGGACGGAGGCATCGGACTGCCCGAGGTGTACGCCGTCCACACGTGCTCCTCGCCGACGGGCCTCGACCACGACGTCCAGACGGTCGTCGACGACGAGCAGCGCACGGCCGTCGATGACGGCGGCGAGCTCCACGAGCAGGGCGAGGAACTCCTCGTCCGTGGCGTCCTTGTCCCGTAGCTGGACGATGCGCGCGCCGCCCGACACCGCCGCGTCCACCACCGCGGGCACCCCTCGCCGACCGCACAGACGGGTATCCGTGACGAGGTACAGCGACAGGTCGATCGCGCGGGTCATCGTGCTGCTCCCTCGATCGCGCCGGTCCGCACCCGCGCACGGCGGACGACGTCCTCCGGCGCGAGGGCGGAGAGTGCATCGAGCAGTCGGACGGCGAACGTCCCCGGCCCCGGGGATCCCGCCGCCGCGTCCTCCGCGGCGACCGTGTATGCGAGGGTCGCCCCTGCGGCGGCGAGCAGCGGGGGGCATCCGGCGGGGGCCGCCCCGAGAAACGCGGCCATGACGGCGCCCAGCGCGCAGCCACCGCCGGTGATCCGGGTGAGGAGCGGGTCGCCGTTCGCGATGCGCACGACGTGAACGCCGTCGGTGAGCAGGTCGACCTCCCCGGACACCGCGACCGCTCCCCCGGTCCTCATCGCGAGCGATGCGGCCGCCTCCGCCGCGTCGTCCGGGCTGCTCGTCGCGTCGACGCCGCGGCCGCCCCGCCCGATCCCGGCGAGCGCGAGGATCTCCGAGGCGTTGCCGCGGATGACGGACGGACCACGTCCGAGGAGGTCCGCGGCGAGCGCGGTCCGGACCGGGAGCACCCCGATCGCCACCGGATCGAGGACCCACGGCGTCCCCGCGGACACCGCGCCGTCCGCGGCCTCGATGCTCGCGGCGCGCTGCTCCGGCAAGGGCGTCCCGAGGTTGATCAGCACGCCGGACGCGACGCCGGCGAACAGACGGGCCTCCCCGACGATATCGACCATCGCGGGGGCGGCCCCGATCGCGAGGAGGACGTTCGCGGTGTACCAGGTCACCACGCTGTTGGTGATGCAGTGCGTGACGGGGGAGCCGTCCCGCACGCGGGTCAGGAGATCCGCGGCGGTCTCAGCCACGGACTCGGCGGACGGTGGGCGCAGACGATCGCTCATCGCGACATCCCTTCGCTAGTACGAACTAGATCAGGTTCGACGGGTGTGCTCTCAGCCGCGCATCGCGGCACCCCGTGTCACTGCGGCCGAGTCTATCGAGCGGGGGCGTCGCCCGCGCAGCGCAGCGCCGAGAGGACGTCGCGCTCCGCTCCGCGGTCCAGGCCAGCCCGGCGCGGACGGTCCAGACCCCGCAGCCGTTCGTCGGCGAGCACATCGCCAATGGTCTCGTCCAGCGGACGCAGGCGCCCTCCCGCCGCACGATATGCGACGTTGGACCGGGTCATGAAGCCGGGCATGTCCGCGGGCAGCCAGAGCGGGAGCGACCGCTCCCCCATCCAGTGCGCGACGCCGAGGGCGAGGAGCTCCTCGTCGGGGACCTCGACGATCGCACCGCGATGGGAGGACAGGGCGCGGATCCGCTCCAGGACCTCGGCGAGCGGCCGGGCGTCGCCGATCGCGTTCACGGTCCCGGTCCCCTCCCCGCCGACGATGAACTCCGCGAGGTCCCCGAGGTCGATGACCTGCGCCGATCGTCCGTGCGCCGCCGGCACCAGGACCGGGTCGTCCCCCGCGCGGTCGAAGGCGGCAGCCCAGTAGCCGAAGCGATCGCTCGGGTCTCCCGTGCCGACGACGAGACCCGGCCGGACGATCCGCGCCCGATCGCCGAGCGTCCTCACGGCCTCCTCGGCCGCGACCTTCTCCGCGCCGTAGTCGTAGACGTCCCCGGTGCCCGCGGGCCGGTGAAGCGGCGCGGTCTCGTCCTGCCCCGTCGCGACGTCGTCCGAGTAGACGGAGAGGGAGGAGACGAAGGTCCACCGACCGGCGCGCGCGCCGAGCGCGGCCACCGCCCGGCGGACATGGTCCGCCCGCGACGAGATGTCCACGACCTCGTCCCAGTCCGTCGAGGCCAGGATGCCGTATGGGTCCTCTGCGTCGCGGTCCCCCACGACGAGAGCCGTGCCTTCCGGGGCGGGCCTGCCCCCTCGGGCGAGGCACGTGACGTCGGCGCCCCCGTCCCGCCATCGTCGCGCGATCTCGCCCGAGAGCCAGCCGGTGCCGCCCAGGATCAGTGTGTTCGTCATCCGCTCATGCCAGCACATCGGCCCCGCACGCGGAAGGGGAATCCACCGAGAGCAGAACGCCCGGCCACGGTCCGAACGGCGATGTCCGCGCCTGCTGAGACGATGGGCGGCATGCTGACCACACTCGCGATCTCGGGATACCGCTCTCTCGTCGACCTGGTGATGCCGCTCGGCCCGCTCACGGTCATCACCGGCGCGAACGGCAGCGGCAAGTCCAATCTCTACCGCGCCCTGCGCCTGCTCGCCGCGGCGGGCCGCGGCACGGTGGTCGGCGCGATCGCCCGCGAGGGCGGGCTCGGCTCGGTGCTCTGGGCGGGGCCCGAGAACCCGAAGGAGGGCGTGCCCGCCCAGGGCACCCGCCGCACCCGTCCGATCGCGGTACGGCTCGGCTTCGCCGGGGACGGTCTCGGCTATCTGATGGACCTCGGCCTTCCGCAGGCAGGTCCGGACAGCCCGTTCACCCGGGATCCGGAGATCAAGCGGGAGCAGGTCTTCACCGGTCCGGTCGCGCGCCCGGCGACGCTCGTCGTCGATCGGGACCGCTCCGGGGTGCGGGTGCGCGAAGACCACTGGCGATCGCTCGGCCAGTCGCTCGGCCCCGGCCAGAGCGTGCTCCTCGATCTCGCGGACGGCGGTGCGCAACCCGAGCTCGTCGCGCTCCGTCACGGCATGGACCGGTGGCGCTTCTACGACCACTTCCGCACCGACGAGGGCGCGCCGGCGCGTCTCCCCCGGATCGGGACGCGGACGCCGTGGCTGAGCGATGACGGCGCCGACCTCGCGGCCGTCTGGGCGACGACGCGGGACGCCGGGGCCGGCCCGGCGGCCGATGCCGTCATCGACCGCGCCTTCCCGGGGTCGCGCGTCGAGATCGACGACGTCGACGGGGTGTTCGTGCTGCGCCTGCGCCAGCCGGGGCTCCTCCGCGCCCTCTCGGCCGCCGAGCTGTCGGACGGCACCCTCCGCTTCCTGCTGCTGACGGCTGCGCTCCTGCCCGCCGTCCCTCCTCCGCTCATCGTCGTCAACGAGCCGGAGGCGAGCCTCCACGAGAGCCTGCTGGACCCGCTCGGCGAGCTCCTGCGAGCGGCGGCGGCGAAGACCCAGGTGATCGTGGTCACGCACGCGCCGCGCCTGCGCCGCGCTCTGGAGGACGCGGGCGGCGAGATCGTGGAGCTCTTCTCTCGCGGCGCGGGAACGCAGATCCGCGATCAGCTCCCGCTGGAGCGCCCGTCGTGGCAATGGCCGTCCCGGTGACGTAGCAGGAGGTCCTGCCCCCTGGGGCAGGACCTCCTGCTACGTCCTCCGGTGGCTCCGCGTCGTTCTCCGGTGAGGAGGCTAGTCGCGGATGGCCGCGCCGAACCGTTCGGCGGCGACGGACACGCCGGCGAGCTTCGCGTCGCTCGCCTCCGCCGCCGTGAGCGTGCGATCCGGCGCGCGGAAGCGCAGCGCGAAGCTGAGGCTCTTGGCTCCATCGTCCAGACCTTCGCCGCGGTAGTCGTCCACGAGGCGGACGGACTCCAGCAGCGGGCCCGCGCCCTCGCGGAGCGCGGCACGGACGTCCGCGGCCGGGACCTCGGCGGGCACGACAAGCGAGACGTCCTGCGTCGCCGCGGGGAACGTCGAGAGCGACTCCGCGACGACGCGGTGCCCGGCCAGTTCCAGGACGCGGTCCAGGTCCAGCTCCAGCACCACGGCGCGGCCGGGGAGGTCTGCGTCGGACGCGACCGAGGGGTGCAGCTCGCCGAGGTAGCCGACATCCTCGCCGGCGGCCCGGAGGACGCCGGTCCGGCCGGGGTGCAGCGCCGCGCGCTCCCCCTGGACGATCTCGATCTCGATCCCTGCACCCACGCCGATGACGCGCAGCGCGTCCAGCGCCTCGGCGAGCCCTGCGGCCTCGGCAGGGCGACCGGGCTGACGCGGCGTGACGTTGCCGGTGAGGAGAGCGGCGAGATGGCGGTGCTGCGGCGGGATCGCCTGGTTCAGCGCGGCGATGGTCTCGTCCGACGGCAGCTGTCCGAGCGGCGGGACCTCGTCCGTGCCGTACGTCCTGCCCTCCTCGGGGAGGAACACGGTCCCGGTCTCGAAGAGGGCCAGGTCCACGAGGCCGCGCGCGATGTTGCGGTGCGCGATCTGCAGCAGCCCGGGGACCAGCGAGCGGCGCAGGAACGGCGCCTGTCCGTCGAGCGGGTTCGCGAGCCGGATTCCGGGCAGGCGCCCGCCGCTCGCGGAGCCGTGCAGGTCGTTCTGCTCCTGGGTCGTGAACGGGAAGGAGGGCGTCTCGACGAAGCCCGCCGCCGCGAGCGCATCGGCGACCCGTCGCCGTCCGTGCTGGAGGACGGTGTACCCGCGGCCGGACGGCGGGGTCGGCAGGACCGACGGGATGCGGTCGAGGCCGTGGATGCGCGCGACCTCCTCCGCGAGCGTCCACTTGTCGGTGAGGTCCGGGCGCCAGCTCGGCGGGATGACCTGTCGCCCCTCCCCGGTCTCGGTGATCTCCGCGCCGATCGTCTCCAGCGCGCCGACGACCTCGGCGTCGGTGTAGTCGACGCCGATGAGCCCCTGCACGAAGCCGGAGGGCAGGTCGATCCCCTCGATGAAGACCTCGGCGAACAGGGCGCCGCCCTCGTCCGTCATGGTCCCGCCCGCGAGCTGAACCATGAGGTCGGCGACGCGACGCGCCGCCGCGAACGGGATGAGCGGATCCACTCCCCGCTCGAAGCGCTTGGACGCCTCGCTGGGCAGCTTGTGCCTGCGGGCGGACCGGGCGATGGTCACCGGGTCGAAGGTCGCCGCCTCGATGAGGACGTTCCGCGTCGTCCCGCTCATCTCGGTGGTGCCGCCGCCCATGACGCCGGCGAGGCCGATCGGGCCCGATCCGTCGGTGATGAGGAGGTCCTCGGAGTGGAGGGTCCGCTCCTGACCGTCGAGGGTGGTCATGGTCTCGCCGTCGTGCGCCCGGCGAACGGTGATCCCGCCCGTGAGCGTGTCGAGGTCGTACCCGTGCACGGGGTTGCCGAGCTCGAGCATCACGTAGTTCGTGATGTCGATGAGCACCCCCAGCGAGCGCATGCCGGCGAGCGTCAGACGAGCGACCATCCACGGCGGGGTCGGCCGGGACGGGTCGACGCCGCGGACGACGCGCGTGACGAACTCGCTGGCGCCCGCCCGGCCGCGGAGCGGGTTCCCGTCCTCCACGACCGCGGTGAACCCGGATCCCGGCTGCAGCTCGGCGAAATCACGATCGGCCGGATCGCGGAAGGCCGCGCCGGTGGCGTGCGCGTACTCCCGCGCGACGCCGCGGATCGAGAAGGCGTAGCCGCGGTCGGGCGTGACGTTGATCTCCACCGCGACGTCGTCGAGGCCCAGCAGCGCGATCGCGTCCGTGCCCTCCGGCGCGTCGATGCCCAGGGTGGAGAGGACGAGGATGCCGTCGTGCTCCTCGCCGAGGCCGAGCTCGCGCGCCGAGGCGATCATGCCGTCGGAGACGTGCCCGTATGTCTTGCGGGCGGCGATCGGGAACGGGCCGGGCAGCACCGCGCCGGGGAGGGTCACGACGACCTTGTCGCCGACCGCGAAGTTGTGCGCGCCGCAGACGATGCCGCGCGGCTCGGCCTCGCCGACGTCGACCTGGCACCACCGGATCGTCTTGCCGTTCGACTGCGGCTCCTCCTCGAAGGACAGCACCCGCCCGACGACGACGGGACCCTCGATGTCGAAGCGGTGGACGTCCTCCTCCTCGAACCCGACGGCGACGAGCGACGCCAGCACGTCCGCCGGCGTCGTGTCGGTGCCGACCTCGACGTACTCACGCAACCACGAAAGCGGGACGCGCATCACACCACCATCCCGAACTGCTCGCTGAACCGGATATCGCCCTCTGCCATGTCCCGCATGTCCTGCACGTCGCTGCGGAACATCAGCGCCCGCTCGACGCCCATGCCGAACGCGAAGCCGCTGTAGACCTCGGGATCGATGCCCGCAGCCCGCAGCACGTTGGCGTTGATCATGCCGCAGCCGCCCCACTCGATCCAGCGTGCCCCGCCCTTGAAGGTCGGGTGCCACAGGTCGAACTCCGCGGACGGCTCGGTGAAGGGGAAGAAGTTGGTGCGGAAACGGGTCTTGGCCTCAGCTCCAAAGAGCTGCCTGGCGATGTGGTCGAGCGTCCCCTTGAGGTTCGCCATGGTGATGCCCTTGTCCACGACCAGTCCCTCGACCTGCGTGAAGACCGGAAGATGCGTGGCATCGAACTCGTCGGTGCGGTAGACGCGACCGGGGCAGAGGATGTAGATCGGCACCTCGCGGTCCAGCATCGAGCGCACCTGCACGGGGCTGGTGTGCGTCCGCATCACGAGGTGGCGAGAGGGCGGGTCCACGTAGAACGTGTCCTGCTCCTGCCGCGCCGGGTGGTCGACGTCGAAGTTCAGGGCGTCGAAGTTGAACCACTCGTGCTCGAGCTCCGGCCCCTCCGCGATCTCCCAGCCCATGCCGACGAAGATGTCCGAGATCTGCTCCTGCATGAGCGCGAGCGGGTGCCGGGCCCCGACGCGCGCGCGGGAGGCGACGGCGGTGATGTCCACGCGCTCGGCCTCGAGCCGCGCCGCGGTCTCCGCCTCGGCGAGCTCCGCCTCCTTGGCGGCGAGGGCCTGCGTGACGCTGCCCCTCCCCTGGCCGATGAGCTTCCCGAACGCCGCCTTGTCCTGGGGCGCCACCTGGCGCATGGAGGCGTTCAGCACGGCGAGGGGCGAGCCCTCCGCGACGTGCGCGGCGCGCGCGGCTTTCAGCTCGGCGGTGTCGGCGGCGGCGGCGATCGCGGCGAGCGCTGCCGCCACGGCCGATTCCACCGCCTCGGGCGTGATGGCAGGGTTGTCGGACACGAGAACCGAGTCTACCGGCGGGCGCGCCGACCTCGATCTCGGCATAAGACGATGACGGCCGCCCGCCCCGACAAAGGGCGGACGGCCGACTGGTCAAGAGCGCGGGCAGGCCGGCGGAGATGCCGCCCAGCCAGGGCTCACCGGTTCTTCCGCGTTGCTCTTTGCTGAACGATCAGCTGCGTGTTCGTGGACTCCTCGTGTGTGCGCGGGTCGTCCGTCGGGTCGCCAATGATCGCCTTCAGCTTCGGCGACCGACGGGTGCGGATCTCCAGCCACTTCGCGACGCCCGAGAGGATCAGGCACATCACGATGTAGATGCTCCCGATCACGATCGCGGACTGCAGGATCGGCCTGCCCTGCTGGGAGCCCAGCAGCTTCGCGAAGTACAGCAGCTCGGGGTAGGTGATGATGAACCCGAGGGCGGTGTCCTTCATCGTGACCACGAGCTGGGCGACGATCACCGGCAGCATCGCCCTGATCGCCTGCGGGAGCAGGATCCGCGTCATCACACCGCTCTTGCGGAGCCCGATCGCGTACCCCGCCTCCTTCTGCCCCTTGGGAAGGGACTCGATGCCGGCCCTGAGGACCTCTGCGAGCACCGAGCCGTTGTAGACCATGAGCGCGATGACGACCGCCCAGTACGGCGGGATCCTCATCCCAACCACGGGCAGCCCGTAGAAGAGGAGCATCATGAGCACGAGCACCGGCACCGCACGGAAGAACTCCGTGACCACCGTGACCGGTATCCGCACCCAGCCGTGCTCCGAGAGGCGTCCGATCGCGAGGAGGAAGCCGAGCGCGATGCTGAGCACCGCGGCCAGCGCGAAGGCGGCCAACGTGTTCCCCAGCGCCGTGAAGATCTGCGTCCACACGGCGGTGAAGGTGAAGATGTGCCATCGGGAGGCGTCGAACTGCCCGCTCTCCCAGAACCGGTAGCCGATGAACCCGAGCGCCGCGAGGATGAGCAGCACCGTCGCCACGCCGATGATGCGGTTGCGCAGGATGGCCCGGGGGCCGGGGACGTCGTAGAGCACGGAAGTCATCGCGCGATCCTCCACTTGTTCTCCAGCGCCCGCTGCGCCCAGCTGAGCAGCAGCACCAGTGCGACGAAGATGACGGCCACCCACAGCAGCACGACGAGGGCGTTCTCCCCGCGCTCACTGAGGTAGGAGCGGACCGCGCCGAGGTCGAGCACGGAGAAGCCCGCCGCGACCGTGGTGTTCTTCAGCAGCGCGATGAAGACGCTCATCATGGGCGGGACGACCGAGCGGAACGCCTGCGGCAGCACGATCAGCGTCATCACCTGCCCGAACGGCAGGCCGATCGCGCGCGCCGCCTCCGCCTGGCCGACTGGGACGGTGTTGATCCCCGCGCGGAGCACCTCGGCGACGTAGGTCGCGGAGTAGATGCCGATGGCGAGGATCGCGAGCACCGTGGTGTCGAGCTTCGGGAGCCCGAGCTGCGGGTATCCGAAGATGAAGAAGAAGAACACCAGGGTGAGCGGGGTGTTCCGGATGAGGTTGACGTAGACGGTGCCCACCGCGCGAGCGATCGGCACCGGGGACACGCGCATCGCGCCCACGATGATGCCCAGGACGAGGGCGAGCAGGCCGCCGGCGACGAAGAGGATCAGAGTGTTCCTCAGCGCCACGCCCCAGAGATCCATGTTGTCGAAGATGACGCCCATGGAGCTCCTTCCGTTCAGTCAGTTCGGGGGCGGCCGGACGGCCGCCCCCGAACGAGGTGATCAGTACGCGTCGACCGCCGGCTGCTCGACCTTGATGCCGGACGAGCCGAGGTTCTTGTCGAAGATCGCCTTCCAGGTCGTGCCGCCCTTGGTGAAGAGGTCGTTGATGTGCGTGCGGAGGGCGGTGTCGCCCTTGGCCAGGCCGACGCCGTACTTCTCGACGGTGAAGGGCTCGCCCACGACCTTCAGGTTGTCCGGGTCCTTCGCCGCGTAGCCGATGAGGATCGCCTGGTCCGTGGTGACCGCCTGGACGCCGCCGTTGAGCAGCTCCTCGACGCAGGCCGAGTAGAGGTCGAACTCCTTGGTCGGCACGTTCGGGTAGTTGGTGCGGATGTTCTGGATCGGCGTCGAGCCGGTCGCCGAGCAGACCGTGGTCTTCTCGTTCAGGTCCTTCTCGCTCTTGATGGGGCTGTCCTTGGCCACCAGCAGGCCCTGACCGGTGACGAAGTAGGGACCGGCGAAGTCGATCTGCTCCTTGCGCTTGTCGGTGATCGAGTACGTCCCGACGTAGTAGTCGATGTCGCCGTTCACGATCGCCTGCTCGCGGTTGGCCGAGGCGATGGGCTTGAAGGTGATCTTGCTCTCGTCGTAGCCGAGCGAGGCGGCGATCCACCGGGCGATGTCGACGTCGAAGCCGGTGCGCTGGTTCGTCGTGACGTCGAGGTAGCCCAGGTTCGGCTGGTCCTCCTTGACGCCGATCGTGATCTTGCCGTTCTTGGTGATGCGGTCGAAGGTCGGGCTGCCGTCGACCTTCACGTCCTTGGCGACCTCGAACAGCGGCTTGTCGCCGCCGCCGCTTCCGCCGGTGGCCTCGCCGCCGGGGCTGGTCGGGCTTCCGCTGTTGCAGGCGGTCAGCGCCAGCAGTGCCGCAGCGGCGATGCCGATCGCCGCGAGTCCTCGTGTGCGTCGCATGTGGTTCTCCTTGGTAATGGGTGCGAATGGTCTCGTACGGGGGGCTGGTCGTGCTGTCGGAATGGGTGGGGAGGCGATCCGCGGGGACGGACCGTCAGTGGGTGAGGAGCTTGGAGAGGAAGTCCTTGGCCCTGTCGCTCTTCGGATTGGTGAAGAACTCCTCGGGCTTGGCCTCTTCGACGATGTGGCCGTCGGCCATGAAGACCACCCGGTTGGCGGCCTTCCGCGCGAACCCCATCTCGTGGGTGACGACGATCATCGTCATCCCCTCGGCCGCGAGCTCGACCATGACGTCGAGGACCTCGTTGATCATCTCGGGGTCCAGGGCGCTGGTCGGCTCGTCGAAGAGCATGACCTTCGGGTGCATCGCGAGCGCCCGGGCGATCGCCACGCGCTGCTGCTGCCCGCCGGACAGCTGGGCGGGGAGCTTCGACGCCTGCTTTCCGACGCCCACGCGCTCCAGCAGCTGCATGGCCTCCTTCTCGGCGTCGGCCTTCGACAGTCCTCGGACCTTGATCGGCCCGAGCGTGACGTTCTCGAGGATCGTCAGGTGCGCGAAGAGGTTGAAGGACTGGAAGACCATCCCGACGTCTGCGCGGAGGTTGGCGAGCGCCTTGCCCTCCGCCGGCAGCTCCCTGCCGTCGATGCGGATGGATCCGCTGGTGATCGTCTCCAGACGGTTGATCGTGCGGCAGAGCGTCGACTTGCCCGACCCGGAGGGGCCGATGATGACGACGACCTCGCCCTTCTCGACGGTCAGGTCGATGTCGGTGAGTGCCTGGAAGTCCCCATAGTGCTTCTGGACGTTCTCCACCACGACCAGCGGTCCA
The DNA here is from genome assembly GCF_031456305.1 of Microbacterium resistens. Lineage (GTDB taxonomy): Bacteria > Actinomycetota > Actinomycetes > Actinomycetales > Microbacteriaceae > Microbacterium > Microbacterium resistens_A. Next base: position 19,938 of record NZ_JAVDUM010000001.1, read on the forward strand.
CTGTCTTGTGCCATGCACCCAACCTAGGAGTGGGAACGGCCGATATGCGACAGGTGGGAACGCTGTTACCGAGATGTGATTGACCGGCGGGCGACGATCGGATGGCGCCCCGGAACGATCAGACGGCGTCGCCCGCGCGCTGGGCGAAGGCGCTCTCGTAGAGGCAGACGCTCGCCGCGGTCGCGAGGTTCAGGGATTCCGCGCGGCCGAAGATCGGCAGCTTCAGCGCCCGATCCGCCAGTTCCAGGGAGGAGGGCTCCAGACCCCGCGCCTCATTGCCGAACAGCCACGCCGTCGGCATCGCGAGGAGTCCCTCCGCCCGTGCCGCGAGCAGGTCGGCGCCCTTCACATCCGCCGCGAGGACGTGCATGCCCGCGCCGTGCGCGCGCTCGACGACGTCGGCGAGGTCGCCGCCGACCGAGATCGGGAGGTGGAACAGCGATCCGGTGGTGGCGCGGACCACCTTCGGGTTGTAGGGGTCGACGGTGCGGCCGGTCAGGACGACGGCGTCGGCGCCCGCGGCGTCCGCGGCGCGGATGATGGTGCCGAGGTTCCCCGGGTCCCGCACCTCCTCGCAGATCGCGACCAGCCGCGGCCCCGCGGCGAAGATCTCCCGCACGGAGGTGGGGGTCTGCTGCGCCACCGCCACCAGCCCCTGAGGGGTGACCGTGTCAGCCATGGCGTTCAGCACGTACTCGGTGACGTACTCCACCCGGACGCCGCCGTCCTCGGCCGCTGCGCGGATGTCGGGATGCTTCTCCCAGCCGGTGGGCGTCGCGAAGAGCTCGACGATCGCGTCCGGCCGATAGGAGAGCGCCTCGCGGACCGCTTGGGGCCCTTCGAGCAGGAAGAGCCCTGTCTCACTGCGGGCACTGCGTTTGGTGAGCTTCGCGACGGCCCGGACGCGTGGGGATCGGGGGTTCTCCAGCACGACTCACAGTCTAGGGACTTCCGGGCCCCTTCCGGAGACGACGACGGGGCGCCCTCCCGAAAGGAGGACGCCCCGGACGACGGGTACGGCTCAGGCGGCCGACTTCGGCGCGTTGACGTCCGAAGGCAGAGCCTTCTTGGCCGTCTCGACGAGCGAGGTGAAGGTCGCCGGCTCGTTGACCGCGAGCTCGGCCAGCATGCGACGGTCCACCTGGACGCCGGCGAGGCCGAGTCCCTGGATGAAGCGGTTGTACGTGATGCCGTTCTGGCGGGCAGCGGCGTTGATGCGCTGGATCCACAGACGACGGAAGTCGCCCTTGCGCTTGCGCCGGTCGCGGTAGGCGTAGACGAGCGAGTGGGTGACCTGCTCCTTCGCCTTCCGGTAGAGACGCGAACGCTGGCCGCGGTAACCCGAGGCGCGTTCGAGGATGACGCGACGCTTCTTCTGCGCGTTGACGGCGCGCTTGACTCTTGCCATGGTGTGTTCCTATCGTGCGTTCGGGCGCGTCAGCGGCCGAGGAGCTTCTTGACGACCTTGAGGTCGTTCCCGGAGATGACCTGGTCCTGGTTCAGGCGGCGCGTGCGACGGCTCGACTTGTGCTCGAGGTTGTGACGCAGGTTGGCCTGCTGCTTCTTGATCTTGCCGCTGCCGGTGATCTTGAAGCGCTTCTTGCTGCCCGAGTGGGTCTTCTGCTTCGGCATCTTCTCTTCCTTCGTATGGCGCCCCCTGGGGGACGACGGGGGTTACCCGCGCAATGCGGGAGTCTTCGTGACGCTCGGGCCGGTGCGGATCACTCCGCGGCCTCGGCGGGTGCCGGCTCGCCCGTCCGCGCGTCGCGGGCGGCCTGCTTGTTCGCGGCGCGCTGAGCGTTCTGCTCGGCCTTCGCCTCGGACTTGTTCTTGAGCGGAGCCACGACCATGACCATGTTGCGACCGTCGATGGTCGGGTTCGACTCGACCGTGCCGAGCTCGGCGACGTCCTCGGCGAACTTCCGGAGCAGACGAACGCCCTGTTCGGGACGGGACTGCTCACGACCGCGGAACAGGATCATCGCCTTGACCTTGTCGCCGGCCTTGAGGAAGCCCTCGGCCCGCTTGAGCTTGGTGATGTAGTCGTGCGCCTCGATCTTCAGACGGAAGCGCACCTCCTTCAGGACCGTGTTGGCCTGATTGCGACGCGCTTCCTTCGCCTTCTGCGCAGCCTCGTACTTGAACTTCCCGTAGTCCATGATCTTGACCACGGGGGGCTTCGAGTTCGGTGCCACCTCGACGAGGTCGAGGTCGGCTTCCTGCGCGAGACGCAGCGCCGCCTCGATACGGACGACGCCGATCTGCTCACCCGCCGGTCCCACGAGGCGGACCTCGGGAACGCGGATGCGCTCATTGGTGCGGGGATCGCTGATGCGGAACTCCTTAGCTGTGGGTTTCGGCCACCGGGACGCTGTCGGCCTCCCGGGCGAATTCGGAGTCTTCCCCACCCGCCGGTGTTCACAGAAACCGGCGTCGCACCCTGGCTACCGGCACGCGGCCGGCGGAGTGCAGAACCCGGTAGCCTTGAACGGCAAGCGCGGGTGGGATCGAGTCCTCTTTCGTTCCGGAGCACAACGCTCCGGAGCCCGCAGAAGTCTACCAGAAAGCGCGATGAAGTGACGATTCCGGAACCGGATGCCTCGACCGACGACCGCCACGAGCACTGGGAGAGGCAGGAGGAGGCCGCCAGCGCCGCGACCCGCGACATCGCCCATGTCCCCGCGGTCGAGGTGATCACGACCACGGCCGTGCACCTCATGAGCGCGGCGGCGGTGAAGGTCGGCCTCGCGGACGATCCGGAGAACCAGATCGACCTCGACGAGGCGCGCAAGCTCATCAACTCCCTCGCCGGGCTCATCACCGCCGGCGCACCGGAGATCAGCGACATGCACGCGCGCTCGCTGCGCGACGGGCTGCGCTCCCTCCAGCTCGCCTTCCGCGAGGCCTCCGTGATCGAGGACCCGATCGGCCAGGGCCCCGGCGAGAAGTGGACCGGTCCGGTCACCTGACGCGGGCGCGCGCCCTCAGGCGCTCCGGCGCAGCTCGATCCTGAGCGAGTCCACGAGCACCGCGATGCGGTCATCGGCAGCCCAGCGCTGGGCGAGACGGGCAAGGACCGCATCGAGCTGCGTCCGGTCCAGCCCATCGACGAGCTCCAGGACGACGACGAGCTCCGGTCCGCGCAGCCGCGCCTCCGGATCCCCTGGTGCCACGGCGACGTCGATCACCGCCAGCTCGGACGCGACGCTCCGCTGGAGCCCCTCGTAGACCTCCGGCGAGAGGAAGCTCGGCTCCCACGGCTGCCCCTGCGCGACCGCCCACACCGCGGGACGGCGCAGGATGAACTCGGTCGGGGACCCCGGGTCCAGCACGATCAGGTCGGTGTCCTCGGCCGAGGCGGCGAGGGCGGCGCGCACGGCCGGCACCGGGATCGGACGCGCGGTGCGATCCCACGCCGACATCGCCTGGACGGAGGAGAAGACGGGCTGGACGCGGCGGCCGTCGGGGGCGGCGACCGTGACGATCGACAGCTCCTGGGTCTTGTCCACGACAAGTCCGCCGGGCGCGACCCCCTCCTCGCCCCGCTCCGCCACCAGGGGGATCAGCACGCGGGCGGCGCGGAAGGCGTCCACAACGTCGGCCTGGCCGCCGGTGCCCGCGCGGAAGCGCAGCAGGGCGTCCAGCAGAGCGGGGTCCGCGGAGCCGTCATCGGCGGCGTGCGGATTGGACTCGAAGCTGCGCCCCTCCCACGGGACGCCGGCGGAATCCCCGACGCGATCGTCGGAGGTGCCGTGGTCGCAGGCGTCAGTCCCCTGCGACATCCAGCGCCTCGGCCAGGGTGAACGCTCCGGCGTAGAGCGCCTTGCCGACGATCGCTCCCTCGACCCCGAGCGGGACCAGTTCGCGGAGCGCGGCGATGTCGTCGAGGTCGGCGATGCCGCCCGATGCCACGACCGGCTTCGGCGTGCGGGAGGCCACCTCGCGGAGCAGGTCGAGGTTGGGCCCGCGCAGCGTGCCGTCCTTGGTGACGTCGGTGACGACGTAGCGGCTGCAGCCGGCGTCCTCCAGGCGGTCGAGCACCGTCCAGAGGTCCCCGCCCTCCTTGGTCCATCCGCGGGCCGCGAGCGTGGTCCCCCGCACGTCCAGCCCAACCGCGATGGCCTCGCCGTAGCGGGCGATGACGTCCGCGGCCCATTCCGGGTTCTCCAGGGCGGCGGTGCCGAGATTGATGCGCGAGGCGCCGCTCTCCAGCGCCGCCTCCAGCGTCGCGTCGTCGCGGATGCCGCCGGACAGCTCGATGCTGACGTGCGGGAAGCGCTTGATGACCTTGCGCAGGATGGCGGTGTTGTTGCCGCGCCCGAAGGCGGCGTCGAGGTCCACGAGGTGGATCCACTCCGCGCCCTGCTCGGCCCACTCTGCCGCCGCGTCGATCGGGTCGCCGTAGCTCGTCTCCGAGCCCGCCTCGCCCTGGGTGAGCCGGACGGCCTGGCCGCCTGCGACGTCCACCGCCGGGAGCAGGATCAGGGAGGGAGCCTGTGCGAAGTCGTTCATGTCGTCCTTCTGTCGCCGACCATCGGTGCCCCCGCGATCCAGGACGGCACGAGAACAGACACTAGTCGGCCGCGGGGTGCCGTTCAAAACGGGGATGAGCGAGGGAACGGACCCACCGAGGCGGGTCTCCCCTTAGAGGGACCCGATCCAGTTCCGGAGGAGCCGGATCCCGGCGTCTCCGGACTTCTCGGGGTGGAACTGGGTGGCCGCCAGCGGCCCGTTCTCGACGGCCGCGAGGAATCGGCTGCCGTAGGTGCTCCAGGTCAGGCTCGGCTGTGGGAAGGGCGGGACGACGTCGAGCTCCCACGACTGCGCGGCATAGGAGTGCACGAAGTAGAAGCGCTCCTCCTCGATGCCGCGGAAGAGCACGCTCCCCTCGTCGGGCTCGACCGTGTTCCACCCCATGTGCGGGAGGATCGGGGCGTCGAGCTCGCGGACGACACCCGGCCACTCCCCCAGTCCCTCGACGTCGGCACCGCGCTCCACGCCCCGCTCGAACATCACCTGCATGCCCACGCAGATCCCCAGCACCGGCCGCCCGCCGGCCAGCCGCCTTTCGATGATCTCGTCCCCCCGCTGCGCGGAGAGCGCCGCGCGGACCGCCGCGAACGCGCCGACGCCGGGAACGAGCAGACCGTCGGCCTCCAGGGCCGCCGTCCTGTCTCCGGTGAGCTCCGCGTCGGCGCCCGCCTTCACCAGCGCCTTGACCGCGGAGTGGACGTTGCCGGATCCGTAGTCGAAGACCACGACCCGAGGACGCGTCACAGCGCGCCCTTCGTGGACGGGACGCCCTCGACGAGCGGGTCCAGGGCCTTAGCCTGCCGGAATGCCCGCGCGAAGGCCTTGAACTCGGCCTCGGCGATGTGATGCGGGTCACGTCCGCCGAGCACCCGCACGTGCACGGTCAGGCCGGCGTTGAACGAGATCGCCTCGAAGGCGTGCCGCACCAGGGAGCCGGTGAAATGGCCGCCGATCAGGTGCAGCGGGAATCCGTCCGGCTCACCGTCGTGCACGAGGTAGGGGCGGCCGGAGATGTCGACGACCGCCTGCGCCAACGCCTCGTCCAGCGGCACCAGCGCATCGCCGTAGCGGGAGATGCCCGCCTTGTCGCCGAGCGCGTCGCGGATCGCCTGGCCGAGGACGATCGACACGTCCTCCACCGTGTGGTGCGCGTCGATGTCGGTGTCGCCGGAGGCCCGGACCGTCAGATCGGTCAGCGAGTGCTTGGCGAAGGCGGTGAGCAGGTGGTCGAAGAACGGCACGGAGGTGTCGATCCTGCTCCGGCCCGTGCCGTCCAGGTTCAGCTCGAGCTCGACCGTCGACTCCGAGGTCGAGCGGGTCCGGGTGGCGGTGCGGGCGGTCATGATGCCGATCCTACCGAGGCGAGGGCGTCCAGGAACGCGGTCGTCTCCGCCTCCGTCCCGGCCGTGACCCGCAGGTGGCCGGGGATCCCGACGTCACGGATGAGCACCCCGCGGTCGTAGAGCGCCGTCCAGGTCGCGGCGGGATCGGCGACGCCGCCGAAGAGCACGAAGTTCGTCCATGAGTCGTGCGGCACGTAGCCGATCGCCTCGAGCGTCGCGGAGATCCGATCCCGCTGCTCGACGATCTCATCGACCATCGCGAGCATCGTCGGGGCGTTCCGCAGCGCTGCGACCGCGGCCGCCTGCGTGAGCGCGCTCAGGTGGTACGGGAGCCGGACCAGGCGGAGCGCGTCGATGAAGGCGGGGTCGGCCGCGAGGTAGCCCACACGGGCTCCGGCGAAGGCGAAGGCCTTGCTCATCGTGCGCGAGACCGCCAGCCGCGGCCGGCCGGGGAGCAGCGTGAGGGCCGACGGCGCGTCCTTCGGCGCGAACTCCTGATACGCCTCGTCGACGACGACGATGCCGCGCGCCGTCTCGTAGACGGCCTCGATCAGGTCGAGGCCGAGCGGAGTCCCGGTGGGATTGTTGGGCGCGCACAGCAGCACGACGTCCGGGTCGGCCGCAGCGATCTGCGCGACGGCGTCCGCCACGGAGATCGTGTAGTCCGGCTGCCTGGTCCCGGCTTCCCAGCGCGCGCCCGTGCCTTGGGCGAGCAACGGATACATCGAGTACGTGGGGGCGAAGCCGAAGACGGTCCGCCCAGGACCGGCGAAGGCCTGGAGGATGTGCTGGAGGACCTCGTTGGAGCCGTTCCCGGCCCAGATGTTCTCGGCGCCCAGCCCGTGTCCCAGGTAGCCCGCGAAACCCTCGCGCAGCGTGGTGAACTCCCGGTCCGGATAGCGATTGACCTGCTGCAGCGCCACGGCGATGTCATCGAGGATGTCGCTGGCGACCGCGTCCGGCACAGGATGCGTGTTCTCGTTCACGTTCAGCGCGATGGGGAGCGGCGCTTGAGGCGCGCCGTAGGGGCGGAGTCCGCGGAGATCGTCGCGCAACGGGAGGTCATCGAGGGATGCAGTCACCCTGCCATGCTAGGACGCGGAACCCATAGCCGTGGGCGCTGGGGCGTCTTACAGCGCCGGTTGCCTTGCCTCGCTGACGGGCGAGGTCACTTCGCCGATGCGTACTCCGCGGGGATCGAGATCTGCTGTCCGATGTCCAGGGAGCCGCGCTCGATGAGGTTCAGCCGGGCGATGGCCGACACGACGTCGCGGGGATCGGCGTCCGGCGCCACCTCGGCGGCGATCGACCACAGCGTGTCGCCGGGCATGACCGTGACCGTCTCGAAGGCGCCACCGGTCGTCTGCGACCCCGAGGCGAGCGCCGACCCGCCGCTCAGGACCGCGAAAGCGATGGCCCCGGCGATCGGAAGCGCGGCGAAGGCCGCCAGGACGCGTCGTCCCCGTGCGGTGATGCGGAGACGGGTGCTCGTGGGTTCCGCACCCTTCTGCGGGCCACGGGCAGCGGTCACCGCACGCCGCTGGCGCGCAATCGAGGTGGGAACCACGGGGGTGATGGTGATGCTGCTCATGTCGTCTGCTCCTTCGGACGTCTGGCGTAGGTTCGCATCCTGCGATCCGGTGAGGGACCGGGATGCGAACCTACGTTCCGAAGATATCTTCGAGTTCGAACATCTGTCAAGCGTTCTTCGACGATCCGCCCCCGGATCCGAGGACACGCTCGAACAGATCTTCCTTTTCTACACGATCTTCGGATACGGTTTCGATATAGACAGCCCACCACGGGCCACCGACATTCGAATCCGCACCGGCGGAACTGACGGAGGAGAAGCCATGAGCGATGGCGCGACGTCCGGCCAGGAGGCCGCCCGCACCCGGCGGCGCAAGAGCCTCAGCCCGAAGCAGATGGCGATCCTCGAGGTCATCCAGACGGCGATCGCCCGGAACGGCTATCCGCCGAGCATGCGCGAGATCGGCGACGCCGTCGGCCTCAAGTCCCTCTCCAGCGTCACGCACCAGCTCGGCCAGCTGGAGCTCAGCGGCTACCTCCGCCGCGACCCCGGCAAGACGCGCGCCATGGAGGTCCTCATCGACCTTCCGGGCACCGCAGGGGAGAATCCGGCCGATCTCGCGCCGTCCGTCGGCGATGCGGCGCTCGTCCCGCTCGTCGGACGGATCGCCGCCGGCGTCCCCATCACCGCCGAGCAGCAGGTCGAGGAGATCTTCCCCCTCCCCCGTCAGCTCGTCGGCAAGGGCGACCTCTTCATGCTCAAGGTCTCGGGCGAGTCCATGATCGACGCCGCGATCTGCGATGGGGACTGGGTCGTCGTCCGCGCGCAGAACACCGCCGACAACGGCGAGATCGTTGCCGCGATGCTCGACGGTGAGGCGACCGTCAAGACCTTCCGCCGGCGCGACGGGCACACCTGGCTGCTGCCGCGCAACTCGGCCTTCGAGCCGATCCTCGGCGACGAGGCCGTCGTCCTCGGCAAGGTCGTCGCCGTGCTGCGCTCGGTCTGACGCCTCATCGAAGAGCGGGCCCCGCCGGATCCTGTCCGGCGGGGCCCGCTCTTCTGTGAGGGCCCGCTCAGACCGCCGCGGTCACACCCGCCCGCACCCGGTGCGTCGCCTCGACGATGTTGCGCAGCGATGCGTTCGTCTCCTCGTATCCCCGGGTCTTCAGCCCGCAGTCGGGGTTCACCCAGAGCTGACGGATCGGGATCTCCTCCACCGCCCGGCGGAGCAGGGACTCGATCTCGTCGACGCTCGGGACGCGCGGCGAGTGGATGTCGTACACGCCGGGGCCGATGCCGTGGTCGAAGCCGGCCGATGCGACGTCCGAGACGACCTCCATGCGGCTGCGGGCCGCCTCGATCGAGGTCACGTCCGCGTCGAGCGCCCGGATCGCGTCGATCACGACGCCGAACTCCGAGTAGCAGAGGTGCGTGTGGATCTGCGTGGCCGGGGCCGCGCCGGCCGTCGCCAGCCGGAAGGAGTCCACCGACCAGTCCAGGTAGGCGGGCTGGGCGGCCTTCTTCAGCGGCAGCAGCTCGCGCAGCGCCGGCTCGTCCACCTGGATGACGGCGATGCCCGCGGCCTCGAGGTCGGCGATCTCGTCGCGGAGCGCGAGCGCGACCTGGTTCGCCGTCTCCCCCAGCGGCTGGTCGTCGCGGACGAACGACCACGCCAGGATCGTGACGGGACCCGTGAGCATGCCCTTGACCGGCTTGACCGTGAGGGACTGCGCGAAGGCGGACCAGGCGACCGTGATCGGTGCAGGCCTGGACACATCGCCCCACAGGATCGACGGACGCGTCGCCCGGGAGCCGTAGGACTGCACCCACCCGTTCTCCGTGACATCGAAGCCGTCGAGGTGCTCCGCGAAGTACTGCACCATGTCGTTGCGCTCGGGCTCGCCGTGCACCAGCACGTCCAGCCCCAAGTCCTCCTGGAGCGTGACGACACGGCCGATCTCGTCGCGGAGAAAGCCCTCGTAGTCCTCCGCCGTGATCTCACCGCGGCCGAACCGTGCGCGCGCCCGGCGGATCTCGCCGGTCTGCGGGAAGGAGCCGATCGTCGTCAGCGGCAGCGCCGGCAGGCCGAGCGCCTCCTGCGCGGCCACACGAATCTCGTAGGCGTCGCGGGCGAAGTCGCCCTCGACCAGCGCAGCCGCGCGGGCGCGCACGGCGCCGTCCCGGACGCCCGGCGCGCCGAGGCGGTCGGCGAGGGCGGCGGACGCGGCGTCGAGATCCGCAGCGATCGCCGCGCGCCCCTCGCGGAGCCCTCGGGCGAGGGCGACCACCTGCGCGACCTTCTGGTCGGCGAACGCCAGCCAGGAGACCAGGCGCGCATCGAGCCTCGTCTCGTCCTCCACGTCGTGCGGCACGTGCAGCAGCGACGTCGAGGTGGCGGCGGCGACGGAGGCGCCGAGCGCCCGCAGCCGCTCCAGCGCGCCGAAGCCGGCGGCGAGGTCGCCCCGCCAGATGTTGTGCCCGTCCACCACGCCGCCGACGAGCGTCTTCCCGGACAGCCCCGGCACGCTCTGGGTCGGCACCGTGCCGCGGACGAGGTCGAGCCCGATCGCCTCGACGGGCGCTGCGGCGAGCACCGCGAGGTTCGCGTCGAGCGAGGCGTACGGTGCGGCGACGAAGATCGCCGGACGGTCCGCGGCTCCGCCGAGGACCGCGTAGGCGCGGGCGGCGGCCTCGCCGAGCACGGCGGGCGAGGCGGGCAGGGACTCGCTCACGAGCGCGGGCTCGTCCAGCTGGACCCATTCCGCGCCCGCCGCCTTCAGGCGGGCGAGCAGTTCGGCGTACACCGGGAGCAGGTCATCCAGACGGGAGAGCGGGTCGAACCCCTCGGGGGCCTCGTCCTGCGCCTTCGACAGCGCGAGCAGCGTGACCGGGCCCACGAGCACCGGTCGGGTGACGTAGCCGGCCTCCGCCGCCTCCGCGACCTCGCGGACGATGCGGTCGCTGGAGAGCGAGAAGGCGGTCCCCGGTCCGATCTCGGGCACGAGGTAGTGGTAGTTCGTGTCGAACCACTTCGTCATCTCCAGCGGCGCGCGCTCCCCCTCGCCGCGGGCGATGGTGAAGTACGCGGACAGACCGATCGACCCGTCCGCGTCCCGCAGATCCGCGAAGCGCTCCGGGATCGCGCCGACGGCCACCGCGGCGTCGAGGACCTGGTCGTAGTAGGAGAACGACTCGGGGATCGAGGAGTCGGCGCGCCCGAGACCGCGCTCGGCGAGACGCTCGCGCGTCGCCGACCGCAACCCTGCGGCCACCGCCTCGAGCTCGCCCTCGGCGATCCGGCCGGCCCAGTACGCCTCGACGGCCTTCTTGAGCTCGCGACGGCGCCCGATGCGCGGGTAGCCGAGGATCGTTCCCTCGGGGAATGCGGTCATGTCGGTCCTCTTCTCTGTGGGTGGGGTTCGTGTCCTGTCGCGCTCAGCGCGTCGGGACGGCGTGCAAGATGCCCGCGTCCTCGAGCACGCGGAGCACGGTGGTGTGCTGGTTGAAGGCGTACAGGTGCACGCCGGGGGCGCCGCCGGCGACGACCTCGCGGGCGAGCCTGGCCGCCCACTCGATCCCGATCCCGGTGCGGCCCTCGGCCGTCGGCTCCACCTGGAGCGCGATGGCCAGCTCGCTCGGCAGGTCCTCGCCGGTGAGCTCCAGGACGCGGTTCAGCCGGGCGGAGGAGGTGATCGGCATGATCCCGGGGAGGATCGGGATGGTGACGCCCGCCGCGCGCGCCCGCTCGACGAACGCGAGGTAGTCGTCGGCGTGGAAGAAGAGCTGCGTGATCGCGAGCGTGGCGCCGGCCGCCTGCTTGGCGACGAGGGCCTCGACGTCCTGCGTCCGGTGCGCCGAACGCGGATGCCCCTTCGGGAATGCCGCGACCGCGATGCTGACCCTGCGCCGCGGCGAGACGCGGACGGCGCCGGGCAGGCCGGGGACCGGCTCCTCCTCATAGGGGGCGCGCGCCGCCTGGACCCGGTCGATCAGCTGTACGAGCTGGGCGGCGCTCTCCAGATCGCCCAGGAAGGGCTCGCTCTCATCGATCGGCGGATCCCCACGGAGCGCGAGGAAGCTGAGGATCCCGGCGTCGAGGAACTCGCGGATGAGGCGGGTGGCGCCGGCGTAGGTGTTGCCCACGCAGGTGAGGTGCGCGAGGGGCTCGACATCGGTGTTCTCGCGGATGAAGCGGAGGATCTCCAGCGAGCGTCCGCCGGTGGAGCCCCCTGCACCGTAGGTCACCGAGATGAAGCGGGGGCCCGCCTGGGCGAGGCGGAGGACGGTGTCGCGCAGCGCCTCCGAGGAGGACACGGTCCTCGGGGGGTAGAGCTCGAAGGAGAACGGCACGGCCGGAGCCGGACAGGATCCCTCCGACGGCGCGCTGCGCGGCGACTCGAAGGACATGCGCTCTCCTTGACCCGGCGATCGGGGACCGATCGGCCATCCGGCGCGCGGACTGCTCCCGGATCGATGCCGGACTCGGCCCGAGGAGGACATCCGGATCGGCTGCCCTCCCACACGGTAGGCAGCGGCGGCCATGCCCGCACACTTGTGTGACGCCGTGTGTCGGACGGCATCGTTAGGCTCGGATCATGACCGCACCCTACGGTTCCTGGCCCTCGCCCCTGTCCGCATCCGAGCTCGCCTCGTCCGGTGCCCGCCTCGACGGCGCGCGCTTCGTGGGCCGCGAGACGTGGTGGGGCGAGTCCGTCCCGGCCGAGCGCGGGCGGATGGGCGTCCGGCGCCGGAGCGCCGACGGAGAGACCGCCGACGTGCTCCCCTCGCCCTGGAGCGCACGGTCCCGCGCGCACGAGTACGGCGGCGGCTCCTGGACCGCGTCTACGGACGGCACGCTCCTCTTCGTCGACGCGGAGGACCAGCGGATCCATCGGCTGGATCCCGATGCGGACATGCCCGTCCCGCTGACCGTGCCGGGCGCGCGCTACGGCGGCCTCTCGCTCCAGCAGGGACGCCTGTTCGCCGTGCGGGAGGATCTGCGTCCGGAACCGCACGAGCGCGCGCTCGTGGAGGTCCCGCTGGACGGATCCGCCGCGGAGGACGACGCGGCCCTGCGCTGGGTCGTCCGCGGCGAGTCGTTCTGGGCACACCCTGCGCTCTCCCCCGACGGCACCAGGATCGCGTTCGTCGAGTGGGGCGGCACCCGGATGCCGTGGGAGTCCGCGCTGCTGCGGATCAGCGCCGTGGACGGGTCAGCCTCCGTGGCCGTCCCGACGCGCGCGGCGCTCCAGCCGGAGTGGACGGGCGAGGACGAGCTGCTCTTCGCCGACGATCCGAGCGGGCGCTGGAACCTTCTGAGGGTGGGCGTCGACGGGCTCAGGATCACCGCGGACCCCTCCCCCGTCTCTCCCGCCGACGCCGACACGGGCGGCGGGCTCTGGGTCCTGGGCCAGCGGTGGTACCGGCCCCTCCCCGACGACCGGATCCTGGCGGTCCGTACGAACGGGTCCGACGAGCTGGTCGTGATCGGTCGGGACGGGGACGCGCGGCCCCTGCCGATCCCGATGGATGCGGAGCTCAGCATCGAGGACGTCCGCGTCGACGGGGAGGGCGTGCATGCGCTGATCTCCGGCCACGGCACCCGCGTCACCCCCGGCATCTGGCTCGTGGACGTCGACGGCGGCACCGTGGAGGCCGTGCGCGGCGGAGACGCGGTCGATGCCGCCTGGTTCCCCCCGGCGCGCCCTCTGACGTTCCCCGGCCCCCACGGTCCCGTGCACGCCTTCGACCATCCGCCCGCGAACCCGGAGACGACGGCGCCGGCCGACGAGCTCCCGCCGTACGTCATCTCCGTGCACGGCGGCCCGACGGCTCATGTCTCGGGTGCGGTCGCGCTGTGGATCGCCTACCTGACCAGTCGCGGGATCGGGGTGCTGGAGGTCAATTACGGCGGCTCGACCGGCTACGGCCGGGCCTACCGCGAGCGACTCGACGGCCAGTGGGGCGTCGTGGACGTGGACGATGTGCTGGCCGCCGCCCGCGGCCTCGCGGACGCCGGCCTCGCGGACCCTGCACGACTCGCGATCCGCGGCGGGTCGGCGGGAGGGTGGACGGTCCTCGGAGCGCTCGTGCGGGGCGGCGTCTTCGCCGCCGGGATCGATCGCTACGGCGTCGCCGACGCGCGGATGCTCGCCGCGGACACTCACGACTTCGAGAAGCACTATCTGGACGGTCTGATCGGACCGCTGCCCGCCGCCGAGGAGATCTACCTCGAACGCTCCCCGCTGACGCACTCGGATCGGATCGACGTTCCGGTCCTCATCCTGCAGGGCGCCGACGACGCGGTCGTGCCGCCGTCGCAGTCCGAGTCGATCCGCGACGCGCTGGCCGCCCGCGGCATCCCGCACGAGTACGTGCTGTACCCCGGGGAGGATCACGGGTTCCGTCAGGCGGAGACCATCATCGACGCGGCCAAGACCGAGCTCGGCTTCCTCGGGCGGGTCTTCGGCTTCGTCCCGGATCCGGGACGCTGAGCGTCCCTCGTCCTGCTACTCGCCGACGCGGTTGCGCAGGCGCATGGCGCGCTCGGCCTCGCGCGTGTCCTGGCGCTCGCGCAGGGTCTGGCGCTTGTCATACTCGCGCTTGCCCTTGGCGAGCGCGATCTCGACCTTCGCACGGCCGTCCGAGAAGTAGAGCCGCAGGGGGACGAGGGTGTAGCCGCCGGCGGAGACCGCATGCTCCAGCCTCGCGATCTCCTCCCTGTGCAGGAGCAGCTTGCGCACGCGCTTCGCCGAATGGTTGGTCCAATGTCCCTGGGAGTACTCCGGGATGTGCACGGAGTCCAGGAAGGCCTCGCCGCCCTTGATGAAGGCATAGCCGTCACTGAGGTTCGCACGCCCCTGGCGCAGAGACTTCACCTCGGTCCCCGTGAGGACGAGCCCCGCCTCGTAGGACTTCTCGAGGTTGTAGTCGTGACGGGCGCGTCGGTTGGTCGCGACGACCTTCTCCCCGCGTTCCCTGGGCATGATCTCTCCTGTGTCTGAAATGCCGGCTTCTCGCCTGCCTCAGCGCGAACGGCGTCGGGGCAGCCTGTCAGTCTAGCAAAGACACTGCCGTCTCCGCGCGCACGAGCCGGTGCGGGCGGGGCCGGCGCCCTCAGAGCCAGTGGGGAGAGCCTGTGCCCTCAGAGCCAGTGGACAGGGCCAGCGGACACGAAGCGCCCTCGCCCGATCAGGCGCGCAGCCAGCGACGGATCGCGAACCCCGCCGACAGCGCGGCGAGGATCACACCGATCCCGATGAGCACCGGAACGACCAGCAGCGCATCGTTCACGGTGATCCACGATGTGATGAACGACACCCTCGTGGACAGGTAGTCCTGCACGCCGAACCGCACGCCGAGCACCACCGCGGCGCTCGCCAGCAGCGAGCCGATCACCGCGGCGAAGACCCCCTCCAGGACGAACGGAGTCTGGATGAACCTGTTCGACGCGCCGACGAGTCGCATGATGCCGATCTCGCGGCGTCTCGCATAGGCGGACAACCGGATGGTCGTGGCGATCAGCAGGACCGCGGCGATCAGCATCAGCCCCGCGATGCCGACGGCGATGTAGGTCGCGACCGTGAGCGTGGTGAAGAGCGGATCCAGGTACTCGAGCTGATCCTTCACCTCTTCCACGCCCTTGACGCCCTGGAACGCCTCGGTGATTACGGACGACTGCGTCTGATCCTTCAGGTTGACCCAGAACACGTCGCTCATCTGGTCGACGCTGAGCACGCCTGCGTAGTCGCTCCCGACGAGGTCGAGGGTCTTCTGGTAGGTCTCCTCACGCGTCTCGAAGCGCATGTCGGCGATGAGCGGGGCGAGCGTCGAGCTCTCCAGCTCCGCCTTGACGGCGTCGATCTGCTCCGGAGTGGCGACCCCGTCGACACAGCCCTCGGTGGTCGAGGCCGCCGAGCACATGTAGACGGCGATCTGGGCGCGGTCCTCCCAGTAGGCCCGCATCGTGCCTATCTGGGACTGCATGAGGATCGCCGCACCGACGAACGTCAGCGACACGAAGGTGACGAGCACCACCGAGATGACCATCGAGGCGTTGCGGCGAAGGCCGGTGAACGCCTCGGAGAGGATGAGTCCGAGCCTCATGACGTCGGACCCACTTCCTCGTCGTTGCCGGTATCGAGCCCGAGCCGATCGGCCACGCCGAGCTCGGCGACGTCCACGGACGGGAGTGTGATGGGGTGCGTGCGCGGGTGCTCGGGCCCGGCCGGAGCCGCACCGGCGACCGGAGCTGTCTGCGCGGGCGCTGCCTGCGCCGGGGACGCCTGTACGGGGGCTGCGGGAGCCGTCTCGTTCACGGCGGCGGTCTGCCGCTGGACCTCCAGGACCGCGGTGAGCGCAGCCGTCGCGGCGGCGCCCTTGACGGCCTCGGGCTCCAGGAGCGGGACGTTGGAGCGGTCGCCGTAGCCGCCGCCGACCTCGTCGCGCACCATCTCGCCGTCGCGGAGCTCGATCACGCGGCGCTGCATCTGATCGACGAACGCCGCCTCGTGCGTGGCCATGAGGACCGTCGTGCCGCCCGCGTTGATGCGCGCGAGCAGCTGCATGATGTCCACCGACGTCGCGGGGTCGAGGTTTCCCGTCGGCTCGTCCGCGAGGACGATCTGCGGACGGTTCACGATCGCACGGGCGATCGCGACGCGCTGCTGCTCACCGCCGGAGAGCTCGTGCGGCAGCCGCTTCTCCTTGCCGGCGAGGCCGACGAGTGCGAGAGCCTCGGGAACGGCCTGCTGGACGAATCCGCGGGAGGAGCCGGTCACCTGGAGGGTGA
The DNA here is from genome assembly GCF_031456305.1 of Microbacterium resistens. Classification (GTDB taxonomy): domain Bacteria; phylum Actinomycetota; class Actinomycetes; order Actinomycetales; family Microbacteriaceae; genus Microbacterium; species Microbacterium resistens_A. The sequence goes on from NZ_JAVDUM010000001.1 coordinate 36,139, forward strand.
AGGCGACGTTCTGGAACACGGTCTTCGACGGCAGCAGCCGGAAGTCCTGGAACACCGAGCCGATGTTGCGACGGAAGTACGGGACCTTGCGGTTGGCGATGGTGCGCAGGTCGCGGCCGAGCACGGCGACGCGACCCGACGAGGGCGTCTCTTCACGGAGGATGAGCTGCAGGCAGGAGGACTTCCCGGATCCGGAGGCCCCGACGAGGAAGACGAACTCACCCCGCTGCACTTCGAAGTCGACGCCGCTGAGCGCGGGGCGCTTGGTCCCGCGGTAGCGCTTGGTGACGTTCTCGAAACGGATCATGGCCTAACGAGCCTAAGCGGGGCCCGCCGCGTGCCCCGGCACGACACCCCGCACGACCGATCCGTCCGCACGACGGATCCGGCGCCGACCCGGTCCGTCGGGGTCAGTCCTCGTCCTTGCGCTTGCGCCAACGGATGCCCGCGGAGATGAATCCGTCCAGGTCGCCGTCGAACACCGATGCGGGGTTGCCCGACTCGTGACCGGTCCGCAGGTCCTTCACCAGCTGCTGCCCGTAGAGGAAGTAGGAGCGCATCTGGTCGCCCCAGCTCGCGGTGATCGTCCCGGCGAGCTCCTTCTTCTTCGCCGCCTCCTCCTCCTTCTGCAGGAGGAGCAGGCGGGTCTGGAGCACGCGCATGGCGGCGGCCCGGTTCTGGATCTGGGACTTCTCGTTCTGCATCGACACGACGATGCCGGTCGGGAGGTGTGTCAGTCGCACCGCCGAGTCCGTGGTGTTCACCGACTGGCCGCCGGGGCCCGAGGAGCGGAAGACGTCGACGCGGACATCGCCCTCGGGGATGTCGACCTCGGTGGCCTCCTCCATCAGCGGGATGACCTCGACCGCCGCGAAGGAGGTCTGGCGCTTGTCGGCGGAGCCGAAGGGGCTGATCCTGGCGAGACGATGCGTGCCCGCCTCGACCGAGAGCGTGCCGAACGCATAGGGGGTGTCGACCTCGAACGTCGCGGACTTGATCCCCGCGCCCTCGGCGAAGGAGGTGTCCAGGACCTTGACGGGGTACTTGTGCTGCTCGGCCCAGCGCAGGTACATGCGCAGCAGCATCTCGGCGAAGTCGGTGGCGTCGTCGCCTCCAGCGCCAGAGCGGATCGTGATGATCGCGGCCCGCTCGTCGTACTCGCCGTCCAGCAGCGTCTGCACCTCGAGCTGGTTGATGACGTCGGTGAGGGCGGCGAGCTCGGTACGGGCCTCTGCCGCCGAGTCCTCGTCCTCCATCTCGTTGGCGAGCTCGATGAGCACCTCGAGGTCGTCGAGCCGACGCCCGACCCCCTCGATCCTGGCGAGCTCCGCCTGACGCCTGCTGAGCGCGCTGGTCACCTTCTGTGCGTTGTCGGTGTCGTCCCAGAGGTCGGGGGCGCCGGCTTGTTCACTGAGGCGGGCGATGTCCGCGCGCACCGAATCGACGTCGACGACCTCACGGATGTCGCCGAACGTCTGCCGGAGGGAGTGGATGTCGGCGGAGAGATCGAGTTCGAGCATGGCACCTCAGACTATCGCGCGGCGCCCCGTTCTCCGCATCCGCCGGCTTCGCCCGCCCGGATCCCACCCGCCTGCGCCCTCCCCGCCTATGCTCTGCCCGCCTGCACCCTGCCCGCCTGCCCGCTTGCACCCTGCCCGCCTGCATGGGGATTCCCCGGATGCCGGGCCGATCACGCCTCTCCGTCCCGCCATCCGGGGGATCCCCATGCATCCGGACCGGCGATCCTCGTGCGGGCGGATCGGCGTGGGCTGTCCCGCACCGCAGGACTCGTGGCCACGCGCGCACAACGCCCCTGCGCCTCGGCTCGACCCGGCACTCCGGCGGTAGCGTGAGGGGCATGACCGACCGCGCCGCCTCCGTGCTCTGGCGCTTCGGACCGATGGTCTACCTGCCGACGCTCCTGTTCTCGGTGGGCGAGGGCGCGGTGCTCCCCCTCATCCCCGTGATCGCGGCGAGCCGCGGCGCGGATCTCGCGGCGGCGGCACTGATCGCCTCCGCGCTGGTCGTGGGCCAGCTGTGCGGCAACATCCCAGCGGGCTGGCTGGTCGCCCGGGCGGGCGAGCGGGTCACGATGGTGGTCGCCGGCATCGTTTCGATGCTCGGGGTGGTCGCGAGCGCGCTGGCGCCGAGCCTGGCCCTGTTCACCGCTGCGGTGTTCGTGATCGGCATGTCCGCGGCGGCTTTCGGCCTCGCCCGGCACGCGTTCATGACGACACGTGTCCCCCTCGCCTTCCGTGCGAGGGCGCTGTCCTTCCTGGGCGGATCGTTCCGTCTCGGGATGTTCATCGGCCCCTTCATCGCCGCGGCCCTGCTCGCCCTCTTCGGCACGCCCCTGTCCACGCTGTGGTTCTTCGCGGTCTGTCTCGTCGCCCTGATCCTGCTGGTGCTCCTCGGTCCCGATCCCGAGGCGGCCGCGGCGACCTCCGCCTCGCGCCTCACACCGACCGTCGAGGACTCCGGCGAGCCGGTGAGCGGGTCGATCCCGACGATCGAGCGCGCCGGGGTCTTCCGCACCATGTGGCGCAACCGCGGCGTGCTCTCCCGGCTGGGCCTCGCCGCAGCGAGCCTCTCCGCCGTGCGCTCAGCGCGGCAGGTGGTGCTGCCGCTCTGGGGCGTCTCGATCGGGCTGGACGCCTCGTCGATCGCCCTCGTGGTCGGGGTGTCCGGTGCGATCGACTTCGCGCTGTTCTATGCGAGCGGCCAGGTGATGGACCGCTTCGGGCGACTGTGGGCGGCGCTCCCGGCGATGATCCTGATGGGCTCGGGATTCCTCGTCCTGGCCTTCACCCATGACGGCGACGCCGCCGTGCTGTGGTTCGGGATGATCGCGGCGGTCCTGGGCGTCGGCAACGGACTCTCCAGCGGCATCCTGCTCACGCTCGGCGCCGACGTCGCGCCGCAGAACGAGCCCGCGGCCTTCCTCGGATCCTGGCGGACGCTCACCGACGCCGGAGGGGCAGCGGCCCCGCTCCTCTTCTCCGGCATCGCCGCGCTGAGCACGCTGTCGATCGCGACGGGGGCGATCGGCGCGATCGGCCTCCTCGGCGCGATCGGGTTCCTCCGCTGGATCCCCCGGTTCGTCCCCCGCCGCCCCGACGCCTGAGCGAACGGGCCCCCGAGGATCGCGCCGTCCGCGGCGAGTGCGAGCAGGCCCAATGCGCAAGCACAAAGCGTCATCGGAGCGCGGTGCGGCTGGTGGCGGTGGCTTCGAGCATGACCGCGGCAGGCACGAAGGAGCTCAGCACCGGCGGAGACCAGCCCATCCGGACGGTCACGCGCGCTGAGACGCCGTCGGGCGAATCGGCCGCGACCAGGACGACCCGGTCGTCCAGCACATTCGCCACGGATCCCGCCCGCTCTGCCACGGCGGCATCGGCCAGGACCGCGCGAACCCCCTCCCCCTCGATCTCCAGGGTGAAACCGTCAGCCCCGGCGAGCGCCGCCGCATCGGCGACCGACTCCAGCCTCTTCTGAGCGATGTACAGGTCCGTCGCGCACACGCAGACGGCGACGATCATGAGCGCGAGCACCACGTAGCCGAGGATCAGCGGAAGTGTCGATCCCGCCTCCGGATCCCGCGATCGGGGCGGGAGAACGGGGGTCGCCCGACCGACGCGCCCCGCCGTCATCCCCCGCCTCCGACCCGCGGGACCCGGTAGGCGGCGGAGGCCTGCACCGGGATCGTGCCGATCCGGTCGAGCCCAAGGACGGCGGGGATGAACGGCAGCTCGACCCCGGTCGACACCGTCACGACCACGGTCGCGCCGGCCGCGGGGCATTCGAGACCGGTCGGGATGCAGCGGACGACGAGATCGGTCTCGGCCGGATCCATCCCGTACTCCTCCATCGATGTCTCGATCGCCTGTCGCGCTCGCCTCTCCGCTTCCTCGGGCCCTGAGGCGGTGCTGACGAGGCGCGCCGTGTGCCTGGCCGCGGACTCGGCGCCCAGCAGCCGGTCCTGAACAGCGCCGAGGGTGAGGACCAGGGCGGCCAACGGCACCAGCAGGATCACGCCGACGACGATGAACTCCAGCGCCGCCGAGCCCCGCTCATCACGCCGTCGATCCTCGGGCTCCAGACGCAGCAGGCCGCGCATCCGGGCCTCAGTCGTCGAAAGACTCCTTCGGCGCACGTCCGCTCACCTCCAGTCCGGAGGGGACGCCGACGAGCCCGACCACCGGAAGCGTCGCCCGCACGCGGATCTCCATCGTGGGCACGCCGAGCGAGAGGGTCTCGACGACCGACACGTCCTCCACGAAGTCGGGACCGACGGCCCGCGCGATCGCCGAGCGCGTCCGCTCCACCCCGTCTTCGGGGTCGGCGTCGGCCAAGGCCGCGATGTGTGCACCCTCGACGGCCGCGTCGTGCACGATGTTCCGCACGTACACGAGGAATCCCAGCTGGAGGACGGCCAGGGTGAGGGCGGTGAGCAATGTGCCGACGAGCAGGAACTCCACCGGGGCCGAGCCGCGTTCGTCGAGGAGGCGGTGCACCCGCCCGCCCATGCTCAGAGCCCGCCGACCTTGGCGATCGCCTGCTCGAAGAGAGCCGTGAGCGCGGGACCGGCCACCGCCCAGATCAGGACCACCAGCCCCGCCGTCATCAAAGTAATGAGCACCCACCCGGGAACATCACCCCGCTCGTCGTCATCCGGGAGCGTCAGAGCGTCGGGAAGACCTCGCGCGGTGAGCGAGGGCAGGTCGCCGCTCGGGACACGGGAGCCGGGGCGGCTCTGGAACGGGATCGTGGTCATCGGGTTTCCTTTCATGGAGGTACGACGGCAGCGGCGTCAGCCGATGCCGAGACGGAGCACGAACACACCGGGGAAGACGGCGAAGATCACGCTGAGCGGGAGGATGAGGAAGACGAGAGGGACCAGCATGTAGATCTCCTTGCGTCCGGCCCGCTCGATCAGACCGCGCTTGGTCTCCTCCCGCGCATCCGAGGCCTGGGCCTGGAGGACCGAGGCGAGCGGGGCGCCGCGCTCCAGCGCCGCGACGATCTGGTCGACGGCCCTGGACAGCGCGGGGATCTGGAGACGACGCGCGCACTCCCCCAGTGCATCGGCGAGCCCGGAGCCCGTGCCCACGGCGAGGAGGACGTCTCGCAGCTCGCCGCTCAGCTCTCCGGATCCCACCGACGCCACCCGACGCAGCGCGTCGGGAAGCCCCTCTCCCGCCGAGAGCGAGAGGGCGAGGAACTCCAGCACGGTCGGCATCTCCTCGCCGAGGCGGGCGACACGTGAACGCGCACGCATCTTCAGCAGGGCGTCGCAGGCGAGCCCGGCTCCGCAGGCGCAGAGCACGGGAAGCAGCACCGCGGGAAGGCTCATGCGTCCCGCCAGCGCGAGCACGATGGTGATGACAGCTCCTGCCCCGAGGCCGCCGAGCGCCCAGCCGAGCTGGCGGATCCGGAATGACGCGGGGACGCTCCTCACCCCCGCCTGGGCGAGACGGACGGCGATGGCCGCATCGCCACCGCCGAGCGCCCGAGGGAGCCGCGCCGCAATGCCCGCCATCAGGCCACCACCGACAGGCCGATGGCCGCTGCGCGCCTCGGGGAGGTCCACGACGTCGCGGAGATGCGGCGCGATCCGCACGATGAGCGAGGAGGACCGCCACCGAGGGAAGGACGAGAACGCCATCAGCACACCTGCGGCGAGCGCACCGCCGAGCAGGACCGAGACGGCCAGGGCCGAGATCGGGCTCATCGGAACCACCGCCGCGGCTCGGGAAGCCTCCCGATCCGGATCATGATGCGGAAGGCGAGGAAGGACACGGCGGCGCCGCCGAGGATGACCATCGCACCCTCCGGGGTGCCGTAGGCCTCCGCCCCCTCGGGCCGCAGCAGCAGAAGGCCCAGGATCACCCAGGGAGCGATGGCGCCGAGGACCGCGGCACCGCGGATCCAGGACTGCCTGGCCTCGACCTCCGCCCGGAGCGCCGCCTCCGCGCGAACCGAGGAGGAGAGCGCCCGCAGCACGGTCGTCAGCTCCGTCCCGCCCACATCGCGCGCCATCCGGAGCGACTCCACGATGCGGTCGCCGACGGGATCCGCGAGGGCGTCCTTCAGCCGGGTCGCCGCCGTATCGAACCGTCCGGTGGCGTGGAGGTCGCGCACGAACCCGGCGAACTCCGGACGGAGCGCGGCGGGCGCGGACTCGGCGAGCGCGGAGACGGCGTCCGGGAGGGAGAGCCCGACCCTGATCGATGCCACCAGCAGATCGCAGACGTCGGGCCACAGGCCGCGGCGACTGCGCATCAACCGTCTCCGGCGTGCGCGCAGGGCGACGAACGGCGCGGCAGCGCCCGCCGCGCCGGCGACAACGGCGAGCGCGCCGGAACCGGACAACAGCCAGACGACCGCCGTCGCCACGGCCCCCGCCGAGACGGTTCCCACGACGAGAGAACGCGGGTTCGCGTCGAGCCCCGCCTCCCGCAGCAGACGGGCAGCCACCCCGGCCTTCGGCACGCCCTTCGCAAGCGGGTTCCGCGGCCACAGCCATGGCGAGACGACGAGAAGGAACCCGGCGGCGAGCACCGCACCGAGGAGGATCGTCATCGACCGCTCCCCTCGCCACCGGTCGCCCGGTACAGCTCCTCGGTCCGGAGCGCCCCGGAGGACGCGATTCCGTCGGGGCGGAGGACCTCGACGACGCTCCGCGTCCCATCGGCCGCGCGCCGGCAGTGGACGACGAGGTCGACGGCCGCGGCGACCGCCGGGGCGATGAAGCCGCGGTCGATGTTCCGCCCCGCGAGCAGCGGGAGCATCGTGAGCTTCTCGAGCGCGTCGGCGGCGGAGTTCGCATGGACGGTCGCCGCTCCCGGGACGCCGGTGTTGAGGGCGAGGACGAGATCGAGCGCCTCGGCATCCCTGACCTCCCCGATGACGAGGCGGTCGGGACGCATGCGGAGCGCCTCCTTCACCAGGCGCCGCAGCGTGATCTCCCCTTTGCCCTCCAGACTCGCCTGCCTGCCCTGCAGCGCGACCAGGTCCGGGGCCTCGACGCCGAGCTCGAAGGTCTCCTCGACCGTGATGATGCGCTGATCCGCGCACTCGCCGATCAGCGCGGCGAGGAGCGTCGTCTTCCCGGCGTGCGTCGGCCCGGACACGATCACGCTGCCCCCCTCGCGCATCGTGCGGGTGAGGAGCGCGGCCACGGACTCCGGCATCATCCCCTGCGTCACGAGCGCGGCGAGCGTGCGGTACCGTGGCAGAAATTTCCGGATGTTAACTGCCCAGGATCCGCGGACGACATCGGCGATCGCGACATGCAGGCGGGAGCCGTCGGGAAGCGAGGCGTCGACGAACGGCTGCGAGAGATCGACCCGTCGTCCCGAGCTGTGCAGCATCCGCTCGACGAGGTCGCGCAGCTCCGCACCGCTGATCCGGATGGCGACACGCTCCGCACGCCCGCCGCGCGCAACGAAGACGCGGTCGGGGCCGTTCAGCCAGATCTCCTCGACCTCCGGGTCCGTCAGCAGCGGTTCCAGGACCCCGAACCCGCTCACCCCCGCGAGGATGTCGCGAACGGTGCCCGTCTCATCGTCGATCGTCGCCCCACCCCTGGCCAGGGCCGCGTCGTTGTGCCGGCGCACCTCGAACTGCGCGATCCGGCGAGCCCCGTCCGGATCCGCGGCGGGATCGAGGCGCTCGGCACGCAGACGCGCACGGATCCGCTCGGCGACGGAGACGGAGGAGGAGGTCACCGGAGCATCCTGACAAGATCGGCCGCTCCGCCGCAGAAGTTATCCACAGGCCATACCCGTCGACCCGACGTTCGGCCGGACAACCGCGCTCACTAGAATGAATCCACCCGCGGGAGTGGTGAAACTGGCAGACACGCAGGATTTAGGTTCCTGTGCCTTCGGGCGTGTGGGTTCAAGTCCCACCTTCCGCACACGACAGGCGACGCCGCGTCTCGGTGCGCCATACTCGACGTATGGCACTCGTCGACCACCTCGGCATCACCGTCAGCGACATCGAGCGGGGGCGCGCGCAGTTCCACCCCGTGCTGACGGCCCTCGGCTACGAGTTCGGCTCCGAGGCCGAGAACGGCATCTCCTGGCATCACGGCGACGAGACCGAGATCATCCTGTTCGCCCCGCGCGAGGAGGAGCCCGGACCGCACGTGCACGGCCGCATCGGCTGGCAGCACCTCGCCTTCGCCGTCGACTCGCGCGAGGACGTCGACCGCCTGCACGCCGTCGCCGTGGGAGCGGGATGGGCAGTCGTCCGGGAGCCGAAGATCTATGAGCGCTTCAGCGATCGCTACTACGCCTCCTTCGTCGAGGAGGACAACGGCATCCGCATCGAGTTCATGCACAATCCGCCGCGAGAGGCCTGACCCCGATCGCATCGCATCGCATCGACCCAGGGATCTCGTCGTGCCGGCCCACGGATATCACAGAGTCGCACGGCTACACTGGTTCCACCGCGCGCTGGCCGCCGGAGGATCTGTGTGGGATCGGCGATCTCAGGGACGAACGAGGACACGGCTTTCTTCTGGTCAGAGCATGGAACAGCAGGCGCTAGCGCGCCTCGATCGCCGTCCGCCTCACCGCGGGCGTCACCGACCACCGCCGACACCATACCGACGGGAATCCCGTGCATCACGCCGCTCTCATCCCCTGGCTCGACCCTCAGATGATCATCTCCGCCGCGGGCCCCTGGGCCCTGCTGGTGGTCTGCTTCATCGTCTTCGCCGAGACGGGCTTGCTCATCGGCTTCCTCCTGCCCGGAGACACCCTGCTGATCATCGCCGGGCTCCTCACGCACACCAGCAACGTGTTCGGGCTGAACATCTGGGTCGTGACCCTGCTGATCGCGTTCGCGGCGTTCGCCGGCGGCGAGGTCGGCTATCTCATCGGCCACAAGGGAGGGCCGGCGGTCTTCGAACGCAAGGAGTCCGGGCTCTTCAGCAAGAAGAACGTCGAACGGACGAACGCGTTCTTCGAGCGCTTCGGCGGTCTCACCGTGATCCTCGCGCGCTTCGTCCCGATCGTGCGCACCTTCGCACCGGTCGCCGCAGGCGTGGGGCATATGCCCTGGCGCAAGTACTCGCTGTACAACCTGATCGGCGCGCTCCTGTGGGGCTTCGGGCTCACGATGGTCGGCTACCTGATCGCCTACATCCCGTGGGTCGCCGACCTCGTGACGCGGTACATCGACGTGATCCTGCTCCTCGCCGTCGGCGGCACGGCCCTGATCACCCTTTGGCACTACCTGTCCGAGCGGCGCAAGGCCAAGAAGGAGGCCGCCGCGAAGGCGACCGCGCCCTCCGTCGAGGGCTGACCTCCATCGAGAGCTGACCTCCGTCATCGAGGGCTGAGCGCCCCGACACGACGCAGAGGACTCCCCGCGGGCGCGGGGCGCGGCTCAGCCCGCGTCCTTCGCCTGCTCCCCCTCGGCCCTGGCGGCCCGCGAGCGTTCGACGCTGGCACGAAGCGCCTCCATCAGGTCGATGACCTCGCCGCCGCCCCCGGACTCGGCCTCGGTGAAGGCGTCGGCGACCTCGAACGCCTCGCCCTTCTCGACCTTGGCGTCGATGAGGGTGCGGAGCTCCGCCTGATACTCGTCGACGTACGCGGTCGGATCGAAGTCGCCGGAGAAGCTCTCGACCAGGCTGGCCGACAGCTCCAGTTCCTTGTCGGAGATCCGCACCGGCTCGTCGAGCGCAGGGAACGCCGCCTCGCGCACCTCGTCGGCCCAGAGCAGGGTCTGGAGCACGAGCACGTCGCCGCGGACGCGCAGCGCCGCCAACCGCGTCTTCTGCCGCAGGGTGAACCGGACGATCGCGGTACGGTCCGTCTCCTCCAGCGTGCGACGCAAGAGGACGTACGCCTTTGGAGAGGACGAGTCCGGCTCCAGGTAGTAGGCCTTGTCGAGCGTGAGCAGATCGACCTGGTCCGACGGCACGAACTCCACGACGTCGATCTCACGACTGCGCTCCGCAGGGAGGGCCGCGAGGTCGTCCTTGGTGAGCACGACCGTCTGCCCCTCCTCCACGTAGGCACGATCGATGTCCGCATAGGCCACCGTCTCGCCGCACACCTCGCAGGTGCGCTGATAGCGGATCCTGCCCCCGTCGGCGGCGTGCACCTGGTGCAGCGGGACGTCATGATCCTCCGTCGCCGAGTACACCTTGACCGGAACATTGACCAGGCCGAAGGTGAGCGCGCCCTTCCAGATCGTCCTCATCGCACCAGTACACACCAGTGCCACCCGTCGCACCAGACGGCGGCTACCCTGGGCGCATGGGAGGCGAGGGTCGGACGAGCGACGAGGCGCAGATCGTCCACATCGACGGGCGCCGCCTGCGCATCTCGAATCTCGGGAAGGTCGTCTACCCGGAGACGGGCACGACCAAGGGCGAGATCATCGACTACTACGCAAGGATCGCCCCCGCCATCCTCCCCGGTCTCGCCAGACGCCCCGTGACCCGCAAGCGCTGGGTCGAGGGCGTCGGCACCACGCAGGATCCCGCGGAGGCGTTCTTCGCGAAGCAGCTCGAACGCGGCGCGCCGTCCTGGATCTCCCGGCTGCCGATCGAGCATTCCGGAGGCGCCAAGGACTACCCGCTCGTCGAGGACGTGGCGACGCTGGTCTGGCTCGCCCAGGTCGCCGCGATCGAGCTGCACGTGCCCCAATGGCGTTTCGGCCCCGACGGGGAGCGTCTGAATCCCGACCGGCTCGTCCTGGACCTCGACCCCGGACCCGGCGCCGATCTCGCGCAGTGCGCCGCGGTGGCGCGCCTGGCCCGGCCGATCCTGGAGGGCATGGGGCTGGCGCCGGTCCCCGTCACCAGCGGGAGCAAGGGGATCCACCTGTACGCCGCGCTCTCCGGCGGGCAGAGCAGCGACGCCGTCTCCGCGGTCGCCCACGAGCTCGCCCGCGCGATCGAGGCGGATCACCCCGACATCGCCACCAGCACCATGTCCAAGGCCGTCCGCACCGGCCGGGTCTTCATCGACTGGAGCCAGAACAACGGCAAGAAGACGACAATCGCCCCGTACTCCCTGCGCGGACGCCCGCAGCCGTGGGTGGCGGCCCCCCGCACCTGGGATGAGCTCAACGACCCGGGGCTGCGGCAGCTCTCCTTCGATGACGTCCTGCAGAGGTTCTCCGCGGGAATCGATCCGCTCGGCGCGCTGGCCTCCGCACACGTCTCACCGGCGCTTGCCCCCTATGTCGCCAAACGGGACGCCTCCCGGACGCCGGAGCCGATGCCGTCGACCGCTCCCCCGGAACCGGGTGCGCCGCGGATCCCCGGGACACGTCGGTTCGTGATCCAGCAGCACCACGCCCGGCGGCTGCACTTCGATCTGCGGATCGAGGACTCCGGCGTCCTCGTCAGCTGGGCCGTGCCCAAGGGCGTGCCGGAGACGCCCGACCGCAACCACCTCGCCGTCATGACCGAGCCCCATCCGCTTGAGTACCTGACCTTCGCGGGCACGATCCCCCGCGGCGAGTACGGAGCCGGGGAGATGACCGTCTGGGACACCGGAACGGTGACGGTGGAGAAATGGCGGGACAACGAGGTCATCGGCACCTTCACCGGACGCCCCGGCGGTCCTCTCGGAGTCGCCAGGCTCGCGCTCATCCGGACCGGCGGAGAAGGCGAGAAGTCCTCCTGGCTCCTGCACAGGATGACCGGGAGACCGGAGCGCCGGCGCTCGCCGTCCTTCCGGCCGACGCCCGCTGACGCCTCCCCCGAAACTCCCGCCGGTTCCCCTTCTGGCTCTCCGGCCGGCTCCCCCTCGTCGGGGCTCTCCCCGATGCTGGCCGAGCACGGCACTCCGGGGAGCGTCAGAGCGCTCGGCGGGTGGGCAGAGATCAAGTGGGACGGGATCCGCGCGATCGGGACCTGGCGGCGCGACGGAACGGGCGCCGCCAAGCTCACCCTCCGTGCCCGCAGCGGCACCGACATCACCGACCGCTATCCGGAGCTCACCGCCGACGGCGCACCACATCTCACGATCGACGATGCGGTCGTGGACGGCGAGATCATCGCCCTCGACCACACGGGCCGCCCGAGCTTCACCCGGCTCCAGGCCAGGATGCACCTCACCCGCGCCCGCGAGATCGAACGGGAGGTGGTGCGCGTCCCGGTCCGCTATCACCTGTTCGACCTCCTCCGCCTCGACGGCCACGACCTCACCCGCCTGCCCCTGCGGGACCGCCGGGAGCTCCTGGAGCGGATCGTCGAGGGATGCGACGACGCCGTGGTCGTCCCTCCGGTGTTCGACGACGCGGATGCGGCGCTGGCCACCAGCGCCCGCCTCGGGCTGGAGGGGATCGTCGTCAAGGACCCCGCCTCCCCCTATCTCGCAGGGCAGCGCACGTCCCGGTGGCTCAAGATCAAGCACACCCGGATGCAGGAGGCGGTGATCGTCGGAATCCGGCCCGGCAAGGGCGACCGGGCGGGGCGGATCGGCTCGCTGCTCCTTGCCGTCCCCGACCCCGACGCCCCCACCGGCCTCCGCTACGCCGGGCGCGTCGGCACCGGTTTCACGGATCGGGAGCTGGACCGCCTCGGGACCGCCCTGGACCCTCTGCGGACGGACCTCTGCCCGGTCGACGGCGTGCCCCAGGCCGACGCGTCCGACGCGCGCTGGATCCTGCCGCGGCTGGTCGGCGAGGTGGAGTTCGCCAACTGGACCCCCGATCGGATCCTCCGCCACGCCCGCTGGCGCGGCCTGCGCTCCGACAAGGCCCCGGGCGGCGTGGTGCTCGAACCCTGACCGTCCTGCCGCTCAGGCGTGGACGGCCTCGCACTCGGAGCGGTCGTCCGGCTCGATCTGGAAGGTGGAGTGCTCCACGTCGAAGTGCTCGGCGAGGCAGGTCTGGAGCTCCTCCAGCAGGGCACCGGACCGTCCCTCCGCGATCAGCGCAGGCTCCACGGAGACGTGCGCGGTGAACACCGGCGCGCCCCTCGTCAGCTGCCAGACGTGCACGTCGTGCACCCCTGTCACGCCCGGGTAGTCCAGCAGGTGCTGCCGGATGTCCCCGACGTGGGTGTCCTTCGGCGCGGACTCCGCGAGGACCGAGAACACCTCGCGCAGCAGGATCACCGCGCGGGGGACGATCATCGCGGCGATGACGAGGGAGGCGATGGCGTCGGCCGGCATCCAGCCAGTGACGACGATCACGATCGCCGCGACGATCACCATGACCGAGCCGATGAGGTCCCCCATGACCTCCAGGTAGGCGCCGCGGACGTTGATGCTCTTCCGCTGCGCCGCGCTCAGCAGCCACATCGAGGCCGCGTTCGCGAGCATGCCGATCACGGCGACGGTGAGCATGAGGGGGCCGGCGACCTCCACGTCGCCCGGATCGAGCAGGCGCTGCACGCCCTGGACCGCCACGCTCACCGACAGGACGATGAGGATGATCGCGTTGATCAGCGCCCCGAAGACCTCGGCGCGCTGATAGCCGAACGTGCGGCGGTCATCGGCGGGACGGGCGGCGACCGCGCTCGCGATGAGGGCGATCACCAGCGCCGAGGAGTCGGTGAACATGTGCGCCGCGTCGGCGAGCAGGGCAAGGGACCCGGACAGGACGGCACCGACGATCTGGACCAGCATCACGGTTGCCGTGATGCTCAGGGAGATCGCCAGCAGCCGCCGGTTGCCGGCCGTACGGATGCCGCCGGGGGCGGGCGCGTGATCGTGCATGCCTCAAGGCTAGAGCCCGGATGTGCTGGTCCGGGGCTGTTTCCGCTAGTCGGGAAGGGTAACGAGAACCAGTCTCAGCAGGGGTGTCTCGATCACAGCTCCGCGAGGAGCGGGACGAGCTGCTGGAAGGCGCGCGAGCGGTGCGAGTCTGCGTTCTTCTCCTCGGCCGTCCACTCGGCGACCGTGCGCTCTGCGGCGCCCGGCTGGCCGTCCGGGATGAAGACGGGGTCGTACCCGAAGCCGCCCTCCCCCGCAGGCGTCACAGCCAGCCTCCCGGGCCAGACGCCCTGCACCACATGCTCCACGGCCGGGCCGTCCGTAGCCGGGATCACCAGCGCGATCGTCGACACGAACTGCGCACCCCGGCGCGGATCCCGGATGTCGCGGAGCTGGTCGAGCAGCAGCTCTCGGTTGGCGACGGCGTCCTTGCGCTGACCCGCCCAGTATGCGGAGAACGCTCCCGGCGCGCCGCCGAGGGCGTCGACGCAGATCCCGGAATCGTCGGCGAGTGCCGGGAGCCCGGTGTGAGCGGCTGCCGCCCGCGCCTTGATCAGGGCGTTCTCGCGGAACGTCGTCCCGTCCTCCACCGGCTCCGGCCCGTCGTAGCCTGTGACCTCGACGTCGGGACGGGTCGTGGCGACGATCGCGGCGAACTCCTCGATCTTGTGCGGGTTGTGCGTCGCGAGGACCACCCGGCCGCTCATGCGGACAGGACCGCGCTCTGGTGGTCGCGCAGCGTGGCGCAGCCGTTCACGCCGAGCTCCAGCAACGCGTCCAGTTCCCGCTTGTCGAAGGGCGCGCCCTCCGCCGTCCCCTGGACCTCCACGAACAGCCCGCGCCCGGTGACGACCACGTTCATGTCGGTCTCGGCGCGCACGTCCTCGACATATGCGAGATCGAGCATGGGCTCGCCGTCGATGATCCCGACCGAGACCGCGGCGACCGAGTCCCGCAGCACCGTGGCCTTCTGGCCGATGAACTTCTTGCGGCGACCCCACTCGATCGCGTCCGCGAGCGCGACGTAGGCGCCGGTGATCGCCGCGGTCCGGGTCCCGCCGTCCGCCTGCAGCACGTCGCAGTCGATGACGATGGTGTTCTCCCCCAGCGCCTTGGTGTCCACGACGGCGCGCAGCGCCCGGCCGATCAGGCGGGAGATCTCATGCGTGCGCCCGCCGATGCGACCCTTCACGCTCTCGCGGTCGTTGCGGTCGTTGGTCGCGCGCGGCAGCATCGCGTACTCGGCGGTGACCCAGCCCTTGCCCTTGCCGGTGAGCCAGCGCGGCACGCCGTTCGTGAACGACGCCGTGCACAGCACCTTCGTGCCGCCGAAGCTGATGAGCGCCGATCCCTCGGCCTGTGCGCTCCATCCCCGCTCGATCGTGATGGTCCGCAGCTCGTCGACGGATCGTCCGTCGGCGCGGACGGTCTGCTGCGTGCTCGGCGCTTCGGTCATGGGGTCTCCTCCATCGGGTCGGTGACGGTGTCGTCGGATCGTCGGCGGCGCCGACCGGGGCCTCAGCCCCGGATGCGCACGGTGTCTGGCAGGTCGATGACCCCGGTCTGCACGAGCTGCACATCGCGCACCTCGCTGCCCATCAGCCGGTTGGCGAGGGCGGTGAACTCGTCGGCGGAGTCGCCGGTGGCCTCGTACACGTAGGTCGCCCGTGCGTCCTGCGGGGCGAGCAGGTCCCCGCGGACGAGCTGGCGATAGACGTCGCCGGCCGTCTCGTCGTCGCTGGAGACGAGGGCGACGCCCTCCCCCATGACGTAGCCGATCGCGCCACGGAGGAACGGATAGTGGGTGCAGCCGAGCACGAGCGTGTCGACGTCCGCCTCGCGCAGGGGCGCGAGGTACTCCTCGGCGACGGCCAGGACCTCAGGGCTGTCCGTGATCCCCGCCTCCACGAACTCCACGAAACGCGGGCACGCCGCCGCGGAGACCTGCAGGCGCTCGTTGACCTCCAGCATGTCCTGGTAGGCGCGGGAGCCGATCGTGCCGATCGTGCCGATCACGCCGATCCGTCCGTTGCGCGTGGTCGACATCGCCCGGCGCACCGCGGGTCCGATGACCTCGACCACGGGCACGTCATAGCGCTCCCGCGCGTCGCGCAGCATGGCCGATGAGGCGGTGTTGCAGGCGATCACGAGCATCTTCACGCCCTGGTCGACCAGCGAGTCCAGCACCTCGAGCGAGTAGCGGCGCACGTCGGCGATGGGCTTGGGCCCGTAGGGCGAGTGGGCGGTGTCGCCGATGTAGACGAACGACTCGCGCGGCAGCTGCGCGCGGATGGCCCTGGCCACCGTCAGCCCGCCGACACCGGAGTCGAAGATGCCGATCGGCGCGTCGTTCATGATCCCCCAGCCTAGTCCCGCCTCCGCGCCCCGTCCTCGCGACGCATCGCGTCGCACGGTCATACACTGTCGATCATGACCGGCTCGACCGCGCTGAAGACCGACCGCTACGAACTGACGATGCTGGAGGCCGCGCTCCGCGACGGCACGGCGTCCCGACCCTCGGTGTTCGAGCTGTTCTCCCGCCGACTCTCCGGCGGGCGCCGCTTCGGCGTGGTCGCGGGCACCGGCCGCCTGCTGACGCTGCTGCGCGAGTTCCGCTTCGGCGAGGAGGAGCTGCGCTACCTCCGGGACGAGAAGGTCGTCGACGCACAGGCCCTGCAGTATCTGGAGCGCTACCGCTTCACCGGGACGATCCGCGGCTACCGCGAGGGCGAGCTGTACTTCCCCGGCTCGCCGATCCTCACGGTCGAGGGCACCTTCGCGGATGCGGTGATCCTGGAGACGCTGGCGCTCAGCGTCCTCAACCACGACTCCGCGGTCGCGACCGCCGCCTCCCGCATGGCGATCGCCGCCGGTGACCGCCCGCTGGCCGAGATGGGCTCGCGCCGTGCCGCGGAGGACTCGGCCGTCGCGGCCGCCCGTGCGGCGTACATCGCCGGCTTCGACGCCACGAGCAACCTGGAGGCCGGACGCCGCTGGGGCATCCCCACCATGGGCACGGCAGCGCACTCCTGGACCCTGCTGCACGACAGCGAGGAGGATGCCTTCCGCGCACAGGTGGAGACCCTCGGCACCGGCACCACGCTCCTCGTCGACACCTACGACATCCGCCGGGGCGTGGAGACCGCGGTCCGCGTCGCCGGCACCGGGCTCGGCGGCGTGCGCATCGACTCGGGCGACCTTCCGCTCGTCGCCGCGGAGGTGCGCGCGCAGCTCGACGAGCTCGGTGCGACGCAGACCAGGATCACGGTGACCAGCGACCTGGACGAGTACGCGATCGCGGCACTCGCCGCATCGCCCGTCGACGCCTACGGCGTTGGCACGTCGGTCGTGACCGGATCGGGCTACCCGACCGCGAGCATGGTCTACAAGCTCGTCGCGCGCCAGGGCGGCGACGGCGCCTGGGTGGCCGTCGCGAAGGCCTCGCAGGACAAGGCGTCCCACGGTGGACGCAAGGCCGCGTTCCGCATCCTCGCCGACGGCGTCGCGCAGGCCGAGACGATCTCGGTCGCCGACGGCTTCGAGAGCGTGGACACCGCATCCGCGCACCCCGACGGGCGTGCGCTCCAGGTGGTCCTCGTCGAGGACGGCGAGATCGACTCGTCCGCCGAGGGCGCGGCGGGCACCGTCGCCGCACGAGCCCACCACCTGCGCGTGCGCGAGGAGCTGCCGGTCAGGGCGCTCGCCCTCAGCAAGTCCGATCCGGCGATCCCGACCGTCTTCGTCGACGCCGGCTGATCAGCCGTTCATCGACTCGTAGATCTCCTTGCAGGTCGGGCACACCGGGAACTTCTCCGGATCCCGGCCCGGCGTCCACTTCTTGCCGCACAGGGCACGGACGGGCTTGCCGGTCAGAGCCGACTCGAGGATCTTCTCCTTCTTCACGTAGTGGGAGAACCGCTCGTGGTCTCCCGGCTCCTGCAGCTCCTCCTCGAGGAGCTGTTCGAGTTCGCGGTCGAGGGTGGCGACGCCACCCTGATCGGGGGCATCCAGCGGGGTACTCATAGCGTGATTCTAGCGGGGCTTCCCCGCCCCGGCTCCGGCTCGACGCAACCCGTATGACGGGCGCGACGACCCGGGGGTCAGGCGGTCTCGACGAACTCCATCAGCCGCTCGCCGCCGCGCTCGTAGATCCGACCGCCGACGACCGCGCCCACCACGAGGACCACGACGCCCGTCACGAGCCCCACCCACAGGGGCGCAGTGACCGATGCCGGCGGCTCGGTGAGCGCGAACCACCCCAGGACGATCGCGGGTCCGCTCAGGACGATCGCCCCCACGAGCGTCACCGCCTGGCCGATGGCACCGCGCGACGCGGCGCGCTGCGGCTGCTGGAACGGACTGTCCCCGGGACGCGAGACCGCGTAGGGCGTGACGACCGAGGTGATGCACGAGAGGCCCAGGCCGCAGAGCAGCAGGCTGAACGACACGCCGATGAACGTCGGCAGCAGCGACCAGCGGCCGATGACGGCCAGGGTCACCGAGACGGCCACGGCCAGCGCCGGAACCGCGATGAGGACGATCGGGACCAGTCGTCCCAGGCGATCGGGGAGGCCTCGGACGCCGCTGGCGACATGGGTCCACAGGGCCGTGGAGTCGTAGGCGACGTCGTTGTGGGGCAGCCAGCCGAAGAACAGCGCCATCACCGGCACCGGCAGCGCCGCGGCGAGCGGCAGCGGGACGCCGGCCACGACCAGGGGCACCGCGGTCAGGATCCCCGCGATCGGGACGATCACCACGTTCATCAGATAGCGCCGGTCCCGAAGCCAGTAGACGAGGCTCCGCGCCGCGATCGCCCCGAAGGCGTTCGAGGGGAGCAGGGCGAACCAGCCGAGCCCCGGACGCTCGCGGACGGCGGTGGGGCGCTCGGTCCTGGTCAGCGCACGGCGGACCAGCCAGGTCCAGGCGAGGCCCACTCCCGCCGCGGTGAGGACGGCGACGGCGGCGCTCGCCCAGGCGCCCGCGACATCGCCGGCCGCGGCGAGCAACGGGAACGCCGTGGCCGCGCCGAGCGGCGTGAACCCGAGGACCGCGGCGGTCCCGGCAAGGGTCTCCGGTGCCGCGCCCTCCCAGCGCAGGGACGCGACGAACACCCCGACGGGCACCGCGACGACGAGCACGGCGAGCGCGAAGAGACCGGTGAGCTCCCGCGAGCGGCGCTCAGGCAGGAGCAAGGCGCTGAGCGCCATTCCCACCCGCGCCGCGAGCACGGACGTGACCAGCGAGAGGAGCGCGCCGAGAACGGCGACGACCCACGGCGCGCCGAGCGAGATCGCCGTGATCGCCGCCGTGATCTGCACGGCGAGGAGCGCGATCGAGGGGACGCTCACAAGCGCGGCCAGCGCGAGGGTGCCCGGCATACGGCGCTCGTCCACGCCGAACACCACGAACCGGCGCGGATCGAGCTGATCCACCGTTCCTGCGAGCACGGGCGCCAGGAAGAAGCCGAGCACGATCGCCGATCCGCCCAGCACCATCACGGCGCGGGCGACCGTGACGGTCCCTGTGCCGAGGCTGTGCACGGCGACGACCGCGACGGCGGTCGCCGCGATCGTGAGCACGAGCGCGAGGACCATCCGGAGGATGCGGGCGCGGTCGCCGCGAAGCGCGCCGACCAGCAGCATCGCCCTCAGTCGGAGAATGCGTGCAACCACTCCAGCCCCTCCACCTCGGTCACGCCGCCCGAGAGCTCGACGAATCGCTGCTCCAGCGTCTGCCCCGCGCGCACCTCGTCGACCGTCCCCTCGGCGAGCACCTCGCCGCCGACGATGATGGCGATCCGCGAGCAGACCCGCTCGACCAGGTCCATGCCGTGGCTGGACAGAATAACGGTGCCGCCGTGCGCGACGTACGCACCGAGGATGTCGAGGATGACGCCGGAGGAGACCGGATCCACCGACTCGAACGGCTCGTCGAGCACGAGGACTCGCGGGGAGTGGATCATGGCGCCGGCGAGCATGATCTTCTTCGTCATCCCCGCCGAGTAGTCGGAGACGACGCGACCGAGCGCGCCGGTGAGGTCGAACGCCCGGGCGAGGTCGGCGGTCCGCGCCTCGACGACGTCGGCGGACAGCCCCCTCAGCAGGCCGTAGTAGTGCAGCAGCTGCCGTCCCGTCAGCCTGTCGAACGTGCGGAGCCGATCCGGGAGGACTCCCATGAGCTTCTTCGCGCCGCGGGGATCCTGCCTCTGGTCCACGCCGCAGACCTGGACCGTGCCCTCATCCCCGCTCAGGAGCCCGGCGACGATCGAGAGGGTCGTGGTCTTTCCCGCGCCGTTCGGGCCAACGATTCCGTAGAAGGATCCCGCGGGCACCGTGAGGCTGACCCCCTTGACCGCCCGGTGATCGCCGAACGTCTTGACCAGATCCCTGATCACCAGCGCGTACTCGCCGGAGGCGGCGTCTTCGGAAGCGTTTTCGGAGGCGTCCACCTCGGCGGCCTCCGACTCTGCGGCCTCCGGAGACTTCTCGGTGTCTTCGACGCCTTCCGTCTCTGCGGCCTCCGGCTCGGAGGACATCCCCGCTTCCGCGGTCTCCTGCTTGAGGACTTCCGACTCAAGGACTTCCGGCTCGGCGATCTTCGGCTCAAGGATCTCCGGCTCGGCAGGGGCCGCTTCCTCGGGGTCCGTCTCCGCCGGGCTCTGCTCATCGAGGTCGATCTCGGGCACCGGCTCAGCGACCGGAACGGGCGTGCTCTCGGGCGTCGTCTCAGGCAGGGCGACGGTCGCGTCCTCGATCAGCGGCTCGACGGGCGCGGCCACCTCGGCGACTGCCGGCGCGTTCGCCGCGCGAGCGGTCGCAGGACGGCGCGGAGCACGAGCGCTCGTGCCCTTCGCCGGGGTGCTCCTCGCGCTCGTCCGTGCCGCCGTCCCCTTGGCGCCGGCCTTCGCCGAAGCGCTCTTCGCCGCCGACGAGCGAGCCGTGCTGCTCCTGGCGGGGGCGCTCTTGGCGGGCGCGCTCTTGACGGGAGTGGTCTCCCCTGCTGACGCCTCCGTCTCCACAGCGGCCTCAGGCTCCGCAGCGCCCTCCGTCTTCGCCTCGGCGGAGGCGGTGCGACGCGCCGGCGTCTTCCTGGCCGGGGCCTTCGCCGCCGATGTCGACCTCGTCGACGGACGCTTGGCCGGGGTCCGGGGCGTCGACGCCTTGACTGCCGCGACCTTGGCGGCGGTCTCCTCCGCCTCGTGCGTCCGCTCCTCGGCCTTCGCCTCTTCGGCCTTGGCCGCTGCCGCCTTCGCCGATGCGGTGCGCGCCGCCGTGCTCTTCGCGGTTGTCCGTTTGGCCGCCGCGGTCCGCGCTGCGACCGTCGTGGCCCTGGCCTTGACCGCCGCGGCCTTCTCGGCCTCCTCAGCGCGTTCCGCCGCCGTCTTGCGGGCACGCGGGGCCGCGTTCTTCGCCGTGGTCCTCGTGCCCGCGGCCTTCGACGTGCCGGCGGCGCCCGTGCGCCGAGCCGTCGTCCGCCCGCTTCCCGCCGTCGATGTGGACGCCTCCGCAGCCCCGGAGGACGCGTCCGGAGGAGTCTGATCGGGAGGGGAGGTGTCAGGCGAGGGGTCGGTCACTCACCGAGGGTACCAATCCGCCCCGATCGGCACCGGATTCCCCCAGGGATTTCACGCAGGACGGCGACTTTTCTCCTCGCGCCCCCTATCCTGGGAGCCACCCGTGCAGTCGATCACGAAACGGCAACAGGCCTGGGAAAACCCCGGGCTTCACAGGCCCGCTCGTTAGCATGATCGGCGGCACGGAGAAGTGTCCAGACGGTGAACCGGCCGTGAACACACTTAACAGGAGTAGTTCTGTGACTCTTCAGACCATCATTCTCGCCGCAGGCATGGGCTCACGGCTCGGCCGCGCGCTGCCGAAGCCGCTGACACGGCTCGGCGACGGACGCTCCATCATGCAGCAGCAGCACGACAACATCCACGCGGCGTTCGGTGCCGATGTGCGCATCACCACCGTCGTGGGATACCGGGCGGAGACCGTGATCGAGGCCTTCCCGGCCGTCAATTACGTGCACAACGAGCGCTACGACGAGACGAACACCTCCAAGAGCCTGTTGCGCGGCCTCGCCGCCACGGGCAAGGCCGGCGTCCTCTGGATGAACGGCGACGTCGTCTTCGACCCGCGGGTGCTCGGCCGCGCGATCGAGCTCATCGAGCGGGACCAGTCCTTCGTCACGGTGAACACCGCCAAGGTCAGCGACGAAGAGGTCAAGTACACCGTCAGCGCCGAGGGGTACATCAAGGAACTGTCCAAGACGGTCGTCGGCGGCATCGGCGAGGCCGTCGGGATCAACTACGTCTCGTCCGCGCACAAGGCGGCCTTCATGCGCCAGCTGCAGCGCGTGGACGACCAGGACTACTTCGAGCGAGGACTCGAGCTCGCCATCGCGGAGAACCGCGTGCTCGTCGAGCCGCTGGACATCTCCGACCTCTACGCGGTCGAGATCGACTTCGCCGAGGACCTCGAGAGGGCGAACCTCTACGTCTGACCTGCATCACAGCGAAATCAGGGCCGCCCCATCGGGGCGGCCCTGATTTCTTCTCCGCATCCTTTCCCCGCATGCCCCTCCGGCACCCGGCGTTCTCGCGGGATGCCGCCCTAGGATCGACGCATGGCCGGGAAGGTGCACAAGATCCACTCGCTCCCCGACGACGCGCCCTGGGACGGCTCGCCTCCTCCGGGAGCGGACGAGCATCCGATGCTCGTCCGAGGCATCGATCGGGTGCTCGCCGTGCAGCGCCCCCTCGTTCTCGCCCACATCCGCAGCATCCGCCTCCGCAACCCCGACGCGACCCCCGAGCAGGTCATCCGGTCGCTGGAGCGCCGCTATCTCGCCGCCGTGACCGCGGGCGGCGCCGCCGTCGGCGCGACGGCCGTCATCCCCGGCATCACGACCGGGATCACCCTCGCCCTGTCCGGCGTGGAGACCGCGGGCTTCGTCGAGTCGACCGCCCTGTTCGCGCAATCGGTCGCCGAGGTGCACGGCATCTCGATCACGAACCCCGATCGGGCTCGCGTCCTGGTGATGACCCTCATGATGGGCAAGGAGGGCGTCGACCTCGTCGCCCAGCTGGCCGGTCAGGTCTCGGGACGCGGGGGCAGCCGTGCGGGGTACTGGGGCGAGCTCGTGACCAAGACCCTTCCCCGCGCCGCGGTCGGGCCGCTCGTGGACCGGCTCAAGTCGAGCTTCGTGAAGCAGTTCGCGGCGAAGGGCGGAGCATCCGTCCTCGGGAAGGCCCTGCCCTTCGGTGTGGGCGCAGCCGTCGGCGGGGCGGGGAACAACATCCTCGGCCGGCGGGTCCTCGTCACCTCCCGTCGCGCCTTCGGACCTCCACCCGCGACGCTGCCCTCCGAGCTCGAACCGTTGCCCGGCGCCCAGCGGGTCGAGGCGAGAGCGCTCCGTGGCGCACAGTTCGTCGGCTCGGCGGTCGTCGGCGCGGCCGGCACCGCGGCGCGCGGGGTGGGCTGGGCCGGGCGCAAGGCCGTCGAAGCCGCCCGCGGCGAGCGGCGGACCGGGGATCGGAAGCCGGAGCGGAAGGACCAGCCGGCGGAGGACTGAGCGGCGAGCTGAGCGGTGGAGCGCTGAGCGGTGGCGAGCTGAGCGGTGCCACGTCTCGGCGCTCTTCCTGCACAGGACAGGGAGAGGGCGCTCTTCTCCCCCGCTCCCGTCCCGTCTCCCCCGACAGCCGACGGCTCGTCGGACGCCCTCCCTAGCCTGGACGCCATGCTGCAACTCATGGACTCCGAAGCCCCGCCCGCCTACGCCGTGCCCTGGCTCATCGATCGCCGGGACAGGACGCATCCCGTCGTCGCCAACGGGGACACCCGGACAGCGGACTTCGTCCGGGTCTTCGCGAGCACCGGCACCGGCGTCCAGCGCACTCAGCTCTGGGGCAGGGTCGCGCCGGGGGAACAGCTGGAGATCTGCCTCTGCGACGTGGACCCGGACGATCTCGTGCTCACGCTGGCCTGGTTCCGCCCGGGAGACGGACTCGAGTACGTCTGGCGGTTCGTGGTGTGACCTCAGTCGTCGACGCGTCCGCGCAGCGCCTTGAGCGCCTTGCGATATCCGGCCTCCGAGTAGGGCTTCACACCGTCGGGGAGATCCGCGGCAGAGAGCCCATCGACGAACATCGTCGGGGAGACCTCGAGCGCCGTGGCGAGCTGGATCAGCACGAACAGGGTCGGATTGCCCTTGCCGCCTTCGATCCTGGCGAGGTGGGAGACGTCCATGTCGGCCAGCGCCGCGAGCTTCGCGCGACTGAGAGACGCTTTCAGACGGAGTTCCCCGACGAGCAGTCCGACATGCTCGGAGGCACGCGACCGGGGTTCCTTCATGCATCAAGCATCCTGACGAACACCTGTTTTCCCGCAGGCCTTCATGCGTAGGCTTTCACTCTCAGGGCTTTTATGCGCGCAGAGACATCGCCTCTGCGCCTGAGGTCATCGAGAGACTTCGAGCGAACACGGTGGGAGGGGGATGCCGGTTCAACCGACCTCGGGGTCGGCGTCGTCGTCGTGCGTGCGGGCCGCGGTGTCGGCTCCGTCGAGTCCTCGGACGGCCTCACGCGCGTGCCAACGCTCCCAATCGTCCATGAGCCGAGCGATCGCCGCGTGGAACGCCGCGGTCGCGACGCCCGGCGTGGTTTCTCCGAAGTAGTGCCGCACCCACTTGGTGAGGCGTTCGATCGCCTCGACGTCATCATGCACACGGTCAGCCTCGGCGATGATCCGCCCGGCATCGGCGGCGCTCAGCCACTCGCACTCCGCCAGGTAGCCGTCGGTGTCGATCTCGGCCTCAGGGTCCGTCGGGCGGGTGATCAGCAGCGGCTTCCCCGCGGCCAGCCGGTCGTAGACCATCGCCGAGATGTCGACGACGGCGACGTCCGCGGCCGCGAGCTGCCAGCCGAGCTCCGGCCCGTCGTCGAACACGTGCCCCGCGGAGGGGTCCGCCGCGTTCGCCGCGGCGAGCGCGCGGACGATCCTCTCGTTCGCCGCCGCGTACTCCGGGTCGACCGCGCCGCTGCGCGGGTGGGGTCGATAGATCACGCGATGGCGTCCGGATGCCAGGAGCGCGGCGACGAGCACCTCGCCGTGCGTGCGGATCGAACCGTAGTGCGCCGCGGGGCGATCCCCCTCCCAGGTGGGCGCGTAGAGCACGACCGAGCGCTCGTCCGGCGTGTACGGGAGCTCCCCGGTGTAGTGATCGGCCTGCGGACGCCCGATCACGATCGTCCGGGCATCGACGTCGTAGTCCCACAGCACGCGGGAGAGCCGCTCGCGAGCTGCCTGGCCTGCGACGAGCGCATAATCGTACGCCTTGTACTGGTTCGTCGTCATGTACATCTTGTCGGACTCGCCGTGGTTGATGAACACATGCCAGCGCCCGCCGTACCGGAACATCTGGAAGTTCCGGGTGTTCTGGTTGACGTAGAGGACGATACGGATGTCCTGAGCGGCGAGATAGCGTTCGAGGTCGCGCACCGTGGGGACGAAGGCCACCGGCGGCGCATCCTCGGCGAGCATCGCCTCGGCGCCCGTGGCCGAGCGGGCGAGCACGACGACCGGCCAGGTCTTCGCGAGCTCCGCCAGCGGACGGTACCACTGGCGGATCTGGTACATGTTCACCGCACCGTCGGCGAAGTACACCGCGACCTTGAACCGTCCCGCCGCGTGCACGGGCCTGGACGCCAACGCGCGCTCGACGCGTTGCACGGCCGCCCTGGATGCCAGCGTTCGCCGAAGGAGTCGATACGCTTTGCGAACATCGGAGACGACAGCCATCCTTCCAGGGTACCGAGCGACCCAGGGTACCGAGCGGCTCGAACGCTCAGGTGCGCAGGACCCGCCCGTGACATGATCGACGGGTGACGACCGACAGCACCCCCCTGCCCTCCGGCGTCTCGTTCGTCATGCCGGTCCTGAACGAGCGTGCGTATCTGGAGCACGCCGTCTCGTCGGTGCTCGCGCAGGACGTCGACGGCCCGATGGAGCTCGTCCTGGCCCTCGGACCGTCCACGGACGGC
The DNA here is from genome assembly GCF_031456305.1 of Microbacterium resistens. Lineage (GTDB taxonomy): Bacteria > Actinomycetota > Actinomycetes > Actinomycetales > Microbacteriaceae > Microbacterium > Microbacterium resistens_A. Next base: position 61,876 of record NZ_JAVDUM010000001.1, read on the forward strand.
ACCACGGAGCTGGCGGAGCGACTCGCCGTCGCCGACCCTCGGGTCCGCGTGGTCCACAACCGCGCCGCCCACATCCCGGTGGGTCTGAACGTCGCCATCCGAGCGAGCCGCTACCCGACCATCGTGCGCGTCGACGCCCATTCCGAGCTCGCCCCCGGGTACACCCGCCGGGCCATCGAGACGCTGCGTCGCACCGGCGCGGCCAATGTCGGCGGAGTGATGCGCGCCGCGGGGAGGACCCCTTTCCAGTGCGCCGTCGCCCGCGCCTACAACTCCCCTGCCGGACTCGGCGGAGGGACCTATCACGGCGGCACCCGCGAGGGCGAGGCCGAGTCCGCTTACCTCGGGGTGATGCGGCGTGATGTCCTTGACGAGGTCGGCGGTTTCGACGAGAGCATCCGTCGCGGCGAGGACTGGGAGCTGAACCTGCGGATCCGGCAGGCAGGGCATCGCGTCTGGTTCGACCCGGAGCTCGCCGTGACCTACTGGCCCCGGGAGAACTGGATCCGCCTCGCGCGTCAGTTCCGCGCGACGGGAGCCTGGCGAGGCGAGCTGGTCCGGCGCTATGGGCGACGCAACGGCATGCGCTTCTTCGCCCCCCCGGCGCTCGTGCTCGTCGCAGCCCTCGCGGTCGTCACCGGCGCCCTCCAGCTCACCGGCGTGCTCAATGGCCTCCCCTCCCTCCTCGCCTCGATCCTCTACGTGCCGCTGGCGGCCTACGCGGCGCTGATCCTCGTCATGGCGCTCTCCCCGCGGCGTCCCGCCGACTCGCCGCGCAGCCTGCGGGAACGCCTGTGGACGCTCGTCGTGGTGCCGACGATGCACGTCTCCTGGGGCCTCGGGTTCCTGGGCGGCGTCCTTCGAGGCGCACGGGGCACGGTCGACGCCTCCCGCCTCGGCGTCAGGAACACCCCGCTCCCCTAGCGAGAGGTCGGCCGGATCCGATCAGACGCCCCGACTCAGGCCGTGACGTAGCCGAGGTCGAGGATCCGGGAGACCACGCGCGATGCTGCGGCCCCGTCGTCGCGCGCGTTGAACTGGGCCTGCCAGGCCACGTACCGCTCGGCGTGGCGCACGATCGACCCGGTGTCGGCCAGCGCCGCGATCAGCTCCTCCTGGGAGCGGACGAGGGGTCCTGGGGCGCGCTCGGCGAGGTCGAAGTAGAACCCGCGCAGCTCCCCCCGATAGTGCTCCAGATCGGGCACGAGGAAGTACATCGGCCGCCCGGTGACGCTGAAGTCGAACATCACCGACGAGTAGTCGGTGATGAGGGCGTCCGATGCCAGAAGCAGCTCCCCGGTGTCGGGGTAGCCGGTGACGTCGATCACCCGCGCACCATCGTGGTCCCGTCCCGGCTTGATCGTGCGCGAATGCCCGCGGACGAGGACGACGGCGTCCGCGCGGACGGCGAGGCTCGCAGGATCCACGAAGTCCACCATCTCGGTGCGGTCGTCGCGCCAGGTGGGCGCGTAGAGCAGCACCGTCTCGTCCTCGCCGATCCCGAGCCGGGCGCGGACCGCCGCCGCGTCGCCGGTGACGAGCACGTCGTTGCGCGGATAGCCGTCCACCCAGATCGGCCGGCGGAGGAACGCGTAGGCCTTCCGCAGCACCCGGGCGGCGTACGGGTTCTGCGCGAGCAACGCGTCCCAGCGCCGGGACTCGCGGATGACCGCGAGCGCACGGCGGGGATGGAACCCCGGCCGATGGAGCGCGAGGCGCTTGAGCGGCGTGCCATGCCAGGTCTGCAGCACCCGCTGCCCCGGCTTCCGGTCGAACCGGCGTCGCAGCCAGTCGTTGACGACGAGAAGCCGCGCGGCTCCCCGTGCCCGCCACCATTCCGGAGTTCCCTCGATCACCGGGATCGCGCCGTCCGGCACCGCGATCGACAGGTCGGTCACGCTCCAGTAGCGGGTGACGCCGGGCGCGCGGACCGCCAGCTCCCGATCGATGGCACCGGGGTTGCATCCGGTGCTCTGCCCGTAGAAGCTCTCGAAGAACACGGCGTTCTCAGTGCCACCGGGAAGGGCGACGTAGCGCCCTTCGAGCGCGAGCTGCCCTTCGGCCGTCTCGTGCGCGGGATCGATCGGCGCCGCGACGCTCACAATGCCGCCGTCCACGGCCACCCGGAGGGCGGGGAGCAGGGTGGGCGGAAGATCGAGGCCGGCGAGGTCCTCATCGCCGATGACCAGGCGGTAGTCCCCGGCCGGGAGCGGGAGCTCCGCGCCGCCCCATCGCGACGCCCTCAGCGGCAGCGTCGCCTTCCAGGTCTTCCCGCCGCCGGTGACCCGTCCCGTGGCGTGAGCGCGCGGACCGACCAGCGCCGCTCCTGCCGGGCGGGGGCCCGTGCCGGAGACGATGAGCGTCTCCTTCTCCTCGTCGATGAGGACGGTGGTCATTCTGCTCCCTTCGGCCCGGGGACACCCCGGCTGCGGATCGCCAGATAGACGCGCTCGGCATTGCGCCCGTCGCGATGCGCGTGCATCTCGGCGCTCAGAGTACTGGATCGCCGAGCGCGCGCCGCGAACACGGCCTCGTCGCCGAGCAGCCGTTCCAGCTCCTCCACCGTCGAGGTCCAGTCCCTGTGGAAGTCCTCCCCCGCGACGTCCTCGTACCGTCCGTAGAATCCGCGACTGCGGCTGTATGCCTCCGGATCCGGTGCGAGGTAGAGGACCGGCATGCCGAGCAGCCCCACGTCGTAGGCGAGCGAGGAGTAATCAGTGACCAGCACGTCGACGGCGGGCAGGATCGGGGTGATGTCCGGCACGACCGACGATCCGATCGGACGGATCCGATCGGACGGGCTCGCCGGCCGGTAGTCCCCCTCCCCCAGCGGGTGGGAGCGCACGAGGAGAACGGCGTCCTGCGCGTCGAGGAGCCGCGCGATCAGATCCCACTCCTGCGGGGAGGGCACCGCGGGGTCCGCCGCGCCGTCCCGCCAGGTGGGTGCGTAGAGGATCACCCTGGCGCCTTCGAGGACCGCGCCCACGGCGGCGTCCCGGAGCCCGATCGCGGTTACGCGGCGCTGCTCGGGCTCCCCTGCCGAGAGCACGTCGACGCGCGGCTCTCCGGTGACGAGGACCTGCTCGACGCCGAGACCGAACGCCGACTCCAGCCGACCGCGGGCACGGTCCGAGGCGGCGGGGAGGATCCTGATCCGCTGAGCGGCGCTCCGATACAGCGCGCCGAGGAGGAGCTGCAGTGGGCGGAACCCGGGGAGGACGGCGCTCTGCACGGTGGCCGGGGAGTCCAATCCGATGCACTTAAGGGGGATCCCGTGCCAGAGCTGCACGACGAACGCCCCCGAGGAAGCGTAGCGGTTCACGTCGCCCAGGCCGTGGGTGACGATGACGACGCCGGCCCGTGCCGTCGCCCACCATCCGCGCAGGCCGCCTTTGCGGAGGGTCGGGATCCCGAGGGCGGCCGCATCGCGCTCCTCGCGCTCGGACCCGACCAGCCAGACGGCGCCGTGGCCCTCCGCGGCGGCGATCCGCCAGAGGGCGAGGGCGCCGTCGCCGATCCCCGCGCCGCAGCCGAAGACCCAGTCCTCGCGTCTCGGGATGAGGGTGTTCGCGATGCGCCCGGCGACGTACAGCGGGATGCGGAGGAGTTTCCCGGCGTTGCCCGCACGAAAGGAGAAGGACGCCACCCCGCGAGCCTATCGCGGGGTGGCGTCCTTTCCTCCGACCTCGGGTCAGAGGGCGGCGGGCGGCGGAAGAGGGGGGCGCCGGACCGCCGCGTCGATCACGACGTCAGCGTCCCCAGCGTCGCCGTGACCGTCTGAGAGCGACCGTCACGGACGAAGGTGATCTCCGCCTTGCTGCCGGCCGCTGCGGCGCGCACCTGGGCGGTGAGGTCGTTCGCGTCGGTGACCGGTGCGCCGTTGAACTCGGTGACGATGTCGCCGGCCTTGAGCCCTGCGGCCTCCGCGGCACCGCCCTGGGTGACCTCGGCGATCGCCGCGCCCACCACCTTCGCGTCCTGCAGGCTGCTGGCCGACTTCACCGACGCGCCGAGCAGGCCGTGGGTGGCGGCGCCCTTGTCGATGATCTCGGCGGCGACCCGCTTGGCCACGTCGGAGGGGATCGCGAAGCCGACGCCGATGTTCCCGGACTGATCGCCGGTCTGGCTGCTGCCCGCGCTGGCGATCGCCACGTTGATGCCGATCAGCTTGCCGTCGCCGTCCACGAGGGCGCCACCGGAGTTCCCGGGGTTGATCGCGGCATCGGTCTGGATCACCGAGATCGAGATCGTCTCCTTCGCCCCGGAGGACTGCCCGCGCCCAGGGATGTCGAACTGGAACGGCTGCTGGTCCTGACCATCCGGGTTCTGCTGATCCTGCTGCTGATCCGATCCATCGGACGGCAGAGCCGAGGACTGGATCTGGATGCTGCGGTTCAGGGCGCTGACGATGCCCGTGGTGACCGAGTTGGCAAGGCCCAGGGGCGCGCCGACGGCGACCGTGAGCGCACCGACGTTGAGCTTGGAGGAGTCGGCGAACTCGATCGGCGTCAGGCCGCTCCCGTCGTTCACCTTGATGACGGCCATGTCGTAGATCGGGTCGATCCCGACGACGGTGGCGTCAAGGAGACGCCCGTCCGAGGTCGTGACCCGGATGGTCGGGTTCGCTGCCGCGCCGTCGAGCGTGACGACGTGGGCGTTGGTGAGGATGTGTCCCTGCTTGTCGAGGACGACCCCCGATCCGCTGCCCCCGGACGATCCGCCGGACACCTCGATGGTGACGACCGACGGCACGACCTTCGAGGCGATGGCCGTCGCCTCCGACACCGACTCCGGGTTGTTCACCGTGACCGTCGACGGCCCGGTGGCGGGGGTGGAGGAGTTCTGCGCGTTGAGGGCGTTGGCGAGCGTCGCGCCGCCGAGGCCGACGCCTCCGCCGACGAGGGCTGCCGCGAGGACCATGGCCACCACGGCCGACGCTCCCACGCTCCGCTTCTCCTTGGGCTTGTCCGCGGACGGCACCGGCTGCGCGGCGATGCCGAAGGCGGCGCCGGAGGGCGCGGCTCCCGACGGCGCAGCGCCGGCCGCGTCCTGCAGCGGGAGGGTCGCCCCCGGGGGGATCGGCTCGGTGGGTGCCGTGGCGTACGCGGGGGTGCCCGTCGGAGCATCCGCCGGTGCGGCGGAGGTGTTCGACGAGAACGCCGCGGGGACGTCGTGGCCGGCGCCGGATTCGGGGCGAGGTGTCTGATCGTTCATTTCTGCTCCTTCGGACATTGCTCTTACAGACTGACGCCGGCGTCTGTGTATTCCTTATGGCCGACTTGGGATTCCGCTATGCCATTACCCTGGGCAGCATGGGAATCGTGACCGGCGCGTGGCGCCGAACCGCGGCCGGAGCCGGCCTTCTCTCGCCCGAAGGGCGCGCGGCGCCCACCATCTTCGCAGAGATGTCGGCGTTGGCGGCGAGGACCGGGGCGGTGAACCTCGGCCAGGGATTCCCTGATGAGGACGGCCCTTCGGTCATCCTCGATGCGGCCAGGGAGGCCATCGCCCGCGGTGCCAACCAGTATCCGCCGGGTCGGGGCGTCCCCGACCTCCTCCGGGCGATCGCGGAGCATCAGCGGCGCTTCTACGGGATCGAGGTCGACCCCGAACAGGAGGTGCTGGTGACGGCCGGCGCCACCGAGGCGCTGGCCGCGACGGTCCTGGCGCTGATCGACGGCCCCGACGACGAGGTCGTCGTGTTCGAGCCCTTCTACGACTCCTATGCGGCGATCGTCGCCCTCTCCGGCGCCCGGCTCCGGACGGTCCCCCTTCGTCGCCCCGATTTCCAGCCCGACCTCGAGGATCTCGCCGCCGCGGTCACCGACCGCACCCGCATCATCCTGGTGAACGATCCGCACAACCCGACCGGTGCCGTGTTCTCGGAATCCGTGCGCCAGGAGATCGTCCGTCTCGCCGAACGCCACGACGCGATCATCGTGACCGACGAGGTGTACGAGCATCTGGTGTTCGGGGCGGACCACGTGCCGATCGCCACGGTGCCCGGCGCGGCGGAGCGCACGCTGACCATCTCCTCCGCCGGGAAGACCTTCGCCGTGACGGGGTGGAAGATCGGCTGGGTGCACGGGCCCGCGGAACTGGTGACCGCCGTGCTCAGCGTCAAGCAGTTCCTCACCTACGTCAACGGCTCGCCGTTCCAGCCCGCGGTCGCGGTGGGCCTCCGGCTCGGCGACGAGTTCTTCCGCGACGCGGCGGAGACCCTCCGGCGCAAGCACTCGCAGCTCGCCGACGGGCTCAGGAGCGCCGGGTTCGACGTCCTGCCCCCTCAGGCCGGATACTTCACGGTCGCGGATGCGACGGCGCTCGGCGGCGCCGATGCCGCCGCGTTCTGCCGCGCCCTCCCGGAGCGGGCCGGGGTCGCGGCGATCCCGTTGACGGCGTTCGTGCAGCCCGAGCATCGCGAGAGCGTGGCTGGGCTCGTCCGATTCGCTGCGTGCAAGCGCCCCGAGGTGATCGCGGAGGCCGCCTCCCGGCTCGCGCGGCTCAGCGCGGAATGACGTCGTAGCGGCGCAGACGCAGCACCGGATTGATCTCCCTGACCCGGGTCACGGCGGCCCGGTCAAGCTCCGCGATCGCGATCCCCTCCCCCGTTCCGACGCCCGCCACCGTCACTCCCTGGGGGTCGACCACGCTCGAATGCCCCACTCCGATAGGCGTGGGGTGGTCCGCGGCGACCAAATAGACGGTGTTCTCGATCGCCCGTGCGGCGAGCAGGGTCGTCCAGTGGTGCTCCTTCAGAGGTCCGCGCACCCATTCGGCGGGGGCGACAATGACATCGACCCCCGCGTCGACGAGCGTTCTGGCGACCTCCGGGAACCTCAGGTCGTAGCAGGTCATCAGCCCGAACCGGAGGCCGTCCACCTCGAACGTCTCGGCGGCGCCGGTCTCCCCCGGCGCGATCCAGTCAGACTCGGTCTGACCGAACGCGTCGTACAGGTGCTGTTTGCGGTAGCGCGCACGGACCCCCGTCCCGTCGACGGCGACGACCGTGTTGTGGACACGGGCGGAGGCTCCGGACCGCTCCTCGGCGTCGACCCGTTCCACGACACCGGCGACGATGGTGACCTCGTGCGCGACGGCGAGCGCACGAAGCCCTTGCACGAACGGGCCGTCGAGCGTCTCGGCGTTCGCAGCGAGGGAGGCGTCCATCGGATCGACGAAGAAGCTCGCGTACTCCGGGAACACCAGCACCCGCGCTCCCCGTCCGACCGCGGATGCGGTCAGCTCGGCGATGCGCGCGAGGTTCCTCGGGCGGTCGGCGGTCGGGGCGAACTGGCAGACCGCGACGACTGTGGCGGCTGCCGTTGTGACATCGGATCCGGCGGACATGGCCCCATCCTCTCCCATCCCCGCCTCTCCGCGCCCCGTGCTCTCGCGCGCCGGCACCCTCGCTCCTCCGCCTCTCGGCGCCCCGATTGGACGACCCCCGAAAGCCGTGCTAGGCTCATGTCTTGTGCCGCGGGGTGGAGCAGTTCGGTAGCTCGCCGGGCTCATAACCCGGAGGTCGCAGGTTCAAATCCTGTCCCCGCAACAAAAGAAGACCCCCTGATCTGGAGAAATCCAATCAGGGGGTCTTTGCATTCCCCCTCCTGTACGACGCCTTCGGCTTATCGAGCCATCGGCTGAAGAAGACGCGAGCGAGCTGGACACAGTTGAGGAGATATGCATGGCGAACCTGTCAGCGAGGCCCCGAACGAGAACTGCGCGACTGGCTTCTGCGGCGATGCTGCTGGTGGCACTGTGCGCGAGCTTCGTGGCCGTGAACAACACCACCGCGCAGGGCGCCGAGAGCTTCAGGCCCACCGTGGGCTTGGTGAACGAGGATCTTGCCGCTGGTTTCAACGGTGACGAGTATTCATTCGGCACGTCGTTCGTCGACCGGATCTCGAAAGATTCCGACTACAACTGGATCGTGCTCTCCCGCCCTGTGGCGGAAAAGGCCTACAAAGATGGCTCCCTCGATGCGGTCTTCTACATCCCTCAGCCGTTCACGCGGGACATCCTGACGCTCCAAGAGCTCAATCCCACGAAAGCGACCGTCGAGTACAAGCTCCGATCCCAATCAGACGAGCGCGCAGATCAGCTGCTGGAGAGCAAGATCGTCGGTATCGTGCACGGGTTCAACCAGAGCGTCGTCAAAATGTACTATGCCTCGCTTGCCGACAACATCGCCGAGGCGGACGGACACATGTACGCCACGCTCGGCAACCAGGAAGCGCTCGTCGCAGCATTGACGGCGGACGTGCAGGAGCCGTTCACGGGCACGATACCCAACATCGAGAGCTTCGTGTCGAGCGCGACAAGCCTCAAGGACGTGAACGCTGCGACCGCCGAGGCTCAGAACACGTTCGCGAAGTCGGTCACGGATTCGCTTGCAACGAGCAGCGAAGCCCTCTCCGGGCAGCTGCCGAAGATCGAGGAGTACACGAACAGGCAACAGGAGATCGCGCAGATCAACGCGACCAACAGCAACAAGGGCATTGCCGGTCAGGCGACGTCCGACCAAGGTTTCTACGGCGCCCAGTTCGAGGCGTTCAGGACCAGCGTGCTGTGCATGCTGAGCGGACTCGACGCCTCTGACCTGCCCGCACTCTGCACACGCCCGGACGGCACCGTCCCCCCGCACCTGAGCAGCAGGATCGCCGAGCTTCGGCAAGCGATCGCGCAGTACACGACAGACCACACCCAGTCCGTTGACAGCGTGCATGCCGATCTCGACACGAGAATCCGGAATCTCCACGCCATCGAGGCGCGCCTCACCACTCCGACCGTCCCAAGTGACCCGGCTGATCCGACCGACCCAGCCAACCCAGCCGACCCAGCCAATCCGACCGACCCGGCCGACCCGACGGTTCCGGCCCCTCCTCTTGATCCGGCCATCCTTGCAAGCCTGCGGACAGAGATCCTCGCGCTTGAGGCCACCCGCGACGCGCTCCACACAGACATCCCTGCTCCCGTGCTCGATCCTGCCTTGACGAATGTGGACACCTGGTTCACAGACACGATCACGAGCATCAAGGCTGCCGCGCTGACGGCGAGCACCATCATCAGTCTCGAGGTCAGCGACTGGAGCAGCTACAGTCCCGACGGGGCCGGGCTCTACGTCGACGGCAGCGGTGAGCTCCAGACCGGCATCACCGGTCTCGTCACCCAGTCGGCGCAGACCGGCAGTCAGATCGCGAGCAGTGCGGCGACTGTACCCGACAACACCAGCCAGTTCGACGCGCTTCTGCAGAACGCCACGACCACATCCGCCGGCGCGGAGGATGTACTCGCCGGACTCAACGACCTGGTCACCACGGGCAACAGCGGACTCGAAGAGAACCAGGCCTTCTACGAGAACTTCTCGACTGTCCTGGCGAACACGAGGACGCAGGGCGTCGACACGAGCAGCATCTACGACTTCTTCGCCGCACCGATCAACGCAAAGAACATCACCGCAGAACGTGCGGCAACTGCGAACGTGCCCGACCCCGCCGGCTGGTTCGACATGAAATGGGCGGCCGTGTTCGGTGGCGGGCTCCTCGCCGGCATCCTCGCGACAGCACTCGGCGGCGCCCTCCGCAAGAGGAAGAAAGCCTGACCCCATAGGGCTACCGGCCTTTTCCCTCTCACTGGGCACCCCGCGGACCGATACGTTCGAGCTATCGGGCGTGAGGAACGGACTGGTGACAACTGATCGTTAGCGCTCAGGGGCGCTGGCGGGGAGGATGTCATCATGCCTGGTCCCTATCCCAGAGAGTTCCGTGAGGACGTCGTCGCGGTTGTTCGCAGTCGCGAGAGCGGCGTCACCATCAAACAGATCGCCACCGACTTCGGGATCAGCGAAGCGACGCTGCAGAACTGGCTGCGCCAGGCCGACGTCGAAGGGGGCAACCGTCCGGGTCAGACCGCTGCAGACGCGGCTGAGGCGCGAGAGTTGAAGAAGCGGATCCGGTTGCTGGAGCAGGAGAACGAGGTGCTCAGGAGGGCTGCGGCGTATCTGTCGCAGGCGAACCTCAAGCTCGGCGGCGCCCCAAAATGACGTACCCGCTCGTTGCTGAGCTCGCCGAAGCGGGGATTCCCGTGACGGTGTCGTGCCTGGTCCTCAAGCTCGCAAGACAGCCCTATTACCGGTGGCGCAACGACCCGATCCGGGACGCGGACGTGCTCCGCGCGCACCGACTCAACGCCCTGCATGACGCGCACCACGACGACCCGACATTCGGATACCGATACCTCGCCGACGAAGCCCGACGGGCGGGGTGGCGGATGAGCCGGCGGACGGCGTGGAAGCTGTGCTCGCGGGCCGGGATCCTCTCGTCCGCGCAACGCTGACGACGCGGGAAAGGCAAGAAGGCTGGCCCACCGGTATTCGATGATCACGTGCAAGGGGTGTTTCGCGCCGACGCGCCGAACCGGCTCTGGCTCACGGACATCACGGAGCAGAGGACGAGCGAAGGCAAGCTGTACTGCTGCGCGATTAAGGATGTGTTCTCGAATCGGATCGTGGGGTACTCGATCTCGGATCGGATGACCGCGAAGCTCGCCGTCGACGCCGTCCGCAACGCTGTCGCCCGCCGCGGTGAGGTCGCCGGTTGCATCCTGCACGCGGATAGGGGCAGCCAGTTCCGGAGCCGAGCTATGGCCCGCGAACTACGGCGTCACGACATGGTCGGCTCGATGGGCAGAGTCGGGTCCGCCGGGGACAACGCCGCCATGGAATCGTTCTGGTCGCTACTGCAGACCAACGTGCTCAACCAGCAGCGGTGGGCGACGCGGCAGGAGCTGCGCCTGGCCGTCGTCGTCTGGATCGAGCGGAGTATCACCGGCAACGAGCCCAAGACGCCCTCGGCGGGTTGACGCCCATCGAGTTCGAAGCCAAACTATCCGAGCCGCTCACACTCGCGGCCTAAACCGAACCTGTCACCAGTTCGTTCCTCACGCCCGAACGTCAGAGTCCAGCCCGGTCCTTGTACACCCACAGATACGCTTCCTCCAATGAGCCAACAAACGGCACACCATAGCTCACCGAGGCCTTGAAAAACAGATCCCTTTCGTCCGACTGCCAAATCTCGTACTGACCATCCCCGACAGGAACAAAATTGAACCTTCTTCGCACCAGATCCGTCTTGTCCTTAGATACCCAGACGAGATCTTCGGCGCTTTCGCGCGCGTACCCAAGAATCGCCATACATTCGAGATACTCTTCATGATTCATGGGATCTCCTTTATGTACCCAAAACGCTCGAGTTCTTTGATACCACCAGGGAAATGATACTGTGTCCCACCACCGCCTTGTTCAAATCCGGACGAGGTTCCCGGCGATCTGTCCGATCACGAACGCGTCACCACCGGCGACCTGCCCGGCAACGGTGCTGAGCTGGTTCCAGAGTTGGGAGCGCGCGTCCTCACTCGTCGCGAGAGTATAGATACCGGTACCGATCTCGACCACGTTCACCTGCGCGGCCTCGCTGACCACCTGACCAAGCCCGGAACCGACGCCCGCGAGAAGTTGGAGGCCCTTGTCGCCAGACGCGATCGCGGGTTGTGCGACGTTCACGTCATACCACTGACCGATGCCGTCGCTCGCCATCCCGATCAGATTCAACCCGTCACCCGTGCTCGCGATGGAGGCATGGTCAATCGCACTGTTCACCCCACCCACAACCAACGACCCACCCAGCACGGTCAAGCCAAGCGACACACCACCCGTAAACGGCGTGCCGACCACACCAATCGCGACGACGACCGCACCGGCGACAACCTGCAGGCCATCCCACAACAACCCCCACAGCGCATCTTCCTTCCGCTGCCGCTCCTACTCCACCTCCACATCAGCGACATACCCGGAAAGCAACGCCTCCCACCCGTCAGATGCAACCCGCGCATGCTCCTCGCAGTACCCCACCATCCCGCCGGTCAGCTCACCCAACCGCCCCAGGGCGAGATCGAAACTCCCCGGGGCGTAAGACCAACCCTGCCCGACGGTCAGGTTCCCCACATTCTTCACGACACTGTTCAGCTCAGCGATCAGCTCCCGCACCTGACCGAAACCCGGATCCGTGGCCTCATACGCCCCCCACGGCTCCTGCTGCGTCTTCGCGATCAACCGCGCACGCTCAAAATCACCCAGGCATTACTGGCCGGCGAGCTCAGCCTGCAGCTTGGCCTTCCACGCAAAGTCGCCTTCCCAGTGTTGCCAGAAGTCGTCCTTCTTCTCTTCCTCCGTCAGATCCTCGTAGTACGCCCAGTCGCTCTCGACCTGACCCGTCTTAGTATCCATTGCCCAACGGAATCTCACCGGCGACTTACCTTGCAGCTCGCGAAGAATGTCGTGCAACTCAACGATCCTCAGGGAGATAAAGGCTGAATTCTCCCTAAGCGCTTCGCGCGTCAGAACTTCGGAGTTGTTCAGTATGCGGTTCTGCTCGACTGCATACTTTAGAACGCCCTCGTAACTCGTAACGTTGCCCTGCAGGTCATCCGTGATCTTGCCTTGCACGTAGATTTTTTCAATGTCGTGGACGACCTGCTCTATCGTGAAATTGAGAATCTCGTCTTGAATCTCGGATAGTCTCGCGAAACTTGCCTCGTTGGTCATGGCTTCTCCTTAATCGGACGCGGGAACAGGATTCGGTAGGCGGCGCTCAAAGAACTCGCCATCAATATAAAACTCCGCTTTGAACCCGATCGGGCGTTCACTGCTGTCGTACAGAAGACGGATTTCGACATCGGTAACCTTCTTCGGTGGAATCGCAGAGAGGGCGCGCTGCCAGGCGCGTTCCATCGCGGCCCATTCCGATCCTGCACCCCGATTGAGTTTCCAAGCGTGGCCACGACCGTCACCGTGCTGCCAGCACCCTTGATCCAGTCGAGGACGCTGGTGATGGTGCTCGGAGTGGCAAGTCTTACGGGGCCTCCGAGGTCGGAAGCCTTGTTCCAGAGGCCGTCAGTCCTGGCAACGACGCCGCCGGTTTTGCCGATCTTCGCTGCCGCACCGAAGGGGACAAGGTTCCCGGCGATCTGTCCGATCACGAACGCATCCCCAGCAGCGACCTGCCCGACCGTGGCGGTGAGTTGGTTCCAGAGCTGGGAGCGTGCTTGGTCGCTGGTGGCGAGGGTGACGATGCCGGTACCGATCTCGACCACGTTCACCTGCGCGGCCTCGCTGACCACCTGACGGACACCGGAACCAAGACCTGCAAAGAACTGGAGACTACTGCCCGGCTAGCTCAGCCTCCAGCTGCGCCTTCCATGCAAAGTCGCCCTTCCAGTGCTTCCAAAAGTCGTCCTTCTTCTCTTCCTCAGTCAGGTCCTGATAATAGGTCCATTCACTGTCGACATGACGATTTTGGGTATCCACCGACCAGCGGAATCGCACCGGTGATCTGCCCTGAAGTTCAAGGAGCAGATCATGAAGAGCTTCAATACGGGTCGTAACAAATTGCGAGCTCTCGCGAAAATCGTCCTTTGAGATCACGTCACTATTGTTGAGCACTTCAGCTCCCCGGATCACATACTTGAGACTTCCCTGGACCATTGTGACGTGGCCGGCTCCGTCATCAACAATCTTTCCCTGAATGTAAAACTTGTCGACCTTGTCCGCCACCTGCCGCCAAGTGAACTGGAGAATCTCATCTTGAATCTGCGAAAGTCGCTCTAGCCCCATCGTCTCATTCATGTTTGCCTCACTTTGGGTTAGGAAATGGTGCGCTGAAGAATTCGTCGTCGACCTCGTAATCAACTTCAAACCCGGCTGGTCGTTTGTTGCTGTCGTATAAAACACGGATCTCGACGTTGGTGACGGCACGTGGCGGTGTGTCGCTGAGCGCGTCTCGCCAGGCGCGTTCCATCGCGGCCCATTCCGATCCTGCACCCCGATTGAGTTTCCAAGCTTGGCTGACGAGGTTACGAAGGGTGAAGTCGCCGTCGAACATGTCAGCAACCAGGTGTCCCGCGTCGTCCCCAGGGAGCTTACCGGGCGTGTTGCGGGCGTTGGGCAGGCGCGGCCGCTCGGGCTTGAGGTGCAGTTCGTCCACGATCACCCGATCGATCAAGCCTCTACTGTTCGTCTCGTACACGTAGTTGTGATTCGTGCCTGGGGCGCTCGCCCGATAGGTGACGTTAGGAAGCAAAGCACCCTTACGGTTCGGATCAAACGGGTCCACAACCTCAGTCTTCCCGCGAGCATTGCTCACCTTGTCCGGCACGCGTGCGGCGGGGGTGAACTTGTCGCTGACGGTTGGACCGTTTCCGCCGAGCTTGGATCTGATCCAGTCAAGGGCACTGGTGATGGTGCTCGGAGTGGCAAGTCTTACGGGGCCTCCGAGCTCGGAAGCCTTGTTCCAGAGGCCGTCAGTCCTGGCAACGACACTGCCCGACTTACCCAACTTCCCCGCCGCACCGAAGGGGACAAGGTTCCCGGCGATCTGCCCGATCACGAACGCGTCACCACCCGCGACTTGCCCGGCAACCGTGCTGAGCTGGTTCCAGAGCTGGGAGCGTGCTTGGTCGCTGGTGGGGAGGGTGACGACACCGGTACCGATCTCGACCACGTTCACCTGCGCAGCCTCGCTAACCACCTGACCAAGCCCGGAACCGGCACCCGCGAGAAGTTGAAGGCCCTTGTCCCCAGACGCGATCGCGGGCTGCGCAACGTTCACGTCATACCACTGCCCGACTTGTTCGCTGGCCATCCCGATCAGATTCAACCCGTCACCCGTGCTCGCGATCGAGGCATGGTCAATCGCACTGTTCACCCCACCCACAACCAACGACCCACCCAGCACGGTCAACCCCAGCGACACACCACCCGTAAACGGCGTGCCGACCACACCAATCGCGACGACGACCGCACCGGCGACAACCTGCAGGCCATCCCACAACAACCCCCACGCGGCTTCCTCCCGCCGCTTCCGCTCCTGCTCCGCCTCCACATCAGCGACATACCCGGAGAACAGGGTCTCCCACCCGTCGGATGCAACCTGCGCGTTCTCCTGGCAGTAGTCCAGCATCCCGCTCGTCAGCTCACCCAACCGCCCCACAGTGAGGTCGAAACTCCCCGGGGTGTAAGACCCGCCCCTGCCCGACGGTCAGATTCCCCACCTTCCTCACAACACCATTCAGCTCAACGATCAGCTCCCGCACCTGACCGAAACCCGGATCCGATTGCTGAGCCCAGTTCCCCGACCATTGGCGGCGAGCTGACCCGACAACTGGTCTCGGACGTCTCGGCCGGCGATCTGGGTCCGATGCTGTCGACGGTGTCGTGCGCGTCCAGTTGCAGCGAAGCGCTGAGGTCTCTGGACAGATCCTGTGCTGGTCTGTCTAGAGGTTGGACTCCTGATGATCGCCAATCGGACGCGACGGATCAAGACCTTGACGCTCTTCTTCCCGCTCAATGTTGGCGACCCACGGCGACAGCACCAAAAGGACGATCTCATGGGTAAGCCGCTCCACCGCAAGGCGGCTTTCGTTCCCCAAGTCCCAATGATAACGCTGAATCCCCGGAGCTCTCGTGAAGTTGCTTCCTAGGACAGAAGCAACTCCATCCGAAAGCAGTCTGAATGTGGATGACATGTCCCGCTGGATAGCATTGTGATGCCGCGCGCTTTCCGAGAGAGGAATGGTTATCTCGGCCGCCTTATCCTCCCTGAGAAGAACATGTATCGTTGCATCCTTTTCCGCCATATCAGCGGAAAGGCCCACCCCCTTCTTGCGGCCTGACGTGACCACCCAGTCAAGGTCGTCGGCAATTGCTTTCACCTGTTCCCTCGAAATCGGCCACTCAAGCGTGCTGAAGGTTTCAATGATCGGGCGCAGTCGATCCTCGGTCAGCGTCTTCAGTTCGTTCATTCTCTTCCTTAGGGGAAATTGTGAATGGGGTCTTGTTCGGATGCCGGTGCGGCCTGCTTGACCGGTCTGCCATCCCTGCCTCGCCCAGCTCGACGTAACGCCTCGCCCATTTCATCGCGGTCGGATACGACACTCGGAAGTACCTCGCGGCGCCCGCCACCGGCCACCCCTCATCGACGACCTGCCGAGCCAACCGGAGTCGTTGGCGCGGCGTCAAGGCCGCGTTAGCGTGGGACACGAGAACCTCCTCGGGTCAGAGCGGAAGCGGTAGCGGCTCCACTCTGCCTTGGAGGTTCTCGTCACATCAGAGCATCCAGATCAAACAACGTCCCTGGGCACTACAGCTAGCCATACTCAATATCTTCCATGCAAAGCCACTCTTCCAGTGCCGTCAGCAGTCCCCGCTCAATTCAAAACAAGATTCGGACGTCAGAGTCCAGCTCGGTCCTTGTACACCCACAGATACGCTTCCTCCAATGAGCCAACAAACGGCACACCATAGCTCACCGAGGCCTTGAAGTAGCCTCTTCTATCACTCGGAAGAAATACCTCGTACAGACCGTCACCTACCGGAACGAAGTTATACTCGCGTTGCGTAAGATTCGACTCGACACCATCAACGGAAATCCAGATAAGTCGATCAACTTCTTGATTAGAATACCCCAGATCCATCATTCGCTGCATGAATTCTTGATGATTCATGAGATCTCCTTTAGGCATCCAAATCGCTCGAGTTCTTTGATGCCACCTGGGAAACGATACTGCGTCCCACCACCACCTTGTTCGAACCCAGGCGCAATTTCACCCATACGGAGCTTATCGGGCAGAGGTTGCGTGCCTCATACCACACCACACCACACCACAGTAGTGTTTTCTCCTAGGCGGTCTGGTGACAATGACAATTGATCGAAAGTTGTTTCAAGCGAGGCTGTGAAACCGCCATTGCGAGGTTTCCCGTGCTGATCAATGTCGACTTGGGCAATGCTCGCATCCGAATGTGTGATCGCCTGGAAACCATCGATAAGAAATCACGCGGAGTTAGGCCGCAGTCGCACTTGCTTTTCGCGCCAGCTTCTTTTCCGCTCGAACACGTATTGATAGGCGTCGTCTAACGTCACCGCGGGGCCAGAATCCGCAACCCCACCAACCCGAAAGAAGCCATCTCTTTCGTTAGAGAACCAGACTTCATATAGACCGTCAGTCGTGGGTACGAAATTGTACGTCCTCAAAACCATGTCAGAGGAATCCCTTGACAGCCAGATAAGTCCCTCAGCATCCTCCTGCGAATATCCGATTTCCAACATGCTCTTGAGATATTGCTCATGATTCATTGCGTCTCCTTAAGGAAGCCTTATCTTGGATCCCGCGTGGGAAATGGTATTGGGTACCGCGCCCCGCTTGTTCGAATCCCGGGGCAATCTCACCCATTCGTATATCGTCAGGTAGCGGTTTGAGGATCTCGTATCTCAGTACTGTGGTGTTATGTCCAAGCCGATCAGGCGGTAGTGACAGCCGGTCGAAGGTCGTTCCGGGAGGAGCCGCGAAGCTCCCGTCGAGTGCCTCTCCATCCTTCCCCACAAAGGTAATACGCTCGATTCTATCCCCCGGAACAAGATCAGCCGGTTTCGATATTCCGTTCATGAATCCATTCGTATGTGGCGGATTGTCTGGCCAGTTCCACTTGGCATGCCCATGGCCGTCGAATCCGGCAACGTACTTGTCCATGAAGCGTTCCCAGCCCAGACCACCTGTGGGATCGTAGCCAGGCAAATTCTTCTGCTGAACGGCACCTTCCAGCGTGTCCCTCAAGGCCTGAACCTGCGGGTCACCGTGCCGACTGGATTCCCCGCCACCTCCAATATCCTGGAGGCCGTCGTCACGCTTCAGATTACCTACGTGCCCCCTACCCCTCAGCTTTTCGAGCACGCTTCTGACCTGGGTGGTGGCCACGACCGTCACCGTGCTGCCAGCACCCTTGATCCAGTCGAGGACGCTGGTGATGGTGCTCGGAGTGGTGAGCTGGTTCCACAGCTGCGCGCATGCGTCTTCGCTAGTAGCGAGTGTGACGACACCCGTACCGATCTCGACCACGTTCACCTACGCAGCCTCGCTGACCACCTGACCAAGCCCGGAACCGGCACCCGCAGGGAGCTGGAGACCATTGCCACCCGATGCGATCCCGGGCCGTGCGACAGTCATGTAATACCACTACCCGACACCCTCACTCGCCACCCCGATCAGGTTCAACCCGTCACCCGTCGCGGCGACGGAACTACGGAATTTTAGCGTTGGTCGACCCAGCGGCTCAGGATGGCTGAGAAGAATTCATCGAAAGTGTCGAACATCTCCATCTCTTCAGCAGAGGGCTTGTCGAGTATGAGGTACTTCTCGCGCTCGATGTCGTAAACGAACCAATCGATATTGCCGTCCCCGAGAAACGTGTAACGGCGCTGTTCTTCAACCCCATGCCAGATGATGTTGCTGGCGATGATCGCATTGTTCGTGGAAACATCCAATGGATTGATGTCGTCACTCAACTCGACGTCAACATGATAGAAAACGTTGCCGTCGTACTCCAACCCGTTCTGAATTCTCCAAAACTCGGCAAACTCAGCCGGAATGACGAGACTGTACACAGATCTAGCAAAATATAGAAAACTTCCTACGTCTTCAACGGGAGGCGAGATGGAATCCCCGTACTTTCCATTGATTTCGTTGATCACCTTGAGGCATTCAACCCAATTCACCGCTGACCTCCCGTGTAAACGTCGCCCAGGATCTTGGGTCAAGGAACCGGTCTCGACTCTCCGACACGTAGGCTCCTAGTGGTTTCGATCTGATAGTTCGTTATCATTTTATGGTAAGGCTCATTCTTGATGAGCACGAGGTTGCCGAAATCGTTGGTACCACTGCCGTCCAGGGGATGCTTGTGATGCACTTGATACCCCTTCGTGGGGTAGCCCATCTCTCATGCGAGCAACGTCAACATCATCGAACCCGAGGCGGCGCAGATCTTCTTGTTTTTGTGCAAGACCTTTCAAGAATTCACCACGGATTCCCCGGTCGAAGTCTTTTCGCAGTTGTGCCGCCTCACCGCGGTCGCGTTTGGTGTACTCGAAGCTCTTAACGCTGATGTCCTTAACAGTCAAGATCTCACCACGCAAGGACGCGGAGAAGACATCGCCGTTGGAGAGCCTCGCCTCAAACCCTATGGAATTTCCTCCACCGCCGCTGCCCCGGAGGTCGGTGCGTGCCGTGGTGGGTGTGTCAGTGGTGCGGAGCAGGCGTGTCAGGGCGTCCGTGACAGGTGTGCCAGGTGGGAGCTTTCCTACGCCCGCGAGGGCGGAAGCGGGGCGGAGGTTCTGCCCCACCTCGCTGAGCCTCTTCTCGGCGTTGCCGAGGGCGGTAAGGAAGTCGTCTCTCGAAGCGGTCAGGGCGTGCTTGACGGCGTCGGCCGCGTTCGTGACGACGACCTTCGCGGACCCGACCGCGCCCTTCCCCCACACCAGAGCGCTCGTCACGTTCTCCAGCTTCAGAGTGCGTCCGAGGCGGCGGATCTCGACCAGCGCGACGGGACACCCTCAGGCGACGAAGTCGATCCCTGACTACTGTCGGTAGCCTGGCGGGACGTACATCTGCTCGGGCGTCAACTCACGCCCTGTGGGCGTCTCCACGATGCGCTTACCCTGTTCGTCGACAACGATCTGCAGATCACTTCCCACTGGCAGATCGTAGATACCAATCAATGCAGGCTCGACCCCACAGGCATCATTGAAATCGGTGATGCGCCAATTGCTCGGATCAGCAAGATACTCGCCACTGTCCGCCGCGCTCATGATACGCCAACCGTATCGGCAGACGCTTTCGACGGCTCGCGCAGCATCCAACGCACCGGAGCCCTCCCCTCCCACGCGCTCACCGTCATCAAACACGCACCCGCCTAAGGAATAATATCCACGCTCCGCTCCCGACTCACGAGATCACATCAATGTCTTGGCCCGATGCGGCAGCATACGCGAGAACCTCATCACGCATGAAGCCGAACATGGTGCCCGCTAGATATTGCCCAACGCTCGCCTCACGACGCTTGTCGACATGCGCTGTCAGATCAGGCTGAGAGTGCACAATGGCAGCAGCAAACGCGGCGCGTGTGTACTCCTTGCTCGCTGAGATGTCAGTGACAAGCATCGTCAGCGGGAGACCGAACCGTGGGGAGCGAAGGTTGATGTCGGCACCTCCGTCCAACAAGCGACCGATGAGCGCCGCCTCGCCTTCCGGGTCACGATCCCGCTCACGCCCCCACAACACATGAAACACATTCACACGATCACCGCTCGTACTCACCAGGCTGGGGTCCGCACCGTCATCCAGCAAACGATTCGCAATCGCCAACCGCGCCCGAGGATCCTTATTCGACACCGCCTCACCGAGGAGCCCGACTACGCCTAAGGTGGCATCGAACGGCATGGCCCCGGGGTCATAGACTTCACAGAACTCCTCATACGTCCCGTAAGAGGCAGCCATTATGGGCGAGGCCATGAGTTTCTCCTAGCTAAAAGTTGTACTCGTCGACGTGTGATTGATTTCTCAGTGGATCCTCGACTCGATACCTGTCAGGATCACGATATCGCCTGAGGAAGTCGTCTCTTGAGATCTGGCCGCTGAGGTATTGCTTCCGAAGCCGGAATGACGAGACCGTACACAGACGCCGCAAATCTCACAAACTCTTCGACATTTTGAGCGAGTTTCGGGTTAGAGCAACCTCGCGTGGTTCTATCCTCGGGACAAGATCAGAAGCGCCTCTTGCCATCTCATCGCTGACCTCCCGTATACACATCGCCCGGGATCTCGGGCCAAGGAACCGATCTCGCCTCCACGACACGATTGGTCGGTCATGCCCCGTCGTCGACTACGTCCCCAACCGAAGCTTCCGCCGCTTGCTGACCTCCAGAATGTACTCAAACGCCTCGTCCAAGGTTCCCTTGAAGTCGCCACCGTCATCCGTCATTGCAGGGAAGTGGCCGGCTCTATCGCTGGGCTTGAGGATCTCATATTGATCGTGGTCGATTGGAACAATGTTGAACTCGCGCCCCGTGAGGTCTCTTGGATTGGAAGCAATCCAGACCGCGTCAAGTGCAGCTTCGCGGCTATAGCCGAGCAACATCATCCGCTGAACAAAGTCCTCAGTTGTCACTTGATCTCCTCAAGATATCCAAGTTCGACGAGTTGCTCGAAACCTGGAGCGATCTCTCCCATCTGCACATCATCCGGGAGGGTGTGCAGGATGCGGTAGTTCAGCTTGATGGTGTTGGCACTGAGCCGGTCGGGCGGGAGCGATAACTGGTCGAAAGGGGTACCGGGCGGAGCAGCGAAGTTTCCACCCAAACCGGGAGCGCTTCTGCCCCGCCCACAACGCCCCACCCGCGTCCTCATACTCGTCGACGCGGAATCCGCACCCAGATAAGTCCATCAACTTCTCGCTCAGAGTACCCCAGGCCCGTCATACGTTGCATGAATTCTTCATTATTCATGCAGTCTCCTTTAGGTATCCAAGTCGCTTGAGCTCTTTGATTCCGCCCGGGAAATAATACTGTGTCCTACCACCACCTTGTTCAAAACAACAACCCGAGCGCTACCATAGAGCATGCACGCAGCATCAGCTCAGCTGAAGCTGCCCAAGGGCACTTTCGGGATCAAAGAAACGACCCCAGTCGCCAAACTCAGGTATCTTGAACCAGTTAGCAGAGACGTCCACTCCTTGATATTCTCGAATCTCCACGTCGTCAGGGTTTCCAAAGCCGTGACTTGTTACGACTTCCTCCTTCGCATACCCATCCTCACGAAACTGCATTGTGATGTGGCCAGTTGACTGGTTCCGCCGGAGATGTTTACCCTCGTTAAGGTATGAATACCAAGTGATCTGGCCAAGAAAAACAGATTCATCACTTCCCGCGTACGGGATTGATTCATCTTCCGAGTGATAATACCCACTCCAAATATAGCCAACATCAATGGTGCGGTGCTGATTGATTTTGTGGAGCACAACACCGTTGGCACGTGGGTATATCTGCAGGTAGCTGGCCGGTTGCCCACTCCCATCGAGCCGCACAATGCCGAACCACCTATCGCGATTCGCGGCGTTCAGCTCGTATCGTGTGCGCGCCTCAACTTCGGTAAGCTCCGTTGAAAATAGACCCCACCGCTTCTTGGGGTTGTCCGGCCCTGCCCCTACCTTATCGCAGTAAATATAGTCAAGCATAGCCACATTCTACCATCTATTCGTAGATATTTCCCTGGACATCTCGGATAATGACCGGTGGTTCTTTTGAGGCGGCGTGCTCTAGCAGTTCTTTGGAAATCCCCCTATCTTGCACCGGCACCTCAAGAATCAGATCTCCGTCAAGGATGCCGCCGCCCTTTATTGGAGAATCCGGCGGGTACTTTCTCAGCATCTCGTCGATGTACTCCTTCCCAGTCTCCAAACGAATATCTGCAAGTTGCGTATTCTTCCGTGACACGATTTCTTTACCGGGTACATATGAATCGAGCACTTTGTTGTTTCCGAGTTGGAGCTCGTTGTGTGGGTATCGATGGTGGTTTTGATAGTTGAACTGTTGGCCTTCGGCCACTCGTTTGCGCCAGGGAGGAAGATCTTCTCTGGCGAGTAGATCATTCAGCCACTCTGGGTTCCGCGAGGCAACGATGCCTTGTGCCCCGTCCGGTACGCGTGCGGCGGGGGTGGATTCGTCGCTGACGGTGGGACCGTTTCCGCCGAGCTTGGATCTGATCCAGTCGAGGGCACTGGTGGTGGTGCTCGGAGTGGCGAGCTTGATGGGACCTCCGAGCTCGGAAGCCTTGTTCCAGAGGCCGTCAGTCCTGGCAACGACACTGCCCGACTTACCCAACTTCCCCGCCGCACCGAAGGGGACAAGGTTCCCGGCGATCTGTCCGATCACGAACGCGTCACCACCCGCGACCTGCCCGGCAACCGTGCTGAGCTGGTTCCACAGCTGCGAGCGTGCGTCTTCACTGGTCGCGAGAGTGACGATTCCGGTACCGATCTCGACCACGTTCACCTGCGCAGCCTCGCTGACCACCTGACCAAGCCCAGAACCGGCACCCGCAAGGAACTGCAGACCCTTGTCCCCCGATGCGATCGCGGGCTGCGCAACGTTCACGTCATACCACTGACCGATGCCGTCGCTCGCCATCCCGATCAGATTCAACCCGTCACCCGTGCTCGCGATGGAGGCATGGTCAATCGCACTGTTCACCCCACCCACAACCAACGACCCACCCAGCACGGTCAAGCCAAGCGACACACCACCCGTAAACGGCGTGCCGACGATACCGATCGCCATGACAACCGCGCCACCCACGACCTGCAGCCCGTCCCACAACAACCCCCACGCGGCTTCCTCCCGCCGCTTCCGCTCCTCCTCGGCCTCGACATCATCGACGTAACCAGCGAAGAGAGTCTCCCACCCGTCGGCGGCGACCTCCTGGTTGGTCTTGCAGTAGTCCAACATCCCCTTCGTGAGCTCATCCAACCGCCCGCGCGTGAGGTTGAAACTCCCCAGCTGGTATAAGCGTCCCTGCCCGTTGGTGAGACTCCCCACCTTCTTTATAGTCCCGTTCAACTCGCTAAGCAGGCTCTTCACCTGCGCGAAACCGGGATCCGTAGCCTCATACGCCTCCCACGTCTCCTTCTGCGTCTTCGCGATCCGGTGCAGGTCTTGGAAGCTGTCGGCCGTCCGGTCAGCAGCCCCCGCCCCCGCCCCACCCAACGACACCAGATGCGACGCGCTCGCAGCGATCGACCGGAGATCATCAGCGAAACCCCGAAGCTGTTCCATGCCCGTGTCCAGCTGAGTGAGGTGCGCATCGAACTCATCGTTCACAAGCCGGAAATTCCCGTCCGCGTCGACCTGAGAGTACCCGTTCCAGTACACCCCAATCGCAGTCTGGAACGTATACAAGCTCACCAACAGCGACTGCACGACCGGAACATGCACCTCCCGGATATACGCACGCATCGCATCCGCACCCACACCACTAATATTCCCCGACGCGGCAAGGGACTCCAGACCCTGCGCCAACTCTGCTAACGCCTCGATCCGATCCCCAAGTCCCTTCTGTAAACCCGGAGACGACGCCTGCCACGAATCAGCGGAAAACTCCACCACACTCACCGCGGCACCTCACACACCTGCGCGTCCTGCGCATCCTGCACCTCGATGTTCACCCCAAGCTGATCGAACTCCCCCGTATCCTTCTGCGCCAAAGCACCATACGACGCAATCAGCGCCGACAGATCGGCATAGATCTCCGAGACGACCGTAACTCCGGGTACGTTCAGGCCGTCTCCGCGATTCCAACCGTCTGTCGTCCCCGCCACGCGGGACGTGAGCGTGGACACGTTCCGGGTCTCCTCATGAAACCCATCACGAACACCCCGGGTTCCTGCATCCAACATCTGATATCTCCCTGGTGTCTGTTCAGTTCAGAGCCATCGTGACGGCCTGCGCCGACAGAATCGGATGCTCAAGCGGGTTGATGGAGAAGGCGAGCGTGCGTTGCCTGTTCTTGCAGTCACCGATGGCCTGCCCGATCTGCCCACTGATCTGCGCATAGTCGGACTTCGCGCTATCGAGGGCAGCCGTAAACCGGGAGCGCTTCTGCCCCGCCCACAACGCCCCACCCGCGTCCTCATACTCGTCGACGCGGAATCCGCCCACACTGTCACGCACGGCATTCAACCGGGTGATGATGTCCTCAAGCTCCCGCACCTGCGCCAACGCCTGCTCATCACTCATCATCGCCTCCAACGTCACGAACACCAGCGAACAGATCACCAGCTGCCACCGCAGGGGCAGGCGACATCCGGACCGGCGCCACTGGAGCGACAGCCGACTCACGCCGTCCCTGCTGAAACCGGAGATAGGCGTCGTTCAAGATCTCGAGCACCAGCTCATCATCGGTATCGCGGTACCCCTCGAAGACGTTCTTCAGAATGTCGTCGTGGTTGAAGTAGGCGATGTTCGTGTCGATCATGCCCTCCGGGAACAGAAATGCTCCGTAGTCGAAGAACTCACCCTCGACGATCGACCCGCGACTGACCACCAGGAGCTTCTTCACTGATCCTTTCAGGATCACCACGCTCCCCAATGGCAGAAACGACCGGCTCTCCTGCTGCACGGGGTCAGGCTGCTGATCGGTCATGTCCGTCTTCCTTTGCGTCGTAATTCACCGAACGGGTCTCTCACGTCTTGCCCGACATCGGGTGACGATCTCTCGCCTCCGGTCGCGGCCACGGGGGCAGCAGGAGCGACTGGCATGGTCGGCGCGGTGAGATCGACGGTCAGATCCGGCTCCGCCGCGGGGACCGGCCGCGCCTTCGGCGGTGTCCTCGCGTTCTCCAGCAGCTCTTTCGCGAACTCCGCATCCTTCTCACTCGCGTGTCCCGGATGCAGCACCTTCGTGATCTGCGTGTGTCGAATGACGAGTTCCCGCACCCCCGGTGCTGCACCCTGGGGGTGTGGCACCGCCTTGTAGCCGGCGAGGAACCCGTCCTCGTGTTTCTGGAAGCCTCTCGCGATGATGATGTAGACCCCCTCGTCATCCTCGATCTGAACGGCGCTCCCGAGTGGCAACAGCTCTGGCGTCTTGCTCATGCGAGAGTTCCTCTCGCCTGCGGAAGCTTGACCTTCTCGAAGGTGCTGCCACCGCGCAGCACGAAGAACGGCTCGTCGATGTTCGGTTCAGGCTCGGACGACGCTCCCATGCTCTTGACCAGCGGGCTGTCGTAGGCGCGTGCGCCGATGAGGCCGGTGAACTTGAGCTCGCGGAGGAGCTTCGGTACGGGGTCGAATGACTTCGCGAGATGGTCGTGCCTGCTGAAGATCACGAAATCGAGGCCTGCCTTGAACGTGTTCTTGAGCGCCAGCACGAAGTCCTCCGGCTTCAACCCGGTCACCGTGATGAAGTCAGGGAGGTTCGCGATCACGAGCACGGTAGGGACGCCCTGCTCCTTCTGCTTGTTCAGGTTCAGGTACGCGACGATGCCCGCGACAATCTGGTTCGCATCGCTCCTGCTGGTGATGCGGCCGAAGTTCGCCGGGAGCGGGGTACGTTCAAGCGCTTCCTCGAAGGTCGCGTCGAAGTCGACGATCAGGAACTCGGTCCGTGCCCGCGCGCCCTGGGTGAGCAGGGTCTCCTGGAAGAGGAGTTCTTGCTCGTCGTCCTTGGCCGCGAACACGAAACAGGGCTGTGAGCGGGGCAGGAACCCTCGCGCCTCGGTGCTGGCCATCGACAGCCCCAACGGCACGCCGCCCACCGCTTCGAGGGCACGCACCGAGACGCTCTCGACGAACGCCTCCGGCGTGAGCTCGCGTGGCACCATCGGGATCTTCGCCGGCCGCGCCCCCGTCCAGGCGGCGTTCAGCGCGGCGACCCGCTGTTCGAGCGCGGCGAGTGCCTCGGAGCTGTTCCCGCCCGGGGCCGGCTGGTAGAACTGGATCGCGGTCGGCGCGTCGGTGAGCACCTGGCCGCGACCGGGGACGTCGACCTGCACCAGGCGCTCGCGACCCATGAGCTGGGCCAGCTCACCCTCATCGTTGAGGTAGAGGCACAGCTTCGTCGAGATGTTACTGAGCATGTTCACGCGAACCCCGCCCACGCGGCTCGCGCTCATCACCAAATACACCCCGAGGCCCGCACCCTCGCGAAGCACCTGCAGCAGCAGATTGTCGATCTGGTCTTTGCGGCGGTCGTTCGCCGTGAGGTTGTCGTACCCGTCAAGCACGGTCACCACGATCGGGAGACCCCGCCGCGCCTTCGCGGTGTACTGCTCTAGATTCGCGACTCCGGAATCCTTGAACAACTGCTTACGGGCGACCAGCAGACCAGCGACCCTGTCGAGCATCTTGCCGAGCTTCTCGCTCTCCTCGAGCGTGACGATGTCCGCAACATGCGGCAGGTCCTTCAGCGGCAGCAGTCCGTTGTTCCCGAAGTCGATGAGGTTCAGATGGAGCTGTTCGGGTGTGCTGGTTCTCGCGAGCCCCATCACGAGGGTCTGCAGCACAGTGGACTTGCCGTACCCGGGGCTGCCGAACACGACCGTGTGCCCGGCCCTCGTGAGGTCGAGGTCGTAGTTCTCCTGCGCCTGCCGGGACGGGACGTCCAGCATTCCCAGCGGCACGGCCCAGCCGGCCCCCGCGGGTTCTGGAGTGGTGATGCTCGCCTCAAGATTCGGAAGCCAGGGCTTGTCCGGGATCGTGAGTGCAGCGTCGCTGCGGAAGATCGCGACAATGGTGTCGATGACCGCCCCGAGCTGTGTCGGGAGATCGCTCGTGTCCTTCCCCTGTGCGACCTCCTCGTCGGGGTCGTAGAACAGCTCGTACTGGCCGACCTCGTTGATCGTGTAGATCCGCTCGTCCACCTGCTCGGCGACCACCGCGTCCGGATCGTATGGCACTCCGGCGTAGCCGCTCTGGAACAGCTCGTAGACCTCGTTCTGCCCGACCTTCAGATACCCGCGGCCGGGGTTGGTGATGTGCGCGGCGTCCGTGGTCTTCAGGAGCTCGTTCGAGTCCTGTTCACTGGCCATCTTCAGCGCGATCTTCGACGTCGAGTTCGCCTCGATCTGGTCGTTGACCACGCCGCTGGGCTTCTGCGTCGCAAGAATCAGATGCACGCCGAGGCTGCGGCCGATACGCGCCACCGAGGTCAACTCGTCGAGGAACTCCGGCACATTCGCCTTCAGCTCCGCGAACTCGTCGGAGACCAGGACCAGATGCGGCAACGGCTTCGTCGGGTACTTCACATCAGGCTTCGGGGCATGCCTCTGCTTGTACAAGCTCATGTACGCGTTGATGCTGTTCACGCCGTAGACGGCGAACTCACGCTGACGCTTGTTCAGCTCCGCCTTGATGCTCGCCAGCGCACGCGCTGTGCCCGCACCGTCGAGGTTCGTGATCGCGCCCATGAAGTGCGGCAGCGTGTCGAGCGTGTTCGCGATCCCACCGCCCTTCCAGTCGATGATGAGCATGCCCACATCTTCCGGGGAAAAGTTGATCGCGAGACCGATCAGATAGGTCGTCAGGAACTCGGACTTGCCAGAACCGGTGGTGCCGCCCACGAGCGCATGCGGGCCGTGCGCACGCTCATGCAGATCCCAGTGCACATGGTCGGATCTGCCTCGCCACCCGATCAGCGACGCGATCGACTTGTTCGGTTCGGCCCTGGCCCAACGGTCTGCGATCTGCAGCTCCTCGACG
Organism: Microbacterium resistens; assembly: GCF_031456305.1. GTDB lineage: Bacteria > Actinomycetota > Actinomycetes > Actinomycetales > Microbacteriaceae > Microbacterium > Microbacterium resistens_A. Next base: position 90,012 of record NZ_JAVDUM010000001.1, read on the forward strand.
GTCTTGACCTCGTACTGCTCCAACAGGCTCAGCGCCTCTGGGACGGCGTTCTTCTCGACCTCGAGGTGGTTCAGGTTCGACAGCTTCCGCAGCGAGTGCTCAAGATCCTCGGGCGGTGTGTAGGGGGCGAACGGGGTCGCAACGTACACGTCATCGTTGGTGACGAGCTCGCCTCTGACCACGTTGGGCGTCTGGATCAGCGCAGTGACCGTCTCGGGCAGGAGCTTCTCGTCCTCGCTGCACCAGATCACCGTCACCCCCAGCGCGCTCATGTCCTCGGCGAGCAGCTCGTTGATGCCGTGACCGGCGAGGTGGCGGTCATCACAGATCGTGAGCACATAGTGCGGCGCGAACTGGGGCTGTTGCGACCCCGCGTCCTTCACCACCTGCTTCCGGCTCTGGAGCAGCTGGTAGAAGCTGTTCAACACGATGTCGCGCAGCTTGTCGTTGTACACGAGCCCGCGCATGTTGAGCTCCTGCATCGTGAGATGCGGCAGCAGCCGCCATGCGCTCCAGGTCTGCCGGTAGGCCTCGCGGGAGATGAGGCTGACGAAGTTCACGTCGCGATACGAGTGGAAGAACGCCGTCTGGAACAGCAGCGACTGCAACTGGGCCTGGACGGCCTCCGGGGGTCCGACGAATCCGAGGGTCTGCCCCGCGAGGCTGATCGGAGTCGGGACATCGCGTTGCGTCTGGAACCCTGTCGCGAGCTCTGTGACCTGCTGTGCCTCGTCGCTGGCGTCTTTGTCGTTCACCTCGGAGGACACCTTCAGCACCGACGGACGGTCGGAGAGCCCGAGCGAGACATGCAGAAAATCTCTGTTGAAGCGCTGACGCTCGTAGATCCGCCGGTCGTACACCTCGACCATCCCGGCGAGCTCCTGCAGGCTCGGCTGCTGATACCGCAGCACCTCTCGCTCCTCGTCGTGCGCCTGCTTCACCGCGGCGACGGTTCTCACGAGGTACCGCGCGTAGTCGTCCTCCGCTTTGAGAGCCGCCCCTCTCGTCTCCTTCTTCTCGGTGACGTACTGCGACACCGTGAACGACGCCGTCAGCAGAGTTGCGAGCCCCAGCCCGAGCATCATCGCCGGGTTGCTGCCGGTGACCATCACCGTGACGCCGGATGCCACGATCATGAACAGCGGCGGCAGCACCATCCGCAGCAGTCGGTTCTTCGGCTTCGCCGGTGGCTTGTCCGGCCCCTGCAGCCGGAACTCGGCCTCACGGGTCTCGAGGTTCAGCTTCGGGGACCGCCGGTAGTCGGGGAACCCTTCCAGGAACTCACGGACCGGAGGCTGCGCCAGCGCCTTCGTGGGGTCGACCACGATCTCAGAGCCGAAGGCCGTGAACGTGAACTGAGCCGGACGCCTCTCCAACAGGTATCCGGCCGTCAGCACCACCGTGCCGACGGCGAGATCGCAGATCTGCCTCCCCTCGACCAGGACGCCGTTCACATACACGAGCTGATCGCGGGCGTCCACGATCAGCGAGTCCTCATGCACGACCAACAGCGGTGAATCCGCGACCCTGATGCCGGCATCGGAGACATCGCCGATCACGAGATCGCCGCCGTCCGTCACGAACGTCACCGTGCGGGCGTGGGCGGCGGGCACGACCACGCATTCCCGCGGGCCCACGCGCTGCCGTCCGGCATCGAGCCGGTCGCCGTCCACGTAGAGCAGATCGTTGATCACACTGAACTTATGACCCTGATGCTGGACGAAAGGGCGCTCCGCCGTCAACGACAGCGTGACCGCCCGCTGCCCGTCGAGCAGGTGCACCAGGAACAGTAGCTCGCCCGGATCGAGCCGGGAGTCGAGCCCCGTGCGCTGGATGCTCACGGACTGGTCGGTGTCGAAAACGCTCATTCCCTGGCCGCCGTGCCACTCGTGCCGCCGAGCTTCGCGGTCAGCTCATCGATCGCTTTCGCATACTCGTCGAGGAGCTCCTGCTTCTTACCACCGGGCATCTGAGCGTCGATCTTCGTCGCCTGATACAGATCCGTGTAGGCCAGGAGCGTGAGCTGATCGTCACCGAGGTTCTTGGCATAGTCGAGGGCCTGCTCGAACTCGCCACGCCCCATCGCGATCCAGTAGTTCAGGGTCACATCGTCGGACTTCTCGGAGATCGTGTTCAGGATCGTCTGCTTCTGCGTTGTGGTGAGGTCGTGGAGGTTGATGCTCGACACTGCCAGCACGTACTTCGCGGATGCGGGCAACGATGCAGACGTATGAGCGTCCAGCTCGGTCAGCGTGCCCGCGTAGTCGCTCGCGAGGAATCGGGCCTGAGCGGCGACCACCGCGGTCTGCAGACGGTTCTGACTCCCCGTCTGCCACGCGAACGCGCCGGCAGCCAGCGCGACGACCAGGCCGAGCGCGCCGAGCGTGCGGTACAGCGAGTACCGGCGCCTCGACAGGCTCACCTTGGTCGCGAGGACGTCCGACTGCTCCGTTCTCAGCTGCGCGTCGACATACGCGAACAGCTCCTCGACCGTGGCCGTCTGCCGCACCGCGGTGGAGAACTTGTCCCGGAGCGCGGACGCCCCGTCGAGGAGCTGCTCGAACGTCAGCTTCGGCCGGAACACCTGCAGCACCATCGCCTGCAATGAGGCGAGGAACCGCACTTCGTCGAAAGCCATCGGCGCGAGCATGCCCTCCAAACCGAAGTGCACCACCCGGAGCAGGCCACCGTTGAGGTACACGTTGTCGGGGTGGATCAACGGCACCATGAATCCGCCCCGATGGCGGGAACAGGCCACCAGGCTCTGAGCCAGGAGCAATCGGTCAAGCCGTGTCCGCGTCCGGCTCATCGCCTCGCGGAAGCTGATCTCCCCTTCCGCGAGCCCGTAGCCGAGCACGATCCCCGTGTCCGTCTCCTGCGTATCGACATATCGCGCTATCACGTCCAGGCACGAGCCGTCGAACCCGTTCTGCTCCACGCCGACGCGAAGGGCGTCATGGCCAGGGTCGAGCTCAAGAGCCGTGCCGTCTACAACAATGCGCATCACTCAATCAATCTCACTCTATGGCGACGATCTGCAGACGGTCGCCGTTGCCGATCCCGAATGACGAGATGACGTCGCAGCCGCTCACTGCAAAGGCTTTGTCTTTGAACAGCAAAGAGAGCCCTTCGGGCAGCATCGTCCCCTTTGCCGCGAACCCGTCCCGGATCAACTGCGTCAAACGGTCGAAGGTGATACCACCCGGCACCAGCAGATCGATATGTTTGCCGATGTATTCCAGGGTGATCTCGATCACGACGTCGACCGCCTTCTTCTCGCCCAGAACCTCCCCAGCAGCACACCCGCCACCAGGACCAGCGGCACCGCGACGACAGCCGCGGCGCCAGAGAACGTGGGCGACGCTTCGCTATCCTGTTGCCCCGGCTTGAGCACCACCGATGAGTACTCGTCGAAGAGCGCGGTCCTGACCGGTTGGTAGTCCACCGCCCCGGAGCTCGTTCCCACGAAGTCCAGGGTGCCGACGACCTGCAACCGTTCCGCAAGCATCTCGCGCCGCTCGTGAGCCCTCGTGGAGAGATCCGCGGAGAACAACGCTCCGCGGATCGCGAAGTCACCGGCAGAACCAGCCCTCACCGAGTCATCGACCAGCACAGCGGTGTCGAGGGTCAGCTGCCCCGCATCGTCATCATCAACGCCATCGGCGGCGAACGAGACAGCAGGTGCGCCCGCCATCATCGCGATGGCGAGCGCCCCTACAACGAGGCTTCGAAGAAGAAGTGACTGCCGCGCCTGGTCTGATGAGATCGGAGAGCTGTCAGAAGCCGAAGCTCTGCGCATCCTGCGCGTCACGCTCAGCAATGGTGTCTGCGTACTTGTTCAGCTGCTGGTTGATGTTCACCAGCAGCTCCTCGAACTTCTTCACGCTCTCAGAAAGCTGGTTGTACTGCTCGAGATACGCCTGGAACGCCTGACCCTTCCACTGCTCAGCAATGGTCGAGTTCATCTGGTTCACCTTCTGAATAGCCTGCTCGATCTCTTCCTTCGAGCGAGTGTAGACCTGGGCCTGCTGCTTCAGTTCGTCCGGTGTAACGCTGATCTGACTCATGAAAATGGTTCCCCCCATTTGATACTGCACATAGCCTATCACGCTGTTCGGACACGCATACAGGGCGCCCTCAAATGGGACTATCTAGCGAAATACGACATTTAAAAACTGATATCCGATCACCTTGCGGCAGGGATCATGGCGGCTGTCATCGCAGCCTATTGACCGCGACAAAGTGCCCCGCCGTGGCAGCTTTTGTGGGTTCAGCGCGTGTGAACCCACAACGAATGCCACGGCGGGGTATCAAACGGGGGACGGTGGTGAACGCACGGAGGGCGCCCCCAGCTTGGGGGCGCCCTCCGTGCGGTGCAGGAACAGGAACGGCTACTTGGCCGGGTCGGCCGTTTCCTGGGAGTCCAGCTCGATCAGCTTGTTGATCGCGTCGGTCAGCTTCTTGTCCGCCTCACCGAACTTGGTGAGGTCACCGGACTTCAGCGCCGTGTCCCTCTCGACCATCGCGTCCTTCGCCGCCTGGAGCGCGGCCTGTCGCGCCGCCGCCGCGGTCTGCGGCTGCTCCGTGGTGGTCCCGCCAGGGGTTTGCACCGGGACGTTGTTGTCGCCGCCCGCGGCCCCGGCATCCCCGTCGAACAGCTCATCGAGAGCCGCCGTGAGCGTGTCGGCGAACGCGATCTTGTCGCCGAAGGCAACGAGGATCTTCTGCAGACGGGGGACCTTCGTCCCCTTCGACGCCTGGACGTACACCGGTTGGACGTACAGCAGGCCGCCACCGACCGGCAGGGTCAGCAGGTTCCCGTGCAGCACCTCGGACTGACCGATCTTCAGCACGTTCAGCTGCTGGGAGACCCCCGGATCGGAGTTGAAGGTGTTCTGCATCTGCCCTGGGCCGGGGATCGTCGTGTCGGCGTCAATCTCCAGCATTCGCAGCTGACCATACGAGTCGGACTTCTTGCCCGCCGTGGCCCCCGCATCGGAGTCGACCGCGAGATATCCCATCAGCACGTTCCGGCTGTTCGAGTCCTGCGACGAGGGGATGAACGTCGTGAACATGGAGAACCTCGGCGAGGTCTCCCCCGGCATCTGCATCGTGAGGTAGTACGGCGGCTGCAGCTGCGCGTCGTTCTGCGGGTCGTTCGGCGTCTGCCAGCGGTTGTCCTGCTGCGCGAAGGACCGCGCATCGTTGACGTGGTAGACGCCGAGCATCGAGCGCTGCACCTTGAACAGGTCCGCCGGGTAGCGGACGTGGCTCATCAGGTCGCCCGACATGTCGCTGATCGGCTTCAGCGTGGACGGGTAGACCTTCTGCCAGGTCTTCAGCACCGGGTCCTCGGCGTCCCAGGCGTACAGCGTCACCTTGCCGTCGTACGCGTCGACGGTGGCCTTGACCGAGTTGCGGATGTAGTTCACGTTCTCGGAGGGGAAGGCCGGCGCGTTGACGTTGGCGTCGTCGATCGCCCCGGGGAGGTTCACGGTCGTCGAGTACGGGTACGTCGAGCTGGTGGTGTAGCCGTCGATGATCCACACGATCCGCCCGTCCACCACGCTCGGGTACGGGTCCTTGTCGAGGGTCAGGTAGGGCGCGACCTTCTGCACGCGCGTGGCGGGATTCCGGTCGTAGAGGATCTGGGAGTCCGCGTTCACGTAGTCCGAGAAGAGGATCTGCTCGGACTGGAACTTCAGCGCGTAGAGCATCTTGGTGAAGACGTTCCCGATCCGGGGTCCGCCGTCTCCGCTGAACGTGGTCTTGGTCTCGGTCGCCCCGTCCTTGCCTCGGGGGAAGTCGATCTCGACGTCGTCCGAGCCCTCGGGGGCGCCGACGATCGAGTACTGCGGCGACCTCTCGCCGAAGTACACGCGCGGCTCGAACTTCTCGGCGTCAGTGAGGAACCCCGCCGACGGGATGCCCCGTTCGAGGAAGGACGGCTCGCCGTCGGCCGTGCGCTGGTTGCCGGCCGCAGCGACCAGGCCGTAGCCGTGCGTGTAGACGACCGCGTTGTTGTTCCAGTTCTGCGCATCGCCGAGCTTGCTGTTGTCGAGCTCGCGGACCGCGACGACGGTGTCCTGCATCTCGCCGTTGATCTGGTAGCGGTCGACGTCGAGCGTGTCCGGGAACTGGTAGTAGTTGCGGTACTGCTCGAGCTGCTGCACCGCGGTGCCGACGATGTTCGGGTCGAGGATGCGGATCGACGCGGTCGTCTCGGCATCGGCGCGGAGCTGTCCAGGCTCGACGTCGGTCTTGGCCTTGAACGGCATCGTCTGCAGCGCATCGATCCCGTAGGCGGCCTTGGTCGCATCGATGTTGCGCTGGTAATACTCCGCCTGCAGCGTGTTCTGGTTCGGCCGCACCTGGAACGTGTTCACGACCCAGGGGTAGCCCGTCCCGACGACGAGCGCCGCCACGACCAGCAGCGCCGTCGCCGCCAGCGGGAACCGCCAGCGGCCGATCAGAGCGGTGATGAAGAAGAGCACGGCCACGGCCGCGGCGAGGATCGCCAGGATCGACAGGCCGGGGATCGTGGCGTTGGCGCCGGTGTAGGCCGCACCCGTGATCCGGTCGTCCGTGGTGACCAGCGTGTTGTACCGGTCCATCCAGAGGCTCGCGGCCTGCACGAGCAGGTAGACGCCGGCGATGATGGCGAGCTGGATGCGGGCGGCCTTCGAGATGCGCAGCTCGCCCTGCCCGATCCGGACCGATCCGTACAGGTAGGACACGAGCGCGGTGACGAGGAGGCAGAGGATCAGCACGGCCGAGCTGAAGCCGAGCAGCGCCTGATAGAAGGGCATGGCGAACATGTAGAAGCCGGTGTCAATGCCGAACTGCGGATCGACCGTGTCGGTCGCGACGCCGTTGGCCCAGAGCCACACGGTCTGCCACTGGCCACCGGCGGCAAAGCCGGCGAACAGGCCGAAGAAGATCGGCATCCCCCACATCGCCAGCCGCCGCAGGGGCTCGATGACCTCCTGGTAGCGGTCGAGCTGCGAGCTCAGCCGCGCGTAGACCGGTCGCAGCCGGTAGGCGAGCTGGATGGCGACGAACAGCGGCACCGCCATGCCGAGGAAGCCGACCACGAACATCACCGCCGTGGCGATCCAGCGCGTGGTCAGGACCTCGGTGAACTTCAGCTGGTCGTACCAGAGGAAGTCGGTGTAGAGCGACGCGAAGGCGAAGAAGCCTGCGATGAGCGCGGCGATGATCACCACCGACACCATGAGGATGCGACGAGAGGTGCGAGGTGTGGCCGGTTTCGGCGCCGAGGTCGTGGTCACCGTCCCATCCTAGATCGGCGTTGTTCTGCGGCGCCTGAGACCGGAGAACCCCTCTTCGCCTGCGGCGAACGCGGAACGGCCGCCGCTCAGGGCGTCGGCGCCGTCGTGCAGGTGGGAAGGGCGTCGACGTCGCCGCCGTCCGCGATGGTCTTCAGCGCCGTGACCGAGTCCGCGAGCTTGTCCGTCCGGATCACCCGCAGCCCGTCCGGCACATGCCCGACGACCTCGTCGCAGTTCGATCCAGGAGCGAGGAAATAGGTGGCTCCGGCATCGCGGGCGCCGTAGAGCTTCTGCCTGATGCCGCCGATCGGCCCGACCGCGCCGTCCGCGGTGATGGTCCCGGTGCCGGCGATCTGCTTGCCCCCGTTGAGCTCCCCCGGGGTCAGCACGTCGACGATCCCGAGCGCGAACATCATCCCCGCGCTCGGTCCGCCCACGTCGTCGAGACGGAGCGTGACATCGACGGGGAAGGCGTACGAGTCACGCAGCGTGACGCCGACGAGCCAGGTCTTCTTGCCGTCGCTCTCCTGCGCCTTCGGGGTGACGGAGACATCCTGCCTGGCACCCCCGCGCTCGATCGTGAGGGTGAGCGACGCCCCGGCGCCCTGCTGGACGCGGGCGCGCATCGCGGGCGCGTCGGTGACCGCCTCCCCGTCGATCGCGACGATGCGGTCGTCCTTCTGGAGCACGCCCTGCGCGGCGCCGCCGTCGATGACACTGTCGATCTCGATCGAGACCGGGACGTCGTAGCCGAGCTCGCGCAGCGCCGCGGCCGTCGCGTCGTGCTGGGAGTTGACCATCAGCGTCTGGTTCTGCTGGTTGCGCTGATCCGTGGTGACGCCCTGAGGGAAGACCGCGTCGATCGGGACCACGGCCCTGGCCGGATCCAGCCACGCCAGGATCAGCTCCATCCAGGACGGCGTGTGCTCGCGGTTGCCCACCACCTGGACGGTGGTGAGGTCGAGGGCGCCGGCGGTCGGATAGGTCTCCGCGCCGCCGATCGAGATCAGCGGGGTCTCGGTGCCGTCCTCCGTCTTCGCGTCGCCGAGGGTGTTGAACACCGGGCCAGGCCGCTGGATCACGTAGGGAGAAGGTAGGAAGGTGAGGACGAGCAGACCGACCAGCGCGACGATCAGCGCCGTCACCCCGACGGAAGCCGAGCGGCTACGAGCGCGCGTTGACGTCACTGATCCTCCTGAGATCTGGTCGTTCGCGACCGGCGTACAGCGAAGCGACCCGGGACCGGGCCACGATCCGCCTCGTGTGACTAGCGTAGATCCCACGGCTATAGACGTGCTGAGAGGGCCTTGCCATGGCGGAGAACGACCCGAATCCCGAAGACTTCCAAGAGTTCCTGCGCAAGATGCTGGGCGCATCCGGCGAGGACATCGATCTGAGCGCGCTGGAGGGTATCGAGGGTCTTGAGGGCATCCGCCTCGACCCCGCGATGATGGCCGCGTTCATGCAGCAGATGCAGGGCGCGATGGGCGCCGACCCGTGGGAGACCACGCTCCGGCAGGCGCTGCACATCGCCAACCGCGACGGCCTCGGCATCAGCGACGGCGGACGCTCCTCGATCGCCGATGCTTTCTCGCTCGCGAACCTGTGGGTCGGCGAGGCGACGACCATCTCGGAGCTCGCCTCTCCCCCTCGAGCGCTCACGCGCGGCGAGTGGATCGAGCAGACCCTGCCCGTGTGGAAGGAGGTCGCCACCCCCGTCTCCACGAGCATCGCCGACGCGCTCACCACGGCGCTGGAGGGGCAGACGCCCGAGGAGATGAAGGGACTCGTCGCCGGCGCCGGCCGGCTCATGCGCGGGCTCGGCACCTCGGTGTTCGCGATGCAGTTCGGTCAGGTGCTCGGCAACCTCTCGCTGGAGGTCGTCTCCGGCGGCGACGTGGGCATCCCCGTCCTGCCCGCCGGCACCGCCGCCGTGATACCGCAGAACCTCGCGGACTTCGGCGACGGCCTGGAGATCCCCGAGGACCAGATCTCGCTCTACCTCGCGGCGCGTGAGATCGCCTACGCACGCCTCTACCGGCACGCGCGCTGGCTCCACCTGCACGTGATGTCGCAGATCACGGACTTCGCCCGCGGCGTGACCGTGGACATGGACGCGCTGGAGGACGTCGCGGGCCGTCTCGACCCCAACGACCCCGAGGAGCTCCGCGCAGCGATCGAGGGCGGGGCGCTGCTCCCGGCGCAGTCCGAGGCCCAGCGCGAGGCGCTGGAGCGGCTGGAGAACCTCATCGCGATGATCGACGGATGGGTCGATGTCGTCACGTCCGCCGCGACCTCGCGGCTCCCGGAGAGCCCGCGGATCGCCGAGGCCGCCCGCCGTCGCCGCGCGGCCGGCGGACCGGCGGAGGATGCCCTGGGCGCGCTGGTCGGCCTCCAGCTGCGCCCCCGTCGCCTGCGCGAGGCCGCGGCCATGTGGCAGGCGGTCACCGATGCCGTCGGGATCGCCGATCGTGACGCGCTCTGGGACTACCCGGATCTGATGCCGACCGCTGAGGACATCGACGACCCGTCCGCGCTCGTCGCCCGGCTGCAGGCCCGCGCCCGTGGCGAGGAGCCCCAGCCCGACGAGATGGACGAGGCGCTCGCCCGGCTCCTCGACGGCGAGTTCACCGACCCGGCGTCCGCGGACGGAGACGGAACCGCGGGGCCCGACGGTGAGGGGCCCGACAGCGAGGAGACCGGCAGCAACGAGACAGGCGACGCCGGGAACGGCGACGAGGGCAACGGCGGCGAGAGCGCGGCGGGGCCGAACGGCGGCGAGAAGCCGGTCTGAGCGGCCTCCTCCCCACCCGCGACGGGGCCCCGGTTCTCCACTGATCCGGGGCCCCGTCCGCACGTCCGCCCCGTCCCCCGCGAGAATCGGACCATGCCGATCCTTCGCCTCGATCCCGCCCATCCGCTCCTCTGGCGCGACGCCGAGACGGTGCAGTTCGGCATCGACGCGATCCTCACCCTGCCCCTTCCCGGCCCCTGGGCGGAGCGGCTCCTGTCGGAGCTCCGTTCCGGATTCCCGAGCATCTCGTTCGACGTGGTCGCGCACCGCTGCGGCGCATCGAGGGCGGAGGCACGCGCCCTGCGCGAGCGGCTCGGCCCTGTGCTGCAGGCGGCGGAGACCGAGACCCGCGCCGTCCGGCTCGAAGCCGATGACGGGTTCGACCCTGCAGCCGTCCTGAGGATCGGCGAGGCGCTCCACGACGCCGGGATCGCAATCCTCGGCACCGATCCGGGGCCGCACTCAGGTTCGGTCTCAGGGTCGGTATCGGAACCGGACGCGCCGCTGCTGCTCCTCGCCCAGGGGGTTGCATCGGCTGCCGCCGCGAGCCGCCATCTCTCCGACGACCGTCCGCACCTCCCGGTCGCCTTCGACCCCGCCGGGACCACGGTCGGTCCGCTGGTGGTCCCCGGGCTGACGCCGTGCCTCTCCTGCCGCGACGGGCACGACCGGGATCACGATCCGGCGTGGGCGGCGGTGCACAGCCAGATGCTGCGCCGCTCCCCCGGACGGATCCCGCTCCGACGACTGTCCGCGGCCGCCGACACCGTGGCCCAGCTCCTCGCGGAGCGGCCGGACGCCACCCGCCACGGCTCCTCGCGGATCGTGCGGATCAGCGGGGACGGACGCCGCGCGTCGCGCGCGGTGCGGTTTCACGAAGAGTGCCGTTGCCGATCTCTCCCAGAAACCGCGACGGTCGCCGCTCGGACCGTGCGGACTCCCGCGACCACGACATCGTCAGAGTTCGCGCGGCGCGCGTGACGCCGACATAGGCGAGGCGGCGCTCCTCGTCGATCGCCTCGAACCCCGTCGCGTAGGAGATCGGAAGCAGGCCCTCGGACCATCCGAGGAGGTAGACGTGCGGCCACTCCAGCCCCTTGGCCGCGTGCAGGGTGGAAAGCGTGACGGTCTGCATCGTGGGCTCGTGCTGGTCCTTCGCCCTGGCGAGCAGCGCATCGCTGAAAGTACGCAGCGTGGCACCCGGAGCTGCGTCCTCCGCCAGCTGCAGCAGGGCACGCCGCGCCTCCCAGCCGTCGCGCAGCGCTCCGCCGGCCTCGGGGGGCTCGTCGGTGAACCCGAGGCTGCGAAGGACGTCGCGGACCGTCGGGAGGAAGCCCTTCTCCGTCGGCGCCACCGCCGCACCGCGGAGGGCGAGGACGGCCTGGCGCACCTCCGGCATGTGGAAGAACCGCTTGCCGCCGAGGACCGTCGCCGCGATGCGCTGGGCAGAGAGCGCCTGCAGGAGAGCCGCGGACTGGGAGTGCGCCCGATAGAGGACCGCGATCTCCTGCGCGGTCTCCCCCTGCGCGATCCGCGCGGCGATCGAGGCGGCGACGGCGGCCGCCTCCTCCGCATCGGAGTCGAATGCCGTCACCGTCGGCGGATCGGCGTTCGGATAGGCACGGGCGGGGACGAGCTCCAACGCCCCGGGCCGGCCGCGCATCAGGGCGTTGGCTGCGGCGAGCACCGGCTCCGCGGAGCGGTAGTTCGTCTCCAGACGCACCACCGTCGCATCCGGATAGCGTCGCTCGAACTCCAGCAGGTATCGCTGATCGGCGCCGGCGAAGGAGTAGATCGTCTGCGACGCGTCGCCGACGACGCACAGGTCGCTCCGATCGCCCAGCCAGAGCTCGAGAAGACGGTTCTGGAGGGGCGAGACGTCCTGGAACTCGTCCACGGTGAAGTGGCGATACTGCTCGTGCACCGCCGCCGCCACCCGCGGCTCGGTCTCGATCATCCCCGCGCAGGCGAGCAGCACGTCCTCGAAGTCGAGCTGGTGGCGCTCGTCCTTCAGCGTCTCGTAGGCGCGAGCGAGGTCCGCGAGCGCCGACGGGTCCAGCCGCCCCACGGAGCGACCGCGGGCCGCCGCCTCCTCGATCGAGATCATCGAGACCTTCCGCCACTCGATCGACGACGCGACGTCGCGAAGCGTGGCGGTGTCCGGACGCATCCGCAGCGTGTCGGCGGCCTGCGCGAGCAGACGCACCTTGTTGTCGACGATCTTCGGGGCCGGCGCCCCGGCCAGCTGGGGCCAGAAGAAGTTCAGCTGAGCAAGCGCCGCCGCGTGGAACGTCCGCGCAGCCACGCCCTCGACGCCCAGCGCCCGCAGCCGGCCGCGCAGCTCGCCCGCCGCCTTCGCGGTGAAGGTGACCGCCATCACCCGCGCCGGCGAGTACGCGCCCGTCTCCACGCCGTGCGCGATCCGGTGCGTGATGACCCGGGTCTTGCCGGTTCCCGCCCCGGCGAGCACGGCGACCGGGCCGCGCAGCACGGACGCGGCCTCGCGCTGTCTGGCGTCGAGGCCGTCGAGGGCGCTCACGCGCGTTCCTCGTACCAGTCCCGGATGAGCGCCCGGGCGATCGACGCCGCCCCGGGGAGCTCCACCGGGCCGTGCCCCGCGAGCGCCGAGCCGATCTCGGCGCGGGTGAGCCAGCGCACGTCGATGATCTCCTCGCCGTCGCCGTGCGCGAGCGCCTCGTCCACGGCGGTCGCGCGGAAGCCGATCATGAGCGAGCGGGGGAACGGCCACGGCTGGGATCCGCGGTAGCGCACATCCCGCAGCCGGACGCCGGCCTCTTCGCCGATCTCGCGGTGGACGGTGGTCTCCAGCGACTCCCCCGCCTCGACGAACCCCGCGAAGCAGGAGTACATCCGGCCCTGCCAGATCGCGTTGGCGCCGAGCAGGAGCCGCTCCCCGTCCGCGCTCTCGATCGCGACGATGACGGCCGGGTCGGTCCGAGGGAAGTGCTCCCTGCCGCACCCGGGGCAGTGCCGTGCCCACCCTGCGTTGCGCACCTCGGTGCGCCGGCCGCAGAACGGGCAGTGCGCGGCATCGCGCAGCCAGCCGGCGAGAGCGACGCCGGTGACCAGCAGCTCCGCCTCCTCCGCGGGGAGCCCCGCTGCGACATCGCGGATCCCCGCCCAGTCCCCGCCGCCCTGGGACGACGAGGTGGAGTCAGGGAGAGCGGAGTCGGGGGGCGAGGAGTCGGGGAGCGAGGCGAGGAGGACCGCGGACCCGTCCGATCGGCGCCCGAGCAGCGCCCAGCGGACGTCCTCGTCGGCGGATTCCACGCTCTCCGCAGGATGCGTGTCGGAGGAGGCGAGGAAGGACGCGAGGAGAGGGGCATCCGGCAGGAGGAGGCGCAGTCCGCCATCTCCCGCGACCAGGGTCCTGCCCCGACGGACGGCGAGCACGCGCGTCGCGGGATCCGAACGCAGCCGCTCGATGAGACCGGGGACATCGCGTTCTCCGCCGGCGCGATCCAGGACTCCGTCCGTCGCGATCATCCGCTCCCTCTCTCACGGGCGTGGCCTTCTCAGGCGTGGCGCGGCCCGGCGGGCAGCGCCACCGACCTACCCTGGTGGCATGGCTCGCTCTCCCTTCACTCTAGCCGCGGCGGTGACGGCCGCCGTGCCCGGAGCCGAGGTCGTCGGCGCCCGCGCGCTCACCTCGGACGGGGACGCCCGTTTCGACTCCGCGATCGCGACGTTCGCCGACGGACGCGAGGCGGCGATCCGCGTCGCGAGCGACGACGAGGCCGCCGCCGAGCTCGCCGCCGAGGAGCTGGCGCTGCGTGCGCTCTCCCCCGGCGCCCGCGAGATCCTGCCCTTCCTCGCCCCCGAGTTCTTGGGGCACACCCGTATCGGCCAGCATCGGGCGCTGGTCACCTCCCTCGTTCCCGGCTTCCAGGTCGACGCCGCCGACATCCCGCCGGGACGGGGCACGGCGGAGGCCGCCGGCGCCGCCATCGCACGGATTCACGCGCTGCCGATGTCCGTCGTCCGCAGCGCCGGTCTCGCCGACCGCTCCCCCGCCCAGATCCGTGAGGAGATCCGAGCGCTCGTGGACCGGGCGGCCGCCACCGGACGGGTCTCCGCACGCCTGACCGTCCGCTGGCGCGAGGCCGTCGAGTCCGATGACCTCTGGCGGTTCGAGTCGACTGTGACCCTGGGCGGCATCCACGACAGCTCCTTCCTCTACGAGGACGACGAGGCGTTCGGACCGCGGGTCGCCGGCATCATCGGGTGGTATGCGCTGTCCATCGGGGACCCGGCGGTCGATCTCGCCTGGCTCGCCTCAGCGCCAGAGGCCGCCGCCGACGTGCACCGCGCTTACGCGGCGACCGCGCTGCGGGCACCCGATCAGGCGCTGCGCATCCGCTCCCGGATGCTTGCGGAGCTGGAGTTCGCGCGCTGGCTGCTGCACGGGCACGAGACCCGGCGCGACGACATCGTCGACGACGCCGCCGGCCTGCTCGACGCGCTCGCCGAGGGCGTCCGCAACGACGACCTGGTCCCGCGCCCCGGCCCCGGCGCCGGCGTCGATGAGGCACTGTTCGCGCTGGAGAACGTGCCCGCGCACGCACCGGCCGAGGTGGACACGTCGATGCAGACCGACGCCTATGACCCTCGCGCGTTCGCCGGGCTCACCACGGACGACGACACCGCCGCCTTCGGGCCCCGTGGAGGAGGGCCGTCGGCGGGCTCCGAGGACCCGAACGCGACCGGCCCGCTCGACGTCGATGGCGTGGACGACATCGACGCCCCGGTCGCTCCGGAGTCGGTCCCGGCTGCTGCTCCGGTCCCGACTCCGGGAGCCGATCTCGCCGAAACGAGCGACCTCGGCGACATCGCCGTCCCTCCCGCACGTGACGCCCACGCCCACGCCCACGCCCCGAGCAAGGACACAGCCGCAGGCGCGGACACAAAAACTGCTGCAGGCGCGGACACGACCGATGCCGTGCCGCACGATGCGTCCGCCGACGAGGCGGAGGCTCAGCGCGCGGCGCGCGCCGCGTTCCAACGCTGGAGCAACTCCTCCTCCGAGTAGATCCGGTCACCGCGGATGATCAGGTCGTCGCCGACGTAGAACAGGGCGACGTCGATGTCCGTCAGCGGAACCCCCGAGCTGCGGTGATACGCGAGCCGGTACAGGGCCAGCTGCAGCATCCGCTCCTCCTGCTCGGCCGCGGTCGCGGGAGGGCGTCCGGTCTTCCAGTCCACGATCTCGATCCGGCCGTCCTCCCGCCGGTAGACCGCGTCGAGCTTGCAGATGATGATCCGTCCCGGCTCGCCGTCCGCCGACGGCAGGGCGAAGTCGATCTCGGTCTCCACGGCGATCGGCTTCAGCGTCGCCCACTCCGAGCGCTCGAAGACCTCCCGGAGACGCCCCAGGTCCTCGGCGTCGGCGCGGCCTGCCTCGTCGTGCACCGCGTCGTCGTCGAGCTCCCACAGCGCGTCATCGACGGAGGAGACCCCGCCGACCAGCCCGGAGCGGTGCTCGACCCAGGCGTGGAAGAGCGTTCCGAGCCTGGTCTGCCGGTAGGGCCGCTCCGGCATCGGTCGGGTGAGCGCACGCACGGTCCCGCGGAAGTCGGTCACGTAGTCCTTGAACCGAGACGCCGGGACGCGCGTGGGCGCATCGGCGACGATCCCCCGCTGCCGGGCCGCGCGCTCGGCGAGCAGGCGTTCCAGCTCGGGACTCGGGGTCGGCGCGACGGACGCGGCCAGCGCCTCCCGGACCTCGCCCGCTGCGCGCTCCACGACCGCTCTGCGGGCCCCCAGCGGGTCCAGCGGCCAGACCGTGGTGAGACCCTCGCCCTCGTACGGGTTCTCGTCCGGATCGACCTCGCCGATCGGCTCCAGCCCCCATGCGTCGATCGCCTCGCGGAGATACGGGCTGGGCGTGCGGGGCTTCTTCTGCCCCGCCCAGTGGGAACCGGTGAGGAGGAGGCCGCTCCGCGCCCGGGTGAACGCGACGTACGCGAGGCGGCGCTCCTCGTGCTTCTGATAGTCGCGATAGGCGTCCTTGAAGCGCCGGAGCGCCCCGCCGCCGGGGTGGGCCTTCGTGTATCCGGCTGCAAGGGCATCGAGCGCCGCCTTGTGCCGCTTGGCCGGATCCTCCCCTGCCCCGTCCATGGCAGCTTGGGGATCCCAGCGGAACGCCGGCAGCGCATCCCGGTCGCCGCGGAGGGCGAAGGGGACGACCCCGAACCCGAACCAGCCCGAGGTGTCGGAGACCCGACCCGGCAGCTCGTCCTCCACCAACCGCACCACCGCGACCGAGTCCCACTCCAGCCCCTTGGACCCGTGGATCGTGAGCAGCTGGACCACGCCCGGCTCCGGCGGCTCCGGGCGGGGCATGAGCTCGTCGGTGCTCTCCGCCTTGTCGAGCCAGGCCAGGAGACTCCCGATCGTGCCCCGCTCGTCGGCGACGAGGAACGCCCGCACCTCGTCCCCGAAGGCGCGGAGCTGGGTCGCGGCGATCCGGGCAGGCCCTCGCGTCTCGTTGGCGGCGAGCTCGATGTCCAGGCGCAGCTCCAGCTCGATCAGGCGGATGAGCTCCAGGATCGGCTGCGCCGCCGCACGGCGGAGGCGCTCCAGCATCTCCCCCGCGGCACGGAGACGGGCACGTCCGTCGGGGGTGATCCCCTCCAGCATCCGGTAGTCGTCCGCGACGACCCGGAGGAAGTCGACCGCGTCCACGATCGACACCGCCTCGTCGGCTCCCCGGGACGCCCGCAGGCGCTCGCGCACCTCGGCGGGCAGCGGCGTCAGCGCGCCGTCGCGCTGGGCGAGCGTGGAGGCGAGGTCGTGCAGCGCCGCCATGTCCGCGACCCCGACCGCGAAGCGCGGACCCACGAGCAGGCGGATCAGGGCGGAGCCCGAGTTCGGATCGTGCAGCACCCTCAGCGTCGAGACGACGTCGACGACCTCCGGCGTGGAGAGGAGGCCGCCGAGCCCGAGGATCCGATGCGCGACGCCCTCCCCGGCCAGCGCCGCCGCGAAGGTCTGCATGTGGCGCTTGGAGCGGAACAGGATCGCCCCGGTGTGCGGGCGCTCGCCCGAACGCTCCGCATCCTCGGACCGGCGTGCCGCGAACCATGCGGCGACCTCCGCAGCCTCCTCGTCGACCGTGTGCGCGAAGCGCACCTCGACCTGGCCCCGCTCCGCCCCCGGACGCGGCTCGAGGGCCGGCACGTCGAGCCCAGGGCGCTGAAGCGGCTCGAGCACCCGGTTCGCCGCGTCCAGGATCCGCCGGTCGTTGCGCCAGCTGGTCATCAGGCTGTACGTCCTCGCCCCGCTCTGACCGGCAAACTCCCGCGCGAACCCGTAGAGGTTGTCCGCGCTCGCGCCCCTCCAGCCGTAGATGGACTGATGCGGGTCCCCGACCGCCATCACCGGGGAATCGCGGAAGAGGGCGCCGAGGAACCGGGTCTGGACCACGGAGGTGTCCTGGTACTCGTCCAGGAGGACGACACGGTGCTGCTCGCGCAGCTCGGCGCGCACGTCCGGGGTCGACTCGACGATGTCGAAGGCGCCGCTCACCTGATCCGCGAAGTCGAGCACGCCGCGCCGGTCCTTCTCCGCGATGTACTCGCGGACGAGCCGGATCAGGACGGGCATGGTCTGGAGGTTCAGGGTGGCGACCTCGACCGCGGCGTTCTTCCGGTAGGGGCCGAAGGCCTCCGCCTGGTCGAGCGCGATCCGCTCGGCAGCGTCCAGGTCGACCCGATGGTCCAGTGCCTCCGCCGCGAGGCGCTGGACGGCGTCGATCACCCCGCCGAGCGAGCGGTCGATCTCCTCCAGGCCCGGGAGCTCCGCACGCAGGACGACGGTCCTCGCGAGCAGCCAGGACGCGGACTGGCTGAGCATCGCCGCGTCGGGGTCGCGTCCGATCCTCGGCGCATGCTCGCGGACGATCGAGTCGGCGAAGGCGTTGTACGTCGAGACGCGCGGCCGGATCATCAGCTCCTCCGCGCTCCGCGGCGCCGAGGAGCCGCGTCCGAGACGACCGGCGAGCTCGTCCAGCACCTGCGTGCGGACCGTCTCCCGCTGCCGCGCCCCGACCGCCGCGTCGATCCGGCGGAGGGAGCCGTCGGCGACCAGCTCGGGCAGGAGCGGGAGCAGACCGCGGCGTCCGTACTCGTCGACCACGGCGAGACGCGCGGCGATGCGCTCCGCGAGCTCGCCCGCCGCCTTGCGCGTGAACGTGAGGCCCAGGATCTCGTCTCGCCGGACGTGGCCGTTCGCCACCAGCCAGACGACGCGGGCCGACATCGTCTCGGTCTTGCCGCTTCCCGCCCCCGCGACGACGAGGGCCGGCGACGGCGGCGCCTCGATCACGCGCTGCTGCGCCTCGGTCGGCGCCGGCTGCCCGAGCGCCGCGGCGAGATCCGTCGCGGCGATCCCGAGCCCGTCCTCCCAGGTCGTCATGAGCTCACCGCGCCGATCGTGTGGATCCGGCAGGGACGGATGCGCACCTGCGTGTCCGCGCAGTGGGTCTCGACCTGGGCCGTGAAGCTGCTGGCCGCCATCCCGCGTCCCGCGTCCGCGACGCGGCGGAGGAACGCGTCCCGCTCCTCCGCCGCCAGAACGTGCTGGTGGGCGACGCGATAGTCGCTCCGGCCGACGGTCTTGGACACGATCACCAGCCGGGCCCCGGCGAGCGCCGCGGGGTCGGCGCCGTCGATCAGCCCCTGCTGGACGGCGATCTGGTACGCGGCGAGCTGCGCGTGGTCGAGGACGGCCGCCTCCGTGTCCGGCTCGTACTTCCCGGTCTTGAGGTCCACGACGACGACGCGCCCCTCTCCTGTGCCCTCGGTCATCGGCGACCAGGTCATCCCCCTGGCGGGCCCGTGCTCCCCCGCCCCCGGCGGGTAGGACTCGACGCGATCGATCACCCCGCTCACCAGTGCCTGATGGGCCGTGTCGTCCTCGTCGACGGGATGCACGGCGGGATGCGAATCCCCGGCATCCTCGCCCTCCCCGGCATCCTTACCATCCCCGGTAGGTAGGCCGAGGTCGACGGCGAAGCGGAAGGCGGTCTCGGCGGCGATGACGTCGCCCCCCTCCCGCGCGACGGTCTCGAGATACGCGTGCAGGCGGTCGATGTAGAGATCCGCGCGGCGGCGCTCCTTGCGCGCGATCCACGCCGTCTCGAAGTCGAGCTCCGGCCAGTGCTCGGCGACGACCGCGCGCATGGCCTCGATGTCGCCGTCGGGCACCCGCTCCATCGCCTCGTGCACGATCGTCCCGATCCCCGCGGACGGCGGGACGACGGTGTCGCCGCCGAGGGCGACGACCGCCCAGTTGAGCCCGCACTCCTCGAACGCCTCGAGCCGGGAGGGCGAGACCCGGACGCCGGCGGTCCCGAGGTCGCGCAGGGGCGCGGCGCTGGAAGGCGGGAGCACGCCGTACCAGTCCGTGGGCGCGGCGCCGGGGACACCGGCCTCGGCGAGCAGGCGCAGCTGTCCCGCGGCCTCCGCGCGGGCGCCGCGGTCCCGCGATGAGGTGAGCGTGCGCCGATGTCTCGCCACGAGGCCGCGGAGCGTGAGCGGGTGGGCGGCGCGCTCCTCGTCCGGCGGCAGCGGTGGGGGCAAGAAGGCGAAGAAGGGGCTCGGAGTGTGGTCGTCGTCGTCGACCGCGGTGACGAGGAGCCGGTGCCGCGCCCGCGACACCGCACGCACGAAGAGGCGCAGCTCGTCGTGCAGCGCCGCCCGTCTCCGGTCCAGGACGCTGTGCTCGTGCTCCGGCTCGCCCCGGCGCGCGGCCGTGATCGCCTCCGCGAGACGCCAGGTGCCGAGAAGACCGCCGCGCAGCCGTACATTGGGCCAGACCCCGTCCTGCACCCCTGCGACCACCACCGCGTCGAACTCGGTGCCGAGAGCGGTCGCCGGCGTCAGCAGCGTCACGACGCCCGGCCGCTCGGGCGAGGAGAGGGAGTCCTCCGGAACCTCGCTGCCGAGGATCTCGTCGATGAACGCCTTCGGTCGGTTCTCTCCTCCCCGCTCGACGGAACGCTTCGCCGCGGCGAAGAGCGCGACCAGGGCGTCCAGGGCGCGTGTCGTCTCCGCTCCGCCCTGCATCGTCGCCGTCTCCTGCCAGGTCGTGGCGAGGCGTCGGCCGTCCGGGCCGCGTGACCCGTCCCAGACGCGCCACAGCAGCTCATGGATCGTCTCGCCCCGCTCCGACGCCTCGTGCACATCGCGGAGCAGGCTGCCGAACCGGTCGGCGACCCGGGCCTCCGGGGTGTCGATCAGCGTGAGCTGCGCGGGCTCGGAGAGGGCGGATCGGAGCAGCTCGCGCGCCGGCGTCGAGCCGCCCGACTCGAGCTCGCGATGCCGCAGCCGCGCGCGCAGGCGGCGCAGGCCGACCCCGTCCAGACCGCCGAACGGGGTGCGCAGCGCCTCGGCGAGCTCCTCCGCCCCGCGTTCCTCCGACGGCGCCATCGCCAGGCGCACGATCCCGACGATGTCGCGGACCACGCCCTCGCTGCCCAGCGGCCGCTGGACGCCGGCCGCCCGCGTCGGCACCTCGCGCGCGGCGAGCTCGGTCTCCAGCGCCGTGACCTGGCGCGTGTCGTGGGCGAGGACCGCCATGCGCTCCCACGGGACCTCGTCCATCAGGTGCCACTCCCGCAGCGTCGCCGCGATGCGGTCGATCTCCTCGTGCGGCGAGGCCGCGACGACCACCGTGACGGCGGGGTCCTCGGACTCGGGGACCGGAGACGGGGCGCGACGGTGCTCCACCCGCCCCGCGACGCCGATCGCCTGCGTGACACCGCGGGTGAGCGCCGTGAGCGCCTCGTCCTGTCGGTGCGGATGGTCGAGGACGTAGAGGTCGCCCAGCAGGCCGGCGATGTCCGCGAAGAGCTCGGGGCCGGCGCCGCGGAACGCCCCGGACGAGATGTCGGGATCACCGAAGGCCATCACGGCGACCCCCCGCGCGCGGAGCGCCGCGACGATCGAGACACCGCCGATCGTGAGCTCCTGGGCGTCGTCGATGAGGACAGCGCGCAGCCGGCCGAGCGGACCGAGCGCCCCGGGCTCCGCGGTGCGGAGGATCGTGGCGGCCTCGGACAGGAGGTCGGCGGCGTCGCGGTGGGCGGAGCGCAGGCGATCCAGGATCCGGCGATACTCCTCGATGAAGGCCCCGGCCGCCTGCCAGGCGGGGCGCGTCGTCCCCTTCAGCTCCGCGGGCGAGACCCCCAGCTCCGCGCACTCCGCGAGGAACGCACGCAGCTCGGAGCGGAAGCTCCGCGACGAGCGCGCCGCCGGACCGATCTCCTCCGGCCAGCGCACGTGCCCCTCCTCAGCGGCGTCCCCCTCCTCGGCGACGTCCTCGACGAGCAGATCGGCGATGATCCGGTCCTGGTCGGCGCCGGTGAGCAGAGCGGGCGGCTCGTGACCTGCGCCGACCATCGCCCCGCGCACCAGCTGGAATGCGAAGGATCCGAGGGAGCGCGCGAGCGGACCGGGCGTCGCCACCGCGATCCGGACGCCGAGCCGATCCCGCAGCGCGGTGGCCGCCTGCCTGCTCGGGGTGAGGACGAGCACCTCGTCGACGCCGAGCGCGACGTCCTCGCCGAGCAGCCGCGCCACCCGCTCGACCAGGGCATGCGTCTTGCCCGTGCCCGGTGCACCGATCACGGTGCCCGACGCATCGACGGCGGCGGTGATGACGTCGCGCTGGCGGGAGTCTGCGGGCATCCCTCCACGCTAGCCGCGGCCGCCGACAATCGCTGTCCGCGAACACGGCGACCGCCGTGCCCTCCGGCCGATCCCGCCGCGGCCCGCCGAGGTAGAGTCGGAACCGGCATCAGCCGTCACCGACCCGCGAGGAGCGCATCCGTGGAAATCCGCATCGGCATCATCAACACCGGCCGCGAACTGAGCTTCGAGACCAACACCCCCGCCGACGAGGTCCGCGGCCAGATCACGTCCGCGCTCGAGCAGAACATCGGCCACGTGTCCTTCACCGACATCAAGGGCAACTCCTACCTCGTGCCGACCGCGAACATCGGCTACGTCGAACTGGGCACCGAGGAGTCGCGCCGGGTCGGCTTCGTCGCGTAACCGACCCGCATGTACATCCTGCTGGCGATCATCACAGCCTGCGCCCTCGGCGTCGCCGCGCACTTCGCCCTGCCGTCGCGCGAGCTCCGCGGCAACGCCGTCGCCCCCGCTGTCGCGACGGCGTTCGCCGCGGCCGCCTACGCGATCGGCCAGTGGGCGGGCCTCGGCGAGGACAGCGTCTGGCTCTGGCTGCTCTCGCTGGGCGGCGTCCTGATCGTGTGCATCGCCGTCGTCCTGACGCTCACGGGCGTCCGCACCCGCTCCGACGCCGCCCAGCGCGCCGCCCTCGGGATCTGACCGCTCGACGGTCCGTCCGACCGTCCCGTCTCACCGTCCGACGATCCGTCGACCGCCGCGGACTCTCTCGGCGTCCCGTTCACCTGCACGACCCGTGCACAGATGGACGACGGAAGGCACGGATCGGTCGTGCATCCATGCCGAGGTCGTGCATCTGTGCGCGGACGCACGACCGGGACCACATCCAGCCCCGGACCGACAGTCTCAGAACACCGACTCAGAACACCGGCAGTCTCAGAACACGGGTTTAGGACACCGACTGTCTCAGGATGCGAGGCCCATCGCGTCCATGCGGCGGGCGTGCGCGCCCATGAGCTCGGTGAACACCGGCTCCACCCTGGCGTCGTCGGCGGCGCCCTGCTGCGGGCGGCGGAGGGCGGTCCTGGCCACCAGCAGGGTGTCGCCGACGAGCCGCCGGCCCCACATCGACAGCAGCGAGCGCCACTCCTCGTCGCTGGAGATCGTCTCCTGGATGATGTCGACGATCTCGTGCCTGGCGTCGTCGACCGCGAGGATCTCCACGACCCGGTCGCCGGTCTTCCCGTAGCCGGATGCGAGCGCGAGGTAGAAGTCGTCCAGCATCCCCGCCGTGAGGTAGACCGCCAGGAGCGTCTCCCGGGGACGCACACCGATGGTCTTGCGCCGGAAGGCGTCCAACTGCTCCCGGAACGGCAGCATCACCTCGGTCGGGTCGTCGCCGCGCTCGCGGATGACCTCCACGATCCTGCCGTGCTTCTCCAGGGCGGCGCCCGCGGCGTGCGAGAGCGCCTCCTTCTCGGAGAGCTCGGGGGTGGCGCGGATGAGCCGGGTGAGGGTCTCGAAGTAGCCCAGCTGCAGATACGCCGCCTGCCCGAGGAACGTGTTCAGCTCGGGCGCGAGCTCGGCGAAGTCGACGCGCGCGGTATCGCCGAAGTCGCCCCGCGACCGGAGGACGAGCGAATGCCGCGGCGTCTTGCGCTGCCAGAACCACCTCACCACGCGCTCAGCCTACTGCGCCCTCTGGCGGGCCTTCTCGCCGCCGGACCCTCCTCGGGTAGTCTGAAGGGGCTCCGGCGACGGACCGGGGCCCCGCGCCTGAGCTTCGAGAAACGGCGTGGATCCGTAATCGAGGCGGACTCCGAGCATTGACGAGGGGCCGCCGGACAGGCTTGCAGAACACAGTGACGACATTCGCCGAACTCGGCATCGACCAGGACATCGTCGACGCGCTGGCGTCGAAGGGGATCATCGACGCCTTCCCCATCCAGGAACAGACCATCCCTCTCGGCCTCCCCGGCCAGGACATCATCGGCCAGGCCAAGACCGGCACCGGCAAGACCTTCGGCTTCGGCATCCCCGTGGTCCAGCGCCTCGGCAAGGACCCGGAGCCCGGCGTCAAGGCGCTGATCGTGGTCCCGACCCGCGAGCTCGCCGTCCAGGTCTACGAGGACATCGACCTGCTCACCTCCGGACGCTCCACGAGCGTCGTCGCGATCTACGGCGGCAAGGCCTACGAAGGCCAGATCGAGCAGCTGAAGGCGGGCGCGCAGATCGTCGTCGGCACCCCCGGGCGCCTCATCGACCTCGCGGGACAGCGCCTGCTCGACCTCTCCCACGCGGCCGAGGTCGTGCTCGACGAGGCCGACAAGATGCTCGACCTCGGGTTCCTCGCCGACATCGAGAAGATCTTCCAGAAGATCCCCGAGGTCCGGCACACGCAGCTGTTCAGCGCGACCATGCCCGGGCCGATCGTCGCCCTGGCCCGACGGTTCATGACGAACCCGATCCACATCCGCGCCAACGACCCCGACGAGGGCCTGACGCAGGCGAACATCCGCCACCTCGTCTACCGCGCGCACTCCCTGGACAAGGACGAGATCATCGCCCGCATCCTCCAGGCCGAGGGCCGGGGGAAGACCGTGATCTTCACGCGGACCAAGCGCGCAGCGCAGCGCCTCGTGGACGAGCTCGGCGACCGCGGCTTCAACGTCGGCGGCGTGCACGGCGACATGGGCCAGGACCAGCGCGAGCGCTCCATGGCGGCGTTCAAGGCCGGCAAGAGGGACGTGCTCGTCGCGACCGACGTCGCCGCCCGAGGCATCGACGTCGACGACGTCACGCACGTCATCAACCACACCATCCCGGACGAGGACAAGACGTACCTCCACCGCGCGGGACGCACCGGCCGCGCCGGACGCACCGGCATCGCCGTGACGTTCGTGGACTGGGAGGACCTGCACAAGTGGGCCCTCATCAACCGCGCCCTGGAGTTCGGCCAGCCCGAGCCCGTGGAGACGTACTCCTCCAGCCCCCACCTGTTCAGCGACCTCGACATCCCCGCGGGGACAAAGGGCCGCCTGGTGTCGGCTCCGACCTCGGAGAAGCCGGCGCGGAAGACGCGCCAGCCGGAGCGCGCCGCGGATGCCGCAGCGGAGGGCACCGATGAGGGCGGGACCCGCCGTCGGCGCCGTCGTCGTACGGCCGGCGACCGCGTCGGATCGACGTTCGCCGAGGGCGAGACCGCGACTGCGACGAGCGTCGCTTCGTCCGATGCCCCCGCCGACGGTCATGCAGCGACGTCCGATGACCGCTCCGCCGAGGGCGCCGGCACCCACGACGGCCACGGCTCGGAGCACCACGACGGCAACGCCGCCCCGCAGCGCCGTCGCCGTCGTCGCCGCCGGGGCGGGGCCGGAAGCGCCCCCGCGACCGCCTGAGCACCCCGACCTGAGCGCCCTGATTCGAGCGCACTGACTTGAGCGCCCCGGCCTGAGGTGCCGCAGACCCGTCCGCCCCGAGCACGCCGCATCGTCGGCCACTGCCCGGGGCGGACCTGTCTCCCCCCGCCGCGCGACGCGGGGTCGCGGATCAGACGGATCAGACGAAGAAGGGTTCCGACCCGGTCCCACCATCGAGGATGCGCTGCACCATCTCCGCCGCGGTGGTGTTCTCCCCCGGCCGGTTGGGCTTGCCGTGACCGTGGTAGTCGCTGGAGCCCGTGACCACGAGGCCGTGCTCGGCGGCGAGGTCGCGCAGCACCCGCCGCCCCGACGGCGTGTTCTCGCGATGGTCGATCTCGAACCCCGCGACGCCCGCCTCGATCAGGTCTTTCAGCAGCGGCACCGGGATCATCTGGCCTCGGCCGGAGGGGGCAGGGTGCGCCACGACGGCAACGCCGCCGGCGCGGGTGATCAGGCGCACGGCGCGCACCGGGTCCGGAGCGTAGTGCCCCTCGTAGTACCCCTCGCGCGGGTGCAGGATCCCCGCGAACGCCGCACCGCGGTCCTCCGCGATCCCCCGGGCGACGAGCGCGTCCGCGATGTGCGGACGGCCGACCGTCGCGTCTCCCGTGGTCTGCGCGAGGACGTCGTCCCAGGTGATCGGGTAGTCGCGGGAGATGCTCCGGACGATCCGCTCGGCGCGTCCGATCCTGTCGTCGCGGATCCGTTCCATCTCCGCGACCAGCGCGGGCGACGTCGGATCGAACAGGTAGGCGAGCATGTGGATGCTGCGCCAGCCGTCCCTTGTGGACAGCTCCATCCCGGGGATGAAGGTCATCCCCCGACGGATCGCCTCCTCCCGCGCCTCGTCCCAGCCGGCCGTGGTGTCGTGGTCCGTGAGCGCCAGGGTCCGTACGCCGTGCGCGTGGGCCTGCGCGACGACCTCCGCCGGCGGCTCGGTGCCGTCGGAGCGATTCGAGTGCAGGTGCAGATCGCTCGGCCCGTGGAACCGGCCGGCCTGCGCGTGGTCCGTCATCCTCCGAGCGTAGCGATCGCCGGAGGCCTCGGCCCCGAGGTCGCCCGGCGTCGCGCACCAGTGGTCTCCCAGTCTCCTCGCCTAGGCTCGAACCGATGTTTCGACTGCTGGGGATCCTGTTCACCGTGCTCTTCGCGATCGCCACGGTGGTCCTGGCCTGGCCGCAGTTCTTCCATCTCGAGCAGACCTTCCCGATCACCCAGCTGGTCGCCGCACGCGGGCTCGTGGTCCTCGCCTATCTGGGGATCCTGATCCTGGCCCTCCTCCTCGCGATCGCCCGCCCCCTCCGCGGATTCGCCGCCTCGATCGCGATCGTGGCACTGCTCGGCGCCGCGGCCTCCGCCGGTGTCGGAGCGGTGAGGGGCGTCGCGCCCTCCGCGCTGCCGGAGAAGACCGCCGAGAGCGTGCGCGTGCTGGCCTGGAACACCGCGGGCGAGGCGGTCGCCGCCGAGGAGATCGCGCAGACCATCGTCGAGCAGAAGGCCGACATCGTCGCCCTCCCCGAGACGACCGAGGCGGTCGGCGAGGAGATCGCGATCATGCTCCGCGACCAGGGGCGTCCGATGTGGGTGCACCACGTGCAGTTCCGCCCCGAGGTCGAGCGCGGACCGGACTCCTGGCAGACCACGCTCCTCATCTCCCCCAATCTCGGCGACTACTCGGTCATCCAGTCCTCGGCCGACGGCTCCAGCAACACCGGCTCCGTGCCCAGCGCGGTCGTCATGCCGGTCGACGGCAAGGGCCCGACCGTCGTCGCCGTGCACACTGTGGCGCCCCGTCCGGACGACATGGACGGCTGGCGCGAGGATCTGCGCTGGGTCGCGGACCAGTGCCCCGGCGGCAACGTGATCATGGCCGGAGACTTCAATGCCACCGTGGACCACATGGGCGAGCTCGGGAAGAACGGCGGCGATCTCGGCGCCTGCCTCGACGCGGCGTCCCGCACGGGAGCAGGGGCGCTGGGCACCTGGCCCACCTCCCTCCCCTCCCTCGCCGGGGCCCCGATCGATCACGTCATGGCCACCGCGCAGTGGCGGGCAAGCGGGTCGCAGGTGCTCGACGGCAACGCGAACGGCAGCGATCACCGCGCGCTCATCGCGCAGCTCGAGCCGGTCCGCTGACGCTCGCCCCCCCCTGTCCCCTATCGCCCCCAGCCGCCCGTCTGCCGTCCCGGACCGCGAGACTGCAACTGCGGAACGAGACTGCGCAATTTTCGCGCAGTCTCGTGACGCAGATGCAGTCATCGCGGTGATGAGACGCGAGAGCGACGCGAACGGGCGGGCGAGCCGGCGGGCAGGCGAGGCGGCGGCCAGGCGAGGCGGCAGGCGGGACTACGCGGGTAGGGCTACGGAGCGAGGCGGCCTGCGCGGGAACGGGCGACGAGGACGACGATCGCACGCCAACCGAGGAGGAAGACCAGGAGGGTGACTGCGGCGACGATGATGAAGGGCACCGCGATACCCGCGCCAGAGACGGCACGGAGCGCCATGCCGCCCGCGACCGTGATCGCCCAGAGCGGCAGGCCGGTGCGCAGGAGCGCCGCGGGGGCTGCCCATGCCCGCAGCACGAGCCAGCCGGCGGCGAGCGCGACGAGGAACGGCCAGGCGGTCTCCAGGACCCCGAGCACACTGAGCCCGCGCTCGTGACTGGCCCGGCCGATGGCGGCGAAGACGAGCACGAGCACGACGTCGGCGCCCACCGCCCACGGCCACGAGAGCGACGGACGACCAGAGGAGACGGAGCGAGCGGGGGTGGAGCGAGCAGGGTTGGGGCGGGACGCGGGAGCGGACATGATGCCCCAGCCTAATCCGGCTCCTCAGCGGGGGGCGGGGGCGGATGCTCGCGGTCCGGGGGTGACCCCCGGGCACCGGCGGTGAGAGACTGGAGACATGAGCACCGCAGAGCGCGACACGATCGCCGAGTCGACGAAGACCCCAGTGACGGACGCCGAGACGGCCAAGACCAATCGACGCCAGCCCTTCCCCCAGGGCTTCCTCGACGCCATCTCCACCGGATGGGCCGAGCGCCCCGAGTCCCTCCCCGCTTCGCGCGCGCAGGCCCCGTTCGCCGCGGCCCGGCGCGCGGCGGTGTCCGCCGCCTTCCCCGGCCGACGCCTCGTCGTCCCCGCGGGCTCGCTCAAGCAGCGCAGCAACGACACCGACTACCCGTTCCGCGCGCACTCCGCCTTCGCCCACCTCACCGGCTGGGCCGCGGACTCCGAGCCCGACTCCGTGCTCGTCTTCGAGCCCGTCGCCGGGGGGCACGACGTCACGCTCCACTTCCGCGAGCGCGCCGACCGCACGACGGCCGAGTTCTACTCCGATGCGACGATCGGCGAGTTCTGGATCGGTCCTCGCCCGTCGCTGGCCGGTGTCGCGGCCGACCTCGGGATCGCGACCGCGCACCTCGACGACTTCGCACCCGGCGAGGACGAGCTGGTCGTCGACGTCGACGAGGAGCTGACCCGGTTCGTCTCGGAGCTGCGGCTCGCCAAGGACGAATTCGAGATCGCCGAGATGCGCCGTGCCGTGCGCATCACCGCGGACGGATTCGATGACGTCGTGCGCGACCTCCCCCGCGCGATCGCCCACCCCCGCGGCGAGCGCATCGTGGAGGGCGTCTTCCACCAGCGCGCACGCAGCGACGGGAGCTGGGAGGGCTACGACACGATCGCCGCCTCCGGCCCCCACGCCTGCTACCTGCACTGGACGCGGAACGACGGCGCCCTGATCCCGGGCGATCTCATCCTCATCGACGCCGGGGCCGAGGCGGACAGCCTCTACACCGCCGACATCACGCGGACGCTGCCGGTCTCGGGCACGTTCACCGACGTCCAGCGCCGCGTCTATGACGCCGTGGTCGAGGCTGCCGACGCCGCCTTCGCCGCAGCGCGGGTCGGCGTCCCCTTCCGGACCGTCCACGAGGCCGCGATGGCCGTGATCGCCGCCCGCACCGCGGAGTGGGGTCTGCTGCCGGTCACCGCCGATGAGGCGCTGGACGCCGACCGTGGCGGACAGCACCGCCGGTACATGGTCCACGGGACGAGCCATCACCTCGGCATCGATGTGCACGACTGCGCGCAGGCCCGCCGCGAGATGTACTACGACGGCCTCATCGAGCCGGGGATGGTCTTCACGATCGAGCCAGGCCTGTACTTCCAGATCGACGACCTCACGGTCCCCGAGGAGTTCCGCGGCATCGGCGTGCGGATCGAGGACGACATCCTCATGACCGAGGACGGTCCGGTGAACCTCTCCGCCGACATCCCCCGCACGTCCGCGGACGTCGAGGCCTGGATCGCCCGGCTGCAGGGCTGAGCCATGATCCCCGGGACGTCCCTGCCGTTCCTGTTCATATCCCTCCTGATCTACGTCGTCATCGCGGCGCTCGCGGGAACGGTGATCTACCTGGCGGTCCGCCTCGCGGTGCAGCACGCGCTCCGCTCCCACGACCGATGGGTCGAGCAGGGCCGTCCCCGCCGCTGAGCCGCCGACATGCATCCCGGACAGCTCCCGATCGACGAGCGGATCGCCACAGCGGCGATCCGCTCGTCTTTTCCGGCGCTCGCAGAGCTGCCGGTGCGTCCCCTCCGGACCGCGGCCACCGTCAACGCGCTCTTCCGCGTGGGTGATCGCCTCGTGGCACGGTTCCCCCTTCAGGGCGCGTCGGCGGCAGAGCTCCACGACGAGGCGGGGGCGCTGGACGAGCTCGCGCAGAGCATCCCCTTCGCCTCGCCGTCCGTCGAGGGCGTCGGCACGGCGACGGAGGCGTTCCCCTCGGCCTGGTCGATCCAGACCTGGCTGGATGGGACGACCGCCGGGTCATCCGATCCCGCCCTGGCCGAGGACATCGCTGCCCTGATCATCGCCCTCCGCGCCGCACCGCTCCGCGGCCGCGCCTTCGACGGACGAGGGCGCGGAGGGACGCTGACCGATCATGACGACTGGGTCGCAGAGTGCCTCGGCCGCAGCGACCACCTCGTGGATGTCGCCGCGGCCGGTCGCGCATGGGACGCCTGGCGGACGCTTCCCGCGCCGCCGACGGAGGTCATGTCGCATCGCGACCTCACCCCGCCAAACCTCCTCGTCGCCGAGACCGCGCAGGGCCCCCGCCTGACCGGAGTGCTCGACGGCGGCGGGTTCGGCCCCGCCGACCCGTCCCTGGACGCGGTGATCGCCTGGCACCTCTTCGAGCAGGCGGACCGGCGGATCCTCCGCGAGGCGCTCTCGTCCGATGACCGGGAGTGGCACCGTGCCGCGGCGTGGGCGCTGCAGCAGTCCCTGGGCCTGGTCTGGTACTACGAGGAGACGAACCCGCCGATGTCGGCACTGGGCCGGCGGACGATCGCGCGCATCCTCGCCGATGAGGATCTGCGGAGCTGAATCGCGCCCGGCAGCACCGGTGGGTCAGTCGCCGCGGACGAAGGCCGTGACGAGCGGCGCGAGCGACGCGCCGATCGCAGCGGCATCGCGCGGGCGGCCCTTCACCTCGAAGGAGTGACCGCCGCCCTCGACCCACTCCACGCGCGCGTCCTGACAGGAGGCGACGGCATCCTCGAACTGCGCCGGCGGCTGGATGAACGGATCGTTCGTGCCCGAGATGAAGAGCTGGGGCACGGCGATCGCCGGGAGATGCTCGACGCGCGGCTTCTCCGGTCGTCCTGGCGGGTGCAGCGGATACCCCAGATAGACGAGCCGATCGACGCGGAGCCCCTCCGCCACCGCCATCGAGGCCATCCGTCCGCCGTAGGACCGGCCGGAGGCGATGACGCGTCCTGACGACCGCTCGCGCATCGCGTCCACCGCCGCACGCCAGGTGAGGATGGCGTGCGTGGCGGGCCCCGGCATGCGCCGCCCCGCCTCGGCGTAGGGGAAGGAGAAGCGGAGGGTCGACAGACCAGCGCGACGCAATGCCTCGGCGAATCCGAGGAGGAAGGGATGATCCTTCCCGGTCCCCGCGCCGTGCGCGACGATCACGGTCCCGACTGCACCGGCCACGGCCCCGTAGGCCGCGCTCACGGTCACGTCCCCCTTCGGCAGCGGGACGGTGAGCGTCATCGGCTGCTCGTCCGCGGGAACGGACGCGGCCTCGCTCATGGGCGCGGAGCGGATCCGCCGTTGTCCGGACGCTCGGTCGCGGGCGCGTCGGCCGGCGCCTCTGGCTGCACCACGGTTTCGGGGGCTGCAGTTTCAGGGGCTGCGGCGTCGGCCGCCGGCTGTTCCGGCGCGGAGACCGTCGGCACGGGGACCGCTGCCGCGGCGGCCTCCGCGGCCGAGCGCGCAGGGGGCGGCGGGGCGATCCGCTCGCCGTACCGCGGCGGCTCCTGGGCCGACGGCGTGCTCGTGGCAGGAGTCGTTGGTGCCTGACGATCGGCCACGGGAGCCGCGGGAGCCCCGGGAGCCGCGGTGCGGGCGGGTGCTCCTGAGGCTCCGGGGGCGACGCGCTCGCCGTAGCGCGGGGGCGTCGTGGTCGGGGAGGCAGAGGCCGCCGCCGGGCGGGCGGGCGTCGGCGCGGCGCCCAGCACCTGGCGGGCCTTGGAGAGCGACGAGGGCAGCACCGTCACCTCGTAGTGGTCCGCGGCGAGCTGCATGACGCTGGCATAGTCCCGACGACGACGGACGATCGCGTAGGTCACCAGGCTCAGGATCATGCCCATCGCCACACCGACGAACAGCACGCCCACGAACGCCTGGATCGGCGCGGCGGGGTTGCCCAGCACGAAGATCGCCGAAAGGAAGAGCCCGATGAGGAGGCCGTTCATGGCGCCGGACCGTGCCGCCGTCGCGTATCCGAGACGACCGGTCACCCGCTCGATCGTGCGGACGCCCATGCCCACGATCGCGATCTCGCGGGCCGGGACCTCGCCCGCGATCAGCTTCGAGACGAGCTTCTGCGCGGCCTCGTACTCGCGCACGGAGGCGACGGTCTCGCCGACCTCGGCGGAGCCGGCCGGGCGGTTCATCATGCTCATCCCCCCATTGTCCCACGCCCGTTTCAGCCCCGCCTGAGCGTCGGCGCCCGCACCGTCGACACGAGCCCGAAACCGACCCCGGCGCCCGACCCCGGCGTCGTCCCGGAAGGCGGCGGGTGAACGCCCGGGGAACGGGTGGGAACCGGGCGGGCCGGGCCGGATCGCCGCCCCCTCCCGGCGGGCTTGCGGACACTACTCTGGAGACATGAGCACACAGCGGGTTTTCGTCGCGCGCCTGGCCGGGTGCGCCGTCTTCGACCCCGCCGGCGATCGGCTCGGCAAGGTCCGGGACGTCGTCGTCGTGTACCGAAGTACCGCGGCTCCCCGCGTGATCGGCCTGGTGTGCGAGATCCCCGGCCGCCGGCAGGTCTTCCTCTCCATCGGACGGGTCACCTCGATCAACACCGGCCAGGTCATCACCTCGGGCCTCATGAACGTCCGCCGCTTCAAGCCCCGCAACGGCGAGGTACGGGTCATGGCCGAGCTCCTCGGCCGGCGCGTCGACCTCGCCGACGGCACCGGGTCCGCGGTGATCGAGGACGTCGGGATCGAGCCCAACCGGCTCGGCGAATGGTCCGTCGGCCAACTCTTCCTCCGCAAGCCCAAGACGAGCGCCTCCCCCTTCGCGAAGGGCCCGACGACCTTCGCCGCATGGAGCGAGGTCCGCGAGCAGCGCACCCCCGGGGAGTCCCAGTCGGCGGAGCAGCTGGTGGCCAGCTTCTCCGAGCTGCGCCCGGCCGACCTCGCCAACACCCTGCTCGACCTCCCCCAGCAACGCCGCATGGAGGTCGCCGAGGAACTCCCTGACGAGCGCCTCGCCGACGCCCTGGAGGAGATGCCGGAGGACGAGCAGATGCACATCCTCGACGGCCTCGGCGACGAGCGCGCCGCCGACATCCTCGACCAGATGGAGCCGGACGACGCGGCCGACCTCCTCGCACAGCTGCCGAAGAACCGCCTGGAGCACCTCCTGGAGCTCATGGAGCCCGAGGAGGCGGAGGACGTGCGCATGCTGCTCCGCTACAGCCCAGACACCGCGGGCGGCCTGATGACGCCGGAGCCGATCGTGCTCTCCGCCGACGCGACCGTGGCCGAGGCGCTGGCCCTCATCCGCCGCCACGAGCTGCATCCGGCGCTCGCCGCATCCGTCTTCCTCACCCTCCCTCCGTTCGAGACACCGACGGGACGGCTGCTGGGCGTCGTGCACTTCCAGCGGATGCTGCGCTACCCACCGCACGAGCGGCTCGGGGCGATCGTGGACGACACCCTCGAACCCGTGCCCGTGACCGCCTCCGCGCAGGAGGTCGCGCGCATGCTCGCCAGCTACGACCTCGTCTCCCTGCCCGTGGTCGATCAGGCGCACCGCCTGGTCGGCGCGGTGAGCGTGGACGACGTCCTCGACTACCTCCTCCCGGAGGACTGGCGCTCGCACGACACGGACGATGAGCACCACGTCCCCGTCACGGGGGCGACCGGATGATGGCGCGGGGCGGTTCCGGTCTGGACGCACCTCGCAGCGGCGGCTCCGTGCGTCCGCGTCCGCAGACCTCGCGGGACCGCTTCGGGCGGTTCACGGAGTGGGTGGCGCGCGCCATGGGAACGCCGATGTTCCTCCTGCTCCTGACGCTGTTCTGCGCGGCCTGGCTCGCGTGGAACACGCTCCTGCCGGAGAGCCTGCGCTTCGACGCCGCGGCCAACGGCTTCACCGCACTGACCCTCATGCTCTCGCTGCAGGCCTCCTATGCCGCGCCCCTCATCCTGCTCGCCCAGAACCGGCAGGACGACCGCGACCGCGTGCAGATCGAGCAGGATCGGCAGCGTGCCGAGCGCAATCTCGCCGACACCGAGTACCTCGCCAGGGAGATCGTGGCGCTGCGCATGGCGCTGGAGGACCGCACGGCGCAGCCCGTGACCCGCGACGTCCTGCGCCACGAGCTGAAGTCGCTGCTCGCGGAGCTGCGCGAAGAGGACGAGGAGCAGACGGAGCCGGGGCGGAACGCATGACCGGCCTCGCCGAGGAGGTCCGCCGCGCGGTCGGCGCGGTCATGGATCCCGAGCTCCGCCGACCCCTCGCGGATCTCGACATGCTCCGCGAGATCGACGTCGCGGACGGCCTGGCCACGGTCGGCATCGCGCTCACGATCGTCGGCTGCCCCGCCGCCCAGCGGATCGAGACGGAGGTGCGGGAGGCCGCCGCCTCCGTCACCGGCGTCTCGGCGGTCGAGGTCCTGGTGGGCGTCATGACGCCGGCGGAGCGGCGCGCGCTCACCGAGCGCCTGCGCGAAGGCCGTCCGGCCCGGCAGATGCCGTTCGGGCCGGACTCCCTGACCCGGGTCATCGCGGTCACCAGCGGCAAGGGCGGCGTCGGCAAGTCCTCGATCACCGCGAACCTCGCGGTCGCCCTGGCCGCTCGCGGACGGCGCGTCGGCCTCATCGACGCCGACGTCCACGGCTTCTCCATCCCGGCGCTCCTCGGCATGGCCCGGAACGGCGCCGTCCCGCAGCCGACCAGGATCGACGACCTCATGCTGCCGCCGATCGCCCACGACGTGAAGGCGATCTCGATCGGCATGTTCCTCCGTGACGGGGAGTCCGTGGTCGCGTGGCGCGGCCCGATGCTGCACCGGACGATCCAGCAGTTCCTCACCGACGTGTTCTTCGGCGATCTCGACATCCTGCTCATCGACATGCCCCCCGGCACGGGCGACATCGCCATCTCCCTCGGCCAGCTGCTCCCGCACGCCGAGGTGCTGGTGGTCACGACCCCGCAGGACGCGGCGGCCGACGTGGCGATCCGCAGCGGGCTCGTCGCCCGTCAGACCGGGCAGCGCATCATCGGCGTCGTCGAGAACATGACGGCGATGACCCTGCCGGACGGCACCGTTCTCGACCTCTTCGGCTCCGGGGGCGGCGCGGCCGTCGCCGCGGCGCTGTCCGCCCAGGGCGACCCCGTCGCCGTCCTCGCGTCGGTCCCGCTCAGCACCTCGCTCCGCACGGGGGGCGACGCGGGGACCCCCGTCGTCCTCGCCGCCCCGGAGGATCCCGCCACGCAGGCGATCGAGGCGCTCGCCGACGCGGTGGAGAACCGCGGCCGGAACCTCTCCGGCCGATCGCTGCCGTTCTCCCCGCGCGCCTGACCGGCCCGCGGGGAGAGCACGCCGCCGACGCCGGAGAGGAGCACGGCGACGAGGATCGATGCGCGCCCCTTGGACGCGCCCCGCCTTACGTGGCTTCGAGGTCGAAGGGCGGCGGCTCGCTCGCGGAGAACACTCGTGGCGGCGTCGCGCTCGTCGCCGCGACCGTGCTCGTCGCCGCGACGGCGCCGACACCTGCCGCGGTCCCCGCACCCGCGATGGCCGCAGGGGCCGGCGGGGTGTCGTCCATGAGCGCGTCACGGATGATGCGCCGCGGGTCGTACTGACGCGGGTCGAGCTTGCGCCAGTCGAGGTCGTTGATCTCCGGCCCCACCTCTTCCCGGACCTTGTCCTTGGCGCCGCGCATGTACTCGCCTGCGCGCCTCACGAACTGGGAGAAGGTCGCCGCGTACTTCGGCAGCCGCTCGGGGCCGATGAGAAGCCCGGCGATCACGCCGATGAGAAGAATCTTCTCGAAGGTCAAGCCGAAGAACATGTGACTAGGTTACCGCCGCGCCTGTCTCCTGGGTACTCATCCAGCATCTACGCTGGAAACGCCCAGGCCCGGAGCATTTCCGCGGAGCCGGCCAGGGCGGAGAGGGCCATGAGCGAGCAGGATGCCAACGCACGCTACGTGCGCGAGGCGATCGTCGAGCCGGATGCCATCGTGCGCGCCCGGGTGCACGCGATGGAGCTGGGTGCCGCGCCGATCAGCGCGGCCGTCGGCGCGCAGTGCGCGGTGATCGCGGCGGCGACCGGAGCACGTTCCATCGTCGAGATCGGCACCGGCGCCGGCGTCTCCGGGCTCTGGCTGCTCCGCGGGGCGCCGAAAGCGGTGCTCACCTCGATCGACAACGAGCCCGAGCACCTGGCCGCGGCCCGTTCCGCGTTCCACGACGCCCGCATCGCGCCGACCCGCGCCCGCTTCATCGCCGGCCGTGCCGCCGATGTGCTCCCGCGCATGAACGAGGCGGCATACGACGTCGTGCTCGTCGACGCCGATCCGGAGAACGTCATCGAGTACGTCGAGCACGGCCTCCGTCTCGTGCGCTCCGGCGGCACCGTGCTCATCCCCCGCGTGCTGGCGGGCGGGCGCGTCGCCGATCCGGTCCAGCGTGACGCGGTGGCCGTCGCCTACCGCTCCCTCATCCAGGAGACGCAGCAGTCGCCGGCCGTGCTCGCGGCGCTCTCGACCGCGGGCGAAGGACTCCTCCAGCTCACGAGCGTGTCCGCCCAGGACTGAGCGGACACGAACCCCAGAGCGGGCACACGAGAGGGGCGGCCGTTCTCCGGAACGGCCGCCCCTCTCGTGTGGTTGATGGGCTCAGGTGCTGACGACGCCTGCGAGCACGTCGTGAAGCTCCTTCGCCTCGGCGTCGTTGACGGAGACGACCAAACGGCCGCCGCCCTCGAGCGGAACCCGGACGATGATGAGGCGCCCCTCCTTAACGGCCTCCATGGGTCCGTCGCCGGTCCTCGGCTTCATCGCTGCCATCGCGGTGCTCCCTTTCCTCGGTGGTCTACAGGAGCATTCTATCGGGTCGCCCGCCCGCGATCGGCGTCATGACGGTTCACGGCACGCGCCAGAAGGTGTTCCCCATCGCGAAGACGTTGAAGATCCACAGCCACTGCAACGCCAGACAGACCACCAGGACGCCCCATCGGTAGAGGCGGGACCGCGGGATCGCCACCGCGCCCCAGAGCGGCGCGAGCGGGAAGAGCAGACGCAGGGTGCTCGACTGCGGGAAGAAGACCGCCAGGAGGTAGAGCAGGTAGCTCGCGCTCCAGAGCCGGATCTCGGGTCCCAGCCTCTTCACCCGCGGCCCGAACAGGAGCATCGCCGCGGCGGCTGCCACCAGGAGCACGAGCACCACGATGCCCACCCAGCCCGGGAGCCCCCAGATCCGGAACCACATCTGCGCGGCGGTGACCCATCCCTCGAACGGGAAGAAGCCGTGCGCCTCCTCCTTCGTCCAGTTCTTGCGCCAGGAGAGCTCGGTCGTGAGATACGCGTCGTGCTCGCCGGTGACGATTCCGGCGATGATCTGCCAGGAGAAGCCGACGATCGTCCCGAGCGCGCCGAGGGCGAGGAAGTGGGCGATCTCCCGTCCGCCGAGCGGGTCGGTACGCCGACGCCACCAGCGCATGACCAGCACGAGGCCGAGCAGCAGGGCGAAGGCCAGGACGCCTGGCCGGGTGAACCCCATGAGCGGGATGAGCACGTACAGCCGGACGTAGCGTCGGCGTATCAGTCCATCGAGCGCGAGGAGGAGGAAGAGCAGGCACAGCACCTCGGCGTAGCCGACCTGGAAGAGAGCGCCCAGGGGTCCCGCGGCGAGGAAGACCGTCGACCAGATCGCGGCCGTCCGGCCGATCCGTCGCGACATCATCCGGTACATCACCAGGCAGGCGAAGTATCCCGCGACGAGGGACACGATCAGCGCGCCGGCGCCCCAGCTCCCGAAGGGCAGGCCCACCAGCTGGGCAAGCTTCGGATAGAGCGGCATGAACGCCCAGGAGTTCTCGGTCACCGCGCCTTCCGGCGTGACCGGGAGCTGGGTCGGATAGTTGTGGACCGCGATGTACCAGTACCACTGCGCATCCCAGGCGAGGACGAAGTCTCCGATGCCCGCGTGCGCGCCGAACCGCGAGGCGGGACCGGACATCACGGCGGCGAGCCCGAGCATCCCGGTCGTGAGGAGACGGGCGACGAGATAGATGGCGAGCACGCCGACGCTCGCCGGCATCCGGACGAACAGTCGCGTCACGGACCGGCGACCTGCACTCATCCTCACGCTCCCGAACCGCCGAGCCAGGAACGCAGTCCCTGCTCGACCGCGACGATCTGCGCGATCGGCACGCGCTCCTCGTCATGGTGCGCGAGGTGGGGATCGCCAGGGCCATAGTTGACGGCGGGGATCCCGAGCTCGGAGAAGCGGGCGACGTCCGTCCAGCCGTACTTCGGCATGGGCGTGGCGCCGACCGCGGCGACGAACCGCTGCGCGATCGGGGCGTCCAGGCCCGGGCGGGCGCCCTCCGAGGAGTCGGTGACCTCCACCGGGAAGCCCGCGAAGACGCTCCGCACGTGCGCGGCCGCCTCCTCGGCGGTCTTGCTCGGCGCGAAGCGGTAGTTGACCTCTACCTCGCAGACGTCCGGGATGACGTTGCCCGCGACGCCGCCGCTGATCCGGACGGCGTTGAGCCCCTCGCGGTAGACGAGCCCCTCGACCGAGACGTCCCTGGGGCGGTACTCCGCGAGCCGCGCGAGAATGGGGGCCGCCCGGTGGATCGCGTTCTCGCCGACCCAGGCCCGTGCGCTGTGCGCCCTGACGCCCTCGGTCCGCACGACGGCACGGAGCGTACCGTTGCAGCCGCCCTCGACCTGGCCGTCGCTCGGCTCGCCGAGGATGGCGAAGTCACCGGCGAAGAGATCCGGGCGGCTGGCGGCCAGGAGCGCGAGCCCGTTGCGGGAGGCCTCGACCTCCTCGTTGTCGTACCACATCCAGGTCACGTCGGCCGAGGGCGCGACGAGCTCGGCGGCGAGCTTCAGCTGCACCGCGACACCGGCCTTCATGTCCACGGTGCCGCGCCCCCAGAGGACGGGCACGCCGTCGACCTCGGTCTCGCGCACCGGCACGTTGCCGTTGAGCGGGACCGTGTCGATGTGCCCGGCGATCACCACACGCTGCGCGCGTCCGAGGTTCGTGCGCGCGACGACGGTGTTCCCGTGGCGGATGACCTCCAGGTGCGGGAACGCAGAGACGGCCTGCTCGATCAGGTCGGCGAGCACGCCTTCCTCACCGGATACGCTCGGGATGTCGCATATCGTGCGGGTGAGATCGACGGAGGACATGGTCAGATCGAGCGCCATGGACCCAGCCTAGTGCGAGCCTCCGAAGGCCCCGTCCGGGCGGGAGTTCGGCGCCGTCCTTCGCTACCGTAGAGGGCATGAGCGACGCGCGCACCATCTCCGGTTCCGGCCTGTCCACCATCGCCGCGGACGGGACGGTCCTCGACGCCTGGTTCCCGGAGGTCGGTACGGGGATCCCCTCAGCCGGCGACGCCGTGGCCTCCGCCGCGACCTGGGAGGCGCTGGCCGGCCCCGATGAGGACCGAGGGGTCGAGCTGGAGCTCGTGCAGCTGACGATCGACCTCGACGAGGCACCGTCCTCCACCCCCGACGCGTACTTGCGCCTGCACGCGCTCTCCCGGCTCCTCGTGCGCCCCAACGAGCTCAACCTGGACGGGATCTTCGCGCACCTGCCGAACGTGGCCTGGACGACGGCCGGCCCCATGCTCCCGGCCGAGGCCGCGCGCCTTCGTCCGCTGCTCCAGCGGGCCGGGATCCAGATCCAGGCCGTGGACAAGTTCCCGCGCCTCACCGACTACGTCCTGCCCGAGGGCGTGCGGATCGCCGACGCCTCACGCGTGCGTCTCGGCGCGCACCTCTCCCCCGGGACGACGGTGATGCACGAGGGCTTCGTGAACTTCAACGCCGGGACACTCGGCGCTTCGATGGTCGAGGGCCGGATCTCCCAGGGCGTCGTCGTCGGCGACGGCAGCGACATCGGCGGAGGGGCCTCCATCATGGGCACGCTCTCCGGCGGCGGCAATCACCGCGTCTCGATCGGCGCACGGACGCTCCTCGGCGCGAACGCGGGGATCGGGATCTCCCTGGGCGACGACTGCGTCGTCGAGGCCGGCCTGTACGTGACCGCCGGGACGAAGGTCGTCCTCGTCGGCGAGGCGCCGGGCGCCGACGGCCGCGCGCGGACGGTGAAGGCCGCGGAGCTCTCCGGCCGGGACGGACTGCTCTTCCGCCGCAACTCCGTGTCGGGCGCGGTCGAGGCCGCCGCCCGTGCCGGGGTCGGGGTGACCCTCAACGAGGCGCTGCACGCCTGACCCGGGTACGCAGGGTAGGATAGGGAGGCTGCCCGGTCCGACCGGGTTGCTGCGTCGTCGTCACGGGGTCTCTGCGGACCGAAGCGAGCCTGACCGGCTCTCCACCAGCACGAGCTGGCCTTTCGAACGGCGAACCGATGCGCACCGACCGTTTTCGTGCGCCGTCGCCATCCGTCCCTACCGCGCATCGACCATGCGCCTCTGGAGTACCCATATGCCTTCCTTCCTCGATCTCGGCGTGCCCGCGCCGCTCGCGACCGTGCTCGCCGAGTCCGGCAAGTCCGAACCGTTCCCGATCCAGCGCGACACCCTTCCCGACTCCCTCGCCGGCCGCGACCTCCTCGGCCGCGGCCGCACGGGCAGCGGTAAGACCATCGCCTTCGCCATTCCGCTCGTCGCCCGTCTGACGGGCCAGAAGGCGCGCCCCGGCCACCCCCGTGGACTCGTGCTCGCCCCCACGCGGGAGCTCGCCAGCCAGATCGCCGCGGTGATCGCTCCGCTCGCGCAGGTCGCCGGACTCCGCGTGACCACCGTCTTCGGCGGCGTGAGCCAGCGCCCCCAGGAGGACGCCCTCCGTCGCGGCGTCGACATCGTCGTGGCCTGCCCCGGCCGCCTGGAGGACCTCATGAAGCAGGGCGTCGTTCACCTCGACGCCGTCGCGGTCACCGTCCTCGATGAGGCCGACCACATGGCCGACCTCGGGTTCCTCCCCGGCGTCACCCGCATCCTCTCCGCCACCCCCTCCGGTGGGCAGCGTCTGCTCTTCAGCGCGACGCTCGACGGCGGAATCGACGTGCTCGCGCGCCGCTTCCTATCCCGCCCCGTCAGCCACGAGGTCGACGAGGCCAGCGTGCCCGTCGGCGACATGACGCACCGGGTGCTCGAGATCGCCGACGCGGACGGCAAGAAGGACCTCGTGAACGCGCTCGCGTCCGGGACCGGACGGCGGATCCTCTTCACGCGGACCAAGCACCAGGCCAAGAAGCTCGCCAAGCAGCTCACCGCCTCGGGCATCCCCGCCGTCGACCTGCACGGGAACCTCTCCCAGGGCGCGCGCGAGCGGAACCTGGCCGCGTTCTCCGGCGACCCGGCGGACGGGGGCGTGCGCGTCCTCGTGGCCACCGACGTCGCGGCGCGCGGCGTGCACGTGGACGGCGTCGACCTCGTCGTGCACGTCGACCCTCCCGCCGAGCACAAGGCCTACCTGCACCGTTCTGGGCGCACCGCCCGCGCCGGTGCCGCGGGCACCGTCGTCACGGTCCTCCTCCCCGAGCAGCGCCGTGACGTCAAGGATCTGCTGCGCAAGGCGCGGATCACCGTCGGCATCGAGCAGGTCTCCGCCGACGCCCGTGCCGTGCAGGATCTCGTGGGCGAGCGGGCGGCATTCGTCCGGCCTGCACCCCCGCAGGCTCCGGCCACCCGCCCCGCGGCGAAGAAGAAGCCCTCCTCCGCACCGCGCTCCGCCGAGGGCGGCCGCAGGTCGGCTCCCGGCGCAGGGAACGGTGCGCCCGCGTCCGCCGGCGGCGCGAACCGTCGCCGTCGCCGGCCCCGTTCCGGCCAGGGCGCCCAGGGCGCCGGCCGCCCCCGGGGCTGACCCGGGCTCTGCCGGCCCGGCCCCGCTGGCCCGGGCCGTTCCGCTCCACCTCCCCCGCTTGGCGGGTGATTCCCCGTCTGGCGGGCTCCCTCGGCCCGAAGCTCCCGCCAGGCGGGGAATCCTCATGCATCCGGAAAGCCGGGCAGGCGCCCGGATACGCAGAAACGCTCGCACCGAGGTGCGAGCGTTTCTGCGTTCGGGGCAGGGCGCGGATCAGCCCCGCGGGAAGTCGCGGCTCGCCGAGCCCGTGTACAGCTGCTGCGGGCGGCCGATCTTGGTCTGCGGGTCATCCTGAAGCTCGCGCCACTGGGCGAGCCAGCCGGGGAGTCGGCCGATCGCGAACAGCACCGTGAACATCCGGGGCGGGAAGCCCATGGCCTTGTAGATGACGCCGGTGTAGAAGTCGACGTTCGGGTAGAGGCGCCGTTCCTTGAAGTAGTCGTCGGCGAGGGCGATCTCCTCGAGCTCCTTGCCCAGGTCCAGGAGCGGATCGGTCACGCCGAGCTCGGAGAGCACCTCGTCGGCCGCCTCCTTGACGAGCTTGGCGCGCGGGTCGTAGTTCTTGTAGACCCGGTGGCCGAAGCCCATGAGCTTGACGCCCTCCTCCTTGTTCTTCACCCGCTCGACGAAGCGCTGCACGCTCTGGCCGGACTCGCGGATCTGGCCGAGCATCGTCAGCACCGCCTCGTTCGCGCCGCCGTGGAGGGGGCCGGAGAGCGCCTGGATGCCGGCGGAGATGGAGGCGAACTGATTGGCGCCCGTCGATCCCACCAGACGCACCGTGGAGGTCGAGGCGTTCTGCTCGTGGTCCTCGTGCAGGATGAGCAGCAGCTCGAGCGCCTTCGACATCACCGGGTTCAGCTCGTACGGCTCGCTCATGACGCCGAAGTTGAGCTTGAGGAAGTTGTCGACGAAGCTCAGCGAGTTGTCCGGATAGAGGAAGGCCTGACCGATGCTCTTCTTGTGGGCGTAGGCCGCGATGACCGGCAGCTTCGCCAGCATCCGCACCGTGTTGAGCTCGACGTGCTCCGGGTTGTGCGGGTCGGACTCGTTCTCGTAGTACGTGGACAGCGCCGCGACCGCGGACGACAGCACCGACATCGGGTGGGCCGTGTGCGGGAGAGCGGAGAAGAAGTGCTTGAGGTCCTCGTGCAGCAGCGTGTGCCGGCGGATCCGCTCATCGAAGTCGGCGAGCTCGGCGGGGGTGGGCAGCTCGCCGTAGATGAGCAGCCATGCCACCTCGAGGTAGGTGCAGTTCTTGGCGATCTGATCGATCGGATAGCCGCGGTAGCGCAGGATCCCCTGGTCGCCGTCGATGAAGGTGATCGCGGACTTGGTCGACGCGGTGTTCACGTAACCGTAGTCGAGAGCCGTATGGCCGGTCTGCCGCATCAGGGTGGAGAAGTCGATGCTGTCGTGCCCCTCGGTGCCCCGCAGGACGGGGAACTCGGCAGCCTTCTCGCCGATGGTCAGAGTCGCCTTCGTGGGCCGATCTCCCGCTGCGCTCACGCGGACCTCCTTGCAGGTTGTTCGTCGAGGGCGATGTCCGGCGCGGACGCCGAGGCCGGGTCGGCCGGATCGCCATTACAGCCTAGTCGGCACGCGCGCCTACTGTGACATCCGCTAAGAGATGCGCAGTTCCATCGTGCGAAGCTACAGACTCAGCGCGAGGACGCCCGCAGCCGTTCCGCGCCCTGCGCCACGCGCTCGGTCGGCGCCGTGAGCGACAGCCGCACGTGCTCCTCGGAGAAGTCCCCGTAGAAGGGTCCGGGGCCCGCGAGGATGCCCAGATCCGCGAGCCGCCCGAGGGATTCCCAGGCGTCGCGCCCCTCGGTCGCCCACAGGTAGAGCCCCGCCTCGGAGCCGTCGACCCGGAAGCCCGCCTCGCGGACGGCGGGGAGGAGGAGGGCGCGGCGCTCCCGGTACAGCTCCTTCTGGGCCGCGACGTGCGCGTCGTCGCCCAGGGCGACGGCCATCGCGTGCTGGACGGGCGCCGGCGGCATCAGGCCGAGGTGCTTGCGCGCCGTGAGGATCCTCCCGACCACCTGCGCGCAGCCGGCGACGAACGCCGCGCGGTAGCCGGCGAGGTTGGACTGCTTGCTCAGCGAGTAGACGCTCAGCAGGTTCGAGCGCGTCCCGCCCGTGACCCGCGGATCGAGCACGGAG
Organism: Microbacterium resistens; assembly: GCF_031456305.1. Taxonomy (GTDB): domain Bacteria; phylum Actinomycetota; class Actinomycetes; order Actinomycetales; family Microbacteriaceae; genus Microbacterium; species Microbacterium resistens_A. The sequence goes on from NZ_JAVDUM010000001.1 coordinate 133,974, forward strand.
GGGACCGGCTCGGTCGCCCACGGCCCCTCCCAGCCGAGCTCGGCGTAGCACTCGTCGCTGGCGAGCACCGCTCCCAGCTCCCGCGCACGGCGCACGGCGGCGGCCAGCTCGTCCGTCGTCCAGGTGCGACCGTCGGGGTTGCCCGGGGTGTTGATCCAGATCAGCCTGGTGCCATCGGGCCATTCGGCCGGGTCGTCCGCCGGCACCGGCGTCGCGCCGACGACGCGGGCGCCCACCTCGTAGGTCGGGTAGGCCACGCGGGGGTGGACCACGATGTCGCCCGGTCCCAGGCCGAGGAGGGTCGGGAGCAGGGCCACGAGCTCCTTGGAGCCGATCGTGGGCAGGACGTTGTCGGGACGCAGGTCCGGGACGCCCCGCCGCCGGGCGTACCAGTCGACGATCGCCTCGCGGAGGGCCGGTGTGCCAACGGTCTGCGGATAGGAGTGCGCATCCGTGGCCTCGGTGAGCGCCCGCCGCACGACCTCGGGGGTCGGATCGACCGGGGAGCCGATGGAGAGGTCTACGATCCCGCCGGGATGCAGCGCTGCGCGCTCGCGGTACGGGGTGACGGCGTCCCAGGGGTAGTCGGCGAGATCGCGGACGCTCATGCCTATTCCCCCTGCGGGGGAAGGGCCTTGATGACCGGGTGGTCGTGGTGGATCACGCCGACCTTGGCGGCGCCGCCGGGGGAGCCGATCTCTTCGAAGAACTCGACGTTGGCCTTGTAGTAGTCCTGCCATTCGTCGGGGAGGTCGTCTTCGTAGTAGATGGCCTCGACGGGGCAGACGGGCTCGCAGGCGCCGCAGTCGACGCATTCGTCGGGGTGGATGTAGAGCGAGCGCTCACCCTCGTAGATGCAGTCCACGGGGCACTCATCGATGCAGGCACGATCCTTCACATCGACACACGGAAGAGCGATCACATACGTCACCTCTTCAGTCTACGTCCCGGTGATCGAGGTCGGCGGCGCGACGGGGCCGTCCGCGGGGGCGGCCGACGTCGCGGCCGGTGTCGCGGACGCCGGACCCGAGGTCCGCAGACGCGACAGGTCGGGCCAGGCGATGACGAGGAGGACGATGCCGGCGACGAGGTAGCCCCACACGCGTCCGAGGAGGCCGTCCGGGACGAGGACCGATCCGCCGGGGCCGCGTCCCGACAGGACCAGGACGGCCGCGATCATGCCGAGGCCCGCCGTGAGGGTCGCCCAGCGATCGTGCGTCAGCGTCCGCACCGCCACCAGGAGCGCCGCGCAGGAGATCGCGCCGACGATCATCCCGACCGGGACGGGACCCATCACCGAAGCGTGGCCGATGGTCGTCGCGATCCCGTAGACGGCGCCGACGATCAGCGTCCCCACCCACGACAGCACACGGGAGATCCTGGATTCACGCACGCCCCGAGCCTATCCGCGCCTGCTGTGAGCGACCTCCGGCCGGCCGACGATCCTGACCGACGGGTCCTCTGCCGGTCAGGTCGCCCAGCCGAGGAGTCGCAGCAGGGCAGCGACGGCGGCGGCCGCGATCACGACCACGAGGAACGACTGCCGAAGCCAGAGGAGGCCCGCGGCGACGAGGATCGCGGGCACCCTGGCATCGACCAGGACCGCGGTGCCCGCCGCGAGCGTCTGCACCGCGGTGAGCGCGGCGAGCAGCGCGACCGTCAGCAGGTCGGAGATGCGCGCGGGACGAGGCGCCTCCAGCACGGACGGCGGCACGAGGTAGCCGACGGCCTTGAGCCCGACGCAGACGATCGCGGCCAGGAGCACCGCGTTCCACAGGGTCATCGCGCCTCCTCCCCGGCCTCTGCCCGATCGCCGCGCGGGGTCACGAGTGCGCTGCCGGCCGTCCGCCCCGCCGGGGCGAACCAGTTGAACCAGCCGACGAGGACGGCGACGAGGGCCGCGATCAGCACCGGCATCCCCGGCATCAGCACCGGGGTGAGGGCGGTCGCGACGACCGCCGCGGCGATGCCGACCACGATCGCCTGGCGCTGCCTCAGCCGCGGCCAGAGCAGGGCCAGGAACGCCGCCGCGGCCGCCGCGTCCAGCCCGTACGCCTTCGGATCTCCGAGCACGTCGCCCAGGAGCGCGCCGAGGAGCGTGCTGAGGTTCCACCCGGCGTAGATGCCGAGCCCGGTCACCCAGAAGCCGACCGTGCGCGCCCGGGAGGAGGTCTGGGCGAGCGAGACCGCCGTCGACTCGTCGATCGTCACGTACGAGGCGGCGAGCCGCTTCCAGAAGCCGCGGCCGATCACCGGCGACATCCGGATGCCGTACGCGATGTTGCGGACCCCGAGGAGCGCCGCCGAGGCGATGGCGGCGGGCAGCGCCGCCATCCCGCCGGCCGCGATCACCCCGACGAAGGCGAACTGCGAGCCGCCCGTGAACATCACCAGGCTCAGCAGGCAGGTCTGCCAGATGTCCAGACCCGAGGCGACCGCGAGGGCGCCGAAGGAGATCCCGTAGGCGCTGGTCGCGATCGCGACGCCGATCCCCTCCCGCCGGGCGGCACGGACCTCGTCGTCCTCGGCGGACCGCCCCGGTGCCGGCGCATCCCCGGCTGTTCGCTTCGTCGAACGCACGTCCACCATTCTGAACGTTCTGAATATGATCGTCAAGGCGAACGTTCGTTTGAGATACTGAACACATGGACCTTCGCGAACGCATCGCCCGCGCCCTCCGCCGCGAGCGCGAGTCCGCCGGCATCTCCGTGTCCGAGCTCGCCCGACGCGCCGGGGTCTCCAAGGCCACCGTGTCCCAGCTGGAGAGCGGCTCGGGGAATCCGAGCGTGGAGACCCTCTGGGCGCTCGGCGACGCGCTGGGCATCCCGTTCGCCGATCTGGTGGACCGTCCGGCGACCGAGCCGACCCTGATCCGCGCCCGCGATCTCGGCCAGGCCCCCCGCGTCCCCTCGTCCGCCGCGCCCTACAGCGCGACCCTGCTGTCGGCCTGCCCTCCCTCCGCACGCCGGGACCTCTACCTCATCCAGGCCGACCCCGGCGAGCCCCGCCGGTCCCTCCCCCATCACCCGGGGACCACCGAGCACGTCATCCTCATCTCGGGAGCCGCCCTCATCGGCCCCGCCGAGGCGCCGGAGGCGCTGACGCCCGGCGACTACATCAGCTATCGCGGCGACGCACCGCACATCTTCGAGGCGACGGTCACCGGCACCGCGGCCGTCCTCATCTCCGAGCTGCGCTGAGAGTCCGCCGACCGCACCGCCCGCCGATCACGCCGTCTCCTCCGCCCGGATCTCCCCGCCCGGACCTCCCGGGGACACCCCCGCCCGGATCTCCCGCGGGACGACGAAGGCCCGCCTCCGCAGGGAGACGGGCCTTCGCGAGCGAGCGGATCAGGCGTTCGCGTCCTGGCGCTTCAGGCGCGCGGTCTCGCGGGCGCGGATCGTCTGGTCGAGGACCACCTTGCGGATGCGGACGATCTCCGGCGTCACCTCGACGCATTCGTCGTCACGGGCGAACTCCAGGCTCTCCTCCAGGGAGAGCTGGCGCGGCGGCGTCATCGACTCGAACGTGTCGGCCGTGGCCGAGCGCATGTTGGTGAGCTTCTTCTCCTTGGTGATGTTCACGTCCATGTCGTCGTTGCGGGAGTTCTCACCGATCACCATGCCCTCGTACACCTCCTGCGTGGGCTGGACGAAGAACGACATGCGCTCCTGCAGGGCGATGATCGCGAAGGGGGTGACGACGCCGGAGCGGTCGGCCACGATCGAGCCGTTCTGCCGGGTGACGATGTGTCCGGCCCAGGGCTCGTAGCCGTGGGAGATCGCGTTGGCGATCCCGGTGCCGCGCGTGGTGGTGAGGAACTCGGTGCGGAAGCCGATCAGGCCGCGGGACGGCACGACGAACTCCATCCGCACCCAGCCGGTCCCGTGGTTGGTCATGCCCTCCATGCGGCCCTTGCGGGCGGCGAGGAGCTGCGTGATCGCGCCGAGGTACTCCTCCGGAGCATCGATCGTGAGGTGCTCGAACGGCTCGTGGGTCTTGCCGTCGACCTTCTTCGTGACCACCTGGGGCTTGCCGACCGTGAGCTCGAAGCCCTCGCGGCGCATGTTCTCGACGAGGATCGCGAGGGCCAGCTCGCCGCGGCCCTGCACCTCCCATGCGTCGGGCCGGCCGACCTCGACGACCTTGAGCGACACGTTTCCGATCAGCTCGCGGTCCAGGCGGTCCTTCACCATGCGCGCGGTGAGCTTGTGCCCCTTGACCTTGCCGACCAGCGGCGACGTGTTCGTGCCGATGGTCATCGAGATCGCCGGGTCGTCGACGTGGATCGCGGGGAGCGGGCGGACGTCGTCCGGGTCGGCGATGGTCTCGCCGATCGTGATGTTCTCGAATCCGGCGATGGCGACGATGTCGCCGGGGCCCGCGCTCTCGGCGGGGTAGCGCTCCAGCGCACGGGTCTTCAGCAGCTCGGTGATGCGTGCGTTGGCGTGGCTGCCGTCGTGGCGCACCCAGGCGACGGTCTGGCCCTTCTTCAGGGTGCCGTTGAAGACGCGGAGGAGCGCGAGGCGCCCGAGGAACGGGCTGGAGTCGAGGTTCGTGACCCACGCCTGCAGCGGCGCCTCATCGTCGTAGGCGGGGGCGGGGACGTGCTGGAGGATCGCCTCGAACAGCGGCTCGAGATCGTCGTTGTCCGGCAGTGCGCCGTTCGCCGGGCGGTTGCGCGACGCCGCGCCCGCACGCCCGGAGGCGTAGACCACCGGCACGTCCAGCAGCGCGTCCACGTCGAGGTCGGGAACGTCGTCCACGAGGTCGGACGCCAGGCCCAGGAGCAGGTCGTGCGCCTCCTCCTCGACCTCCGCGATGCGGGCGTCGGGGCGGTCGGTCTTGTTGACCAGGAGGATGACGGGGAGCTTCGCCTCGAGCGCCTTGCGCAGCACGAAGCGGGTCTGCGGCAGCGGGCCCTCGCTCGCGTCCACGAGGAGCACGACGCCATCGACCATCGATAGGCCGCGCTCGACCTCGCCGCCGAAGTCGGCGTGCCCCGGGGTGTCGATCACGTTGATCGTCACGGGGACGTCGGTGTGCGCGCCGTTGTAGGTGATCGCCGTGTTCTTGGCGAGGATCGTGATGCCCTTCTCACGCTCCAGGTCGTTGGAGTCCATGGCGCGCTCCTCGACGTGAGCATGCTCGCCGAACGACCCCGTCTGGCGGAGCATCGCGTCCACCAGCGTGGTCTTGCCGTGATCGACGTGGGCGACGATTGCGACGTTGCGGAGGTCAGTGCGAAGGGCGTGCGCCATGCAGGTGTCCTAAAGATGCGAGTGGGATGCGCCGGGAATCCGACGTTCCAGGATAACGCACCGGAACGGGGCTTCTCTGCGCTCCTCATGGGAAAGCGTACGATCGTCCCTCATGAGCTCCCCCACCCCGTCCCGCGTCCGGCTGTGGTGGGAGATCGCGATCGTCCTCGCTCTCGGCCTCGGCCAGTCCGCCGTCTACGCGGTGGTGCAGCTCGCCTATCGGCTCAGCAGTCCGACACCGCTCGGGGACCAGACCGCGACCCTCAACCCGGCCCGCAGCGACCGTGAGGTGTTCGACCTCATCTATCAGGTGCTCGGGATCGGCTTCTCCGTCGTCCCCGTCCTGCTCGTCTGCTTCCTGCTCTGGCAGGGCTCGCGCCCGCACCTCGGCGCGCTCGGGCTGGACGGCCGGCGGATCGGGCGGGATGCAGGGCTCGGGGTCGGCCTCGTCCTGGCGATCGGGATCCCCGGCCTCGGCCTGTACCTCGTCGGTCGGATGAGCCAGCTCTTCGTCGCGGTCGATCCGGGGGCGCAGTCGACCTACTGGTGGACCGTCCCGGTGCTCCTCCTCGCGGCCGCCCGCGCCTCGATCCAGGAGGAGGTCGTCGTGCTGGGCTATCTCTTCCACCGACTGCGGCAGCTGGGCTGGGGGTCGTGGGCGATCGTGATCGCGACCTCCGTCCTCCGCGCCAGCTACCACCTGTACCAGGGGCCCGGCGCGTTCATCGGGAACCTGGCGATGGGGCTCCTCTTCGGATTCCTGTTCCTGCGCACGGGACGCCTGATGCCGTTCCTCGTCGCGCACTTCCTCATCGACGCCGCGGTCTTCGTCGGCTACCCCTGGGCCGCCTCGACCTGGCCGGCCCTCTTCGGCCTCCCCTCCTGACCCGTCCCCGGCCGCCTCTCTCCCGGCCGCGCCTCGTCCCTCCCGCCTCCCCCTTCCGCGCTTCTTCTCCGGCGAGACTGCATCCGCGTTTTCTCCGGCGAGACTGCATCCGCGTTCCGAGACTGCGCGATTTTCCTGCTGTGTCGGAACGCAGATGCAGTCTCGCGGTCCTGGGCGGGGTGGGACCGGAGGGGGCGGGACCAGGGGCGGAGCGAGACCGGGGGGGGCGGGACGAGACCCGGGGCGGGACTGGAGGGCGAGGCCTCTCCTCCCCGGACACCGAGACCGCGGAGTTCTCCCCGGATCCCGTGAACCCGCCTCCGCACCGGAGTGGAGGCGATCGATGATGGGCGGATGCTCGATCGCGACGTTCCCCTCCCGGCGGCCCCGATTCCCCTCCTCCGTGCCGATGCGGCCGGATCGGCCGCATCGCTGAGCCGATCCTGGCATCGGGGCGAGCTGACCAGGGTGATGCCGGGCGTCTACGCCGAGCTCGGTCGCTGGCGGTCGGCGACCCCCTGGGAGCAGTACCTCGCGAAGGTGCTCGCCGTCGCGGAAGCGCGTCCGAACGCCGTCTTCAGCCATGTCTCGGCAGCAGCGCTCCGGGGCGTCGTCATCGGCGGACCCGAGCATCCGGTCCATGTCCTCGACCCCGCCGGCACCAGCCGACTGACCGGAGCCGTCCGGACGCACACGACCGACGAGGCCCGCGATGTCGATCGGCTCGACGGACTGCTCGTGACGAGCGTCGAGGAGACGATCGTCGATCTCGCGCGGAGCCGCCCGCCGGCCGAGGGACTCGCCTACGCGAACGCGCTGCTCCGGACGGCCCCGGACGTCGTCGCCGAGCAGCTCCGGGCGAGGAACGAGTCCCGGAGATCCGCGCGCAACCGCAACCGTGCGCGGTGGGCGCTGTCTCGCGCGTCTGGCGTGCCCGAGACGGTCCTGGAGTCGCTCAGCCTCGCGGTGATCGAATGGGCCGGATTCGATCTGCCGGAGCTCCAGACCGTCTTCCGCGTCGAGGGGCATGAGGACCGCGTTGACTTCTTCTGGCCCTCGCTCGCGGTCGCGGGCGAGGCCGACGGGATGACGAAGTACTCCGGGGCCCACGGCGACCCCGGCCTCGCGATCCTCCAGGAGAAGCGGCGAGAGGCCCGACTCCGCCGCCACCTCCGAGAGGTGGTCCGCTGGGGCTGGGATGATGCACGCACGTCCCGCCCGCTGATCGGGCTGCTCTCACAGACCGGTGTCCCCCGCGTCCGCCCCGTCCAGTCGGCGATGCTGGCGACCCTGACGTCCTTCGGCCGCTGACCGTCCCCGGACCCTGCGCCACGGCCTTCTCGCGCTCCCGACGCCAAACCAAAACCGCGAGACTGCATCTGCGTTCCGAGACAGCGCGAAAATCGTGCAGTCTCGTGACGCAGTTGCAGTCTCGCGGGAAAGGGACCACGCCGAGGCGCGAGCGCGGGACCGACGAGGGAAGGTCAGGCGTGGGTGATGATGACGGCGGCCGTGGCCCAGATCGCGATCACGAGGAGCGCGACCAGTGCCGGGACGTCCCAGGAGCGCCGGATCGGGGCGTCGGAACCGTCCTGCGGCGTCGGGACGGCATCGATCGCCGCCTCCCACCGGTCCCGGACCTCGGTGAGCGTCCGCAGGCTCGCGGGAACCCGGACCTCTCCCTCGCCCCGACCGGTCTGCCGAGGCGGCCTCGCGCGCCCCGGCCCGCCGAAGCACGAGACCTTCGTCCCGTCGTCGAGGGCGAAGTCCAGCTGCCAGCGGAGATCGACGTCGCGCACCCGGCGCCAGCCGAACGAGGTGCGGCGCAGCAGGTTCCGCACGACGACGCCGTCGTCATCCACCCGGACGGCGGACACGAAGACCAGCTCGTACACGAGCCAGACGGCCAGCAGCGCCCACGGCGCGTACAGCAGCATCAGCCCCCAGCTGCCCCGCGCCACCGCGTCGCCGAGGAGGAACAGCACGAGAGCGACGGACAGCACGAGCACGACCGGCCCCGAGGGGGAGCGGTAGGTCCGCCCTCCCCCGGGTCGTGCGGGCGAGCTCACGAGTCGCTGCCGCCCAGCGTGATCGACGCGCCGGGGATCGCCTGCAGCAGGCGCTCGGTGTAGTCCTGCTGCGGGTTGGCGAAGATCTCGTCCACCGTCCCCTGCTCGACCACTCGGCCCTTCTCCATCACGCACACGAGGTCGCTGGAGACGCGGACGACCGCGAGGTCGTGCGTGATGAACAGATAGGTCAGGCCCAGCTCCGACTGCAGGTCGGCGAGGAGCTTGAGGATCTGGTCCTGCACGAGCACGTCCAGCGCCGAGACCGCCTCGTCGAGCACGACGATGTCGGGCTTGAGCGCGAGCGCCCGCGCGATGGCGACACGCTGTCGCTGACCGCCGGAGAGCTCGTTCGGGTAACGGGTCGCGAGGACCCGCGGCAGCGACACCTGGTCGAGAAGCTCCAGCACCCGCTCGCGGCGCGAATCCGCATCCCCGATGTTGTGGATCTGCAGCGGCTCCGCGATCGTGTTGCCGATGTTGCGCAACGGATCCATCGAGCCGTAGGGGTCCTGGAACACCGGCTGCATCCGACGCCGGAGTCCGAACGCCTGCGCGTTCGAGAGCCGCGAGACGTCCTGTCCGTCGATCTCGATCGTGCCGGAGGTCGGCTCCTCGAGCTTGAGGACCATCTTCGCGACGGTCGACTTGCCCGATCCCGACTCGCCGACGAGGGCGAGGGTCTTCCCGCGCGGGATGTCGAAGGACACGTTGTCCACGGCGCGGAACGGCTCGCTGCGGAACGCCCCCTGCCGGATCTTGTAGTCCTTGGTGAGCCCGGCCACCCGCACGGTCGGCGGGATGTCCGCCAGATCCTCCATCGTCTCCACGCCGCGGTCCTCGACCACGGCCTGGATCCGCTGGGAGGCGATGCTCGGGGCCGCAGCCACGAGTCGCTTCGTGTACGGGTGCTGCGGGTTCTCCAGGATCGCGCGGCTGGGGCCTGCCTCGACGATCGCGCCGTTGTTCATCACGATGATCTTCTCGGCGCGCTCGGCGGCGAGACCCAGGTCGTGCGTGATGAGCAGCACCGCGGTGCCGCGCTCCTTCGTGAGGCGCCCCATGTGATCGAGGATCACACGCTGCACGGTCACGTCGAGCGCCGAGGTCGGCTCATCCGCGATCAGCAGCTTCGGATCGGCGACGAGGCCGATGCCGATGAGCGCGCGCTGACGCATGCCCCCGGAGAACTGATGCGGGTACTGGTGCAGCCGCTTGGCCGCATCGGCGAGCCCTGCCTGCTGCAGCACCTCGATCGCGCGGGCCTTGACGGCCTCGCGACCCTGCGCGACACCGTTGGCCCTGATGGCCTCCTTCACCTGGAACCCGATGCTCCACACCGGGTTGAGGCTGGCCATCGGGTCCTGCGGCACGAAGCCGATGTCCCGTCCGCGGACGTTCTCCATCGCCCGGCGCCCGAGGGTCGTGAGCTCACGGCCGTCCAGGGTGATGCTGCCGTCGGTGACGCGTCCGGTACCAGGAAGCAGGTTCACGATCGCGGTCGCGGTCGTGGACTTGCCGGAACCCGACTCCCCCACGATCGCGACGGTCTCGCCGGGGAACAGGTCGAAGCTGATGCCGTGCAGGACCTCGCGCAGCCCGTCCTGCCCCTTGAACGCGACCTTGAGGTCGCGGACGCTCAGGACCGGAGCCGGTCCCGAGGCCGGAGCGCTCTGTGCAGGAGTGCTCATCGCTGGGCCCTCGCCTTCGGGTCGAGGGCGTCTCGGATGAGCTCGCCCAGGGTGACGAACGCGAGCACCGCGAGGGTGAGCGCGATCGACGGATAGATGAGCGCCGTCGGGGCGACGCGCAGCGAGGCCTGGGCCTGGCTGATGTCGTTGCCCCACGACATGACCGAGCTGCCGAGTCCGACACCGAGGAAGGACAGGGTCGCCTCGGCGACGATCGCCGCGGCCAGCGCCAGGGTGGAGACCACCAGTAGCGGCGCGATCGCGTTCGGGATCACGTGCCGGAGCAGGATCTTGAACCTCGATTGCCCCAGGGCCTTCGATGCCATCACGAAGTCGGCCTGACGCACCCGGAGGACCTCGGCGCGCACGACGCGCGCCGTGGAGGCCCAGGCGAACCCACCGATCGCGAAGGCCAGCGTCCACACCGACCGGTACTGCGAGAAGACGGTCATGACGACCACCGCGGCCAGGATGTACGGGATGGCGAAGAAGATGTCGCCGATCCGCGAGAGCAGGGCGTCGAGCCAGCCGCCGTAGAACCCGGCCAGCGCACCCATGATCAGGCCGAGGACGGCCGAGAGCAGGGTGGAGATGATGCCGACCGCGAGCGACGTCTGCGCTCCCCAGATGACGCGGGAGTAGATGTCACATCCCTGGAAGGTGTAGCCCAGGATATGGCCGGCGGCCGGGCCTTCGTTTCCGTACGTCAGGTCGCACGCACGCGGGTCGACCGAGGTGAACAGGAAGGGGAACAGCGCGACCACGATGAACAGCAGCGCGAGCACCAGGGAGAACCAGAAGAGCGGCCGGCGGCGGAGGTCCCGCCACGCGTCGCGCCAGAGGTTGCTGGGCTTCTCGGACACGCGAACGGCATCGACGGAGATCGTCTCCGTCTCCACCGGCGCGACGTAGTGCGGAGGGATGGTGGGCTCAGGCATAGCGGATCCTCGGGTCGAGCAGACCGTAGAGCAGGTCGACGAGCAGGTTCACCAGGACGTACAGGATGACGAAGACGGTGACGAAGGAGACCACCGTCGGCCCCTCCCCGCGGATCGCCGCCTGGTACAGGGTGTTGCCGACGCCGGGCACGTTGAAGATGCCCTCCGTCACGGTCGCGCCGACCAGCAGCACTCCGAAGTTGGTCGCGGAGTTGGTGATGACCGGGATGAGCGAGTTGCGCAGCACGTGCACCGGGATGACGCGGTTGCGCGAGAGGCCCTTGCTGTAGGCCGTGCGCACCCAGTCCTGGTTCAGCGTGTCGATGACCGAGCCGCGCATGAGGCGCATGCTGGTCGCGAACAGGCTGAACCCGAGCACGAGCGCCGGGAGCCAGAGGCCGCCCCAGTCGTTGTCCGCGCCGACCGTCGGGCTGAACCAGCCCAGCTGGATGGCGAGGAAGTACTGCGCGAGGAAGCAGAGCACGAAGATCGGGATCGCGATCGCGATCAGGGCGACGATCAGCGAGACGTTGTCGAAGATCTTGCCCTTCCGCAGCGCTGCGATCGAGCCGATGATGATCGACGTGACGAACTCGATGGCGATCGCCATGAGCGCCAGGCGTCCGGTGACCGGGAGGGTCTGCGCGAGCACCTCGGTGACGGGACGTCCGGAGAACGTGGTGCCCAGGTCTCCCTGGAAGACGCCGCTGATGTAGTACCAGTACTGCACGATGAACGGATCGTTCAGGTGGTACTGCTCGCGGAGCTGGTTCACGACCGCCGGGTTGGGCGTGCGGTCACCGAAGAGCGCGAGGATCGGGTCGCCGGGCATGGCGAACACGAGGAAGTAGATGAGCAGGGTGGCCCCGAAGAAGACCGGGATCACCTGCAGAAGACGCTTGATGATATAGCCGAGCATCCGCTGTCCCTTCTGTGGGACCGCTTGCAGGCCGTGACGACGACAGCCCGCGAGGCGGTGACGTTGACCGTCACCGCCTCGCGGGTGTCACGCACGACCTACTTGGCGGTCTTGGTGATCTGGTAGTACAGCGGGACCGAGTTCCAACCGAACTCGACGTTCTGCACGTTCTGGCTGTAACCGCCGGTCACGTTCGAGTACCACAGCGGGATGGCCGGGAGGTCCTTGAAGAGGATCTCCTGAGCCTTCTCGAAGTCCTTCAGCTGCGCGTCGGCGTCGGCGTTGCCGATGCCGGCCTTGATGGCGGCGTCGAAGTCGGTGCTGGAGTAGTCACCGTCGTTCGAGCCGGCACCGGTCGCGTAGAGCGGGCCGAGGAAGTTGTACATGCCGGGGTAGTCGGCCTGCCAACCGGAACGCGCCGCGGTCTTGATGGTGCGGGAGTTCACCTCGGTGCGGATCTGGGCGAAGGTCGGGTACGGAGCGCCGGAGGCGTCGATGCCGAGCGTGTTCTTGATCGAGTTGGTCACCGCGTCGACCCACTCCTGGTGGCCGCCGTCGGAGTTGTAGGCGATCTGGAAGGTGCCGTCCCACTTGGAGATCTTGTCGGCCTCGGCCCACAGCTTCTTGGCCTCCTCCGGGTTGTACTTCAGGACCTCGTTGCCGGGGATCTTGTCCGACCAGCCGGCGATGACCGGCGAGGTGAAGTCGCCCGCGGGGGTGCGGGTGCCCGAGAAGATCTTCTCGGTGATCTGCGCACGGTCGAAGGCCATCGAGATCGCCTGACGACGCAGCTTGCCCTCCTCACCGGAGAAGTGCGGCAGGAACTGACCGATCGTGAAGGACTGGAAGACGGCTGCGGGCTGGTTCACCGCGCGGTCGCCGAGGTCGCTCTGGAACGTCGGCAGCGAGACCGCCGGGATCGCGTCGATGACGTCGACCTTGTTGCCCTGCAGGTCGGCGTACGCGGCGTCCTGCGTGGCGTAGAAGTTGATCGTCAGGCCACCGTTCTGCGCCTTGCGGCCGCCCTGGTAGTCCTCGCTCTTGAGGAGCTCGATCTTGACGTCGTGCTGCCAGCCCTCGCCACCGATCTTGTAGGGGCCGTTGCCGATCGGGTTCTTGCCGAACGCCTCCATGTCGGCGAAGGCCGAGTCGGGCAGCGGGTAGTAGGCCGAGTAGCCGAGACGCAGCGCGAAGTCCGACGCCGGCTTGTTCAGCTTGATGGTGAACTCGTAGTCGTCCACCTTGACCAGGCCCGACAGGTCGCCCTGGGCGCCGAAGACGTCGTCATCCGGGGTGGCCGGGTCCTTCGGGTCGTTGAGGAAGCCCTCGATGTCCTCGAAGAAGTAGCCCGACTTCTGCTTGTTGTCGCTCTGCGCGCCGTAGTTCCAGGCCTTGATGAAGTTGTCGGCCTTGACCTCGGTGCCGTCCGAGAACTTCTGGCCCTTCTTCAGCTTGACCGTGATGTTCTGCGGGTCCACGGTGGTGATGGACTCGGCCATGTCGTTGACCGGCTTGCCCTTGGCGTCGTAGTAGACGAGACCGGCGAAGATCTCGTCGAGGATCTTGCCGCCGCCGACCTCGTTGGTGTTGGTCGGGATCAGCGGGTTCTCCGGCTCCGAGCCGTTCGTGGTGATGATGGCAGACGTGTCTGCCTTGGCTCCGGTGTCGCCCTTGTCGGTCGATCCGGATCCGCCGCCTGCGCAGCCCGCGAGTGCGAGGGTACCCGCCGCGAGCAGCGCGACACCCGAGAGGGCGATCTTGTTGCGCTTCACTTGTGTCCTCCTGTGGACCTAAATACAGCAAACTGCGTACTCGCCGTCGAGCACGTAGAGATATTTGAGCCTAACCGGCGAGCGCGTCACCGTGAAACCCGAACGACCAACCGTTACTGAGCGGTGACCAACTCCCGGCCGCCCCGCTCCGCCCCCGATCGACGGATCCCTCCTCTTTCTTCCGTCGCCGCGCACACGAACGCCCCGGCGCCGTGGGCTACCGGGGCGTTCATGTCTTTACGGCGGACTAGGCGAACGCCTCCACCGGCGGGCAGGCGCACACCAGGTTGCGGTCGCCGTAGGCCTGGTCGATGCGGCGCACCGGCGGCCAGTACTTCCCCGCCACGAGCGAGCGGATCGGGTAGGCCGCCTCCTCCCGCGTGTACGGGTGCGTCCACTCCCCCGCGATGAGCGAGACCGCGGTGTGCGGCGCGTTCACCAGCGGGTTGTCCGCGGCGTCCCAGCGTCCGGCGGCGACCGCATCGGCCTCCGCCTTGATCTGGATCATCGCCTCGATGAACCGCTCCAGCTCGCCGAGGTCCTCGGACTCGGTCGGCTCGACCATGAGGGTCCCCGCGACCGGGAACGACATGGTCGGCGAGTGGAAGCCGTAGTCGATGAGCCGCTTGGCGACGTCGTCGACCGTGATCCCGGTCGCCTCCTTGAGCGGGCGGAGGTCGAGGATGCACTCGTGCGCAACCCGGCCGCTCTCCCCCGTGTAGAGCACCGGGTAGTGGCCCTCGAGGCGAGCGGCGACGTAGTTCGCCGCGAGCACCGCGGCGGCTGTCGCATCGCGGAGTCCGTCGGCGCCCATCATCCGCACGTACGCCCAGGAGATCGGCAGGACGCCGGCGGACCCGTAGGGCGCCCCCGAGACCGGACCGCCCGCGAAGACGTGCCCGCCCGCGTGCTCGGCCCGCTGCGCCAGCGGGTGGGCGGGGAGGTGCGGTGCGAGGTGCGCCTTGGCCGCGACCGGGCCGACGCCCGGTCCGCCGCCGCCGTGCGGGATCGCGAACGTCTTGTGCAGGTTGAGGTGCGAGACGTCGCCGCCCAGGTCCCCGAAGCGGGAGTAGCCGAGCAGGGCGTTCAGGTTCGCGCCGTCGATGTACACCTGCCCCCCGGCGTCGTGCACCGCGGCGGTGATCTCCAGCACGTCCTGCTCGTACACGCCATGCGTGGACGGGTAGGTGATCATGAGTGCCGCGAGCGTCTCGGCGTTCGCGGCGATCTTCGCCCTGAGGTCGCCGAGATCCACGTTGCCCAGCTCATCGCAGGCGACGACGACGACCGTCATCCCCGCGAGGACCGCTGATGCCGCGTTGGTGCCGTGCGCCGAAGACGGAATGAGGCACACCGTGCGCTGCGCGTCACCGTTCGCACGGTGGTAGCCGCGGATCGCGAGGAGCCCGGCGAGCTCGCCCTGCGAGCCGGCGTTCGGCTGCAGCGACACCGCGTCGTAGCCGGTGACGTCGGCGAGCCAGGCCTCGAGCTGGTCGATGAGCTCCAGGGTGCCCCGCACGTCCTGCTCCGGGGCGAACGGGTGCAGCTCCGCGAACTCGGGCCAGGTGATGGCAGCCATCTCGGTGGCGGCGTTGAGCTTCATCGTGCAGGAGCCGAGCGGGATCATCCCGCGGTCCAGCGCGTAGTCACGGTCGGCCAGCGTCTTGAGGTAGCGCATCATCGCCGTCTCGCTGCGATGCGCGTGGAAGACCGGATGGGTGAGGTACTCGTCCTGCCGGTGGAGCGCTGCGGGCAGCGCCGTCGCCGGGATGTAGGCGAAGGAGTCCTCCCCCGCCCCGAACGCCGATGC
This sequence comes from Microbacterium resistens, assembly GCF_031456305.1. Classification (GTDB taxonomy): domain Bacteria; phylum Actinomycetota; class Actinomycetes; order Actinomycetales; family Microbacteriaceae; genus Microbacterium; species Microbacterium resistens_A. The sequence continues at coordinate 149,320 of NZ_JAVDUM010000001.1, forward strand.
GACCCGGAGGATGTCCTCGTGCGTGGTGGTCTCGTCGGTCGAGACGCGCACCGTGTCGGCGTCGACGAGGTTCAGCAGCGTGCCGAACTCGTCGTGCGCGCGCCGCACGATCTCCTCGGCACGTCCGGGGACGCGCACCGTGATCGTGTCGAAGTAGGCACCGTGCACGACCTCGGCGCCGGACCTCTCGAGCTGGGTCGCGAGGAACCGTGCGCCAGTCGCCGCGCGGCTCGCGATCGCCCGCAGCCCGTCCGGCCCGTGGCACACGGCGTACATCGACGCCATGACGGCCAGGAGCACCTGGGCCGTGCAGATGTTGGAGGTCGCCTTCTCCCGACGGATGTGCTGCTCGCGCGTCTGCAGCGAGAGGCGGTACGCGGGGTGCCCCTCCGCGTCCTGCGAGACGCCGACGAGACGGCCGGGAAGCTGGCGCTCCAGGCCCGAGCGCACGGCCATGTAGCCGGCGTGCGGCCCGCCGAAGCCCATCGGGACGCCGAAGCGCTGGGTGGTGCCCACCGCGACGTCCGCGCCGAGGGATCCCGGCGAGGAGATGAGGGTCAGCGCGAGGAGGTCGGCGGCGACCACGGCGAGACCGCCGGCGAGGTGTGCGGCATCGATCACGGCCGACGGGTCCCAGACCAGGCCGGACGCGCCCGGGTACTGCACGAACACGCCGAACAGCGCCTCCGGCAGGGTCTCACCGGCGGCGAGCGCCCGTTCGACCAGCTCGATCCCGACCGCTTCGGCGCGGGTCGCGAGCAGCGCCTTGGTCTGCGGCAGCGCGTCGGCGTCCACGACGAAAACGTTCGACGTCGCCTTCGAGGCCCGGCGGGCCAACAGCATCCCCTCGGCGACCGCGGTGGACTCGTCGAGCATCGAGGCGTTCGCCGTGTCGAGCCCGGTGAGCTCGGCGACCATCGTCTGGAAGTTGATCAGCGCCTCGAGCCTCCCCTGCGAGATCTCGGGCTGGTACGGCGTGTAGGCGGTGTACCAGGACGGGTTCTCCAGGACGTTGCGCTGGATGACGCTGGGCGTGATCGTGCCGTAGTATCCCTGCCCGATCATCGGGCGGTTCACGGTGTTGCGCGAGGCGAGGGCACGGAGCTCCGCCAGCGCCTCGGACTCGGAGGCGGCTGCGGGCAGCGTGGACTCCGCTGCGCGGTCACGGCGGATCGAGGCGGGGACCGCATCGCGCATCAGCGTGTCGACGGGCCTCTCGTCCTCGCCCGCGGCGATCCCCAGCGCGTCGAGCATGACGCGCTGGGCCTCCACGGTGGTCCCGATGTGGCGGTCGGCGAACGTGGTCACCCTCAGCCCTCCGTGAAGGCGACGTATCCGTCGCGGTCGAGGAGACCGTCGGCCGCGCCGTCGGCGATCGTGAGCCGGATGAGCCAGCCGCCCTCGTAGGGCGCCGCGTTCACCTGGGACGGGTCATCGACGACCGCATCGTTGATCTCGGCGACGGTGCCGTCCACGGGGGCGTAGAGCTCCCCGACCGATTTGGTCGACTCGATCTCGCCGACGACGGCGCCGGCGGCGACGACGGTGCCGACCGCCGGCAGCTCGACGAAGACGACGTCACCGAGCTTCTCGGCGGCGTAGTCGGTGATCCCGATGGTGGCGACGTCGCCGTCGACGGCGACCCACTCGTGCTCTTCGCTGTAGCGCAGGGTGTTCAGATCGGTCATTTCTTCCTCCGGTAGAAAGGCAGGGCGGTCACGGTCGCGGGGATCCTGGTCCCCCGCACGTCGAAGAAGAGCGGGACGTCGCCGGACGCGCGGTCCGGGGCGACGAAGGCCATGGCGATGGGGTGGCCGAGCGTGGGGCTCAGCGCGCCGCTGGTGATCTCGCCGACTGCGGTGCCGTCCTCCAGCACCACCGGGTAGCCGGCGCGACCGGCGCGACGCCCCTCGGCGACGAGCCCGACGAGCACCGGCGCATCCGCCTGCGGGGTCACGGCGTCCTTGCCGACGAAGCGCTCCTTGTCGGCCACCACGACACGGCCGAGGCCGGCCTGGGCGGGCTTGGTCTCGCGCGTCAGCTCGTGCCCGTACAGCGGCATGCCCGCCTCCAGACGGAGCGTGTCCCGCGCGGCGAGCCCCGCCGGGACCAGTCCCCGGTCGGCGCCGACGGCGAGCACTGCGTCCCAGAGGGCTCCCGCGTCGTCCGCGTCGACGAGGAGCTCGAAGCCGTCCTCGCCGGTGTAGCCCGTGCGCGCCAGCAGCAGCGGCTCGCCCAGGAAGCGGGCGCTCGCCCAGGCGTAGTACTTCTGCTCGGCCCACGGGACGCTGAGGTCCTCGATGCCGGCGACCTCGGCGAGGATCGCCTCCGCCTCGGGGCCCTGCACGGCGATCAGCGCGTAGTCGTCCGAGATGTCCTGCACCGAGACGGCGTACCCCGCGGTGCGGGCGGCGAGAGCCTCGCTCACCGCGTCACGGTTGCCGGCGTTGGAGATGATGAGATACCGCTCGTCCTCGAGCCGGTAGACGATCACGTCGTCGATGATGCCGCCGTCCTCGGCGAGCAGCAGCGAGTACTTCGCCTTGCCGACCGCGAGCGCGGAGAGCCGGCCGGCGAGCGCGTCATCGAGGTACTCGCCCGCCTGGGCGCCTCCGATGCTGAACTCGGCCATGTGCGAGATGTCGAAGATCCCCGCACCCTGGCGCACCGCGTGGTGCTCCGCGAGGTCCGAGGTGTAGCGGACGGGCATCTGCCAGCCGCCGAAGTCTGTGAAGGATGCCCCGAGCGCCTCATGGCGCTCACGGAGCGGGGTGTAACGGGGTTCGGTCATGGAGTTCTCCCGCGCTGATCGGTGAGACGCCCGCGGCGCGAGCGTCTGAGAACTCCCCCTCTGTCATGGGCCTGAGAGCTTCGCCCTGCACCGTAGCGGAGGGGGCTTTCACCGTCGGCGGACCCTCGCTGTCGAGGATCGCTTTCCAGAGCGGCCGGATCCGGGCGGTGGGGTTACCTGAGAGATTGGCGGGGAGGCTTGCTCCTTCGGTGCCCGGCTGCGTGCACCGGGCTCTCCCGCACGGATCGTACGGCCTTATTCGATTGTCCCGCTCACTCTAGCGTGCGCCGGCGCGCCCCGCACTCATTCAGGAGCGGAAAACGATCGCCGAGTCGGATGGACTTCTGGTCGTCGGCACTCTAAGATCGATCACGGAGGTTAAAGTCGTCATGACCAAAAGCAGGGGCATCGAGGAGGGCATCCGCGTCGCGGTGTCGACGGTCATCCTCACCCTGCGCCGCGAGACCGAGGAGCCACGGATCGCGCTCCCCCTCGTCCGCCGCATCCGCGACCCGCACCGGGACTGCTGGGCGCTTCCCGGCGGATGGCTCGACCCGCGCGAGAGCCTGGAGGAGGCCGCCGCCCGTACGCTCGCCGAGACGACGGGCCTCGCCCCGAGCTATCTGGAGCAGCTCTACGCGTTCGGCGCCGTGAACCGCTCCCCCGGCCGTGTGGTCTCGGTCGTCTATTGGGCGCTCCTGAGGCCGGACACCGTGGACGCGCTGGGCGCGCAGAGCACGGCTCCGCACGATGCCGCAGGCGCCGCTCCCGAGAACGTCGCCTGGTACGACGCCTCCGACCTGCCGCCGCTCGCCTTCGACCATGCGCAGATCATCGACTACGCGCTCTGGCGGCTCCGCAACAAGGTCGGCTACAGCCGGGTCGCCCAGGGATTCCTCCCTCCCGAGTTCACCCTCGCCGAGCTGCGCGAGGCATACGAGACCATCCTCGGACGCCGCCTGGACCCGGCGAACTTCCGCCGCCAGGTGGAGTCCGCGGGGAATCTCGTCCCCACGGACGCCTTCCGCACCGGAAGCCACCGTCCCGCCCGTCTGTATCGCAACGACACCGATGTCGAGCTGGCCGACCGCGGTCCGCTCGCCCCTGAGGAAACGAGGACCTCTTGAGCACGAGCCCTCTGCCGGCCCCGGCACTGCGCGACCCCTCCGTCGACCACGCCATCCAGGCGATCGTCGCCGGCGCCTCGTCCGACGCCGCGTGCGCCACCGATCTCGCGGCGGGCCCGTGGGACTTCGACACCGTCCCCGGATACGGCCCAGGCTCCTCGATGGGGGACGTCATCCCCACCGGCGCGCCACGCCAGGGCGAGCTCCCCGCCGAGTACCGCGAGGCCGACGAGGACGAGCTGGACGCCCGGATCAAGGCCGCGCGCACCGCCCTCGGCGATCGCGTCGTCGTGCTCGGCCATTTCTATCAGCGCGAGGAGGTGGTGCGGCACGCCGACCATGTGGGGGACTCGTTCCAGCTCGCCACCGCCGCGCGCGCCTACCCCGACGCCGAGGCGATCGTGTTCTGCGGCGTGCACTTCATGGCCGAGACCGCCGATCTCCTCTCGGGCCAGGACCAGGCCGTCATCCTGCCGAACCTCGCCGCGGGCTGCTCGATGGCCGACATGGCCGACATCGACCAGGTCGAGGAGTGCTGGGAGCAGCTCGCCGATGCCCTCGGCCCCCTGGACGAGCCCGATGCCGACGGGCTCGTGCCCGTCATCCCGGTGACGTACATGAACTCCTCGGCCGACATCAAGGGCTTCGTGGGGCGGCACGGCGGGATCGTGTGCACCTCCTCGAACGCCAGGACGGTCCTGGACTGGGCCTTCGCCCGGGGACGCCGCGTGCTCTTCTTCCCGGACCAGCACCTCGGGCGCAACACCGCGAAGGCGATGGGCGTGCCGCTGGAGCGCATGCCGATGTGGAACCCGAGGCGTCCCTTCGGCGGCAACTCCCCCGAGGATCTGCAGGACTCACGAGTGATCCTCTGGCACGGCTTCTGCTCGGTCCACCGCCGCTTCACGGTCGCGCAGATCGAACAGGCCCGTGCCGAGCACCCCGGCGTCCGGGTCATCGTGCACCCGGAGTGCCCGATGGAGGTCGTGGACGCCGCCGACGAGTCGGGATCGACGGACTACATCCGCACCGCGATCGCGGCGGCGACCGAGCCCACGACCTTCGCCGTCGGCACCGAGATCAACCTCGTGCGCCGCCTCGCCGCGCAGTACCCGCAGCACACGATCTTCTGCCTGGATCCGGTCGTCTGCCCCTGCTCGACGATGTACCGCATCCACCCCGGCTACCTCGCCTGGGTGCTCGAGGAGCTCGTCGCGGGCAGGACGCCGAACCGCATCCAGGTCCCCGCGGACGTGGCGGACCCGGCCCGTCTCGCCCTGGAGCGGATGCTCGCCGCGAAGCCACCGGTGACGGCGGGCGGAGGCGCGGCCCGGTGAGGGTCCTCGTCCTCGGCGGCGGGATCGCCGGGCTCACCGCCGCCCTGCACGCCCACGAGGCGGGGCACGAGGTGGTGCTCGCGCTGAAGGGCGCACTGGGCGACGGCTCGACGGCGCTCGCCCAGGGCGGGATCGCCGGCGTCTACCGCGGAGACGACTCGCCGTCCGCGCACGCCTCCGACACCCTGGCCGCCGGGGCGGGGCTCTCCGATCCCGCGGCGGTCGATGCCCTGGTGGGGGACGCGGCCGAGCGCATCGCGGAGCTGGTCGCGCGCGGGGTCGCCTTCGATCGCGACGCCGACGGACGCCTCCTCCTCGGCCGCGAGGCCGCCCACAGCGCCGCCCGCATCGCGCACGCCGGAGGGGACGCCACCGGTGCTGCGATCTCCCGCGCGCTGTGCGCCCGTGTGCGGGAGACACGGATCGCGGTGCGCGAGCACGCCTTCCTCCTCGATCTGGAACGTCGCGCCGACGGCGCCGTCGGCGGTGCGCGGATGCTCCTCGACGGGCGGGCGACCGTGCTGACCGCCGATCGCGTCGTGCTCGCCACGGGCGGGGCGGGGCAGCTGTTCCGGCACACGACGAACCCCGCGGGAGCCACGGGCGATGGCGTCGCCGCGGCGCTCCGCGTGGGCGCGGCGGTCGCGGATCTGGAGTTCGTGCAGTTCCATCCCACGATCCTGGCGACCGCGGGACCGGCCTTCCTCGTCTCGGAGGCCGTCCGCGGCGAGGGGGCGACGCTGATCGACGACGACGGGCACCGCTTCGTCCTCGACGTCCACCCGGACGGCGAGCTCGCCCCGCGCGATGTCGTCGCCCGGGCCATCGCCCGTCGTGCGGAGGCCCAGGGCGCTCCCGTGCGCCTGGACGCGACGGCGCTCGGGGCGGAGCGCCTCGCCGCGCGGTTCCCCACCATCGACCGGGTGACGCGGGAGCGGGGCCTGGACTGGGCGCGCGCACCGATCCCCGTGACGCCGGCGGCGCACTACCTGATGGGCGGCGTCGTGACGGATCTCGACGGCCGCACCACGGTCCCTGGGCTGTTCGCCGTCGGCGAGGTCGCCCGCACCGGAGTGCACGGAGCCAACCGGCTCGCGTCCAACTCGCTCCTCGAGGGCGCGGTCTTCGGTGCGAGGGCCGCCGCCGCCCTGGGCACGCCGACGCCACGGCACCTCGCCCCCACGTCGCCCCTGGCACCCGTGACGCCCCTGGAGCGCACGGCGGCCATCGCACCCCTGGATGCCGACCACGACGCCGCTCTCCCGTCAGACCTCCGCATCGCGCTGCAGGACCTGATGTGGGAGCACGTCGGCCTGCTGCGCACCGTGGACGGCCTCTCGCTCGCACTGCGGACCGTTCGCGGATGGCGGGCCGCCCTCCCCGCCCCGACCGTTCAGGCCGAGCACGAGGACGCGAACCTGCTCCTCATCGCCGAGGCCATGACCGCGGCCGCCCTCGCCCGGCCCGTCGCCGTCGGCGCCCACCACATCGACGCGGCGCGCACCGGCGCCCTGATCGGAGTCTGATGCCCCTCTCCGCCACGCTCACCCGCGCCACCCTCACCCGCATCGTCGGCGCCGCGCTGGAGGAGGACGCCCCCTGGGGCGATCTCACCAGCGCCGCGCTGATCCCCGCCGACGCGACGGCGTCCGCCGACCTCGTCGCCCGCGAGGCCGGGGTCTTCAGCGGCGGCGAGGTGTTCTCGGCCGCGTTCGCGCTCACGGACCCCGCGACCACGGTGGATCTGCAGGTGGCGGACGGCGGCGCCTTCGTCGACGGCGACGTGCTCGCGACCGTCTCCGGATCCGCCCGTTCCGTGCTCACGGCCGAGCGGGTCGCCCTGAACTTCGTCCAGCGCATGAGCGGGATCTCCACGCTCACCGCCGCCTACGTCGCGGCGGTCGATGGCACGGGGGTCCGCATCGCGGACACCCGCAAGACCACGCCCGGCCTCCGCGCCTTCGAGCGGCATGCCGTCGCCGCCGGCGGCGGACGCAACCATCGGTTCTCCCTGTCGGACGCGGTCATGGCCAAGGACAACCACCTCGCCGTGCTGCAGCGCGAGGGCGCGGACCTCGCGACGGCCCTGCGCGAGGCGATCGCGACGCTGCCGCACACCGTGCACGTGGTCGTCGAGGTGGACCGGCTCGACCAGATCGAGGCCGTCCTCGCGGGAGGGGCGCACACGGTGCTGCTCGACAACCTCTCCCCCGACGACCTCTGCGCCGGCGTCGCCCTCATCGGCGGCAGGGCCGTCGCGGAGGCCTCGGGAGGCGTGGACCTCGGCACCGTCCGCCGGGTCGCGGAGACCGGCGTCGATGTGATCTCGGTCGGAGCGCTCACCCACTCGGCACGGGCGCTCGACCTCGGCCTGGACGTGCGGATCGGCTGACATGGCCTCGCCCGGACCGCTCTATCTCGACCACGCGGCGACGTCCCCGGTCCGCCCCGAGGTCCTCGCGGCGATGGCGCCGTACCTCGGCGGGACGTTCGGTAACCCGTCGAGCCACCACACGGTGGGCGAGGCGGCGGCGAGCGCGCTGGCCGATGCGAGGGCCAGGGTCGCCCACGTCCTCGGGATGAGGGCGGGGGACGTGGTGTTCACGGGCGGGGGAACCGAGGCGAACAACCTCGCAGTCAAGGGGATTGTGCTCGCGGCGCTGGAACGCGGGCACCGGCATCTGATCACGACGCCGATCGAGCACGAGTCGATCCTGGAGTCGGCCGACCACCTCCGCCGGTTCCACGACGTGCGGACGACGCTCCTCCCGGTCGACGAGCACGGACGGCTCGATCCCGAAGCCCTCCGGGACGCGCTCCGCCCCGACACGGCCCTGGTGTCCTTCGGTCACGCCAACAACGAGGTGGGGACGGTCCAGGACGCACCGGCGCTCACCGCCGTCGCACGGGAGGCAGGCGTCCCGGTCCACGTCGATGCCGTGCAGTCCGCCGGATGGCTCCCGCTCGCGGGCCTCGGTGCCGACGCTCTCTCGATCGCGGGGCACAAGCTGGGGGCGCCCAAGGGCATCGGCGCGCTGGCGGTGCGGGGACGCATCCCGGTCGAGCCCCTGCTGCACGGTGGAGGCCAGGAACGCGGACGACGCTCCGGCACCGAGAACGTCGCCGGGGCCGTCGGCCTGGCAGTCGCGCTGGAGCTGGCCGAGGCCGAGCGCGAGGAGGCGGCCGCGCGGGTGTCCGCTCAGCGCCGCCACCTCATCGCCGCGGTGCTCGCCGCAGTTCCCTCGGCACGTCTCACCGGCGATCCGTCCCACCGCCTCCCCGGCACCGCGAGCTTCACGTTCGCCGGCACCAGCGGCGAGGCCGTGCTCCTCGAACTGGAGCGGCGAGGGGTGATCTCCTCCAGCGGATCAGCGTGCGCGGCAGGCAGCGACGACCCCTCACCGGTCCTGCTCGCGCTCGGGATCGAGCCCCAGGTCGCGCAGACCTCGGTGCGCTTCACCCTGAGCCACGCCGGCCTGCCGGGGGACGGTCCCGAGCGCCTGGCCGCCCTCGTCGCCGCCGCGGTCTCCGCCGTCGGCGCCTGACCCTCTTCGGTCCGCCGGACGTTTTGTCGGCCCGGTCCACGACACATCGGTCGGCCCAATCAACTCCCGTCGGCCCAATCCCACCCAACGAGCCGACAAACCTGCATCCATCCGACAAAAGTGCCGCACTCATCCCTGCCACCGCGTGCACGCCCGTCCCCTCCGACCAGATCAAGCCACCGCACATTCCGTCGGCCCGGTGCACTCCCGTCGGCCCATTCCTGCCCATCGGCCCGACAGACCTGCATCCATCCGACGGACTGAAGGCGCGCGGATCATCGCGCGCCGCGCAACGGCACAGCACAGCACACCACAGCACAGCACAGCGGCGACCGCGTCGGGCACATCCGGTCGCCATAGACTCGATCCGTGTCCCCCGCACCTCTCGTGACCGTGATCGTGCCCGGCCGCGACGTCGAGGCATACGCACCCGCCGCCATCGCCTCTCTGCAGGCACAGACGGAGCAGCGCTGGAGGGCGATCCTCATCGACGACGGATCCGCCGACGCCACCGGCGACGTCTTCGCAGCCGCGGCCTCGACGGATCCGCGGTTCACCCTCATCCGCCATGCGGAACCGCAGGGGCTGAGCGCCGCCCGCAACGCGGGCCTCGACCGGATCACCACCCCGTACCTCGGCTTCCTGGACGGCGACGATGAGCTGACGCCGTCCGCGCTGGAGCGGATGACCGGGACCCTCACCGAGACGGGCAGCGATTTCGTCGCCGCCGCCTACGTCCGCTCGCGCATCCACGGGACCGGGATACCGGACACGGCGACAGAGACGGAGACGAACCGCACGGAGACCAACCGCGTGGAGCCCCGCCCCTCGACGGATCTCTACCGCCCCGGCCGCGTGCAGCCCTGGGTCGCGGCGGCGACGGCGCCGGCACGACGGCGCACGACCATCCTCGAACACCCCTGGGCATCGGCGAACATCGTCGCCTGGTCGAAGGTCAGCCGCAGCGCGTTCTGGTCCGATCTCCGTTTTCCCGTCGGCGTGGCCTACGAGGATCAGATCGTGGCGCAGCGGATGTACACGACCGCGACGGCCTTCGACGTCATCCCCGACGTCGCCGTGCACTGGCGCCTGCGCGCGGACGGCACCTCGATCACGCAGTCCAAGGACCGACTGCCGACGCTGCGCGACTACCTCGCCGCGCTGCGCGGCGGAATCGACATCCTCCGAGACGCGGGAGCGACCGACGCGATCGTGGCCCGCCTCGAGGTCATCCTCGCCATGGACCTGCCCCCGCTGGAGCGCATCGCCGCGAGCCACCCCGACCCGGCCTACGCGGATGCGCTCGCCACGTTCCTCGATGAGCTGCACGACCTCCCCGAGTTCGGAAGCGCGACCCCCGACCCAGGGATGGCCGAGGCCCTGGCCTGGTGAGGACTCTGAGGAAAGGCACCGCATGAACGACTATCTCTCCGAGCTGTTCTCCCTGTCCGGTCTCACAGCGGTCGTCACCGGCGGCTCGTCGGGGATCGGCCGCGGCATCGCGACCGCGCTCGCCCGGTCCGGCGCATCGGTCGTCATCCTCGCCCGCGCAGCGGAACGAATCGACGAGACGATCGCCGGGCTGCCCGGCTGCGAGGTCGCCGGCGTCGTGGGCGACCTCGGCACCAGGGACGGCATCCTCGCGGCCGCGGAGGCGGCGGCGGAGCCTTTCGGCGAGCCGGACATCGTGGTCGGCTCCGCGGGGATCAACCTGCGCCCGCCGTTCGATGAGATCACGATGGACGACTGGGACCGGACGATGACGGTCAACCTGGAGGCGCCGTTCCTGTTCGGACAGCGCTTCGGACCGGGCATGGCCCGGCGGGGGTTCGGCCGGATGATCCACATCAGCTCGCAGCAGGCCCACCGGGCATTCGTGACGAGCGGGGCGTACGGCGTCTCCAAGGGCGGGCTCGAATCCCTCATGCGCTCCCAGGCCGAGGCGTGGTCTGCGCGGGGCGTCACCAGCAACACCCTCGTCCCGGGGTTCGTGCTCACCCCGCTGAACGCGCGTCTCCAGGAGGACCCGGCGCGGGTGCAGGAGCTCGCCGCCCGCACCATGGTCGGCCGGAACGGGCTTCCCACGGACTTCGCCGGGGCCGCCGTCTTCCTCGCCGGCCGTTCCTCCGGGTATGTGACGGGCCAGTCGATCTTCATCGACGGAGGACTGTCGGTCCACTGACCGGCCGGTCTCCGGCGAGGATCCGCTTCCCTCCCGCGGTCGACCGGAGCGGCGGAGGGGTTCCGGACCTCAGCCCGGCAACGCCCCATCCACGCGTGCCGCGGCGACCTGTTGCGCGGCGAGATCCGCGTAGAGACCGCCCAGCGCGAGCAGCTCCGCATGCGATCCGGACTCGATGATCCGTCCCGCCTCCACGACGTGGATGACGTCGGCGCCCATCACCGTGGAGAGCCGGTGGGCGACCGTGAGCGTCGTCCGTCCCTTGGCCGCCTCGTCCAGCGCCTCCTGCACGACCCGCTCGGAGACCGTGTCCAGCGCCGAGGTCGCCTCGTCCAGCAGGAGGACGGGCGGATCCTTCAGGAGCACTCGGGCGATCGCGATGCGCTGCTTCTCTCCGCCCGAGAGCCGATAGCCCCGCTCCCCCACGACCGTGTCGTAGCCGTCCTCGAAGCCGGCGATGACGTGGTGGATGTTCGCCGCGGTGCAGGCGGTGACGAGCTCCTCCTCCGTCGCGCCGGGCTTGGCGTAGAGCAGGTTCTCGCGGATCGTGGCATGGAAGAGATAGGTGTCCTGGGAGACGATCCCGATCTCGTCGATGATCGCCTCCTGCGCGAGGGTGCGCACGTCGGCGCCGCTGAACAGCACCTCACCGCCCTCCGCCTCGTAGAGCCGCGGGGCGAGGTACAGGACGGTTGTCTTCCCCGCGCCGGACGGCCCGACGAACGCGACGTGCGCGCCCGGCTCGGCGACGAAGGACACCCCGTCCAGCGTGGGCCGGGCGTCCGGCGGAGCGTCCGGATACCGGAACACGACGTCGCGGAACTCGATCCGCCCGCGAGGACCCGGGGTCGCTGTGATCGGGAGGGCGTCGGGGGCATCCCGGATCTGCGGCACGAGGTCGAGGTACTCGAAGATCCTCGCGAACAGCGCGGACGAGGTCTGCACGTCCAGCGCGACGCGCATCAGCCCGATCAGCGGCATGAGCAGCCGCGCCTGCACGGTCGTGAACGCGACGACCGTGCCCGCCGTGATCGCTCCGGTACCTCCCGCGACGAGATAGCCCGCGACGAGATAGATGACCGCGGGAACGGAGGACATGAGCACCTGCACGACGGCGAAGAACCCCTGCCCGCTCATCGCCCGACGCACCTGGAGCCGCACCTGGTTGCGGTTCTCCTCCTGGTAGCGCGCCGACTCGGTGCGCTGGCGGTTGAACGACTTGGACAGGAGGATCCCCGAGACGCTCAGCGTCTCCTGGGTGATCGAGGTCAGCTCGGACAGCGACTCCTGCGTCTCCCCCGCGATCCTCGCCCGCACCTGACCGACGCGGCGCTGCACGATGACGAGGACCGGCATGAGGACGACGGCGATCAGCGTCAGGCGCCAGTCGATCAAGAGCATCGCGACGAGCGAGGCGACGACGGTGACGGTGTTGCCGAGGATGCTCGTCACGGTGTTGGTGAGCACCCCGGAGACCCCGCCGACGTCGTTCTGCAGCCGCGACTGGATGACCCCGGTCTTGGTCCGTGTGAAGAACCCCAGCTCCATCGCCTGCAGATGCTCGAAGAGACGCACCCGGAGGTCGCCGGTGACGCTGTTGCCGACGGTCGCGGTCAGCCACGTCTGCGCGACGCCGAGGAGGGCGGAGAGCAGGAACAGACCGATCATGACGAGCACGAGCACGAGCAGCAGGTCCAGACGGGGACCGCCTCCCGCGATCGGGAAGAGCGCGTCGTCGAAGATCCGCTGCACGATGAGCGGCGGGATCACCGCGATGGCCGCCCCGAGGACGACGAGCACCCCCGTCGACAGCAGCCGCGCACGATAGGCACGGAACAACGACACCACGCGACGCCCGAGCCCCGGCACGACGGGCGCCTGCGCGTTGAGCCTGCGCTGGGCGCTCTCGTCCACCCCGCGGAACCCTCCCCGGCCTCCGCCCATGCCGCCGCCCATGCTCATGGAATCAGCGTATTCCTCCGGGCCGACATCGGCTCAGAGGGCCGGATCCGCTGGATCGGGAATGGAATGTCGGAGGCTGTGGTTACGCTGTAAGGTCTCAGCGCACTCGCGCACCTCCTCACCCTCGTTTCCTCGTCCTTCTTCCGATTTCCTGCCTGGAGGCAACCCTTGTCACACGTCGACACCGGATCGGTCCCCGCAGCGGCGACCGCCGCCCCGGGGACGCTCGGCCGCAACGAGAGCCGGATCATCTGGCTCCTGCTCGCCGCTGCCTTCGTCGCGATCCTCAACGAGACCACGATGGGCGTCGCGATCCCGCACCTCATCGGCGACCTGGGCATCACCGCGGTCGACGCCCAGTGGCTCACCACCGCGTTCATGCTCACGATGGCGATCGTCATCCCGACCACCGGCTTCCTGCTCCAGCGGTTCACGACGCGCCAGGTGTTCATCGCCGCGATGTCGCTGTTCTCCCTGGGAACCCTCATCGCGTTCCTGTCCCCCGGGTTCCCGCTGCTGCTCGTCGCGCGCGTCGTCCAGGCATCGGGCACGGCGATCATGATGCCGCTGCTGATGACCACGCTGATGACCCTCGTCCCGCCGCAGTCGCGCGGGCGGATGATGGGCCGCGTCAGCATCGTCATGTCGCTCGCGCCGGCGATCGGCCCGTCCGTCGCAGGCCTGCTGCTCGACTCCGTCGGCTGGCGCTGGATCTTCGGCATGGTGCTCCCGATCGCGCTCATCTCGCTCGCCATCGGCGCGAAGTGGATCCACAACCTCGCCGAGCCCAAGCACGCGCCGATCGACGTGCTGTCGATCATCCTGTCCGCGCTCGGCTTCGGCGGCCTCGTCTACGGCCTCACCCGGATCGGTGGCGGCGGGCACGGTGCCGACGCGGCAGCCGCCGCCTCCTCCGGCATGGTGATGACGGTGTCGCTCGTCGTCGGCGCCGTCGCGCTCGCGCTGTTCGTCTGGCGCCAGCTCGTCCTGCAGAAGGTCGACGACGCGCTGCTCGACCTGCGCGTGTTCCGCTCGGCGAACTTCTCGATCTCGATCCTGATGATGCTCGTCCTGTCGATGGCGTTCTTCGGCACCGTCACGGTGCTGCCGCTCTACCTGCAGGGCGTGCTCCACGTCTCCGCGCTGGAGACCGGCCTGCTCATCCTCCCCGGGTCCCTGGCCATGGGCCTGCTCGGACCGGTGATCGGTCGGGTCTACGACGCCCGCGGGCCGCGCATGCTGCTCATTCCCGGGACGATCATCGCGGCGGCGACGCTGTGGTTCTACGCGACCGTCGGCGAGACGACGCCGGTGTGGGTGATCGCGGTCGCGCAGACCGTCCTCTCGATCGGTCTGGCGCTCACGTTCACGCCGCTGTTCACCGCGTCCCTCGCCTCGATCCAGCCGCGCTTCTACTCGCACGGCAGTGCGGTGCTGTCCACCACGCAGCAGGTCGCCGGCGCCGCGGGCATCGCCACGATGATCGCACTCATGTCCGCGGTCACCGCCTCTACGGTCGAGAGCGGTGCCGCCGAGGCGGCGGCGGGCGGCGCGGGCGCCCGCGCGGCGTTCATCGTCGGCGCGATCCTGCTCACGATCACGATCGCCGGAGCGTTCTTCGTCCGCAAGCCGGAGGACGCACCGGAAGGCGCACCCGCCGGTCACTGACCGGCGGGACACCGGCCCCAGCGCCCAGATCCCCGCGGCATCGACCGCAGACGGAGATCGTCGGAAGAGCCTCGTACCCACCAGGGTGCGGGGCTCTTCCCATGCCCGAGATCCGCGATGCCCGTCTCAGACGGCCGCGGACGGCGTCAGTCCGCGGTCGTGCGGGGACGGGGAAGAGTGCAGAAGCCGCCGCTGCAGCTTCCCGCGGCCTCATCGAGGGGCAGCACGGTGAGACCGTCGACGGCGGACAGCGGCCGGAGAGTCTCCGCGAGGGGGGCGTCGGACGCGTCGTGAGCGTCCGTATGGCTGGTCATCGCTCCATGGTACGCCTGCCGACGGCGGCGGGCGCGGGTTCCCGCCGCCGTCCCCTGCGGCGCTCGCCGTCGAGACTATCTCCCGCCTCGCCGAGGGAGTAGCGTGCCTCCAAACGCAGCGAGAACCCGAGGCTCCGAGCGCGAGGAGCCGAGCACGAGGTGCTGAGCGCAAGGAGCCGAGCGAAGGAGCTGGACGCATGACCCCCGACTCCGCCGATCCCCTCCCCACCGATGACGGCCGCGGGGAGTCCCCTGCGGAGCGGGCCGACCGCAACTGGGACGAGCTGCTCCAGGAGCTCCGCGTCATGCAGACCGGCACCCAGATCCTCACCGGCTTCCTCCTCGCCGTCGCGTTCCAGCCGCGGTTCGCGGCGATGGCCCCGGAGCAGGTCGCGCTGTACATCGTCCTGGTCGCCCTCGCCGCAGTCGCCACGGTCCTCGCTCTGACACCGGTCGGGCTGCATCGGGCGCTCTTCCACCAGCACCGGAAAGAGGCGCTGGTCGCGATCGCCTCCAGGATCGTCGCCGTCGATCTGGCGGTCATCGGCGTCCTCAGCGCCGGTGTCACGACACTGATCGTCGACTTCACGATCGGCAGGCCGGCCGGGATCGCGGCGTTCATCGCCTCGATCGTCCTCGTCGCGGCCCTGTGGCTGATCCTCCCCCGCCTCGCGCGGCGCATCCGGGGCGGTGAGCCCGGGCGCCAAGGCTGAGTCTCCGGTGAGAGGACCCTCAGAATCCCTCGAAATCCGCGCGGCGCGGTTGAAGCCCGCTCGACGATCGGGAATCGTGGCCCGGACATGTCGGCGACCGCCGCATGTCCGCAACCGGAAGGAGAGCCGACGTGCTCACCCTGACCGACAACGCCACCGCCATCGTCGCCACCCTGGTGAACCGCCAGAGCGACGCCGAGGAGGCCGGCCTGCGAATCCAGACGGCCGACACCACGGGCCCCGCGGGAGAGTCCCGCCTCGCGGTCGTCGTCGTCCCCGCCCCTGCGCCCGAGGACGCGGTGCTCGACGTCCCCGGCGCCCATGTCTACCTCGAGGAGGGGGCAGCGACCGTGCTGTCCGACAAGATCCTCGACGCCAGCGTCGACGAGGAGGGCGCCGTCTCCTTCGCTGTCCTCCCCCAGCCGGTCTGAACACCGCCTCCGGGCTCCGGAGCCGCCGCGCGCCTCGGCCGCGGCGGCTCCTTTCATGCCCGGGCACTTCCATGACAGGACTCCGCCCGACAACGATCGGATTGACAGTTTCTATCGTTAAACGATAGATTTCTATCCTCTGACGAGAGGAATCTCATGCCAAGATCCCTGGTTCCGACCCTCAAGGCGATCATCGCGATCGCCCTTGCCGGCTCGCTCACGCTTCAGGTGCTCTTCGTCCCGTACTTCTGGATGGAGCTGGGGCACGAGGCCCTCTGGGGGCGCATCGCGCTCGTGATCATCGCCGTGCTCGGGATCGCCACGCTCCAGGTCTGCGGCGTGTGCATCTGGCGACTGCTGACCCTGGTTCGCCGGGGATCGGTGTTCTCCCCCAGGTCCTTCCGCTACGTCGACGTCATCATCGGAGCGATCGGCGCGGCCGCCGTCCTCGCCCTGGCCCTCGCCGTCCTCCTCGCACCGGGCGCAACCGCGCCAGGAGTCGTCGGGCTCCTCTGCGGAGCGGCCCTGGTCATCGCGGGGGTCGCCCTCGTGGTCGTCGTGATGCGCGCGCTCCTCGCCCAGGCCGTGTCGACGGATGTCGAGGCCCGCCATCTCCGCGCGGAGATGGACGAGGTGATCTGATGCCGATCGTGGTCGACGTCGACGTGATGCTCGCCCGGCGCAAGATGGCCGTGGGAACGCTCGCCGAGCTAATCGGGATCACGCCTGCGAACCTCGCCGTCCTCAAGAACGGGCGCGCGAAGGCGGTGCGCTTCTCGACGCTGGATGCGCTCTGTACCGCGCTCGACTGCCAGCCGGGCGACATCCTGCGCTGGGAGCCCTGACCGGCGGCACCTAGGGAACACCGGGACGGAGCCGGTGCTGCGCGCCTCAGCCGAGGCCGGTGATCAGGTTGATGATCGTGCCGAGGATCACGGCGCCGAAGAGGTAGGCGAGCAGCGTCTGGGCGATCACGATCCGCCGGAAGGCGTTGTCGGTCACGTTCGTGTCGGCGACCTGATAGGTCATGCCGAGCCCGACCGAGAAGTAGGCGAAGTCGGTGTACTCCGGATCCTCGTCCTGATTGAAGACGATGCCCCCGACCGGCTTCGCGTAGTACAGCCGGGCATAGCGGAGCATGTAGTCCACCTGGATGAGCGCCCAGGACGCGGCGACGCTCAGCACGGCGACCCCGGCGAGCAGGAACTGCTGCGGACCCTGCTCGTTACGCGCCTGGATCACCACCACCAGCACGGCGGCGAGGCTCACGACGCTGCCGACGATGGTGATGAACCGCGCCACCGAGTGTCCCGGATCCTCCACGGTCGCATGCGCGCGGGTCTGCGCAGGATCCATCCGCCATACGACCAGCAGGACCCACGTGACGCTGACGGCGGCCACGCCGCCCCAGCCTGCGAGGATCCCTGCGGCGAGCCCGAGGGCGGGAGTCGTCGCGACGCCGGCCCCGATCCCGACGAGCACGGAGACCAGTGCGCGGATGCGCAGCAGGTGACGGCGGGAGATCCTGGTCACCGATCGTCGTCCCTGGCCGCGGCGAACGCGATCCGGTTGCCGTCCGGGTCGACCACGACGACGTGGCGGACGCCGTTCCCGTACGTCTCCACAGCCTCCCGCTCGATTCCCTGCGCGTCCACGCGCGCGAGCATCTCATCAAGGGCGGACACGGCGATGGTGAGCTGCGTGTAGCCCGCCCGTTCCCGGTCCTGAACCGCGACGATCCACGCCGTGTCGGTGACCTCCCAGGTCGCCTCGCCGTCGCTGTCGTCGTCCGCCGAACGCCCGAACAGCACCGCGTACCAGGCCGCCGCCGCCTCGCGATCGCTGACGGGGACGACGCTGAAGAGGTGGGTCATCGCGGCCATGCCTCAAGGCTACCCGCGGCGGCCACCCGATCACGTGCCGGGTGGCCGCCGCGACCGGTCAGGGAAGCGGGCCGTACAGCGCCGGAGCCGTCCGAGCCGAGGTCACCGCTTCGAAGGCGTACGCGAGGCCGAGCAGCGGGCCCTCGCCGAAGTCCCTTCCGAGGAACTCCAGGTTGACCCCGCCTCCTGGCGTGCTCTCGCCCGCCACCGCCTGTCCCATCGGCACCGTCACCGCCGGCATGCCGGTGTTCGGGCTGAGCCGCATGTTCGTCGCCTGCGTCCCGTACGCGTTCGTGCTCGGGTAGATGATCGCGTCGAGATCGAGATCGTCCATCATCGCCGTGACGAGCTCCTTGCCCGCAGCGAGCTGGAGCGTGTGCGACCCGCTCGGTCCCGCCCAGGCCTCATACGCCTCCGGAGTGACGGCGATGCGTGCGTCGTACACAGGTTTCCGCGAGGTGACGTAGTTTCCCGTCGCAAGGATCTCCGGAAGAGTGCGCGCCTGCACGTCGGAGCCGAGGTGCGAGGCGATGTACCCGTCGAGATCGTGCCGGAACTCGTTCGTCGATCCCGATCCCTCGTTCAGGACGTCGGCGAATCCCTGCGGCGGGGCGACGGTCACGACCGTCGCGCCCTGCGCCTCGATCGCCGCTCTCGCCTGCGAGAACAGGCGAACCGTCTCCGCGTTGGATCCCACCATGGACTCGACATACCCGATGCGTGCCCCGGAGAGGGCGGCCGGGTCGAGGTAGGACGTGTAGGAGTCCGGGACGAGGCCGGCCTGGCGCGCGGTCACCGGATCCGCGTCGTCGACGCCCGTCACGGCATCGAGCGCCACGGCGGCATCCATGACGGAGCGGGCCATGGGACCGCCGGTGTCCTGCGTCAGAGCGAGGGGGATGATGCCGTCGCGGCTCGCCAGCCCGACAGTCGGGCGCACGCCGACGAGCTGGTTGTACGAAGACGGCACTCGAATCGATCCGCCGGTGTCGGTGCCGAATCCGACGGCGGCGAGGTTGGCGGACACGGCCGCCCCGGTGCCGCCGCTCGACCCGCCCGCCGTGCGGGTGGTGTCGTAGGGGCTCGCCACCAGCAGGGTCGATCCCGGCTCCTGGAACGACGAGAACTCGGAGACGAACCCGTAGGCGAACTCGTCGAGGCTGGCCTTGGCCAGGATCACCGCGCCCTCGGCCCGCATGCCCTCGATCATCGCCGCGTCCGTCGACGTCTGGTTCGCGTTCCAGCAGCCGCATCCGCCGGTAGTGACCATGTCGACGGTGTCGTAGTTGTCCTTCACCGCGATGGGCACGCCCAGGAGCATGCTCGTCATGCCCCGGCTCTTCCGCGTCTCGTCGGCGACGGCCGCGGCCTCCAGGGCGCGCTCGTTGAGCGTGATGATCGAGTTGAGCGGACGACTGCCGCCGGAGACCACCGTGCGGTCGTAGGCGGCGATCCGATCGAGGTACTCCTGCGTGATGTCGACCGATGTCGTCACGCCCGCGTTCATCGCCGCCTGCATCGCGACAAGAGACGCTTCGACCAGCTCGAAGGGACCGTCGTCATAGATCATCCGCTGGGAGAGGACCGACAGGTCCGCGATCGTGAGCTCCTCGTCATGGTCGGAGTCGAGCAGGGAGAGCCGGGGCCAGTCGGCGGATTCGTCCGTGATCCCGAGCGCGTCGATGAGGACCGCGAGATCGTCCTGCGAGACACGGGCGTCACCGGTGACATCGAGCTCGGTGTAGTAGGGAGCCAGCATCGGCGCGCTGGAGACGGGCGTGCTCTCAGCAGAAGCGGAGAATGCGCCCGTCACAGCGGCGATGACGCCGGCTACGGCGACGGTCGAGGTGACTCGCAGGACGGTGGTCTTCACGGTGGTTCCTCTCATGGATTCCGAGCGCGGTCGGGAGATGCGTCGGCTCATCGGGTCCTCCGTCGGACCACGATCATCACGCTGCCGGCGACGATCGCCGCGACGGCGAAGGCGCCTGCGATCAGCCACGGCACGGCGTCCCCGCCGGTCGAGGGCAGATCTGCCCCGTCGCTCGGAGGAGCGCTCTGCCCGCCCGCCCCTGTGCCTGCGCCGGCCCCGTTGCCGCTGCCGGGGTTCCCCGGATTGGAGCTGGGGCTCCCCGGATTCGTGCCCGGACCCGCCGGAGCGGTGATGGTCACCCGGGCCG
The DNA here is from genome assembly GCF_031456305.1 of Microbacterium resistens. Taxonomy (GTDB): domain Bacteria; phylum Actinomycetota; class Actinomycetes; order Actinomycetales; family Microbacteriaceae; genus Microbacterium; species Microbacterium resistens_A. Next base: position 169,453 of record NZ_JAVDUM010000001.1, read on the forward strand.
TCGCACCCTCGCCCGTGATGTCGATGTCGGAGACGGCACCGGCGGAGTCGACGATTCGACCCGACGTCAGGCCGATCCCCGCGACGCCGGCGGCTTTCGCGATGAAGCGGAACGTGACGAGGGTCTGGGTTCCCGTCAGCCCCGGCGATGTGCCGAGCCTCGTGGCGACGACGGAGACCTCGGCGCCCTCGTCCGCGACGGATCCGAAGCCGCCGGAGGGCAGGGCGTCGCTGCCGTCGGCGTAGGCGAGGAGCGCCGTGTCGTAGCCCAGCGCGAGCTCGTACGCGTAGGCGTCGACCGTTCCGGTCGCGACGGCGGTCACCGTGACGACGTCGCCCACGTCGACGGCGGCGGGTTCGGCAGTGATCGTCAGCGTGTCATAGGCGTCGCCGGCCGCTGAGGCCGGTGCTGCGGATCCGAGCAGCAGGACGGCGGATGCCGCGAGCGAGATGCCTGCGGCGAGGAGTCGGTGTATGCGGGCAGGGGGATTTTCCGGCATGCGAGGTCGTCTTTCGTCGGCGATGACGAGCGCGACTGCACGGCGGTGCGGAGCAGCCGTGCTCTTCGGGTGTCGCCAACTCTCGCAGTCCGATGTTTCGGCTGCTGTGCACTGCTATTTCCGACAGGTAACAGCGCGAAACCGTGACATCTGCGCAGGAGGACAGCCGGGTGCCCGCTGCGCACGGGCCATCAGATCAGTCCCAGTCCAGGTACTCCTCGATCACGACGGCCGTCTCGACGGGATGGGTCGTCGGGAACAGATGATCCGCGCCGGGGATGGTCGTGACGCTCGCCCGATCGGACGCGGTCGTCTTCAGCCGCTCGCCCTGGGCCGGCGGCGTGACCTCGTCCTCCGCACCCTGCACGATCAGCACGGGGATCGCGGGGGCGAGCGGGATCTCCCGCTCCTCGACCCCGAGCAGCAGAAGACCGTTCATGCGATCGGTGCGGTCGAGGGCGAACGCACGCGCCACCGTCCCGCCGAACCCGTGTCCGCCGACCCAGGTCTTCGTCAACCCGATGTGGTCCATCACCGCGGCAAGATCCTCGACGCGCTCCTCCAGCGACACCGCGTCCTCTGCGCCGTTGAGCTCGCCCCGGGAGCCGATCCGCACCACGCGGAAGCCCGCCTCCTCGGCGAGATAGTGGGCGACGACTCCGAGCGCGGCACCGTCCTGACGGGTCCCGGGGATCAGGACGAGCGAGACGGGCCCCTCCCCCTCCTCGATGTAGGGGATGGCCCGGCCTGCCGGCTCAAAGACGCTGTTCGCGGTCACTTTCCCTCGATCCTCTCGCGTGTCCGCCCTGATCTGCTTGCCGTCTGTGCTCGGCATCGGGCGGTCGAACATCGTCGCGTGCTGGAGCGGAGCTCGACCGCACGCCACGGTTGCAGTCGATTCTATCCGCGTCGGCCGAGCGTCCCGTGGGGGATGCCCTCCGTTATCCGCCCAGACGCATGTGGAGCAGTGGGTAGGGGCGCCCTGCGTCATCGTGCGCGCTCCGTGACACCACGACGAACCCATGGTGCTCGTAGAAGCCCACCGCCTGCGGGTTCTGCTCGTTCACATCGACCTTCGTGACCCCGTGCGCGTCGATCGTGTGCGCGAGAAGAGCCGATCCGATCCCGCCGCCGCGCCGTGACGCGTCAACGAACAGCATCTCCAGGTTCCCTTCCGCGACCCCGGCGAAGCCCACCGGAACTCCGTTCGCGACGGCGACGGAGAGCTCGACCGCCGGAAGATACTCCGTGGCGAGACGCTCTTCGATCTCCTCGCGATGCTCCTCTGCGAGGAAGGCATGTGTCGCATCCACCGCCGTCCGCCAGATCTCGACGAGCGCCACGAACTCGGCGCTCCCGGTCGACGGCCGAATGCTCAACGGGGACACAGCGAAACCTCCTGAATGGATACGGATGAAAAAGCGATCCGCGAATCACTCACTCGCGGCTCTTCCTGTTCCACAGCTGATGCGTCAGCCCGCTGGGGGTGCTGACGGATTCGACGTCGAATCGGTCTTCCAGGCCGGCCAGGTGGTCCCAGATCCGGACACCGGAGCCGAGAACGATCGGAACGATCACCACATGCAGGAAGTCGATGAGGTCCGCTCGGAGGAATTCGCCCACAGTGGACGGGCCGCCGCCGATCCGCACATCCAACCCGCCTGCGGCGTTCTGCGCCAGGCGGAGCGCCTCCTCCGGCGGTGCATCCACGAAGTGGAAGCTCGTGCCGTTGGCGAACTCGATGCTCTCACGGGGGTAGTGGGTCAGGACGAAGCACGGAGTGAGGAAGGGCGGCGCGTCTCCCCACCACCCCTCCCATCCGTCGTCAGGCCATTCTCCTGACTGCGGTCCGAACTTGCGGCGGCCCATGATCTCCGCCCCGATTCCCTGGCCCCACATGCTGAACATGGCCCGATCCACGGTCATCGGGTCGTCGATGCCCTGGACGCCATGGATGACGCGTCCGTCGAACTTGCTGAAGAGCGCCTCGGCCCCACCGATCGGCGTCTCGAGCGTCACGTGATCACCTGCTGCATATCCATCCGAGGAGACGAACAGATTGTGCACTCGTGTGCGGAACATGAGGCTCCCTCCGTGATTGCAAAGTGAGATCACGTGCACTCTAACTCGACGCGCTGACTCGACGCGCTCGAGACGAGACGATCCGCGTCAACCAGTCCGCTCATGGATCCAGGTGAGGTGATCTCGTAGCTCCGGCGGGCCGTGCACCACGAAGCGGAGATGACCGGGCGATCCGAGGGGCGCAGCAGCGCTCCCGTGCGCTGAGGCGATCGTCTCAGCGCCGCAGAGCATCAGTGCCGCGGGGAAGAGGCCAGACGCACCGCTTGATCATGCCACTTTCAGCGGCGTGATCAGGGCAAGCTTGTCCTGCAAAGCCCGACGCTCGAGTCGCAGCTCGTAGCTGGACTGCAGGTTCATCCAGAACTCCTCGGACGTCCCGAAGTAGCGCGCCAAACGGATCGCCGTGTCAGCGGTGATGCCACGCTTGCCGTGCACGATCTCGTTGATCCTCCGTGGTGGCACTCCGATCGACACTGCCAGCCTGTTCTGCGTGATTCCGAATCCCTCGATGAAGTCCTCCATCAGGATCTCCCCCGGATGGATCGGCTCGATCCGGTCACCCTCAGTGATAGTCGACGAGTTCGACATCTTCTGCGCCTCCCTTTCTCCAGACGAAGCAGATTCGCCACTGGACATTCACCCGAATGCTGTGCTGGCCGCTGCGGTCACCGACAAGCCGTTCCAGACGATTCCCTGGAGGAATCCGAAGGTCCTCCACATCCTTCGCCGCGTGGATGAGTTCGAGCTTCCTCAGGGTCGCGCGCTGCACGACGCGATCGATGCCTCTGACATACCGCTCGTGCCAGATACGTTCGGTGTCCTTGCTCCCGAACGATCTGATCACGCGATCCAGCATATAACGAAGAGCGTTATACCGCCAGATGGGATCCGACCTCGTTGTTGTCCCACCGAAGCAGCGGCCTTGTCACCCCCAGCCGTCAGCCGTCGAACTCCGTCGGCCGTTCGTACTGCGCGCCGGCCCCCAGCGCGTCCACCAGGGCCTTCGGACAGTCTGGATCGAACGAACGATCCCAGCTTCGCAGCGCTCCGTCTGTGAACTGCGCCTCGATCGTGAAGCACGTGTATACCGCCGAGGGACCCGTGTAGCGTTCTCCACCCCTTGCTCCGATCTCATCACGCGGAATCTCGGGGTCGCGCGGACCCGAGAAGATCAGGGCGTCGAAGGAGAGCAACGCGTTCTTCTCGGCGCCTCGCCATCCCGGCGTGAAACCGTACACGACGACCGCCGACTCATCCGCCCGGAGGGACTCGGGCGCCCCTCCCCCGTCCCAGAGGAGGGTCTCCTTCTGTAGCGACGCCAGCATCTCGGCCGGTGTCGCCCCGAGCCTCTGCGCCTCGACCAGCTCGTCGTAGAGGGGGTTCTCCGCCGCGTCCATCTGCCGCCACAGGACACCGTCGTAGCCGCTTGAGCATCCGGCGAGCACGGACGTGGTGATCGCGATGAACGCCGTCGCGCCCGTTCGCACGAGCCTGCGGCGACGGATCCTTCTGGGTAGCGTCATGAAAAGGTCCGGTCCAAGTCAGTCGTTGAGGCGGAACTCCACCACGTTCCGATGGATAGAGCCATCACGACAAAGACGCGTGTTCCTCACCTGTCCACGGGTTGATGAGCGCGACGCCGGAGTGGATGAAGTCGTTCGTGTTGCGCGTCGCGCAGACCGCGTCCCTGGATCGACAGATGGCCGCGATCTGTGCGTCGCCGGTTGCAATCGGCAAGCCGGCGACTTCACGCGCGGCGAGGATGTCGGCGTAGCGAGGAGCCGCAGCGGCATCGAAGGCGATGATCGCCCCGGCGTCCCGATACGGCATGACCGCGGCCTCGACCAGCGACGTGAGGTCCTTCTTCCGTCGGCCGTCAGGAAGCTTACGAAGCCCTGCCAGGAGCTCCGCGAGAGTGACTGCGGCGATGGCGACATCATCAGCCAGCGATTCCAGCCAAGCGACGACGCGGGCGTCCGGCTGAGGCTTCAACACCTCGGAGACGACGTTGGTGTCGAGGACGATCACGAGAAGTCGACAGCTCGCGCGACGTCGGCCCGCTCAGGCACCGCGAGATCATCGATACCACCGACCGACCGCCCCGCCTGCAAGAGCGCCAAGCCGATGTTCGGCCGCGTGGCTGCGTTGGTCAGGATCTCACGCACCTCGGCTTCCATGGAACGGCCATGCTGCTTCGCCTGAGCGGCGATCCGGGCCTTGACGGACTCGTCGAGCCCGCGAACGACGATGGAGGACATGCCAACCACCTCCCAAGAGTGATTGCATTAATGCTAGCACTTTGGGTACGAGCCGAGGCGAGACCCGGTGTCCGAGGACCGCGATGAACTCAGCATCACCGAGGACTGGCACGTTGGCGTTATGAGTGCCCACGATGGGCTCCTTCTTGCCTCCCCGCCAGACGTCAACGTGAAGATCAGGTGTCAACGTGAAGATCAGTTGTTGAAGCGGAACTCCACCACGTCGCCGCGGTTGAGAACGAATGCCGTCCGAACGGCGGGCGCCTCCCCTAGTTCCGTGATCGGTTCGACTCGCTTCGTGAGACCGCTGGACTGCAGTTAGGTCTCCAGCGTCGGACGCAGAATACGGATTCCGACCCTCGGCGTCATCTGTGGGCGCGCGCGTAGTTGCTCGGCGTACCTGCCTCCAAGCCACTTCTGTCTACGGAGCGCGCAGTTGAGGGGCCAGCGGGGTTCGGTTCGGACAATGTGGCCAGACGGACGGCCCTGCTCTGGCACCACAGCGTCCGACTTCCTCGCGAGGGGCGTCGCTCACGCTCCTCCCAAGTCAACTTCGGGGGCGTCGGCGGTGGCAGGAGTCTTATCGGCGTCGAGCCAGGCGAAGGCGCGTCCAACGGCCGACTCATCAGTCCGAAGAATCTGAAGGCCGTCGCGCATCAGAGCATGATATTGCTCCACCCAGGCACGAGCCAATTCGACGTTGCCTCCCGGATTGATCGACAGGCTCGGGATCAGGTGCATCCCATGCAACACGTTGAGGCACCTCTCCATTGCGTGGGTTTCGATCGACCACCACTCAGAGTGAGCAACCCCGCTCGACATCGAGTATGCATGCCGGTAGTAGTCAAGGAGGCCTCCTTCTTGCGCCATGGCTCGGATGGACTTTCCCTCGGCAAACGTATCCCGAGTGTCGACAGTCCGCAGATCAAGGGGATGGTCATTGTGGCTAAGTCGGCGCAACTCCTCGATGCTCTCGCGAAACCCTGCTGTGCGCGCGTGATCTGGCAACTCGTCGAAGATCTGGGCGTACAGCTTCGCCTTCCCCGCACCGTATTCTTGGAACTGCTTGTAAATCGCCGGGTCTTGAATTGCCATCCAATGCAGGTATATCTCGATCTCGACGAGCATGCGACCGATGTGTGCACCGTGCTCAAGGCACCAGAGCGACGGCGCACCAAGCACGGCAATCAGGTCACGTCCCGCGCGCGAGACCAGTCCTGACACAACCTCCTGCCGCTCCTGCGCATGCAGGTGTGCCGGAGCTGTCTCCAGCGCCTCAACAAAGCTGCTCATGAGATCCATCACGAGTCGCCGCAAATGCGCACCGTCTTCGGGCATCTCAGCTGGCGCGATCTCAACGTCGTCCTCCGCAGTATCCTGCTCGGCCGCCTCTGCCGAGTCCTTGGGGGTACCGTTCGACGAGTCAAGGTCCCGATCCCGGATGCACCCCGAAGTCATCGAGTTAGCTCCCCAGAACATTCGAGCCCAGTCGGTTGCAGCATCAAAGCAGTTCGGGTCTTCGTGTTCTATCAGACCCCTGTGGGCGCCCCACATTGCTCGAACGGCAGTGTCGGCCTCCGCCCGCTTGCCGAGGTTGCCAGGGTAGTCCTTAAGCAAGTCAATCGTCTCGGCGCTGGAGCGGAACGTCCCGGCCTGGACGATACTCCAGATCCGCAAGCACTTTATGAGCGCTTCGTGGTGATCGTTCCCGACGGCACCGAGCAATGCGTCGCGAACCAGTTCCAGGTCTTCCACGTCGGGAGCCTTTAACTCCAGTCCGCCTGTGATCCACTGAGCAGGCATATGCGGGTACGACGCCAGGACTCGAGCCACACGCTCCGCAAGCAGGCCGCGTCGTCGCGCCTCCTGAACGACGACTGTCTCAGCACTCGGGAACCTCTTCGCAAGGTCGTCCAGCGAGGTGAGGCGTCCGTCGAGACGCTCTGCGATCCACTCGTTCTCACTGTGCCCAGAGAGACGGTCCTGAACAGCCTTCTGCCAGCGGACCATGTCGCGGATGCCATCCTCGCCACGGTCGGCGAGGATGAGTGCCGGCCACAGCAGGTCCGGAAAGTCGTCCTTGATCCAGTTGCCGATGTTCATCACGCCGGTCGCCATCAGCGGCGGTTTGAAAACGCGCCCCTTGCGGACGTGGCCCGTGAGAGGTCCATCCTTCTGATTCACTGTCGGGAAGTTCACTCGGCGACCATAGCGCGTGCTTCCGACACTCCCACGCTAGAAGGTTCCCATCGTGCTTCCCTCAATCTTCGGCGACGTTGGCGGGCGCCGGGGACGCCTGGTGGGCCTCGCCCGCAGGGAGACAGTGTCGCGTCACGCGTCACTTAACACGGTCATGAGTGCGTCCTCAACACGAGAGCGCGCAACTGGGTCAACCGCTTGCGACTACCCGCCCGACGATCTTGCGCGACTGATCGAGGCCGATTCGGATCGCATCTTCATCGAAGCGCGGCTACCTCGAAGTTCGTGTGCGGCTGAAACATGAACGAGCCATGCGGCCGCGAAGCGGCACACACGTGAGGCTACTCACCATCCCGGTCAATGAGCAGGATCCATCGGTTGCCGACCGATTCGAGGATCTACTCGCGCGCGCCCGTGTGCTCGATTAGCACGACGGTGTCCGCGACATGCTGCGGGAGCGCGGAATCACGGGCTGCCTGTGACCTGCCCAGCGCGCCGGCCGTCGTGATGATGCGCGGACGGCCGTTGTCAGACCGCCGATGTCTGCGTTGGCGTATCGACGACGACGAAGTCGCTCCACCTGAGCGCACCCGTGAACGACGCGCCGAGCACCCGGCATTCGACCTCGTCGTCGATGGCGTTGGACACATGGTGCCCGTAGTTGTCCGCGACCTCATCGGCGAGTGCGTCGACGTCGGGCAGTCGGCATCCAGTCTTGAGGTCCACGACGAGCGCGATCCGATCGTGCCCCCGGTGCACGAGCAGGTCGACGCGCGAGCGTGCGGCCCGCTGCTCCTTGGGCGTCCGAGCTGAGAGCATCGCGTACGGATCGGCGACCTCCGACAGGATGGCGACCCAGCCGTCCCGCTTCGCTTCGTCGAGGATCGCGCGCGCGATGCGGACGACCAACTCCTCGAGCCCGTCCAGGATTCGGTCGCGCTGCACGTCCGAGAATCTCACGGCGTCCTCGTACGCCGCGTTCCAGTACGGGCCGCCCGCGTCGATGAGCGCCCACCCGAGCTCCTCGTCCTCAGTCGTGATCGCATCGGTCAGCCGTCGGGCCATCCACCGCGCCTCGGCGACGAATACGGACTCATCGACACCACAGAACGCGGTCGTCTGTAGCGCCTTCTCGATCGTGAGCCATTTCCCGGCCGCAGCCAGGACGCAGCGGTGAACGAGCACACCCTTGGCCGCTACCCACCGGGGTTCAGTACCTTCTCCGTGTGACGTCATGCGCTCACGGTGCCATCAAGCGCCGACATCCGTGGACAGTCCGCACTGCGGAACAACGCTGGTACTGGGCACACGGATTTCGCCATGGCGACCGCGACAGCACCTGCTGGATCCTCTTCGGCGATACGGCGTCGCCGTGATGTTGAATCAGAACTCAACCAGTAAGAAGATCACTAAAGTCCTGGTCAGGAGCCAAATCAGTTATTGAACCTAAACTCCACCACGTCGCCGTCGCGCATCACGTAGTCCTTGCCCTCCAGGCGGGCCTTGCCCTTCGCGCGGGCCTCGACCACGGAGCCGGTCTCGACGAGGTCGTCGAAGGAGACGACCTCCGCCTTGATGAAGCCCTTCTCGAAGTCGGTGTGGATGACGCCGGCGGCCTGCGGGGCCTTCCAGCCCTTGCCGATCGTCCAGGCACGGGCTTCCTTGGGACCGGCGGTGAGATAGGTCTGCAGCCCGAGGGTGTCGAAGCCGATGCGGGCGAGCTGATCCAGGCCCGACTCCTCCTGGCCGGTCGAGGCCAGCAGCTCCGCGGCATCCTCGGGATCGAGGTCGATGAGCTCGGACTCGATCTTGGCGTCGAGGAAGATCGCCTTCGCCGGAGCGACGAGAGCCGCGAGCTCCGCCGTGCGGGCGGCGTCGGTGAGAACGCCCTCGTCCACGTTGAAGACGAAGATCACCGGCTTGGCGGTGAGGAGGCCCAGCTCGCGGATCGGCGCGATGTCGAAGCCCGCGGTCGAGAGGAGCTGTCCGCGCTCGAGCGCGTCCTGCGCGGCCTTGGCCGCCTCCAGGACGGACGGGTCAAGCTTCTTGCCCCGCACCTCCTTCTCGTAACGGGGAACCGCCTTCTCCAGCGTCTGGAGGTCGGCGAGCATGAGCTCGGCGTTGATGGTCTCCATGTCCGAGGCCGGGTCCACCGCGCCCTCGACGTGCACGACGTCGTCATCGGCGAAACCGCGCACCACCTGTGCGATCGCGTCGGCCTCGCGGATGTTCGCGAGGAACTGGTTGCCCAGCCCCTCCCCCTCGCTCGCGCCGCGGACGATGCCGGCGATGTCGACGAACGACACCGTCGCCGGCAGGATCCGCTCGCTGCCGAAGATCCCTGCGAGGGTCTCGAGCCGTGGGTCGGGCAGGTTCACAACGCCGACGTTCGGCTCGATCGTCGCGAACGGATAGTTCGCCGCGAGCACGTCGTTCTTGGTGAGGGCGTTGAAGAGGGTGGACTTGCCGACGTTGGGCAGTCCTACGATTCCGATGGTGAGAGCCACGGGGTAGGAGTCTACCGGCGCGGCCGGGTCCGCGACTCCGGCGAGCGCTCAGTCTCGCGTGGCCCGGAAGGCCGCAGTGACATAGGGCATGGCGATCGTTCGGCCGGGAGCGAGCCCGAGGTCGTCGAAGAGCGCGTCCATCTCCCGCTCGATCCGCTCCTTCTCCTCTGCGCTCGCGGTGATCACGGCGCTCCGGGAGCGAGCCATCTCGTGCAGTTGCTCCCGGGTCATCTCACGGCTCCATTCCCAGCGCCGCGTCTGCATCTCACCGAAGGGCTCAGCGAACCGGGGACCGCCATAGGCGACCATCTGCTCCGCGGGGCTGCCGTGCATGATCGCGGTCAGCCTCTGCACCCAGTCGACACGATCGTCGCGGACGTTCCAGATGGCGCCGAGCGTTCCTCCAGGACGCACCACGCGGCCGATCTCCGCCGAGGCCGCGATCGGCTCGACCCAGTGCCAGGCCTGCCCGAGAACCACCGCATCCACGCTCGCGTCGTCGAGCGGGAGGCGCTCAGCGGTGCCCACGCTCGTCGGCACGTCGGGGAGGTTCCGCCGCAGCGCCGCGAGCATCTCCGAATCCGGATCCACCGCGATGACGTCCGCACCCGTCGCGAGGAGCGCACGGGTGAGCTTCCCGGTCCCCGCGCCGACGTCCGCCACATGGCGCGCTCCTTCGGGCAGCCCATCGAGCAGCCAGTCGACGGCGTCCTGCGGATACTCGGGTCTCCCCACGTCGTAGCTTCCCGTCGCCGCCCCGAAACTCGTCGCCCGTTCCACGCTCATGGCGCCAGCCTACGCTCGCGCTTCCCGACATTTCTCGGCGCGCCTGGAGCGACGGGAAGCCGGGCCGGGCGATGGTGGATCCGTGCCCCTGGACTTCACTGCGATCGACTTCGAGACCGCGAACTCCAGCCCGGCCTCCGCCTGCTCGGTCGGTCTCGTGCGCGTCCGCGGCGGCGAGGTCGTCGCCACCGCCGGATGGCTCATCCGACCGCCGGCGGGGCACGACGAGTTCCAGGAGTGGAACGTCCGCATCCACGGGATCCGTCCGCACCAGGTGGCCGATGCCGCGAGCTGGAGCGAGCAGCTGGACCGTCTGTGCGGCTTCGCCGGCGCCGATGTGCTCGTGGCCCACAACGCGGGCTTCGACCTGAACGTGCTGCGCCGCGCGTGCGAGGCGACCGGCGACACGGCTCCTCCTTACCGCTCGCTGTGCAGCCTGCACGTGGCACGGAAGGTCTACGACCTCGACTCCTATCGTCTGCCCGTCGCCGCCGCAGCCGCCGGTTTCGGCGACTTCCCGCACCATGACGCCCTGGCCGACGCCCGCGCCTGCGCGCAGATCGTGATCGACGCGGGCAGGCGCCTCGGCGCCGAGTCCGTTGACGCGCTGGCCGACGCCCTCGGCGTGCGGATCACCGCTCCCGCGACGGCGGCCACCGTCTCCGCTGGCGCTCCTGCACGCGCCGTCGCCTGATCCTTCCCGGTCGTTCCCCCTCCGCCTTCTCCTCAGTCGCTTCCCTGCTGCGGACCGCGACAATGGACGGATGACCGAACAGCAGCCCGGTGACTCCGGCCTCAGCCTCGAGGTGATCGAGGGCACTTTCGATCTGGCCCGCGACGGGCGGGTCGGTCCCCTCGGCGAGATGATCGACGCCGGCGTCCCCATCGACCTCCGCAACCCCCGTGGAGACACCCTGCTGATCGTCGCCGCCTACGCCGAGCGCGTCGACGTGGTCGCAGACCTCCTGGCGCGCGGAGCCGATACCGACGCGGTCAACTCCCATGGACAGACGGCGGTGGCCTGTGCGGTCTTCCGTCGCAACGAGCCCCTGCTCCGGATGCTCCTCGACGCCGGCGCCGACCAGAATGCCGGAGGCCATCCGGCAGCGCAGATCGCGGACCAGTTCGGCCAGCCCGCCATGCGCGCTGTCCTGGACGAGTACGCCGCCCGCGCCTAACCGCGCGCTGCCCTGACCGGGCTGCGCGCCTTTCCAGGTCTTCCGGTCTTTCCAGACCTTCCGGTCGCGAAATCTGCCGCTCCTGGGCCGCTGAGACGGCCGTTTTCGCGACGGGAGCCGACGGATCGGACGACACCGGTCGAATGTCGGTGGCCCCCACCACGATGGACGCATGGAAGCCCCGCTCGTCTTCGCCATCGCCCTTCTCGCGCTGATCGCCGGCGCGGGTGCAGGCTGGGTCGTCGCCCGTTCCCGCGCGGCCGCCGAGGTCGCCCGTGCCACGGCCGAAGCCGCGGCCCTGCGTGACGACCGCGACCGCCAGTACGACCTCTACCGCGACGCGGTGGAGCACTCGCGAACCGAACAGCGCGCCGCCGCCGAGCGCTCGCAGCAGCAGAACGCGGTGCTGACCGCACTCGCGCCGGTGCGCGAGACACTGCACCTCATGCAGCGGAAGGTCTCGGACCTGGAACAGGACAGGCATGCCCAGTTCGGGGCCTTGAGCGAGCAGCTCCGCAGGGCGCACGAGTCGGATGAGGCGCTGCGCGCGACGACCGAGGCGCTGGCCGGTGCCCTGCGCTCCACTGCGACGCGCGGCGTATGGGGCGAGACGCAGCTGCGTCGTGTGGTGGAGGCCGCCGGACTCACCCGGCACATCGACTTCGACCTGCAGACCACCATCTCCTCGGACAATGGCAGGGGCCGCCCCGACATGGTGATCCGGCTGGCCGGCGGCGCGTCGATCGCGGTCGATGCGAAGGTTCCGCTCGACGCCTATCTGGAGGCGAGTGCGCTCGGCGCCACGGACGAGGCCCGACGCCGGACGCTCATGCAGCAGCACGTCAAGGCGGTCCGGGCACACGTCGATGCACTCGCGAAGAAGGCCTACTGGGCGGGGCTCGACGCCGGGCCGGAGTTCGTCATCTGCTTCCTGCCCAGCGAGTCGCTACTCGCCACGGCGATCGACGAGGACCCCTCCCTCCTCGATCACGCTTTCGGGAAGAAGATCGCGCTCGCCTCCCCCGTGAACCTCTGGGCGGTGCTCAAGACCGTGGCCTACACCTGGACGCAACAGGAGGTCTCCGCCGAGGCGCAGTCCCTGCTCACCCTCGGCACGCAGCTCTACGACCGGCTCGGAGTGCTCGCCCACCACGCCGATGACCTCCGCCGAGCCCTCGAACGCACCGTGGAGAGCTACAACCGGTTCGCCGGATCCCTGGAGAACCGCGTGCTGGTGACCGCCCGCCGATTCCCCGGGATCGATCCGTCCTCGCTCGACTCACCGGCGACGATCACCGAGGGGACACGTCGCTTCACCGCGGAGGAGCTCACGACCGAGCCCGACCTCGACGATTCGGGGAGGATCACCGCCGAGCTCGGCGAGGTGCGTGCGCGGATCGCCGCCGAGGCTCCCGTCGATGCGGATGGTGCGTGGATCTCAACACCGGCGGGGGTTTCTCTTGATGACGTCGCGCCGAGAGACGGAGACGATCAGCCGGTGGACAGGAAGATCGACCCCTCGGAGGGAGAGGAGGTCACGCGCCCCCGGGAACGAAGCTGAGCATCGCGATCACCGCGCCGGAGAAGGCCACGAAGGCACCGATCATCCACCACGCGCTGATCTCATGACCCTCTTCGCGGCGCACACGGAACAGCACGTCGGTGCGACGGGACGGATCCATCTCGATGACGGTGACGGTGCCGGTGTCGGTGACCGTCGTGTGCCGGTACACGTTCTCGGAAGCCATCCGCCCGCCCTTCTCACTGTCCGGCGCCAGCCAGTGCCGGTGCGCTACGGACGGGTTCCATTGTGCCAGGCATCGGCCGATCCATGCGGATGCAGCTCGATATCGCGGTACCGGGTCGGTAACGATCCCCTGATCAGAAGCCGATCAGGGAACCGATATCGCCGTCGTGAGGCGTCAGACGTGAGGCATCAGAATCTGAGGCGTCAGAGCCACTTCGAGACGAGGTGCTCGGATGCGATCCTCCGGAGCGTTCCGGAGGCGCTGCGGAGGACGACGCTCTCGGTGTAGAGGTACTCGCCCTCCCGCCGGACCCCCGCGACGAGCTGCCCGTCGGTGACACCGGTGGCGACGAAGATCGTGTTGTTGCCCCGCACGAGGTCATCGGCCTCGTAGACCTTGTCCATGTCAAGGCCCGCGTCGATCCCGCGCTGACGCTCCTCGTCGTCGCGCGGCCAGAGGCGGCCCTGGATGTGACCCCCGAGAGCCTTGATCGCACAGGCCGTCACGATCCCCTCCGGGCTGCCGCCGACACCGACGCACATGTCCGTGCGCGCCCCGTGCCGCGCGGCGTTGATGCCGCCGGCGACGTCACCGTCCGACATCAGTCGGGTGCCGGCGCCCGCCTCGCGGATCTGCCGGATGAGATCGTCGTGGCGCGGACGGTTCAGCACCGAGACGACGATCTCCTCCACCGGCTTGTCGAGCGCTCCGGCAAGGAGTCGGATGTTCTCGGCGATCGGCAGACGGATGTCGACGACGCCGACACCGGCGGGTCCGGTGACCAGCTTGTCCATGTAGAAGACGCTCGACGCGTCCAGCATCGTCCCGCGGTCGGAGACGGCGATGACCGAGAGCGCGTTCTGGCGCCCGGCCGCAGTCAGCGACGTACCGTCGATCGGGTCCACGGCGATGTCGCAGGCGGGGCCCTGCCCCGTGCCGACGCGCTCGCTGTTGAAGAGCATCGGGGCGTTGTCCTTCTCCCCTTCGCCGATCACGACCTCTCCGTCGAAGTCGACGGTCCCGAGGAAGGCGCGCATCGCGTCCACGGCGGCTCCGTCGGCCGCCTCCTTGGCGCCGCGTCCGATGAAGGGGACAGCGCGGATGGCCGCCGCCTCCGTCGCGCGGACGAGCTCCAACGCAAGGTTGCGGTCGGGGCGGAGTGGACTGAGATCGGCAGTGAGGCTCACCATGAGGCTCAGCATAGGAGTCAGGCGTTCAGGGATTCACGGATTTGCACGTCCGTTCATCGAAAGATGCGCGCTTCTTGCCAGGATCGAAGATCTGCCCGTCGTCACGACCGGATCGGCGATCAGAATCCCGGAACACACGGCGATAGAGTGGCTCTGAACCCCGTCGCTCAGCACAGGAGATGCCATGCCCGTTGCCACCCCGGATCAGTACGCCGAGATGCTCGATCGCGCGAAGGCCGGCGGTTTCGCCTACCCCGCGTTCAACGTCTCCAGCTCGCAGACGATCCACGCCGTGCTGCAGGGCCTGACCGAGGCCGGCTCCGACGGCATCATCCAGGTCACGACCGGCGGTGCGGACTACTTCGCCGGCCAGACCGTCAAGGCCCGCGCCACCGGAGCCCTCGCCTTCGCGAAGTACGCCACCGAGGTCGCCAAGTCCTACCCGGTCACCGTCGCGCTGCACACCGACCACTGCCCGAAGGATGCCCTCGCCGGCTTCGTCGAGCCGCTGATCGCCGCCTCCGAGGAGGAGGTCAGGGCCGGACGCAACCCGATCTTCCAGTCGCACATGTGGGACGGCTCGGCCGTTCCCCTCGCCGAGAACATCGAGATCGCCAAGGATCTCCTCCCCCGCATGAAGAACATCAACGCCATCCTCGAGGTCGAGATCGGCGTCGTCGGCGGCGAGGAGGACGGCGTGCGCCACGAGGGCTCGAACGACGCGCTCTACACGACCTTCGCCGACGTCGATCAGGCCGTGCAGGCGCTGGGCCTCGGTGAGCAGGGCCGCTACATCGCCGCGCTCACCTTCGGAAACGTGCACGGCGTCTACAAGCCGGGCAACGTCAAGCTCCGCCCCGAGCTGCTCGGCGACATCCAGCAGCAGGTCGCGGCGAAGTACGGCACCGGCCCGAAGCCGCTCGACCTCGTCTTCCACGGCGGCTCCGGCTCGACCGACGAGGAGATCGCGCTCGCGGTCGCCAACGGCGTCGTGAAGATGAACATCGACACCGACACGCAGTACGCCTTCACCCGGTCGATCGCCGGCTACATGTTCGCCAACTACGACGGCGTGCTGAAGGTCGACGGCGAGGTCGGCAACAAGAAGGTCTACGACCCGCGCGCCTGGGGCAAGGTCGCCGAGACGGCCATGGCCGCGCGCGTGACCGAGTCGACCCGCCAGCTCGGATCGTTCGGCACCTCCCAGAGCTGAGGCCTACGAGACGATGCCCCGGTCCGGACGGATCGGGGCATCGTCGTCTCCGCTCAGAGTCGCAGTTCAGAGTCTCCGCTCAGAATCTCCACTCAGAGACGCAGTTCGGGCCTTCGGCTCAGGCCCCGCGGTAGATGTCCAGGATCGTCGGGCCTTCGGGGCGCAGCAGGACCTCGATCGGGTCGCCCGCCGAGACACGTCCGGTCCGGAGGACCCGCAAGTAGGGACCGAGACGGCGGGCATCGGAGAAGCGGCGCACCCATCCGTCCGCGGCCTCCTCCGCCACGTGCTCGCCCATGCGGCGCGCGAACGTCTGACATGGCGTCCGGGGCATGGTCACCTCGACCTCGACCGCCCTCGGCCCCTCCCCGATCCGCCAGACCTCACCGATGCGGGCGGCGTTGACGTCGATGCCCTCGGTCCGGAGGTTCTCGCCGAACACGCCGGGCGCGATCTCGTGCCCGAGCTCCGCACCCCACCAGTCCGCGTCCTCCTGCGCGTAGGCGTAGAGCGCCTTCTCCAGCCCGCCGTGGTGCTTGCGGTCGGCCTGGACGTCGGCGTACGCCCCGTACCGGCCGACCTTCACCGGACCGTCAACGGGTCTCTTGTCGATCGCCGTCGTCCCGACCGTCCCCGCATCCGGGAGGAGCTGATGCACGACGCAGACGGCGAGGAGTCGGGGCATGGATATCACCCTAACCGTCCTCCCCGCTCCGACGTCGCGCTGCCGTTTCCTGCGTACGCTGCGCAGGTCTCCGCCGCGCGCGCAGAGACAAGCAGCGCGAGCCGAGAGCGGCGCGAGTCAAGGCGTTGAGCCCGGGTCCGGGGCGTCAGCCGCCGCGAACGGTGTCCATGTAGGCGATGAAGGCGGGATCGGCGAACATCGGCACGCTGAGGCAGAGGGAGGCGGCGATCGTCGTGACGACCGCGCCGACCAGTGGGATCCACCAGGTCGAGCGCCGACGACGCAGCTGCAGCACCGATAGGGCGGCGGTCACGGTCCAGCCGAGGATGAGGACGATCGACGCGATCATGCCCCACGTCTTCCCCGCCTCGAAGTTCGTGAACTCCCCCTCGACGCCGATCAGCTTCATGCTCTGGTTCATGAGGCGCGGGACGTCGCCGTAGGCGACCACCGTCATGATCACGTTGACCAGGCCGTAGGCGAGGAGCGCGAGCGTGACGGCACGCCCGATGGGGCGGTTCCTCCCGCGGTCCGCGACCTCAGCCGCAGCCCCGGCCTGCGGAGCCGCGATCGCGGGCTCGGTCGCCGCAGCGACCACGCCCGCGGGCGGCGGGGTGACCAGATCGCGTCCCGCGCGTCGGTCCTGCTCCTCGGGCGTCGCGTACTCGCCGAACTGCGGCCGGGCGTCCGTCACGGTCAGCGACCGACCCGTCCGCCGAGAGCGCGCGCGTCGCGCTGTCCCGCGTTGTCCTGTCGCAGCTCCTTCGGCAGGGAGAACATGAGGTCCTCCTCCGCGGTGCGCACCTCCTCGACGTCCCCGTAGCCGGCCTCGGCGAGCGCCTCCAGCACTTCCTCGACCAGCACCTCCGGCACCGATGCGCCGCTGGTGACGCCGACGGTGGAGACCCCGTCCAGCCACTCCTGGCGCACCTCGTCCGCATAGTCCACGCGATAGGCGGCGGTGGCGCCGTGCTCGAGCGCGACCTCCACCAGGCGAACGCTGTTGGAGGAGTTGGCGGAGCCCACCACGATCACGAGCTCCGCGTCCCTCGCGACCTTCTTGATCGCGACCTGACGGTTCTGCGTGGCGTAGCAGATGTCGTCCGACGGCGGATCGTGCAGCTCGGGGAACCGCACGCGCAGCCGGTTCACGGTCTCCATGGTCTCGTCCACCGAGAGGGTCGTCTGCGAGAGCCAGACCACCTTCGAGGGGTCCTTGACCTCGACGACGTCCGCCTCATCCGGCGAGTTGACGATGGTGACGTTGTCGGGCGCCTCGCCCGCCGTCCCCTCGACCTCTTCGTGGCCCTCGTGGCCGATGAGCAGGATCTCGTAGTCGTCACGGGCGAATCGGACGGCCTCGCGGTGCACCTTGGTCACCAGCGGGCACGTCGCATCGATCGCGTGGAGCCCCCGGTCCGAGGCCGCGGACACGACGGCCGGCGAGACGCCGTGCGCGCTGAAGACGACATGGGCGCCCTCGGGCACCTCGTCGACCTCCTCGACGAAGATCGCCCCCTGGGCCTCGAGCTCGGTGACGACGTGGATGTTGTGGACGATCTGCTTGCGCACGTACACGGGCGCCCCGAACCGCTGGAGCGCCTTCTCGACGGCGATGACCGCACGGTCCACGCCCGCGCAGTATCCTCGGGGAGCTGCCAGCAGCACCCGCTTGTGTCCGTCCACCGGGTTATCCTGAAGGCGCTCCCGCACCTCGGACCGGCGCGCACGGGGCACCTGCGGCACGGGCAGCGAAACAGCAGTCGACATCACACGCCGAGTCTACCGGCGCGGTACCGGGGAGGAGCTGGGGATGACCTCTTTCGAGCCTGCGCATGTGCCGGGGGAGGCGCCGCCCGCCGACTCCGTCGCGCCCCGCGACTCCACCTCGGAGGCGCCCACCTCCGTCGCGCGGCTGAACGCCACCATCCGCGACTTCATCGCCCGGTGGAACACCGTGTGGGTCGAGGGCGAGATCACCTCCTGGAACCTCCGCGGCGGCAACGTGTTCGCACGGCTCAAGGACACCCGCTCGGACGCGCAGATCTCGATCCGGATCTGGTCGAGCGTCCGCGCGCGGATCCCCTCCGACCTCGGCGTGGGCGATCACGTGGTCGCCGCGGTGAAGGCGGACTACTTCGTCAAGGCCGGCGACTTCAGCTTCGCGGTGTCGACCATCAAGCACGTCGGACTCGGCGACCAGCTGGAGCGTCTGGAGCGCCTGCGCGCCCAGCTGCGCCAGGAGGGTCTGTTCGACCCGGCTCGCAAACGACCACTGCCGTTCCTCCCCCACGTGATCGGTCTCATCACCGGTGAGAACTCCGATGCGGAGAAGGATGTGCACCGCAACGCCGAGCTGCGCTGGCCGCAGGTGCGGTTCCGCACGGTCCACGCGGCGGTCCAGGGCGAGCGCTGCGTCCCCGAGACGCTCGCCGCGCTCCGGACGCTCGACGCCGACCCCGAGGTCGACGTGATCGTCATCGCCCGCGGCGGCGGCGACCCGCAGACGCTCCTGGGCTTCAGCGACGAGCGCCTCGTGCGTGCGGTCGCCGCGGCCGCCACGCCCGTCGTCAGCGCCATCGGGCACGAGAACGACCACCCGCTGCTCGACGATGTCGCCGACCTGCGTGCCTCCACGCCGACGGATGCGGCGAAGCGCGTCGTCCCGGACGTCGGCGAGCAGCGCGCGCTCATCGCGCAGCTGCGCTCCCGCGCGACCACACGGGTCTCGCAGCGCGTCACGCACGACATCGCCCAGCTGGAACAGCTCCGCTCGCGTCCCGTGCTCCGCTCGCCCGAGCCGCTCATCGATCGCCGGGCCCAGGAGATCCACCTGCTCGCCGCCCGAGGACGCGAGGCCGTGGTCCGCGGCGTCGACCGCGGGACGCGGCACACCGTGGAGCTGCGCGCGTCGCTGCGCGCCCTGTCGCCGGCGGCCACCCTGGCTCGGGGCTATGCGATCGCCCACCTCGACGGCGGGGTCATCCTGCGCGACGCGGCCGCCGCCCCGCACGGGACGCCTCTGACGATCACGGTCGACCGCGGCTCGATCCGCGCGATCTCCGACGGCGAGATCCCCGAGATACCGGAGTCCCCGACGGCCCCGGACACGATGGACGCGGCGGAAGCGACGGGCGAGCAGGCGGACGGCACATCATCGCCCGCCCGCTCGGATCGGACGTCGGGGGTGCGCGGCTAGGATGGTGGGGTGACCGTGAGCGAGGAGTCTGCGAGCCCCGGGGCGATCCGTCCCGCCGATCCCGCGACGCTCACCTTCGAGGAGGCCAGGGACGAGCTCGTCCGGGTCGTCGCGGAGCTCGAGCAGGGAGCGCCGACGCTGGAGCAGTCCCTCGCGCTGTGGGAGCGCGGCGAGGCGCTCGCCCTGCGGTGCGAGGAATGGCTCCTCGGCGCCAAGCGTCGCCTCGACGCCGCGCGCGGTGTCGCCGAGGAGGCCGCATCGTGAGCCGCCCCTCCGCACCCGTCGTCGCCGAGCTCGGCCGTCCGGAGACCCCGTCGGAGACCGCTGAGCGCAAGGCGGCGTCGTCGGCGGCCTACCGCTCCAGCCAGAACTTCCGCAGCCTGATCGCCGCGCTCGTGGTGACGCTGGCCGTCGTGATCGTGATCGTCCTCATCGTCCCCCGCGGCGAGCCGGCTCCGAAGCCGCCGATCGACCTCCCCGGCATCGCCGCGAACGCCGAGACCGCGATCGGCGGGCCGGTCGTCCTCCCCGAGGTCCCGGAGGGCTGGGCGGTCAACCGCGCCGAGCTCACCGGCGGCGCCGTGACCGTCTGGGACGTCACGATCGCCCCCACCGGCGACAACGACCGCGGATTCGCCCACATCGCACAGGCCGTCGACGTCGGCGCCTCCTGGGCCGCGACGCCCCTGAAGGGCACCCCGAAGGACGGCACGGTCTCGATCGCCGGACGCGACTGGGACGTCTACAAGGTCGCGCGCCCCGCCGACTCGGCGAACGTCTCCTACGCGCTGGGGACGGCCGCAGGGCCCGACTACGTACTGATCTACGGGTCGCTGAGCGAGAAGACCGCCGCGGGGCTGGCCGAGAGCCTCGCCCCCCAGCTGGACGCGGTCGAGGGGACACGATGATCCCGCACCGATCCCGGCTGACCCCCGACGAGGCCTGGCAGCAGATGCTCGACGGCAACCGCCGCTTCGTCGCCGGCTCCCCCGCCCACCCGAACCAGGACGTCGGGAAGCGGAACGAGCTCGCCGAGGGCCAGGCGCCCATGGCGACGCTCTTCGGCTGCTCCGACTCGCGCCTGGCCGCCGAGATCATCTTCGACAAGGGCCTGGGCGACCTCTTCGTCGTGCGGAACGCGGGCCAGGTGCTCGGCGAGTCGATCGTGGCGAGCCTGGAGTACGCGGTGGAGATCCTCGGCGTCCCCCTCATCGTGGTCCTGGCGCACGACGAGTGCGGCGCGGTCCGCGCGGCGATCGACGGCACCGCGATCGACGCCGCCCCCCTGCCCCCGCACATCTGGAAGCTCATCGCGCCGATCGTCCCGGCGGCGCGGAAGGTCCTCGCCGCCGCCGGCGGATCGCGCCCCGAGGACATCGACGCCGAGCTCGTCGGGCGCGAACATCTGCGCAACACCGTCGGCGACGTGCTGCAGTCGTCCGAGCTGATCAGCGCCGCCGTCGCGGAAGGGCGCCTCGGCATCGTCGGCGCCAACTACCGACTCACCGAGGGCACGGCCGTGCCCATCGTCTCCGTGGGCCTCGCCGACGACGCGGCCCTTGCCACCCCGGCCTCATAGCCGGCTACCGTCACCTCTGGAGGAACAGCCGTGACCGACATCGAGTACCGCATCGAACACGACACCATGGGCGAGGTGCGGGTGCCTGTCAACGCGCTCTACGGCGCGCAGACCCAGCGCGCGGTGGAGAACTTCCCGATCTCCGGGAAGGGGCTCGAGTCCGCGCAGATCGCCGCGCTCGCCCGCATCAAGAAGGCCGCAGCCCTCGCGAACAAGGAGCTGGGCACGCTGGACGGCGGCATCGCCGACGCCATCGCGCAGGCCGCCGATGAGGTGGCGGCCGGCAAGCACGACGGCCAGTTCCCCGTCGACACCTACCAGACCGGTTCCGGCACGTCGTCGAACATGAACATGAACGAGGTCCTGGCGACCCTCGCGACCCGCATCCTCGGGGCGACCGTGCATCCGAACGACCATGTGAACGCCTCACAGTCGTCCAACGACGTGTTCCCGACCTCGGTGCACATCGCCGTCACGCAGGCGCTCATCGACACCCTCATCCCGGCGCTGGACCACCTCGCGGTCGCGCTCGAGGCGAAGGCCGTGCTGTGGAAGGACGCGGTCAAGTCCGGACGCACGCACCTCATGGACGCGACGCCCGTCACCCTCGGCCAGGAGTTCGGCGGCTACGCCCGCCAGATCCGCCTCGGCATCGAGCGCGTCCAGGCCGCGCTCCCCCGCGTCGCGGAGGTCCCGCTGGGCGGCACCGCGGTCGGCACCGGCATCAACACGCCGCTCGGCTTCCCGCAGAAGGTCATCGCGCTGCTCGCCGCCGAGACCGAGCTGCCGGTCACCGAGGCGAAGGACCACTTCGAGGCCCAGGCCAACCGCGACGGCCTCGTCGAGGCGTCCGGCGCGCTGCGCACCATCGCGGTGTCCCTGACCAAGATCAACAACGACCTGCGCTGGATGGGCTCCGGCCCGAACACCGGCCTCGGGGAGCTGCACATCCCCGACCTCCAGCCCGGGTCCTCGATCATGCCCGGCAAGGTCAACCCCGTCGTCCCTGAGGCCGTCCTCATGGTCTGCGCGCGCGTCATCGGCAACGACGCGACCGTCGCCTGGGCCGGAGCCTCGGGCTCCTTCGAGCTCAACGTGGCCATCCCGGTCATGGGCACCGCGCTCCTGGAGTCCATCCGCCTCCTCGCGAACGCCGTGCGGGTCCTCGCCGACAAGACCGTCGACGGGCTGCAGGCCAACGTCGAGCGCGCCGCCGCCTTCGCCGGCATGTCGCCCTCGATCGTCACACCCCTGAACAAGGTCATCGGCTACGAGGCCGCGGCGAAGATCGCCAAGCACGCGGTCGCGAAGGGCATCACCGTCCGTGACGCGGTGATCGACCTCGGCTACGTCGAGCGCGGCGAGATCACCCTCGAGGTGCTGGATCAGAAGCTCGACCTGCTCTCGATGACGCACGCCGGCTGAGAGACACGCATGGAGGGCCCGGGAGGATTCGTCCTCCCGGGCCCTCCGTCGTGCAGCGGGGCGCGCGTACCTCGTCATCGGTCGGACCCGTCATCCGGATTTCGGCTCGATGTCACCTTCCGGACACCCGGGGTTGCTGTGCTGGCACGGCGGGCCCTTCCGGCTCGACCAACGACGTCGTCCTTCGTGCTCAGGAGCCCACATGGTCATCAACATCGGTCGCACCTCGTTGCCTATGGCACAACACGTCAAAGGCAAGCGCAGTGCCGTCACCTGCCACCTCAAGTGCGGGAACGCCTGCGCCCAGGGCGTGTGCAACGAATCCTCCAACGGCTACTTCCGCGACATCGTGGACGCCCAGCTCTCGCGGCGTGCGCTGCTGGGCTTCGGGGCCGTTGGCGCTGCGGCCATCGTCCTCGCCCCGTCTCTCTCCGGCGGACAGGCCGCCGCGGCGGCGACCGGCGTGCCGATGGCGCCCGTCGGCGGCACCGGCGCCTTCGGCTTCACCCCCATCGACCCGGTCGCCCACACCGTCGACACGTTCGCGGTCCCGGACGGCTTCGACTGGACGCCGATCATCCGCTGGGGCGACCCGCTCTTCGCCGACAGCCCCGCCTTCGACCCCGCCAATCAGACGCCGGAGGCCCAGGCCCGCCAGTTCGGCTACAACGTCGACTACACCGACGTCATCCGCACCTCGCCGACGACGGCCATCCTCTTCGTCAACCACGAGTACACGAACGAGGGGATCATGTTCCCGGCGGCTCAGCTCGCGAGCGAGACCGAGCGGGTGCGCCGTGTCGGGCTCAAGGCGCACGGGCTGAGCGTCGTCGAGCTGAGCAGGTCGAACGAGACCGCGCCGTGGACACCGATCGTCGGCGCACCCCTCAACCGCCGGTACCTGGACGACACCCCCTACTCCTTCACGGGTCCGGCGGCAGGAGGCGCGCTCCTGCGCACCGCGGCCGACCCCGCGGGGACGACTCCGCTCGGCACCTTCGGGAACTGCTCGGGCGGGACGACCCCATGGGGCACGATCCTCAGCGGCGAGGAGAACTTCAACGGGTACTTCCGCTCCGGCGGGATCTCGGCGAGCGATCGCCGCTACGGTCTGCAGGACAAGGCGACCGCCCGCGGGTGGGAGGAGCTCGACCCGCGCTTCGACGCGCGCACCCCGGGGAACGAGAACGAGGTCAACCGTTTCGGCTGGATCGTCGAGATCGATCCGACCGACCCGACGTCGACGCCCCGCAAGCACACGTCGCTCGGGCGCCTCAAGCACGAGGGGGCGAACGTCATCGTGGCGGCGAACGGCAAGGTCGTCGCGTACACCGGTGACGACGAGCGCTTCGACTACCTCTACAAGTTCGTCTCCCGGGACGCCTACGTCGACGGCGACCGCCGCCACAACATGACCCTGCTCGAGAACGGCGACCTCTATGTCGCACGCTTCTCCGGGGACTCGCCGGCCTCCGAGATCGACGGCTCGGGAGCGGTCCCGACCGACGGCGGCTTCGGCGGCACGGGCGAATGGCTCCCGCTGGTCGTGAACGGCGCCTCGGCGATCGAGGGCATGTCGGTCGAAGAGGTGCTGGTGTACACGCGGCTCGCCGCCGACCGCGCCGGCGCGACCAAGATGGACCGGCCCGAGGACGTCCAGCCGCACCCCACGACGGGGCGTGTCTACGTCGCGTGCACGAACAACTCCAATCGCGGTGTGGGGGACAACGCGGCACCGGACGAGACCAACCCCCGCACGAAGAACCGGGACGGCCACATCGTCGAGATCACCGAGGACGACGGCGACCAGACCGCCACGACCTTCACCTGGACGCTGCTCCTCGTCGCCGGCGACCCGGCGCAGAACCCGACGGCCTACTTCTCCGGCTTCCCCGTCGATCAGGTCTCGCCCATCTCCTGCCCCGACAACCTCGCGTTCGACTCGGCCGGAGCGCTGTGGATCTCGACCGACGGGGCACCCAGCACCATCGGCTACAACGACGGGCTGTTCCGTGTGACGCTGGACGGCACCGACCGCGGGAAGGTCGAGCAGTTCCTCTCGGTCCCGCGGGAGGCGGAGACCTGCGGACCGGTGATCCACGACGACGAGTGGCATGTCTTCGTGGCGGTCCAGCATCCGGGTGAGGACGGGTCCTTCGAGGCTCCCACCTCGCAGTTCCCCGACGCCATGCGTCCGGCTCCGCTCGCGGGCCTGGGCGGCGGCACCACGTCGATCCCCCGCCCCACCGTGGTGCAGGTGATGCCCACCGTCGTCGTGACGCCGACGCCTACCCCGACTCCCAGTCCGACTGCGACGCCCGGTCCGACGAGCACGCCGACGCCGACCCCCTCCCCGTCCGCGACTTCGACGCCCACGCCGGGCGGCACCCCCGC
Source organism: Microbacterium resistens (assembly GCF_031456305.1). Lineage (GTDB taxonomy): Bacteria > Actinomycetota > Actinomycetes > Actinomycetales > Microbacteriaceae > Microbacterium > Microbacterium resistens_A. Next base: position 194,395 of record NZ_JAVDUM010000001.1, read on the forward strand.
CCCCACCCCCTCGCCGATCTCGCCCTCCGGGCCGCTGGCGACGACCGGTGGCGGCGGCGATGTCGGGGGCCTCCTCGCCGGAGCCGGCGCCCTCGCCGTCGCCGGTCTCGCGCTGCTGGCACGCCGGAAGCGGGAGAACGGCCGCCAGTCCCCGGAGGAGCCGGCCGCCGAGGCCTGATCCCCGGGGGGCCTTTCGGGGCGCTTCCGGCGCCTCCGGATCTTCAAGGCCGCTCGGGTCGTCACGGCTGCACGATCAGATCACGGATGCACGACCAAGTCCCCCACTCGGTCGTGCATCCGTGATCGAGTCGTGCAGGTGTACGCCTCTCGGGGCACGGACGAACGTCCTCCACAAGCCGCGTCCGCGCCGAGGCTCTCCACCGGTTCCGCAGCGCGCGCCTCACCGCATCCGATCGGGCGACATCCTGGTCGGATGCTCCACCCCACAACGCTTCTGGACGGTCTCGGCGGGATCGCCCGCGGCTCCGCGCTGCAACGGCTCGGCACCTCGCGTCGAGCACTCGCGCGAGCCGTGGACGCCGGGGAGATCCTCCGAGTCCGACCGGGCGTCTTCGCTGTCCCATCCGCTGATCCGAACGCGATGACGGCTGCGGCGCACGGCGGCGCGCTGACCTGCGGCACGGCTCTCCGCGCGCACGGGATCTGGGTTCTCGACGATGGCCCGCTCCATGTCTGGCTCGGCCGGAACGGCCGGGTCCATCCGCATGAGCGATGCCGATGCATCGGCCACTTCTTCCACGGACCGACCCGCTTCGGTGTCGTCGCCATCGAGATCGCCCTCGTCCACCTCCTCGAATGCGCCGGCGACGAGGCCTTCTTCGCCGCTTACGAATCCGCGTGGCGTCAATCTCGGCTCTCTTCCACGGCGCGGGCGAGGATCCGCCGGGCACTGCCGGCGAGCGCACGCTGGCTCGTCGATCTCGCCAGACCGGACGCCGACAGCGGCATCGAGTCCCTGCTCCGGCTACGGCTGCATCTCCTCGGCATCCGCGTCCGCTGTCAGGTCCTGATCGATGGCGTCGGACGCGTCGACTTCTTGATCGAGGACCGTCTCATCCTCGAAGCGGATGGACGGGAGAACCACGATGGCGACTCCCACCGCCACAAGGACCTCGTCCGCGACGCAGCGTCATCCCGTCTCGGCTACGAGACGCTCCGCTTCGACTACGCCCAGATCGTCCACGACTGGCCGTCGGTGCGCTCCGCCGTCCTCGCCGCCCTCGGCCGCGCCCAGGACCGGGTCTGATGTCCGAGCCGATCCCGATCGCGACCATGGCTGCCGGCGTTCCCGTCACTCCGCGGGCGCACAACTCAATGCACACGGACAGGTGCACGACCTCGTCACGGGTGCACAACCATCTACGCGATCCGGTCGTGCACCCGTGACAGTGTCGTGCAGGTGCACCGCGGAAGAACCGAGAAGGACGGACCGGATCGAGACGGCCCGGACCGGCCCGGAAGGAACGGACCGGCCGTGGCCATCCCGTCCGGATCAGCTGAGCTCGCCGCCCTCCAGGAGCTCCGTGACGAGGGCGGCGATCGCGGAACGCTCCGAACGCTGCAGGGTCACGTGGCCGAAGAGCTCATGCCCCTTGAGGGTCTCGATCACGCTGGCGATGCCGTCGTGACGTCCGACGCGGAGATTGTCGCGCTGGCCGACGTCGTGCGTCAGCACGACCCGGGAGTTCTGCCCCATGCGGCTGAGGACCGTCAGCAGGACGTTCCTCTCCAGCGACTGCGCCTCGTCCACGATCACGAAGGCGTCGTGCAGGGACCGCCCGCGGATGTGGGTGAGCGGGAGGACCTCGAGCATCCCGCGCTCCAGGACCTCGTCGATCACGTTGCCGGAGACCACCGAGCCGAGGGTGTCGTAGACCGCCTGCCCCCAGGGGTTCATCTTCTCGCCCTGGTCGCCGGGAAGGTAGCCGAGCTCCTGGCCGCCCACCGCGAACAGCGGGCGGAACACGATGATCTTCTTCTGTTGCTGCCGCTCCAGCACCGCCTCCAGACCCGCGCAGAGGGCGAGGGCGGACTTGCCCGTCCCCGCGCGTCCGCCGAGGGACACGATTCCGACCTCGGGATCGAGCAGGAGGTCGATCGCGATCCGCTGCTCCGCCGATCGCCCGTGCAGCCCGAAGACCTCCCTGTCTCCGCGGACCAGCGCGAACTCGCCGTCCCCGGTCACCCGGCCGAGCGCCGCCCCGCGCTCGGAGCGGATGATGAGGCCGGCGTTCACGGGAAGGCCGATGGCGTCCAGGCTCGTGCCGACCTCGCTCTCGTACAGATCGCTGATCTCATCGCCGGACAGATCGAGGGTGGTGATGCCGGTCCACCCCGAGTCCACAGCCTGCTCCGCGAGGTACTCCTCCGCGTTGAGACCGAGAGATGCGGCCTTGACCCGCATCGGGAGGTCCTTCGAGACGATCGTGACGTCCTGGCCGTCCTGCGCGAGGTGCATCGCGACGGCGAGGATGCGACTGTCGTTGTCGTTCAGACGGATCCCGCTCGGGAGCACCGACTGGTCGGTGTTGTTGAGCTCGACCCGCAACGTCCCGCCCTCGCCGATCGGCACCGGGAAGTCGAGGCGCCCGTGCTCGATGCGCAGCTCGTCGAGGTGACGGAGCGCTTGACGGGCGAAGTACCCGATCTCGGGATCGTGGCGCTTGCCCTCCAGCTCCCCGATCACCACGACGGGCAGGACGATCGAGTGCTCGGCGAACCGGAAGAACGCCTGGGGGTCCGACAGGAGCACGGACGTGTCCAGCACGTACGTCCGAAGGTCCTGATCAGGTGTCCCTCCGGTGCTGGTGCGGGTGCTGCTCCGGTGTGCTGCCTGCTTGGTGAACTGTGCGGCCACGACCCTCTCCCGACCCGGGTTCTTCCCGGTGATAGGCGAATCGGCCAGGGCCACGAGTCGCGATCCAGAAGGCCGACCCGACCGGGCACCGTGCCCGATGCCCCGAAGGTACGTCCGCGAGGCGTCGGCCGCACGCTCCGACACGCGACGAGTCGGTTACCGGCGGGTGAACTTTGCCGCCGCGGCCACCGCATCGTCGAACATCGCGAGCGTCTCGGCGCCCGTGCCCGCGTGCGGGGCGACGCGTACCGATCCAGTCCGCACGGTCACCGTGACGCCGGCATCGGCGAGGACGGCGCCGAAGCCGGCAGGATCCTCGGGCTCGAGCACCACGATCCCGGCGCGCCGCTCCTGCTCGCGCGGCGAGACGACCGGCACGCCATGCCGGTCGGCGATCTCGATCACGGCATCCACGTTCGCGGCGAGGCGGTCGGCGACGGACCGGACGCCCACCGCGCGGATCTCGGCCAGCCCTGCCGAGAGGCGCCCCGCTGCGAGATGGTCGGGAGAACTGGTCGCATACGCCTGCCCGCTCGCGGCGGCGTCCGGGATCTCATCGACGAAGAACCCCGGCGCGGTCGTCGCTGTGAAACCGCTCAGCACCGGGACGATCCGCTCGCGCGCGACAGCGGTGAAGCGTGCGAAGCCGGTGCCGCGGCCGGCGCGCAGCCACTTGTACCCGTGCCCGACGACGACGTCGGCGACGGCGTAGTCCTCCTCCACGACCCCGAACGACTGCACCGCATCGACGATGAGGAGACGATCCGGGCCCAGCACCTCTCGGAGTCCCGCGAGATCGGCGCGGTATCCACTGCGGAAGTCCACATGGCTCACCACGAGCGCGGTGACATCCGCATCGAGCGCCTCGGCCACCGCCTCCGGGGTGACATGCGTGCGGGGCGGGGAGAACCAGCGTGCCGTCAGCGTCCCGCGCGAGGCCGCCGCGGCGCGATCGATCGTGACCGTGACGCTCGGGAACTCCGCGGTCGATGCCATGACCTTCCCGCTCAGCCCGGTGAGAGCGTGCTGAAGTCCGGGCGAGGACGCCACCTGCAGCGTCACGTCGTCCGCCTGCGCGCCGAGGAGCGCGGCAAGGCCCGCCCTGGCCTCGTCCACCCGCGCCCACACGGCGGCGAGCGCGGCGGGTCGGCCGGTGGACAGCAGGGCACTGTCGGCGACCGTCGCCGCACGGGCGGCGGTCGAGAGCGGCCCGAAAGCCGCCCAGTTCAGGTATCCGGGCGTCTCAGTGAAGGTCTCGGCGTAGTCCTGGATCGCGGTCACCGCGTCATTGTGACATGCGACCGCCGATCCGGTCCGCTCACTTGCCGAATCGGCGATCCCGATCGGCGAAGTCGCGGATCGCCCGGAGGAAGTCCACCTCGCGGAGATCCGGGCCGAGCGCCTCGACGAAGTAGAACTCGCTGTGCGCGCTCTGCCAGAGCAGGAAGTCGCTCAGCCGCTGCTCACCGCTGGTCCGGATCACCAGGTCGGGGTCGGGCTGGCCTCCGGTGTACAGGTGCTCGCCGATCATCTCAGGCGTCAGGTGCGCGGCCAGATCCTCCAGCGTCCCGCCCGATGCATCGTGGTCGGCGATGATGCTGCGCACGGCGTCGACGATCTCGTTGCGCCCCCCGTAGCCGACCGCGAGGTTGACGTGCAGGCCGGTGTGCTCCCGCGTCCGGGCCTCGGCGTCCTCCAGCACCCGGGCGAGGGGCTGCGGAAGGACCTCCGAGCGGCCCACGTGCTTGACCCGCCAGTTGCCCTCGTGCGAGAGGGCGTCGGCTAGCTCCCCGATGATCTCGATCAGATCCGAGAGCTCCGCCTGATCGCGCTTGAGGATGTTGTCCGCGGAGAGGAGGTAGAGCGAGACCACCCGGATCCCCAGATCGTCGCACCAGCCCAGGAACTCGTGCATCTTGGCGGCGCCCGCGCGATGCCCGTGCGCGGCGGACGCATAGCCGAGCTGCCGCGCCCAGCGCCGGTTGCCGTCGATCATCATCGCGACATGGTGGGGCATGGTCGCGGGGTCCATCCGGCGCCGCAGCCGGCGGATGTAGAGCCGGTAGAGCGGACCGCTCCCCTGGTCTGACCGTGCACTCACTCCCCTACGCTATCGCGCATGGCCTCGAACCCGCCGGATGCCTTGAAACAGGACTTCTCACGAGGCGGCGTATGTGCCTCCCGCGGCATGCCGGACGGCTTAGAGTGTGCGCATGAGCAGAGCCACCCGATCCCCCGGTCCTGACGTGCCTCAGCTCCCTCTGCTGGACGCCGCCGTGCAGGATGCGCAGGTCGAGATCAAGCCCACGTGGCGCGGCTGGATCCACGCCGGGACCTTCCCCGTTGCGATTGCGGCGGGGGTGATCCTCATCGTCCTCGCCAACGGAACCCCGGCGAAGTGGGCCGCGGCGGTGTTCATGGCCACGTCCCTCCTGCTGTTCGGCAACTCGGCCGTCTATCACCGCTTCAACTGGGGCCCGCGCGTCAAGAGCATCCTCAAGCGCATCGACCACGCCAACATCCTGCTGCTCATCGCGGGGACCTACACGCCGATCGCAACGCTCGCCCTCCCGCCGGAGAAGGGAGCGCTGCTGCTGGTGCTGGTCTGGAGCGGTGCGATCCTGGGCATCCTGTTCCGCGTCCTCTGGATCAACGCGCCGCGCTGGCTCTACGTCGCCCTCTACATCCTGCTCGGCTGGGCCGCGGTGATGTACATCGTCGATCTGGTGAACGCGAACGTCGCGATGATGGTCCTGGTCATCGTCGGCGGCCTGCTGTACACCGGCGGGGCCATCGTATACGCGCTGAAGCGGCCGAACCCCTGGCCCGGTCACTTCGGATTCCACGAGATCTTCCACGTCTGCACGGTCCTGGCGTTCCTGTGCCACTGGGCCGCATGCCTGCTGATCGCGATCTCCCCCGCCGTGCCGTCGCTCGGCAGCGCCGGCTGACCCCGGTCGCTCGTCGCCCCTTCGTCGCCACGCCGGTCGCCCTGGCGCCGTCACCCGGCGTTCCCGTCGCAAAAGCGGCCGCCTCAGCGGTCCGCTCGCGGCCGATTTCGCGACGGGAGCCGGATGGACTAGGCCGGACGAGGGCGACCCTGGTCAGCGACGCGGAGGGTTCGGGGCTACTCCGCCAGGAGCGCCCGGGGTCTCGTCCGGGTCCGGTGCGGGGCGAGCAGGAGAGCCGGGGTCGCCGGGAGCGGCGGCACGGCCGGCCAGTTCCTCGGCGTCGAGCTCCGCACGCACCTCCTCGCGGTAGCGCACCCGGCGGATGCGGCGCTGCATGTCCCAGATCAGCAGCACCACGCCCACGACCAGCACGGCCATGATCCCGAAGCCGATCGGGCCGGGGGTGACCAGCTCCGGGTCCACGGTCGGGGTCGGTGACGGGGAGACCGCCGCCCGAAGGAGCGCATCGATCATGTGTCCGCCTTCCCGGAATCACGCGTTAGCCTGGAACCACCAGCCTAACGATCGGATGACCCCCGCCGTGACGACGCCCGCCCAGCTCGACGAGCGCTATGGCCGCACCCCTCGTGGGCGCCTCCCGTGGATCGTCGTCGGGATCGTCGCGGCCGTCGTCATCGGCATCGCCGGCTGGCTCACCGTCCGCTCCTCCTCCGACTCCGTCGACATCACCGGCACCGGCTACGAGGTCGTCGACGAGCACACGGTGACCGTGTCGTTCCAGATCACGGCACCGCGCGATCGCACGGTCCACTGCATCGTCGAGGCACAGGACGAGGAGTTCGGGATCGTCGGCTGGCGGGTCGTCGAGTACCCCGCCTCGGCCGATCATTCGCGGGCGTTCGTGGAGACCGTTCCCACGCTCGGCCTTGCGACGACGGGTTTGGTGAACGCCTGCTGGGTCGCATAGGCTCGATGTGATCGACGACGCCCCGGCACGGTGCCGGGGCGTTTTGCCATACCCCCGCGGCTCCCGCCGCGGGGGTTCGACCAAAGGAGTGTCGCCGTGTCGAACGACGCACAGGTCCCCTTCCTCACGCAGGAGGCGTACGACCGTCTCGTCACCGAGCTCGAGCACCTGTCCACCGTCGGCCGCGATGAGATCGCCAAGCGCATCGAAGCGGCCCGCGAAGAGGGCGACCTGAAGGAGAACGGCGGCTACCACGCCGCGAAGGACGAGCAGGGCAAGCAGGAGGCGCGCATCCGCACCCTCCAGGGGCTCCTGAAGACGGCGAAGGTCGGCGAGGCTCCGGCCAGCCGCGGTGTCGTCGAGCCCGGCACGGTCGTCACGGCGCTCGTCGCCGGCGGCGAGGAGGTCTTCCTCCTCGGCAGCCGCGAGATCGCCGGGGGGACGGACCTCGACGTGTACAGCGAGGCGAGCCCGCTGGGGACGGCCATCCAGGGCCTCAAGGTGGGAGAGAAGACCTCCTACGAGGCCCCCAACGGGCGATCGATCGCGGTGGAGATCGTCAAGGTCGAGACCTTCGCCGGCTGACCCGGCCGCGCGCGCCTCGACGTCGCGCTCAGCATTCGCCCGGCCGCGACTTTGCCCCGCCGTGGCAGTTCTGGTGGGTTGACAGGCACGTCAACCCACAGAAACTGCCACGGCGGGGCAAAAAAGTAGCCACGGCGGGGCGAACCCAGTGCCCGGACGAACCGCCGGACTCCGAGCCGGACCCGGAGGGGGAACGAGAATCAGTCCGGGACGACGATCGGGTCGAAGCCCGCGGCGCGGAGGGTGTCCAGCGTCAGCTCGGAGTGCTCGGGGCCGCGCGTCTCGACGCTCAGCTCCAGCACCACCTCGCTGATCTGCAGACCGTGCCCGTGCCGGGTGTGCATGGCCTCGATGACGTTCGCCCCGGCCTTGGCGATGAGCTCGGACACGCGCGCGAGCTGACCCGGACGATCCGGCAGGGGGATCCGGAGCGTGAGGTAGCGTCCGGAGGCGGCGAGCCCGTGCGCCACGACCCGCTGCAGCAGCAGAGGATCGATGTTCCCGCCCGAGAGCACCGCCACGGTCGTCCCCGTGCCGGTGACCTTCCCGGCCAGGAGCGCGGCCACGCCGACGGCGCCGGCGGGCTCGACCACGACCTTCGCCTGCTCCAGCAGCACGAGCAGCGCCCGCGCAATGTCGTCATCGGTCACCGTGACGACCTCGTCGACGAGCTCGCGGACGATCCCGAAGGGAATGTCACCGGGCTTGGCCACGAGGATCCCATCCGCGATGGTGGGAGAGGTCTGGATCTCCACCGGCTCGCCGGCATCCAGCGACGGCCGCATCGCCGCGGCGTTCACCGCCTGCACGCCGATGACGCGGACCGTCCGGCCCTGGGCCGCGGCGACGGCCTTGACCGCCGCAGACACCCCGGCGATGAGCCCGCCGCCGCCGATCCCCATGATCACGGTGTCGACGTCGGGGACGTCCTCGATGATCTCCAGCCCGAGGGTCCCCTGCCCCACCACGACGTCCCGGTGATCGAAGGGATGGATGAGCACGGCGCCGGTCCGCTCGGCGTACTCGGCCGCGAGCCGCAGGGACGTCGCGACCGTCTCGCCCTCCAGCACCACCTCGGCGCCGTAGCCGCGTGTGGCGAGCAGTTTCGGAACCGGGACCCCGATCGGCATGAAGATGGTCGCCGAGATCCCGAGCGCCTGCGCCGCCAGCGCGACACCCTGGGCGTGGTTGCCGGCGGACGCGGCCACCACTCCCCGTGCCCGCTCCTCCGCGGTCAGCCGGGAGAGGCGGTGCACGGCGCCTCGGATCTTGAACGAGCCGGTGCGCTGCAGGTTCTCCATCTTCAGCAGCACCGGCGAGCCGATCGCATCCGCCAACGCCCGCGAGGGCAGGGCAGGGGTGTGCGTGACCACGCCCTCGAGACCGCGCGCGGCGGCCTCGATCTCGGCAAGGCTCGGCATCGGATCGGCTGTCGTCATCGTCTCGCTCCTCTCCGTGCCCGCGGCACGGTGCTCCAGATGTAGTCCCCGTTCGGGTCGGCGCCGGTGCGCCATGCGCCGCTGCTGATGGTGACCGCCGCGACATTGATGAACGCCGCCAGCGGCACCGCGAACAGCGCACCGGGGATGCCGGCGATCATCGCGCCGCCCGCGACGACGAGGACGACGGCGAGGGGGTGGACCTTCACGGCCGAGCCCATGAGGATCGGCTGCAGCACGTGCCCCTCCAGCTGCTGGACGGCCAGCACGACCAGCAGCATCCAGAGCGCGATCCACGGACCGTTGTAGACCAGCGCGAGGAAGACCGCGAGCGCCCCGGTGACGACCGCTCCGACGATCGGGACGAACGAGCCGAGGAACACGAGCACCGCGACGGGGATCGCGAGCGGCACACCGAGGAGGAAGGCGCCGAGGCCGATGCCGATCGCGTCGATGGTGGCGACGAGCAGCTGCGTCCGTGCATAGTTCACGACGGTTGCCCAACCGTTGCGTGCGGCGGCGTCGACGGCGGGGCGCGCCTTGCGCGGGAAGAGGCGGGAGGTCCATCGCCAGATGCCGGCACCGTCGGCGAGGAGGCAGAGCAGGATGAACAGCGCGAGCACCGCCCCGGTCAGGACGTGGCCGAACGTGGTCCCGATCGCCATCGCCCCGGACCAGAGCGCCTGCGCCTGCTCCTGGAGCTGAGCCAGCCCCAGGGAGACGTACTCCTCGATCTGCCCGGCCGAGAGATGGAACGGCCCGTCGATGAGGAAGACGCGCAGGTCCTCGATCGACTGCCCGGTCCTGGCCTGCACCTCCCCCCATTGCTGCGTGATCTGCCAGACGGCGAGCCAGAGCAGACCGACCACGATCGCAAGGGTTCCGACCAGGGAGATCACGATGGCGAGCCAGCGCGGCACGCGGTGACGCAGCATCGCCTCGAACGCGGGCCACAGCAGTGCGGAGACGAGGATCGCCACGAGGAGCGGGATGACCAGGAGCTTCAGCTGCATCACCAGCCAGATGAAGACGCCCACCGCGGCGGCGATCACGAGGAAGCGCCAGGCGTAGGCCGTGGCGATCCGCAGGCCGGAGGGCAGCTTCTGCTCGAGGTCGCCCGAGACGGTCCGATTCTGCAGGAGGTCGCGGAGACGGGGACGGCTCTCGTCGCTCATCAGCCAAGTGTACGGCGCGGGCGAGGCGGCCGATGTCCGAGGCCGCTTGTACGCTGGCGTCCGTGACCGACACTCTCAGCGCCGCCGAGGCACGCCGCGTCGCGCTCGGCGCGCAGGGATTCTCCCGGCGACGACCGGAGCGACCGCAGACCCGGCATGTCCACACGGCGATGGCGCGCATGGGCGTGCTGCAGATCGACTCGGTGAACGTGTTCGCCCGCTCGCACTACATGCCGCTCTTCTCACGCCTCGGCGCCTACGATCCGGCGATCCTGGACCGCGCTTTCCTCGACCGCTCCTCCCGCTACGTCGAATACCTGGCCCACGAGGCCACGTTCGTCCCGGTGGAGGACTGGACGCTCTGGCAGTTCCGGATGGACGCGTTCCGCGCCCGCCACGGCGGTGTCTGGCAGGGCGGGCCGCCGGAGACGCTGGAATGGGTCCGGGACGAGCTGCGCTCCCGCGGCCCGTCCCGTCCTGCGGAGATCCGCGGCGACGCCCCCCGCAACCGCGGGCAGTGGTGGGACTGGGACGAGGTCAAGCACGCGCTGGAGCACCTCTGGCGGGTGGGCGACGTCGCGATCGCCGGCCGCTCGGGCTTCGAACGCCGGTACGCCCTCGCCGAGCACGTCATCCCCGATGCGGTCCGTGAGCGGGACGTGCCGCAGGCGGACGCCGTCCGCGAGCTCGTCCGCCGCGCCGCCCGTTCGCACGGCGTGGCGACGGCTGCCGATCTCGCCGACTACTACCGGATCAAGGACCGCAGGGCCGTGCTGGACGCCCTCCAGGACCTCGAGGACTCCGGTGAAGTGCGCCCGGTCGCCGTCCGTGGCTGGGAGCGCGCGGGGCGCCCGATCCCGGCCTGGATGCATGTCGACGCCGCCCTCCCCCGCCGCATCGACGCCGCCGCGCTCCTCACCCCGTTCGACCCCGTCGTCTGGTTCCGCGATCGGGCGCTGCGCGCCTTCGAGCTGGACTACCGCATCGAGATCTACACGCCGGCGGCCAAACGCCGCTACGGCTACTACTCGCTCCCCGTCCTCGTCGGCGACCGGATCGCCGCCCGGGTCGATCTGAAGGCGGATCGCGCCGCGTCCACGCTGCGCGTGCAGTCGGCGTGGTGGGAGCCGCAGGCCCGGCCCGCGCAGGACGCGGAGCGGATCGCCGGCGAGATCCTGCTCGCCGCCCGCTGGCAGGGTCTGGAGCGGGTCTCCGTCTCGCGGTGGGGCGATGCGTCCGACGAGCTCGCCGGAGTGCTCCGGGCGCTTCTCCCCGGCGTCCTCCGCCACGACCACGACCGCACGACGGAGGAGCCCGCGGAGGCGCTCGGATGAGAGCCCGTCGCCGCGTCCTCCTCCTGGTGGGCGCCGTCACTGCCGCCGCGATCGTCACGGCAGGCGTCTGGTGGTGGCTCGCACGCCCGGCCCCCGGCCCCGAGGAGACGGCGCTCGGCTATTTCCATGCACTGGCGACCGGCGACCCCGCCGCCGTCCGCGCCAGCGGGCTGGAGGTCGACGAGGCAGCGGCGACCGCCTACGCCTCGGCGTTCGGCACGGTGAGCGATCCCACGGTGACCGACGTCGACCCGCACGCGGACACGGCCCGAGTGACGGTCTCGTTCCGGCTCGACGGCGCCGAGCACCGCACCATCGTGGCGATGATCGAACGGGACGGTCGCTGGCACGCCTCATCGCCGATCACGGGCACGCTCACCGTGGCCCGCCCATGGGGTGAGGCGGCCGTCGGCGGCACGCCGATCGGAGCCGGGCCCCTCCCGCTCCTCCCCGCGGTCTACGAGGTCCGTGCAGCGCCCATGGAGCTGGTCACCGGGTCGGCGGAGGCCGTTGTCCTGCCGGGCGAGGAAGCCGACGCCGCCCTCGCCCCCGCGCTCACGGAAAGAGCCGCCGCCGAGGCTCAGGCCCGGCTGGAAGACCGCCTCCGGCAGTGCGCGGAGCCCGCCTCCGCCGTCCCGGAGCACTGCGGCATGCGCGTGCCGTGGGCCGCGGACCTGGCGACGATCGACCGCGTGCTCTTTCGGATCGAGAAGATGCCGACGGTCGCGCTCGACCCGCCGTCCTTCGCCGCGACGGGCGGAGCGCTGGTCGCCACGGTCACCGGCGCCGACCACGCGGGCGCGCCTGCGGCCGCCACCTACCGCACGGATTCCTGGGGTGTACGCGGGGATCTCCGGTTCGACGACGACCGTCTGCTTCTCGCGGTGCGCTGAGCGTTCTCGCAGTCCGCTGAGCGTGGACCGCAGAGGCCCCGCTGCCCGACGGAGAGCAAGAACGCGAACGGCCAGATCGGGCAAAAGCCGATCCGGCCGTTCGCGGGGCCGCGTCCGGATCGGACGCGGTGACGTCAGAACTGGACGCGGGGAGGCTCGGCGATCGCCGCACCGTCGATGACCTCGAAGAACTCCCGCTCGGCGAAGCCGAGGTTCCGTGCGAAGAGGTTGTTGGGGAAGACCTTGATCTTCGTGTTCAGCTCACGGACGCCGCCGTTGTAGAACCGGCGCGATGCCTGGATCTTGTCCTCCGTGTCGACCAGCGCGTGCTGGATCTGGAGGAAGTTCTGGCTCGCCTGAAGCTGCGGATACGCCTCTGCGACGGCGAACAGGCTCTTCAGCGCCTGCTGGAGATGTCCTTCGGCCACACCCGCATCGGCCGGCCCCTGCGCGGCGAGCGTCTCGGCGCGGGCCCGGGTGACGTTCTCGAACACGGCCTTCTCATGCGCGGCATAGCCCTTCACCGTCTCGATGAGATTCGGGACCAGGTCGGCACGGCGTTTGAGCTGAACGGTGATGTCGCTCCACGCCTCGTCGACACGGACGTTGAGTTGCACCAGCGAGTTGTACGTCGCCCAGAGATAGATGCCGGCGATCACCACCAGCAGCACGATCACTCCGACGATGATCAGAACCGGAACGAGCCCTTCCATGGAAGGCGGCCCCCCTTCAGCACGTTTTTCCCATCCTAGACCCCGACCCCGTACGTCCCCTGAGTCCGCCGGGCCCGCTCGGTGTTCGCCGTGCGTTCAGTCGCCGAGGACCCGGGAGAGGTAGCGGTTGTCGAATCGGCGCTCGGGGTCGAGTTGGTCGCGCAGGGCGACGAAATCGTCGAAGCGCGGATACCGGAGCGCCAGCTGCTCCCGGTCAAGGCTGTGCAGCTTGCCCCAGTGGGGTCGCCCGTCGTGCTCGATCATGATCCGCTCCACCGCGTCGAAGTACTCGCGAGGATCCTGTCGCCAGTACCGATGCACGGCGATGTAGGCGGTGTCCCGGCCGTGCGCCGTGGAGAGCCAGCGGTCATCGGCCGCGGCGAAGCGGACCTCGACGGGGAACTCGATGCGCCAGCGGCGCCGGGCGATGAGCTCCTGCACGGCTCGGAACGCCGGCACGGCGGCCTCGGCCGGGAGCGCATACTCCATCTCGCGGAATCGCACCGTGCGGCGCTGGGTGAGCACCCGGTGCGAGAGGTCCGTGTACTCGCGATCGCCGGTGAGGCGCACCGCGAGGCGGCTGAACGGCGGGATGATCGCCGGCACCGCCGTGCCGGCCGCGCAGACCGCGCGATACACGCCGTTGGAGAGGAGCGTCTCGTCCACCCACTTCCCCACCGCGGGCAGCGGATGCCGAACCGCGGACTCGGGCAGACGCTCCGAGCTCTTCGTAAGCGCGACGTCGGTGTGCGGAAACCAGTAGAACTCGAAGTGGTCAACGGCGGCGGCCCGCTCGTGCAGATCCCCCAGCAGCTCCTCCAACGGAACAGGCTGATCCACCTCGTGCAGGACGAAGGCAGGAACGCACTGCAGCGTCACCTCCACGATGACGCCGAGCGCTCCGAGCCCCAGCGCCACGGCGGGGAGCAGCTCGGGCTGGTTCTCCTCGTCGATCCGCAGGAACTCCCCCGTCGCGGTGATCAGGGTGACGCCGGCGACCTGGGTCGCGATCCCGCCGAACCGGGCGCCGGTGCCGTGGGTCCCCGTGGAGATCGCCCCGGAGATCGACTGCCGGTCGATGTCGCCCAGGTTCTCCATCGCCAGGCCGTGACGCGCGAGCAGAGCGGGGATCCGATGCAGGCGCGTGCCCGCGAGAAGGGTCGCGCGGCGCCGCTCCTCGTCGACCCGGACGAGTCCCTGAAGATCGTCGAGCTCGAGGAGCACGTCGGGCGCCACCGCGATGCCGGTGAAACTGTGGCCCGCACCGATCGCCTTGACCCGCAGTCCCTGCTTGGCCGCCGCGATCACCGCGCGCTGCACGCCCTCCGGACTGCGCGGACGCTCCACGCGCAACGGACGCACGGACGCCGACCGTCCCCAGTTCTGCCAGGTTCCGCCAGGTCGAGTCACAGGAACGTCTTCCCTTCGCCACGATAGGTGGGGAGCTCATCGATCACCCGATCGCCCTCCACGAGGTGATATCGATCGATCCGCTCCGCGGGCTCCCCGCTCTTGGCATGACGGAACCACACCCGATCCCCCACCCGCAGCCGGGAGGCGGCCGGGCCACGCAACGGGGTCTGGACCTCCCCCGCCGCCTCCCGCGGCATCGTGCGCAGCCCCTGCGGCCAGACGACCAACGGCTGACGCGAGGCGAGGGCGGGCCCGGAGGCGATCCACCCGCCGCCCAGGACCGTGGCGATGTCGGACGCCGGACGCCGGACGACATCGAAGGCGATCGCGGCGGCCGGAGCCGGGGAGAACGAGCGGTAACCGTCGAAGAGATGACCGGCGAGCAGCCCGCTCCCCGCCGTGATCTCGGTCAGAGCCGCATCGGATCCGGAGAACTCGAGGGAGCCCGTGCCGCCGCCGGTAACGAACTCCAGCGGCACGAGGGACTCGATCGCCGCGGCGATCCCCGCCCTGCGTGCCCGCAGCTCCTCCTTGGAGCGCGCCTGCACGGCGCGGATCAGCGCATCGCCGCTGCCCGTCGCGTCGCCCTGCCCCGCGATCTGCGCCTCATACATCTGTAGTCCCACGAGCCGGAAGCCCTCGCGCTCGGTGATGGTCCGCGCGAACCGTGCCGCATCCTCCGGTGTGAACAGCGATGAACGCCGCACGCCGATGTGCCCGAGGGCCGCGGAGCGGAGCGAGGCGTCCGCATCGATCGCGACGCGGATCGTCGGCCTCCGCGACGGCGGCGTGACGGCATCGATGAGATCGAGCTGGGAGACGTCGTCGATCATGAGCGTGATGCGCGAGGCCGACTGCTCGTCGGCGAGCAGTCGGGCAAGCCCCACGCGGTCGGCGGTCGGATAGGCCAGCACGATGTCGTCGTGGTCCTCGGCGAGCCACAGCGCCTCGGCGAGGGTGAAGGCGAGGAGACCGCGATAGCCGGGAAGCCGCAGCGCGGCGTCGATCACCGCACGGACCCGCACCGACTTCGTCGCGATCCGGATCGGAAGGCCGCCTGACCGCACCGCCATGTCCATCGCGTTGTACCGGAGGGCGTCCAGGTCGATCACCCCGACGGGGGCGGCGCGGTCGGCGACCGCGTCCGTCAGACGCGGCCACCATCTCGCCGGATCCTCCCAGGGGCGGCGCGAGGGCGGACCGGTGCGCACGTCGGCGCGTCGGTCTCCGGGGGTGAGGCTCTGTTCGGCGATGAGGTCGAGCACTCCCCCACCCTACGACCTCCCGGCCCGGGCGCCGCTAGGCTCGTAGACACGCCGTCCATGTCTGCGACAACGCGACGCCCCCGTAGCCCAACGGCAGAGGCAGGCGACTTAAACTCGCTTCAGTGTCGGTTCGAATCCGACCGGGGGTACCAGAAAAACCAGTTCCGATCTGGTATTTAACTCACCGATACAGCGATCGTGAATCGTATCTCCTCCCGAAATTCATCGTTTACTCACCGTTTTCACCCCAGGACGACAGCGCCGAAGTCGCATCCGGCCCCATGTGTAGAGGCTGGATGTCGTGCTTCCTCGTGACCGCGTCCGTAGCGTCTTCGCGGATCCTCGGCCGTTCTCTTGGCGATGACCACCGGCATCCTCGCCCCAGACCTCTGCCGCGTCCGAAGTCGGGGGCGATCATCTGGTACGAGCGGCCGGCGCGTGCTGTCAGTCACACTTCTCCTTCAGCCCCCCAGGTTCTGGAGAGCGTAGTCTGCTTCCTCCGGAGTGAATTGCTCGCCATATTCGCTGGTGAGCTGGTCCCAGATCGCATCGGGTGACATCGCCATCATGTCCTAACAGGACTGCCGCCGTCCATCAGATCGAGGCTCGGTTTTAACCCGTCGACAAAGCCCGTGAGTTCTTCGAGCGCCGCGTCGAAGACAGCGTCATGCCACATTGGCAGCCAACAGTGCTTCCAAACCAACTCGTGAACCATGACGTCCGGGCACAGCATGAGCGCCGCAACGCGCAACTTCAACAGGATGATCCTGAGGTTCGCTTCAAACGCCGCATTGGCACCGTCCAATGCGATCTTCACGACACCACGTACGCAACCTTTGAGGATCGTCGATTCGATCGACAACCCCGCGTCGACATCAAGCTCCGCTCTCGTCTTGGACTTCCCGTTCTTCAGTTTGGTTGCAGGCTTGCCTTCTTCCGCCACACGAGCCTCTGCCAGGAGCTTGACTGCAGTGTCAGCCACAACGTCCGCAAGCTTGTCCTTGGTAATGGACTCCAACTTCCCGACCACCTCGACAGCACACACGACGCTGGCAACGAGGTCGCACCACAGATGATCGAGAATCCGCATACGAAGTGCCGCACGCTTGCGTCTTGGAGCGGGCTTCAGCAGGTCCTCCGACGCTGTAACTAGTTGCTCGACGATGCTCGACAATTGATCGCGCTCCGTCGGGTGCGTCACGAGCCACTCAACAAGGTCCACAGTCCTTGCGTACTCAAGGGCCGCATTCGTGTTCACCCTGGAGAGACCGCGCGACGCCTTTGACTTCTTTGCCTGCGCGGTGCGCGCCGCCAAGAGATCTGTGGCTCTCGCCTGCCTCCGGACCACTTCGCTTAGTTCACGCGACGGCCCGGGCGCCGACCTGCCCTCCGTACTCAGCACCGACGCCCACTGAAGGCGTCCCGCAAGCCCATGGCGGGCATGCGTGCACGGGCAGACACACCCCGGGCTCATGGACGTGGCACAACTGCCAGTGTGTTGCGACATGTGACTCCCTCGCCATTGAGCGGTTGTCCGTGGACTCCGTTGACGGGTGCCATCAGGAGATTGACTACTGACGGGCGGCCCTTCGATCTACCGTTAGTCTGTCAGCCACATCCGACATTCGCCCGGATTTCTCAGGAGTGCGGGTCATACTGAGCGCATGACCGACCAGAACCGACCTGCGCCCATCGTCATAGAGCTCAACGTCGAAGAAGTTATTGATGGCGCTTGGAGTGGTGACCACTCGTTGCTGCCTGCACTGTCAAGCAAAGGTGAGAGTCCGCTCCCTGAGCATGGCGGGTACCTTGAGGCGTACACGCGAGTCTACGAGGGCTACGTCCGCCGATTTAGGGAGACCGCCATGCGTATCGCGAAGCTCAGAACACCCCCCCCAGGAGGTTCACGTCGAAGCTGGTGACCTGCTTCGACCGTGGCATAAAGGTCCGTCCAGCTCATTCGGTGATCCTCTATTCGATGAGGCTCTCAAGCAGACTCCACTGCCCACTCGAGACGAGATAGAGAGCTTCTGATGTCAGCGGTCCGAGATCGTCACTTGCTTGTGCGACTGCTGGCCGATGAAGCGGCCGGTGACGGATGTGTGGCAATCCTTGAGCGTTCTCGACAGGCTGGGTCGCTTGGTAATGGCGCATCGCTCGTTTGGGGGGCAACTCCTTGAACTAGGCGGAAACGTCTACGCAGCGCGGCGAAGACCGCACTGATCGCTGACCCTCCAAGGAACGCGCGAAACTAGCGCTCAATCTACATGGCGACCTGGTCGATACCTCTCAGCCAGTCGCTGGCGAACCTCAAGCAGGGAGACCGATTCGACGACCGCGGGGACGGATCGTCGCGCCCGCAGTCGACGACTGCCCGACGGATAGCACCCTGACTGACTCCGAAGTGCAGCCCGACTTCCATCCGCGTCATCCCACTCGCGTAGAGGACCACGGCCTCGGACACGCGCTCATCTGCGAGCCTTCTTGTCCGCATCGGCACAGACCGGCGTACGAGATGCGCGGCGGCGGTTCGGTGGACGCTGAACCTCTCACCGGGCTCCGGCAGGTCAGACCTTACCCGTACAGCGCCACGAGTTCATCGATGATCGACTGCTCCGACAGCCTCCGACTACTCTGGTAGAAGCCCCGATACAGGCGGGAGACTACGGTTTTCAAGGCCGGGCCGGGGCTCTTGAGCTGTCTACGAAGGGGCACTCCTCCTGCACGACCGGCCGAATCGGCAGCTCATCCACGCCTTTCGGCGGAGGTGACTGGCCGATGGTCTCGTTGTCATAGATTCTCCTCATCAGCCCGACGTCGTCGGGGCAGAATAGGAGGCGTGTACGTGTCACCGGAGATGATCGCGATCGTGCTCAGCGCGGTGGGTCTCGTCGCGGCCACGGTCGCGTCCATGTTCTCCGGACTCACCTGGGTCGTACGCCGGATCGATGCGCTGGACACGAAGCTCACTGATCGGATCGACGCCGTTGACGCAAAACTCACCGAACGAATCGACACCGTCGACGCAAAACTCACCGAACGAATCGACACCGTCGAGACAAAACTCACGGCTCGGCTCGACACCGTCGAGACCAGACTCACGGATCGAGTCGACGCGGTCGGGAATGGGCTCTCCGAGGTGAAGGTCTCCATCGCCCGACTCGAAGGGCCACGTCCGCGTCTCATCGTCGGGCGTTGATCTCCCGTCCGCGGCGGAGGCCGTGCTACCCGAGACGCTCAGTCAGGTGGATCGTGACGGTGTCGCCCGTGCCCTTGCCGATGGCACGCCGAAGTGGAGCGGCGATCGGGAGCTTGTGCGTCCCGTCGCCGAGCGCCATGAAGGAGCTGCGGAACGGGACGCCGTCCACGGTTCCGCTCACCTTCACCAGGCCCCTCGTGCCGAAGAACTCTGCCGAGCCCTCCATCTTCACGAAGGTCCATCCGCCCTCGGCGGCGCTGGTGACGAGCACGGCCGTGAAGGTCCGATCCAGCGGGCCTTCGCTTCTGCCCTCATCCATATCCACTCCGTCCTCTTGTCCTTGCTCTCGCCATTGCCCTTGCCCATGCATCTCCACGCCGCCGATCGAATCGTCCTCAGTGACGGAAGCCGCCGTGCCCTTCGCCGCGCGGCAACGGTGCCGGCAGCGAGTCCAGGTACGCGACCTCCTCGCGGACGGTCCTCAGCAGCGCCTCGGCGAGATCCTGGGTCAGGCCGTTGCGGACCACGATCCGCTGGACCACCATCTCCTGCAGATCGGCGGGAAGCGGATAGGCGGGGACCAGCCACCCCCTCATCCGCAGCCGGTCCGAGAGGTCGTACAGGGTCCAGTTCTCGGTGTGCCCGTCGACGAGCCGCCAGGCGAACACCGGGATCGTCGATCCATCGCTGATCAGCTCGAACGCCGGCAGCGCCCCGATCCCGTCCGACAGATAGGTCGCGACCGCGCGAGACGTTCCCTGCACCTCGGCGTACCCCTCCCGGCCCAACCGCAGGAACAGATAGAACTGCAGCAGCACCTGAGCGCCGGGGCGCGAGAAGTTGAGCGCCAGGGTCGGCATGTCCCCGCCGAGATAGTCCACGCGGAAGACCATCGACTCCGGCAGGGCGTGCTCGTCCCGCCACACGATCCAGCCGAGTCCCGGATAGACCAGCCCGTACTTGTGGCCGGAGGTGTTGATCGACGCGACACGGGAAACACGGAAGTCCCACCGGAGGTCGGGGTCCAGGAACGGCGCGACCATGCCACCCGATGCCGCATCGACGTGGACGGGGACGTCGAATCCCCTGGCCCGCTCGATCGCGTCGAGTGCGGCGGCGATCTCCTCGACCGGCTCGTAGGCGCCCGTGTAGGTCACCCCGAGGATGGCGACCACGCCGATCGTGTTCTCGTCGACGAACGGGTCCAGCAGCGTGCCGTCGAGCGCCGGATGCTCCGCGCTGACCGGGACATACCGCGGCTCGACGTCGAAGTAGTTGCAGAACTTCTCCCAGCACACCTGAACGGCGCTGGACATCACGAGGTTCGGCCGGGAAGCGTCCTTCCCCTCGTCCCGCCTGCGGTGCTGCCAGCGCCGTTTCAGGGCGAGGCCGGCGAGCATGCACGCCTCCGAGGAGCCCACGGTCGACGTCGCCGGGGCGGTGTCCGGGTCCGGGGCGTGCCACAGGTCCGCGATCATCCGTTGGCAGTAGGTCTCGATCGCCGCGGTCTGCGGATACTCGTCCTTGTCGATCATGTTCTTGTCGAACGCGTCGGAGTACAGCTTCTGCGCCTCCTCGTCCATCCACGTGGTCACGAACGTGGCGAGGTTCAGGCGCGCGTTGCCGTCGAGCATGGTCTCGTCGTGAACCACGTGATAGGCGCTGAGCGGATCCATGCTGTGCGTCGGGATCCGGTACTTGTCGACGAACGGGGCATCGCCCGATCGACGGTGCAGGGGGTTGACGTGGATGCGATCCGCGGGCATCTCTCCTCCGTCCGGGCGCCGTGGGAACGACGTCACGATCGAGAACACGCCCCTGGAAGAGGTGCGTGGGCGCCACCATAGCACCGAGGTCCTGGAGCGCCCCGCGAACGCCGAACGCCCCGATCCATGCGGATGCGGGGCGTTCGGATATGGCCTGCTACTTGGCCGCGGCGGTTGCTGCCTTCTTGGCGGGTGCCTTCTCGTCCGACTTCGCGTCGGCCGGCTTCTCGGCGGGTGCCGCCGGTGCCGCAGCGGGGACGGCCTCGGCTGCGGGGCGGGGCCGGGCGGCGAACTCCTCGAAGACGTAGCGCGGATCCTGCACGGTCTCGAGGTTCACCATGTCGCGGCCGAGCCACAGGTTGTGCCACCAGCCCCACAGCACGCGCCACTTGCGCTCCCACGACGGCATGGCGAGGCCGTGGTAACCGCGGTGCGCGACCCAGGCGACGAAGCCCTTGAGCGCGAGGTTGCCCGACTGGAAGACGCCGTTGTAGAGCCCGAGGCCTGCGACGGCACCGAGGTTCTTATGGAAGTACTGCTTGGGGTCATCGCCGCGGAGGACCGCGACGAGGTTCTTCGCGAGCAGCTTGGCCTGACGGACCGCGTGCTGGGCGTTCGGCACGCAGTACCCGCCCACGCCGCCGCCCGTGAGGTCGGGCACGGCCGAGACGTCGCCGGCCGCCCACGCGCCCTCGACGAACTCCTCCTCGGTGCCCACGCGAAGGTCGGCGCGGGTGCGGATACGGCCGCGCTCCTCGATCGGGAGGTCCCCGCCGCGGACGACGGTCGGGTTCGCCATGACTCCGGCGGCCCAGACGATCACGTTCGTCGGGATGACCTCGCCCGTGGAGAGCTCGACGTTGCCGTCGATGGCACCGGTGACCTGCGTGTCGAGGTGGACGTTCGCCCCGCGCTTGGCGAGGTCCTTGAGCACCCACTCGCTGGTCTTCAGCGACACCTCGGGCATGATGCGCCCCATGGCCTCGATGAGGTGGAAGTGGGTGTCCTCGAAGGAGATCTGCGGGTACTTCGCGACGAGCGACGAGGACAGCGACCGGAGCTCGGCGAAGACCTCGATGCCCGCGAACCCGCCGCCGACCACGACGACCGTGAGCAGACGATCGCGGTCAGGGCCTGCGGGAAGGGAGGACGCCCTGTCGAAGTTGGAGATCACGCGGTCGCGGATCGCCACGGCCTCCTCGATCGTCTTCAGGCCGATCGCGTTGTCGGCGATGCCAGGGATCGGGAAGGTGCGGGACACGGCGCCGGCGGTGACCACGATCTGGTCGTAGGCGAACTCGTACGACTCGCCCGACGGGGGCGTGATCGTGGCGACCTTGTTCGCGTGGTCGATCCCGGTGACCTTCGCCGTGACGACGTTGGTGCGCTTCAGGTGACGGCGGTGGGAGACGACGGAGTGACGCGCCTCGATGGACCCGGCCGCGACCTCCGGCAGGAACGGCTGGTAGGTCATGTACGGGAGCGGGTCGACCATCGTCACCTCGGCCTCGCCCTTGCGGAGGTGCTTCTCCAGCTTCCACGCCGTGTAGAAGCCTGCGTAGCCTCCGCCGACAATCAGGATCTTGGGCACAGAAGGATTCTTCGCCACAGGGGGACTGCTCCTCGTCGTCAGGGTCTTGGCGTGCGTCGGGCGCGCGCCGATCGGATGCGCCGGGCAGCAGCGGTGACGCCAAGCCCAATCAGAATACCAGGGACCGTGACCACGATGAGCGGCAGGGTACCGTACAGCAATGTGCCCGCGCTGGGGATGAGCGGCGACCCCGGCTTCGAGGGCTCATCGGCCGCCGCCAGCGGCGGGATTGCCACGGGGGTCGAGGTCTGCTGAGGGGCCGGGCTCTGCGCCGCGCGGCGGTACAGGTGGATCCACTCCGAGAGGTCCCCCATCGGGTTCGCGGAGACCTCGTCGACCGGTGCGTTGACGGC
Source organism: Microbacterium resistens (assembly GCF_031456305.1). Lineage (GTDB taxonomy): Bacteria > Actinomycetota > Actinomycetes > Actinomycetales > Microbacteriaceae > Microbacterium > Microbacterium resistens_A. The sequence continues at coordinate 216,878 of NZ_JAVDUM010000001.1, forward strand.
CGCGGCGGCGTCCACCAGCCCGAAGCCGTAGAGCGGATCCGGCGATCCCGTGGCCATCGCCGCCGGCCGCGCCGTCCGGATGATGCGGTTGATCACGTTGGCGGCGTCCAGGTCGGGGTGCGCCGCGCGAACCAGGGCCGCGATCCCCGCGACGATCGGGGCGGCGCCGCTCGTGCCGTTCCATCGGATGACCTGACCGTCGGCCGCGACGCCCAGAAGGCCTTCGCTCGGTGCGGATACGCCGATCGTGATCCCCTGCGTGGACGCGGCGCGGCTGGCGATGCCGTGCTGGTCGACGCCTCCGACCGTGAGCACGCCGGGGATCGTCGCGGGAGCCCCGACCGAGGTCGTCCCGCTGCCGCGGTTCCCCGCGGCGACCACGACCACGACGTCGTGCTCGAACGCGTAGAGGAAGGCGTCGTCCCAGCTCCGGTCCCAGTCCAGGGTGTTGGTCGTGAAGGAGAGGTTGATCACCTTGGCGCCATGGTCGACGGCCCACACCATGGCGTCGGCGACCTGCTTGGCGAACGGGACCGGCGCGGAGGCGCCGAATCCCACGGAGAGGGAGAGGAGGTCCGCCTCGGGCGCGACGCCGATCATGCCCGTGCCGTCGGCGTTCGGGCGCCCCGCGACGAGCGAGGCCACCAGCGAGCCGTGATCGCTGTCGATCGGCCCCACCGGCGTGCGCCCGTCCGGCGAGCCGAGCTGCGACACGTCCGTGCCGTCCGTGACCGCGGCGTCGAAGGCCGCCCCCTTCGCGATGCCGGTATCGATCACGGCGACCTTGACTCCGGCGCCGCGGGTGACGGCCCACGCGTCCCGGACATGCGCGCCGTCGAGCCAGTACTCCGCCAACTGCACCGGATCGGGCGTCGGGGTGGGCGTGGGAGTGGGCGTCGGGGTCGCGGCGATCAGCATCGCCGATGCCGCCACGACGATCGCCGCCGCGGTCGCCCGGACGAGCGATCGCGGCGTGCGCAGGCGGCTTCCCGCGGTCATGGCGATCCGTTCACTCCGCCTTCGCCGCGCCGGGCTGGTCGCACTCGCAGCGTTCCGGCGACCAGCGGGAGCGGCGCAGCGCCTCGTCGCCGATCGGGTTCACACCGACGCCCGCGGCCAGCGCGTGCCCGGCGAGTGCGTGCAGGCACTTGACGCGGGTGGGCATGCCGCCGGCGGAGACGCCGACGATCTCCGGGACGTCCCCGAACCCGGCACGGTCGGCGAGATACGCCTCATGCGCCCGGCGGTAGCCCTCCGCGACGTCGTCGTCCTCCTCCAGCAGACCCGCGAGCTCCGGCATGACCTGCGTGGCCTCGAGGGTCGACATCGCAGCCGTCGCGGCAGGATGGGTGAGGTAGTAGAAGGTGGGGAACGGCGTACCGTCCGGAAGCCGCGGCGCGGTGGCGACGACCGTCGGGTTGCCGCAGACGCAGCGTGCGGCGATGCCGACGACGCCTCGCGCGACGCGACCCAGCTGCGCGGAGACGACCGCGATCTCGGCGTCCGTTGGCGTGGCGAAGGGGGGCGTGGTCACCCCACAAGGGTAGAGGACGCACCTGTGCGGAGGCCGTCGGCCGTGCCGCGACGGCTCTTCTGGGACCGCCCGATCACGAGGGCGTCCGGAGAAGCTCCGCCCCGAGAGGCGACGTCAGTTCGCCGGCACGTCGGTCACGCCCTGGGTGAGACCGGCGGAGGTCAGGCTGCGCAGGATCTGGGGCATCCAGTCCGACGGCCGCTCCTCGATGGTGTCGCTGACCGGATCCTGCTCCCGCGGGACGAGCGCGGGATCGAGGTCGTCGTCGACGAGATAGATGACCTCGCCCGGCTTGTAGTAGAACAGCCGCTCGCGCGCCTGGGTGGTGATGTACGCCGGGTCCTTCCAGCGCTCCCGTTCGAGCTTGAGCTCGGCGATCTTCTCGGTGCTCACGTGCGCGGACTGCTCGAGCGCCGCGATCTTCTGCCGCTGGTCGAGGTACGTGCCCAGGGTCGGCACGAGGACCCACGCCCCGAGCACGACCAGCGACAGCATGATCACCATGAAGCCGGAGAGGCGGATGCCGCCGACCCAGCCGCGCACATCGACCGTGCGCGCACCGCCGCGACGGGAGGGGCGCGATGGCGGCGCGGGATCCGTCCGCCCCGTCCCGGAGGACGAGGGGCCGGAGGACGACGAAGGGGGAGTCGGCCGACGTGCCATGACTCCCCCTTCGCTGAGATCCCTGATGCGCAGGTAATCCCTGATCAGTCCTTGAAACGCGGGAAGGCGGAACGCCCGGCGAACACCGCGGCGTCACCCAGCTCCTCCTCGATGCGCAGAAGCTGATTGTACTTCGCGACGCGCTCGCTCCGGGCAGGCGCACCGGCCTTGATCTGGCCCGCGTTGGTGGCGACGACGAGGTCGGCGATCGTGGTGTCCTCTGTCTCGCCGGAGCGGTGCGAGAGCATCGCGGTGTAGCCCGAGCGCTGGGCCAGGCTCACCGCGTCGAGCGTCTCGGACAGGGTACCGATCTGGTTGACCTTGACCAGGAGCGAGTTGGCGACGCCGCGCGCGATGCCGTCGGCCAGACGGGCCGGGTTCGTGACGAACAGGTCGTCTCCGACGAGCTGGACCTTGGTCCCCAGCGCGTCCGTGAGGGCCTTCCAGTTGTCCCAGTCGTCCTCCGCGAGCGCGTCCTCGATCGTCACGATCGGGTAGTCGTTCACCAGTCCGACGTAGTACTCGGTGAGGGCTGCGGCGTCCCAGTCCTTGCCATCGAGGCGGTAGACCCCGTCGGAGAAGAACTCGGTGGCGGCGACGTCGAGGCCGAGGGCGATGTCGGTCCCGGGAGTGAAGCCGGCCTTCTCGATCGCCTTGACGAGGAAGTCCAGGCCCTCGCGGTTGCTGGGCAGGTCGGGCGCGAAGCCGCCCTCGTCGCCGAGACCGGTCGCGTAGCCGGCGGCCTTCAGCTCCGCCTTGAGCACGTGGTAGGTCTCCACGCCCCAGCGCAGCGACTCCGAGTAGGTGTCGGCACCGATCGGCGCGAGGAAGAACTCCTGCATGTCGATGCCGTTGTCTGCGTGCTCGCCGCCGTTGATGACGTTGAACAGCGGAACGGGCAGCACGTGCGCGTTCGGTCCGCCCAGGTAGCGGAACAGCGGCAGGTCCGCCGAGTCGGCGGCGGCCTTGGCGACGGCGAGGCTGACGCCGAGGATGGCGTTCGCGCCCACGCGCTTCTTGTTCTCGGTGCCGTCGACCTCGATGAGGATCTCGTCGACGATGCGCTGCTCGCTCGCCTCGACGCCCTCGAGCGCCGGGCCCAGCTCGTCGATGACCGCCTCGACGGCCTTCAGGACGCCCTTGCCCCCGTAGCGGCTCTTGTCGCCGTCGCGGAGCTCGTACGCCTCGAAGGCGCCGGTGGATGCGCCGGACGGAACGGCAGCGCGCTGCACGATGCCGTCATCGAGGAGCACCTCCACCTCGACGGTCGGGTTGCCGCGGGAATCCAGGATCTCGCGAGCGCCTACAGCCTCGATCAGTGCCACGGATGTGCTCCTTGCTCAAAGGGAAGGGAAGGTGGAGCGACGTCGGTCCGCCGCCCAGTCTAGCGACCCGACCCCGTCCCACGACGAGACTGCATCTGCGTCGCGAGACTGCAGGATTTTCGCGCTGCCTCGTGACGCAGATGCAGTCTCGCGGGCAGTAAGGCGCAGGCCGGGCGCGGCGCGGCGGGGCCGGGCGCGGGGCGGGCGGAGGGGCGCGGGACGGGGCGGCGGGGGTCAGGCGACGACGGCGAGGGCGAAGCCGTCCCAGCCCTTGACGCCGACGGTCTGCAGGGCGGTGGCGTCGAACCGGGGATCCTCCCCCAGCATCCGCAGCCCCGCACGGGTGCCGATGACCTTCGGATCCGTCGAGCGCTCGTTGACGATCTCGCCGTCGCGGCCGATGTTGTCGAGCACGATGACGGTCCCCGGGCGTCCGAGGCGCGCGGCCCAGTCGAGGTAGAGGGTGTTGGACTCCTTGTCCGCGTCGATGAAGACCAGATCGAACGGCTCCTCCCCGACGAGCCGAGGGAGCACGTCCTCCCCGCGGCCGATCCGGATGTCGATGCGATCGCCGACCCCCGCCGCATCGACGTTCGCCCTCGCGACCGCGGCATTGCCCGGCTCGGCCTCGATCGTGACGACCCGCCCTCCGTCGCCGATCGCGCGGGCCATCCAGATCGTGGAGTAGCCGCCGAGCGTGCCGATCTCCAGGACGCGCCGCGCGCCGCCGATCCGGACCAGCAGGCTCAGGAGCTTGCCGCCGACCGGGGCGACCTCGATCGCCGGGAGCCCCGCGGCGTCCTGCGCGGCGAGCGCGGCCTCGAGGGCGGAGTCGCGGCCGACGAGGGCCTCGGCCAGGAACTCGTCGGAGGCGCGCCAGTTCTGCGGAGTGGAATCAGCCATGCCCCCAGCAAATCCCGCCGCGCGCGCCGCGTCAATCGCCTTCTCCACGGCGGCGCGTCATCACGCCGCGCTCACGCCGGCGTCACGCCATCGGCCTCGCACCTCGGCGTCATGCCATCGGCGGGGTGGTCTCCGCCCGTGGGTCGGCGAGCGGCGGCTGCCTGCGGAACTGGCCGCTGAGCACCAGGACGACGACCACCACGGCGCAGACGATCCAGCCCGCGGCGCCGAGAACGCCGGACAGCACCGGATCCGTCGTCGTCCCCGCGGCGAAGAACCACACGAACATCCCCGCCGATGCGTTCAACGCGCCGTGCGCGAAGACGGCCGGCCAGACCGATCCCGAGCGCAGTCGCAGCCAGCCGAGCAGGATGCCCCAGGCGACGCAGCCGCCGACCATCGTCAGCACGCCCGTGATGTCGGTGCGCCCGAAGTTGTAGCCGAGCAGGATGATCGGCGCGTGCCACAGACCCCACACGACGCCGCTGAGGACGAGCGCCGGCCAGGTGCCGAGCGGGCGCAGCGCGGGGAGCAGGAAACCGCGCCAGCCGAGCTCCTCGCCGAACGCGGCGAGCGCGTTGACCGTCGCCGCCGCGATCGGGATCGACACCAGCTGGGCGAGGACGATCACCACGGCGGGCGGCAACGGCGTGCCGGGCGGGGTCTGCGCGGCGAGCACCTCCTGGAATCCGGACAGACCGATCAGGTCCAGCCGGATCCACCCGAACGCCCCCGCGACCAGGACCGTGACGAACACGAGCGCGACCGGCGCGAGGAGCCCGAGCACGACCAGCCAGATGACGCGCTTGGCCGGGCGCAGCGGCCAGATGCCGAGGAACCGCAGGCGATGCCCCCGACCGGGGATCCGCAGGATCAGCATGACCAGCAGCGTCGCCACCGCCGGGGTGTACATCATCACCGGGAGGAGCAGTCCCGCGTACGGCTCACGCAGGCCGTCGCCGAGCCACAGCGGCAGCGCGACCAGCCAGGCCAGCCCGCAGGCCAGGACGACGTAGAGGAGCACGGCGCCCCAGGGGACGCGATCGAATCCCACAGACGTCGCCGACGCGGCGGGCTGCGCGGAGGGCGGCGTCTGTGCCTGAGGCGGTGTCTGTGCCGGGGGTGGTGTCGAGGTGTCATCGGTCATGGTCTCGTCCTTTCTCCTGAGCCGGATCCGTATGCTGTACCGGCCTCTGCGCCGGGCTCTGTGCCGGGCTCTGCGCCGGGCTCACGACGGCCGTCAGCGCGGCGGCGGCGCGACGCGCGTCCTCGACGGTGACGACGAACGTCCGCCCGTTGCGACGGCGGACCTGGAGCGCATCACCGGCGCGGAGGACGATGCCCGTCCGCCCGTCGAGGCCGATGCGCCATCCCCAGCCCCCGAAGTCGGCCATCGGGGAGACCGGGACGATGCCGACGTCCGCGATCTCGGCGGCGGGGATGCGGACGCGCGGCCAGCCGAGGACGGAGCGGACCGACAGGCCGCCGGAGGACACCCGCACGCGGAAGACGAGCGTCGCGAGGATGAACGCGGTGGCGATGCCGAGGATGAGCGCGGGCACCCACCAGGACCGCACGCCGCTCGCCGCGAGGACCACGGTCAGGCCGATCGAGAACAGCGCCACCGCCCCGAGCACGATGCGTCCGGCCATCCCGGTCGTGGCCGTCCCGATCCAGGCGATCCGCTCCCCCGGCGTGAGCGGTGCCGCGGCCACAGGGGTCGCACGCACGGGGCTCGCCGTGATCCGCGGCTGCAGGAACCAGCCGGCGACGGCGAGAGCGACCAGCACCCCGAAGCCGAGGGCCGCCCAGGGGCCGATGTCGGGCGTCCGCGTCGCGTCCGTGAGCCCTCGCTGCATTCCCGCGGTGGCGATGGACACCGTGCCGAGGAGCCCGGCGACCCCGAGGTTCACGGCACCGAGGAGCCGTCCGGTCGCCGACCATCGAGGCACGTCGTCCTCGTCGGCGATCACGCCGCCCCGTTCCGGCGACGCTCCAGGCAGGTGGTGGGCGACGAGCCCGAGCACGCCGATCAGGAGGACGACGCCGATCCCGATCAGCGGAGGCATCAGCGCGCTCCAGCGCGGACCGAGCCCGTCCACGCCGCGAGAGCCCCAGTGCATGGCCACCGGGTCGGGGAGCTCGGGCAGCCAGACGGCGACGATCGTCAGCGCGACGACGAGCAGGGCGAGCGGCGTGTACAGCCCCACCCATCGGAACGCGGTCCTGGCACGGCGGATCTCCGAGGTTGACGAGATCATGGCGTCGCCTCCTTCACGAGAGCGGCGAGGGCGGTGGGCGAGAGGCCGAGCTGGGCGGCGTGGCCCACCAGGGCACGGATGTCCTGCGCCAGCTCGGCGAGCGGCGCGGCGGAGGTCGAGACGATGGCGCCACGACCCCGTCGAAGGTCGATGAGGTCCTCGTCGCGCAACTGCTGATAGGCGCGCAGGACCGTGTGCACGTTGATCTCCACGGCCGCAGCGACCTCGCGCGCCGGAGGCAGCCGGTCGCCGGGGGCGAGGCGCCCTGCGGCGATGTCCGCACGGACGGAGGCGGCGACCTGCTCGTAGATGGGGCGGGCCGCTGTGGGGTCGATCCTGATCAGCATCAGGCCTCCCTTCACCCTTAATTCTATGTCAAGTAGAACTATTGTGAAGACCCTCCAGCAGATGCGCCTGAATCGTGCACCTCCGACACACTGTTTTCATGCGCATCACTCCCCGCCGCCTCGCCGTCGGCATGAGTCTGTGGATCCCCAACCTGTTCAGCGGCATTCGCGTCCGCCGATTCAGCGAGGACTGGACGCATGCGACCGTCGAGCTGCACGTGAACCTCTTCACCCGCAACTACGTCAAGACCGCGTTCGGCGGATCGATGTCGGCGATGACCGACCCCTACTTCTTCATGCTGGTGATGCACCAGCTCGGCCGCGACTACGTCGTCTGGGACACCAGGGGCGAGATCGAGTTCCTGAAGCCGGGCCGGGGCGTCCTGACCGCCGAGTTCTCGGTGTCCCGGGAGAAGGCGGAGGAGATCCGGGAACGCGCGACCGGCGGCGCCAAGGTCCTCGAGTGGTTCGAGACCGTCGTCACCGACCGGGACGGCGACGTGGTCGCCAGGGTGCGCCGCGAGGTCTACATCCGCGAGAAGAAGCGCGTGACCCAGGCCCGTCCGTAACCTCCAGGGTCACGACACCGAGATCGACGCGGGCCGCCCGTCGCCGCAGCCGCACGAGCCGCGCAGCAGCAGCTCGACCGGCAGCATAGGGTTCCGCGGACCGAGGCCGGGGTCGGCCAGGCGCTCGGCGAGCAGACCCATGGCCGCCCGGCCGAGTCGTTCCATCGGCTGCCGGACGGTCGTGAGCCCAGGGTCCGTCAGCCGTCCGGCGTCGATCCCGTCGAACCCGGTCACGATGACGTCCTCCGGGATGCGGTGCCCGGCGGCGCGCACCGCCTCCATGACGCCGAGCGCGGTCTGGTCGCTCGCGCACACGATGGCGCGGGGCGGCTCCTCCGCGGCGAGCAGTCGCGCGGCGATCTCCCGGGACGCCGCCCGCGAGCCGGCGTCGACGACGGTCGGCCCGGGGAGCGGGACGCCGGCGCGCGCGAGCGCGGAGTCCAGCCCTCGGCGACGCGCCTCGTGCTCGTAGCCATTCTCGGGCCCTGCGTACCAGAGGGCGCGGACCCCGTGCACGTGAACCAGATGCTCCGCGAGGGCCGCCATGCCCCCCTCGTTGTCGACGACGACCGAGTCGATCCCGTCCCGCCCGCCCCCCGGCTGGGAGACGAGGACGACCGCCTTGGTCTTCGCGAGCTGTGCGAGCTGGGCCTCCGAGATCGTGGACGGCAGCACGACCACCCCGTCCACCCGCCGCGCGATCTCATCGAGCGAGATCCCGGCCTCACGTCCCAGCTGCCACCCCACCACCAGCGGCAGCCGGCGCAGCGTGCACTCCAGCTCGACGCCGCGCAGCACCTCGTCGGCGAACAGCGGGTACAGGCGCGGGCGCACCGGGCCCTCCGAGTCCGCCGCCCGATCGGCGTCGATCAGCTCATCGGGCTCATGACCGCTGAAGGAGTAGAGGCCGACGGCTCCGGTCTGCCGTTCGGCGAGCCCCCGAGCCATGCCGCTCGGCAGGTAGCCGAGCCGGTCGACGGCCTCCCTCACCAGGTCGAGCGTCGCCTGGCTGAGCTTCTCGGGACTCCGGAAGTACCGCGAGACGGTCGCCGTGGAGACGCCCGCCGCGGCCGCGACGTCGTACACGTTCGCCGGCTTCATCGTCGGCGCACCTCCTCGCTGATCGGCGGGAACAGCCTAGCCGGACGGCGAGGAGCGCCCTCCGGGCATCGAACTGTTGACGGGGTAAATGTACGCGCGTACACTCCTCGCAGGCCATCCGTTTCCGGAGGCCGCTGCAACGGCTATGCGCCGAGGAGACGATGATGTCCGCACCCGCGCTCGACCCGACCGCCCCGCCGACCCCTGTGGCGACGGACGACGACGAGATCCCCGGCCACCGGCAGCGCTGGTGGTTCTGGGCCGCGTTCACCCTCGCCTGGCTCGCGAGCGGGATCGCACAGGGCATCGCGAGCGTCGCGGTCCCCCAGCTGCTGAAGGAGTGGGACCCCGCGGGCGCCACCGGGAACCTCAGCATCCTGCTCACGGTCGGCGGGGCCGCGATCCTGGTCACCACCCCCGTCTTCGGCCGCCTCAGCGATCGATCGATGTCGCGCCTCGGCATCCGCCGCCCCTGGATCCTGTACGGCTCCCTCATCGCCCTGGCCGGGTACGTCGTGCAGGCCGTCGCCGACTCGCTCCTCATGCTGGGTGCGGGACTCGTCCTCGTCCTCATCGGATGGGGCGCGGTCTCGATGATCGTGCACACCCTGTTCGCGGATCAGATCCGGCGTCGCATCCGGGCCATCATGTCCGCCGTCACGGGAGCGGCGAGCACCGTCGGCATCCTGCTGGGCGTCGCAGCCACCGGGGCGATCGCGGGTCTCGGCCAGGCGCCGATGTTCCTCATCCCCGGGGTGCTCTCCGTGATCCTGGCGATGACGCTCTTCTTCGCCCTCGACGACATCCATCGCGACGCCCCCGCCGATCCCCTGCGCTGGCGTCACGTGGCGGAGACCTTCTGGCTCAGCCCGCGGCGGTACCCCGACTTCGCCTGGGCGTGGGCCTGCCGTTTCCTGATGACCGCCTCGATCATCTCCGTGACGAGCTACCTCTACCTGACGATCTCCAGTCGATTCGGCCTGAGCGATCCGGCACAGATCGCCGCGGTGCAGACCCAGGCGACCGGGGCGTTCACCCTCTTGAACCTCGTCATGGCCTTCGTCTTCGGGGTGATCTCGGACCGGACGGGCCGGCGCAAGCCCACGGTCGTGATCGGGGCGCTGATGAGCGCCGTCGGCCTCGTGCTGGCGGTCGCGTTCGGCGACACCCTGTTCTTCCTCATCGGGATCGCCATCGTCGGCGCCGGGCAGGGCGCCTACATCGCCGCCGACGTCGCGCTCATGACCGAGTGCCTCCCCTCGACGGAGGATGCGGGCAAGGACCTCGGGATCGTCGCGCTGGCCTACCTGGTGCCGGGGATCGTGGTGCCCGTCTTCGGGTTCTTCGTCACCAGGATCGGCTCGCCCACGGGCGAGAACTTCGTCGCCCTCTACGTCACGGCTGTCATCATGGCGGTGCTGGCCGCGTTCGCGGTCACCCGCGTGAAAGGAGTGCGATGAGCAGCTCCCCCCGGCCCACCCGCCCTCGGCTCACCCGCGGTGCCCGCCGCGAGCACCGCGCGCTCACCCGCGCCCCGGGCATGCCATCGCCCACGCATGAGGGCGTCGTGGTCGATCGCGACATCCGCGTCCTCGGCGAGGACGGCAGGGCGCTCCTGACCGACCATTGGCACGCCAGGGACGCCGACGCGACGACCCTGCTCATCCGCACTCCCTACGGTCGGGACAGCGTCGCCGGACCCGCGCTGTTCTTCGCCGAGCGCGGGCACCACGTCGTCGTGCAGAGCTGCCGCGGAACCTTCGGCTCGGAGGGCGTCTTCGATCCGCTGCACGACGAGGCATCGGACGGACGGGCGACGCTCCGCTGGGTGCGCGCACAGCCGTGGGCCACCGGCCCCGTCCACACCTGGGGCGGGAGCTACTTCGGGGTCACCCAGTGGGCGATGTGCGAGGCCGACCAGCGCCCGGACGCCCTGGGCATCGCGGTGTCGGCGCGCTCCTTCGACAGCGCCATCATCTATCGCGGCGGCGGGTTCGCGATGGAGACGGTCCTCGCCTGGGCCTACGCCCTCGACCTTCAGGAGCGCAGGCCCCTCTCCCGTCTCTGGGCGATGCTCCTCGCCCACGGGCGCCTGCGCCGCGGATCGTTCGCGATCCCGCCGTCGGATGCCGGGATCCGCGCCCACAGCGGAGACCCCGCGTTCCTGCGCGACTGGATCGCGCACAGCGACCCCGGCGACCCCTGGTGGGAGCCGCTGCACTTCGCCCAGGACCCCGCGACGATCCCGCCCGTGGCCCTGCTCGCGGGCTGGCAGGACCTCTTCCTCGAGGGCCAGCTGGACGACTACGCCGCCCTCCGCCGGAGCGGGGTCCCGGTGCGGCTCGCGGTTGGCGACTGGCGGCACGGAGCCCCGGAGACGCTCGCCCTCGGCACGCGGGAGGCCCTGCGCGGCTTCGAGGACCCGACGGCAGGACCGGCCGTGCGCATCGAGGTCACCGGCGGCGGCGGGTGGCACGAGCTCGCCGAATGGCCGCCGCCCGGCGACGAGATCGCCTGGGAGGCCTCCGCCGACGGCGCCCTGCAGAGGCGCGGAGGCCCGCTCCGCACAGCATCGGCGACGTACGTCTACGATCCGGCGAACCCCACCCCCAGCGCCGGAGGGCGGAGCCTCAACCCCTTCACAGCGGGACGCCGGGATCAGCGCCGTCGTGAGCGACGCGAGGACGTGCTGGTGTTCACCGGACCGAGGCTCGCCGAGGATCTGGTCCTCGGCGGCACGCCCGTCGTCGAGCTCACCCTCGCCTCGACGAACCCGCGCGCCGACGTCTTCGTGCGCCTCTGCGATGTGGACCGGCGGGGACGGTCCCTCACCGTGACGGACGGCTACCTGCGCCTCAGCGCGGACGCGGCCTCCGGCGAGCGCCGCCGCGTCCTGCTGGACCTCGCCCCTGCCGCGCACCGCTTCGCCGCCGGCCACCGCCTCCGCCTCCAGGCCTCCTCCGGCGCGCACCCGCTACGGCTGCGCAACCCCGGCACGGACGACCCGGTACGGGACTTCAGCCGGCTCATCCCGAGCCTGCAGACCGTCTCGCTCGGCGGAGAGGACCCGCTGCTGCTGCGTCTCCCCGTCATCGCCCTCCCGGCGGTCCGGTGAGGAGACCCTGCGGCGAGGACACCTGTCCTGTCGCGAGGACACCGGCCGTTCACCCGCCATGGGCATGATGACCCGATGCCCCTCCTTCGCCGTCTGAGCCTTGCGGACGCCGTCGCCATCGGCCTCGGCGCGATGATCGGCGCCGGAGTGTTCGCGGTGTGGGGACCGGCGATCGGCGCGGCGGGAAGCGGGGTCGGGATCGCCCTGGCGATCGCCGCGGTGATCGCGTTCTGCAACGCCACCTCCTCCTCCCGGCTCGCCGCCGCGTATGCCGTCTCCGGAGGCGTCTACGCGTACGGCCGGGCCGAGCTCGGACCGTGGTGGGGGTACGCGGCGGGCTGGTGCTTCGTGATCGGGAAGCTCGCGAGCTGCGCGGCGATGGCGATGACCTTCGCCGCCTACGTCGCACCGTCCTCCTGGCGGATCCCCGTCGCCGTGGCCGCGGTCGTGGCGCTCACGATCGTCACGAGCGTGGGCATCACCCGCACCGCTCGGCTGACCCGGATCCTGGTGACCGTCGCGCTCATCGGCCTCGCCGTCGTCGTGATCGCGGCCGGCATCGCCCTCCCGGACGCCGACCCGGCGCCGCTCCCCGACCCCACCGCCTACGGCGTGCTCCAGGGCGCGGGGCTCCTCTTCTTCGCCTTCGCCGGCTACGCGCGGATCGCGACGATGGGCGAGGAGGTCCGCGACCCCGCCACGACGATCCCGCGGGCCGTGTCCATCGCCCTGGGCGCCGCGCTGGCGGTCTATCTCCTCGTCGGCGGCGCCGTCGTGCTGACGCTGGGCGGCGACGCCGCGGCCTCCGCGTCCCCGCTCACCGACGTCGTCGCCCGTGCCGGCTGGGGGGCGGGCGCCGACGTCGTCGTCCGGGCGACGGCCGCCGCGGCGTCCCTCGGCGCCCTGCTGGCGCTGCTCGGCGGAATCGGCAGGACGACTCTCGCCATGGCCCGCGAGCGGGATCTGCCGCACGCGCTCGCCCGCATCGATCCCGTGCACCGCGTCCCTCGCCGCGCGCAGCTGGCGGCGGGGGTCGTCGTCGTGGCGATCGTGCTGGTCGCCGACCTCCGCGGAGCCATCGGCTTCTCGTCGTTCGGCGTGCTGCTCTACTACTTCGTCGCCAATGCCGCCGCGTTCGCGCAGCGGCCGGAGGGGCGACGGCTTCCCCGCGCGCTGCCCGTCGTCGGCGCGATCGGATGCCTGACCCTCGTCCTCGCGCTCCCGCCGCTGTCCTCGGCGATCGGCGCCGCCGTCGTCGCTGTGGGCCTGCTCCTCCGGGCGCTGCGCCTCAGTCTCGACCGGCGGCGCGGTACGCCGATGGCGTGAACCCGAGGACCGTGCGGAAGTCGTTCGTCAGGTGCGCGTGATCGGCGTAGCCGAGGTCCGCGGCGATGGTCGCGAGATCGGCCCCCGGATCCTCCCGCACCAGCCCCGCCGCCTCCTGCAGCCGACGGCGACGGATCATGGCGGCCGGCGACACCCCGACGTACCGGTGCGCCATCCGTTGCAGGGTCCGCAGGGAGACGGCGAGCCGGGCCGCGGCGCTCTCCGGATCCCGCACCGACGAATCGGCCATCAGCAGCTCGGCCATCGCGTTCGCCTGCCGCGCAGGCTCGGACACCGTCCCGACCCGATCCGCCAGCCAGGACCCGAGCACCGCGGCGGCGCGTTCCCGATGCCCGTCGCCCGAGCCCATCGCGGCGACGACGGCCGCGTGCAGCCCCGGCTCGTCGAGCGTGCGCTCGTCGTCGCGGAGGGCGGCCGGCTCGTCGATCAGCGCCGTGACGGCGGCCGGGCGGAGCAGCGCCCCCACGGCCCAGCCCCGGCCCGTGAGGTCGCGATGGCTCAGACGCGTGGACGGCCCCACCAGCGAGACGCCGTGCGGCTCGACCACGAGGTTGAGCGCGGGATAGGCCACGAGCTCCTGCCGGGAGGACCGCCCTGCCTCGATGTCCCACTCCGGGATCCAGATCCACACGGCGAGCTCGGCTGCCCCCTCCGGCGCGGGAAGGCGATGGAAGCTCGGAAGGCGCGCGGGATAGAGCACCCCACGGGTCGGATCCACCATGGCACCAGCGTAGGGCCGGAAGGATGGCGCGGATCTTCAAGCCGCCGCGCCCCCGCCGCTCCTACCGTGGACCCATGACCGAGAACAAGAGCCCAGAGACCGGCACGACCCCCACGACCGGCGTGACCGGCGTCCACACGACCGGCGGCCGGCCGAACACGGCGACCTCGCTGACCCCCTTCCTCGCGATCCCCGGTGCCGCCGAGGCGATCGCCTTCTACCGGGACGTCTTCGGCGCCCGTGTCGTGGACGTCACCGAGTTCGGCGGAGTGGTGGCGCACGCCGACCTCGACTTCGGGCTCGGCCTCCTCCAGCTCGGCGAGCCGAGCCCGGAGTACCGGCTCGTCCCCCCGCCCTCGGGCGAGGAGGACTGCTACTCGATGGGGCTGTACGTCGCGGACGTCGACGCCGTCGTCGATCGGGCCGTCGCCGCGGGCGCGACCGTGCGCGAGGCGCCGTCCACCTTCGTCTCGGGCGATCGGTTCGCGAGCATCCGCGATCCGTTCGGCGTGCGATGGTCGGTCATGACCCGCGTCGAGGACCTCTCCGAGGAGGAGAGCGCGCGCCGCGTGGCCGAGTGGGCCGCGACGTTCACCCAGGCACCCACCGAGGTCGCTCCCGGCGAGGTCACGGCCGGCGAGGTCATGCCCGGCGAGTGAGCGCCTGCGCTGCTCCCCGCGCGAGAGCGGGGAGCAGCGCGTCGGCGGTGCGCCGATACCCGAGCGCGCTCGGGTGGAACCGATCGAGGCTGAACATCGTGTCGGGCTCGTCGAAGAACATCGGCCCCACGGCGCGGCGCAGATCGACGGCTCTCGCCCCGCCTCTGGTCGCCGCCTCCATCTGCGCCTCGGCGAGCCGGCGTGAGAGCCGCGAGGCGAGATGGCGGAGCGGCTGAGGGACGGGGCGCAGGGCGCCGAGGTCGGGGCACGTCCCGACGACGACCTCGACGTCTCGGATCCGGAGGCGCGAGATCGCCTCCTCCAGGTGCCTGACCGACACCGATACCGGGATCCGGTGGGTCACGTCGTTGCCACCGACCACGATCACGGCGACGTCCGGGCGATAGCCCGCGGGGAGGCCGTCGAGCTGGGACTCCAGGTCAGGGGACTCGGAGCCGACGACGGCCGCCGTCCGCAGCCGGACCGGCCGACGGGCGCGGCGCGCCAGCCCCTTCGCGAGACGTCCGCCGAGTGTGTCCTTGCGCCGCTCGGCGCCGAGCCCGGCCGCGAGCGAGTCCCCGAGCACGAGCAGCTCCAGCGCCGGACCGTCGAGCCGGCGGCGCCAGACCCGGTCCGCGTCGATCGCGTCCTCCCCCAGCGGCTTGCCGATCCGCCGGCGGGCGATCGCCGCCTGCCTGGTCAGCGTCACCCCCGCCGCGACCGCCGCGGCCGTCACCCCCGCCCCGACGGCGACGACGATCCCGGCGGTCGATCCGATGCCCCGTGCGCGAGCCATGCTCCGATGACACCTCGTGCAGATGAACGGACGGTGACGGCGCGGCTCCGGCGTCAGCTGAGCGGGCGGAGCTCCAGGCTGCCCGGGGCATCGCCCGTGCGCACCGAGGCGAAGGCGGAGTAGCCGTCGGCCGCGGCGCGCTCCAGGAGCGCCTTCAGGTTCTTCGTCCGCCGCTCCAGGCGCACCCGGGCGACTCCGCCCGTGTCGAGCAGGGCGGACTTGTGCGCCAGGAGCTCCGCCACCGGGACGTCCGCATCGTGCACGAGCACCGCGGCGGCGGCCGTCTCGTCCTCCCGATCCGCGACCAGATCGACGATCCGCTCGAAGCCGATCGAGAACCCGACCGCCGGGACGTCCTGTCCGAGGAACCGCCCGATCATGCCGTCGTAGCGGCCTCCGCCGCCCAGCGAGTAGTCGACCGAGGGGTGGGCGAGCTCCAGGATCGTGCCGGTGTAGTAGCCCATGCCGCGGACCAGGAACGGGTCGAAGACGAGGGGGATCGGATCGATTCCCGGGGCAGGCGTCCGCGCGGCCGCGACCGCCTCGCCGAGGCCCACGAGGTGGCCCACGACGTCGTCCGGGGCGCCCTCCGGCAGCGCGCTCCTGATCTGGCGCTCGCCGTAGGGGTGGTACTCGGTGGTCCGCGGCCGGCGGAGGAACGCCTCGAACGCGTCCACCGCGGCCGGCGACGCCTCCCGCGTGCGGAGCTCGGCGACGATGCCGTCCTGGCCGATCTTGTCGAGCTTGTCGATCGTGATGAGGACCCCCGGACGCTCCTCCGCCGTGAAGCCGAAGGAGTCGAGCATCCAGTCCAGCGCCCGCCGGTCGTTCACCCGGACGGTGCCGCCGTCGAGCCCCAGCGCATCGATCGTGTCGAGCGAGGCGACCACGAGCTCGGCCTCGGCGCGAGCGGAGTCATCGCCGATCACGTCGATGTCGCACTGCACGAACTGCCGGTAGCGCCCCTTCTGCGGACGCTCCGCCCGCCAGACCGGACCGATCTGGATCGACCGGAACACGGACGGCAGCTGCCCCCGGTTGGTCGCGTAGAAGCGGGCGAGGGGCACCGTCAGGTCGTAGCGGAGCCCGAGGTCGGAGAGCGCGGCGGGGTCCTCGGAGGCCTCCCGGATGGCGGCGGCGTCAAGCCCCCGGCGCAGGACGGAGAAGGAGAGCTTCTCGTTGTCGCCGCCGATCCCCGCGTGCAGCCGTTCGTACTCCTCGACGACCGGGGTCTCGATCTCGTCGAAGCCGTGCGCGCGGTACCGCTCGCGGATCGTCGCGAGCACGCGCTCACGGCGTGCCTTGTCGGCGGGCAGGAAATCGCGCATGCCGCGCGGAGGGTTCACGGTGGCCACGGATCCATCATCCCAGGTCGACGGATGCCTCCCGGATCGGCCGGGATTGCCGGATCGGTCGGATCGGTCGGGGTCGGCCGGGTCGGCCGGGGTTGCCGGGGTTGCCGGGGTTGCCGGGTCGGCTGGGTTGCCGGATCGGCCGGGGTGCTGGATCGGTCGGGGTTGCCGGATCACCCGGGTCGCCGGATCGGTCGGGGTTGCCGGATCGGTCGGGCTCCTGTCCCCCTTTCGGGGATCCGCGTCCCACAATCGGTGCCCCATGTCCCACTTCTGGTTGCGAAAAGGCCCCCGAACCAACAGAAATCGGGACACATCGAAACCGGATGGCCCTCGAACAGGACCGCCCAGGCCTTCCCTCCGTGTCCCACTTTCTGTTGCTGGCAGGCTCAGAACCAACAGAAATCGGGACACGGCTCACGGAAAGTGGGACATGGGCGGCGGCGGCGGGCTCACGCCTCGGCGGCGCGGACCTCGCCCTCCAGGCGACGCAGACGCTCGCGGAGCGCGCGCTCGGCATCCCACCCCTCGGCCCTCGCCCGAGCGACCAGCCCGAGAAGCGCATCGCCCAGCTCCGCCTCAGAGGTCGGAACCGGAACCGGAGGCGGAACCGTGGCCGGAATCGAGGTCGCCTGCGGCGCCTGCCCACTCACGGCCCCCGCTCCAGCCCCGACCCCACGTAGATCGGCCGGCGCGCTCGTACCCGCCACGCCCACGCCGGTCACACCCACGCCGGTCACACCGACGCCCGCACCCGCGGCGCGGCCGAGCAGCTTCTGGGCGAGCGCCAGCGCCGGCATCCCCCGCGGCACGCCGTCCAGCACGCTCCGGCGCTCGTGCTTCTCCGCGGCCTTCGCGGCGTTCCAATGCACCAGCACCTCCTCCGGCGTCTCGGCCACGGCATCCCCGAACACGTGCGGATGCCGGCGCACCATCTTCTCCGTGAGGGTGCGGGCGACGTCGTCGATGTCGAACGGATCCTCCGGGTCCTGCGCGGCGATCGCGGCGTGGAACAGCACCTGCCAGAGCAGGTCGCCCAGCTCCTCCCGCAGCTCGCCCCGCGCGCCGGTCTCGACGGCGTCGATCACCTCGTGCGACTCCTCGATGAGGTAGGGCACCAGCTCGCGATGGGTCATCCGCTGCGACCAGACGCACCGCTCGCGCACCTGCCGCATGGTCTCCGCCGCTTCCCGGAGCGGGTCGGTCGCCGCGAGCCGGTCGGCCGCCGCCGCCCCCTCGCTCATGCCGCCGCCCCCTCGCTCATGCCGCCGCTCCCGCGGCCCGGCGATGGCTCCGCGCACGCATCGAGACGAGGACGGCGGCGAGCACGAGCGCGATGAGGGAGCCGACGAGGACGCCGAGGATCGCCTGATCGCGGATGAGCGCATCGTCCGCGAACGCGAGGTTCGCCAGGAGGAGGGAGACGGTGAACCCGATGCCGCCGAGCGCGCCGGCCGCGAGGATGTCGGCGAAGTCCAGCCCCGGTGCCGTTCCGCGGGGCCGGATGCGCATCGCGACCCATCCGAACACGGCGATGCCGAGGATCTTGCCCACCGGCAGCGCCACCACGATCGCCCAGAACGCCGGTGACAGCTCCGACGGCGACAGCTGCGGGATCACCACGAACGCGGCGACGAAGGCGAACAGCGGCAGGATCAGGGCGTTGACCCAGGGCTCGAGGACGTGGCGGGTCGCATCGGCAGGACGGGGGGCCATCGCGAGGCCGAGCATGACGCCGGCGATCGTCGCGTGCACGCCCGAGGAGGCGACGAGCCCCCAGGCCGTCAGCCCCACGATCACCATGAGGATCGCCGCCGGGACGCGCATCCGACCACCGAGCATCCGGCTGAGCGCTCCGAACACGATGACGGCGAGGACGCCGAGGCCGAGGAGCAGGAAGTCCAGGTCGTGCGCGAACAGCACGGCGATGAAGATGATGCCGACGATGTCGTCGAGGATCGCGAGGGCGAGGAGGAACACGCGCACGCCCGTGGGGAGCCCGCGTCCGAACACCGCCAGGACGCCGAGGGCGAACGCGATGTCGGTGGCCGTGGGGATCGGCCATCCGCTGCTCGTCGTCGGCCCGCCGGCGATCAGGAGGTACAGCGCGATCGGGACCACGATGCCGCCCGCCGCCGCGATCGCCGGCTGCACGGCCTTGCGCACGCTGTTGAGATCGCCGCGGGTCAGCTCGTACTGCAGCTCCAGGGCGACGACGAAGAAGAAGACCGCGAGCAGCCCGTCCGAGACCCAGTGCTCGATCGAGAGGTCCAGCGTCGTGCCGGGGACCGCCAGATGCGCGCCGAGGAGTCCCTCGATCCCGTCGTGCAGCGGGGAGTTGGCCAGCAGCAGCCCGACGGCCGCCGCCCCCAGGAGGAGGATCGCGGGGAACTGCTGCGAGCGGAGGAGTCTCAGGCGGCCAGTCATCCCCTCCATCGTATTGCCGCGCGCGGAACCGCCGCTCGGGCGGAGGCGGCCCGCAACTGCCCGCAACGGTTCAGGGCGGCTCAGCGGGCACCGTCGCGAGGGATACTCTCGAACGGTGACCCCCGAACCCACGAACACCGAAGCCATCGCCCTCGTCGGCCGTTTCGAGGCAGGGCGCGAGATCCCGGAGGCCATGCGCGCCGACGTGCGCATGCTCGGGGCGCTGCTCGGCCAGGTCCTCCGCGAGTGCGGCGGCGACGGCCTGTACGAGGACGTCGAGCGACTGCGGATCGCGACCATCCAGGCGTACACGGATGAGTCCTCCGATGCCTTCGAGCGCGCCACCGCGATCGCGGACTCGTTCACGGTGCAGCGCGCCGACGAGGTCGCCCGCGCCTTCACCGCCTACTTCCACCTCGTCAACCTCGCCGAGGAGCATCAGCGCGTGCGGGTGCTCCGCGAGCGCGCCGGCGTCCCCGGACGCGAGGAGGCCGGCGACACGGTCGCCACCGCCTTCGCCCGGCTGCGCCGCGAGGTCGGGGAGGACGAGGCGCGCCGCCGTCTGGCCGCGCTCCGCTTCCACCCGGTGTTCACGGCCCACCCGACGGAGGCGCGCCGCCGCGCCGTGTCGTCGAGCATCCGCCGGCTCGCCGGACTCCTCGTCGAGCACGACGCCGCCAGCACCGGCGGGGCCGAGGAGCACCGGGCACGGCGGCGCATGCTGGAGGAGATCGACACCCTGTGGCGCACCGCGCCCCTCCGTGCCGAGAAGCCGACGCCCACCGACGAGGTCCGGACGGTCATGAGCGTGTTCGACGAGACGCTGTTCACGACCGTCCCGCACGTCTACCGCCGCATCGACGACGAGCTTCGGGGCGAGGACTCCGGCAGCTCCGCCCCCGTCGCCCCCGCGTTCGTGCGGATCGGGTCCTGGGTCGGCGGCGACCGGGACGGCAACCCGTTCGTCACCTCCGCCATCACGCGCGAGGCGGCGGCCATCGCCTCCGAGCATGTGCTGCGCGGCCTGGAGCGCGCGATCGAGCGGATCGGACGCACCCTCACGCTCGGCGCAGAGGGCACCCCACCGAGCGCCGCGGTCTCCGCGCTCTGGACCCGGCTCGCCGAGGGGGACGCCGAGGCCGCGGCCGAGATCGCCACCCGCTCCCCCGACGAGCCGCACCGCCGAGTCCTGCTGCTCCTGGCCCGCCGGGTCGCGGCCACGCGCCGCGGCGACGACGACGCCTACCGGGAGCCCGGGGAGCTGCTGGCCGACCTGCGCACGGTCCAGGATTCCCTCGCCGCCGCCGGCGCTCGTCGGCACGCGTTCGGGGGCGTGCAGCACCTCATCTGGCAGGTGGAGACCTACGGCTTCCACCTCACGGAGCTCGAGGTCAGACAGCACTCCCAGGTGCACGCCCGTGCGCTCGCCGAGCTCGACGGCGGAGGCCCCCTCAGCGCGCAGACCGAAGAGGTGCTGGAGGTCTTCCGCGCGATCGCCGGGATCCAGCGCGCCTCCGGCCCGCGGGCCGCCGGCCGCTACGTCGTGTCCTTCACCCGCTCGGCCCAGGACCTCGTCGCGGTGCACCGGCTCGCCCGGCACGCCTTCCCCGACGGCGGCGGCCCCGTCCTGGACGTCGTCCCGCTGTTCGAGACCTTCGCCGACCTGCAGGCGGCCCCCGCGATCCTCGCCGAGGTCGTCGGGGATCCGGACTTCGCCGGCAGGCTCGCCCAGACGGGCCGGCGCCTGGAGGTCATGCTCGGCTACTCCGACTCGTCGAAGGACGTGGGACCGGTCGCCGCCAACCTCGCGCTGTACGCGGCTCAGGCGGAGATCGCGCGCTGGGCGAAGGACTCCGGGATCGAGCTGACCCTGTTCCACGGACGCGGCGGCGCGCTCGGCCGTGGCGGCGGGCCCGCCAACTCCGCGATCCTCGCCCAGCCGCCGCACTCCGTGGACGGCCGGTTCAAGCTCACCGAGCAGGGCGAGGTGATCTTCGCGCGCTACGGGGAGCCCGCCATCGCCATGCGTCACATCGATCAGGTGGCCGCGGCGACCCTGCTCGCCTCCTCCCCCGAGGTCGAGGAGCGCACGAGCAAGGCCGCTGCGCGCTTCGCCGACGTCGCGGCGGTCATGGACACCGCCTCCCGCGAGCGCTTCTTCTCCCTTGTGAAGGCCGAGGGCTTCGCCCCCTGGTTCGCGACCGTGACCCCGCTCGAGGAGATCGGCCTGCTCGCGCTCGGCTCGCGTCCCGCCCGGCGCGGGCTGTCGGTGGAGTCGCTGGAGGATCTGCGGGCGATCCCCTGGGTCTTCGCGTGGACCCAGGCCCGCATCAACCTCGCCGGCTGGTTCGGTCTCGGGACCGCGCTGGAGGCGGTCGGCGACGCCGAGCTGCTGCGCTCCGCCTACCGGGACTGGCCGCTGCTGCGCACGATGGTGGACAACGTGGCGATGAGCCTCGCGAAGACCGATGACCGCATCGCCCGCCGCTATCTCGGTCTCGGGGACCGTCCGGAGCTGGCCTCCCTCGTGCTGGAGGAGCTGGAGCTCACCCGCACCTGGGTGATCCGGCTCACCGGCGGCAGCGAGCTCCTGGAGAACAAGCCCGTGCTGCAGCGCGCGGTGAAGATGCGCAGCCCGTACGTGGACGCGCTGTCCCTGCTCCAGCTGCGGGCGCTGCGAGGACTCCGCGACGCCGCGAGCACGTCCGAGGGTGACGCCGCACCGGATCCGGAACTGCAGCGGCTCCTGCTCCTCTCCGTGAGCGGAGTGGCCGCAGGCCTGCAGAACACCGGCTGAGCCCGCGCTACAGTGAAGACTCCGCGCCGCATCCGGCGCCCTGCGCGACACGACCGCGCTTCCTCGTCTCTTCGTCCAGAAAGCTCCCCGCGTGACCGAGACCGCAATGCTTGCCCCTGAGTTCCATCCGCTTGCCGACATCGTGCAGCCCGTCTTCGACACCGTGCAGGCGCGCAGCCCGCAGGAGCCGGAGTTCCACCAGGCCGTGCACGAGGTGCTGCACTCGATCACGCCCGTGCTCGTGAAGCACCCCGAGCTCGGCGAGAACGGTGTGCTGGAGCGGCTGGTCGAGCCGGAGCGGCAGATCATGTTCCGCGTGCCGTGGATCGATGACACCGGCCGCCTGCAGGTGAACCGGGGCTACCGCATCCAGTTCTCCTCGGCCCTCGGCCCGTACAAGGGCGGCCTGCGCTTCCACCCCTCGGTGAACCTGTCCATCATCAAGTTCCTCGGGTTCGAGCAGATCTTCAAGAACGCGCTCACCGGCCAGGGCATCGGCGGCGGCAAGGGCGGATCGGACTTCGACCCGCACGGCAGGTCCGACGCCGAGGTCATGCGCTTCTGCCAGTCGTTCATGAACGAGCTGTACCGGCACATCGGCGAGCACACCGACGTCCCGGCCGGCGACATCGGCGTGGGCGGACGGGAGATCGGGTACCTGTTCGGCATGTACCGCAAGATCACCAACCGCCATGAGTCGGGCATCCTCACCGGCAAGGGCATCGGCTGGGGCGGCGCGCAGGTGCGCACCGAGGCCACCGGGTACGGCGCGGTGTTCTTCGTGCAGGAGATGCTCGACGTGCACGGCGAGTCCCTCGAGGGCAAGCGCGTTGTCGTGTCCGGATCCGGCAACGTCGCCATCTACGCGATCGAGAAGGCGCAGCAGCTCGGGGCGCGCGCGGTCACCGCGTCCGACTCGTCCGGCTACATCGTCGACGACGCCGGCATCGATCTCGCCCTGCTGCGCCAGATCAAGGAGGTCGAGCGCGGCCGCATCGTGGAGTACGCGAACCGGCGTCCGGGCGCGCGCTTCGTCGAGCGGGGCACCGTCTGGGAGGTGCCGGCGGACATCGCGATCCCGGCGGCGACGCAGAACGAGCTGAGCGAGGAGTCCGCGCACATGCTCATCGCCAATGGCGTTCGTGCGGTCGCCGAGGGGGCCAACATGCCCTGTGTGCCCGAGGCCGTCGAGGTCTTCCAGCGGGCAGGCGTCCTCTTCGCACCGGGCAAGGCCGCGAACGCCGGCGGCGTCGCGACCTCGGCATTGGAGATGAGCCAGAACGCGGCGCGCCAGCGCTGGGGCTTCGCGGAGAGCGAGCAGCGGCTTCGCGACATCATGGCCGACGTCCACCACGCGGCGTTCTACGCCGCCGAGCGCTATGACGCCCCGGGCGACTACGTGGTCGGCGCGAACTGCGCCGGCTTCGAGCGCGTCGCCGGCGCCATGCTGGCCCAGGGCGTCATTTGACCCGGCGCGTCATCTGACCCACTGCGCTCGCTCGCGCCGCGGTTCCTGCCGCGGCGCGAGCTGCTGTATTCCGCGCCCGCGCTGTCGATATCCGCACTCGCGCTGCTGATTCCCGCTCACGCGCCAACGATCTGCGCAGCGCGGGCAAGATTCGGCAGCGCGAACGAGCTTTCACGACCCTTACCGCCTCCCCTGCCACCGCTCCTGCCGCGCTGCTGTATTCAGCTCACGCGCCAGAAATTCACGCAGCGCAGACAGAAATCAGCAGCGTGAACGCAAATATCGACAGCGCGAGCGGGGTCAGCCGACCTCGCGGTCGTCGGCATGGCGTGCGAGTGAGCGGCCGTAGCGCTCGGTGAGCTGCACCATGAGGTCGGGGGTGTCCCTGTCCAGGCCGAAGACGTAGCCGGGGAAGTCCAGCTCGCGCTGCGCCGCGGCGATCTCCTCGTGCCGCTCCGGCGGGAGGACCAGAAGCGGATCCCCCACCGCGACCCATCCGATCGGCACCACCGTGTCGGGCGGCACGGTCGTCCGCAGATGCACCACCGCGTTGATCTGCACCTCGGCGCGCTCGCCGATCCGCGCCCCGTTGAACACGCGGGTTCCGGTCGCGAGGAACACCTCATCGGCGATCGTCGCGCCGGACACCGAGGCGCCGGGGCCGACGAGGACGTGATCGCCGATGTGCGCGGGCCCGGTCGCCGTCGCCCGGATCACGGCGTTCTCCATGACGATCACGTTCTCGCCCAGCGTGATCGGACCGCCCTCCGCCGTGATGACCGCGCCGTGGAGCACCTGACACCCCGGCCCGATCTCCACGTCGCCCGAGATGACGGCGGAGGGGGCGATGACGGCCGTGTCGTGGATCCGGGGCCGAGCCCCGAGGTGCTCGTAGATCATGCCGCCAGCGTAGCCGCGCGGTCGGACGGTGTCAGCCCGCCCCGGCGGATCACCGGGTCAGTGACCGGCGTCGACGGCGTCCGCCTCGGTGAGGTCTGCCGCCGAGGAGACCCCGCGGAGTGTGATTCCGGCGAAGACCGCCGCCCCGATCATGAGCACCGCGCCGATCCCGCCGGTCCAGGCCGACGCCTGGCTGAACGAGCCCGTGGCGAGGTCGGCCAGCGACGCACCGATCGTCCCCGGAAGCTCCGCCGCGATCGCGAGCGCCGAGGCGAGGGTCTCCTCCGCTGCGGCGAGCGCGCTCTCCGGCACTCCGAGCGCGGCGCCGTCGGCGAGGCCGGAACGGTAGAACGCGAGCAGCACCGAGCCCAGGATCGCCGTGCCGAGCGCCGTCCCCAGCTCGTACGCGGTCTCGCTCACGGCGGCGGCCTGCCCGGCGTTCTCGCTGCGGACCGAGCTCATGATGATGTCGTTCGTGAGGGTCAGCCCGACGCCCGCCCCCAGCCCGACCAGGCAGAGCGAGACCGCGATCACCACCGGCGAGGTGTGCGGCGTGAGCGTCAGCAGGAGCGCGAACCCGCCCGCCGTGACGACGGCGCCGACCGCCACGAGCACCGACGCCGGCACCCGCTTGACCAGGGCGGCGGCGATGAAGCCCGCCGTCGCCGAGACCGCCGCCTCCGGGAGCAGCCACAGCGCCGACTGGATGGGGGTGAGCCCCACCACGAGCTGGAGGTACTGGGTGAGGGCGAAGAGCGACCCCACGAGTGCGAACACCGAGACGAGGTCGACGATGACCGCGCCCGAGAAGGCACGGACGCGGAACAGGCGGACGTTGATCATCGGGTCCGGGATCCGCAGCTGCCGACGCCCGAAGACCACGAGCAGCACGAGGCCGGCGACCAGCACGGCCAGTCCGCTCCAGGGGCTCTTCCCCTCGGCCAGCGTCTTGATGCCGTAGACGACGGCGATCATCCCGACGAGCGAGAGGACGACGCTGAACGGATCGATGCGTCCGGGGGCGGGATTCCGGCTCTCCGGGATGAAGAAGGGGGCGAGGATCAGCAGCAGCACCATCACCGGGATGTTCATGAGGAAGGCGACGTGCCAAGTGAAGTGCTCCATGATCCAGCCGCCGACGATCGGCCCTCCGGCCGCGCCCACCGAGGCCATCGCCGCCCAGACCGCCATCGCCCCGCGCCGCTGCGCGCGGTCGAGGAACATGTTGCGGATGAGCGAGAGGGTGGACGGCATGATCGTCGCCCCGGCCACGCCAAGAAGCGCGCGGGAGAGGATGAGCATCCAGGGCGCCGTGGCCAGCGCGCCGAGGATCGAGGCGGCGACGAAGCCGACCGCGCCGATCATCAGGAGCCGCCGACGGCCGATCCGGTCGCCGATCGACGACATCGTGATCAGCAGACCGGCGATCATCAGCGCATAGATGTCGAGCATCCACAGTTGCTCCGCGCCCGAGGGCTTCAGCTCCTCGGTGATGGCGGGGAGCCCGAACATGAGCACCATGCCGTCGATCGAGATCAACAGCATGGGGAGCACCAGGACGGCGAGACCGATCCAGGTCCGCGGTGTGGCGCGCTTCTCGGCGGGCGTGGTCATCTGGTCTCTCCGATCGTCGATCCCTCGTTACTTCACCAAACAGTGTACTACACCAAATGGTATAGTAACGTGACGGAGGAGGGGACATGGCACGACCGAGCGGACGCACGGCGATGATCGAGGCGGCTCTGCGCGTGATCGAGGAGCACGGGATCGCGGCGCTCACGCTCGACGCCGTAGCCGCCGAGGCCGGAGTCACCAAGCGCGGCCTGATCTACCACTTCCCCACCAAGCACGCCCTGATCGGCGGGATCCACGAGTTCCTCGCCGAGAGCGCAGACGCCGCCCTCCGCGCAGCGCTCGGCAAGGACCCCGCCGACGCCACGGAGGAGGAGCGCACGATCGCCTATGTGCGCACGGCGACGACTCCCACGCCGCGCCTGGATCTGCGCCTGATCGCCGAGGCGGCGAACGATCCGGAGTGGATGGCCCCATGGCAGCGGATCGGGGAGATCTGGTTCCCGGACGCCGAGGTCACCGAGGACGTCGACGAGCGCATGCTGCGCAACCTGATCGTGCGGATGGCCGCCGACGGACTCTGGGGCTACGAGCTCACCCCCGGGGCGACGCTCGCCCCGGCCATCCGCGAACGCGTGGTCGATCGGATCATCGCGCTGCTCGACGCGCCGACGCCCTGACCCTCCGAGGTCGCCGCCGCATGCGGCGCGGCCGACGGATACCCGACGTCGGACGCGTCAGCCGCAGTCCTTCTCGACCGTGTAGGGGGCGTCGACGAACTCGATGCTCGCCTCCGAGGCGGCAGCGTGAGGGACGGCGACCGCGGCGGCGATGAGCGGAACGCTCCAGATCATGGTGCGACGGGTGAGGGTCGCGCGGGAGGTCGTGTCTTCGGCGGTCATCAGGAGGCGTTTCCCGTCGTGCAGATCGTGGTGATGGTCGTGACGGCGTGCAGTGGAGCGGATGAGGTCGCAGCCGAGGCCTCGAGGGCGGTGGCGCCGAGGCCGGTGCCGTAGATCCGCGCGCTGACCTGTCCGTTCTCGTCGGCGGGAAGGACGATGGTGCTGCTCCCGTCCTCGAAACGGGCGATCCCGGGATCCGTGATGGTCAGGGTGACCGGCGTGCCCCGGGGAACCGGGAGCGATGTGCCGGGCCCACCGGTGAGGCGCACCGTGACGGTCTCCGTCTTCGCGGGGACGACCGCCTCGATCTCGGCGATCTGAGGACCTGCCGCGGTGATCTGCCCGGCCGGGTAGACGAAGGGATCCCATCCCGGTTGTGTCCCGCCGGTACGGGTGAGCGCCTGCGCGTCCGCGGGCATGTCGGAGAGAAACCGGATCGTGGTGGTCTCCTGCGTCGGGGTGAACGTGTACAGGTACGCCTGCCAGTCCGGCCCTGCGGCGGGATCCTGCGTGGTCGCGAGCGGCAGGACGTATTCGGTGCGCGCCGTCCCCTCCCCCGTGTCGGCATACAGCGCGGCCTGCCGGAGCGGCGCGCCACCGGCTCCCCTCAGGACGTCGACGTTCGTCGATGCGAGGAAGCGGACGGTGACAGGGACGCCTGGCCGGGTGGCGAGCGTCGTCTGGATTCCACCGAAGCGCGCAGCGGCGTTGAGGTCGACCGACCTCTTGCCCGCGCCCAGCCCGGTGTCCGCCTCGCCGTAGACCTCGGCTCCCGCTCCGATCGCCGTCCACCCAGGGAGCCAGCTCTCGCCCGCCGCGAGGACCCTGCGCTCCGCCGGGCCGATCGAGGAGCCGCTGAGATCGGCGAAGGAGCCGTTGACGACATCGACAGGCACGCCCAGAGGCAGGACCGCCGCAGATTCCGGGGCTCCGCAGGAGGGGGTCTCACCCCGCAGCGCGGACGACACGATCGTGTAGACGGAGACGTCCGCCGGCATGCCCACGGGGGCTGCCCAATGGTTCACCTTGAGGTCGGCCCCGCACGCCTGCTGCAGGTTCAGGTTCGTCACGTTGCTCTGCGGATGCTGCACCCAGGTCCCGTCGAGGGCCTGCCCCGCCGCGGGGATGTAGGAGCCGCCTTCGGCGACCCCCGTCGTGTCGAACAGCGGCGGTGTGATCGTGTCGTCACCCGTCGTCCCCACGGCCGTGTAGCGCACAGGTCCCGGCGCCGGGTCCCCGGCGTTCAGCGTCTGCAGGAAGCTCGACCCCCACGCCATGTCCTTGCACGCCTGCTGCCTGAAGAGACAGAGGAAGTCCTCCAGGCGCCCCTGCCCGTTCGTGCCCTGCTGCACGCCGGACAGGCCCACGTACTGGTCGATGACCGAGTCGAGCCCGTTGTACTTGATGGCGTATCGGCCGATCGTCCCGCCCTGCGAGAACCCGACGTACCCGACCCGCTCCGCACCGATCTCGTCCCGGAACGCCCGGACCTGATCCGCGATGGTCGCCGCGGAGGCGGCGATGCTCCCCGTGCCCGATCGCGGGCTCCCGTCCAGTCCCTCCCCTGGGTCCAGCGTCCCGTCCGCGGCGGGGATCCCCATCACGCGGACCCGGTACCCCTCCGCCTCCAGACGGTCGGCGAGCTGGCGCATGTTCTCCGCCTGCCCCCAGGTCCCCGCGAGCAGGAACACTCCCCGCACCGGCGCCGCGGAGGCCTCGCCCATCGGCACCACGGCCCCGAGCACCGCGAGGGTCGCGACGGACAGCACGGCGAGAAGACGTCGAAAGCGCACCACAGATATCCCCCAGCAGCAAAGACGAGAGGCCCCCCATAGACCACTCCCGTACGCTCCACGATCCCATCCGGGCCGAGAGCGTCGGCCTCGAACACGACCGACCGGTCACCCTATCCCCGGATCTCCACTGGGTCTCCTCTGGACCAGGGCGTCCGGATCCGATACGCCGGTCGGCGGAAGTAAGCTGACCGGGGAAAAGCGCTCTGACGTGGGGAAACATCGTTCGCCTCCGATCGGTCGGGCACAGGCGACAACAAGGGCGCGCTGTATGTAGAAGCACTCATGAGCACTGTCGATGCCCTGCGATCGACGATGCCGCTAGGCTCTCGAACATGCAATGCCGCTGAGCCCGTCCCCCTCCCCGCCGCCCGCGCACCTGCGCCCCGCGGCTCATCCTGGAAAGGCTCTCTTCGTCATGCACCCCGAACGACTCCCCCTGCACGGGCGGACCGCGCTCGTCACCGGCGTCTCCCGCCGTCGCGGCATCGGCTATGCCGTCGCCACCACGCTCGCCCGGCTCGGTGCGCACGTCTTCATCCACCATCACCGGCCCCACGACCTCGACCAGCCCTGGGGCGGAGACGACCTCGACGCGGTGCGCGCCGGAATCGCCGCCGCCCTCGCTCCCGATGCGCGGATGGGCGATCGCGGCGGAGATCTCGCCGCCGCCTCCGTGATCGAGGATGTCCTGGATGCCGCATCGGCCCTGACCGGATCGCTCGACATCCTGATCTGCAATCAGGCGGTCAGCGGATCCGACGGCGGCGTCCTCGACATGACCCCCGAGCGCCTCGACAGGCACTGGGACGTGAACGCCCGCGCCACGCTGCTGCTGACCGCCGGCTTCGCGCGCCGGAAGGCGCACGCGCTCGGAGCCGTGACGGAGCGGGTGCTGCGGCCGGGTGAACGGCCGGATGCGCTCGGTCCTTTCGAGAGGCCGACCGGATCGGTGGTCTGGATGACCTCGGGACAGGTCCACTCCCCGATGCCCGGCGAGGTCGCCTACGCGACGAGCAAGGCCGCGCTCGCCGGAGTGACGGCGAGCGCGGCCGCCGACCTCCTACGCCTCGGGATCACGCTGAACACCGTTGATCCCGGTCCGGTCAACACCGGCTACCTCGACCCCGAGAGCTCCGACCGCGATGCCGGGGCGATGGACTGGCTGGATCGGCTCCCGTTCGGCCGCCTCGGCGTCCCCGACGATCCGGCACGCCTGATCGGCTGGCTGTGCACCGAGGCCGGGGCATGGATCGTCGGCCAGGTGCTCACCAGCGACGGAGGCTTCCGCCTGACCTGATCAGGACCCGCCCGCCGGTGGGGCGGAACGGTCAGATACTCCGCCCCACCGGCACGGCAGCCGGTCAGGCCAGCGGCTCGTAGACGTCGGTGATGAGGTCGTCCTCGCCGACCTGGTCCGGCGTGGTGAGGTACCGGTTGAACGCCTTGCTCGCGATGGTCCCGTCGTCCCTCACGGCCAGCCCCTCCGCGGCGAGACGATCGTTGATGAGGTCATGGGCCTCGCTGATCTGCGAGTACGGGCCCCGCACCTGCGCGACGAGGCAGTCGCGTTCGGGCAGCTCGAGGATCTCCAGGGGCGCCTCGACGCGGGTTCCGGCCGCGACGGGGGCGAAGATCGAGAGGTCGACGTCTTGGTCGGTGTACTGGTCATCGTGCTCGATGACGCCGCATGGCCCGGCCTGCGTGATGCCCTGGGCGATGAGGGCCGGCAGCATCCGGTCCCAGAGCTGATCCTCGTCGCTGTAGGTCGGGACGGTGCCTCGAAGGGCGACGACGGTCATCGCGGGGACGGTGGTGCGGTCGATGGTGATCGACATTCTGGGTTCTCCTTGGTCGAGCAGACGGTTGATGAGGGAGAGCCGTCCCTGGGCGGCGCGCAGTTCTTCGGCCAGGCTCGTGCTCTGCAGGTGCAGGGCGGTGGACCAGGCCGGAGTGCCGCGGGCGGCGAGGAGGGCACCGATGGCGGAGACGCCGAAACCGACATCGCGCAGGTTCCGGATGTCGGCGGCGTCCGCGAGCTGGCTCGGGGCGTAGCGCCGGTATCCGGTCCACGGGTCGCTGTCGACGGGAACCAGGACGCCATGGGCGTCGTAGTGTCGCAGCATCCGGACGGACAGCCGGCTCAGCGAGCTGAACCGGCCGATCGTCATGAGGTTCGTGGTCTCGGCCATGAAGCCAGCGTCGCACCTGACACGGTGTCAGAGGCAAGCGCCGGTCAGGCGTCGCCCGGTGCCGAGACGATCCGGATCGTGCGCTGCCTGTCGTCGAGGACGTGGTTGAACCGCTTGTAGTGGCGGAGGATGATGCCCCGTTCGACGATTCGAGCACCCGCGATGGTGGCGACGAACCTCTCGACCGACGGGATCTCGTCCGGACCACGGAGCCAGCACTGGATCAACAGATTGCTCTCCCCGCCGACGATCGCGACACAGACCCGCACCACCCGTTGCTGTGAGAGCTCATGCGCGATCGCGCCCAGGCGCTCGGGGGAGACCGAGAGCCACAGCACCAGGTCCACGGGGCGCCCCACCGCCGCGTGGGAGACCTCGCAACGCTGAAGAAGGTGACCGGCGCCGAGGAGGTCGGCGAGAGCACGCCGGGCGGTCGGCTCGGATTCGCCGAGACGCTCGGCCACCCGCCGGACGGACATCCGTCCGTCCTCGTTGAGGAGGGCGAGCAGGGGCTCTCGGAGCCGACGGGCCGCGGGCCCGAGACCCCGGGAACTGTCAGGAGGACGGCGTGTGGCGGCAAGCGCCCCGCTGCTCTCCTCATCCAGCGCACCGACACGCCAATCAGCCCCCTGACGGAAGATACGGGTCACGACGGAGACGCGGTGCGCCTGAATGCCCGGGATGGTGGAGACGTCATCGATCGCGGCGACGTTCAAGGCCTCGATGCGCGGGACGACGGCGAGAGCGAGGAGCCCGTACGAGCCGCCGCCCTGCGTCTGGACCGTGACGAAGCGAGGCCGTTCCACGAGCTCCGCGGCGATCCGCGCCGTGTCACCGGGTGCGCACGCGATCTGGATGTGCGCGAACACGGCGGGCGATGCCGGTCCCGGAGTGCAGGCGATCCAGGCGAGTCCCTCGTCGCGCAGGCGAGCCCAGCGCCTGCGCGCGGTCCTCGTCTCGATGCCGAGCGATCGTCCGATGTCGCGCCACGTCGCACGCGGTGACAGCTGCAGTGCTTCCACGAGCGAGAGGTCGTCCTCGTCGACGAGGTTCGAGGGCGAGGACATGCGCTCATCGTACGGTCTTTCCGCTCGTGATGAGCATGTCCGTCGTTATGACGAGAACGAACCGATTTCGAGTGCTTTCTGACGCAGAAGAGCATTGCAAGGGCTTGTGGCGCAAGCCGCGGATAGCGTGACGGCGACCCCGTTCCCGATGAAGCGAGCGCCCCCGATGATGAGAATCCGCACCGAGACCTTGACGACGACGTCCTTCCGCACAGGACGGACTCTGCGGCTACTGGAACGCGTCGGCAACAGGCTGCCGCACCCGTTCTACCTGTTCCTCATCGTCGCGGCGCTCGTCGTGGTCGGCTCCGCCATCGCCTGGGCGTTCGGGGCAACGGCGATCGACCCGTCCAGCGGGGAGCGCGTCCCGGTGCGCAGCCTGCTCTCCGCCGAGGGGCTCGCCTACATGGTCACCTCGGCGATCCCGAACTTCGTCGCCTTCCCGCCGCTCGGACTCATCCTCACCGTCATGCTGGGCATCGGGCTCGCCGAGCGGGTCGGACTCATGGAGGCGCTGATGCGCCGCTCGGTCGCCTCGGCGCCGCCCCGGCTCACGACGTTCGTCATCGTCGTCGTCTGTCTTCTGAGCAACCTGGCCTCGGACTCGGCGCTGCTCGTGCTTCCTCCGCTCGCCGCGGCCGCCTTCCTCGCCGCGGGGAGGCACCCGTTGGCCGGATTCGCGACGGCCTACACGGCGGTGGCCGCGGGGTTCAGCGCGAACGTCGTCATCGCGGGGACGGACGTCCTCATGTCGGGCATCAGCACCCAGGCGGCGCGCATCGTGGATCCGGACCTCCACGTCTCGCCCCTCGCGAACTGGTTCTTCATGTCGGCGTCCACGCTCGTGCTCGCGGTGGTCATCACCGTCGTGTGCCATCTCGTCGTCGAGCCCCGGCTCGGCCACTACGTCGGTGCCGTGGCAGATGCCCCGCCGGAGCCGATCACCGCGGAGCAGCGCCGTGGCCTCCGCCGGTCCGGGGTCGTCGCCGCCGTGTTCGTGACGGTCCTCGCCCTCGCCGTCGTCGTGCCGGGGTCGCCGTTGCGCGGCGAGGACGGCGACCTTCTCCGGTCCCCGTTCCTCGAGGGACTTCCCCTGTTCATCCTCCTCTTCTTCGTTGCGGTCGCGATCGCCTACGGCAGGGGCGCGGGAACCCTCTCCTCCTGGGGCGAGGTGCCGGTCACGATGGCCGGCCCCGTGCGGGACCTCGCTCCCTTCATCGTCGTGATCTTCGCCGCCGCGCAGGCGATCGCGTACTTCAACTGGACGGGCATCGGCCTCGTCGTGGCGACCGGCGGAGCAGAGCTGCTGGAGACGCTGCACCTGGACGGCATCTGGGGGCTCCTGTTGTTCAGCATCCTGGTGGCCGTCCCCGCGCTGGTCATCGGGAGCGGATCGGCGCTGTGGGCGCTCATCGCGCCGATCGCGATCCCCATGTTCGCGGTGACCGGAATCGATCCGGCATACGTCCAGGCAGGGTTCCGGCTCACGGACTCGGCGACCAATCCCCTGGTCCCGATGAACCCGATGCTGCCGGTCATGCTCGGCATGATCCAGCGATACCAGCCTCGGGCGGGCCTCGGGACGTTCTTCAGCCTGGTCCTCCCCTTCACCCTGGCCGTGTGGGGCACCTGGCTGCTGCTGTTCCTCGTCTGGGGACTGCTCGGGCTGCCCGTCGGACCAGGGCACGGCCTCCTGCTCTGATCCACGCCAAAGACCTGACCCCGAAAGCAAAGGAAAGACACCATGGAAAACACCCGCGCCTGGCTGCAGAGCATCCGCGACGAGATCGAGCCGTCGATGACCGAGCTCGATGCGGAGCTGGTCGGCGTCGCCGCGCACCTGCACGCCCACCCCGAGACGCGTTTCGAGGAGGTGGAGGCCTCGCGCCTCCTCACGGAGCGACTGCGCGAGCACGGATTCGAGGTCAAGCGGGGATTCGCGGGATTGGACACGGCGTTCGTCGGCCGGTGGGAGAGCTCCCCCGGGACGGATGCGCCGACGATCGCGATCTTCTGCGAGTACGACGCCCTCGAGGGCATCGGTCATGGATGCGGCCACAACATCATCGCCGCCTGCGGGCTCGGCGCCGCGATCATCGCCAAGACCTGGCTCTCGCAGCATCCGGAGACCCCGGGACGCCTCGTCGTCGTGGGCAGTCCCGGTGAGGAAGGCGGAGCGGGGAAGGTGCCGATGATCGAGGCGGGCGTGCTGGACGGAGTGGATGCGGCGATGATGATCCACCCGCTCTTCTGCGACCTCGTCGACATGCGGTCCCTGGGCCGCTCAGCTCTGGACATCTCCTTCGACGGCCGCGCCAGTCATGCGTCCGGGAGCCCTCACGACGGGATCAACGCACTCGACGCGGCGACGCTGACGCTGACCGCGATCGGCCTGCTGCGACAGCAGATGCGCTCCGATGCACGGGTGCACGGCATCATCTCCGACGGCGGGCAGGCACCGAACATCATTCCCGAGCACACGGCGCTCCGCGTGTTCGTGCGGACGCCGGGCAGCCAGGAGGACCTGCGGTCGCTCACGGAACGCGTGAGCAACTGCGCCCGCGGCGCGGCGCTCGCGACCGGCTGCACCGTGCGGATCGACGAGGAGACGCCGGCGTATCTGCCAATGCGTCAGAACAGGGCGCTCGGCGAGGTCGCGTGGCACGCCTTCGAGACGATCGGACGCACCCCGATAGAGCCCTATGCGGGCATGGGCGCAGGCTCCACCGACATGGGCAATGTGAGCCTGCGGGTCCCGTCGATCCATCCGGTCATCCGCCTCGGCGATGGCCTGAACATGCACACCCGGGAGTTCTCCGAGGCAGCGGGCGGACCGGAGGCGGCGGGCACCGTACGGGACGGCGCGCGAATCCTCGGGCTGACGGCCATCCGCGCTTTCGCTGACCCTGCGCTCCTCACCCAGGCCAGGGAGGAGTTCCAACGAACACCCGCCACCCGGAGCTGACACGACCGGGCACGGACACGACGGGTTCCGTGACGGAGGGCGCGACTGGTGTGCCCTCCGTCACCCTCGAGGCGTGATGCGGCATCGGCCCGAAGGCTAGGCGACCGGGACCGGATCCGGGAACAGGGCGGTGAACAGCTGGCCGACCCATTCGAGCAGACCGGCATCGGTCGGAGCCTCTCCCCCGGGACGGGGCATCGGCACGACCAGGGCCTCTCCCCCGCCGACGAGCTTGGCCTGCGGGTAGAGGCGCTGCAGGCGCACCTTCATCGAGTCCTCGAAGCGCGCGGGGGCGACGCGCAGGTTGCTCCCCATCGCCACCACATCGGTGAGCCCGGCTCGCGCCGCGCGTCGGCGCAGGCGCGCCACGGCGACGAGCCCCTCGACCTCGGCGGGCAGGGCACCGTACCGGTCGGTCAGCTCGTCCACCACCAGGCCGATCGCCTCGTCCGGTGCGGTCGCCGTGGCCGACGAGGACAGCTTCTGGTAGGCCTCCAGGCGCAGCCGCTCGCTGTCGATGTAGGCGTCGGGGATCCGGGCATCCACCGGCAGCTCCAGCCGCAGCTCGGCCCCGGTCTCGGTCTCCTCGCCCCGGAACGTCGCCACGGCCTCGCCGATCATCCGCAGATACAGGTCGAAGCCGACACCGGCGATGTGCCCGGCCTGCTCCGCGCCGAGGAGGTTGCCCGCGCCGCGGAGCTCCAGGTCCTTCAGCGCCACCTGCATGCCCGAGCCGAGGTCGTTGTTGACGGCGATCGTCTGCAGCCGATCGGCTGCGGTCTCCGACAGCGGCTTCATCTCGTCGTAGAGGAAGTACGCGTAGGCACGCTCGCGTCCGCGACCGACGCGCCCCCGCAGCTGGTGCAGCTGGGAGAGCCCGTACCGGTCGGCGCGATCGATGATGATCGTGTTCGCGTTCGAGATGTCCAGGCCCGTCTCGATGATGGTCGTGCAGACGAGCACGTCGAACTTGCGCTCCCAGAAGTCGTCGACGACCTGCTCCAGCTGATGCTCGCCCATCTGCCCGT
The DNA here is from genome assembly GCF_031456305.1 of Microbacterium resistens. GTDB lineage: Bacteria > Actinomycetota > Actinomycetes > Actinomycetales > Microbacteriaceae > Microbacterium > Microbacterium resistens_A. The sequence goes on from NZ_JAVDUM010000001.1 coordinate 252,682, forward strand.
GCGCGACGGCGATGCGAGCCTCCGGCACGAGCTCGGCGAGCTCGGACGCGACGCGCTGGATCGACTGGACCCGGTTGTGCACGTAGAAGATCTGTCCCTCGCGCAGGATCTCGCGCCGGATGGCGGCGCCGAGCTGCTTGTCGCTCTTGGGGCCAACGAAGGAGAGGATCGGGTGGCGGTCCTCCGGGGGCGTCGCGAGCGTGGACATCTCGCGGATCCCGGTCACCGCCATCTCCAGCGTCCTCGGGATCGGCGTCGCGCTCATGGCGAGGATGTCGACGTTGGTCTTCAGCCTCTTCAGCGCGTCCTTGTGCTCGACGCCGAAGCGCTGCTCCTCGTCGACGATCATCAGGCCGAGGTCCTTGAAGCGCACCTGCTCGGTGAGGATCCGGTGCGTGCCGATGACCATGTCCACCGACCCGTCCAGCAGCCCCTCCACCACCTGCCGCGCCTCCTTGTCGGTCTGGAAGCGGGAGAGCGGGCGCACCTTCACCGGGAACCCGGCGAAGCGCTCGGTGAAGGTCTCCAGATGCTGCTTCACGAGCAGTGTCGTCGGGACGAGCATCGCGACCTGCTTGCCGTCCTGGATCGCCTTGAACGCCGCGCGCACCGCGACCTCGGTCTTGCCGAAGCCGACGTCTCCGGACAGCAGCCGGTCCATCGGGATCGGACGCTCCATGTCCGCCTTGATCTCGTCGATCGTCTGCAGCTGGTCCGGCGTCTCGGCGAACGGGAAGGCCTCTTCCAGCTCCCGTTGCCACGGCGTGTCCGGGCCGAAGGCATGTCCCTTGGACGACATCCGTGCCGAGTAGAGCTTGACCAGCTCCACCGCGATGTCGCGCACGGCCTTGCGTGCCTTGCCCTTGGCCGCCGCCCAGTCGCCGCCGCCCATCTTCGACAGCGTCGGCGCCTCGCCGCCGACGTACTTCGAGAGGAGGTCGAGCTGATCGGTCGGCACGTAGAGCTTGTCGCCGGGGTAGCCGCGCTTGGAGGGCGCGTACTCCAGGACGAGGTAGTCGCGCGTGGTCCTGGTCGGGTTCCGGCCACCGGAGGAGACCTCGCGCTGCGTCATCTCCACGAACCGGGCGATGCCGTGCGTCTGGTGCACGACGTGATCGCCGGCCTTCAGCTGCAGCGGGTCGACGACATTCTTGCGCCGCGAGGCGAGCTTCTTCACGACCCGCTGGTCGCCGCCGATCGTGCGGCCGTAGAACTCGTTCTCCGTGAGCACGGCGAGCTTCGCGTCCGGCACCTGGAAGCCGGCCTCGACCGACCCCACGACGAGCGTCGCCACCCCCGCGTCCGGCGCGTCGGGCAGTCCGTCGACGATCCGGGCGGCGACGCCGCGATCGGAGAGCACGTCCCTCGCCCGGTCGACCAGCCCCGCGCCCGAGGCGACCAGCACCACGCGCCACCCCTCGGAGACCCGCGATGCGACGAAGTCGATCGCGCCGTCCACGTTCCCGTGGAAGGAGGGGATACCCGCGGCGATCTGGCCGTCGCTCCCCTGCTCGAAGAGGGCGTCCTCGGACCCCGGGTCGAAGGCGCTCAGCCGCCACCACACGCCGTCATGGCCGTGCACCGCATCGCGGAGGTCCGGGATCGAGAGGAAATCGCCCTGCTGCAGATCGATCGGCGCCGAGGCCCCGGCCGTCGCGGCGCTCCACGCCGCCTCCAGGAACTCGCGGTTCGTCTCGCCCAGGCTCCCTGCCCTCGCACCCGACCGCTCGGGATCGACCAGCGCCACGGCGGCGCCGGTGGGAAGGTACTCCGTCAACGGCACGACGGGCCCCGCGACGACGGGCAGCAGGGACTCCATCCCCTCGACGGGGATGCCCTCGGACATCTTCTGCAGCATCCCGGCGATGCCGGGGAAGGCCGTCACCAGCGCGCCGGAGCGCGCGCGCACCTCGGGCGTGAGCAGCAGCTCCCGGCTCGCGGGCAGCACGACCTCCGCGATGTCGCCGGGCAGCGAGCGCTGGTCGGCGACCGAGAACAGGCGGATCTGATCCACCTCGTCGCCGAAGAACTCCACGCGCGACGGGTGCTCCGCCGTCGGGGGGAAGACGTCGAGGATGCCGCCGCGCACGGCGAACTCCCCTCGCCGGGACACCATGTCGACGCGGGAGTACGCGCGTTCGACGAGATCCATCGCGACCGCGTCGAGGTCGAAGCCACGACCGCCGACGCGCAGCACGAGCGGCGCGACCGTGCCGAGGCCGGCCGCGATCGGCTGCAGGGCCGCACGCACCGAGGCGACGACGATCAGCGGGCTCGCCGCATCCCAGGTCGTCATGCGGCGGAGCACGTCCAGCCGCCGCCCCACCGTGTCCGGGCTCGGGCTGAGCCGCTCATGAGGCAGGGTCTCCCAGGCGGGGAAGGTGAGGACCTCCGCCTCCGGCACGTAGGAGGCGAGCGCCGCGGCGAGCGACTCCGCACGTCGCCCGGTGGGGGTCACGGCGAGGAGCGTCGCCGGCTTCCCGGACGCCGCGCGACGGCCGAGGAGCCCCGCGAGCATCGGAGCGTCCATGCCGTCTGCAGCGAGCAGATCGGCGTCGGTCTGGGCCCAGCTCAGGGCGTCGCGGAACGGCGACGCATCCTGATCCAGGGCGCGGATGATCCCCTGCACAGTCACCGGACGAGTCTACGGCGAGCCTCGGACACCGGGACGATCACGCCCTCTGCTCCCCGGAGAGGCGCCTCCCGCCACTCCCGCCACAGGGCCCGCCGTCTAGGATGAACGCGTGAGCGATCCTCAGCAGCCGTCCGTCCCGCCGTCCGAGGCGACCGCGGCGTACCCGGTCCCGCCGCAGTGGGCGGCGACCGGACAGGCCGGCCCGCCCGCGCCCGCCCCGACGCCTCCGGGGTATCAGGCGGTCCCCGCCTACCAGGCCCCGCCCGGGGCGTACGCGGGTCCCGCGGCGACCGGTTACGACACGCCCTTCACCCCCGAGCAGGACCGTTCCTCGACCGGTGGCGGGCTGGGCCTCACGGCGCTCGTCCTGTCGCTCATCGCCACCATCGGATCGTCGATCGCCGGCGGCTGGGCCTCATTCGAGATCGGGCGCGGCGTGATCGACGTCGACAACCTGCGCGCGCTGAACGGCTCGATCCTGCGCGTGCTCTCCCCCGTGCGTGACATCGTGCTCTGGGCGGAGATCTCCTTCTGGACGGGCACCGTCCTCGGGATCCTGGCCTTCGTCGTCGGGATCATCGCGACCGTCCGTCGGCGAGGACGGGGAGCGGGGATCGCCGCGATCGTCCTCTCGGTCCTCGGCCCGATCGTCTTCGGCGGCGTCGTCTTCACGCTCCTGACGATGGGCGCGGCCGCCGGCACCGCCCAGATCAACGGCTGAGCGGATCGCGCACCGCGCTGCGCGTCAGGCCCGCGGCGCGTGGTGCTTCTGCTGCGCGGCGACGAGCCCCTCGCCGATGAGCTGCTCGACGGCGTCGGCGGCATCCGAGACCAGGATCGGGAGGGTGGGCAGCTCGGCGGTCCCGAACGGCGCCAGCACCCAGTCCGCCGGGTCCTGACGGCCGGGGGGCCTGCCGATCCCCACCCGGACGCGCGGAAAGTCGGGAGTGGCGAGTACACGGGCGACATCGCGGATGCCGTTGTGCCCGCCGTGCCCGCCGCCCGTCTTCAGCTTGATCGTGTCGAAGGGGATGTCCAGTTCGTCGTGGACGAGCACGATCCGCTCCGCTGGCACCGAGTAGAACCGTGCGAGGGCGCCGACGGGCGGACCCGAGACGTTCATGAAGGTGATCGGCTTGGCGAGGACGATCTTGTCGCCCCCCGGACGAAGCCAGGTCTCCACGACCCGCGCGCCCGTCGCCTGGCCGCGGACGGAGTGCTCGCGGAACGTCTCCCCTCGCCTGCCGGCGAGCTCGTCGAGCACCATCTGACCCACGTTGTGCCGGGTCGTCGCGTAGCGGGGGCCGGGGTTGCCCAGCCCCACCACGAGCCATGTCTGTGCCATGTCCTCATCCTTCCGGAGACGCAGAAGGGGGCGCGACCGTGGTCGCACCCCCTTCGGAGCTGAATCGGGGCGAGCCCCGGCGGATCACTCCGCGGCGGCCTCCGAGGCCTCGGCCTCGTCGTCGCCGGCCTCGCCCGAAGGCGTCGAGACGAGCACGAGCAGCAGGTCGGGCTCGTCGATGAGCGTCGCGCCCTTGGGCAGCGTCACGTCGCTGGCGGTGATGTGCGCGCCGTCCTCGAGACCCTCGACGCTGACCTCCACGTGCTGCGGGATGTGGGTGGCCTCGACCTCGAGCCGCACGGTGGCGACGTCGACGGTCACGATGGTGCCGGAGAAGGACTCGCCGGTGACGATGACCGGGATCTCGACGGTGACCTTCTCGCCCTTGGTCACGACGAGCAGGTCGATGTGCTCGATGATCTGGTGCACCGGGTCCTTCTGGACGTCCTTGACCAGCGCGAGCTGCTCCTTGCCCTCGATGTCGAGCCGGAGGAGCGCGTTGGCGCGGCGGATGATCAGCGAGATCTGGTGGCCCGGGAGGGCGAGGTGCACGGGGTCGGTGCCGTGGCCGTAGAGCACGGCGGGGATCTGCCCTGCGGCGCGCAGACGGCGGGCGAAGCCCTTGCCGAAGTTGGTGCGGACCTCGGTGGGGACCTTGTTCTCGTCGGTCATGATGTCTCCTTCGTACACGCGGCGGACGGCCGCGCGGTGGTCTTCTTCACGTCTTCTCGGGCACGGACGCGTAGAGGAGAGCACCGGGGCTCACAACGCCGCGTCGATCACGGATGGGCGCACGCGCGCGCCATCCCTCGCCGAGGAACTCCTCCATGGTACCGGAAAGACCCGGTAGGCTGAATCCATGCTCGACGGCGCCTTCCTCACCCATGTCCTCTTCTGGCTGATCGGCGCCATGGCGGTCGCCGGCGTGGTCCTCGGCTTCGGTGCCATCTTCAGCATGGGCCGCTCCGGGTACCGCAAGGACTGAGCGGCACCGGGCGTCGGGCGCACGACGCGGGCGCCGTCGTCCCTCGGCACGGCGCTACGCTGATTCCGTCATCCATGAGATCAGGAGCGCATAGTGTCTGGAGCGTCAGTGCCCGAAGCCACAGCCAACATCGGAGTCGTGGGACTCGCCGTGATGGGCTCGAATCTGGCCCGCAACCTCGCCAGTCGCGAGGGCAACACGGTGGCCGTCCACAACCGCAGCCGTGAGAAGACCGACGTCCTGGTCGCCGAGCACCCGGAGGCGGGCTTCGTCCCCGCCTTCTCCTACGAGGAGTTCGCCGCCGCTCTGCAGAAGCCGCGCACCGCGATCATCATGGTCAAGGCCGGTGCCGGCACGGACGCCGTGATCGACGAGCTCGTCCGCGTCTTCGAGCCGGGCGACATCATCGTCGATGGCGGCAACGCCTACTTCCCCGACACCATCCGCCGCGAGAAGGCGGTCCGCGAGACCGGGATCAACTTCGTCGGCGCCGGCATCTCCGGCGGCGAGGAGGGCGCGCTCACCGGGCCCTCGATCATGCCGGGCGGCTCGGACGAGTCCTGGGTCACGCTCGGCCCGATCCTGAAGTCCATCGCGGCGATCGCCGAGGGCGAGCCCTGCGTGACGCACATCGGACACGACGGCGCCGGTCACTTCGTGAAGATGGTGCACAACGGCATCGAGTACGCCGACATGCAGCTCATCGCCGAGGCGTACGACCTCATCCGCCGCGGCACCGGCAAGTCGCCGGCCGAGATCGCCGAGATCTTCGCCGAGTGGAACAAGGGCGAGCTCGAGTCGTACCTGATCGAGATCACGGCCGAGGTGCTGCGCCAGGTCGACGCCACGACCGGCGCACCGCTCGTGGACGTCATCCTGGACCAGGCCGGCGCCAAGGGCACCGGCGCCTGGACCGTGCAGACCGCGCTCTCGCTCGGCGTTCCGGTGTCGGGCATCGCCGAGGCGACGTTCGCCCGGTCCCTCTCCTCCCACCCGGAGCAGCGCGTCGTCGCCGCGGGCCTCCCGGGCCCCGACGAGACCTTCTCCGTGGCCGCCGCCGACGTCGACGCCTTCATCGAGGACGTCCGCCTCGCCCTCTACGCGTCGAAGATCGTCGCCTACTCGCAGGGCTTCGACGAGATCCGCGCCGGCGCCGCCGAGTACGGCTGGGACATCGACCTCGGCGCGATCTCGAAGATCTGGCGCGGCGGCTGCATCATCCGCGCGCAGTTCCTCAACCGCATCGCCGACGCCTACGCCGAGACCCCGGACCTCGCCGTCCTCATGACGGCGCCGTACTTCGCCGACGCCCTCGGACGCGGGCAGGCCGCGTGGCGGCGCGTCGTGGTGGCCGCAGCGCAGGCCGGGATCCCGGCGCCGGCGTTCTCCTCCTCGCTGTCGTACTACGACGGCATCCGCGCCGACCGTCTTCCGGCGGCCCTCGTGCAGGGGCAGCGCGACTTCTTCGGGGCGCACACCTACAAGCGGATCGACCGCCCCGGCACCTTCCACACGCTGTGGTCGGGGGATCGCACCGAGATCGAGGCCGAGGACACGCACTGACACCACCTCCGCGACGAGATCGTCCGCGGCCCCGAGAGGGGGCTCCACATCGTTGGAGCCCCCTCTCGCTGCTTTTCCCGCCCTCCGCTTGACCTTGATGCTGCATCAACCCTGCACCCTGATCTCGTACGAGAGTCACACGAGAGGGGCAGCGGCATGTTCTTGGCAGTATCGGGTCTGAAGAAGAGCTATGGATCGGGGGTCGTCACGCCCGTGCTGCGAGGCACCGGCCTCGAGCTCGAACGTCAGCGGATCGGCGTGATCCTCGGGCCCTCGGGCTCCGGGAAGTCGACGCTGATGAACATCATCGGCGGGATCGACCGTGCCGACGCCGGCACGGTCGACGTGGACGGCGAGCGGATCTCCGATCTCACCGACGACGAGCTGCTCGAGTACCGCCGCACGAGCGTCGGCTTCATCTTCCAGTTCTACAACCTGGTGCCGAACCTCACCGCGGGAGAGAACGTCGAGGTGGTGTCCCACATCAGCGAGAAGCCGCTGAAGGTCGACGACGTGCTCGCCGCCGTCGGACTCGCCGACAAGAGGAACCGCTTCCCTCGTGAGCTGTCGGGCGGTGAGCAGCAGCGCGTCGCGATCGCGCGGGCGATCGTGAAGAGCCCACGCCTCCTGCTCTGCGACGAGCCGACCGGCGCGCTCGATCTGGAGACCTCGCGCGATGTCCTCGCGCTGCTCCAGCGGGTGAACGCCGACTTCGGCACGACCATCCTGATGATCACCCACAACGCCGCCATCGCCGACATGGCCCACTCGGTCTACCGGATGCGCGATGGCCTGGTCGAGGAGAGCACGCACCACGACCAGCCCCTGCCCGCCGAACGGATCCAGTGGTGAGCGCCCTCAACCGCCGCATCTGGCGGATGCTGCGCGAGCACCTGGGCCGCTACATCGGCATCGCCGTCCTCGTCCTGCTGGGGAGCTTCTACTTCACCGCGGCCACCGGGGTGGCCGGCAGCATGGAACGCACGGTGGTGGGGTTCGCCGACGGGAATCAGCAGGAGGACCTCAGCTTCACGACCGACAAGCCGCTCGACATCGCCGAGTGGGAGGGCGAGTCCGGCGCGACGATCGAGGCCGCGCCGCGCCACGACGTGCGACTCCCCGAGGGAGAGCTCCGCCTGCTGAGCCCCGGCCCGACGCTCAACCTCGCCCAGGTGACCTCGGGCCGAGCGCTCGCCGATCCCGGGGACCTGCTCGTCGATCCGCATTTCCTGGGGGCGCGCGGCCTGAGGATCGGCGACACGCTCACCCTCGACGGCCTGGGCTTCACCATCGTCGGCACCGTCGCCGTGCCGAACTACGTGTATCCGCTGAAGGGCCTCTACGACGTCCTGCCGACCGCGGGGTTCGGCATCGGAGTCGTGGCGCAGACCGACCTCCAGGCGCTCTCCCCGGCCGTCGAGACGTCGACCACGACGTACAGCGTGCGCTTCCACGACCGTGAGGGGATCGAGGCGCAGACGGCTGCGCTGCGGAACATGCTCGGCGACGAGGGACACCACCTCACCGAGTGGATCGATGCCGAGCACAATCAGCGCATCAGCATGCCCTGGGGGAACATCTCGAGCATGAAGTCGATGAGCTTCCCGGTGGCGATCGCGTTCTTCATCCTGGGATGCGTGATCGTGAGCGTGATGATCACGCGCACCGTCAAGGCCGACAGCGTCATCGCCGGCAGTCTGTACGCGCTCGGCTATCGTCGAGGCGAGCTGACCCGGCACTATCTGGCGGTTCCTGTGCTGGTCGCCCTGGCCGGCAGCCTCGTCGGCACGCTTCTGGCCCTCCCCTGCGTCGCTCCGGTGATCGGCACCATGCTGGCCTCGTACAACCTGCCGGACACCGGCCTGACCTTCGCCCCGCACAATCTCGCGATCTCGCTGCTCGCGCCCGTCGCGCTGATCGGGGCGGCCAGCGCCCTGTTGATCCGCCGCGTCCTGCGCAAGAGCGCCGCCGACCTGATGAAAGGCGGCGAGAAGACCGGAAAGGTGACCGCGCTGGAACGCGTGCTCCGACTGGACCGATTCCGGTTCGTCACCGCCTTCCGGATCCGCGAGCAGGTGCGGAGCATCCCGCGTCTGCTGTTCCTGGTGTTCGGCGTGGCCGCCGCATCCATGGTCATGCTCTTCGGCCTGACCTACAGCCACTCGATGGACATCGTCACCGAACGCGGTGCGCTGACCAGGTACGAGTATCAGATCGAGTACAACTTCACTGACGTGCAGAACCTGAAGGACTCCGCGGTCCCGGACGGCGCGGAGCCGTACAACACGATTCGGGTGCATCCCGAGGGACGCGAGGGCATCGGGTTCTACCTGACCGGGATGCTGCCGGACTCCGTGGGCATGAAGCTGAACGACACGCGCGGCTCTCCGCCGCCGCGGAACCAGGTCAACATCACCGAGCCGCTGGCCACCCGGCTGCATCTCGAGGTCGGCGACACCCTTCGATTCGTCAGCCAGCTCGATGGCGCGTCCTACGCCCTGCGGATCGACGGGATCGTCCAGGCCTACGGCGAGCAGTTCGTCACCATGCCCCTGGAGGAGTTCAACCGGCTGACCGACCAGCCGGCGGGGAGCTATCGCACGGTGCTGGCGAGCCGGGAGATGGACTTCGACGAGTCGGTGCTCGCCGGAGTGCTCGACACCCGCGACCCCGGCGCGTTCGAGCAGATCGGCGCCCCCACCTCGCAGATCATGGGGTCGGTGTCCGCCCTCGCCGTGCTGATCGCGGTCGTGATCCTGTTCCTCGTCACATCCCTGATCATCGAGGAGAACCATGGGACGGTCGCCCTGTTCACGGTGCTGGGCTACCGCCGACGGGAGCTTGCCCGATTGATCCTGAACAGCGCGACGCCGGCGGTGGTCATCGGGATACTCCTCGGCTACCCGCTGATGCTCGCGTTCGCGAACCTGCTCTTCGGGATCGTCGCCGATACGCTCAACATGCTGATTCCGATCACTGTGGATCCCTGGCACGTCCTGATCAGCTTCGTGGTGATCTTCGTGGTGTACGAGATCACGAAGTGGCTGTCCGGGCGGAGACTCGCGAAGATCGCCATGAGCGACGCCCTCAAAGGGGCCGAATGAGAATCCGGGAGGCGACGTGAATGACAAGCTGACCATCAGTCAGCTCGCCGCGTATGCCGGCATCACGGTGGCGACGGTGCGGCACTATCACCGGATCGGGCTGCTGCCGGAGCCTGCCAGGGACGGCTCCGGCTACCGACGGTACGACGCGGCGGCGGTGGTGCGGCTGATCCGGATCCATGTCCTGGCGAGCGCCGGGGTGCCGCTGGCGAAGGTCGACGACCTGCTGGAGGCGGGTCCCGCGGAGTTCGCCGACGGTGTCGAGCAGATCGACCAACGGCTCCGCTCGGAGATCCGAAGGCTGCAGCGGACCCGGGAACGGCTCGCCCGGCTCGCGGGCGGAGAGCAGATCGCCCTCCCTCCGAGCGTGATCGGCTACCTCGACCGGCTGCGTGCCATCGGCGTCGACCAGCGCTACCTCGATTTCGAGCGGGATGCCTGGATCCTGGTCGCCGCCCACGTCCCCGATCAGATCGACTCCATGATGGTCGTCAAGCACGCGGCCTTGGACGACCCCGACATGATGCGGCTCTACAGCCTCCTCAGCGGTGCGATCGATTGGCCGGTCGATGACCCGCGGGTGATCGAGGTCGCCGACATCCTGGATCGGATCAACCACGGTGCCGTCGCCGCGGGGGTTCCGCGTGACGACGACGGGTTCGAGGACCGCTTCGTCGATCTTCTGGACACCGCGATGATGTCGTCGGCGCCGCTGGCGCGTCGGCTCATCTCCCTCCTGGAGGAGCGGGGTTGGACGGGCTGGACGAGACCCGAGCGCATCTCACCCGACTGACATCCGAGCAGCGACCCTTCTAGACCGACGGCGGCACGTTGTGGTTGCCGCGGAACAGGTTCTGCGGGTCCCACTCGGCCTTGATCCGCGCGAGACGCTCATAGGCGGCCGGCGTGAACATGCTCCGGGCATCCCCCGCGCTCGCGGAGTCGACGAAGTTGCCGTACTCGGCCAGTCTCCCCGTGCTGATGGCCGACCAATCGCGCTCCACCGCCGCGCGGCCGGCATCGTCGAGCAGACCGGGCACGTCGAACGCGCCGGCCATCACGAACCAGGTGGCGTCCCGCCCCGGAAAGGGGGTCGCGTCCTGCGGGACGTCGCCGAACGCGCCGCCGAGGGATCGCAGGAAGAGCACCGAGGCGGGGTACGTGCGCCGGAAGGCGACCAGGCGCTCGATCAGATCGTCGCCGAGGTCGGCATAGAGCCCGTTGCCTCCGAGGAAACCCGGCGGCTCCTGTCCGGGCTCGGCCTCCGGCATCTCCATGAGGATCTCCCGGTACCGCGGACGGGTGACCTCTCCCGAGACGCCGCTCAGGCCCGCCACCGGTGCCAGCTCCGCTGCGAGCCGGGCGGCGTCCTCCCCCGCCCAGACCGCGCTGAGGCGGGCGCCGGCGGGAGCGCTCGGATCCATCGGCGGCACGTCCATGAAGGTCACGGTCAGCTCGCGCGGCGCCGTGCGCATGAGCTCGCGGACTGCGCGGAGGAACTCCTCCGCGTCGTCGCCGGCCGTGTACTCCGCGAAGGCGATGCCGGGGAGCGGATGGGCCTCGAAGTCGAAGCGCGTGACGATGCCGACGTTGCCCCCTCCGCCGCGCAGCGCCCAGAAGAGATCGGGGTTCTCCTCCGCGGACGCCTCCACGATCCGGCCGTCGGCGGTCACCACCTGCGCGCCGACGAGCTGGTCCACCGCCGCGCCCCACGCCCGTGCCATCCACCCGAGTCCTCCGCCGACGGTAAGGCCGCCGACACCGACCGACGCGGTGTCGCCGGAGCTGATCGCCAGGCCGTGCGGCTCAAGCGCGCCGGCCACCCGGCCCCACACCGCTCCCCCGCCGATCGCCACGCGCGTGCCATCGACCTCGACCCGCGACAGCGCACCAAGGTCGATCAGCAGCCCGCCCGGCTCGACCGGCCAGTGGCCATGCCCGCCGGCGAGCACCGCGACTGGTCTCCCTCTGTCCGCCGCATGCCGTATGGCGACGGCGACCTCCTCCGCGCTCTCCGGCCGCACGCGTTCGGCGTGCGCCTCTTCCTGCCCCGCTCCCATGTCTGTCTCTCCGGTCATGGTGCGAGGCTACGACAAGCCACCGACATCGCCGTCCCTCATAGGAAAGACATAGAGAAACGGCGGAGGATGGAGACATGAACGATCACGTCTCGTCCGAACTGCGTCGTGCCGACGGCGCTCCGCTGCGCATCCTCGCCGTCGACGACGAGCCCATGCTCACCGACCTCCTCTCGATGGCCCTACGCATGGAGGGCTGGGAGGTGCGGACGGCGGGATCGGGCCTGGAGGCACTGCAGACCGCCCGGGACTTCGGCCCCGACGCCCTGGTCCTCGACGTGATGATGCCGGACCTGGACGGCCTGGGCGTCCTCAAGCGGCTGCGCGAGAGCGGGAACATGGTCCCCGTCGTCTTCCTCACCGCCAAGGACGCGGTGGGAGACCGGATCGCGGGACTCACCGCGGGCGGCGACGACTACGTGACCAAGCCCTTCAGCCTGGAGGAGGTGGTCGCACGCCTGCGCGCCGTGATCCGCCGCAGCGGTGTCGCCGCGTCCGACTCCGGAGACTCCGTGCTGCAGGTCGGCGACCTCACGCTCAACGAGGACAGCCATGAGGTGATCCGCGACGGCGTCGAGATCGAGCTCACCGCGACCGAGTTCGAACTGCTCCGCTATCTGATGCGCAACGAGCGCCGGGTGCTGTCCAAGGCGCAGATCCTCGACCGGGTGTGGAGCTACGACTTCGGCGGACGGTCCAGCGTCGTCGAGCTCTACATCTCCTATCTCCGGAAGAAGATCGACGCCGGCCGCACCCCCCTCATCCACACCGTCCGCGGCGTCGGGTACATGATCAAGGCGCCGCAGTGAGCCCGGAACGCCCCTGATGTCCCTGTGGAGCACCGGCCGGAGGCCACCGACGCTGCAGTCCCGGCTGATGACCGCCGTGATCGGCATCGTCTCGCTGATCCTGGTGACCGTCGCGATCGTCACCAGCGTCTTCCTCGGACGGGCCCTCGAGGACGGCCTGGCCGGTCAGCTGCGCACGTACGGCGACCGTCTCCAGCAGACCGCCACGGTCCTGCACGGGATCTCCGCCGAGACGCCGACCGCGGTGGAGATCCTCAGCGGGACCGCCGTGCCGCCCGGTCTGATGCTGATCGTGATCCCGACCGACGGGAGCAGCCCCAACGGCTTCATCGTCAACGCCAACGGGCACGGGACCACGGTCGATCAGAACCAGATGCTCGCCGCCGTGCAGCAGATCAACAGCGCAGAGTCCGTCGTCGATCTCGATTCCCTGGGTTCGTACCAGCTCGTCCACAAGCAGGTTTCCAACTCACGCTCGATCGCGTCGAACGCGGCGACGACGCCGTTCACACTGATCGTGGGGCTGCCCCGCACCGACATCCAGCGCACCCTCTCCTCTCTCTTCACGGTCATCGCGCTCGCCACGGCCGGCGGGCTGATCCTGCTCGGAGTGACGACGGCGGTCACCGTCCGGGTGAGCCTGCGGCCGCTGCGCGCGGTCGCCGCCACCGCCACCCGCGTCGCGAACCAGCCGCTCGACCGCGGCGACGTCTCGATCCAGGAGCGCGTGCCCCCGGCCGAGGCGGACCCGCGGACGGAGACGGGCCTCGTGGGGGCCGCGTTGAACACCCTCCTCGACCATGTGGACACCTCTCTCGCGGCCCGTCAGCGCAACGAGGAGCGGATGCGGCAGTTCGTCGCCGACGCGAGCCATGAGCTGCGCACCCCGCTCGCCTCGATCCGCGGCTACTCCGAGCTGTCCCTGCGCTCCCCCGAGCTCCCCGAGACGGCGCAGACGGCGCTGGAGCGGATCCAGGCGCAGTCGCTGCGGATGACCCGGCTCGTGGAGGACCTGCTGCTGCTCGCCCGGCTGGAGGAGGGCCAGGAGCTCATCCACACCCCGGTCGACCTCACCCGTCTGGCGATCGAGGGCGTCGAGGACGCGCGCCCCACCGCCCACGACCATCTGTGGGAGATCGACGTCCCCGCCGAGCCCGTCATGGTGCTCGGCGACGCCGGACGCCTGCAGCAGGTGATCGCGAACCTCCTCGCGAACGCCAGGACCCACACGCCCGAAGGGACCCGCATCACGATCGAGCTCGGCGTCGACGGCCCGTCCGCGCTCCTCCGCGTCCGCGACGACGGCCCGGGGATCGACGCGGCGGTGCGGGACGACCTGTTCGCCAGGTTCGCCCGCGGCGACCGCTCCCGGACCCGTGCCACGGGCGGGACGGGCCTCGGGCTCGCGATCACCAAGGCGATCGTCGAGGGGCACTCCGGGACCATCGCCGTCGAGAGCGAGCCCGGGTCCACGGTCTTCGAGGTGCGCCTCCCCCGCTATCGCGCGGAGACGGCGGACGACGGCGCCGACACGACCGGTACGAGCGACGGGACCGATACGAGCGATACGGGCGACGCGACCGACACGACCGACACGGGCGATGCGATGAGGCCGGGTGCTGATGGGCGCATGCCGGACGGGGCCTCCCCCGCTCAGGGCCAGCACTTCATCGACGGTCACCCGTCCTCGGACGGAGACCCTAGGCCCGGCCCTCAGTAGCCCGAGCCCTCAGTAGCCGATTCCTCAGTAGCGGGGTCCTCAGTAGCCGGCGAAGGCGTCGGTGGTCAGCCTCCGGCAGGAGCGGAGCGCCGGGGCGAGCTGGGCGATGAGCGCCGGCGGGCCGGAGACGAGCGCATGCCGGCGGGAGAGGTCGGGGACGAGGCCCGTGAGCAGCGCGGCGTCCAGGCGAGCGCCTCCGGCCCACCGCCAGCCGTCCGGCAGGTCGGCGGGCTCATCGGGGGTGACGACGATCCCGGAGACGCCGCCGGCGGCGATCTCGTCGAGGTAGGCGAGCTCGTCCGCGGCGGAGGCGATCAGCACGACCACGATGTCCCCGCCCGTTCCCTCACCCGTCCGCATCCGGTGGCCCAGCTGCGAGACGAACGGCGTGACGCCGATCCCCGCCCCGACCAGGAGCAGCGGCGCAGGACCGGTCGGGAGCACGAAGTCGCCCCAGATCCCCGTCGCGCTGAGCACGTCGCCGTTCTGAGCGGCGCCAAGCGCGCGCTTGTAGCTGGACTCGGGCCGCTCGCCCTCGGTCTCCCGGTAGGCGATCCGCACGAGCGGGAGCTCCTCCGGAGCGGACACGATGCTGAACTCACGCCGGGTTCCTCGGGCGTCGGGACGACGATGCGGCACCTGCAGCTCGACGTACTGCCCCGGCGCGAACGGGACGGGCCGCCGCAGTCGGAAGGTCAGCTCGCGCACGGTCGCCGTCACCGTCCTCCGCCGCTCCAGGGTCAGCCGCAGGCCACCGCGCCGGGCGAGCAGGAACGCCAGGAGGTTGCCGATCAGGAGCGCCCGCTCCTGTCCGAGGGTGATCAGGCCGAGGTTGATCGGCCAGCCGACGAGCACCCCGACGACACCGGCCACGAGAAGCTGCTGCCACCGGCGGGACGGGAGGGTCAGAGGCTCGGCGAGCATGAACGCGCCGAGGAAGAGCACGGGAGACCGGAGGAGAGCGAGCGTCAGATCCGCCCACGGGTCCGGCGCGAGCCCGGCCTCCACGCCCTGCACGGCCAGGCGGACCATCGCGACGGCCACCGCCACGACGACGAAGAGCGCGACGACGCGGATCCGCTCGGTGCGCCAGAGCACCACGAGCCCGAGGAGCACGACCGCCGCCGCGAGCGTCGGCGTGCCGACCCACCAGGCGGAGAAGCCGAGCGTGGAGAGGGTGAGCACGGTCGCGGCCACGGCGACCGGGTTGAACACGTGCCGCCCGCGCCAGACAAGGATGTACTTCGACAGGGCGGCGATCCCGCCCGCCAGGGCCGCGGCACCGAGCTGATCGGGGTTCGTCCCCGGCTCGATGACGAACAGGAGGATGAACGCGGTGATCAGCGAGGACTCCACGCGCCGCGGCACCCGCAGCAGCTGCTGGGCGACCGCGTCGACGAGGAGGACGGCCACGAGGAGGACCGCGAGCGTGGCCACGATCTCGAAGGGGGTCAGCGAGAGGACGCCGAGGACGCTCTCGATCAGGGCCACCGCGGCGAGCGCGACCAGCGCCCAGAGCGTCAGCCGGTACATCGACAGGCGTCCGAGGGCGGCCAGGATCCGCTGCCGGACGGCGGTGGACATCGCGATCATGCGGGACTCCCCTATCGGAACAGCTCGGCCCTTATCGGAACAGCTCGGCCTTCATCGGAACAGCTCGGCGGTCGATCCCGGCGACCACTCCACCGCGCCCGCCGTCGTCATCCGCACCCATTCCACACCCTGCGCGTGCGCGAAGGCGGGACCACCGTCGAAGAAGAGCGCCGTGGCGGCCGCATCCGCCGCCATCGCGGTCGCCGCGATCGCCCAGGTCGCCGCGATCGTGCGCACCGGCTCCCCCGTGCGCGCATCGAGAACGTGGTGGAGCCCGTCGCCCCATGCCCGCCGGTTGACGGCCGACGCGCAGAGCGCCCGGTCGGCCACATCGACGACGCCGATCGCCCGCCGAGGGTCGTAGGGGTGTTCCAGGGCCACGCGCAGCGTGGTTCCCCGGACGGCGAGGTCGCCACTGCCGTCGACGACGGCGGTGCCGTGCCCGCGGTCGCCCAGAAGGGCGAGGACGAGGTCGACGAGACGGCCCTTGCCGAGCGCGCCGACGTCGATCCTGGCGGGTCGGCCGAGCGTCAGCGCGCCGTCCGCCCAGCCGAGGACCTCACGCCAGTCCGCGGGCGCGGAGACGGCTCCGCGATCGCGGAGGCTCAGCGCGGCGTCGTAGCCGCGGTGGGCGAGGCTCTCCCCCACGAGCGGATTGACGGCGCCTCCCGTGGCTTCGTCGAGCGCGGAGAACAGGTCGAGCATCGGCTTCGCGTCGGGCGGCGCCGGAACGGTTCCCGGGGCCTCGGCAAGACGTGAGACCGTCGAGTCGGCGCGGAACCGGGACCAGGTGCGATCGAACTCATCGACGAGCGACAGGACGGCCGTGCGGTCGCCCTCGCTCAACGGCTCTTCGGTGTCGATCTGCCACGCGGTGCCGATCCCGTCGAACCGCCACGAGGATCGGCCCGCGGGATCCACGTCAGGACGCAGCCTGCTCGCGGATCTTCTCGATCGCCTGGTTGAAGCCCTGGCTGGTGAGCGAGGAGCCGGCGACCTTGCTCACGGAGATGTCGTCGAGGGACTTGCCCGTCACGACCTCGGCGATGCCGCCGATGAACTCCCCCTGGTAGCGGGTCGTCTCCGGCGCCTGCGGGTCGCCGGTCACCGAGACGTCCTCGATCACGCCGCCCGCGAGCGTCACGGTGACGCTGATCTTCTCCACGGTCTCCGGTGTGCGGTACGAGCCGTCCGCGGTGTACTTCCCGTCCTTGTACGCCCCGGTCGAGGACGAGCCGGAGGATCCGGTGCCGGACGACTCTGTGCCGGACGACGCAGACGGGGATGTGGTCGCGCCCGACCCCGAGGCGCCGCCGGTCCCCTCGGCGTCGCTCACGGCGGGCGATGCCGCGCATCCGGACAGCAGCAGCGCGCCGGCGATGCCGACCAGAGCGGATCCGTGACGGACCGAAGGCGAGATGTTCATGCGAACAGCTTCCGCGAACGGCCTATGAGCAGCCTTGGAGCGGGCGCTCATCCCTGCGACGGCGCACCTCGCCCGTATCCTGTATCGCCGGCGACCACGGGCCACTCCTCACCCCTCGGAGGAGCTCCGCATTCCATCGAGCAGCCTGGTGAACTGGCCATGCGACTCGCGCAGATGTGCCAGCATCTCGGTTCTTGCCCCGTCGGCATCCGAACGGCGAATCGCTTCGACGATCGGTTCGTGGTCCCGTCGAAGCACGGTCTCCAACTGCTCGCCGTCGCCGTAGACATCGTGCCATTCGGCGTGCAGCCAGAGCACGTTCGTGTCCGAGAACATCTGCGCCCTGGCAGCGGTGACCGCCTCGGCGAGCATGGGGTTGCCGGAGGCCCTGGCGATCGACAGATGGATCAATGTGTCGGCCCGATGGTAGGAGGCGAGGTCGTCCGCTCTCATCGAGAGCGCCGCGTCGATAGCGGCCCGATCCGCATCGCTCGCCCGCAGCGCGGCGAGCTCGGCGGCGGGCGGTTCGATCAGGCTGCGGTACTCGGTGTGCGCGTCGAGGGCCCGTTGGAAGCTGGCGACCGCCGTGGCGCGCTCGGCGCCGTCGTCAAGGCGACGAGCGACGACGCGCGTTCCGCCCGTCCGGCCGAGCGTCGTCTCCACGACGCCCTCGGCGGCGAGTTGCCGGACGGCGCGGCGAACGGTGTTGCGACTCACCTCGAGCACCTCGGCGAGCTCGCGTTCGGTCGGCAGCCGGTCGTCCGTCGAGAAACCGCCGAGGAGGATGCGCCGTTTGAGGACTTCGGCCACAGCCTCGTGCGACGCGGCGCCCGGCAGCGGCCCGGTAGCCGCCAGCGCATCGGCGAGTAGATCCTCCACGCGTTGATCGTAGACCGTTTCCGGGATGTTAACTCTTCGGCGAGCTATGGCGCGGCAGGCCGATGCATCGTAGGTTGAATCCAACTTCTTTTGGGTCCACTAAGACCCAAAAACATGAACGAAGGATTCGACCATGAACGAGAGTGTTCGACAGGCCGTGGACGGCCCCAGGGAGGGGCGCACTGTGCGGCCCTGGAAGATCGCGGCGGCGACCCTGATCGGCGTGAGCATCGAATGGTTCGACTACGGCATCTATGGCTTTGCCGCAGCCGTCGTCTTCCCCACCGCCTTCTTCCCTGAACTCGACCCCGCCGTCGCCATACTCGCCTCTTTTGCGACACTGGCGGTGGGGTCCCTCGGGCGGCCCTTCGGGGCGCTGCTGTTCGGCCACATCGGCGATCGCTATGGCCGGCGTCGCTCGATGGTGCTGTCGCTGACCCTGATGGGGGCGATGACGGTCGCCGTCGGCCTCTTGCCGACCTATGCCCAGATCGGGGCGCTCGCCCCGATCCTGCTGCTTCTGGTCCGCATCGCCCAATCGCTCGCCGTCGGCGGCGAATGGGGCAGTGCGCTCCTCTTCGCGGTGGAGAGCGCACCCCCTGAGCGCAGGGCGTTCTTCGGCTCTTTCACGCAGATGGGCAGCGGCCTCGGAGCCTTCATGACCGCAGGGGCGTTCAGCCTCATCGGGCTGCTCGGCGACCAGGCGGTGCTCGAATGGGCGTGGCGGCTGCCGTTCCTGGCCTCGATAGTGCTCATCGTCCTCGGCCTGTTGATCCGGACCCAGCTGCCCGAGACCGAGGTCTTCACGGAGGACGAGCAGATCGAGGAAACACGCAAGAGGCCGCCCATCCTCGCACTCCTGAAGGACCACTGGGCGGTCGCACTGCTGTCGATCGGCGCGTTCCTCGTCCCGGTCAGCGGCTACTACATCGTCGGCAGCTTCTTCGCCTCCTACGCCACCGGGACGCTCGGACTCAGCACCGGAGCCATTGCGAGCGCCGGGCTGCTCTCCTCCCTCGTCTCCATCGTCGCCACCCCGATCGCGGCGATACTGGCCGACCGCATCGGCGTTCGCCGGATGACGGTGATCGGACTCGCGTTGCACCTGGTGATCGCACTGCCGATCTTCCTTCTGCTCGACCAGGGGACGGTGCTCGCCTTCACCCTCGCCGGCGCACTGGGGATGCTGATCAGCACCCTCGCCTATTCGACCGTGGGCACGCTCGTAGCGGGCTGGTACCCGACGGGCGTCCGGCAGACCGGCGTCTCGCTGACCTACCAGATCACCGGCGTCATCGGCGGGCTGATGCCCGCCCTGTCGCAGACGCTCTCGATCGCGGGGCACGGCGGATGGGCGCTCGTCGCCCTGCTCTTCGCCGCGATGTCCGCGATCAGCCTGGTGAGCGTTCTGCTCAAGCGCTCGGCCGGATACTTGGACCTCAAAGGCAGCAACAGCATCGGGACGATCGCCCCGGCAGTGCAAGGGGAGGGACTCGCATGAGTCACGACACGATCGACGCCGCGGTCGACGAGCTGAGGGACGCGCTCATCGGGCTCAGCCATCAGATCCATGCGCTCGCGGAGCCGGGATTCGAGGAGACGAGATCGGCGGAGGCGGTACGCTCGCTGCTTTCAGCGCTGGGCCACGACGCCAGAGTCGGCGGATACGGACTCAGCACCTCCCTGGAGGCCCGGGCCGGTTCCGGCGCCCCGACGATCGCGCTGATGGCCGAGTACGACGCCTTGCCGGGCATCGGCCACGCCTGCGGACACAATGTCATCGCGGCCTCCGCGGTCGGCGCGTTCCTCGCCACGGCCCGCTCCCTACAGGAGTCAGGGGCTCCCGGGACGATCGTGCTGCTCGGCACTCCCGCGGAGGAGAACGGGACCGGCAAGGAGGTCATGGCCCGCCACGGCGCATTCGAGGGGATCGATGCGGCACTGATGATCCATCCCACGGGAGGCGATGACCTGCCCAGCGGTCGCAGCCTTGGCCTGCGCGAGGTCGAGATCGTCTTCCAGGGCAGGGCGAGCCATGCCTCGGCCGCGCCGCAGTTCGGGATCAATGCGCTCGACGCCGCCGTCGCCGCCTATCAGGGCATCGCGACTCTGCGCCAGTCCCTCCTCGTCGGAGACCAGGTCCACGGGATCATCACCGACGGCGGCGAGCGGCCCAACGTCATTCCGGAGCGGGCCGCGCTTCACTTCTACGTCCGCTCGCCGAGCTCGGCTCAGCTGCTCGATATCTCCCGACGCATCGAGGAGATCGCCTACGGCGCGGCTCGGATGATCGGCGCCACGGTGGAGCTCGTCTGGGATCGCTATCCCGCCTGCCTGCCGATGCAGAGCAACGAGCCCTTGAGCGACCGATTCACCCAGTGGATGGAGACGATCGGCCGATCGACGCCCGTCCCGCACAGCATCGAGCGCGGCCTCGGCTCCACCGATGCGGGGAACGTCAGCGTGCGCATCCCGACCATCCACCCCATGATCTCCATCGCACCGGCGGGAATCGTGCCGCATACGGAGCGCTTCGCGCACGAGGCCGTCAGCGAAGCCGCCGATCGAGCCATCGTGGAGAGCGCACGCGGGCTGGCGCATACCGCTCTGGACTATCTCACCTCCGCGACGCTGAGAGCCGCGGCCGCAGAGGCCTTCGAGCGTGAACGGAACCCCGCGGTGAACGTGCTGCTCGCAGGTTCCGAGCAGCACGTGTGAACAATTGGGTCTATTCGGACCCAATTGTCGATAGAGTGAGACCATCCACCGACGTGAGAATCGAGACAGCCGATGACTGCATTTCCCCCCACCCCCGAACGCCCTTATGTCCTGGTCCGACGCCCGGCGAAGACTCTGAGCGATGGGATCGTCACCTTCCGCGAACGCGAGGAGCTCGATCTCGCACTGGCCGATGCGCAGTGGCTCGAGTACGTGTCGGTCTTCGCCGACCGCGGCTGGGGCGTCGTGGAAGTCCCGTTCGCCGATGAACTGCCCGATTCGGTCTTCATCGAAGACACCGTGGTTGTCTTCGGCGGGCTCGCGGTCGTCACGAACCCCGGCGCGCCGGCGCGCAACGCCGAGACGGATGAGGTCCTGCCCGTGGTGCGCGACTGCGGGTTCGAGGTGGTCAAGATCACCTCTCCCGGCACTCTCGACGGCGGCGACGTGCTGAAGGTGGGCTCGACGGTGTACGTGGGCCGCACCGGCACCACCAACGCCGAGGGGATCCGGCAGCTGGCCGCCTTCGTGGAACCGCATGGCTACCGGGTTCAAGAGGTCCCTGTGACCAAGGCACTTCACCTCAAGAGCGCGATCACCGCCCTGCCGGACGGGACCGTCATCGGCTACGGCCCCGTCGTCGATGACCCGTCGCTCTTCGCCGACTACCTGGAGGTCCCGGAGGAGCCGGGCGCGCATGTCGTCGTGCTGGGCGACAACGAGGTCCTCATGTCCGCCGGGGCGCCGCGCAGCGCGCAGCTCTTCCGCGATCGCGGACTGAAGGTCATAGAGGCGGATGTGACGGAGTTCGAGAAGCTCGAAGGCTGTGTGACCTGCCTTTCGGTACGCGTGCGCTGACTCCTGACGCTTCTCTGCGAGGAGGCCCGCCCGATCACCAGGTTGGCGGCCTGTTGTATCGACGCAGCTCAGAGCGCGGCGCCAATAGAGCTCTTTTCACCTGCCTCTTCGCGCCCTGGAATAGGACCTCATCATCATGAGATACCACCAGAGGATGGCTACGACCGCCGGTCCGTAGAACCACATCCGATACTCGCTGAAAGCCGTGCCGAGCCAGAAGCCTCCGATGAACACGACCAGCATCGCCAGCGTTGCAATGAGGTGACTCCTGGGGCGGGTGATGGTACGGAACCATCCGACCGGGTGGGTCTGGGATACTCCGGACATGTGTTTCCTCCTGTCACGAGGCTAGTTGCAGGGACCCTCGAGATACGTGTCAACCCACCAGATGGGCGCCGGCGTGCCCGATCACCAGGGCACCGTCCCTGCGTCGTCGAAGAAGCCGCCGGTCGGACCGTCGTCGGGAAGCGTCGCGAGGCGGATCGCGATGGCCGCACCCTGTTGCGGTGTACGGACACCGTGGAAGTCGTTGAGGTCGGTGGCGGTGTAGCCGGGGCAGCCGGAGTTGACCAAGACGCCGGCGTCGCTCAGCTCCTTGGCGTACTGGATCGTGAGGGCGTTGAGAAAGGTCTTCGAGGCCAGGTAGGCAGCAGGAGCCGAGCCCATGTCGATGCCGGGGGTCGTCTGCAGCGCGAGCGAGCCGACGCTGCTGGACATGTTGACGATCCGCGGTGACGCCGAGGCCCGCAGCATCGGCAGCATCGCGTTGGTCACGCGGACGACACCGATCACGTTGGTCTCCACGACGGCTCGCATGGTCGCCGGATCGACCGTGGTCGGCGTCTGCGGCATACCGCCCGTGATCGCGGCGTTGTTCACCAGGACGTCGAGGCCTCCGGCGCGGTCGGCGATCACCACGGCGGCCGCAGCCACGCTCGCGTCGTCGGTCACGTCGAGCGGCACGCCGAACGCCTCGACGCCGGTTGCGCGCAACGCCTCCACCGCGGTGTCGCGGCGCCCCCTGTCGCTCGCCCCCACACCGATCCGCCAGCCGAGCGCACCCAGGCCCGCGGCGATCTCGTATCCGATTCCCTTGTTCGCGCCGGTCACCAGCGCAGTCTTCTGTTCACTCACAACGCCGATCCTGGCGCGGTTCCTGGTGCGGCGTCCAAGACCGATCGGGTGGGCGGCGATACCCCACGGGTATCGACCCTGATCATCGCCGGATACCATGACCGGGTGGAGACGAGGGAGATGCGGTACTTCGTGGCCGTCGCCGAGGAGCTGCACTTCGGACGGGCGGCACAACGGCTCTCGATCGCGCAACCGCCGCTCTCACGCGCAATCCAGCAGCTCGAACGGCGGCTGGGCGTCGTCCTGCTGCATCGCACCTCTCGCGCGATCGCCCTGACCGACGCCGGAGCGGTGCTCCTGCAGGAGTCCCGGCTCGCCCTCGAAGCGGTGGAGGCCGCCGAGCGCCGCACCCGCCGCGCCGCCGCCGACCAGGCCGGCCTGGTGCTGGCCACCAAGGCGGGGGCGTCCAGGGAGCTGGTGTCGAGGCTGCTGGACGCATATGCCGCCCAGCCCTCCGCTGTCGCCATCGAGGTGCTGCTCTGCGGACCGGGCGAGTCGGAGGGCATGCTCCGCGACGGGCGTGCGGATATTGCGCTGCTCCAGCGTCCCTACGACACGACGACCGGGTTCGACGCCGAGGACCTGCACACCGAGCATCAGATCGTGGTCCTGCCCGCGGGACACCCGCTGACCGGCCGACCATACGTGTCGATGGCGGAGGTCGAGGCGCTGACGGACCTGCCCCTGCCCCGTTGGCCGCGGCCGGACGGGAGCTTTCCGGACGGCCCCGGCCCGAAGGTCCGCGACCATACCCAGCTGACCCAGCTGATCGCGCTCGGCCGGGCATGTGCGCTCATGCCCGAGTCCCTCCGGGACCAGCTCCACGGCGATCACGCCATCGTGCCGGTGCCGGACGCGCCGGCGGTCACGACCGTCATCGCCTGGCCGCCGCACCGCAGATCCCGAGCCGTCGCCGACCTCGTCCGCGCGGCGACGCAGCGGCTCTTCCCGAGCCCCTTGCCGAACGGCTAGCACTCGCGGTGCTGCCCGGTTTCGCGGACGGGCGGAGCCGTGCGGCGAGTCTCACCGAGGCGCTCCCCCGCGTCCGCGAAAGCACCGGCACCGACCGCGTGGAGCCGCTGACGCCCGCCCGCCTCTAACGACGATCGTGCCCCTCGGCCGTAGCGAGGGGCACGCGCCGCGTCTGTTCGAGACTGTGGAGGTGCGGTCACAGAGGTGAGGCGTCAGAGAGCCCGCGCCCTCGCGACTCACACGCCCCTGGGTGTTGATGTCTAGGCGTCGCCGCCGAACATGCTGGTGACCGAGCCGTCCTCGAAGACCTGCTTGATCGCGCGCGCCAGCAGCGGCGCGATCGGGAGGATCGTGAGCTGGTCCCAGCGGCGGGACTCGGTCAACGGGATCGTGTCGGTGACGACGACCTCGTCGATCGCCTCGTCCTGAAGGCGCACGTTCGCGGGATCGCTGAAGATCGCGTGCGTGGCCGCGACGATCACCCGCCGGGCGCCGCTGGCCTTGAGCGCCTGGGCCGCCTTCACGATCGTGCCACCGGTGTCGATCATGTCGTCGACGAGGAGACAGGTGCGCCCGTCGACCGTTCCGACGATCTCGTGCACCGAGACCTGGTTGGCGACCTTCGGGTCGCGACGCTTGTGGATGATCGCCAGGGGGGCGCCCAGGCTGTCCGACCAGGTGTCCGCGACGCGGACGCGACCCATGTCGGGCGAGACCACCGTGAGCGTCTCGCGGTCCTCGGCGGTGAGGTTCTCCTCGAAGTGCTCGAGCAGGACCGGCTTGGCGAAGAGGTGGTCCACCGGACCGTCGAAGAAGCCCTGGATCTGCGCGGCGTGCAGATCCACGCTCATGACCCGGTCGGCGCCGGCGGTCTTGAGCATGTCCGCGACGAGGCGCGCGCTGATCGGCTCGCGCCCTCGGCCCTTCTTGTCCTGCCGGGAGTACGGGTAGTACGGGGCGACGACCGTGATGCGCTTGGCCGACGCGCGCTTCGCGGCGTCGAGCATGATGAGCGTCTCCATGAGCCACTCGTTCACCGGCTCGCCGAACGACTGCACGATGAACAGGTCGCACCCGCGGATCGACACCTCGAAACGGGCGTAGATCTCGCCCGAGGCGAACGTGCGGTGCTCGACCGGAGCGATCTCGGTGCCGAGCGCCTCCGCGACGGCCGCGGTCAGCGCCGGATGCGACCGGCCGCCGGCGACGACGAGCCGTTTCTTCGTCTTGGCGATGAGGCCGGGGGCGACCCCGTTCTCGCGATCCAGCTCAACCGTCTTCTTCTTGCGCCCCATCGGACCCGCCTATTCCGCCGATCGTGAACGGGATGCCGCGTCCGCGGCCCCCGTGCCTGCCCTGTTCTTCTCGACCCACCCCTCGATGTTGCGCTGAGGGGCGACGCTCATGGCCAGGGCGCCGGCGGGGACATCCTTGCGGATGACGGCTCCGGCGCCTGTCTTCGCACCGTCCCCCAGCCTAACCGGCGCGACCAGCACCGTGTGCGACCCCGTGTGCACCTCGTCTCCGATCTCGGTGCGGTGCTTGTGCACGTCGTCGTAGTTCGCGGTGATGGTGCTCGCGCCGAGGTTCACGCCTCGCCCGATCGTCGCATCGCCCACATAGGACAGGTGCGGGACCTTGCTGCCCTCGCCGATCTGGGCGTTCTTCGTCTCCACGTAGGCGCCGATCTTGCCGTTGGCGCCGAGCACGGTCCCGGGGCGGAGGAAGGAGAAGGGGCCGACGGTGGCGCCGTCGCCGATCACGGCGAGCGTCGCGTCCGTGCGGCGGACGGAGGCGTCGATGCCCACCTCGCAGCCGACGAGGGTGGTGTCCGGGCCGATCGTCGCACCCTCGGCCACGGTCGTGGCGCGGAGGATCTGCGTGTTCGGGAGGATCGTCACATCGGATGCGAGGGTCACGTCGTCGTCGATCCAGGTGGTCGCCGGGTCCAGGATCGTCACGCCCTCGCGCTGCCAGTGACGCACGATCCGGTCGTTGAGCGTCCGGGCGGCCTCGGCGAGCTGGGCGCGGTCGTTCACCCCGAACGTGGCCTCGGTGTCGTCGGCGATCTCGACGGCGACCGTCTCCCGCTCCTCGCGGAGCAGGCCGATCACGGTCGTGAGGTACATCTCGCCCTGGGCGTTGTCCGTGCCGACCCTGGCGAGCTGGGCGCGGAGCGGAGCCGTGCGGAACACGTACACGCCGGAGTTGATCTCGGTGACCGCCGCCTCGTCGGCCGTGGCGTCCTTCTGCTCCACGATGCGGGCGACGCCGCCGTCGTCCCCGCGGATGACGCGTCCGTACCCGGTCGGGTCGTCGACGATCGCGCTGAGGACGGTGGCCGCGGCCGCCGCCGCGCGGTGCCCGTCGACGAGGTGCTGCAGTGTCGCCGCCTCCAGCAGCGGCACGTCGCCGGAGAGCACGAGCACGTCGCCGTCGAAGCCGGTGGGCAGCGCGTCGAGCGCGACCTGCACGGCACGACCCGTCCCGGGGATCTCGTCCTGGTCGACGACGATCGCGTCCGGGTACTGCTCGGCGAGCACCTCCACGACGCGGTCGCGCTCGTGGCGGACGACGACCTCGATGTGCTCGGCGCCGAGGCGGGCGGCGGTCGCCAGCACGTGGCCGACGAGCGGCCTGCCGCCGATGGGGTGGAGCACCTTGGGGAGCCGCGACTTCATACGGGTCCCCTGGCCCGCGGCCAGGACGATGATGGCGAGATTGTTACCGGTCATGCTCCGCCGCCAGGACTCGAACCTAGACCTCACAGCTCCAAAGGCTGTCGTGCTGCCATTACACCACGGCGGACCGCGGCGCCGGTTCCCCCGCGCCACCCAGCAATTCTGCCACGCGCGTCCTCGTGCGTCCGTCATGCCGGGTCGCGGTGTGATCGGCCCGGAACCCGAGCGCAACACCGTCGTAACGGCGATGAGGCAGCGTGAGGGCATGACGATCAGCATCGAGCTCGTGCGCTCCGCCACTCCCGCTCTGGAGGACTTCCTCGCCGCGCACCTCCGCGACATGGAGCCGACCGCGCCGCCGGAGAGCCGCCATGCGCTGGGGACGACCGCGCTGCTCGCACCCGATGTCCGGCTGTTCGCCGCGTTCCTGGACGGCGTCCTCGCCGGGACCGGCGCGCTGACGACGCTCGGGCCGGAGCACGAGGAGATCAAGTCCCTGCGCACCGAGCCGTCGATGCGGGGGCGCGGGATCGCCTCCGCGATCCTCGGCGCGCTGCTGGACGACGCCCGCGCCCGCGGCATCCGTCGTGTGTCGCTGGAGACCGGGTCATCGGACTTCTTCTGGCCCGCGCACCGCCTGTACGCCAAGGCCGGCTTCGATGAGAGCGCGCCGTTCGGCTCCTACGTCGACGATCCGCACAGCCTCTTCCTGACGCGGCGCCTCGATGGCTGAGGCAGGCGAGAGGCAAGGCGACCAGGGCTCGCACGGCAGCGACCGGCGACCTCGCGCGATAATGGGCGGATGAGCACAAGCGAGAGCGCGACCGGCGACGAGGTCGACCGGATCGTCTCCGCCTGGGGATCGCAGCGGCCGGATCTGGACTTCGCGCCGCTCGAGGTCTTCTCGCGGGTCGACCGTCTCTCCCGCCTGCTCGACCGCGCGCGTCGCGACGTCTTCCGCCGCAGCGACCTGGAGGCGTGGGAGTGGGACGTGCTGTCCGCCCTCCGCCGGGCCGGAGCCCCGTTCCAGCTCTCCCCCAAGCAGCTGCTGCAGCAGACCCTGGTCTCCAGCGGCACCATGACCAATCGCATCGACCGCCTGGTCGGTCGTCGGCTCGTGCGACGCGAGGCCGATCCAGGCGACGGCCGGAGCGTCCTGGTGACCCTCGCGGACGACGGCCGCGTCCGCGTCGATGCGGCGATCACCCGTCTGGTCGATGCCGAGGCCACCCTCCTCGCCGCGCTCCCCCGCGGCGACCGCGAGCGGCTGGCGGGCCTCCTCCGCAAGCTCAGCCTGAGCTTCGACGTCTGACCCGGGCGTCGCGCCGCGGTTCCCTGCCCGCGCTGCTGTTTCGGTGCTGCTGTTCCGGCTGCGCTGCTATTCCCTGCCCGCGCTGCGGAGATATCGGCAGCGCGAGCGACAAACAGCAGCGCGACGCCATCCAAGTGCAGGAAAGAGCAGCGCCACCCAGGAAAGTGCAGCGCAACATCACGACCCCTCGGCCGCGCTGCACCTCCCAGCTGCGCTGCTATTCCCTGTCCGCGTTGCCGAAATCCCCGCAGCGCGAGCGACAAACAGCAGCGCGAGGCCATCCGGATGCGGGAAAGGACAGCGCGAGAGGCAGGTTCAGGAAACGACAGCGCGAGCAAGTGCAGGCCAGCGCGAGCCCCTCCCGGAGCCCCTCCCGGAAGCGCGGCCGGAAGCCCACTCGGAATCCCACTCGGAATCCCACCCGGAATCCCGCCCGGAAGCGTGGGCCGGAATCTCGCCCGGACGCACGGCCGCGTCCGGGACCGGTTCGCCGTGCTCCTGCACCGGCTGCTGGCTAAGGTGGACCGGTACCCGTCGCCGGCGGGCGGCACGGCTCGGAGGTCGATCCATGGGAATGCGCTCGCCGCTCCCCGTCCGCGACGGTGTCGGCGCGACCCGGCTGCACGTGCCGCTCCAGGGGTCGTGGCCGACGATCTCGGCCTACATGGTCGAGCGGTTCTTCCACCTCGAGCCCGATCGCCTGCTCCGCCGCTTCGACCAGGGCGAGATCGTCGCCCGCGACGGCGCACCGCTCAACCGGGACACCCCGTTGGGCGCGCAGGAGTTCGTCTGGTACTACCGGGAGCCGCTCGTGGAGCGGGACATCCCGTTCCACGAGGAGATCCTGCACGTCGACGACCACCTGGTCGTGATCGACAAGCCGCACTTCCTGCCCACGACCCCCGGCGGCAAGTACCTGCAGAACTCCGCGCTGGTGCGGCTCCGCAATCGGCTCGACAACCCCGAGCTCACCCCGATCCACCGACTCGACCGCGCGACGGCCGGAATCCTGATGTTCTCCGCCCGTCCGGACACCCGCGGCGCCTATCAGCTGCTGTTCGAAAACCGCCGCGTCGAGAAGGTATACGAGGCCGTCTCCGCGCTGCCGCCGGACTGGGACCCCGCCGATCCCCGCCTCGGTGGCCTGCCCTTCCCGATCGTGCACCGCAATCACATCGAGAAGCTCCGCGGGAACGTCTGCGTGCGCGTGGCCCCGGACCGGGAGCCGAACTCCGAGACCCTCGTCGAGCTGATCGGCGCAGACGATCGCGTCCTGCACACGCTCCTGCGACCGCACAGCGGACGCATGCACCAGCTGCGCGTGCACCTGGCGGCGCTCGGCGCCGGCATCCTCCACGATCCGTTCTATCCGGAGCTGCTGCCGGAGGCCCCGGACGACTTCACCCGCCCCCTCCAGCTCCTCGCCCGGGAGCTCCGCTTCACGGACCCGCTCTCCGGGGCGCCGCGCGAGTTCCGCACCAAACGCGTCCTTCAGGACGCCCCGCCCGCCCGCTGACCGGCCCACCGACCGGTTCCCGTCGCGAAATGTGCCGCTCGGCGCGGCTCGGAGCGGCACATTTCGCGACGGGAGCGATGGATCGGAGGCCGAGTCAGGCCGGGCCGGAACAGCGGAGCGAGCGGGCCAGCGGGCGGGGGCGTGGGCGGGGCGAGCGAGTAAGCGAGCGGGAGCTGAGCTGGCCGGGCCGGAACGCCGAGCACGCACGACCGGCGCGGGCACACACAGCCGCAAGGCCAGCGGGCGCGAGCGGGCCAGCGGGCGCGAGCGGGCCAGCGGGCGCGAGCGGGCCAGCGGGCGAGGCGGGCGTCGCGAGCGAGGCGGGCGTCGCGAGCGAGGCGGGCGTCGCGAGCGAGCAGGCGGCGCGGGCGCACACGACCGCAGGGCCGGAGGGCGCGGGCGCGCGCGGGGGTCAGCGGCGCATGATGCGCCGGGCGAGCCAGGTCCCGAGGGTCTGCACGAGGTGCACGAACACCACGATCAGCACGATCGCCGCCCACATCACGACCGGCTCGAACTGCCGGAAGCCGTAAACCTGGGCGAAGGCGCCGAGACCGCCGCCGCCGACCAGCCCCGCCATCGCGGTCATGTCGATGAGCGCCACCACGATGAACGTGTAGCCGAGGATGAGCGGGCCGAGCGCCTCGGGCATCGCGACGGTGAAGAGGATCCGCCAGGGCCCCGCGCCCATCGCACGCGCCGCCTCGATCACACCGGGCGACACCGAGACGAGATGCTGCTCGACGATGCGTCCGATCGCGAACGCCGCCGCGATCCCGATCGCGAAGGCGCCGGCGTTGATGCCGATGCCCGTGCCGATCACGAG
Source organism: Microbacterium resistens (assembly GCF_031456305.1). Classification (GTDB taxonomy): domain Bacteria; phylum Actinomycetota; class Actinomycetes; order Actinomycetales; family Microbacteriaceae; genus Microbacterium; species Microbacterium resistens_A. The sequence continues at coordinate 282,836 of NZ_JAVDUM010000001.1, forward strand.
GCGCGTGAAGGGCTGCAGGACCGCGATGAAGATGACGAACGGGATCGGCCGGAAGAAGTTCACCAGGAACCCGATGAGCAGGCTCGCCGGACGGTTCGGCAGCAGCCCACCAGGACGGGTGACGTACAGGCCGATGCCGATGATCGTGCCGATCACGCCCGCCATCGCCAGCGCGAAGGTGGTCATGTACAGCGTCTCGAGCGCGGCCTGCCAGAAGTCCGGAAGCAGTTCGATGAGGCGGTCCATCACCGCACCCCGCCTTCTGTCGATGCCGTGCCCGCCGGCGCATCGGATCCGATCTCGGTCACCGTCGCATGCGCGCGGATCTTCTGCAGCGCGGCGTCGATCGCCGCTTCCTGTCCCCGGATCGCGAGCGTGAGGTGCCCGAAGGCGCGGCCGCGGATGTCGTTGATGCCGCCGTAGATCAGCTCGAACCCGAGACCCGCCTCGACGAGGTCCAGGAACACCTGCGCCTGCGACGAGTCACCGTCGCGGAACGAGAACGTGACGAGACGCCCCTCGTGCCGTTCACGCAACGACGCCTGCTCCGCCGGCGACGGGATGCCCTTGATGACGGTTCCGACAAAGCGCTGCGACGCGGGGTTCTGCGGGTTCGAGAACACCTCGAACACGTCGCCCTGCTCGACGACGCGCCCCCTCTCCATCACGGCGACCTTGGTGGCGAGGGTCTGGATCACGTCCATCTCATGGGTGATGACGACGATCGTGACGCCCTGCTCCCGGTTGACCCGGGCGAGGAGGTCGAGCACCTCGTGCGTGGTCTGCGGGTCGAGGGCGCTGGTCGCCTCGTCGGCGAGCAGGATCGCCGGGCGGGTCGCGAGAGCCCTCGCGATGCCGACGCGCTGCTTCTGGCCGCCGGAGAGCTGCTCGGGAAACGCCTTCGCCTTGTCCGCGAGCCCGACGAACTGCAGCAACTCGGCCACCCGCGCATCGACGTCGGCCTTGGGCCATCCGGCGAGCTTGAGGGGGTAGGCGATGTTGGCCTTGACGGTCTTCGACGCGAACAGGTTGAACTGCTGGAAGATCATGCCGATGCCGCCGCGCACTCGGCGCAGCTCACGTTCGGGAAGGGTCGTGATGTCGACGCCGTCGACGACGAGCCGGCCGCTCGTGGTCGGCTCGAGCGCGTTGATCAGCCGTACCAGGGTCGACTTCCCGGCTCCGGAATATCCGATGATCCCGAACACGTCGCCCTGAGCGATGTCGAGAGACACGTCGTCGACCGCGACGACGGGAGCGCCGTCCCGCGCGGTGGGCGGATAGGTCTTGGTGACGCCTTGCAGGCTCACGATCGGCATGGGCTCTCCGGTTCCGTTTCTGCGGCGCAGTTCTCGTGACACCGAATCGGGCGACGCGGATCTGCGTCGCCCGATTCTCTCGTATGCGGCAGGTTCCCCCCCACCGCCGGTCAGCCCGAAGGCTCAGCCTTTGTGGGCCTTGACATCGGCCTCGACCTTGGCCTGCACCTTCTGCAGGTCGGCGGCGGGGAGGACGGTGGGGACGCCGACGTCACCGGATGCCTTCTTGAGGCCCTCCTGCACAGCGGCGTCCGTCTGGAAGATCTCGACGAGCTTCAGGTACGTGGGGTTGTCCTTGTCCTTCGCACGTGCGGCGAAGATGTTCACGTAGGGCTGCGCGCTCGCGTCCTTGGCGTCGTCCTGCGTGAGGGCGTCGGCGAAGGTCAGGCCGGCATCCTTCACGAAGTCGTTGTTGATGATCGCGGCGTCGACATCCGGCAGGGACGTCGGGATCAGGGCGGCCTCCAGAGCCGTGACCTTGACCTTGGACGCAGCGGTGTCCACGTCCGCGAGATCGGAGAGCGCAGTGCCGCCGGACTTCAGCTTCACCAGGCCGGCCGACTGCAGCACGAGCAGGGCGCGCGCCTGGTTGGAGGCGTCGTCCGGGACCGCGACCGTGCCTCCGGCCGGGATCTCCTTCACGTCCTTGTGCTTCTTCGAGTACAGACCGAGCGGGTAGATCGCCGTGGAGCCGATCGCCTGCAGGTCCTTGCCGGACTTCACGTTGTACTGCGCGAGGTAGACGATGTGCTGGAACTGGTTCAGATCCAGCTCCCCCTCGGAGAGCGCGGGGTTGGGCTGCTCGTAGGAGCCGAAGTCGATGAGCTCGACGGTGATGCCCTCCTTCTTCGCGGCATCGACGAAAGCGGGCCACTGCGGGTCGCTCTTGCCGACGACGCCGATCTTGACGGGCTTGTCGCTGGAGCCGGTGGGCTCGGTACTGGGTGCTGCGGCGGATCCGGATGCGCAGCCGGCGAGGGCGACGGCGAGAGCCGCCGTCGCCGCGACGGCGGCGAGGACGGAGGTGATACGACGGGACATGGCTGTGAGTTCCTCTCTCGGGGGACGACGACACGCTATGCGCGGGACCCGGTGTCACCCGAATCGGTTCGTCACAGAGCGTCACAGCCTCCGAGGAGGGCAGCGGCGGCCCCGGATGGGGCGGACCAGGAGCGCCCGGTCCGCCCCACCGCGTCACTCCGTGAGCAGCCCCTGCATCTCCGCGATCTCGGCCGTCTGGTCCTCGATGACCTGCGCGGCGAGCGCGCGGACCTCGGGGATCCGTGCGCCCTCGAGCGCCTCCTGGGCCATGCCGACGGCGCCCTCATGATGCCGGATCATCTGCTCCAGGAACAGGCGTCCCGCCTCGGCGCCCTGAGCGCTCGCGAGCGCGGTCATGTCGGCCTCGGTCATCATGCCCGAGCCGTGATCCATGCCGCCCGAATCGGACGGCTCCTCGACGCCCCAGTCCGCCAGCCACTCCCGCATCCGGTCGATCTCGGGCTGCTGGGCGGCCTTCACCGCCTGCGCGAGCGTGATCACGCGGGGATCGACGCCGTCCTTGCCGAGAAGGACGTCCGCCATCTCGATCGCCTGCCGATGGTGCGGGATCATCATCGTGACGAACATGGTGTCCGCGGGCGCGGGTGCGCCGGCAGACGGGTTGGCTGGTGTGGGGGCGCCGCTCGATCCCGGCGACGGGGCGGTCGATGCGCCGTGAGCGCCGTGCCCCGGCGCAGGGTCCTGGCCGCCGGTCGCGGTGCAGCCGGCGAGGGCCAGGGTGAGGACGAGCGCGCCGGCTCCGAGCGCGCGGGTGAACGTGGTCATGTGCTTCTCCTTCTCGATGTCGTGAACGTGCGGATCCGGCCGGGCGGCCGGACCCGGATCACGTGCGACTGATCGAGAGGAGATGCAGGGACGGCGGCCGTGGCCCGGCGAGCGCGCGGGCCGAGCCGTGTGCGGCGAGCATGCAACGAGGTGCGAGGAGGAAGGGGACGAGCGGCGGGAACAGCAGCAGGAGCCCCGCGAGCAGCGCGAGGACGCAGGCCGTCATCCCCTCATGCACTGTCCCGCCGTTCGACATCCCCTCGTCCTGAGACATCGGGTGCAGGGACATCGGGTGCGGGGAGGTCGGGGCAGGCATGCCGTGAGCGGTCATCGAAGCGCTCATCGGGACGGTCGTCGGAGCCGCCATCGGCGCGCCCGCCGATCCGGCCAAGGGGACGGTACTGGCACTGGCACTGGCACTGGCACTGGCACTGGCACTGGCACTGGCACTGGCATCAATACCGGCTCCGGGGAGGGCGGCGAGATGCGCGCCGTGGTCGACGGCGGAGCCGCTGAAGATGTGCATCCCGAGGAGGCCCGCGAGCAGCAGGAGCGCCAGCCCGAACATCCTCGGCATCGCCACGACATCCTTCCTATACCCATCCGGGGTATAGGAAGGATGCTACCGCAGCTCCGGATCCCTCAGTCGACGTCCTCGATCCCCTGCAGGCGGACCTGCTCCAGATCCAGGCGTGCGGAGATGCGTCGGACCACGAGGTCATCGACCGTGCCGGCGCGACGGAGGCCGTGCAGCACGCCGCGCTTGTGCTCCAGCATCGCGAGCTTCAGACGGGCGAGCTCCTCATGCCGGAGGAGCGGCGAGCGCTGCAGCAGGTCCACGTCCTCCGAGGTCGCGATCATCTGCAGCGTCGTCCCGTCCGGGAGGTCGGAGAGGACGGAGGGCCCGCCGACGCCGTCGACCAGATCCGCGTCGGCATCGGTGTCGGCACGCGCGTCGCCGGTCGTCGCCGCGAGCGGGTCGGGGGTGTCGAGCATCGCTTCCATGGCACCGACCTCGGCGTCGATCAGCGCGCGCTCCCTGGCCATCGCCCGCGCGTTCGCGAGCTCCAGCCGCTCGTACCCCTCGCGCCGGACCCGGTCCCGGACCTCGGCGCTGATGGCGTGCTCGGTCGCGAGGTCGTCGAGGGCCGCCATCGCCGCCCCGGAGATCGCGCGCTCGGCGAGCTCGTACTCCTCGTCCTCCGCGTGGTCGACGGGGAAGCCGGCCCAGCGGACGATGGCGGGCAGGGCCGGGGCCTGCACGAGCAGGCTCAGCAGGATGACGCCCGCGGTGACGAAGACGATCTCGTCCCGCCCCGCCAGCGGCGAGCCGTCCGGCATGGTCAGCGGCACCGAGAGGGCGATCGCCAGGGAGACGGCGCCGCGCATCCCGGCGACGGTGCTGACGACCCGTGCCCGGGTGCGGAGCCCACGCGGATGCTGGGGCGTGCCCGCGATGCGCTGGAACGGTGCCGAGAGCAGCTGGAACAGGAAACGCACGACGAGCAGCGTCGCCCAGACCGCGAGCGTCACCAGCACGAGCCGGCCGATCATCTCGAACGAGGTCTGGTGCACCACCCACTGCACCTCGAGGCCGATGAGGACGAACAGCGCCCCGTTGAGGAGGAAGACCCCGAACGGCCAGACCGCCTCCGCCTGACGACGCGATGCCGCGGTGCTGATCCGCGGGCCGAGGAAGGCCACGATCAGCCCCGCGACGACGACCGCGAGGACTCCGGAGGCGTGGATCAGCTCGGCGAGCAGGAACGCCGTGAACGGCACGAGCAGCATCGCGACGTTGATCGCGATCGTGGTGGTCATGCGACGCAGCAGCGCCCAGGCGAGCGCAGCGACGACCGCGCCGGCGGCGATGCCGCCGAGGTAGGAGACGACGACGGTCATCGTGACGGAGAGGGGCGAGATGTTCCCGCCCATCGCCAGCGACACCGCGATCGCGTAGAGCACGAGGGCCGTGCCGTCGTTGGTCAGGCTCTCCGCCTTCAGCTTCATGAACCCGCGGCGCGGCAGCAGTCGCCCGAGGGCGGCGACGGCGGTGGCGTCCGGCGGGGCGACGGCGGCGCCGAGGATCAGCGCGATCTCCCACGGCACGCCGAAGAGCGTGCCGACGGCGGCCACCGCGAAGGCGGAGGCGACGACGAGCAGCGTGCTCATCGGAAGTATGTAACGGAAGTCACGACGGATCGAGCGAAGCGACGTCGTGATGCTCTCCCAGTAGAGCATCACCGGCAGGAACAGCAGCAGCACCGTCTCCGGCGGCAGCTGCACCTCCCTGAGCGCCGGCACGAAGCCGAGCAGCAGGCCGAACACGACCAGGACGAGCGGCAGCGCGACCCGCAGCCGCGGCGCGAGCATCGTCCCCGCCAGGATCGTCAGACCGAGCAGGACGGTGACTTCGAGTCCCTCCATACGGCGTTCCCCTCTCTGCCGTGCGCGAGCGGATCCGCGAACATGCCCCTGGCACAGCGTCCTGTGACGCCACCGTATTCCCGCCGCGCCGCCTGTGGAAGGGCGAGAGGGCTCAGCCCAGCTGCTCGGTGAGCGCGAACCAGCGCAGCTCGGCCTCCTCGACCTCGGCCTCCTGGGCGGAGATCGCCTTCATCCGATCGGCGAGGCCGGTGTAGTCGGACTGGTCGTGATCGGCGAGCGCATGCTTGGCGGCGGCGATCTGCGCGGCCAGCTTCTGCATCCGCCGTTCGAGCGCCGCCAGCTCCTTCTCGGCCGTTCGCCGCGCGGCGCCGTCGAGCGCCGGCGCGGCAGCTGTTCCCGCCGCGCCTCCTGCTGTGCTTCCTGCTGTCGGGGCGGGACCTGCTGCCTGGCCCGCCGGGGCGGTGGCCTGCTCGTGCTTGCGCAGGCGCAGGTACTCGTCCACCCCGCCGGGGAGGTGCCGGAGGCGGCCGCCGAGGATCGCGTACTGCTGATCGGTCACGCGCTCCAGGAAGTAGCGGTCGTGGCTGACGACGAGGAGCGTGCCCGACCACGAGTCGAGCAGGTCCTCGATCGCGGCGAGCATGTCCGTGTCCATGTCGTTCGTGGGCTCGTCCAGGATGAGGACGTTCGGCTGGTCCAGCAGCACGAGCAGCAGCTGCAGCCGCCGCTGCTGTCCGCCGGAGAGGTCCTTCACGGGCGTCGAGAGCTGGGCGGAGGAGAAGCCGAGCCGCTCCAGGAGCTGCCCGGGGGTGAGGTCCTGCGCCTTGGATCCGCTGCCGATCGTGTAGGAGGTACGGAGGCCCTCGATCACGATGCGGACCGGCTTGTCCCAGACGTCCTGCAGCTCGTCCAGACGCTGCGTGAGGGTGCGCACCTGCACCGTCTTGCCCTGCTTCACGCGCCCCGCGGTCGGCCTGATCTCCCCCGAGACGATCCCCAGCAGCGTCGACTTGCCCGCGCCGTTCACGCCGAGGATGCCGGTGCGCTCGCCGGGGGCGATCCGCCACTCCACGTCGCGGAGCACCTCCCGCTCCGCCGAGACGTCGGTGGCGGGGAAGGTGACCCCGACGTCGATGAGGTCCACGACGTCCTTGCCGAGGCGGGAGACGGCGAGGGACTGCAGCGCGACCGTGTTGCGGATCTCCGGGACGTCGGCGATCAGCGCGTTCGCGGCATCGATCCGGAACTTCGGCTTCGCTGTCCTCGCCGGTGCCCCTCGGCGGAGCCACGCGAGCTCCTTGCGGGCGACGTTCTGCCGCTTCGCCTCGGTGGCCGCCGCCATCCGGTCCCGCTCCACCCGCTGCAGGATGTACGCGGCGTAGCCGCCCTCGAACGGCTCGACGATGCGGTCGTGCACCTCCCAGGTCTCGGTGCACACCTCGTCCAGGAACCACCGGTCGTGCGTCACGACCATGAGTGCGCCCTGGTTCGCGGTCCACCGCTTCCTCAGGTGCCCGGCGAGCCAGGTGATCGCCTCGACGTCGAGGTGGTTGGTCGGCTCGTCCAGGGCGATGACGTCCCAGTCGCCGGCGAGGAGCTGTGCGAGCGCAACGCGGCGCCGCTGGCCACCGCTCAGGGCGGCGATCGGGGCGTCCCAGGCCAGGTCGCCGACGAGTCCGTCGATCACCTCGCGCACGCGCGGATCCCCGGCCCACTCGTGCTCCGCCGCGTCTCCGACGATCGCCGCGCTGACGGTGAGCCCGTCATCGAGCACATCGGCCTGATCCAGCACTCCGATCCGGATGCCCCCGCGCACGGTGACACGACCCGCATTCGGCTCGAGGCGCCCGGCGAGCATCGCGAGAAGGCTCGACTTGCCGTCGCCGTTGCGCCCCACGATGCCGATCCGGTCCCCCTCCTCGATGCCGAGGGTCACGGAGTCGAAGACGATGCGGGTGGGGAACTCGAGATGGAGGCCCTCGGCCCCGAGAAGATGTGCCATGTCCCTCCCAGGGTAGTCGGCGGCGTTCCCCTTCCGCCGGGCGCCGGCTGTTCCGTCGGGTGGATGTCTGTTCCCCGGGTGGGTGCGGTTCCCCGGGATGCCTGTTACGCGGGCGGGTGCGGTACCGGTCAGGCGGGCGCCTCGTGGTGGGTGGATGCCGTCACCAGGTCGGACCGATCCACTTCCGTCGGATGCTCTGGCTTGAATCGGCCGACAGAGGTGCATCGGGCCGACAAGAGTGCACGGAGGTGGCGGGGTAGCAGGTGGCCCCTCAGGTCCGGACGGACATTGGGCCTGTTCCCTCGGGATATGCCCGCTGCTTCCCGAGGGGCATGCAGATCACCGCTGTCGCACCGACAGATTTGTCGGCCAATTTCACTTCCGTCGGCCAATACCGGCTGAATCGGCCGACAGAGGTGCATCGGGCCGACAGAACGCAGGGAGGCAGCGGGCTGAGGAAGCTGGATCGGGATCGGATGAACGCCCGCCTAGCCACCCGACCGGTTGCTCCTGTCGGCCGACATCCCCCTGTCGCCCCGACACACTTTGTCGGCCAATCTCCTGTCGCACCGACAGATTTGTCGGCCAATTTCACTTCCGTCGGCCAATACCGGCTGAATCGGCCGACAAACATGCACCAGGCCGACAGAACGCACGGATGCTGCGGGCCAGCACCCTCCTGTCGGACCGAATCTTGTCGGGCCGACACACTTATCGGCCCGACACACTCCCGTCGGCCCACATACTCCTGTCGGCCCAACCCACTCCTGTCGGCCACACACACTCCCCTCGGGCCTGCTCACTGCGGTCACTTCTGTCGGGCCGATCCACTTTTGTCGGCCAATCCGAGCCCAACTGGCCGACAGAGCTGCATCTGGCCGACAGAATGGGCCCGCCGGGCCGACAGAACGCGACAGAAACTGCCACGCCGGGGCAGCAAGCAGGGCAACACGAGAAGCAGCAAGCCGGGCAGCACGAGGGGCAGCAAGCGGGACAGCACGAGAGGCAGGAAGAGAGCAGGAACGGGCGCGGGGCGGCGGGTCCTGTCCGGACGGACGATCGGATGCCGCCCACTTCGTGCTCCCGGCCCAGTCCCTGGCCGATCGATCTGACACGGTGTGAGCGTGGACACACTTCTGCGAGGCGGCAGGGTCATCGATCCGGGGACGGATCGGGATGCTGTCGCGGATCTCCTCATCGCCGACGGACGCATCGCCGCGATCGGCGCCGACCTCGCCGTGCCCGACGACGCCGAGGTCGTGGACGCCGCGGGCCTCGTCGTCGGCCCCGGCTTCATCGACCTGCACAGCCATGTGCACTCGATCGCGGGTCATCGTCTTCAGGCGATGGACGGCGTGACGACGGCGCTGGACCTGGAGGCGGGCCTCATGCCGGTGGCCGAGGCGATCGCCCGGGCCTCCGCCGACGGCCGGCCGCTGAACTACGGCTTCTCCGCCTCCTGGGCACAGGCCCGCGCGCTCGCGCATCTGGATCTCGCCCCCGTCGCCGATCTCGTCGCCGCCCTCGGACTCCTCGGCGACCCGGAGTGGCAGCGCTCCTCCTCCCCCGCCGAGCGCCGGCGCTGGCTCGCCGCGCTGGAGGGGGAGCTGGCCGCCGGCGCGATCGGCATCGGCGTGCTCATGGGCTACGCGCCGCGCACCGATCCGACGGAGTACCTGGAGGTCGCGCGCCTGGCCGCAGCCGCGAACGCCCCGACCTTCACTCACGTGAGGGAGCTCGTCGAGGCCGATCCGGAGACCCCGATCGACGGCACGGAGGAGCTCGTGCGCGCCGCCGGCGAGACCGGCGCCCACATGCACCACTGCCACGTCAACAGCACGTCCCTCCGCCGGATCGATCGGGTGCTAGGCCTGCTGGAGCGCACGCAGGCCGCGGGATCCCGCGTGACCGTCGAGGCCTACCCCTACGGCGCGGGGAGCACGGGCGTCGGCGCCTACTTCCTCGCACCCGAGAAGCTCGCGGGCCTCGGGATCACGCCGCAGTCGATCGTCCTCGTGGACACCGGCGAGCGCATCGCCGACGTCGGGCGTCTGCGGGAGATCCGGGCGACCGACCCTGGCGCACCGTGCATCGTGACCTTCCTGGACGAGGACGACCCGGCCGACCGCGCCCACCTCCGACGCTCGCTCGCCTATCCGGACTCGATCGTCGCCAGCGACGCGATGCCCGTGGCCTGGCCGGACCCCGCCGGGACCAGGCACGACTCCCGCGAGTGGCCGCTGCCGCCGGGCGGCCGCACGCACCCGCGCACGGCGGGCACGTTCGCGAAGTCGATCCGCCTCATGGTGCGCGAGTCCGGTGCATGGAGCTGGCACGAGGCGTTCCGCCGCTGCGCCTACCTGCCCGCGCGCGTCCTGGACGCGGCGGCGCCGTCGATGCGCGCGAAGGGCCACCTCGGCATCGGCGCGGACGCCGACCTCGTGCTGATCGACCCGCTCTCCTCCACGGACACCGCCACCTATCTCGACCCGACCCGGCCCTCGGCGGGCGTCCGTCACCTGTTCGTGGGCGGGACGCCGGTCGTCCGCGACGGCGCGCTGCTCACCGACGCCTACCCCGGCCGGGCCGTGAGAGGAGAACCCTGATGATCGATGACCTGCAGCACGAGCTGGACGCCATGGCCGCGGAGCTGGAGGTGCCGGGGATCGCCGTCGGCATCGTGGACGGCGACGCGGACCACGTCCTGACGACGGGCGTGGCCTCGGCGGAGACCGGGACGCCCGTGACGGAGGGCACGCTCTTCGCGATCGGCTCGACGTCGAAGACCGTGACGGCGACCGCGGCGATGCGGCTCGTCGAGGAGGGCGCGCTCTCCCTCGACGCCCCGGTCGCGGAGATCCTGCCGAACCTCCGCCTCGAGGACCCCGACGCCCTCGCAGCGCTCCGCGTGCGCCACCTCCTCACCCACTCGGGTGGATTCCTCGGCGACGCGGACGGCGCCGACGGATGGGGCGACGATGCCCTGGAGCGCAGCGTCGAGGGCATCGATCCGCTCCCCCAGCTGTTCCCGCCCGGCGCCCTGACCTCGTACAGCAACAGCGGCCTCCGCGTCCTCGGCCGGATCGTCGCGGTCGTCGCGGACGGGGTGTTCGAGGAGGTGGTGCGCGAGACCGTCTTCGAGCCGCTCGGGATGACCGAGAGCGTGTATCACCCCTGGGACGCCCTGACCCGGCCGCACGCGGTCGGCCACACCGTGACGGACGGCATCGCCGCCGTCCCCCGGACCTGGCCCCTGGGACGCGGCATGGCCCCGGAGGGCGGCGTCCTGTCCACCGTGGGCGACCAGCTCCGCTACGCCCGGTTCCACCTCCGCGGCGAGAGCACGGGCACCGCGCCTCTCGGTGACGCCACCCGGCTGCGGATGCAGGAGCCGCAGATCGCGGCGAGCCCTCCGATGGACGCGATCGGCCTCCCCTGGCTGATCCGCCGGCAGGGGGATGCACGGATCGTCGAGCACGGCGGCAACGTCAGCAACCTGCAGCTGAGCGCGTTCGCCCTCGCCCCCGACCACGACCTCGCCGTCACCGTGCTCACGAACAGCGCGGGCGGCAAGGAGGCGGGCACGCGGATCCTCGCCTGGTGCCTCGACCGTCTCCGCGGCGTGCGTGCGGGAGAGCCGGAGGAGGTCGCAGCCGCCTCCGATCCCACGGCCGACGACCTGCGCGGGCGATACGACGTCAACCAGTGGCAGTGGATCGTGGACCGAGAGGGCGACGAGCTCGTCATCTCCTCGGAGCTCCGCGCGGACCTCGCGGCCCAGGGCATCCCGCCGCTCCCGACGGTCCGCGGCCGCCTCGGCGACGACCTCGTGATCCGCAGCGCCGGAGGGCAGCCCATCGGGCGCTTCCTGACCACCGCGGACGGCCACGAGTTCCTCCACCTCGGGATGCGCGCCGCACGACGGATCTGACGACGGGCAGCCGGAACGGGGGTCCGGACCGGGATCCGGATCCCGGTCCCGGCGTCCGCCCGCGCGCCCAAATCGTCCGCCTCGACTCGCTTGGGCGAGGAGCACGAACTGAGAATGAACTCTTGTCGTCCACGACGAACGACGGAACCACACCGGTGAATACGCTCGGGGCCATCGCCATCCCGACATCGCTCGCGCCGCACCCGACGCGGATTCACTCAATGAAGAGGAGCACGTCATGTCTCACCTGTCCGATCTCGGCGCCTGGGTCGCCGAGACCCTTCCCGGTCTGATCCAGCGCGCAGGCGTCCCCGCCGCCTCCGTCGGCGTCCTCGTCGGCGACGAGGTCTTCACCTCCTCGGCGGGCATCCTCAACCTCGGCACCGGCGTGGAGGCCGACGACGACTCGGTGTTCCAGATCGGGTCGATCACGAAGGTCTGGACCACCACGCTCGTGATGCAGCTGGTCGATGACGGTCTGGTCGACCTGGACCTGCCGGTCCGCTCCTACGTTCCGGAGTTCGCCATCGCGGACGAGGACGCCGCCTCCGCCATCACCGTCCGCCAGCTCCTCAGCCACGTCTCCGGGTTCGAGGGCGACATCTTCACCGACACCGGCGTCGGCGACGACTGCGTGGAGAAGTACATCCGCGTCCTCGCCGACGTGCCGCAGCTCTTCGCCCCCGGCGAGCGCTTCTCCTACAACAACGCCGCGTTCGTCGTCCTCGGCCGCATCGTGGAGGTGCTCCGCGGCAAGCCCTACGACCAGGCCCTCCGCGAGCACCTGATCGCGCCGCTCGGCCTCCCCCGCGTCGCCACGAGCGCATCGGAGGCGATCATGTTCCGCGCGGCGCTCGGGCACATCCCCGCACCGGGCAGCGATGGCGTCGTCCCCGCCCCGGTGTGGAACCTCGTCCGCTCCAACGCCCCGGCCGGATCCATGCTCGCGATGACGGCCCGCGACCTGCTCGGCTTCGCCCGGATGCACATCGACGGCGGCACCGCGGCCGACGGCACGCGCGTGCTCTCGGCGGCGGGCGTCGCCGCGATGCAGGAGCGTCAGGTCGAGCTCCCCGACCTCGGCCTGATGGGCAACGCCTGGGGCCTCGGCTGGGAGATCTTCGACTGGGAGGGCGGCACGGTCATCGGCCACGACGGCGGCACGATCGGGCAGAACGCCTTCCTGCGCATCGCCCCGGAGGCGGGCGTCGCCGTCGTCGTCCTCACCAACGGCGGCGGCACGGTCGAGGTGTTCGAGGAGATCGTCCGCCGCGCGTTCGACCAGCTGGCCGGCATCGTGGTCCCCTCCTTCCCCGTCCCGCCCGCGGAGCCGGCGGAGGTGGATCTGGACCGGATCCTCGGCACCTACAGCTCCTCCGTCGCCGACAGCACGGTGCGTCTGGACGAGGCGGGCCGGATCTGGCTGGACCGCGTGCCGAAGGGCATCTTCGCCGAGCTCGGCCCGGCGCCCGAGCCCATGGAGCTGATCGGCTGGCGCGGCGACTCCCTCGTCACCCGCGAGACGACGCACGGGATCCACCTGCCCCACGCCTTCGTCGGCGACGACGGATCCGGTCGCGCGCAGTTCCTGCACACCGGACGCGCGGATCGCCGGGTGGACGCATGAGCACCGGGTCCGTGACCGACGTCACGCCGGAGACCGATGCCGAGGCGGTGTCCGCACAGATCGCCGACGTGTTCGCCGCGGCGGGCGCGACCGGTCACCTGCACGCCCGCGAGGTGGGCGTGCAAGGAGGCCCTGAGGTCTCGGTCGCCGCCGACGAGCCCGTCGTCCTCGCCTCGGTCTTCAAGATCCTCGTGCTCACCGCCTATGCGCGGGCCGTCGAGGACGGCACCCTGGACCCCGAGAGCCGGGGCACGGTCACGGCGCGCTACCGCATCGGAGGCGTCGGCACGGCCGGCTTCCTGGACGACGTCGAGGTGAGCTGGCGGGATCTCGCGACCCTCATGATGACCATGAGCGACAACGCCGCGACCGACGTGATCTACCACCGGCTCGGCCGGGAGGCCGTGGACCGGGTCATCACAGACCTCGCCCTGGACCGGACCCGGCTGATCGGATGCTGCGAGGACCTCTTCGCGACCATCCCCGGCGACCTCGGCGTCGCCCCGGGCGAGGACCTGGAGGCTGTCCTCGCCCGAGCGACCCCCGAGACGCTCGGCTCGCTGTCGATGGTCGATCCGCTGCGCACCTCGGCATCGACGCCCCGCGACGTCACGACGCTGCTGAACGCGCTGTGGACCGATGCCGCCGCGCCACCTGCCGGCGCCGCCGCCGCGCGGGAGATCATGTCGCGGCAGATCTGGCCGCATCGACTGTCGTCCGGATTCCCCTCGGACGTCCAGATCGCCGCGAAGACGGGGACCGTGCCGTCCTGGCGGAACGAGGCCGGGGTCGTCACCTATCCGGACGGACGCCAGTACGCCGTCGCCGTCTTCACCAGGGCCGACTCGTTCGACCCCCGACTCCCCTCGGTCGACGCCTCGATCGGCGAGGCCGGCTTCGCCGCGGTCGAGCATCTGCGCGCCCGCACACTCTGACCGTCCCCCATCTCAGGAGGCACACCCATGCGTTCCCCCGCCCCGCTGGTCGCCCTTCTCGGCGCATCGGCCCTCGCCCTCACCGCCTGCGCCGGCTCCGCCGGCCCGTCATCCCCCTCCGCCGGCGGCGCTCTCGCCGACGGCAAGACCTTCACCCTCTCGATCGGCACGGATCCGGGGACCCTCAACCCCCTCGTCACCGTCATGTCGGTGGCCCGAGCGATCGACCGCTTCCTCTACGCCCGGCTCGTCGAGACGGGGCCGGACGGCACGATCGTCGCCGGCCTCGCCGAGAGCTGGCAGTCCGACACGACCGGCGCCACGTTCACCCTCCGCACGGGAACGACCTGCGAGGACGGCACGCCGATCACCGCGAAGGACGTCGCCGCCAACATCACCTACGTCGGCGACCCCGCCAACGGCTCGCCGCTGATCGGGCTCCAGGTGCAGCCGGGGACGACGGCGGTCGGCGACGACGCCGCCGGGACCGTCACGGTGACCAGCGGCCGGCCGGACGCGTTCCTGCTGGAGAACATCGGCAGCATCGCGATCGTGTGCGGGAACGTCCTGAACGACCCGGATGCGCTCGCCAAGGGCAAGGGCGCCACTGGGATGTTCACGATGACCGAGATGTCGCCGAACAACCAGTACACCCTCACGCGGCGCACCGACTTCACCTGGGGCGCCGGTGACTGGGACCCCGCGCAGAAGGGCCTGCCCGAGAAGGTCTCCTTCCGGGTGGTCCCCAATGAGACCACCGCCGTCAACCTCCTCCTCTCCGGGGAGATCACCGCGGCGGGCGTGATCGGTCCGGACAAGAAGCGGCTGGTGGACCAGGGCTACTTCGCCACGAACCTCCCCGCCCCCACCGGACAGCTCCTCTACAACCAGCACGAAGGCCGCCCCACGTCCGACAAGGCCGTGCGGACGGCGCTCACCCAGGCGCTGGACCTGGACCAGCTGCGGACGATCATCACGACCGGCGAGGGGACCAAGCCCACCGGCCTCGTCACGGTCTCCCCCAACCCCTGCCGCGCCGACGTCGTCTCCGGGAACCTGCCGTCCTTCGACGAGAAGGCAGCGGGCGACGCGCTCGACAAGGCCGGCTGGACGACCGGCTCGGACGGCGTCCGCGCCAAGGACGGCAAGCGGCTCGAGCTGACGCTGCTGTCCCCCTCGGTCCTCGGCGACGCCGGGAAGGCCGCCGCGGAGTACGTCCAGGCGTCGTGGAAGAAGCTCGGCGTCGCCCTGACCGTGCGCAGCGCCGACTCCCCGGCGATCAACGAGGCGCTCTTCTCCACCGGGGACTGGGACGTCTCCGGCGTCCCGCTCACGGTGAGCATGCCCAGCATGCTCATCCCGTTCTACTCGGGCCCGACGCCGCCGAACGGGTCGAACTTCGCCGCGATCGCGAACACGGACTACGACACGGCGGTGGCCGCCGCCTCGCAGCAGGCCGGCAGCGGCGGATGCGAGGACTGGGGCACCGCCGAGAAGGCGCTCTACGAGAACGTCGCCGTGGTCCCTTACGCCGACCAGCCCCGCTCGACCTTCGCCAGCAAGGCGGAGTTCACCGAGAGCGACGGCATCGATCCCACCTCGATCCGCATGTTCGAGTGATCGACGCGGAGGACAGCCGATGACCAGCACCACCGCCACCCAGGCGATCCTCGTCCGAGCCGCACGGTCCGACAACCCCTGGCTGTCGTTCCTGCTCCGCCGCGGCGGGCAGTTCCTCCTCTCGGTGTGGGTGCTGGTCACCGCCGCCTTCCTGATGATCCATCTCATCCCCGGCGATCCGGTCCGCACCGCCCTCGGCATGAACGCGGCGCCGGAGGTCGTGGAGGCGAAGCGGGCGGCGCTGGGCCTGGATCTGCCCCTCCCGGTGCAGTACGCGAACTACATCGCGAACCTGTTCCGCGGGGACATGGGCGTCTCGATGCAGACCAATCAGCCGGTGGCCGACATCATCGCCACACGGCTTCCTGCGACGCTCCAGCTCGCGGCCCTCGCCGTCCTGGTCGTGCTCGTGGTCTCCATCCCCGTCGGGGTGATCATGGCGGTCCTCACGAACGGCGGACGACGGCGCGGGCTGGAGCTCGGCTTCGCGACCGCGAACGTGATCGTCGCGGCGATCCCGGAGTTCCTGCTCGCGGTCGGCCTCGTCTTCCTGTTCGCCGTGACCCTGCGATGGCTGCCGGTGGCCGGGAACTCGGGCCCGCTCTCCTTCGTCCTCCCGGTCGCGGCCCTGGCCATCGGGCCGATCGCGGTGTTCTCCCGCATCATCCGCGTCGAGGTCGTCTCGGTCCTCGGCCAGGACTTCATCCGCACGGCCCGCGCCAAGAGGCTCGCCCCGGCGCGGATCTACCGGCGCCATGCCCTCCCGAACGCCATGACCGCGACCCTGACGCTCACGGGGCTCCTCCTCTCCGGGATGGTCGCCGGCACCGTGCTGGTCGAGATGATCTTCGCCTGGCCGGGACTCGGGCAGATGATCGTGAGCTCGATCCTCTCGAAGGACTACCCGGTCGTGCAGGCGATCGTGCTGATCTACGGCGTCGGGGTGCTGCTGGTCAACCTCGTCGTGGACCTCCTGCTCATGGCGCTCGACCCCCGCTCCACGATCAAGGAGGCCTGATGTCGGCGTTCACGAAGTGGCGGGCAGTCGTCCGCACGCCGATCGGCGCGACCGCGCTCACGCTCCTCGCCCTCGTCGCGCTCGTCGCGGTGTTCGCGCCCCTGGTCTGGGGGACGCAGGCGGAGACGAACGACCCGGCCGCCGCTCTCCAGGGCCCCACCGCCGCGCACCTCCTCGGCACGGACTCGCTCGGTCGCGACGTGCTCGCCCGGGTCCTCGTCGCCACGCGCCTGTCGGTCCTCCTCGCCCTCCTCGCCGTGCTCATCGGCATCACCGCCGGCGTCGTCCTGGGCACGGCCCCCGCGCTCCTCCCCCGATGGGCCGGGCGCCTGGTCACCGGGTTCGTCAACATCGCCGTCGCCTTCCCCTCGCTCCTGCTCGCCCTCTTCTTCGCCGTGATCTTCGGCGTGGGGGTGACCGGGGCGGTCCTGGCGATCGGGTTCGCGATGGCGCCGGGGTTCGCCCGCTTCACGCACACCCTGTCGTCCTCGATCACCGGACGCGACTACATCGCCGCCGCGCGGGTCGCCGGCGTCTCCCGCTTCCGCGTCCTGATCCGGCACATCCTCCCCAACATCGGCGAGCCGCTCGTGGTGAACGCCACGATCGCCGCCGGCGGCGCGCTCCTCGCCTTCGCCGGGCTCTCCTACCTGGGCCTGGGGGTCCAGGTGCCCGCCTACGACTGGGGCAAGCTGCTGAGCGAGGGCCTGAACCGCATCTACCTCAACCCGGCCGCCGCGGTCGGGCCGACCGTCGCCGTCATCGTCACGGGTCTCGCGTTCAACCTGCTCGGCGAGACCGCGGCGTCGGTCCTCGGCGGCCGGTCGCGCCGCATCCTGGGCGTGCCCGTCCCCGCCCTTCCGGCGAAGACCCGCATGCGGGTCGCCGACGACGGGATGGTGCTCGACGTCGACGACCTGCGTGTGTCCTTCCCCACCCCCACCGGCCCCGTGACCCCGGTGCGCGGGGTGACCTTCCGCATGGCGGCGGGCGAGGCGATCGGCGTGGTCGGCGAATCCGGCTCGGGCAAGAGCCTGACCGCGCTCGCGATCGCGCAGCTCGTCGAGCACCCGGGGCGAGTCGCCGCGGAGCGGATCGACTTCTGCGGGACGCCGCTGCTCGGCGCTCCGGAGCGATCCGTGCGGAGCCTCCTCGGCACGTCTCTCGCGATGGTGTTCCAGGACCCGATGACCTCGTTCAACCCGACGCGCAAGGTCGGCTGGCAGCTCGCCGAGGCGGCCACCGAGCACCAGGGGATCGGCTGGCGCGAGGCGACGGGGCGCGCCGTCGAGCGGCTCCGCTCCGTCCGGGTGCCCGCCGCCGAACGCCGCGCGGCGCAGTACCCGCACGAGTTCTCCGGCGGCATGAGGCAGCGGGCGATGATCGCGATGGGCCTCATGAACGCCCCTCGCCTGATCATCGCCGACGAGCCGACCACGGCTCTGGACGTCACGGTGCAGCGGCAGGTGCTCCGTGTGCTGGCGGCCGTCCGCCGGGACACGGACGCGGCGATCCTCCTCATCAGCCACGACATCGCGGTCGTCGCGCAGACCTGCGACCGGGTGCTGGTGATGTACGCGGGGCGCATCGTGGAGGACCTCCCCGCCTCACAGCTGCACACCCACGCCTGCCATCCCTACACGCGGGCGCTGATCGAGGTCGTGCCAGAGCTGGACACGGATCGCGATCGGCCGTTGAAGACCATCCCCGGCCGTCCGCCCGCCCCCGGCGCATTCCCGGCGGGCTGCGCGTTCGCCGACCGCTGCCCGCTCGCCACCGCGCTCTGCCGCGAGCGCGACCCGGAGCTGGCCCTCGAACGGCCGGGGCACCGCGTCGCCTGCTGGAACCCGGTCGGCGGCGCCCCCGACGCCGAGACCCCGACCGCCGAGCCCCGAGTCGCACAAGCCCAGACCGCCGACCCCCAAGCCGCCGAAACCCAGGCTGCCGAGCCCCTGTCCGCACAGCCCGAGGGAGCGACACGATGAGCGAGCTGCGGTTCTCCGAGGTGAGCATCCGCTACGGCTCAGGGCGCCGCGGCCTCACCGCCGTGCGCGATGCGAGCCTGGTCGTCCCCTCGGGAGCCGTCCTCGGCCTCGTCGGGGAGTCCGGATCCGGCAAGTCGACCCTCGCGAGGGCCGCGATCGGCCTCTCCCCGCTGACCGAGGGGACGATCACCCTGGGCGGTGCGGACGTGCGCACCTTCCGTCGGCGCCGCCCGATCCAGATGGTGTTCCAGGACCCCTACTCCTCGCTCGACCCGCGGATGACGATCGGGGAGTCGATCTCCGAGGCCTTCCCCCGAGGCGCGATGTCGGCCGCCGAACGGCGCGCCGAGGTCGCACGCCTGCTGGACCTGGTGAACCTCGACCCCGAGCGCGCCGGGGATCCCCCCTCCGCCCTGTCCGGCGGCCAGCGCCAGCGGATCGCGCTCGCCAGGGCGCTGGGGGCGGCCCCCGAGGCGATCATCGCGGACGAGATCACCTCGGCCCTCGACGTCTCCGTCCAGGGCTCGATCCTGAACCTCGTCCGCGACCTCCAGCGGGAGCTCCGCCTCACGCTCCTGTTCATCTCGCACAACCTGTCCGTCGTCCGGTACGTCAGCGACTACGTCGCCGTGATGTATCTCGGCCGGATCGTCGAGGTCGGCACGGTGGACGAGGTCCTGTCGGATCCGCAGCATCCCTACACCCGGGAGCTCCTCGCCTCGGCGCCCACCAGGCACGGCGACCTGCTGGCGACGACGGCGGGCGCCGTGGATGCGGAGCCCGCGGATCCGCACCGCCCTCCGGCAGGGTGCCGCTTCCATCCCCGGTGCCCGATCGGCCCCCTCGCGCGCCCCGACCGCACGCTCTGCACCACCATCGAGCCCGTCCTCCCTGCGGAGGACCACGCCGCCGCCTGCCACTTCGCGGAGAGCGGTTCGTCCGCCCCGGGAAGAATCGTCCAGGAGACCAGTTCGCCCCGGTGATTTCAGCCCCGACGACGAACCCTCCCCTCCCCCGGACGCGGCACAGTGAACCCAAGAAGCGAAAAGGAGATCCCCATGGCTCGTCCGACGATCGACGACTTCCTCGCCATCGCCTCACCCGAGAACCCGGCCCTCTCACCGGACGGCTCGCAGGTCATCTACGTCCTCCGGACCGTCGACCGCGACGCCGACCGCGACGTGCGCTCGCTGTGGAGTGTGCGCACGGACGGCGGGGAGCCGCGACGCCTCACCCGGGGCATCGCGGACAGCGCGCCCGTCTGGAGCCCGGACGGGTCATCGATCGCGTTCCTGCGCGCCGACGACGGCCCGCCGCAGCTCTGGGTGCTCCCCGCGGACGGCGGCGAGGCCCGCCGGCTCACCTCCCTCGTCCTGGGGGCCGGCACCGCGCACTGGAGCCCCGACGGCACGAGGATCGCCTTCTCGGCCGCCGTCGACACCGCGGCCGCCCCCGGTGAGGACGCGGCCACGACGACCGCGCGGCGCGGCGCGCCGGCGGTCGCGGACGCCCTCGGGTACAAGTTCGACGGTGCGGGGATCTTCGGGACGCTCCGCGCGCAGATCCACGTCGTCGACGTCGCCACGGAGACCGTCACGGTGCTGACCGAGGACGATCGTCATGCGAGCGAGCCCTTCTGGTCCCCGGACGGCGCCCTCCTGGCGTACTCGGCCGCCGCCGAGCCGGATGCGGACCTGACCCTCAGCGCGGCCGTGTTCACGATCGACCCCTCCCGTCCGCTCCACCGCCCGACGCTCGTCAGCGCGACGGACGTCCAGACCGGGGTCGTCGGATGGACGGCCGACGGCACCGCGATCGAGGCGGCCGGGCGCCTCGACACCGGGATCGGCGTCGCGAGCCTGCTCCTGTTCCCCCTCGACGGAGGGAGCCCGGTGGATGTCACCGCCGGCATGGACCGCAACCTGATGACCGGCGGTCCCGGATACCCCGGCGGGATGCCGCAGCACGGTCCGGACGGCGGCTACGTGGTGTGCGTCCGGGAGAACGGGTACACCCACGTCCGCACGGTCGCCGCCGACGGAGGCGGGGTCCGCGAGATCGTGGCGGGCACCGACAGCGTCGCGGGTCTCTCCGTGGTCGGCGACCACGCGGCGATCGTCGTCTCCTCGCCCACCGCATTCGGCGAGATCGCCCTCGTCGACCTCGCCGACGGCGCGGTCCGCACCCTCACCGCGCACGCGCCGACAGACCTCCCCCTCATCGTCGCGGAGGAGCGCCGCTTCACGATCTCGGACGGCTCGGTCGTCACCGGCTGGCTGCGCCGCGACGCCGTGGCGCAGGGGCCGCTCCCGCTGCTCCTGGACATCCACGGCGGCCCGCACAACTCCTGGAACGGCGCGGCGGACCTGACCCACCCCTATCACCAGCTCCTCGCCCGGCAGGGGTGGGCGATCCTCACCGTCAACCCCCGCGGCAGCGACGGCTACGGCGAGGCCTTCTTCCGCGGCGTCGTCGGCGACTGGGGCCTGGCGGACGCCAAGGACTTCCTCGAGCCGATCGATCAGCTGGTCGCCGAGGGGCTGGCGGATCCCGCCCGGCTCGCGGTCACCGGCTACAGCTACGGCGGATACATGGCCTGCTACCTCACCTCGCGTGACGACCGGTTCGCCGCCGCGGTGCCGGGCGGCGTCGTCACCGACCTCATCAGCATGGGCGGGACCTCGGACGCCGCCCACTACATCACCGCCGCGGAGAACGGCGGCCTGCCCTGGAGCGATCGCGAACGCCTCCTGGAGCGGTCGCCGTACACGCACGTGGACCGGGTCACCACGCCCACCCTGATCCTGCACGGCGCCGCGGACGACCGCTGCCCCGTGGGACAGGCCGAGCAGTGGTTCACCGCCCTCCGCGAGCGCGGCGTCCCCGCGCGGCTCGTGCTCTACCCGGGCGGGACGCACCTGTTCCCCCTGATCGGCCCGCCCTCGCACCGCGCCGACTTCTCGACCCGCATCATCGACTGGGTGTGCCGGCATGCGCCGGCCGCGGGTACGAAGGGACGCGCGCGCATCGACGCCGCACGCTGGCAGCGGCGGCTGAGCACGCTCGCGACCGCGCACGGGGTGCCCGGCGCGTCGCTCGGCATCCTGCGCCTCGGCGAGGATCCGTCCTACGCCCACCACGGCGTGCTCAACGTGCGGACGGGCGTGGAGACCACCGCGGACTCGCTGTTCCAGATCGGCTCCATCACGAAGGTGTGGACGGCGACGGCGGCCATGCGCCTGGTCGACGAGGGGCGACTCGCCCTCGACACCCCGGTCGTCGAGTACCTGCCCGGGTTCCGCGGTCCGACCGAGGAGATCACGACCGGGGTGACCCTGCGCCATCTCCTCTCGCACACGAGCGGCATCGACGGCGACTTCGTCGTGGACACCGGGCGCGGGGACGACTGCCTGGAGGAGTTCGTCGCACGCTTCCCCGAGGCCCCGCAGAACCACCCGCTCGGGGCGACCATGTCCTACTGCAACGCCGGGTTCTCGCTCATCGGGCGCCTGATCGAGACCGTCACCGGGACCACCTGGGACCAGGCGATGAAGGACCTGCTCTACACGCCGCTCGGCCTCCCCCGCACGGCCACCCTGCCGGAGGAGGTGCTCCTGCACCGGGCCGCGAGCGGGCACCCGGAGGCGGACGAGAACGGCCCCGTCCTCGCGAAACACTGGACGCTCCCGCGCTCCATGGGTCCCGCCGGCCTCATCAACGCGCCCGCGGCGGACGTGCTCGCCTTCGCCCGGATGCACCTGGAGGGCGGGGTGGCCGCCGACGGCACCCGGATCCTCGCCGAGGACACCGTCGCCCGGATGCGGGAGACGCAGATCGAGATGCCGGATCCCTACACGCTCGGCACGGCGTGGGGGCTGGGCTGGATCCTCTTCGACTGGGACGGTCGCCGGCTCATCGGGCACGACGGCAACACGATCGGGCAGTCCGCGTTCCTGCGGATCCTCCCGGACGAGGGTCTCGCCGTCACGCTCCTGACCAACGGCCCCGGGGCGAGGGCGCTGTACCAGGAGCTGTTCACGGAGATCTTCGCGGAGCTCGCCGACCTCCGCGTCCCCGGCCCCTTCGCGATCCCCGATGAGCCGTACGCGGCGGACTTCTCTCGTCACCTCGGCACCTACGAGCGCGCCGGCGTCCGCAGCGAGGTGTTCGAGGAGGGCGGAGGGCTGCGCCTGCGCACCACGCTCACCGGTCCGCTCGCGGACATGCTCCCCGAGACCGTCCAGGAGCACGACCTCGTGCCGGTCCGGGAGAACGAGTTCGCCGTCCCCACCCCCGGATCCGACCTGACGATGCCCGTGGTGTTCTACTCGCTGCCCGCCGGGGAGCAGTACGTCCACATGGGCGTCCGCGCAGCGCCGAAGGTCTCGTGATGCCCGGTCTCGACGCGCTGCTCGCGGACATCGGGACGCTCGTGCGCTGCGAGTCGCCGTCCGCGGACCTGGACGCGGTCGCCGCGAGCGCCGACGTCGTGGCCGCACTCGGCGAGCGCATCCTCGGCGCCGCCCCCGAGCGGATCGTCCTGGACGGGCGCACGCATCTGCGGTGGCGCTTCGGCACGCCGCGGGTGCTCCTCCTCGGGCACCACGACACCGTGTGGCCGCGGGGCACCCTGGCACGCCTGCCCTTCGAGATCCGGGAGGGGATCGTCCGCGGACCCGGCTGCTTCGACATGAAGACCGGCGTCGTGATGGCCCTCCACGCGGTGGCCGCGCTGTCCGATCGCGAGGGCGTCTCGATCCTCGTGACCGGCGACGAGGAGCTCGGCTCGCCGACCTCCCGCGCCCTGATCGAGGAGGAGGCCCGGCTCTGCGCCGCCGCCCTCGTGCTCGAGGCCTCCGGCGACGGCGGTGCGCTGAAGACCGCCCGCAAGGGGGTCTCCCTCTACCGCGTGCGGGTGACCGGGCGGGCGGCGCACGCGGGCCTGGAGCCGGAGAAGGGCGTGAACGCCTCGATCGAGGCGGCGGGGCAGCTCCTCGCCGTCGCGGGGCTCGGCGACCGCGCGCGCGGCACGACCGTGACGCCGACGCTGCTGAGCGCGGGGACAACGACCAACACCGTCCCCGCCGAGGCCGAGTTCTCCGTGGACGTGCGGGTGCGCTCCCTCGCCGAGCAGGAGCGCGTCGACGCGGCGATGCGAGCGCTGCGCCCGACCGTCGACGGCGCGCGGATCCTCGTCGACGGCGGCCCCAACCGCCCGCCGATGGAGGAGCGGTCATCGGCCGCCCTCCTCGCCCTCGCCGCCGAGGTCGCAGCGGGCCTCGGCCTGCCGCCCGTCGAGGGCATCGCCGTCGGCGGGGCCTCGGACGGCAACTTCACCGCGGGGCTGGGCGTGCCGACGCTCGACGGCCTGGGGGCCGTGGGCGGCGGAGCGCACGCGGAGGACGAGCACGTGGTCGCCGCCCGCATCCCCGAGCGCACCGCGCTGCTGACCGGCATCGTCGCCGCCCTGCTCTCCGGTGCCGGCACAGGCACGGGCACGGGCATAGGCACAGGCACGGGGTTCGTGCGTGCCGTCTCCGGAGGGGGCGGACGATGACGATGGTCGACCAGCGGAGCAGGGACGCCGCCGCCCACGCGGCGCACGCGGCCTCCGAGGCAGGGGTCAGCATCCGGCTCCTGGACACGGTGGCGGAGTTCACCCAGGTCGTCGAGCTCTTCCGCAGCATCTGGACCTCGGGCTCCGAGCAGGTCCCCGTGAACGTCGAGGTGCTCCGCGCCCTGGCGAAGTCCGGGAGCTACGTGGCCGGCGCCTACGACGACGACGAGCTGGTCGGGGCGTGCTTCGGGTTCTTCGCCGCCCCGGAACGCCGTGCGCTGCACAGTCACATCGCCGGGGTCTCCGAGCGGATGCGCGGGCGGAGCGTCGGCTTCGCGCTCAAGGTCCACCAGCGCGCCTGGGCGCTGGACCACGACCTGGACGAGATCTCCTGGACCTTCGATCCGCTGATCAGCCGCAACGCCTACTTCAACCTGGTCAAGCTCGCCGCGACCCCGGTCTCGTACCACCGGAACTTCTACGGCCAGATGCGCGACGCCCTCAACGGCGGCGACGACACCGACCGCATGCTGGTGACCTGGTTCGTCCGCGACCCCCGCGTCGAGGCGGTCTGCGCGGGGCGTCCCGTACAGACCCCTCCCCCCGCGAGCGAGGCGCTCCTGTCCAGGAGCGAGGCCGACGAGCCGGTCCGCCACGACGCGGACGGCCGTTTCGTCCGGGTCCGCCTCCCCCACGACATCGAGCGCATCCGCCGCGACGACCCCGCCAGGGCGACCCGCTGGCGCATCGCCCTGCGGGAGTCCCTCGGCGAGCTGCTCGACGGGGGCGCGAGGGTGATCTCCTTCGACCGCACCGACACCTACACCATCGACAGAGGAGAACAGCCATGAAGCTCACCGGGATCGAGCTGCGCGTCATCGAGATGCCCCTGGTGGCGCCGTTCCGGACGTCCTTCGGCGTCGAGACGGTGCGCGAGGCGGTCATCGTCCGCGCCGCGACCGCCGACGGCGAGGGCTGGGGCGAGTGCGTCTCGATGACGAGCCCCCTGTACTCCTCGGAATATGTCGAGGGGAGCATGGACGTGCTCCGCCGGGCCCTCATCCCCGCGATCGCCCGGGCCGGCGACATCGACGGCGCCGGGGTCGGCCGGATCGTGGAGCCCTTCAAAGGCCATCGTATGTCGAAGGCGGCATTGGAGACGGCGGTCCTCGACGCCGAGCTGCGCACCGCGGGCGTCCCCCTCTCCCGCGAGCTCGGCGCCGTGCGCGACGAGGTGGACTGCGGCGTCTCGGTGGGGATCATGGACTCGATCCCCGAGCTGCTCGACGCCGTGGCGGGATACCTGGACCAGGGCTACCAGCGCATCAAGCTGAAGATCGAGCCGGGGTGGGACATCGACCCCGTCCGCGCGGTGCGGGAGCGCTTCGGGGACATCCTGCTCCAGGTCGACGCCAACACCGCCTACCGGCGGGGGGACGCGCAGCACCTCGCGCGTCTCGACCCCTTCGACCTCCTGCTCATCGAGCAGCCCCTGGACGAGGAGGATCTGATCGGGCACGCCCGGCTCGCCGAGATCGTCCGCACGCCCATCTGCCTCGACGAGTCGATCGTCTCGGCCAGGGCCGCCGCCGACGCCATCGCGCTCGGCGCCTGCTCGATCGTGAACATCAAGCCGGGCCGCGTCGGCGGCTACCTCGAGGCGCGCCGCATCCACGACGTCTGCCGCGCCAACGACGTCCCGGTCTGGTGCGGCGGGATGCTGGAGACGGGGATCGGCAGGGCGGCGAACCTCGCCCTCGCCGCCCTTCCGGGGTTCACCCTGCCCGGCGACACCTCGGGGTCGGACCGCTACTACGCGCACGACATCACCGATCCGTTCATCGTCGCCGACGGAAGGCTCGCCGTCCCCACCGGGCCCGGGATCGGAGTCGCCCCGCACGCCGATGCGCTCGACGCGGTCACCACCCGGACGGAGTGGATCCCGTTCTGATCCGTCCCCCGCGCACGCCCCTGTGGGGCACGACGAATCGGCGATACGATTTCGTCGTGCCCCACAGGACTCCCCCCGGTCAGGGCGGCATACGCTCGGTCTCGTGCTCATGTCAGTGAGGACTCGGCCCCGTGCGAGCCTCGGCCGCGTCATCGAAGATCTCGGAACGACCCTGCTCGACGCGATCGCCGGCGACGTCGCCGGTGACGCGCTGATCGACACGGTCGTGATCCACGACGCCCTGGACGACGCGATGCCGATGCGCCGCGCGCTCGTCCTCGGCGTCGGCCTGAACGAGCCGGAGGAGGTCGCGGCCCTCCTCGCCGTCCTCCGCGAGCAGCAGGCGACGGCCCTCGTGCTCCGCGCGCCGGTCGACGTCGACGGGCCGATCGCCGCGGCCTCCGCCGCCAGCGGCGTCCCCGTGCTCGCCCTCACCCGCGGCGCGTCCTGGGCGCAGCTGACCGCGATGCTCCGCGCGCTCATCGCCGAGGGCGACCTCGGCGAGCAGGAGGCCAACACGCTCGGCGGCATGCCGGCCGGCGACCTCTTCGCGATCGCGAACGCCGTCTCCACGCTGCTCGACGCCCCCGTCACGATCGAGGACCGCAGCTCCCGCGTGCTGGCCTTCTCCAGCCGTCAGGACGAGGCGGACCCGCCCAGGGTCGAGACGATCCTGGGCCGCCAGGTGCCGGACCGCTACATGCGCGAGCTCGAGGCACGCGGGGTGTTCCGGGAGCTGTACCGCAGCACCGACCCGATCGACGTCGCCCCGGTCGGCACCGACGGCACCCCCGCCATCCCCCGCGTCGCCTACGCCGTGCGCGCGGGAGACGAGATCCTCGGCTCGATCTGGGTCGCCGTC
Source organism: Microbacterium resistens (assembly GCF_031456305.1). Classification (GTDB taxonomy): domain Bacteria; phylum Actinomycetota; class Actinomycetes; order Actinomycetales; family Microbacteriaceae; genus Microbacterium; species Microbacterium resistens_A. Next base: position 309,858 of record NZ_JAVDUM010000001.1, read on the forward strand.
CAGGAGCCGCTCTCCGCCGACCGGCTGCGCGCGCTCAAGGACGCCGCGAAGCTCGTCGCCCTGCACATGCTGCAGCAGCGGGCGGGCGCCGACGTCGAGCGGCGGCTGCGCGCGGACCTCCTCGCCGCGGCGCTGGAGGGCGGCGCGGGGGCGAGCGACGCGCTCTCCCGGCTCCGGCTCAGCGACCACCGCTGCGTGGTGCTGGCGCTCTCCACCGCCGAGCCCGCCGAGCAGACCGACGCGACCGATGCCAGGGTGCTCGGCGAGCGGCATCGCATCGCCGACGCCTTCGCGATGCACCTGGGCGCCGTCTACCCGCGCTCGGCCGTCGCGATGATCGGCGACATCGTCTACGCCGTCGCCGGCGTCCGCTCCGAGCAGGCCGACGCCGACCTCCGGGCCGCGCGCGTGGCGACGGACTTCCTCGGGCGGCTCGGCACCTCCGCCGACGTCCTCGTCGCCGTCGGGGCTGTCGCCGATGACGGGTCAGCCCTCCCGCTCTCCCGTCAGAGCGCCGACCGCGCCCTGCGAGTGCTCCGCAACGGACGCCGGCCGGGCTCGGTCGTCCTCTTCTCCGCGGTGCAGATGGAGGCGCTCCTGGTCGAGGTCGCGGACCTCGCCCGGGCCAGGGGCGAGCGGGCGACGGGCCCTGTCGCCCTCCTGATCGAGCACGACAGGGAGCGCGGCACCCACCTCGTGGAGACCCTCCGGTCGTGGCTCGACTGCTTCGGCGACGTCGCAGCGGCCTCCGCCCGCGTCTTCACCCACCCCAACACGTTCCGCTACCGGCTCCGGCGGCTCTCCGAGATCAGCGGCCTGGATCTGGCCGATCCCGACGCCCGCTTCTCGGCCATGGTGCAGCTGCGCCTCCTCGACATCGACGCCCGTTGATGCCCCCGGGCGTCGATACGAGGACGGGCCGCGCGGCTTCCCCTGCCGCGCGGCCCGTCTGCTGTGTTCCGCTCTTACTTGAAGGACTTCACGATGTCCAGGAGCTTCGGGACGTTGGCGTAGGCCTCGGCCGCGTTCTCCTTGGTGACGATCACCGGGGCCAGCAGGTACGACGGGACGACCTTGACGCCGTTGTCGTACTGCTTGGTGTCGTTGACCTCGACCTCCTCGCCCTTCTGGAGCTGGCCGACCATCGTGATGGCCTGCTTCACCAGGAGCGCGGTGTCCTTGTTGATCGTGGAGTACTGGACGCCCTCCATGATCGACTTCACCGACTCGACCTCGGAGTCCTGGCCGGTGACGACCGGGACGGGCTTGCCCGCCTGTTGCACGGAGGTGATGATCGCCCGCGCGAGCGTGTCGTTGGGCGAGAGGACGCCGTCGAGCACCTTGTCGCCGTAGCTCGCGGTGAGTAGCGAGTCCATGCGGCGCTGGGCGTTCTCGGCCTTCCAGCCGTCGGTCGCGGTCTGCTTGATGTCGGTCTGACCCGAGGAGACGACGAGCGTGCCGTCGTCGATCTTGGGCTTGAGGACCTCCATGGCACCGTTGAAGAACACCGCCGAGTTGGCGTCGTCCGGCGAGCCGGAGAACAGCTCGACGTTGTAGGGCGCGGGGTGGCCGGCGCGCGCGGCGAGGCCGTCGAGCAGTGCCTGGCCCTGGAGCTGGCCGACCTTGAAGTTGTCGAAGGCGACGTAGTAGTCCAGCGCCTCGGTGTTCTCGATCAGGCGGTCGTAGGCGATGACCGTGGCGCCGGCGTCCTTGGCGGCCTGCACCTGCGTGGCGAGCTGCTTGCCGTCCTTGGCGCCGATGATGATGACCTTGGCGCCACCGGTGACCATCGCCTGGATCTGGTTCTGCTGCTCGGCGACGGTGTTGCTCGCCGGTGCGTACTGCACGTCCGGCTTGAAACCGGCCTCGGTGAGCCCGTCCGTGAACAGCTGCCCTGCCAGCACCCAGTTCTCGCTGGTCTTGTCCGGGAGGGCGACGCCGATCTTGGCGCCGGCCTCGAAGCCGGCGGGTGCCTTGCTCTCGGAGCCGGCCGGGGTGCCGCCGCGCTCCGACGAGCAGCCGGTCAGCGCGAAGGCACCCGCGACGACGATCGCTGTCGCCGACAGAAGGATTTTCTTCATGTGATCTCTTTCTCTGGTGTGCGAGAGCCGGTCAGCGCGGGGCTGCCGGATCCCTACTTCCCGCTCGCGTTGCCGGAAGCGGTGGTCTGGAAGGGCTCCGGCGTGCGGCCGAAGCGACGGGTGAGGAAGCCGATGATCGACGGGCGGCCCTGGCGCTTGTTCCATACGTCCACGCCGACGGCGATCAGCAGCACGAGGCCCTTGATCATCGCCACGACGTCGGCGCCGGCGCCGAGGAGGGCGAGGCCGTTGTTGAGGAAGGCCATCACCAGACCGCCGATGATCGATCCGAGGACCGTGCCGATGCCGCCGGAGACGGCGGCGCCGCCGATGAACACGGAGGCGATCGCGTCCAGCTCCCAGCCGTTGCCGTCCTGCGGGCCGGAGGCGGTGGCGCGGGCGACGTAGATCATGCCGGCGACCGCGGCGAGGACGGACATGTTCATCATCACGAAGAAGTCGGTCCAGCGGTCCTTGACGCCGGAGAGGCGCGCGGCCTGCCTGTTGCCGCCGACCGCGTAGATGTGCCGGCCGAACACGGTGTTGCGCGTCGCGAACGTGTAGAGGATCACCAGCGCGAGCAGGATGATCCCCGAGATCGGGAAGCTCGTCCCGACCCGGCCGGTGGCGAACTGCCAGCCGGCGACGAGCACGATCACCGACAGCAGGACGACCTTCACCACGCTCACCCACAGCGGGGCGCGGTCGGACCCGGTCTTGCGCTGCGAGTAGCGCAGCCAGAGCTCGAACCCGACGACCCAGAGGACGCCGGCGACCGCGAGGAGCATGGTCGGCACGTTGAAGTTCACCGGGATGGGCAGCTCGCCGAGGTAGCCGGCGCCGATCTTCTGGAACTCCTTCGGGACCGGGATCGTGGAGGAGTCCCCGATGAACTGGTTCGCCCCGCGGAAGAACAGCATGCCGGCGAGCGTCACGATGAAGGCGGGGACGCCGACGTACGCGACCCAGAACCCCTGCCATGCGCCGACCACGACGCCGACGCCGAGCCCGAGCAGGATGCCGGCCCACCACGGGACGTGCCACTCGGACATCGCCTTGGCCACGATGATCCCGGTGAAGGCGGCGACCGAGCCGACCGAGAGGTCGATGTGCCCCATGATGATGACCATCACCATGCCGATCGCGAGGATCAGGATGTAGGAGTACTGGTTGACGACGTTGATCAGGTTCTCGGAGGAGAGGGTGAGCCCTCCGGTGAGGAACTGGAACAGGACGATGATGACGATCAGGGACCCGAGGATGCCGAACTGGCGCCCGGTGGACTGCCCGCCGCCGAACATCTTCTTGATGTCGCCGAAGCGGAAGCCGTTCCGTTCGGTCTCGGTGGTTGCGCTCATGCGCTCGCTTTCTGGGTCAGGGAGGTCATGCTGCGCATGAGCGCCTCCGGCGTTGCCTGGGATGCGGGGATGCAGTCGGTGACGCGTCCCTCGAAGACGGTGTAGATGCGATCGGAGATGCCCAGCAACTCGGGGAGCTCGCTGGAGATGACGATGACGCCCTTCCCCGCGGCGGCGAGCTCGTTGATGATCGCGTAGATCTCGTACTTCGCCCCGACGTCGATGCCGCGGGTGGGCTCGTCGAGGATCAGCAGGTCGGGGTCGGTGAACATCCACTTCGCCAGCACGACCTTCTGCTGGTTGCCCCCGGACAGGGTGCCGACGCCCTGCTCGACCGTGGGGGTCTTGATCCGGAGGGACTTCCGGTACTGCTCCGCGACGGTCGTCTCCGCGCGGTCGTTGACGACCCCGCGGCGGGAGATCTTCGACAGCTTCGCCGAGACGATGGACCGCTTGATGGTGTCCAGGAGGTTCAGCCCCAGCGTCTTGCGGTCCTCGCTCACGTAGGCGAGGCCGTGGCGGATCGCGCTGCTCACGTCGTGGAGCTCGATCTCCCGCCCGTCCTTCACGAGCGTCCCGGAGAGGTAGGTGCCGTAGGAGCGCCCGAAGATGCTCATCGCGAACTCCGTGCGGCCCGCGCCCATGAGGCCGGCGATCCCGACGACCTCGCCCCGGCGCACCTCGATGCCCGACCCCTTCACGACCATGCGCTCGGAGACCGTCGGATGCTGGACCCACCAGTCCTTGACCTCGAAGAACACCTCGCCGATCTCGGGCGTGCGGTCGGGGTAGCGGCTCTCCAGCGACCGGCCGACCATGCCCCGGATGATCCGGTCCTCGTTGATCTCGCCCCGGCCGACGTCGAGCGTCTCGACCGTGCGCCCGTCGCGGATGATCGTGATCTCATCGGCGATCTGCTCGATCTCGTTGAGCTTGTGGCTGATGATGATCGACGTGATGCCCTTGGCCTTCAGACCGAGGATCAGGTCGAGCAGGTGCTGCGAGTCGTTCTCGTTGAGCGCGGCGGTCGGCTCGTCGAGGATGAGGAGCTTGACGTCCTTGTTCAGCGCCTTCGCGATCTCGATGAGCTGCTGCTTCCCGACGCCGAGGTGCTTGATCGCCAGGTCCGGGTCCTCGTCGAGACCGACGCGGGCCAGGAGCTCGACCGTCCGCGCCTTCTGCGCGGTCCAGTCGATCCGGAGCCCGCGGCGGAGCTCGTTGCCGAGGAAGATGTTCTCGGTGATCGAGAGCTCGGGGATCAGGGCGAGCTCCTGGTGGATGATCGCGATGCCCGCCTGCTCGCTCGCCGCGATGTCCTTGAACCGCTGCTCCTGCCCGTACAGCAGGATGTCGCCGTCGTAGCTGCCGAACGGGTAGACGCCGGAGAGCACCTTCATCAGGGTGCTCTTGCCCGCGCCGTTCTCCCCGCAGATCGCATGGACCTCGCCCGCACGGACGGTGATCGACACGTCGGCGAGTGCCTTCACCCCGGGGAACTCCTTGGTGATGCGACGCATCTCCAGAATCGGGCCCGACACGGCCGGGAGGGTAGTTGTGCTGCTCACGAATCATCCTCGATATCGACGGTCACTCCCAATGTGACCGTTCACATTGAGATATATCGTCCAACGGGCATCGGGCGCTGTCAAGTACGCGCGCCGTTTTCGTGTCCCTACCGTGACGCGGCGGATTCCCTGCCGCAGAGCACGGGGGCGACCGGCCCGAAGGCGGGCCGCTCCTCGCCGCGGATCTGCGCGAGGAGGATCTGGACGGCACGCCGTCCGAGCTCGGGGAAGTCCTGGTGCACGGTCGTCAGCGGCGGCGCCACGTGCGCCGCCACCGGGACGTCGTCGAACCCGACGACGCTGACGTCCGCCGGAACCCGCAGACCCGCGTCGCGGAACCCGTGCATCAGACCGATCGCCATCACGTCGTTGGCGGCGAACACCGCCGTGAAGTCGCGGCGGCGGGCCAGCTCCTGTCCCGCGAAGTAGCCGAAGTCGGCCGTCCAGTCCCCGCGGATCGGCGGGAAGGTCGGCAGGTCCGCGTCCCGAAGCGCGTCGAGGTAGCCGCGCATGCGCGACTCCGCCTCGATCCAGTCCTGCGGCCCCGCCACATGCAGGATGTCGGTGTGCCCGAGGCGGATCAGATACTCCGTGATCATCCGCGCACCGGCCACCTGATCGGCGGAGAGCGTGACCCCGTCCGAGCCCGATGCGGTCTGCAGGCTCACGAACGGCACCGCGACCGCCATGCCGCGCAGCACGCTGAACACGCGCACCTGGGGGGCGAGGACCACGATGCCGTCGACGTGCTCACGGACCAGCTGGCGCACGGCCGCGCCGATCGCCTCGGGCGTCGTGTCGGGGATGTTCAGCGTGCTCACCGCATAGCCCGCGGCGCGCGCCGCGTCCTCGATCCCGGCGATCGAGGACGTCGGCCCGAACTCCCCCGTCGTGGAGGAGAGGATGCCGAGCGTGCTGGACCGGCTGGTCGCGAGCGCGCGGGCGGCCACGTTCGGCCGGTAGTCGAGCACCTGGATCGCGTCGAGGACCCTGGCCTTGGTCTCCGGGCGGATGCTCGGATGATCGTTGAGCACGCGGGAGACGGTCTGGTGCGACACCCCGGCGAGACGTGCCACATCGCGGATGCTCGGCATCCGGGCGCGTTCGGACGGATTCGTCACGACGGCCTCCCGGGGATGTGCACGGTCACATGATCCACCCCATTATGTCCCGCGCTCCCGATGTGCGCATGCGCCCGCCACGCCGGTCCCCGACCGCCGTGCCAGAGGACCGTGCCAGTGGGCCGTGCCAGTGGGCTGTGTCAGAGCGCCGTGCCAGAGGACCGTGCCAGTGGGCCGTGCCAGTGGGCTATGTCAGTGCGGATGGTCCGCTGTTCCCGAGGAGCCGCGGACGATGAGCTCCGGCGCGAGCCGCACGACCTCCCCCGCCCCGACCGCGCCCCCGGCGACGATCCCGAGCACGAGCTCCAGCGCGACCCGGCCGGTCTCCTCGAGCGGCTGGCGGACCGTGGTGAGATCCAGCGCCCTGGCGAGGTCCCCGTCGTCGTAGCCCACCACCGCGAACGCGCCGAGCGAGGGATCCTCCCTGATCGCGACGAGGACGGCCGCGGCCAGGTGGTCATGGCCCGCCGCGATCGCCGTCGCGCCCCAGGAGCGGACCGCCCGGAGGACGTCGGCCCCCACGCGCTCGGGCCCCGGGACAGCGAACGCCCTCACCTCGACGTGCCCGGCGAGGCCCTCGGCGCGAAGCATGCCCGCAGAGACATATCCCCGCGAACGCTGGGCCTCGTGCACGAAGGCGACCCTGCGGTGCCCGAGGGCGGCGAGGTGGGCGCCGATCTGCGCGCCGCCCGCCCTGTCGTCGACGAGGACGACGGGGCCGACCGGGGCGCCCGCCGCCGGGACGACGTCGACGTAGACCACCGGGATCCTGGCGGCGCGGCTCGCCCGGCGCGCCGCCGCGCCGAGCGGGACGCCCATCACGACGAGACCCGAGACGTCCGCCCGCGCCGGGAGCGTCTCCAGAAGGGGCGACTCCGCGCTCGCCGCGGAGTCCAGGTCGTACGGGATGACGTCCGCCGCCGCCGTCCGCGCCCGCAGGAGCATGCCGGAGAGCCGGCGGAGATAGGACGGATAGGTCGTGAAGGGCGCCGCGACCGCGATGCGCGCGGCGCCGACCCGACGCCCAGGGCCCATCCGGTAGCCGAGCTCGGCGGCCGCCGTCACGATCCGCTCCCGCGTCTCCGGACGCACGCGGTGCGGGGCGTTGACCACGAGCGACACCGTCGAGATGCTGACCCCCGCCCGCGCGGCGACGTCGTAGATGGTCACGCGGCCTGGCTTGGAGCGCATGGGTCCTCCTCGGGACGGGAACAGACGTCTTCATCGAAGTTCTTCGATGAATCACAATCGTTCCCACTGGACCAGGAGGTCGTCAAGATGCCGTTCCGTTCCCCGTTCCGCCGTCCGGCGCTGGACGCGTCCGTCGCAGCCTTCGAGGCGCGGACCGCCCCGCTCCTCACCCCCGAGCCGGCGGACCCGGCCGGGCGACGACGCGTCGCCCAGGAGAACGACACCAGACTCAGCGCTGCCCTCGGCATCCGCCCCATCGACACCGCGTCCGAGGACCACCTCGTCGCGGTCGACGGCCACCCGGACGTCCGCGTCAGGGTGTACTGGCCGGAGGCCGAGCGGGCGGGAGCGGGCGAGGATCTGCCGGTCCTCGTGTACTTCTACGGCGGCGCCTTCACGATCGCCGGCATCGACTGGGTCTCCTGGGACGCGCGGTTCCGCGAGCGGGCACGGGATGCTGGGATCATCATCGTCGCCGCCGACTACGCCCATGCCCCGGAGACCGCATACCCGGCCCAGCCCGAGCAGTGCTGGACCGCCATGGAGTGGACCTTCGAGCATGCCGTGGGCCTCGGCGGCTCGCCGGACCGGATCGCGATCGGCGGGGCGTCCTCCGGGGGGAATCTGGCCGCCGCCGTCACGCTCATGAACCTCGACCGGAAGCGCCGGCCGATCCGGCTGCAGCTCCTGGAGAACCCCGCGCTGGACCTCACGATGGGCCACGCCGACATGCGGGGCATCTCGAAGGGCATGCCCGGCGTGATCGTGCGCCGAATGGGCCGCACCCTCGTCCGCCGGTACCTCGGCGATCCGCGCAGGGCGCGCGAGCCCTACGCCTCACCGCTGCTCGCCCCCTCCCGGACGGGACTGCCCCCGGCGTGGATCTGCACCTGCGAGCTGGATCCCCTGCGCGGCGACGGCGAGGCCTATGCCCGCGCCCTGTCGGCGGCCGGCGTCCCCGTCACCGCCGTGCGCTACATCGGGCAGACCCACACCTCGCTCGGCGCCACCGGGTTCGTCCCCGCCGCGGACGCCGCCCACCGCGACGTCATCGCCCAGCTGCGAACCCTCCATGACCTTCCGACGGGCCACGATCTCCCGGCAGGCCACGATCTCCCGGCGAGCGCTGACCTCCCGACGCGCCATGATCTCCCGACGGGTGCTGATCTCCCGGGCGTCGGCGCATGAGCGGCCGGCTGGAGGCGGCTCCCGTCTTCCCCGACCTCGACCCCGCCGTCATCGGATGGGCGCAGCGCACCGGCGAGCTCGCCGCCGACCTCCCCGGGCTCGCCTCTGAGGACCAGTCCGTGCGCCGTGCGGCCGCGCTCCGGCTCAGCGATCTGCTCGCCGAGGAGTACACCGAGCCGGTCCCGGACGGCGCGCGCATCGACGACCTCACGGTCGCGGGCGGCGACGGACCGATCCGCGCCCGCCGGTTCCGGCCCCGGGACGCCACCGGGCCCCTGCCGACCCTGGTCTGGTGCCACGGCGGCGGGTTCGTCGGCGGGACGATCGACGAGATCCTGAACGACCGGCTCTGCGCCGACCGGGCGCTGCGCTCCGGCGTGCAGATCATCTCGCTCGAGTACCGGCTCGCGCCGGAGCACCCCTTCCCCGCCGCCGTCGAGGACGCCGTCGCCGCCGTCCGGGACGTGCGCGACCGTGCGCACGAGCTCGATGCCGACCCCGCCCGGATCGGGATCGGCGGCAACTCCGCAGGCGCCGCCGTCACCGCCATCGCAGCCCTCCGGCTGCGGGACGCCGGGGAAGGCGTGCACCACCAGGCCTTCGAGGTGCTGCCTGGTGCCCTCCGCCCCGTCGGCGCATCCTCCGAGCGGTTCGCACGCGGCTTCGGCCTCGACGACGCAGAGCCCCTCGGCGCGCTCTACCTGGCGGGCGCCTCCCTCGCCGAGGCGTCCCCTCTCGACGCGCCGGACCACAGCGGCCTCCCGCCGACCGTGATCCTCGTCGCCGAGTTCGATCCGCTGCGCGACGGCGCCCTCGCCTACGCCGAGGCCCTCCGCGCCGCCGGCGTCCCCGTCACCGTCTACGAGGGCGCAGGGCACGTGCACGGCTCTCCCGCGCTCACCGCCGGCTGGCAGGGGGCAAGGGACTGGCGCGACGCCTTCGTCGCCGCCCTCACCCTCGCCTACGCACCGTCCGACGCCCCTCCTCCGCGCGACTGACGCCCTCCCCCGGAAGACGCGCGACTGATGCACTGACGCCTTCCTCCGACACCGCTTCGCCCTCCTTCGACACCACTTCGAACGCCCCCGCCGGTACCCGTCCGGCACATCCCCGCACGACCGCTCTCCCCACCACCCGAAAGGACGATGATGTCCAGAGCCACCCGTACCCGCCCGTCTGAGGCTGACCGACCATCCGCCCATCCGCTCAGCACGGACGTCCCCGGATCGCCGCAGTCCCGGCTGTTCCTGCCGCTCTTCGTCCTCAGCTGGTTCGGCCTCAACCTCGCCTCCAGCACGATCGGCGGCGCCGCGATCCCCAAGACCTTCGCCTTCCTCGACGACGCGACGAAGGAGGTGAACCTCTCGATCGTCACCGCCGTCGGAGGCATCGCGGTCATCATCATCACCCCGCTGTTCGGCAGGATGAGCGACCGCACCCGCTCCCGGCTCGGGATCCGACGGCCGTGGATCCTCGGCGGAGCGATCGTGGGCTTCGCCGGGGTCCTCGTACTCGCCTTCGGCTCATCCCTGTGGGCGATCGTGCTGGGCTGGGTCATCGCCCAGACCGGGTTCGGCGCGACGAACGCCGCCGTGCACGCCCTGCTCGCCGACCAGATCCCGGCGCGGATCCGCGCCAGGGTCTCCGGGATCGCCAGCGCGTCGGCGAGCCTCGCCCTCATCGTCGGCGCGCAGATCGTCGCCGCCCTCCCCAACGACGCCCGCTGGCTGTGGTTCGTGGTCCCCGGTGCGATCGGCGCGGTGCTCGCCGCCCTGCTCTTCCTCGGCCTCCGCGACATCGTCCGCACCGAGCCGAGGGAGCCCTGGAGCTGGCGGGACGTGCTCTCCACCTACTGGCTCAGCCCGCGCGACCACCGCGACTTCTTCTGGGCATGGCTCTGCCGGCTGTTCGTGACGATGTCGATCTTCTCCATCGCGACCTACCTGCTGTTCTTCATCATCGACCGCCTCGGCGTCCCGAAGGAGGAGGCATCGGGCGTGCAGGCGACGGCGCTCATCGTCTTCACCGTCGGCGGTCTCGTCACCAACATCCTGTTCGGCTGGATCTCGGACCGGACGGGGCGGCGCAAGACCATCGTCTGGATCTCCTGCGCCTTCTCGGTGGCGGGCCTCCTCGTGGCGATGTTCGCCCCCGACACCGCGGTCTTCCTCGCCGCCTTCGCGCTCATCGGCGCGGCGCAGGGCGCCTACGTGTCGGTCGACATCGCGCTGATGACCGAGGTCCTCCCCCACCTCCGCGACGCAGGCAAGGACCTCGGCATCGTCGCGCTGTCCTACCAGGTGCCCCAGTTCCTGGTCCCGATGCTCGCGATCCCGCTGCTCGCGATCGGCGGGGGCAGCTCGAACTACACGGCGCTGTTCGCGGCCGCGATCGTGTTCGGGGTCATCGGCGGGCTCGCGGTGCTCCCCATCCGATCGGTGAAGTAGACGGTCGAGGAGACGACGAAGCAGGCGACGAAGGCGCGCTCGCCCGGCGGCCGGGCGGACCGGGTCGTCAGGCGAGGATCCGCGCGCCGGGGACGGGGCCGTGGACGTGCAGTGCCTCCCTGCCGCCCCCGGCGAGCCGGTCGCGGACGAGCGCCGCCTCCCCCGGGCTCGCGCACAGGAACGCCACGGTGGGGCCGGATCCCGACACGATGCCACGGAGCGCCCCGGCCGCCAGTCCCTCGTCGATCACGGTCTGCAGATCGGGACGCTCCCGGAGCGCCGCCACCTGCAGGTCGTTGTGCAGCTCCGCCGCGAGCAGGCGCGGCTCCCCCGAGAGCAGCGCCTGCAGCAGCGCCGGCGGGACGTCGAGCGACGGGGACGGATCGTCGGCGAGCAGCCCCTCCTCGTCGCGGTGGCGGTCGAGCCGCGCGTACACCGCGGGCGTCGACATCCCCTCCTCGCTGAGGACGAGCACCCAGTCGAAGCGGCCGCGCGCGAGTGCCGGCGTCAGCACGTCGCCCCGACCGGTCCCCACCGCGATGCCGCCCTGGAGCGCGAACGGGACGTCGGCGCCGAGGCGGGCGGCCAGCTCATGGAGCCGGGCGTAGGGCAGATCCGTGCGCCACACGGCGTCGCAGGCGAGGAGGGCGGCGGCGGCGTCGGCCGATCCGCCGCCCATCCCGCCGGCGACGGGGACGCTCTTGTGCACCTCCAGGTGCACGCCGCCCTCGTAGCCGGTCGCGGAGGCGAGGAGGCGGGCGGCGCGCATCGCGAGGTTGCGGTCATCGAGCGGGACGGAGCCGGGGTCGGCCGTGCCGGAGACGGCGATGCTGAACCCGGGCGCGGCGGTCGCCGTGACCTCCTCCGGCAGCGACACCGCCTGGAAGACCGTGGCGAGGGCGTGGTAGCCGTCGTCGTGCCGATCGCCCACGCCGAGGTGGAGGTTGATCTTCCCGTGGGCGCGGACGCGGACGGGGCGGGGCAGCGCGACGGGCGCGGTCATGCGGCGCTCACAGCTCGGACGACGTGGCCCAGAGGTTCACGTCGATCCCCCCTGCCACCTCGTCGATGCGGGCGAGCTCCTCGTCCGTCAGCGGCGGCGCGTCGAGCGCGGCCAGGTTCTCATCGATCTGCGCGGGACGCGACGCCCCGATCAGCGCGGAGGCGACGACCTCGTCGCGCAGCACCCACTGCAGGGCGAGCTGCGCGAGCGACTGCCCCCGCTCGCGGGCCAGATCGTTCAGCGTGCGCAGCGTCCGCACGGCGTCCTCGGTGAGCGGAGCGTCCGGCAGCGATCCCCGCTTCTGCGCACGCTCGGCGGTGCCGTCTCCGAGATAACGATCGGTGAGGAGCCCCTGGGCGAGCGGCGCGAAGGCGATCGCCCCCAGCCCCTCCTCGCGGAGCGTCTCGGTGAGGCCGTCCTCGACCCAGCGGTTCAGCAGCGAGTACGACGGTTGATGGATCACCAGGGGCGTGCCGAGCTCGCGCGCGACGTCGGCCGCGGCCTCCGTCCGCTCGGCGCTGTAGGAGGAGATCCCGACGTACAGTGCCTTCCCCTGGCGGACCAGGGCGTCGAGCGCCGCGACCGTCTCCTCGATCGGGGTGACCGGGTCCACCCGGTGCGAGTAGAAGATGTCGACGTAGTCCAGGCCCATGCGGGCGAGGGACTGCTCGGCGCTGGCGACGATGTACTTGCGGCTCCCGAAGTCCCCGTACGGGCCCGGCCACATGTCCCAGCCGGCCTTGGAGGAGATGATGAGCTCGTCACGGTAGGGGCGGAGGTCCTCCGCGAAGATTCGTCCGAAGTTCTTCTCGGCCGATCCGTACGGCGGACCGTAGTTGTTCGCCAGATCGAAGTGCGTGATCCCGCGGTCGAACGCGTGCCGCAGGAGCGCGCGCTGGTTGTCCAGCGGGATGTTGTCGCCGAAGTTCCACCACAGGCCGAGCGAGATGGCCGGGAGGAAGAGGCCGGACGAGCCGACCCGGCGGAACCGTGCGCCGTCGTAGCGATCGGACGCCGCGGCGTAGGGGCGATGGAGATCGGGCACGTCGGGGCGGAAGCGCGATTCGGTCACAGTGTCAGGGTAGCGGGCCGTCCCTCCGCCCGCCCGGGGAACTCCGCCGCGCCTTTTTCCGCGAGACTGCATCTGCGTCACGAGACTGCGGAATTTTCGCGCTGCCTCGTGACGCAGATGCAGTCTCGTCGTCGGAGGGCAAGCGGACCGCGCGGCTAGCCGGACGGGGTTGCCGACGGGGCGGCCGGTGTCCCGGGGGACGCGAGCGCGATCCGGTGATAGTCGTCCACCGTGAGATCCTCGCCGCGGCCGGTGGGGGCGACCCCGGCGCTCTCCAGCACCGCGCTCGCCGCCGCCGATCCGCCGAAGAGGCCGGACAGCGCCTGGCGCAGCATCTTCCGCCGCTGGTTGAACGCCGCGTCCACGATCGCGAACGTCCGGCGCCGCTCCTCCTCGCTCCCCCGCGGCTCGGCGTCGCGGGCGAATCCGACCAGGAGGCTGTCGACGTTGGGAACCGGCCAGAACACCCGGCGCGAGACGTTGCCGGCCAGATGCCACGGGCCGTACCAGGCCGCCTTCACGCTCGGAGCGCCGTAGATCTTCGATCCGGGCGACGCTGCCAGGCGCTCGGCGACCTCGGCCTGCACCATGACCACTCCCCGGTCGATCCCCGGGAAGGTCTCCAGGAAGTGCAGCAGCACGGGCACCGACACGTTGTAGGGCAGGTTGGCCACCAGGACGCGCGGGTCGCCGGGCAGTGCGGTCACCCGAAGGGCGTCCGCGTCGACGACGGTCAGCGCGCCGTCGGCGACCCCGTGGCTCCGCGCCGTCTCGGGCAGCTGCGCGGCGAGGCGGTGATCGATCTCCACGGCTGTGACGGTGGCCCCCGTCTCCAGGATCGCGAAGGTGAGGGATCCGAGCCCCGGCCCGATCTCGACGACGCTCTCCCCGGCGCGGACATCGGCGGCCTGCACGATCCGGCGCACGGTGTTGGCGTCGACCACGAAGTTCTGGCCCAGCTTCTTGGTCGGGGTGACGTCGAGCTCGGCGGCGAGTCGGCGGATCTCGGTGGCGCCGAGCAGGGTGACGGTCATCCCCCCATTCTCCCGCACGTCCCCGACCTCTCGGTGTCGGAGGCCGCCCCTAGGATCATCCGGTGACCTCCGTCGGCGAACTCATCGCGCCCCGTCGCCTCGGCCGCGACTTCCGCTGGCTGATGGCGTCGTCGTGGACCAGCAACGTCGGCGACGGGATCGCGCTGGCCGCGGCCCCGCTCCTGATCGCCTCGATGACCGACGCGCCCTTCCTCGTGGCGCTCGGCGCGATGATGCAGTTCCTCCCCTGGCTGCTGTTCGGGCTGCACGCCGGCGCGATCGCCGACCGCTTCGACCGGCGCCGGCTCGTCATGCTCGCGAACGGGTCGCGCGCGGTCGTGATCCTCGCGCTCTGCGGGTTCCTGCTCGCCGGTCAGGCGACGATCTGGATCGTGCTCGGCGCCGCGTTCCTCTACGGCACCGCCGAGGTGTTCGCCGACACCACCAGCGGCACCCTGCTGCCGATGCTCGTCCGCAAGGAGGATCTCGGGACCGGCAACGCGCGGCTGCAGGCCGGCTTCCTCGTCGCCAACCAGTTCGCCGGCCCGCCGCTGGGCGCCTTCCTGTTCGCGATCGGCTCGTTCTGGCCCTTCCTGCTGCAGGTGCTGTGCGTGACCCTCGCAGTGGTGCTGATCGCGCGGATCGCGCGGACGCCCGTTCCTCCGCGGGAGGGAGCCGCCCCGCCTCCCGTGCACACCGACATCGCCGACGGCATCCGCTGGCTCTGGCGCAATCCTCCGGTGCGGATGCTGGTCATCATCATCCTGGCCTTCAACGTCACGTGGGCGGCCCCGTGGAGCGTTCTCGTGCTCTACGCCACCGAGCACCTCGGGATGGGCCCGGTCGGCTACGGCGCGCTGACGACCGCGTCCGCGGCGGGCGGCCTGCTGGCGACGATGAGCTTCGGCTGGCTGGAACGGCACGTGTCGTTCGCCGCCCTGATGCGGATCTGCCTCTCGCTGGAGGTGGTGATGCACCTCGCCTTCGCGCTGACGACGACCGGCGCCGTCGCGCTGGTGATCATGTTCGGCTTCGGCGCCTACGCATTCGTCTGGGGGACGATCTCGACGACCGTCCGGCAGCGGCTCGTCCCTCACGAGCTCCAGGGCAGGATCGGCTCGGTCAACATGGTCGGCGTCTTCGGCGGCATGGTGATCGGCCAGGCCGCCGGTGGCCTGATCGCCCAGGTCTGGGGGCTGACGGCGCCGTGGTGGTTCGCGTTCGGCGGCGCGGCGCTCACGCTGCTGCTCGTGTGGCGTCCGATCTCGCACATCGCGGCGGCGCGACCCGTGGCCGAAGACGATGACGCGGCCCCGCCCGGGGATCCCGACCCGCCCCGACCGTGATCCGCCCGGCTGGGTTCGTCCGGTTCGGGTCGCCCGGCCGTCCGCTCGTCCGGCCGTCGGCTCGTCCGGATGCATGGAGATCCCTCGCATGGCCGGCCCCCGGCGCGGGTTTCTCCCGCCGAACGGGGAATCGCCATGCATCCGTGCCTGGGAACCCGAGGGGCGACGCGGACGAAGAGGATCAGGCGAAGGAGCCGTAGACCTCAAGGGTGTTCGCGGCGACGTCGGCGGCGAGCTCATCGACGTCGATCCCGAGCTCCGCCGCCATGAATCGCAGTGTGATCGGCACGAGATACGGCGCGTTCGGCCGGCCGCGCAGCGGCGTCGGCGTGAGGAACGGCGCATCCGTCTCCACGAGGATCCGCTCGCGCGGGGTGACCTTCAGCGCGTCGCGCAGGTTCTGCGCGTTCTTGAAGGTCACGTTGCCCGCGAACGACAGGTAGTGGCCGGCATCGGCGCAGACACGCGCCATCGCCTCGTCGCCCGAGAAGCAGTGGAAGACGGTCCGCTCCGGCGCGCCGACGCGGGAGAGGACGGAGAGGACGTCGTCGTGGGCGTCCCGATCGTGGATCTGCATGGCGATGCCGTGCTTCTTCGCCAGCGCGATGTGCGCCTCGAAGGACTCGTGCTGGGCGGCGTGCCCTTCGGGTCCGGTGCGGAAGTAGTCCAGCCCGGTCTCGCCGATCGCGCGCGTGCGCGGATGCGCGGCGAGCTCGTCGATCGCCGCGATGGCCTCCCCCAGCATCCCCGACCGCGCGTAGGTCGGAGCATCGTTCGGATGGATCGCGACCGCCGCGAGCACCCGCGGATCCGCTTCGGCGGCTGCCACCGCCCAGCGGGAGGACTCGATGTCGCCCGAGGCCTGCACGACACCGAGGATGCCGGCGGCCTGGGCCCGGTCCAGATGCTCCGCGAGGCTCAGCCCCTCATCGCCGTCCTCGATCTCCAGGTGCGCGTGGTTGTCGTACACGGGCACGGAGAGCGGCTCGGGGGCGGGCGGGTACCTCAGGTCCTTGCGCCCGTCCGCCGAACGCTCGCGCACGTAGGTCTCGGGGACGTCCGCCGTCATGCTCAGGCAGTCGCCTCGACGCGGGGGAAGAGCGGCGAGAGTGTCTGCACGCGCGTGCCGGCCGGCAGCTGCCCCCAGTCCCCGGCGGTGCGGATCGGCTGTGCGCCGAGCGCGCCGAGGGAGCCCTCGACGCCGAGCGCGTCCCAGAGCCGGGCCGTGGACTGCGGCATGACCGGAGAGAGCAGCACGGCGAGCGCCCGCAGCCCCTCGGCGCACGTGTAGAGGACCGTGCCCAGCCGCTCCCGCTGCTCCTCGTCCTTGGCCAGCGCCCAGGGCTCGTTGTCGGTGATGTAGCCGTTCAGCTCATCGACGATGGTCCAGACCGACTGGATCGCCTCGTCCAGACGGAACCGCTCGACCGCCGCGTCCGCGTTCGCCGTTGCCGCCGCCACGGTCTGCTGCACATGGAGGTCCTGCTCGCCGTACGCGCCGGCCGCCGGGACGACGCCGTCGAAGTACCGCTCGACCATCGCGATGGTCCGCGAGGCGAGGTTGCCGAAGCCGTTGGCGAGCTCGGCCTGGTAGCGGGCGGACAGGTCCTCCCAGGAGAACGATCCGTCCTGCCCGAAGGCGATCGCCGACAGGAAGTAGAAGCGGTACGCGTCCGATCCGAAGACGTCGGTGATCTCGGTCGGCGCGATCCCGGTGAGCTTGGACTTCGACATCTTCTCGCCGCCGACGAGCAGCCACCCGTGCGCGAACACGCCCTTGGGCACCTCGAGGCCCGCAGCCATCAGCATCGCGGGCCAGATGACGGCGTGGAAGCGGAGGATGTCCTTCCCGACGACGTGGTAGGCCGGCCAGCGACGGGCGAACAGTTCCTCGTCGGCGCCGTAGCCGACGGCGGTGGCATAGTTCAGCAGCGCGTCCACCCACACGTAGATGACGTGGCTCGGGTCCCAGGGCAGCGGGATCCCCCAGTCGAAGGTCGAGCGCGAGATGGAGAGGTCCTTCAGACCCTGCGACACGAAGGACACGACCTCGTTGCGGGCCGAGTCCGGGCGCACGAAGTCGGGCTCGTCCTTGTACAGCTCGAGCAGGCGGTCCTGGAACTCGCTCAGCTTGAAGAAGTAGTTCTTCTCCTGGAGCAGCTCCAGCGGCTTCGAGTGGATCGCGCAGACCTTGAGCCCTTCGAACGGCCCCGTGCCGTCGACGATCTCGGACTCGGGCTTGAACTCCTCGCAGCCGACGCAGTACAGCGCCTCGTACTCGCCCGCGTAGATGTAGCCGGCGTCGTAGAGACGCTGGAAGAACACCTGCACGTTGGTCTCGTGCCGCTCCTGCGTGGTGCGGATGAAGTCGTCGTTGGCGACGTCGAGGGTCTTCAGCAGCGGGAACCAGGACTCGCTCACGAGCCTGTCGACCCACTCCTGCGGGGTCACGCCGTTCGCCGCGGCCGCCCGCAGCATCTTCTGCCCGTGCTCGTCGGTGCCGGTGAGCATCCAGGTGTCATCGCCCGCCTGACGGTGCCAGCGCGCCAGCGTGTCCACGGCGACGGTGGTGTACCCGTGGCCGATGTGCGGCACATCGCTGGGGTAGTAGATCGGCGTGGTGATGTAGAAGGATTCGCCTGCGGGCATGCGTTCGATTCTAGGCGGGATGCCGTCGCCGTCGCGCTCCATGACGCCCGCCCCAGTGCCCCTGGGCTGGTGCCCCTCTACATCGCCGTGCTGCCTGACGTCGCCGTTTCTGCCCCGCCGTGGCACTTCTTGTGGGTTGACGCGCCCTCCAACCCGCAAGAACTGCCACGGCGGGGTAGAAACCGCGGGTTGGGGCGAAGCAAGGCACGCCCACCAAGGCACGCCCCAGCAGGGCACGCCCCAGCAGGGCACGCCCACACAGGGCACGCCCAGGACGGGTCAGGGCCTGCGGGAGGCGAGGGCCGCCTGATACAGGTCGCGGGAGGAGAGCCCGGTCTGCGAGGCGACCTCGGAGGCGGCGTCCTTCAGCCGCGCGCCGCCGGCGACGAGGGACTGCACCTGTGCGAGCGCGTCCTCCGGCGAGACCTCGCGCGGGGCCGCCCCGGCGACGACCACCACGATCTCGCCCTTCACCCCGGCGTCCGCCCATTCCGCCAGCTCCGTGACCGAGCCCCGACGGACCTCCTCGTAGAACTTCGTGAGCTCGCGGCACACGGCGGCGCGACGGGACGCCCCGAAGGCGCCGGCCATGTCGGCGAGCGTCGAGGCCAGGCGGGACGGCGACTCGAAGAACACCATCGTCCGCGGCTCGCCGGAGAGCGACGACAGCACGGAACGCCGATCCCCGGGCTTCCGCGGAAGGAAGCCCTCGAAGGTGAACCGGTCGGTCGGCAGGCCGGACACGGCGAGGGCGGTGATCACGGCGCTCGGACCGGGGATCGCGGAGACGGTCACGCCCTGCTCGACGGCCGCGGCGACGAGGCCGAAACCCGGGTCGCTGACGGTGGGCATCCCGGCGTCGCTGAGCACCACGACGTCCTCGTCGGCGGCGAGGGCGGCGATCTCGGCGGCCTTGGCCTTCTCGTTGTGATCGTGCAGCGGGATCAGCCGCGGACGGTTGGACACGCCGAGCGCGGAAAGCAGCCGCTGGGTCGTCCTGGTGTCCTCCGCGGCGACGATCCTCGCGTTCTCCAGCACCTCGATCAGCCGCCGCGACGCGTCGCCGAGATTGCCGATCGGAGTCGCCGCGAGGATGATCACCCGCCCAGCATAGGCTGGTGCGATGACAGCGCCCCTGCTCCCGCCGGTCGACCTCCGGCCGACCCGCTGGGAACGAGTGCGCGACGCCTGGATCCTGGATCCGCGCCGCCATCGACTGCTCTCCTGGCTCGCCCCGACACTGCTGATGCTGCTGGCTGCCGTGCTGCGCATCCCGGGCATCGGAAGCCCGCATACGCTGGCGTTCGACGAGACCTACTACGTCAAGGACGCGTGGTCGCTCTGGGCGCAGGGGTACGAGGGCGAGTGGGGGGAGAACCACGACGAGCTCTTCAACGAGGGCGTGACCACGCCCTTGAAGACCACGGGGAGCTTCGTCGTCCACCCGCCGCTCGGGAAGTGGATCATCGCCCTGGGCATGGGGCTGCTGGGGCCGGGATCGAGCGTCGGCTGGCGCCTCATGACCGCGGTGGCCGGCGTCCTGACGGTCCTGGTGATCTACCTCGTCGCCCGCGAGCTCACCCGCTCCATCGTCGTCGCGTCGATCGCCGGTCTCTTCCTCGCCGTCGACGGCCTCGCGATCGTGCTGAGCCGGATCGCGCTCCTCGACGGGATCCTCTCCTTCTTCATCCTCCTCGGGTTCCTCTTCGTCCTCATCGACCGACGACGCACGATGCCGATCCTCGAGGACCCGCGCACCCATGCCGGGACGGACGGCGCGCAGCCGCTGTGGGGACGCGTGCTCTGGCGGCGGCCCTGGATCCTGGCCGCCGGTGCCGCGCTCGGCGCGGCGACCGCCGTGAAGTGGTCGGGGATGTACGCGCTGGCCGCGCTCGGCCTCTATCTGGTCGTCACCGACGCCCTGGCGCGACGGCGCGCGGGGATCTCGATGTGGCCGACGGATGCCGCCCTCCGCCAGGGTCCCGTGTCATTCCTCCTGCTGGTACCGCCTGCCCTGCTGGTCTACCTCGCGTCCTGGACCGGGTGGCTCGTGACGGCCGGCGGGTACAGCAGGCCGAGCGACCCCAACCCCCTCATCGCGCTGTGGAAGTACCACGAGGTGATCCTGAACTTCCACGTGAACCTGACCTCCACGCATCCCTACGCGAGCCCGGCGTGGCAGTGGCCGCTGCTGCTCCGGCCCACCGCGGTGTGGGTCGGCGGACAGGGCGAGCCATGCCCCGGGTCGGACAACTGCATCGCCACGATCTCGTCGATCCCCAACCCGGTGCTGTGGTACCTCGGCGTCGCTGCCGCCCTCTACCTGCTCTTCCGCCTCGTCCGCGGGCTCATCGACCGCGCCCCGATGCCGTGGACGCATGCGATCCCGCTCGTCGGCCTCGCAGGCACCTACGTGCCGTGGCTGATGTTCCCGGAGCGCACGATCTTCCAGTTCTACACGGTCGCGATGCTCCCGTTCCTGATCCTCGCCCTCGTCCTCGCCCTGAAGGACGTCGCGGGGCCGCGGAGCGCACCGGTGTCGCAGAGGAAGGCCGGGCAGCGCACGGTCGCCGTGGTCGTGATCGTCGTCCTGCTGGTCTCCGCCTTCTTCTACCCGCTCTGGGTCGGGATGGCCATTCCCTATGACTTCTGGGTCCTGCACAACTGGATGACCGGCTGGGTCTGAGCGCCTCGGACGGGAACCCCTCGGACGGGAGCCCCTCGGGGCACGCAGAAGGCGCCCCGCCTCGCGGCGGGACGCCTTCTGACCTCCGGTCGTTCTCCGCTTCCTAGAGAGCGGACGTGTTGCTGATGATCGGAGCCGAGGCCAGGTCCTCCAGCTTGTAGTTCGAGCCGGTGTTGTCCGGCAGGGTCTTGCCCGCCACGCGGGCTGCCAGCCCGGTGTTCGGGTCGAGCGAGTGCACGTCTCCCAGCACGGGCCCGCCATAGGCGACGTAGAACATGCCGGAGTCGTACGTCGCGCCGGTGCCCTTCCAGGCCAGGCCGTCGAGGAAGCGCATCTCCCACGCACTGGTGCCGATGGTGCCCCCCGACACCTTGAACACCGGTTCGACGCCGAGCTGCATGTTCGGCGTGAAGTGATAGCGGGCCATCCAGTACTCGCTGGACACGTTGTCCCAGATGAGACCCCACATCCCGCCGTCGGGCGTGAAGGTGATGTCCGGTCCCATCAGCCCTCCGGGCTGGACCTTGGCGGCGTTCGGGCCGATGCCATAGGTCCCCGCGTCATTCGTTTGGCAGGCGAGCGTGAGCGGGTCGATGAGCGCGACCTGCGCCACGTTCATGGCGGCTGTGTTGGACACCGCCCAGACGTTGCCGACAGTGTCGACGGCCAGGCCGCCCCACGCGGCCTGGTAGCCCCCGATCGGGAGGCAGCCGAAGGTACCGAGATCGGTGACGATCGAGGTCGCCCCCTTCGTGTTCGAGTCCGGGACCGCCTTGTACAGGTGGCTCTGGTTCCCCGCGCTCCTGTCCCAGGTCACGCCGTAGAAGGCGTAGCTCGCCGCGCCGCAGTTCGGCTGGGGGACCTTGTCCAGCCCGAAGCCGAGGCTCCCCGCCCAGTCATAGAACGGGCCCGTCTTGGGAACCGTGAACGTGGCGGGGTTCCTGTCGCCGACGTACTGGAAGATCGCCTGCCCCGACGAGCCGTAGACCCCGTGCGGGTCATACGACACGCAGGCGGTCGGCACGCTCGCCGAGCTCGTCGGTATGGCGACGGCCGCGGCGATGATCGGAACCGACCAGGCCCCGCCCTTCACGATCGTGCGGCGTGAGAGCCCCGTGGACGAGGCCTCCTCGAAGGCGCTGAGATCATCGATGGTCATTCTTTTCCCCCCGTGTGGTGCCAATGAACGCGCCAGACCATGCACGACATCCATCGACGTGCATGGGGGCACAAGCGTTCATGGTTCCATCGCGCGTTCCGTGCTGTCCCCCGGGATGCGCACCTTGGTTTCCGGCGCGCGCCCATTGGCTTCGGACGGTGCGCTCAGCCCAGTTCCCGCGCCAGGACCTCGCGCATGGCCTTGACCGAGGAGAACCCCACCGTGCGGGCGATCTCGGCTTGTCCGCGCAGGCCGTCCGCCCCCTCGTCCTCCATCAGCGCCCGTGCCCGCAGCGCCCGGACGATCCGCAGGTACCGCAGCGGAGACACCCCGGTCGGCCGGAAGGCGCGCTGGAGGTACTGCTTGGAGACGTTCACCTCCGCGGCGATCGCGTCGATCGTGAGGAGCGGATCGGCAGCGCGCGCGTCGATCAGCGCGACCGTGCGGTCGAACAGCTCCCGCATCGACGCCGATGACCCCGGATAGACCGGCACCACCGCGTGCTTCTGCAGGACCGCCGCCGCCAGCGCCTCGGCGCTCCCGCGCAGGTAGCCGAACCCCGCGCTGTCCGCACCGAGCGAGGAGTGCAGCAGGGAGGTCGCCATCGTGACCAGCACCTGTTTCATCTCCGGCTGCGCGGGAAGCAGGATCGCATCGATCGGCGCCCACCAGCGCAGCGCCGACCAGGTGGTCCTGAGCTGGAGGACCTCCACCGTCGCCGGGGCGTCGATCGCCACCTCGGTGCGCAGCGACCGCACATGGACATGCTCGGCATCCGCCTCCGTCCCGTCCAGAAGGAACCGGCCGTCGATGATGACCGTCAGCTCCGCGGCATCGGGCGCCGCCCCGGGATCCGCCGGCCAGGTCGCCGTCAGCCCCGAGAACCGGACGCGCCGGAGCGCGAACCCGCCGTCGACGATCTCGGAGGCGTGCAGGCGCAGCCCTTCTGTCTCCCCCGCCATGCTCCACCCGCGATTCGCGAGCCAGCTTCGCGCGGCATCACCGCGGAACGTCACGCCTCGCCCACTCGTCCGATCCTTCGTTCTCGATGAGTAATCCACCCCTCTGCTCCCCCCTCGCCGGCGTCGCCGGCGCCGATCATCGGCCCGGCCGAGAGTACCGACGGAGAGGTTCGCAGATTCAGAGGAATGACGATGCATTCGCGATTCGATGACCGGAGGTCACGGATCCGATCATTCCGTGCACGCATTGTCGCATTTCGGCGCCGATTTCCCCACAAATCACCGGGAGCGGTGCACGATCGGATCCCCCGCGGGACCGCGACGACCGTTGGCGGATGCGATGACGGAGCACGACGACAGCGTGCGTTGACAGTGCGCGTTGACAGTGCGCGATGGCGGGAGCTCAGCGGTCCGGGGCCAGATCCGAGGGCTCCCGGACCGGGAGCCGGCACACGAAGGCCCGGCAGTCGTACGCGAGCCCCGCGTCGCCGTCCCTGCCCTCGAACAGCGTGAACCCGGCATCGGCGAAGGCGCGGGCGCCCCGTCGCCCGACCACCGCCACGACATCCGCGTCCGCACGCCGCGCCGCGTCCGCGAGCGCCCCGTCCGGCGCCTCGGTCACCACCACGATCTGACGCGGCGGCCGCACGAGGCCGGCAGCGGCCCTCAGGAGCGCGCCGTGGGCGAAGGGCTGCGCGAGAGCGCGGTCCCCGAGCCCTGCGACCAGTCCCTCGGCG
The DNA here is from genome assembly GCF_031456305.1 of Microbacterium resistens. Lineage (GTDB taxonomy): Bacteria > Actinomycetota > Actinomycetes > Actinomycetales > Microbacteriaceae > Microbacterium > Microbacterium resistens_A. The sequence goes on from NZ_JAVDUM010000001.1 coordinate 333,457, forward strand.
GCGGTCCGGTACTCCTCCCCCGCTCCGAGCAGCCAGGCGGTGCGTGCCGCCGTCGCGAGCGCGGCGGTGCCGGAGGGGAGGTCGCCGTCGCTCTCGTCCGGCGAGGCGACGATGCCCTGCGCGACCAGCACGGGATCCGGCCCCACTCCCGCGAGACCCGCGTCGAGCACGTCCCGCGCCGCGACCGCCCAATCCGCGTCGCCGGCGGCGAGGGCCAGGGCGAACAGCCCATCGGCGAGCAGACCGAGATCCGCCCGCGTCGCGACGGCGTCCGCGGCGACCCCTTCGAGCGAGGAGCGCACGAGGGCGCCGTGCGCGTCCCGGTTCACAGCGAGGACGGCGCGGGCGGCGTCCTCCGCCGCGCGGATCCAGTCGGGCTCCCGCAGCGCGGAGCCGGCACGGGCGAGCGCGCCGATCGCCAGGCCGTTCCATCCCGTGATGACCTTCCCGTCCACCGCCGGCGGTGCGAGCAGCGCGCGCCCCTCGGCAGGGAGCGCGTAGTACCCGCCCTCGCTGCGTCGTCCGTCGATCCAGGATTCGGAGTCCTGCGCGGCCCGGAAGCCGCCGCCGGGAACACCCAGCGTGCGAAGCAGGAACGCGGCGATCCCGCGCGCGACGGCCGTGTCCCCGGCGACGAGGGCGATGTCCAGCAGCTGCGCGTTGTCGGTCAGCATGCGCTCGAAGTGCGGGACGGTCCAGTCGCGCTGCGTGGCGTAGCGGAAGAACCCGCCGTCCACGCCGTCGCGGAGCGGGGAGGACGCCATCGCGGCGAGCGCGCGCTCCGCGGACGAGGCGGCGTCCGGGGCAGTCTCCCGGAGGAGGGGGTGCAGCAGGAACCCGAGGGTCGTGGCGACGGGGAACTTCGGCGCTCCGCCGAACCCGCCGAATCGCGTGTCCTCGCGCTCGGCGATCCGTGCCGCGGCCTCGGCGAGGGCCTCCGCCGTCGGGAGAGCGCCCTCGCGTTCCTGCCCGTCCTCGCCCACGTCCGCCCGTTCCTGCCCGGCTGTCGAGGCGCGGGCGAGTGCGGCGGCGAGACGTGCCGCCGAGTCGTCCACCTCGTCGCGTCGGGCGGTCCACGCCTCCCGCACCGCGGCGAGGACGTCGCGGAAGGCCGGCAGCGGGGGTCGCCCCACCGGAGGCCAGTACGTCCCGGCGTGGAACGCCCTGCCCTCGGGGGTCGCGAACACCGTGAGCGGCCATCCCAGGTCCTGCGTGAAGGCGGAGGCCGCGGCGAGGTAGGCGGCATCCACGTCCGGGTGCTCCTCACGGTCCACCTTCACCGCGATGAACCCGTCGTTCAAGGCGGCGGCCGTCACCGGGTCGGCGAAGGACTCCCGCGCCATCACATGGCACCAATGGCAGGTGGAGTACCCGATCGAGATCATCACCGGCAGATCGCGCCGCCGCGCCTCGGCGAAGGCCTCCTCGCCCCAGGGGTACCAGTCGACGGGATTGTCGGCATGGGCCCTCAGGTACGGGCTGAGCGTGTCGGCCAGCCGGTTCGCCATGTCCGCGCCCGCCCCGCCCGCGTCAGTTCACGTCGTCGGGGTGTGAGCCCACGCGCCCCGAGCCGTCGCCGGGATCGATCGCGTCGATCGCGGCGAACTCCACGTCGCTGAGCGCGAAGTCGAGCACGTCGAGGTTCTCGCGGAGGCGTTCCGCGCGCACCGACTTCGGGAAGACGATGTTGCCGTGCTGCAGGTGCCAGCGCAGCACCACCTGTGCGGGGGTCTTGCCGTGCGCCGCGGCGGCGTCGGCCACCGCCGGGATCGAGAACAGGTCGTACTTGCCCTGGCCGAGCGGCCCCCACGCCTCGATGCGGACGTCGTTGTCGCGCGCCCAGGAGACGATCTCGCGCTGCTGATGGGCGGGGTGCAGCTCGATCTGGTTCACCGCCGGGACGACCCCGGTCGCAGCGACGATGCGCGTCAGGTGCGGGACGAGGAAGTTCGAGACGCCGATCGATCGCGCCAGTCCCCGCTCGCGGATGCCGACGAGCCTCTCCCATGCGTGGAGGTACTCGTCGTTCGCCGGCGCCGGCCAGTGCACGAGGTAGAGGTCGACGGCGTCGAGGCCGAGCTTGTCCAGGCTCTCGGCGATCGCGGCGTCCGGTCCGTCTCCGGCCTGACGGTCGTTCCAGAGCTTCGTGGTGACGAACAGCTCGTCCCTGGCGATCCCGCTCCGGGAGATCGCGGCGCCGACACCCTCCTCGTTGCCGTAGATGGCGGCGGTGTCGATGTGCCGGTAGCCGACCTCGAGCGCCTCGCTCACGGCGCGCTCGGTGTCGTCTGCGGGGACCTTGAAGACGCCGTATCCGATCTGCGGGATGGAGCGTCCGTCGTTGAGGGCGAGGGTGGGGATCGTCATGCTCCCAGCCTATGACCGTGCACCGACAGGCGGCCCGGGAGGGAGCGCAGGATGACGCCCGGAGGCGGCGATCGCGTCGTCCGCCGTCATCGTGGGCGGCCCCGGGCTCCGCCGTCATAGACTGGAGGGCTATGTCTGCGCCCGTGATCGCCTATCCGCCGGAACTTCCGGTCAGTGCCGCGCGCGACGAGATCGCCGCCGCGATCCGCGACCACCAGGTGGTCATCGTCGCCGGCGCCACCGGATCGGGCAAGACCACCCAGCTGCCCAAGATCTGTCTCGAGCTCGGTCGCGGACGCATCGCCCACACCCAGCCGCGGCGGCTCGCGGCCCGCACGATCGCCGAGCGCGTGGCGGAGGAGATGCGCGTCCCCCTCGGCGGCCTCGTCGGCTACAAGGTGCGCTTCACCGATCAGGTGTCCGCGGAGACCCGCATCGCGCTGATGACCGACGGGATCCTCCTCAACGAGATCCACCGGGACCGTCTACTCCGCCGCTACGACACGATCATCATCGACGAGGCCCACGAGCGCTCCCTCAACGTCGACTTCCTGATCGGCTACCTGCAGCGCATCCTCCCCGAGCGCCCCGATCTGAAGGTGATCGTGACCTCGGCGACGATCGATCCGGAGAGCTTCGCGCGGCACTTCGCCGCAGCCGACGGGACGCCGGCCCCGGTGATCGAGGTGTCAGGGCGCACTTATCCGGTGGAGGTCCGCTACCGGCCGCTCATCGACGAGACGGCGCAGGATCCCGCCGACCCCGAGCCGGGCGACGAGGTCTCCGCGATCGTCACGGCGCTGCGCGAGCTGGACCGCGAGGCCCCCGGCGACGTGCTCGTCTTCCTCCCCGGCGAGGCGGAGATCCGCGATGCCGCGGACGCCGTACGCGGCGCATACGGCCGCGACTCCTCCCCCACCGAGGTGCTCCCCCTGTACGGCCGGCTCTCCGCCGCCGAGCAGCACCGGGTCTTCGAACGGTCCTCCGTCGCGGGCCTGCGCCGGCGGGTCGTGCTCGCCACGAACGTCGCCGAGACGAGCCTCACCGTCCCCGGCATCAAGTACGTGATCGACACCGGCACCGCACGCATCTCGCGGTACAGCAACCGCTCCAAGGTGCAGCGTCTGCCGATCGAGCCGGTCTCGCAGGCCTCCGCCGCCCAGCGCTCCGGACGGGCGGGGCGGACGAGCGACGGCATCGCGATCCGGCTGTACGGCGAGGAGGACTTCGGCGCCCGCCCCGAGTTCACCGAGCCGGAGATCCTCCGCACCTCGCTCGCCTCCGTCGTGCTCCAGATGCTCTCGCTCGGGTTCGGCGACATCGCCGACTTCCCGTTCCTCACCCCTCCGGACTCGCGAGGGGTGAAGGCCGCGCTCGACCTGCTGACGGAGCTGGGCGCCGTCGTCCAGGGCGACGGCCGCGGCGCCGACGCCGACACGCCACGGCTCACCCGGATCGGCCGGGACATCTCCCGCATGCCGATCGATCCGCGCTTCGCCCGCATGCTCGTCGAGTCCGTCAAGGCCGGCGTCTCCGCATCCGTGCTCCCGATCGTCGCCGGCCTGTCGATCCAGGACGTGCGGGAGCGTCCGTCCGCCGACGCCCCGCAGGCCGTCCGCGACGAGGCCGACCGTCTGCACGCGCGCTTCGCCGACCCGACCAGCGACTTCCTCACGCTGCTGAACCTGTGGAGCCATCTGCGCGAGCAGCAGCGCGAGCTGGGGTCCAGCGCGTTCCGCCGCCTCTGCCGCAGCGAGCACCTCAACTACGTGCGGGTGCGGGAATGGTTCGACGTGCACCGGCAGCTGCGCACGCTGGTGAAGGGCGGAGGGGCGAGAACGACCGACGCCGCCACTGACACCACCGCCGGCTCCGCCGCCGATCCCGATGCCGTGCATCGCGCGCTGTTGTCCGGTCTCCTCTCGCAGATCGGGATCGTCGACGAACGCACCGCCGCCAAGGGCGTGAACAAGACCGTGTCCCCCAGGGAGGCCAAGCGCCGGATCGCGGAGTACCGCGGCGCCCGCGGGATCCGGTTCTCGATCTTCCCCGGGTCCGCCCTGCGCAAGAAGAGCCCGCAGGCGGTGATGGCGGCCGAGGTCGTGGAGACCTCGCGGACCTTCGCCCGCACCGTCGCCGCGATCGACCCCGCCTGGGCGGAGAGCCTCGCCGGCGACCTCGCCAAGCGACAGGTGTCCGAGCCACACTGGTCCAAGGACGCGGGAGCCGCCGTCGCGTTCGAGAAGGTCACGCTCTTCGGCGTGGAGATCATCCCGCGTCGGCGGGTGCAGTTCGCCCGCATCGACCGGGCGGGCGCCAGGGACCTCTTCGTGCGCCACGCGCTCGTGGAGGGCGAGTGGGACCCGTCGAGGCTGGACAAGCGGGTCAGCGCCTTCTGGCGGAGCAACGCCGAGCTGCGCCGCCGGCTGGAGAAGCAGGAGGAGCGCGAGCGCCGTCGTGACATCCTCGCCGGCGACGAGGCCGTGTTCCGGTTCTACGACGAGCGGATCCCGGCCGAGGTCTTCGACGTGCGCTCCTTCGAGACCTGGTGGCGCGAGACCCTCGCCGGCACGCCGAAGCTGCTCGTGATGCGCGAGCAGGACCTCCTCGGCGACGCCGATCGCGCGGACCAGGGCGAGTTCCCCACCCGCTGGCCGCAGGGCGATCAGGTGCTGGGCCTCGCCTACCGGTTCGAGCCCGGCGCCCCGGACGACGGCGTGAGCGTGGTCGTCCCCCTCGCACTCCTGCAGCAGATCGAGGACACCGGCTTCGACTGGCAGGTGCCCGGTCTCCGCGCGGAGCTGGTGACGGCGCTCCTGCGCTCGCTGCCCAAGGCCATCCGCCGCCATGTGGTCCCCGCCGCGGACTGGGCGGACAGGTTCGGGGAGGCCCTCGCCGCCGACGGCCCGGAGCATCATGACGGACGGCCGTCCCGGTCGCTCGCCGAGGCGCTGGCGAAGCTCGTCCAGCCTCTGGCCAACCAGCCGGTCTCCGTCGCCGACTTCGACGAGGACCGCGTGCCAGGACACCTGCGGATGAACTTCCGCGCCGTGGACGAACGAGGGCGCGTCGTCGGATCGGGCCGCGACCTGCGCACCCTGCAGACGACCCTGTCCGACCGGTCGCGCGCGAGCGTGGCCCGGTCGGTGCGGGCGGCGTCCCCATCGGGTGGCGCGTCGACCGCACCGCGGCAGGGATCTGCGGTATCCGCCGCGGTATCCGGACCCGCCGCCGCGATCCGCGTCCCCCTGGAACGGGAGGGGATCACCGCCTGGGATCTCGGGGACCTCCCCGAGGTCCTGGACACGAGGGTCGCCGGCGGCGTGGTGCGCGGCTATCCCGCGCTGATCGATGCGGGCAGGAGCGTGTCGCTCCGGGTGGAGGCCACCGCCGAGACGGCCGCCGCCGAGACGCGCGCCGGTGTGCTCCGCCTGGTGCTGCTGAACGTCCCCTCCCCGGCCTCCTACGTCCAGGAGCACCTGACCAGCCAGGAGAAGCTCGCGCTCGCCGCATCCCCCTACCCCTCGGTCGCCGCCCTCGTCGAGGACTGCCGCGCCGCGGTCGCGAGAGCGATCATCGAGCGCACCCGGCCCGGGGGCATCATCCGCTCCGAGGCGGACTTCGCCCTGGTGCGGGACGCGGTGTCGCGGACGATCGTGGACGAGCTCTTCGCCTGCGTCTCCCTCGTCGCCCGGATCCTCACGGCGTCCAGGGGCGTCGAGCGCGCGATCAAGGCGCAGAACTCCCTCACCCTCCTCGGCCCGCTCAACGACGTCCGCGGCCAGCTCTCCGGCCTCCTGCCCTCGGGGTTCGTCTCCGCGAGCGGCGTGGAACGGCTCGCCCATTTCCCCCGGTACCTCGGTGGCATGCTCGATCGTCTGACCTCCCTGGCCGACGCGCCGGGCAAGGACCGGACCCGGATGACCGAGTACGAGCGGGCGGCCCAGGCCTTCGCCGATGCCGGCGGCACGATCCCCCTCCCCGCGGACGCGCCGGCGGCGCTCGTCGAGGTGCGCTGGCTGCTGGAGGAGTACCGCGTGAGCGTCTTCGCCCAGCGCCTCGGCACCGCGCAGCCGGTCTCGCCCCAGCGGATCGCCAAGGCCCTCGCCGACGCCCGGTAGGGGTTTGGGGGCTCCGCCTCGTCGGATCGATGCACTTCCGTCGGACCATTCAGGCTCATCGGTCCGACACAATGGCATCCGCCCGACCGGGCGTCGCACAGCTGGCCCCCGCCCCTGTCCCGGCCGGCCCGTCCCTGCCGACCTGTCCCGGAGACTCCCTGCGAAGGACCGATGCAACTCTGTCGGCCCGGTGCTCTCGAATGGTCCGACGGAAGTGCATTCTCCCGACCAGACGTCACCGGACGAAGCCGGGCGTCACCGGACGAAGGCAACGCCTGCGGCTCGGAGGACGCGTAGCCTGACGGTATGGCTCACGCGATCGTGCATGCCGCCATCGGCGGCCCGGAAGTCCTCACCCTCGTCGAGATCCCCGAGCCCGAGCCTGCTGCGGGCGAGGCCGTGGTGCGCATCGAGGCCGCGGGGGTCAATCCGATCGACGCGAAGCAGCGCGGCGGCGTCCGCCCGATCCCCCCTTTGACCGAGCCGCGTCGTGTCGGGTTCGATGGCGCGGGCGTCGTGACCGCTCTGGGAGACGGGGTCTCCGGCCTCGCGATCGGCGATCGGGTCGCGATCCGGGACACGCTCGGGACTTACTCGACCGCGCTGGCCGTCCCCGCCGCGCACCTGGCCCCGCTCCCGGATGCGGTCACGGCCGGGGAGGGGGCAGCTCTCGGGATCCCCGCGGGCACGGCGTACCAGTCACTGCGCTCGCTCGGCGTCCGCGACGACGACGTGCTCCTCGTCCATGCCGGATCCGGCGCCGTCGGCCAGGCCGCCGTGCAGTTCGCGGTGGCGTGGGGCGCGACCGTGATCGCCACCGGCGGTCCCGGATCGCATGAGCGGCTGCGCGAGCTCGGCGCGATCCCCGTCGCCTACGGAGAGGGGCTCGAAGAGCGGATCCGCGCCGTCGCTCCCCGTCCGGTCACCGTGGCGCTCGACGGCGCCGGGACCGACGAGGCGATCGAGGCCTCGCTCGCCCTGGTGTCGGACCGCGAGCGGATCGCGACGATCGTGCGAGGGCCGGATGCGGCGTCCTTCGGCATCCGCGCCTTCAGCGGCGGCAGCCCCATCCCCCTCAGCGCCCAGGAGCTCGTCTGGCGGGCGGAGGCGCTGCCGGCGACGATCGCGCTGATCGCCGCAGGCAGGTTCTCCGTCGAGTTCGGTCCCGACCTCCCGCTGGCCGATGCCGCCGAGGCCCATCGCCTGATCGAGGTCCGCGCCGTGCGCGGCAAGATCCTGCTGCACCCCTGATCTCGGCACCGGGTGTCCACGGCATCCGGTCGGACGGATGCCATGGCGTCGGCCCGTTTCGGGGATATGGGCCGACGGAGTTGCATCCGTCCTGCATTCGGAACGACACGAGGCGACCGACACGAGGCGCCCCGAACGGAACGCCGAACGGACGCGGGCCCTCGCGTCTCAGCCCTCCGCGGGGGCGACGGGGCGTCCGAGCGAGAGCATCAGCCGGTTCGCCCAGTTGAAGAAAGCCGCGCCGTGGATGACATCGGCGATCTCGCCCTCGTCCAGACCCGCGTCGCGGAGCCGGCGCACATCGTCGGCGCCGAAGGCGAGCGGGGTGTCGGTGAGGGCGACCGACGCCGCGACGATCGCGTTCCACCGCTCCCCCAGGTCCGCGTCCACTCCTTCGGCGAGGAGCCTGTCCACGTCGTCCGGCCGCTTGCCATGGTGCGCGGCGAACCGGGCGTGCACCGAGGCGCAGAACACGCAGCCGTTCCGACGGGATGCGGCGGCGGCCGCCAGCTCCCGGTCGGCGCGGGGAAGCCCGTCGGCGACGTTGTAGAAGATGTCCTTGTCCACGAGCGTGCGGGCCCGCAGCACCTCCGGGTCGCGGGCCAGCAGCCGGAAGTAGTCGCTCTTGGCACGGGATGCGTCGACGAGCCCGTCGAGGTGCCGCCCGGTCAGCTCGTCCTCGGCGAGCGGCGCGAGGTTCGGGATCCAGCCGACCTCCGCGCGCGTGAACGCGTCGGGATACGGTGGGGCGGATGCGAGGTCGGACCCGCTCATGCCGCGATCTCCTCTCGGCTGGAGTCCGTCGAGAGCGCGGTGAGGCCGGCCACGACGCGCTGCTGGAAGGCGAGGAACGCGATGAGCTGCGAGAGCGTGACGACGCCGTCCGGCGACCAGCCCGCCGAGAGCAGCCGGTCGATGTCCGCGCTCCGCGCCTCGCGCGGACGGAAGGTCAGCAGATGCGCGTGCCCGAGGGCCACGGCCAGCCGGACCCCGAGATCCTCCCTGGCCTCCTCGTCCGGCGTGTACCGGACTCCCTCGCTGTTCTCCGCCTGAAGCCCCTGCTCGGCGTACCGCCCGAAGGGTCCGGCGGCCGCGGCCCGCACGGCCTCGGCGATCACGCGTGCGCCGCGCGGATCCGCGGCCGATGCGCGCTCGGCGTAGAAGCGCGCCGTCGCGTCGTCGGCGGTGGCCCTGGTCACGAAGGCGGCGATGAGCTCGCGCTCGGCGCGGGTGACGTGCTCCTCCGACAGCGGCCGGAACAGCGCGTCGAAGCTCGCCTGCAGCTGTTCCCTGGTGTGCGGGCGTCGACGGCGCAGCGCATCGATCCCGGGCGCCGGGCCCACGATCGCGTCCACAACGTCCACAACGTCGGCGGGGGCGGGGGCGGGGGCGGGGGCGTCGAATGCGCGGTCCGCCTGGTCCTGGATGGTCATACTCGCTCCTTCACGGTGTAGCCGAGCAGCGGGGCGACCTGCTCCGCGAACAGCTCGATCGAACGCAGCACGTGCTCGTGCGGCGCGTCGACGGAGTGCACCTGGAAGGCGATCTCCGTCGCACGGCTCAGGGCGGCATCGGCCGCGAGCGACTCGGCGACCTCCTCCGGTGTGCCAAGGTGCGTGTCCAGCGCGACGATCAGCTCGTCGAGCGTGTCCCCCGGGATCACCTGGCCCTGCCGCCGGAAGCCCTCGGCGGCGCGACGCAGGCCCACCTCCGCGAACCGGAGTGCCTCGGCGCGGTCGTCCGCGACGAACACGGTGCGCGAGGCGGTGATCCGCGGCGCGACCCCCTCGGGCAGCGCGTCGAGATAGGCGTCGATGATCGGATCCTGGACCGCGGACAGCGGCGCATGCAGGTCATCGGCCGGACGCGGCTGGGTGCGCGAGAGCAGCAGCCCGTGCCCGTGCTCGCCGGCGCGGCGGCCTCCGGCGGCCGAGAACGTCGCCTGCCAGACGCGGCGGCCGAGGTCGCCGCCCTCCGGATAGAGCACATTCCCCGCACCGAGGTCGCGCCCTTCCAGCGCGTCGAGGAGGATGCCGAGCTTGCGCTCGTAGACGGCCGCCTTGTCCTTCGCCTCCTCGCCGAACGGGACGAAGGACGACGGCGTCCCGCCGCTTCCGAGGCCCAGGTCGATGCGGCCTCCCGAGAGGAGATCGGCGACGACGGCGTCCTCCGCGACCCGCACCGGCGACTCCAGCGGCAGCGTGATGATGCCGGTCGCCAGGCGGATGCGCGTCGTCCGGGCCCCGAGGTGGGCAAGGAGCACGAGAGGCGCGGGCAGCCCGCCCTCGGCGGCGTGGAAGTGGTGCTGCGCCACCCAGGCACGACCGATCCCGACGCGCTCCGCCTGCTGGATCTGGGCCACGGCCAGGGCGTATCGCTCGGCGGGCGGGGCGTCGTCGAGCAGGCGGGTGAACAGGGCGACGCTCGGCGCGCCGTGGCGTTCCTCGGTCATGCGGGGGCCTCCGATCGGCCGGGGACTGCGGAGAGCAGCTCCCGGGTGTAGTCGTGCTGCGGATCATGGAACAGCTCGTCCGTCGCGCCCTCCTCCACGACCCGCCCGCGATGCATGACCGAGACGGTGTGGCTGATGCGGCGGACGACGGCGAGGTCGTGCGAGATGAAGAGGTAGGTGAGTCCGCGCTCGGCCTGCAACGAGGCGAGCAGCTCGAGGATCCGGGCCTGCACGGTGACGTCGAGGGCGGACACGGCCTCGTCGAGCACGAGGATCTCGGGATCCACCGCGAGCGCCCGAGCGATCGCCACCCGCTGCCGCTGACCGCCGGAGAGCTCGGCCGGCGACCGCCGCGCGACATCGGACGGCAGCGCGACCCGCTCGAGCAGCGCCTCGGCCCGCTCCCGGCGCTCGCCGCGGTCGCCGATCCGGAAGTTGTGCAGCGGCTCGGCGACGATATCGACGATCCGCTGCCGCGGGTCGAGCGAGGCGAAGGGGTTCTGGTGCACGAGCTGGATGCGGCGGCGGAGCGCGCGCAGCCGGTGTCCCGACGCATCGGAGACGTCCTCGCCTCCCAGCAGCACCCTCCCTGCGCTCTGGCGCTGGAAGCGGGTCACGATCCGCGCTGTCGTGGTCTTGCCGGAGCCGGACTCGCCCACGAGCGCGTGCGTGGCGCCCCGGCGCACGCGGAACGACACGTCCTGGACCGCGCGGAACGGCTCGCGCCCGCCGGTGCGGAACTCCTGCACGAGCCCTTCTGCGACGATCGCGGCCGTCTCCTCCGTCGCCGCCGTCGCCGCGTCCCGGAGGAACGCCGGCACGGGTGTCGCGGGGAAGCCGCTGACGAACGCGGGAGCGTCGGCGAGCAGCTGTCGCGTGTACCCGTCGGCGGGACGGGCGATCACGGACGCGGTCTCGCCCGCCTCGACGATCCGGCCGCCGGAGAGCACGACGAGACGCTCGGCGCGGTCCGCGGCGACGCCGAGGTCGTGCGTGACGAGCAGGATGCTGGTCCCCTCCTCCCTGCGCAGGTCGTCCAGCAGGTCGAGCACGCGGCGCTGCACGGTCGCGTCGAGGGCGCTGGTCGGCTCGTCGGCGATCAGCAGCCGCGGGCGCAGAGCGATCGCGGTGGCGATCAGGACCCGTTGACGCATGCCGCCCGAGAGCTCGTGCGGATACTGCCGCGCGCGGAGCCCCGGGTCGTCGATCCCGACGCGGTCGAGGAGGTCGAGGACTCTCGCGCGCCGCGCCGCGCGGTCACGATGCCCGTGGAGGCGCAGGATCTCGCCCACCTGCACGCCGATCGGGCGGACGGGATCGAGCGAGGTCGTCGGATCCTGCGGCACCAGGCCGATCTCGGGCCCGCGGATGATGCGGAGCGCGCGGTCGGACCATCCCGCGATGTCCAGGCCACCGAGCCGGATGCCTCCGGCGTCGACACGTCCGCCCGCGGGGAGGAGCCCGAGCACGGCGTGCGCGATCGTGGACTTGCCGGAACCCGATTCGCCCACGAGTGCGAGGGTCTCCCCCTCCTCGATCTCGAATCCGATCCCGTGGACGACCTCGCGACGGCCGCGGGAGCGGGAGGCGTAGGAGACGCGCAGGGCGTCGACGGCGAGGACGCTCATGGCGTGCTCCTTCCGATGCGATGGCTGAGACGGTTCGCGGCGAGCACGACCGCGACGACGACCAGGCCGGGAAGCGTCGTGAGCCACCACGCGGTGCCGACGTAGTTGCGCCCCTCCGCGATCAGCAGCCCCCACTCCGGGGTCGGGGGCGGTGCACCGTAGCCGAGGAAGCCGAGGGTGGAGATCGCGAGGATCGCCGTGCCGAACTGCAGCGCGGCAAGCGCCAGGATCGGCGTGAGCGCGTTGGGGAGCACGTGACGCCGGAGCACCGCGACGAACGTGCCGCCGCTGCCGAACGCCGCCTCGACGTACTCGGTGCGTCGTACGCGCACCACCTCCGCCCGCATGAGCCGGGCGAACGCGGCGACGCTTCCGAGGCCCACCGCGATCGCGGCGTTCACCGTGCCGAAGCCGAGCAGGATGATCACGGAGAGCGAGAGGAGGAGCCCCGGCACGGCGAGCAGCACGTCGACGATCCGCATCAGCACGTCGTCGACGATCCCTCCCGCCGCTCCCGCGACGAGGCCGATCAGCGTGCCGAGGGCAAGCCCCACCGTGACGGCGATGAGGGCTCCCGAGAGCGAGTGGACGGCGCCGTGCACGACCCGCCCGTAGAGGTCCCGTCCGAGCACGTCGGTGCCGAACCAGTGCTCCGCGCCGGGCGGGAGCAGCTTCTGCGCCGGCACGCCCCGCAGCGGATCCGCCGGGGCGAAGACGCCGGGGACGAGCGCCCAGAGCACCGCGACGAGGAGCACGAGCGCGGCGACGACGAGGCTCCACGGCACGGCGCGCCATGCCGTGGACCGGGCCGGTGTGGGGGTGGGGGTGGGCGTGGGCTCCGGGGTGCGCGAATGCCCCGGCGTGGCACTTCTTGTGGGTTGAGCGGCGTCCCAACCCACAGAAACAGCCACGGCGGGGCCGAAACGGTGCGCAGGCACGACGGGCACAGCCGACCGGGCCGCCTCAGCGGGCTGCGAGCCCGGCCCCAACCCCGCGGACGAGTCAATACCGGCGGTCACGCGATCGCCTCCGCCGTGATCGGCCGCGGATCGCGGATCCGGCGAACGCCCTCGGCGCGACGCTGTCGCGGGTCGATGAGAGGCGCGAGCAGATCGACCACCAGGCCGACGAGGACGAAGCCGAGCGCGGAGAGGAGCACGATGCCCTGCAGCACCGGGATGTCCTGGTTCGCCACGGCCTGCTCCGTGAGCCGGCCGATCCCGGTGCGGCCGAAGACCGTCTCGGTGACGACGGCGCCGCCGACGAGCTCGCCGAACAGCACGCCGGCGATGGTGAGCGCGGGAAGGGCCGCGTTGCGTGCCACCGACCGCGTGAGGATCCAGGCGGTCGGCGCGCCCTTCGCGCGGAGGACCGTGATGAAGGGCTGCGCGCGCACACGATCGATCGAGCGGACGAGCACCTGGGCCAGGGGCGCGGAGATCGGCACGGCGAGCGTCAGCACGGGAAGGATGAGCCCGCGCACCGGGTCTGCGCCGACCACCGGCACCCAGCCGAGCCCGAACGAGAACACCTGGATCAGGATGATCCCGAGCCAGAACACCGGGACGGCCACGAGGAGCCCCGGCGCCTGCCGGATCCCGGCGCGCAGCCAGCCGAACGGAGCGAGGACCGAGAGCGCGGCGACCGCCACCGCGAGCAGGATCGCGACGGCCAGTCCGAGCGTCGCCAGCAGCAGCGTGGACGGCAGCGCCTCGGCGAGCATGGTCCGCACCGGCGTGCCGAACTGCGTCGACGAGCCGAAGTCGCCCGCGGCGAACCCGGCGAGCGCGTGGAGGTACTGCTGCCACCACGGGACGTCGGACCCGTAGCTGGCGCGGATCGCGTCGAGCTGATCGGGGCTCAGCCCGAGGCTCGGATCGGCGAACTTGATGAGGATCGCGTCCCCCGGCAGCAGCTGGAGCAGGACGAAGGTGGCGGTGAAGGCGGCGATCAGCACGATCGCCGCCTGACCGATCCGCCGCAGGACGAAGCGCATCAGTGGTCCTGGAGCCAGACGCCCGCGAACCACGGACGGCCGACCGACTCGTATGCGACGCCCTGCACGTACGGCGCCGTGCCGTACACCTGGGGCTCCTCGAAGAGCGGGATCACGTACGCCTGCTCGGCGAGGTAGTCCTGCACGGCCTGCGAGGCCGCGATGCGCTTCTGCGGGTCGGGCTCGGAGGCGACGACGAGCAGCAGCCGGTCCAGCTCCGCGTCGCCCGAGATCAGCACATCGCGGTTCTTCGAGTAGTACTGGCTCTTGATCACGTCGAGGTCGGCGCGTCCGACCATCGAGTGGTAGAAGCCGGTCTTCTGCGGATCGCGGGTGTCCTCCGCATAGCTGCCTGCATCGCCGGGCTTGACGTTCAGCTCCACCCCGATGCGGCCGAGCTGCTGCGCGATGAGCTCGAGCGTCTGCTTGGACTGCGGCTGCGGCTTGGCCTCGTAGACCGTGATCGACAGCCGCTGGCCGTCCTTCTGGCGGATTCCGTCCGCGCCGGGGACCCATCCCGCGTCATCGAGAAGCCGCTGCGCCTTCTTCGGGTCGTACTGGTAGTGCGCCGACTCGTCCTTGTAGCCGAGGGCCGTGGAGGAGAGCGCGGAGGTCGCGACGGGGTAGTTCTCCGTGAAGATCGTGTCGACGACCTCCTGCGCGTCCACCCCGGCGACGAGGGCCTGTCGCACGCGGATGTCCGTGAGGAGGGCGTTGGTCGGACGCAGCGCGAGCGAGTTGTTCACGCCGCGGGTCTGCGGGGCGTGCAGCACGAAGCCGGCCGAGGCGACCCTCGCCTCGTCGAACGACTGCACGTAGCGGACGTAGTCGGCCTGCCCGGCCAGCAGGGAGCCGATGCGCACCGAGTCCTCGGGGGTCACCAGGATGTGCACCGCGTCGAGATACGGACGGCCCTGGTTCGCCGCGCTCTTCGGCGCCCAGGCGTAGTCCTCGCGGGCGGTGAGGGTCAGCTCCGTGCCCAGCTTCTCGGCGCCGGCGGTGAACGGCCCCGATCCGATCACGTTCGCCGCGTTCCCGGCCCCGAAGTCCTCGATCGTGCCGTCGAGGGTGGCGGGCGAGAGCAGCCCGGAGGTGATCGTGGAGGTCGCCTGGAGGAACCCGGGCGACGGCGCACTGAAGCGGAAGGTCACGGTGTCGGTGTCCACGACGTCGCTCCCGGCGTAATTGTTGATCGCCTCCGAGACGGTGAGGCCGCGCTGCGGATCGCCGAGTCCGTAGGTGTCGTAGTTCTTCTTCACGGCCGCGGCGTCGAGCGGAGTGCCGTCGGAGAAGGTCGCGCCGGGGCGGAGATCGAACGTGTACTCGGTCGCGTCGGCGTTCACGGTCCAGTCGGCCGCGATCCACGGCTCGATCTCCAGCGTCTCCGGGTTCTGCCAGGTGAGGCGGTCCGCGATGTTCCCGACGATCCCGCCGTTCGGGTAGAAGCCGGCCTGCGGCGGATACAGGTTCGTGTAGGTCTGGTACTCCAGATAGGTCAGCGTCCCGCCCGTGACGGGGTCCCCGACGGCGGCGGAGGGCGCGGCATTCGGCGTGCTGGTCGCCGCGCAGGCCGACATCCCGGCAGCGAGGACGAGCGTGAGCGCTGCTGCGGCGGCGCGGGGGATGCGGGTCGTCATGCGGGTGCCTCCTGGGTTCGGGTCGTACGGGGAGCGGTCCGCGGAGGGCGGATGGGAGCCCACGCTAGGCGCGTGGCGCACCGCGGCGCCCATGTGACGTCATGGACCGTCTCTCCCGGTCATACGGCGTCTCGTCCGGTCACACGACGCAACAGTTCGACACGCCGCCGGGGCGGGGTGGGGTGGGACCCGGGGCCGGGCGGCGTGGGCGTCGGTCGGCATCTCCGGCCCCGGCGTGGCAGTTCTTGTGGGTTGACACGCCGCTCAACCCACAAGAGGTGCCACGCCGGGGCACCTACGGCACGCCGGCGCACCCACCCCACGCCCAGCCGCCCACGCCCGGCCCCCACCACGCCATCCGCCCCGCCACGCCCCAACAAGCCCACGAGCCGCCCTCGCGTAGAATCGGACGGTCATGCCATCCGCCTCGAACTACGCCGCCCCGCGCCTCGACTCCCGGCCCGTCGAGAGGTTCTCGTCGACGCTCGGCGACCTGGCCGCACGCGTCGAGGCGCCCGCGCCGGAACGGGCGGAGACGACGTTCACCGGCATCGCGATGTCGACCTCGAACGTGCGCCGCGGCGACCTGTTCGTCGCCGCGAAGGGCGCCAACGCGCACGGCGCGCGCTTCGCCGGGAAAGCCCGTGAGGCGGGTGCCGTCGCCGTGCTCACGGATGCGGACGGCGCAGCGCTCCTCCCGGACGACCTCCCCGTCCTCGTCGTCGACGATCCGCGCCTGGCCGTCGGTCCTGCAGCCGTCCAGCTCTACCGGGACCCTGCGTCGTCGCTCACTGCGATCGGCATCACCGGCACGCAGGGCAAGACCACCACGGCGTTCTACGTCGCGGCCGCCGCCGGCATGGCGTCCTCCGGCACGATCGGCTCGATCGGCACGACCGTGGGCGACGTGCTGTTCCCGCCGGAGCTGACCACCCCCGAGGCGCCGGAGCTGCACGCCCTGTTCGCCGTCATGCGCGAGCAGGGTCTCCGCACCGTCGCCGTCGAGGCCTCCAGCCACGCGCTGCGACAGGGCAGGGTCGACGGCTTCGCGTTCGATGCGGGCATCTTCCTGAACCTCGGACACGACCACCGCGACTACCACCCCACCCAGGCGGACTACTTCGCCGCCAAGGCGCTGCTGCTCACCCCCGAGCACGCGCGCACGGGGATCGTCGACGTCGACTCGCACTGGGGCCGCGTCCTCGCGGCGCAGGCGACGATCCCGGTACGGACGACCTCTGCCGCCGGCGCGGATGCCGACTGGCGTGCCGAGGGGATCGAGCTGCGCGCCGACGGATCGTCGTTCCTCGTCCGCTCCCCCCACGGCGAGGCCGTCCGCTTCTCCACACAGCTCACCGGCGCCTTCAACGTCAACAACATCCTTGCCGCCGTCGCCGCGCTCGCCGAGCAGGGGCGCGACCTCGGCGAGCTCGCCGACGGCATCGCGTCACTCCCCAGCGTCGAGGGACGCCTGCAGCGCTTCGACTTCGGACAGCCCTTCACCGCGATCGTCGACTCGGCGCACAAGCCGGAGGCGATCAACGCCGCCCTCCGCGCCCTCCGCACCACCGCTCCGGAGGGCCGCCTCATCGCGGTGCTCGGCGCGAACGGCAACCGAGATGCCTCCAAGCGCCGCATGATGGGACGCTTCGCTGCGATGTTCGCGGACGTCCTGATCGTCACCGACGACAACCCCTACGACGACGACCCGGCGGAGATCCGCGCCGCGCTCATCGACGGCGCACGCTCCTCGCAGGCGGAGATCGTCGAGATCGGCGACCGCCGGGAGGCGATGTCGGCGGCGGTGCGGATGGCCGTGCCGGGCGACACCGTCGTGATCCTCGGCAAGGGCCACGAGCGCTACCACGCGCTGGCCGGCGGGGACATCCCCTGGTACGACCCCGACGTCCTCCGCGAGGTCATCGAGGCGCTCTGAGCACCGCCCCTCAGCCCAGCACCGCCCCGCCGCTCGGACCAGCGCAGCCCAACCCCTCATACCAGCGCTGCCCAGCCGCTCAGCCCAGGTCGTCCTCCTCGGCGGGCATCGACCCGGTCGCGACCGGGAGGCCAGGCGTGTTCGACCAGGCGCTCCAGGACCCCGGGTAGACCGTCACCTCGCGTCCGATGAGGGCTCCGGCGAGCGCGAGCTGCGCCGCGGTGACGCCCGAGCCGCAGTAGGCCGCGATCGGGATGTTCTCCCCCGCTCCCACCATCTCGAACGCGTCCGCGATCTCCTGTGCGCTCCGGAACCGGCCGTCGTCGGTGAGGACGTCGGCGATGGGCAGGTTCCAGGCGCCGGGGATGTGTCCCGCCACCGGGTCGATCGGCTCGGTCTCGCCGCGGAAGCGCTCGCCGGCCCGCGCGTCCAGGAGCACTCCGGTCCACAGCGCCACCTGCCCGGTGTCCAGGACGTCCGCGGTCCCCGGGGAGCCGAGGCGTATGTCGCCCTCCGGCGGCACGACGGCGCCCTCCGCCAGCTCTCCCCCGGCCGCCCGCCAGGCGGAGAGCCCGCCGTCCAGCACCCGCACGTCGGCGAGGCCCGCCCGGCGCAGCGCCCACCAGACCCGGGACGCCGGGAGGGAGCGGGAGTCGTCGTAGACGACGACCGGCTCGCCCTCGCGGATCCCCCAGCGCCGGGCGGCCGCGGCGAGGTCCTCGTCCGCGGGCAGCGGATGGCGGCCCTCGGAGGGCGCTCCCGGACGCGAGAGCTCCCGCTCCAGATCGACGAAGACGGCACCGGGGATGTGCGCGGCGAGGTAGTGCTCGTGCCCGTCGTCGAATCCGAGGCGGTAGCGCGCGTCGAGGATGCGGACGGGGCGGCCTCCGGCGAGCAGCTCGCGCAGGTCGGCGGCGGAGATCAGCGGCGAAGCGGACATGCTCCATTGTCTCAGCCCCTACGCTGGAAGCCATGACCGCACTTCGCTGGGGAATCCTCGCCACGGGCGGCATCGCCGCCGCTTTCGCCGCCGACCTGCGCACCGCGGGCCTGGACCTCGTGGCGGTCGGATCCCGATCCCAGGACTCCGCCGATGCCTTCGCCGCTCGTTTCGACATCCCCCGCGCGCACGGCTCGTACGAGGCGCTGGCCGCGGACCCCGACGTCGACATCGTCTACGTCGCGACCCCGCACCCGATGCACCTCGCCGACGCCCGTCTCGCGCTCTCGCACGGGAAGCACGCGCTCGTCGAGAAGGCCTTCACCGTTAACCGCGCCGAGGCCGAGGAGCTCCGCGCCCTCGCCGCCGAGAAGGGCCTGCTGGTGATGGAGGCGATGTGGACGCGGTACCTCCCGCACATGATCCGGATCCGCGAGCTCATCGCGGCCGGCACCCTGGGCGAGATCCGCTCGGTGTCCGCCGACCACACCCAGCTGCTCCCCACCGACCCGGCGCACCGTCTGAACGCGCTGGAGCTCGGCGGCGGCGCGCTGCTCGACCTCGGCATCTACCCGGTCTCGTTCGTCTGGGACATCCTGGGCGCTCCCGAGACCCTGCACGCGGTCGGCCGGCTCGGTGACACGGGCGCGGACACCGAGGTCGCCACCGTCATGACCCACGCGGGCGGGGCGGTCTCCACCACGCTCTCCTCCTCCCGCGCCGCGGGCCCGAACGTCGCGGCCATCGTCGGCACGAAGGCGCGGATCGAGATCGACCGCGTCTGGTACACGCCCACCTCGTTCCGCGTGGTGGCTCCTGACGGCACCGTGATCGAGGAGTACGTCTCGGACGTCGAGGGCCGCGGCATGCAGTATCAGGCACGAGCGGCCGAGCGCTACGTCGCCGACGGCTCGGTCGACAGCGACCTGCTCCCCGTCGCCGAGAGCGCGGCGATCATGGGCGGTCTCGACGAGATCAGGGCGCAGATCGGCGTCCGCTACCCCGGGGAGAACAATGGCTGATCCGCAGGACACCCGCGTCGCCGTCTATCTGGACTTCGACAACATCGTCATCTCCTGGTACGACCGGGTGCACGGGCGCAGCGCCTACAGCAAGGACCGGCAGCGGATCCTGGAGGACCCGCACGACCCGGAGGTCGCCGAGCGCCTGTCGCGCGCGATGATCGACGTCTCAGCGATCATCGACTACGCCTCCTCGTTCGGCACCCTCGTGCTGACCCGCGCCTACGCGGACTGGTCATCGCCGGTGAACGCCGAGTACCGCTCGCAGCTGGTGGCCCGCGCCGTCGACCTCGTCCAGCTCTTCCCGGCGGCCGCCTACGCCAAGAACGGTGCCGACATCCGTCTCGCCGTCGACGCGGTCGAGGACATGTTCCGTCTTCCCGACCTCACGCACGTCGTGATCGTCGCCGGTGACTCGGACTACGTCCCGCTCGCGCAGCGCTGCAAGCGCCTCGGCCGATACGTGATCGGGGTCGGGGTCGCCGGCTCCACCGCCAAGTCCCTCGCGGCGGCCTGTGACGAGTTCGAGTCCTACGACTCCCTGCCCGGCGTCGAGCGCCCGCAGCCGGAGCCGCGCAGGGCGAAGGCGAAAGAGACGGCCAAGGAGCCGGTGAAGGAACCCGCGAAGGAGCCGGCGAAGGAGAGCACTCGCGGTTCCCGGAGGCAGAAGGCGGCCCAGCCCGTCGACGAGGCGGAGGCCGTCGTGGAGGTGCCGGCTCCGATCATCGTCCTGCCGGATCCGGTTCCCGACGACCAGGAGCAGGCGACGAAGACCCTTATCCGCGCGCTCCGTCTCGGCCACGACAAGGCCGACGCCGACGAGTGGCTGCACAGCTCGGCGGTGAAGACGCAGATGCGCCGCATCGACCCCTCGTTCAGCGAGAAGGCGCTCGGCTATCGCTCCTTCTCGGACTTCCTCAAGTCGCGCGACGGCGTCGCGGAGCTCTCCGAGGAGGGCCACGAGCGTCTCGTCCGCCTGAAGGAGGAGTGACCCCGGTCGGCACGATGGACCACGTGGCCTCCTCCCCCTACCTCCGCGCGCTCGGCGATCGCGCCGGTGACCTCCACCCCGCCCTGCAGCGTTACTTCCGCGCCGTCCCGCCCGGTCAGATCGGGATCGGCGAGGGCGTGTTCGAGCGTGCGGGGACGCCGCGCCGGCTCCTCTGGCCGCTGCTGCGCCTGTTCGAACGCCGCGGCGTCGCCTTCGGCGGCTGGGAGCGGGATGTGCCGTTCACGGTGCGCAATCGCGGCGTCTCCGGTCGGGTGGTGGCCGAGCGGGAGTTCCGACTCGGCCGCGGCGCCTGGACGATGCGCGATGCGGTGGCGGCGCGACCGGGCGGGCGGGTCGTCGACCAGCTCGGCGAGCCGGGCACGGTCAGCGCCCTGTTCGACGTCCGCGTCGACCGCGGGGCCCTCGTCCTCCGGAGCACGGCCGTCGGCGTCCGATGGCGGCGCCTCTGCGTCCGGATCCCGCGGATCCTCGCCCCACGGATCCGGCTGACCGAACGCTACGACGGGGACATCGACCGTCAGCGCGTGGATCTCACGATCGACCTCCCGCTGCTCGGCCGGATCTACGAGTACGCGGGGACCTTCTCCTACCGGATCGAGGATGCAGCATGAGCGCAGGAGACGCCACGGGACGGGTCGTGATCGGCGGCTCGACGGGATTCATCGGCCGCCGTCTGCAGGAGGTCTATCGACAGGCCGGGCGGGAGGTCGTCACGATCTCCCGGTCCGGGGCCGACCTCGGCTGGGACGACCAGGCCGGGATCGATGCGGCCGTCGACGGGGCGGCGCTCGTCGTGGGCCTGGCCGGCAAGAGCGTCAACTGCCGCTACACGCCGGAGAACCGCGCGGAGATCTTCCGCTCCCGCCTCACCACGACCGCGGCCCTCGGCACGGCCGTCTCACGCGCCGCCGCACCGCCGGCGCTCTGGGTGAACTCCTCCACCGCGACGATCTACCGTTACGCCGAGGACCGTCCCCAGACCGAGGCGGCGGGCGAGCTCGGCACCGGCTTCTCCGTCGAGGTCGCCAAGGCATGGGAGCGCGCGCTGTACGCCGAAGACCTCCCGTCCACGCGCCGGGTGGCGCTGCGCACGGCGATCGTCCTCGGCGACGGCGGGGTGATGGGGCCGTTGCGCGTGCTCACCCGGCTGGGGCTCGGTGGGACGCAGCACGACGGCCGGTGGCCGATCTCCCGGAGGCGGCGCGAGGCGGGGACGGCTCACGTCCGCGGCGCCCGCGGCGGGCGGCAGCGCTTCAGCTGGATCCACATCGACGACGTCGTGGGGATCATCGACTTCCTGGAGCGGACCCCGCAAATCGACGGTCCCGTCAACGCGGCCTCACCGAACCCGACCGACAACGCAGGCTTCATGGCGGCGCTCCGTCGCGCCCTCGGAGTGCGGATCGGCGTCCCGACGCCCCGGTGGATGCTGGAGCTCGGCGCGATCGGCATCCGCACCGAGACCGAGCTCATCCTCAAGAGCCGCTGGGTGCTGCCGGAGAGGCTCACGGACGCGGGCTACGCGTTCCGCCACCCGACACTCGACGAGGCGATCAGGAGCTCCCTACCTGGCTCTGCCACCCGCGTCACCGCCGCCCCGTCGGCAGGGTGAGGATCTCCGCGCCGTCCTCCGTGATCGCGATCGTGTGCTCGCTGTGCGCGGTGCGGCAGCCCGTCGCGCTGCGGAGCGTCCAACCGTCGGCGTCGGTGACGAGCTCGGCCGTGTCGGCCATGATCCAGGGCTCCAGCGCGAGCAGGAGGCCCGGACGCAGCCGGTAGCCGCGACCCGGTCGCCCGGTGTTGGAGACGTGCGGGTCCTGATGCATCGTCGACCCGATGCCGTGTCCGCCGAACTCGGTGTTGACCTCGTACCCCGCCTCCCCGAGCACCGAGCCGATGGCGTGGGAGATGTCGCCGATGCGCGCCCCGGGGCCCGCCACCGCGATCCCGGCGTGCAACGCCCGCTCCGTCGCCTCGATCATCGCGACGCTCCCGGCCGGTCGCGCCTCGCCCACGAGGAAGCTGATCGCGGCGTCCGCGGCGATGCCCCCCAGGGAGACGGCGAGGTCGAGGGTGACGAGATCGCCGTCGGCCAGGCGGTAGTCGAAGGGCCTTCCGTGGAGGACGGCATCGTTCACGGCCGTGCAGATGTGATGCCCGAACGGCCCGCGGCCGAAGGAGGGCGCGTAGTCGACGTAGCAGGACTCGGCACCGGCCTGGACGATCATGGCCTTGGCCCACCGGTCGATGTCCAGCAGGTTCGTGCCGACGCCGCTCCGCTCCTTCAGCGACTGCAGGATGTCCGCCACCAGGGCGCCGCTGCTCCTCGCCCGGATCAGCTCGGCAGGGTTCAGGATCTCGATCATTCGACGCCTCTTTCCATCTCGACCAATAACTATACCGGTATCATCATCCCGGTATTACAATCGGACCATGGTCAGACTGCCGCTCACCCCCGCGGAGATCGAGCGCGGCGAGCGCCTCGGCGCCCTCCTCCGCCACGCCAGAGGGGCGCGCTCGATGCTCGAGATCGCCCTCGACGCCGGCGTCTCGCCGGAGACGCTCCGGAAGATCGAGTCCGGCCGGGTCGCGACGCCGGCCTTCCCGACCATCGCCGCGATCGCCGACGTCCTCGGACTCTCCCTCGACGCCGTCTGGGTAGCCATCAGCCGCCCCGCGGACGACGATGTCGACGGCCCGGCCGACGCCGACCACGACGCGCCGGAGCGCTGGGCCTCCTAGGAGGCAGCAGTCTCGCTCCGCGGGGCCAAAGTCGCTTCGAGGAGTTCCATCAGCTCTTCCGTCGCTAGACGCATCGGCTCCGCATCACCGAGCGCACGGGAGAGCACATAGCCGCCCTGGATGACGGCCACGGCGGTCATGGCACGACGCCGGGAGACATCGGGTGAGTGTCCCGCCTGCTCGAACGCACCGGCGACGAGTTCGAGGAGCCGCAGGAAATAGTCGCGTACAGGCTGACGCAGCCCTTCATCGGTCATGACCGATTGATCGCTGACAAGACGCCCGATGCGGCACCCCGCCACCGCGTCTCGCGGCCTCGTCAGGTACCCGCGCAAGCGTTCGTCCGGCTCGACGTCCCGCCCCAGCGAGGCGCGGGACCGTTCGAGCAACTGTTCCGCAGTGAGAGAGATCGCCTCGAGCACGAAGTCATGCTTGGTCGGGAAGTGATGGTAGAGACTCCCCTGCCCTGTGCCGCTGCGCTCCCAGACCTGTCGCGGCGTTGTGGCGGTCACCCCCTGCTCCCAGATGAGTTCTTGAGCCGCGGCGATCTGACGCTCCCGAGTCGCGGCTCCACGATCGGACCTCGCCCCTGACGCTGATGCTCCCATGGGTACGATTCTACATACCTACCTCTAGGTATGTTACGGTCTCCTCCTCGACACCATCAGGAAGGACAGATCATGGTTCGCATCGCCCACCTGAGCGACACTCATCTCGACGGCACTCCGGAGCGTGCGCTGCGTGCGCAGCGCGTTCTGCACGAGATCACGGAGCTCGACGACATCGACCTCGTGCTGGTGTCCGGAGACCTCACGGACCACGCGGCGCATGCCGAGTACGTTCAGTTCTTCGACATCTTCTCGGCCTTCTCACCACTGCTCGTCGTCCCCGGGAACCACGATCGCCGCACGCCGCTCGCCGCTCATCTCGAGCCAGCAGCGGACGGTTACTTCAACACCGTCTCGACCGTCGACGGCCTCACGGTTATCGGGCTCGACAGCCTGATCGAGGGAGAGACCGCCGGACGACTCGCAGAAGGCACAATCGAGTTCGCGCACGACGCGCTTCGTTCGGCCGACGGCCCCGCGATCCTCGCCTTGCATCATCCCCCAGTACCCGTCGGGCACGATTTCGCCGACCAAAACGGCCTGCTCAACGCCAGTGCACTGGCCGAGATCCTGACGATGCACGATCACGTCATCGCCATCCTCACCGGCCACGTTCACACGGCTCTTGCCGCAAGCTTCGCCGGCCGACCGCTCCTGGGCGCGCCGGGCATCGCGTCGACGATGCGTCTCGGCAGCAGGATGGACCCCATCGCCGACACGAACGCAATGCCCGGTCTGGCAGTTCACACCGTCGAGCACAGCGCCTCGGAAAGCACCTCGATTCGCAGCATCTTTCACTACCTCAGCCCAGACACCCCATGACGGAGCTGTTGGTCCTCGTCACAACGGCGCTCCCGTTCGTCATCGCTCCAGGCTCCAGCTTCACTCTGATCATCGCGAATGTGCCGCTCGGACGCCGCGCGAGCTGGTGGCACATCAGCTGCGGCACAGGCCTCGGCGTCCTCGTCGTCGCCATCGCGCTCGGTGCGACCGGAATCGGCACCGTCCTGCAGACGCGTCCACTTGCCCGTGGATGGCTCGGCGTTGGGGGTTCAATAGTCCTCATCGCTCTCGGCGCGGCCCACATCCTCCGCCATCGAAAGCAACAGTCCGGCAATCCACAGCGATCGCGCGGCCTTGCTCGATGGGCCTTCCTCTCGGTGCTGACCAACCCGAAGGCGCTGAGCATCTACGTGCTGGTCGTCCCCGCCTTGAGCAGTACGCGATTGAACGGCCCCGGCCTCTTCCTCGTCTTCGCCTGCATCCATTCCCTGATGCAAGGCATCTGGCTTCTCCTCGTCCACGAGGGAGCAGCACGGATCCCTGGCATTGCGAACTCCGCCCGGGTGCGGTCGGTGATATCCATCGCGGCCGGTGCGCTTATGGTCGCGCTCGGCCTGTTCACTGCGGTCACATCCGTCCGGCAGCTTCTGCAGTCCGCCGCGTGACGCGGACCTACGATTTCGACAGCAGGGGTCAGTCGGCGGCCGGGCCGCCGCCGTCCTCCTCGCGCTTGCGCCGCTCGATCTCGGCGCGCAGCCGCCATTCCTCGATCTCGCGATCGAGGTCCGCGATCTGCTGCTCGGTGCTGCGGGAGTCGACCGGTGCCGCCGGCGGGGCCTGCTCGCGACCGGGCGCCCGGCGCTCACGGCGCATCCGCGGGATCCGCACCCCGCCCTCCCCGTACTCACGGCCGACCAGGAACCAGATGACGCTGCCGGCGAGCGGGACGACGATCACCAGGATGATCCAGAAGACCTTCGGCAGGTGCTTCACCTGCCCGTCCTCGCGCGTGATGATGTCGATCAGGGCGCCGATCATCAGCGCCAGGATCAGCACGGGGAACAGGACGGTCATGCCCACCAGCCTAAGAGGTGGCTACGGAAGATGGTGGCCGGCGGTGCGGAACAACTCGTACCACTCCTCCCGGCTGAGCTCGACGTCGGCTCCGGCCGCCGCGTCGCGCACCCGCTGCGGCGTGGTCGTGCCGAGCACCGTCTGGATGCCTGCAGGGTGCCGTGCGATCCACGCGGTCGCGATCCCCGTCGGCGTGATGCCGTGCGCCGCCGCGATCCGGTCGATCGCCTCATTGAGTTCCGCATACTCCGGGTTGCCCAGGAAGGGTCCCGCCGCCGTGCCGGACTGGTAGGGCGACCAGGCCTGAAGCGTGATTCCCTGGATCCGGCAGTACTCCAGCAGGCCGCCGCCGTCCACCACCGTGCTCTGCGGGTGTCCTGCGATGTTCGCGGCGATCGGCTGGGCGATGATCGGCGCGTGCACGAGCGAGAGCTGCACCTGGTTCGCGACGATCGGCTGCCGGACGGCGGTGCGCAGGAGGTCGATCTGCCGGGGCGTGTGGTTGGAGACGCCGAAGGACAGCACCTTGCCCGCGCTCTCCAGCTCATCGAAGGCCCTGGCGACCTCCTCCGGCTCCACCAATGCGTCAGGGCGGTGCAGGAGCAGCACATCGATGCGATCCGTGCCGAGAGCGCGCAGGGATCCCTCGACCTGCGCGAGGATGTGCGCAGCGGAGAAGTCGAACACGCCCCTGGCCGGGTCGATGCCGCACTTCGTCTGGATCACGATCTCGTCGCGCTCCGCCGGCGCGAGACGCAGCGCCTCCGCGAACCGCTCCTCGCAGCCGTGCATCCGGCCGCCGTAGATGTCCGCATGGTCGAAGAAGTCCATGCCCGCGTCCCGCGCAGTGCGGTACAGCTCGCGGATCTCCTCGTCCGACCTGTCCGCGATCCGCATCATGCCCGCGACGACGGCGGGCGCCGTCCCCTGCCCGAACGCGATCCTCTTCATCCTCAGCCCCTTCCGGCGGCGCCGCCCGATGACGGTGCCGTCCCATTCTCACCCCATCCGTCCCACCGGACCCGCCTTTCCCATCAGTACCGCGACGAATGGAGAGGACCCGCCACACGCCGCGGCGAAGAGGGACCGAATCCGGTCGCGGGGAGCATGATCGACGCACCGGAGGATGTGTCAACACGGTGGCGACGGGGCCCAGGGTGCCGGAGCCGCCTCGTGCTCGAAAGGCAACCTGATGAAAGACCCTGAAACCCGTTCCGCGCGCGATCCGGAGGACGCGCTCGAGAACGACCGGGAGCTCACCGGCGACCGCACCATGGCCGTCGAGGACTTCTCCAGCGAGGAGGCGGGCTATCACAAGACGCTCCGCCCGCGACAGATCCAGATGATCGCGATCGGAGGGGCGATCGGGACCGGGCTGTTCATGGGGGCGGGCGGACGCCTCGCCTCCAGCGGCCCCGCGCTCATCCTCGTCTACGCCGTCTGCGGCTTCTTCGCGTTCCTGATCCTGCGCGCGCTCGGCGAGCTGGTGCTCCATCGCCCGTCGTCCGGCTCGTTCGTCTCCTACGCCCGGGAGTTCTACGGGGAGAAGCTCGCCTTCACGAGCGGCTGGCTCTACTTCCTCAACTGGGCGATGACCTCGATCGTCGACGTCACGGCCGCCGCCCTCTACGTGAAGTTCTGGGCGCAGTACTGGGAGCCCCTGCAGGCGGTGCCGCAGTGGGTGATCGCGCTCGTGGCCCTGGTCGTCGTGCTCTCCCTGAACCTCGTCAGCGTCAAGCTGTTCGGCGAGATGGAGTTCTGGTTCGCGATGATCAAGGTCGCCGCCCTGATCGTCTTCCTCATCGTGGGAACGTGCTTCATCATCTTCCAGGGCACCACCGAGGCCGGCGTCACCGGCTTCTCGGTCCTGGCCGACAACGGCGGGCTGTTCCCGATGGGCATGGTCGCCCCGCTCCTCGCGATCTCGGGCGTCGTCTTCGCCTACGCCTCGATCGAGCTCGTGGGGACGGCGGCCGGGGAGACCGCCAACCCGGAGAAGATCATGCCGCGGGCGATCAACACCGTGGTGATCCGGATCGCGATCTTCTACGTCGGATCGATCCTGCTCCTCTCGCTCCTGCTGCCGTTCGGCACCTACAAGGGCGGCGAATCGCCGTTCGTGACTTTCTTCTCGCACATCGGCTCCCCTGAGACCGGGGCGATCGCGGGATCGGTCATGAACTTCGTCGTGCTCACCGCGGCGCTGTCGAGCCTCAACGCCGGGCTCTACTCGACCGGCCGCATCCTGCGGTCGATGTCGGTCAACGGCTCGGCGCCGCGGTTCACGGCGGCGATGAGCCGGAACGGCGTGCCATATGGCGGGATCCTGCTCACCGCGACGATCACCCTCATCGGCGTCGGGATCAACGCCCTCTGGCCGTCGCAGGCGTTCGAGATCGTGCTGGAGGTCTCGGCCATCGGGATCATCGGCGGATGGGCGACGATCATCCTCTGCCAGCTGAAGTTCCACTCGCTCACCCGGAAGGGGATCCTGGAACGGCCCTCGTTCCGGATGTTCGGCGCACCGTACACGGGCTACCTGACGCTGGCGTTCCTCGTCTTCGTCCTGGTGACGATGGGCTTCTCGGAGACCGGCCGGTGGGTGCTGGCCTCGCTCGTGGTGCTGATCCCCGCGCTGATCGTCGGATGGTTCGTCGCGCGGAAGCGGATCGCCGCCGCGGCGGCGATCCGCGAGGGCCACACCGGCGCCTACCCGGTCGTCGCCGGCAGGCAGGCGACCGAGGCGCTCCGCCACGAGGACTGAGCACCCCCGCTCCCCTGCTCCGTCTCCGCCTTCCCGTCGCGATTTCTGCCGCTTTCTCTCCGTCCGAGCGGCAGATTTCGCGACGGGAGGGCAAGGGCGCCGCAGATTTCGCGACGGGAAGCGCGCTCAGGCCGAGACGTCGATGACCCAGGTGACGCCGAAACGGTCCCTGATCATCCCAAACCCCGCCGACCAGGCCGAGGAGGCCAGTCCCTCGATCACCGTCGCCCCGTCGCCGAGCCCTTCCCAGTGCCGCGCCGCCTCATCGAGCGTGCTCGCGCGCAGCGAGAGGAAGAACGGACGATCCGTGATCGTGGTGCCGTTCTCGCGGCGGGTCTCCGTCGGCGACGAGGGCGACGTCGGCAACGAGGGCGGCGAGACGACAGCGCCCGGCACGTCGTAGGCCATGATGCGGAGGCCGCCTGGCCCGATGAGCTGACCGAAGACGACCTTCTCCGCGTCCGGCGCCTCGGCGGGCATCCCCAGCTGCCCGTAGGTCGCGATGACGAGCTCGCCGCCGAAGACCCCCTGGTAGAACCCGAGGGCCGCCCGCGCCTCCCCCTGAAAGAAGTTGAGATGAGTGGTGAGGGTGATGGCCATGACTGCTCCTTGCTCTGAACGGACGACCGATCGGCCGTTCCTCCACCGTGACAGGCATACAGGTCAGCTTCTGTCCTCTACTTCCACCAGACTGTTCCCATGACCGAAAGGGCCTCTCGGCTTCTCGCGCTCCTGTCGTTCTTCCAGGCGCGGCGGGACTGGTCCGGTCACGCCCTCGCCGAACGCCTCGGAGTGGGCGAGCGGACGATCCGCCGCGATGTCGAGCTGCTCCGGACGATGGGCTACGACGTCGAGGCGTCGAAGGGCCCGGACGGCGGATACCGGCTCGGCGCGGGGCGGGAGATCCCCCCGCTCCTCTTCGACGACGACCAGGCCGTCGCCGTGGCCCTCGCCCTGCAGAGCGCACCGGCGATCGGGGTGGACGTCGGCGACGCCGCCGAGCGGGCGCTGTCGACGCTGCGCCAGGTGATGCCGTCGCATCTGCGCCACCGCCTGGACCGGATCCGCTTCCTCGGCGAGCCGGCACCCGAACGGGTCGCCCCGGAGACCCTCGCTGCGGTCAGCGACGCGGTCCGCGATCGGATGACCCTGCGCTTCG
Organism: Microbacterium resistens; assembly: GCF_031456305.1. GTDB lineage: Bacteria > Actinomycetota > Actinomycetes > Actinomycetales > Microbacteriaceae > Microbacterium > Microbacterium resistens_A. The sequence continues at coordinate 362,949 of NZ_JAVDUM010000001.1, forward strand.
ACTACGGCACGGCCGATGCCCCGCCCCGCCGCACTCAGCCGCACTCAGTGATCGCCCGCGACGGACGCTGGTACCTGATCGCGTGGGACGTCGACCGCGAGGACTGGCGGGTCTTCCGGCTGGACCGGATGCGTCCGCGGAGCCCGGCCGGCCCGTCCTTCCCCTCTCGTCCGATCCCCGGGGGAGACGCACGCGCGTATCTGCGCGCCCGGTTCAAGGGGGCGGAGATGGACCGCTGGCCGTGCATCGGCACGGTCGTCGTGGATCTCCCCGTCGCCGAGGTCGCCCGCTGGGTGACCGACGACGGCGGGGTCGAGGAGCTGCCGGACGGGCGCTCCTCGGTGACCCTCGGATCGTGGTCGTGGACAGCGCTCCTCGCGCAGGTGCTCCGCTTCGACGCGGCCTTCACGATCATCGACCCTCCCGCGCTGCGACAGGCGGCCGACGCCCTGGCCACCCGCCTCTCCGCCTCTACCTCCACCCCCGCCTCTTCCTCCGCCTCCCCCTCTGCCCCCGCGGCAGACCCTCTGGCGGGTGTCGGTGGCCGGTCGTAGCTTTGACAGTGACGGGAGATCGACTCCCGCGACGACGAGGGGAACAGCATGGACTGGAAGATCGAGCTCATCTTCGTGCCGGTCACGGATGTGGACCGAGCGAAGGACTTCTACGTGAAGATCGGCTTCAACGCCGATCATGACCAGAGGGTGACGGATGAGCTGCGGTTCGTGCAGATGACGCCGCCCGGATCCGCGTGCTCCATCGCCTTCGGCACTGGCCTCGGCGTGGATCTGGAGCCGGGACAGCAGAACACCATCCAGGTCGTGGTCCCGGATGCCGACGAGGCGCTGGCCCACCTGCAGGGGCTCGGCGTCGAGGCGAAGGGCGTCGACGATCTGGCGTGGGGCCGTTTCGTCTCCTTCGACGATCCCGACGGCAACACTTGGACTCTTCAGGAGCTGCCGGACTACAGCGCGCAGGCCTGATCGCGCGACCCGGAACGGCGGAGCGGAGCGCCCCGCCGGTGCCTTCCCTCCTTTTCCGTCGAAGACATCACAGACGTCTTGACCGATCCTCCCGATCCGCTGCGGAGGATCGGTCAAGACCCCTCCGCCTCCCGGGGCGCACGAGGCCTTCCTGCTGTGGGCGTATGATCACGCAGTCAATATGGGGCCTAGGGGATTGTGATGTTGCTTTTCGAGGATGCGGCGCGCATCGCCGCGATGGGAGGACAGCTCGCGCGGCCGGTCGCACCGCACGTCGCAGGAGAGATCGCACGGCTGGGAGTTCTGGCTCCGCTCGATCTCCTCCACATCTTCCGTTCCCTCACGCCCGGCCAGCTCGCCGGGTTGGAGGCGCTCCCGGGCAAGGTACCGATCCCCGCCGGGACGCAGAAACGGTTCACCGCGCGGACCAGATCGCTCGACCCCGCAGGGCGACGTCTCCTGCTCACCGCCGCCCTGTCCACGACGGACCGGCTCGACGTCGTCCTGGTCGCCGCGGCGACCGACCCCGCGGTGCTGTTCTCGGAGGACATCGAACGGATCCTTACCTGGGAGAACGGCCGCTACGCCTTCCGCTCCGAGAGCAGCAGGTCGATGATCATCCAGGACGGGCGCGAGGACGTGATGCAGGTCCACGGCGCGCTCGCCCACACCCACCGTCAGCGCCGGGAGTACGGCCGAGCCGTGTGGCATGTGATGCAACGGCGGACGCCGGTCTCGGAGTCCGCCGCCCGGACGCTGATCTCCTTCGGCGAGCAGCTCCTCGCCGCCGGGTCCACGGACGGCGCCTATCGGATCGGACGCCTCATCGAGCGGGGAACCGGCCGCCCGCAGAGCACCCAGGGCGCGCTGCTCGCCGCACGCGCGGCGCTCGGGATGGGCTGCTTCGAGGAAGCCGCAACGGCATTCGAGACGCTGATGGACGGGCCGGACCGGGAGACCGCCGTACTCGGTCTGGAGGCCGCCAGGGGGTTCCTCGCCGGGGCGATGCCCGGCGAGACCCTCACCGCCCTCGCAGACCGACAGGTCATCCTCCTGAGGAGCACGGAGACGGCGTACTCGGACCGGGGGGCCGTGGCCGCGGTCGAAGACCTCATGCGCTCCTGGAACAACTACGACGACGACGAGGTCGACGCAATCCAGGCCCGGCTCATGCTCACGTTCGTCGGCTCGCGCCGAAAGTGGCCCTGGGAGACCACGACCGGACCGGTCTCGCCGATCATCGAGGGGTACATCCGCGGTCAGCAGTCCGGCCTCCTCCTCCTCAGCGGCGCCCGCGAGGCCTCCGCCTCGACCCTCCGCGAAGCCCTGATCCGCCTTCCCATGACCCACCTCGTCGCCGGCACCACGGCCAGCGCCCTCTACATCCTCCGCGACACGGACCCGGCTCTCTGGGAAGGACTCGGCCCCTCGCTCATGAGCGTCTCCCCCGCCCGCCCGATCGACTTCGCCATGACCTATCAGCTCCGGAGCACCCGGATCGCGACGATCGCCCACCGGCTCCAGAAGGACGTGGAGAAGCGCACGCAGCTGACGACGCTGACTCCCCGCGAGAACGAGATCGTCGACCTCGTCGGGGACGGCTTGAAGAGCCGGGAGATCGGGGAGCACCTGGGCATCGCGGGACGCACCGTGGAGATCCACCTCGGCCGCATCTTCCGCAAGCTCGGGATCAACACCCGCGGCGAGCTCATCAGCATCGTCCTCCAGCACCGCGGACGGCCGCCGCTCCAATAGCGCATGCCGTCGATCGCCTGCCCGCAGATGGCCTCGATCGGCGATTCCAGGGCGAAGACGCCTATGTAGAAATGCATAGGCGACCCGAACCAGACGAAACCCGCCATTCCGGGCCCGCGCGCTCCCGCGCTCGTCGCGAACACCCCCAGCGGAGCGCTGGCGCACCCCTCTCGTGTTACAAAATCGCCCGGCGCCGAAAGCCCGGTCGCCTCGACATGAGAACCGCTCCACAGGGGGAACGATGACTTCCAGCCAGGAACAATATGAAAGCCCGCAGGCGACCGGCGTGTCCCGCCGCACGATCGTCAAGGGAGCGGCGTGGTCGCTGCCGGTGATCGCCACGGCCGTCGCGATCCCCATGAGCAGCGCGTCGACCCCCAGCCAGTGCGTGTCGTATGACCCGCACGGGGTCTACGGCTCCTCCGGGCAGGCGATCTTCCAGTACGTCGGCGACAGGAACCCCGCCACGTTCACGGTTCCGCAGACCGGACCGTTCTACGACTGGGCGGGGAGCCTCGGCTTCGGGCTGGACAAGGTCCCCCAGCCGAACTGCGGCGCGGCGAGCTACGCCTTCTACGGCGTGACCTGGGACACCAGCGCAGGGAACCAGAACCACCTGTACAAGGCGATCCCGGACCCGAATACAAACGGGACGACCTCGATCGTCACCGACCTCGGCACCTTCGGCTGCCTCCCGACCGGCGGCTACCAGGCCGCCTGGGGCGGCCTCGCCGTCGACACCGGCGGCAACGTCTGGGCCGTGGCCAACACGTCGTACATGAGCACGACGCAGGTCGCACTGATCGACCCGCTCACCCTCGCGTGCCAGACGAGCGCACCGGGAACGGTCGGGATCGGCCCGAACGCCGCCAAGGTCCAGCCCAACGGTCTGATGGCCGCCGACATCACCTTCACCCCCAACGGGGAGTTGTGGGGTCTCATCTGGGACAACGTGTCCGGTGAGTACTGGATGGCCCGCTACCACTTCACCCCGGGCGCGCAGCTAGGAGTCGAGCCCGTCTTCCGGGTCACCGGTGAGATCGGGACCACCGTGACCGAGATGATCTACCTGGACGGGCTGGCCTGGAAGGGCACCGGCGCCGACTACACCTCCGGCACGTTCTACGTCGCCTGGGGCGGGGGATCCCGTGGGGACGTCTATGCGGTCGACCCGAACACCGGCGTCTCGACGCTCGTCGCGAGCAAGACGCTGCCGGACGGCACCGGCTCCACCTACCGCCTGGAGGACCTGGCCTCGGCGCCGGTCGTCAGCAGCACCTCCGCTCTGTGACCCACGCCTGGATGCACTGACCTCGACCGCCGAGAAGAACAGAACGCGGGCGCTCCCTCCTCTGGGCGCCCGCGTTCTCTCATTCTGAGCGTCAGTCCTTCTGAGCGTGAACCCGGCCCCGCGCGGCCGGACGCCCGATGAGGAACCACGCGGTGGGCCCGAGCACAGGGACCGCCAGGACGACGACGAACCAGAAGATGAGCGTCAGGGCCTCGACTCGTCGCGTGCGGAGGATCGATACGAAGGCCACGACCCCGTAGACGACGATCAGCAGCGCGATCAGCACCATGAACACGTCGTAGGCCGTGGGAATCAGCGGGTTGTGCATGCGCGGACCTCCTCTCGTCACCCTATCGTCGGCGGCTGGCCACGATCGCTCCGTGCGAGCGGACGCCCGGATCCGTGCGCGTCTCCGTGTGGACGACGGTGAAGCCCGCCGATTCGACCATCGACGTGAGGAGGTCGACGGGCCAGTAGTAGGCCGTGACGATCGCGTGCGCGAACGGCTCGACCTCCGGACCCGTGAAGAAACCGAGAGCGAGCCCGCCGCCCGGGCGGATGCCGCGGGCGAACTCGGCGAGCGCGTCGCCGATGCGCGCGGGGTCGGTGTGGATGAGGGAGTACCACGCGAGCACGCCGCCGAGAGCACCGTCCACCACGTCCAGATCCTCCGCCCGCCCGAGGCGGTATCGCTGATCGGGATAGGCGGCTCTTGCCCGTTCGATGAACTCCGGCACAGGATCGACGCCCTCGACGTCGACGCCGAGGTCCGCGAGGTGATGAGTCCACTGCCCGGCACCGCACCCGACGTCGAGCACCGGCCCCTCGATGCCGAGCGCCCACGCCTCGATGAGCGCACGGTCGGGGTCGGCTGCGTGGTCGATGCTCCCGAAAGCCGCGACGCACTCGTCCGCGCGCGCACCGTAGGAGGCCCGGACAGCAGCGAAGGTCATGGCACCTATCGTCCCACCGTGCACGATCACGGGCCGGAGATCGGGGCGGTGTCCGGTTCCACTTGACATGTTCTAATAATCTTTAGATCATTGCTATATGACTTCTGTGACTCCACCTGAGACCAAGGCCACCTGGTCCGCCCTCTTCGCGCGCGAACATCGTGGCGTGGCCATCGTGCTCGCCGGCGGCGTGGCCATGTACGCCACGAACGTGTACCTGACCACCACCCTGCTCCCCAGCGCGGTCCGGGAGATCGGCGGCGAGCAGTACTTCGCGCTGGCGATGTCGGGATTCCTGATCGCCTCCGTCGTCACGTCGATGTTCGTGCGTCGCGCGATCGATCGTCTCGGCCCCTTCGGCGCCTACGCCATCGCCCTGTCCGCGTTCGCGGTCGGCAGCGCCGTGGCGGCTCTCGCGCCGACGATGACCGTCTTCCTGGTGGGACGGGTGCTCCAAGGGCTCGGCGGCGGCCTCATCACCGGACTCGGCTTCTCGATGGTCCGGCTGGCGATGCCCGAAAACCTGCGCAGCAGGGCGATCGGCCTGGTGTCGGCGATGTGGGGCGTGGGGAACATCGTCGGCCCGCTCCTGGGAGGGCTCTTCGCCCAGCTCGGCGCCTGGCGGGCCGCGTTCTGGCTGCTCGTCGTCCTGTGCCTGCTCCTGATGCTCCTCGCATACCGTTCGCTGCCGTCCCGCGAGCGGCACAAGCCTGTGGGCCGGCTCCCGATCGGAGCCCTGATCTTCCTCACCCTCTCCGTCGCGTCGGTCAGCGTCGGTTCGATCGTCGAGATCCGGTGGGCGAGCTGGGCGCTGTTCGCCCTCGCGCTGCTCGCGCTCATCCCCTTCGTCCTCACCGACCGCAGGGCTCGTGAAGGGGTCCTGCCCCAGTTCACCTACAACCGCGGCTCCTCGCTCAAGTGGGTCTACATCGGCCTCGCTCTGCTGGTGATCGGGTCCACGATCGAGACCTACATCCCCTTCTTCGGGCAGGCGCTCGGCGGCCTCTCCCCCCTGTGGGCCGGCCTTCTCGGCGCGGTCCTGTCCTGGGGGTGGAGCCTCGGAGGCATCCTGAGCTCGTCGATCGACCGCCCGAAGCTGAAGGCCTCCGCCCGCATCCTCGGGCCCGTCATCCTGGGGGTCGGCCTGGCCGTGTTCGGTCTGCTCCAGGTCCCCTCGCCCACGATCGCGGTCATCATCTGGTGGTATGTCGTGCTCTTCCTCGCCGGACTCGGGATCGGCATCGCCTTCGTGCACAACGTGACGGCGGCCATGTCCAGCACGGACGATCCCGAGGAGGCCATGCAGGCATCCGCCGGGGCGAACTCCGTGCAGCTGATCAGCACCGCCTTCGGAGCCGCCGTGACCGGATTCGCCGTCAACTTCAGCCTCGCGTCCGGAGAGGCGTTCGCCTCCCGCACCCTGGCGTTCGTCATGGCCGCCATCGTCCTGCTCGGAGCCGTGCTCACCGCGAGCACCATCCGACGCGGACGCTCCACGACGAAGTCCGGCTCGGGCCCCGAGAGCACATCGTGACCGGCTTCCGTCCGGTCGGCGTCCGGGCCATCGCCGACCGCTCCGCTTCTCTCGATACCCTGGGGATCATGGACGACGGAGGATCTGATGACCTGGTGACCTTCGCCTCCTTCGCCGAACGCCCCATATACGAGGCACTGGCCGAGGTCGGCAAGGCGCTCGGCAACGCGGTTCGCCTGAGGCTCCTGGACGCGCTCCAACAGGGCGAGCGGACCGTGGAGGACCTCGCCGAGTTCGCCGGCGTCCCCCTGAAGAACACATCCGCTCAGCTCCAGGTCCTTCGGGCATCCCAGCTGGTGGTGAGCCGCCGGGCGGGCACGCGCGTGATCTACTCGGTCCCCCCGGCCGTGGGCGCGCTCATCGCCCATCTGGAGGCGTTCGGCCAGGAGCACGTGGCCCGCGTCCGTGACGAGTTCGCCGCCCATTTCGCCCATCATCCGTGGGTCAACCCCGTCAGCGTCGCCGAGCTCATAGGCCTCATCGCGGACGGCGCCGTCACCGTCGTCGACGTCCGCACCGAGGACGAGTTCCGACGCGGGCACATCGACGGGGCCGTCTCCATCCCCCTGCCCGAGCTCGCCGACCGGATGACCGAGCTCTCCTCGCACTCCCCCGTCGTCGCCTACTGTGAAGGCCCCTACTGCCTCGCCTCACCGCGCGCCGCCGAGCAGCTCGCCGCCGCCGGATACGCCTCCATGAACATCAGGGGCGGCTACACCGCCTGGAAGCGTCACAACGCCGAGGCGTGACGCGAGCCTCGCGGGCATCTCCGCCCCGGGCGTTCACGACTCCTTGATTCCTTCTGTATCGGTACAGTACGATGTCTGTACCGATACAGAAGGGATGGTCGTCATGGATCACATGGCAATCAGTGCGCTGACCGAAGCGAACGATCTCGCCTCTCGCAGGGGCCTGGACCAGGATCGGCGACGCGCGACCCTCTTCGACCGAGAGCGACGGGAGCGCGCGCGTCGCCACCGTGCCGCACGAGCACGGATCCGCACACGGATCGCCGACCTGCTCCGAAGGGCCGCGACGATGATCGATCCGTGCCCGGCGCCCGCACTTGCCCCCGCACTTGCCCCTGCGCCGGAGTCCGCCCCGGCGTGAGTCCGCAGGCCCCGCAGAGCCTGGACCGGTTCCGCACGATCGTCCGCACGGTCGAGCCGGCTCCAGACCTCCGCGCGCCCGCCTCGACCCTGCGAGAGAATGGGAGGGATCGAGGGAGTGAGATGGCGCGCGTGACGCTGCAGACGATCGCCGACGAGGTCGGCGTGAGCCGGATGACGGTCTCGAACGCGTTCTCCCGGCCGAACCAGCTGTCCGCCGCACTCCGGTCGCAGATCATGGACGCCGCCGCCCGGCTCGGGTACTCCGGGCCCGACCCGTCAGGACGCGCGCTGGCCCGCGGCCGGACGGGCGCGATCGGGGTCGTGCTGACCAACTCCCCGCGTGACGCGTTCACCGACGAGACCGCGGTCGGCTTCCTCCGCGCGGTGGCGGGAACCCTCGCCGACGCGGGGTACTCCCTGGTGCTCCTGCACTCGTCCGAACGGAGCGATGTCGACCCCGTCCGGGACATCGCGATGGACGGCGCCATCGTCTACTCGTGCGCGCCGCGCGCGCGAGAGGTGACGGCGTTGCACGAGCGGCGGCTGCCGCTGGTGACGGTCGAGTCCGCTCCTCTCGGGGACGAGCCGCAGATCCTGCTCGATGATGCCGCGGGCAGCCGTCAGGCGGCCGCGCATCTCCTCGAGCTCGGGCACCGGGACGTCGCCCTCATCGTCACCTCGGTCGATGTCGCGGATGAGCCCCTCACGGCGGAGCATCGTGCGTCGGCCTCCGACACCATCGGCCGACGCCTGGACGGCTGGACGTCGGAGCTGGCGACCGCGGGCGTCGCTCCCCGGATCGTCGGGACGACCGGCTTCGACGTGGACGACGTGCTGCGCGACCGCATCGGCGCCATGCTGGAGACCCCGCCGACCGCCGTGCTGGCGTTCTCGGACCTCGCTGCCCTCGAGGTCATCGAGCAGGCCCGAGCCCGCGGCATCCGGGTGCCCGAGGACCTCTCCGTCGTCGGATTCGACGACAGCCCGCTCGCCGCGCGACTCTCCCCGCCGTTGACCACGGTCCACCAGGACGTCGACGCGAAGGGCACGGCTGCAGCGACGACGCTGCTGGCTCTGCTGAAGGAGGAGAAGCCGACGACGCTGACCCTGCCCACCTCGCTCGTCGTCCGCGGGTCCACCGCGGCCGCACCCCGGCGCTGACCCGATCGCGACCACGGAAGCGCATTCCTCGGTACGCTTCGGGACGTGAGCCGACGGCGTCGGCTGCACCGCTTCCCCCTCGATCGACGAAGAGAGTATGACCATGGCCCGTGTCGCGTTCCAGCTGCAGGTGCGTCCGGAACTGCTCGACGAGTACCTCGCCCGGCACTCGCCCGTCTGGCCCGAGATGCTGGCCGAGATCGCGGCCGCCGGCCGCCGGAACTACTCGCTCTTCCTTGCAGATGGCGGGCGGCTGACCGGCTACTACGAGGTCGATGACGATGCCGCGGCGCAGGCCTATCTCGCCGCCTCCCCCGTCGCCGCACGCTGGGAGGCCGAGATGAGCCGCTTCTTCCTAGACCTCGACGGCCGTCCCGACCAGGCGGCCACCGCACTCACGGAGGTGTTCAACCTCGAGGACCAGCTCACCGACGCCGGCGCCCCGGCAGCGGCTGGCACGGCGGGCAACATCCGCTTGGCGCTAACCCAGCCATCTCGCCATGACAAGCCCTGATCCAGATCAGGACATGTCTGACAATTGCTTCGCCCAGGCGTCGTGAACCCGATGCGCGGCGATGTCGAGCTTGATGTCGGTGGTGCCGGGCTGCTCGACGGCGGCGAACAGGACGAGGGCAGCTGTCACTTTCCCGGCCTCGATGACGGGGATCGCCAGTGCCCGTGCCCCTGGGTCGGTAAGCCCTTCACTCCGGGCATAGCGGTTCTTGCGGATCGTGGGAAGCTCCTCCCTGAAGGCGTCCACCTCTGCCGATTGGTCGACCTGAAGTCCGCTGAGGATGTCCTCGCGCTCGGTGGGATCGGTGAAGGCGAGGAGAAGACGTCCGGCTGCTGTGCCGAGCAGTGGCCGGGCGAGATGGTCGTCGATGATGTGCACCGATGCCGGCCATAGATCGGAACCGCTTCTGGCCAGGTAGATGACCTCGCTTCCGACCCTCGTCGCCAGGGTGATCGGTATGCCCGCGACACGTCCCAGGCGGTCCAACTCGCGCTGATCGATCCACGGGAGCGCCCGTCCTCCTACCAGTGCGAGAAGGGCGGGCGCCAGGCCCAGGGTGTACCGCCTTTCGCGTTCCCGGAGGAATCCGGTTGCCACCAACCCATTGAGCAGGTGCTGCACGGAACTGATCGGAGCTGTCAGCGCCGAGGCCGCTTCGCTGAGGGTTATTCCGCGTTGGGCGCGGGCTGCAAGGTCGAGCAAGGCCGCGATCCGGTCCGTGGTTCGGTGGTGCGGCCTCCGGGGAGACGTCGACGGTGTATCCACTCGGCGATTCTACGTATATAGGTATTTATTCGCTCGTACGCGTCTTCTTCGCGAGGATTCCGAGAGTACCGACCAGGGAGGATACTCATGAATCTCGGAACGCACACCTCATCTTCTCCGACCCAGGAACCCATTGAGGCGTTGAAGGTGATGAATGACGTGCTGGAGCTTGTGGACCCGGCTCTGCGGGACTTCCAAGGCTTTGATCCGCGGCACGCCGTGGTGCTGACCGGCTGTGATCCGGTGACACCGTCGGTGCACCATATCGGGGATGCGGCGCTCGGCGCGATCGGGGCCTATGGTGTCGAGCTTGCGGCTTTCAGCCGGGCCCGCTCCGCCGAGCTGCCTCACGCCCGGATCGATATCCATGACGCCGTCGCGCAGCTGATGGCGCCGTTCTTTACCCGTGTGGGGCAGACGCCGATCGCGGAGGTCGCAGACGACCCGCGCCTGATGGAGAACACCGGCTTCTACGCCACGAAGGACGGCGGCTGGATCCTGCTGGTGCTCTCCTACCCCCATCTGCGAGACCGGGTATGCCAAGTCCTCGATTGCCCGCCCGAGAAGAGCAGGATCGTTGCAGCCGTAGCGCAGTGGGACGGACTTGAGCTCGAAGAGGCCATCGCCGCGGCCCGTGGCTCGGCGACGGTGGTCCGCAGCCAGGAGCAGTGGCGGCAGAGCCCGCCTGGACGCGCACTCGTTGGACGTCCTGTGGTGAGTGTCGAGCGCATCGGGGACGCCCCGCCCCGCCCGCTCCCCCCGATCTCAGGACCAACATCGGCGCCGATGGTCGATGTCCGGGTCGTCGACAACACCCACGTCATCGCCGGGCCGGTCGCCGGCCGGCTCTTCGCCGATGCGGGGGCGGAAGTCCTGCATGTCTCCCGGCCAGATCGGCCGGACTCGAATCAGATGCTCCTCGAAACGGGTCGGGGGAAACGCAACGCCTACTGCGATGTGCGTGACCCGGAACAGGCCGAACGGCTATGGGAGATCCTCGCTGAGGCGAACGTCTACCTCTGCAACTACAACAACCTGGATGCCAAAGGCCTCGGCGCAACGGAAATGGCGCTCCGCTGCCCGGGCATAGTGATCGCCGATGTTCACGGCTGGGGCGTGCACGGACCGTGGAAAGCACGCGGCGGTTTCGACCAGGTGGCCTGCAGCGCAACGGGTTTCGCCCTGGAGGAGGGCGGGGATCATCCCGCGCTGCCGCCCACACACCTCCTCAACGACTACCTCGCCTCATACCTCCTTTCGGCCGGCACGATTGCGGCCTTGCGTAGGCAGTCGACCGAGGGCGGGAGCTGGCAGGTTCACGTGGATCTCGCAGCGATCTCGATGTGGGTCCAAGATCTGGGCCTCTTCGAGCGCGCGGACGTCGAAGACCTTCCACATCCGCTCCAGGGCATGAATGCGGTGGCGACTTTCACCAACCACGGTCCCTTCGGAGAGGTCTCCTCCCTCGTGCCGCCCATCACCGGCACACCGGAGTCTGGCATCGGCCCTCAGCCGCTGGGTTCCTCCGTACTCGGCTGGAGCACGGATGTCACCGACATGGACTCGTCGCGATCAGGATTCACGAGCAGCTGAACAGCGCTTGCCGATGAGCTCGTACCCTGCGTGACCCGCCGGATGCAGGTATCAGCGACAGTGGGCACAAAGAGGGCAGGACCTGCAGAAGTCTGCAGATCCTGCCCTCTTTTCAGCCTGTCCGAGCTTCACAAGGACTCTAGAAGTCCCAGTCGTCGTCCTCGGTGGCCTCGGCCTTACCGATCACGTAGGACGAACCCGACCCGCTGAAGAAGTCGTGGTTCTCATCGGCGTTCGGTGAGAGCGCCGACAGGATCGCCGGGTTCACGTTGGTGACCGAGGAGGGGAACATCGCCTCGTAGCCGAGGTTCATCAGCGCCTTGTTGGCGTTGTAGTGCAGGAACTTCTTGACGTCCTCGGTCAGGCCGACGCCGTCGTAGAGGTCCTGTGTGTACTGCACCTCGTTGTCGTAGAGCTCGTAGAGCAGCGAGAAGGTGTAGTCCTTCAGCTCGTCCCTCTTGGCCTGATCGAGCGTCTCGAGCCCCTTCTGGAACTTGTAGCCGATGTAGTAGCCGTGCACGGCCTCGTCGCGGATGATGAGGCGGATGAGGTCGGCGGTGTTGGTCAGCTTCGCGCGGCTCGACCAGTGCATCGGCAGGTAGAACCCGGAGTAGAAGAGGAAGCTCTCCAGCAGGGTCGAGGCGACCTTGCGCTTGAGCGGCTCGTCGCCACGGTAGTAGTCCATGACGATCTGAGCCTTCTTCTGAAGGTTCGGGTTCTCCACCGACCAGCGGAACGCCTCGTCGATCTCCTTCGTCGAGCACAGCGTCGAGAAGATCGACGAGTAGCTCTTCGCGTGGACCGACTCCATGAACGCGATGTTCGTGTACACGGCCTCCTCGTGCGGGGTGATCGCATCGGGGATCAGCGACACGGCGCCGACGGTGCCCTGGATCGTGTCCAGCAGGGTGAGGCCCGTGAAGACGCGCATGGTGAGCGTCTGCTCCTCGGCGGTGAGCGTGTTCCACGACTGGATGTCGTTGGACAGCGGCACCTTCTCGGGCAGCCAGAAGTTGTTCACCAGACGGTTCCAGACCTCGAGGTCCTTGTCGTCCTGAATGCGGTTCCAGTTGATCGCCTGCACGTGCGACACAAGCTTGATCTGCTCGGGGGTCATTTCTTCCTTCTCACGGATTCCGGATCAGCGGCTCAGAGCATGCACGAGACGCACTCGGTCATGTCGGTGCCCTCGAGAGCCAGCTGGCGCAGCCGGATGTAGTAGATCGTCTTGATGCCCTTCCTCCAGGCATAGATCTGAGCCTTGTTGATGTCGCGCGTGGACGCCGTGTCCTTGAAGAACAGCGTCAGCGACAGGCCCTGATCAACGTGCTGGGTGGCGGCGGCGTACGTGTCGATGACCTTCTCGTAGCCGATCTCGTACGCGTCCTGGTAGTACTCCAGGTTGTCGTTCGTCATGAACGGCGCCGGGTAATAGACGCGGCCGAGCTTGCCTTCCTTGCGGATCTCGATCTTCGACGCGATCGGGTGGATCGAGCTCGTCGAGTTGTTGATGTACGAGATCGAGCCCGTCGGCGGCACCGCCTGCAGGTTCTGGTTGTAGATGCCGTGCTTCTGGATGGACTCCTTCAGCTCGGCCCAGTCCTGCTGGGTGGGGATGTGCTTGCCTGCGAACAGCTCGGCGACCTTCGCGGTGCTCGGGACCCAGGCCTGCTCGATGTACTTGTCGAAGAACTCCCCCGACGCGTAGGTCGAGTCCTCGAAGCCATCGAAGGCCACGCCGCGCTCGATCGCGAGGGCGTTCGAGGCCCGCAGCGCGTGGAAGAGCACCGTGTAGAAGTAGATGTTCGTGAAGTCGATGCCCTCGTCCGAGCCGTAGAACACGTGCTCGCGGGCGAGGTAGCCGTGCAGGTTCATCTGGCCGAGGCCGATGGCGTGCGAGCGGTCGTTGCCGTCCTCGATCGAGCGCACGGAGCCGATGTGGCTCTGGGTGCTCACCGCGGTGAGCGCACGGATGGCGGTCTCCACGGTCTGGCCGAGGTCCTGGGCGTCCATCGCGAGGGCGATGTTCATCGAGCCGAGGTTGCAGGAGATGTCCTTGCCGATCTCCCGGTACGAGAGGTCCTCGTTGTAGGAGGTCGGCGTGTTCACCTGCAGGATCTCGCTGCAGAGGTTGGACATGTTGATACGGCCCTTGATCGGGTTCGCCCTGTTCACCGTGTCCTCGAACATGATGTACGGGTAGCCCGACTCGAACTGGATCTCGGCGATCGTCTGGAAGAACTCGCGCGCGTTGATCTTCGTCTTCTTGATGCGCGGGTCATCGACCATCTCGCGGTACTTCTCGGTGACGGAGATGTCCCCGAACGGCACGCCGTAGACGCGCTCGACGTCGTACGGCGAGAAGAGGTACATGTCCTCGTCGTTCTTCGCCAGCTCGAAGGTGATGTCCGGCACGACGACGCCGAGGGACAGCGTCTTGATGCGGATCTTCTCGTCGGCGTTCTCCCGCTTGGTGTCGAGGAAGCGCATGATGTCGGGGTGGTGCGCCGAGAGGTACACGGCGCCGGCGCCCTGACGGGCCCCCAGCTGGTTCGCGTAGCTGAAGCTGTCTTCGAGCAGCTTCATGACCGGGATGATGCCGGACGACTGGTTCTCGATCTGCTTGATCGGGGCGCCGGACTCACGGATGTTCGAGAGCAGGAGCGCGACGCCGCCGCCGCGCTTGGAGAGCTGCAGCGCGGAGTTGATGCCCCGGGCGATCGACTCCATGTTGTCCTCGATGCGCAGCAGGAAGCAGCTGACGAGCTCGCCGCGCTGCGCCTTGCCGGCGTTCAGGAAGGTCGGGGTGGCCGGCTGGAAGCGTCCGGAGATGATCTCGTCGACGAGGGCCGTGGCGAGCTTCTCGTCGCCCTCCGCGAGCGCGAGGGCGGTCATCACGACGCGGTCCTCGAAGCGCTCCAGATAGCGCTTGCCGTCGAACGTCTTCAGCGTGTAGCTGGTGTAGTACTTGAACGCGCCGAGGAAGGTCTCGAAGCGGAACTTCTTCGAGTAGGCGAAGTCGTTGAGCCCCTGGACGAAGTCGAACGAGTACTGCTCGATGACGCTCGCCTCGTAGTACTCCTTCTCGACCAGGTAGTCCAGCCGCTCCTTGAGGGAGTGGAAGAACACCGTGTTCTGGTTGACGTGCTGCAGGAAGTACTCGCGCGCAGCCCTGCGGTCGGCGTCGAACTGGATCTTCCCGTCCGCGTCGTAGAGGTTCAGCATGGCGTTCAGGGCGTGGTAGTCCAGCCCCTCGTATGCGGCGTTCACCTTGAATGCGACCTGCTCGGTCACTGCGTCATGCTCTGCATGCTCGACTGCGATACCCACCATCGTTCCAATCCGTCGCTCACGCGATCGACGTCATCCTGTGTGCCGAACAGTTCCAGCCGGTACAAGTGGGGCACGTGGCACTTGCGGCTGACGATCTCGCCGGCGAGGCAGAACGCCTCGCCGAAATTCGTGTTGCCCGCGGAGATGACCCCGCGGATGTGACGCCGGTTTCGCTCGTCGTTGAGGAACCGGATCACCTGCTTGGGGACGGCCCCCTTCTCCTCGCCGTGCCCCTGGCCTCCGCCGTATGTCGGGGTGACGAGGACGAAGGGCTCGTCGATGACGAGCGGCTCGTCCGCGCGGTACAGCGGGATACGGCGGGCGGGCAGCCCCAGCTTCTCGACGAATCGCGCCGTGTTGCCGGAGACGCTCGAGAAGTAGACCAGGAGCGGTGCCGATGTGGCCAGAGACCTCATCTCAACCCCTTCCCTCGCCTCTCGTCCGCCCAGAGCCCGCCGGCCGCGTCAGGCCAGACGCGAGGCGAGCTCGTCGATCTTGTCGGGACGGAAGCCCGACCAGTGGTCCTCGTCGGTGACGACGACCGGTGCCTGCATGTACCCGAGCGCCTTGACCTGCTCGAGCGCCGTCGGGTCCTCCGACAGGTCGTGGATCTCGTACGCGATCCCCTTCGCGTCGAGCGCGCGGTAGGTCGCATTGCACTGCACGCACGAAGGCTTGGTGTACACCGTGATCGACATTTCTTGAGCCCCTTCTTCCCCTCGAGAACCTGATGGTCCCGGCAGACCTCCGCCGGGACTTCAATACTACATATGGGGATGGACATCGGGGTCAACCACAAGGGGTAGTAGTTACATCCATGTAGTTTTCCACCGTTATCCACCGGTCGACCACAGGTTTCTCCACCGATCCATCCACACCCCGCGGGGCCGATCGAGGCCCTCCGAGGCGCGGATTCCTGCGGACCGCCGAAGCCTCGGCCGGATCCATCCACAGGAGCGACGCTACGCCGGGCCACCGACATCCCACAGGGTGTGGAAATCGCCCTCCGGCGTGTCGGCGGCGTGTCGTCCCCGGCCGCCCACAGCCCCCTCCGGACCGCCCCGCGCACCGCTAACGTTGACGGGTGGCCGCATCCGGATATCGCGAACTCCTGCGCACGCCCGGCGTCGGGCGCATGATCGCCGCACAGCTGACCGCGCGCTTCCCCAACGGCATGTCGAGCCTCGCGATCCTGCTGCACGTCGAGCACGTCTCCGGCTCCTACGGCGCCGCCGGCCTGGCGCTGGCGGCGACCTCGGTGGGCCAGGCGATCGCCGGCCCCATCACGAGCCGCTGGATGGGCGTCTGGGGGATGCGCCGGGTGCTCACCCTGACCCTCTCCGTGTGCGTCCTCGCCTTCCTCGGGCTCGCCCTGCTGCCGCTGAACATCGCCGGCTACATGGCGCTCGGGCTGGTCGCGGGTCTCTCCACACCTCCGGTCCAGGCGGCGGTCCGCACGATCTACCCCAAGCTCGTCAACTCCTCCCAGCTGACGCCGCTGTTCTCGCTCGATGCCTCCCTGCAGGAGATCATCTGGATCCTCGCGCCGGTGGCCATCACCTTCGTCTCCACCCAGCTCGGCACCGTGACGGGGCTGCTGCTGGTCGCGGCCATCCTCGTCGTCGGCGGAGGCTGGTTCATCCTCTCCCCCGAGGTCGGCCGGGTGCGCATCCCCCGCAGCAGACGCGGGTTCGGGGCCGTGGTGCTGAAGCCGCCCGTGCTGCTGGCCACGGCGATCGGCTTCCTCCTCATCGGCGCCTGCGCCGCCGTCGAGGTCGGCGTGGTGGCGACCTTCGACCACGGCGGGCTCGAGGCGGGCCTCGTGCTCGCGGTGTTCTCCGTCGGCAGCCTGGTCGGCGGCCTTGCGAGCGGGCGCGTGCCGATCGGCCCGTGGGCGATGGCCCGGCGCCTCGCGATCGTCACCGTCGGCCTCACCCTCACGATGATCTCCCTCAACGTCTTCTGGCTCGGCGGCACGCTCCTCCTCGCCGGCATCGGCGTCGCCCCGGCGCTCGCGGTGCTGTTCGCGATCACCACCGCGAGCGTCAAGTTCAGCGAGACGGCGGAGGCGTTCGGCTGGGCCGGGACGGGGCAGCTCATCGGCGCCGCCGTGGGATCGGCGATCGCCGGCTTCCTCATCGACCGCACCGGGAGCCCGCAGGGCGCCTACCTCGCCGCCGCGCTGTTCGCCGCCGTCGGGATGCTCGTCGCCATCGTCTTCGTCCGCGCCTTCCCCGATCTCCGCCACCGCGATCCCAGCCCCATCCCCGACACAGAACCGGTACCTCTCCCGCCATCATGACGAACTCCCCCTCCCCCGCCGCCACGCCCATCGCCCCCGAACTCGTCTGCGTCGGCGAGAGCATGATCCTGGTGACGCCGTCGGACGGCCCGCTCGCCGACGCGTCCGCCGCGACCATCGGGATCGCCGGCGCCGAGTCGAACGTCGCCGCGCAGGTCGCCGCCGCGGGCCACCGGGTGGCCTGGGCCTCGCGACTCGGCGATGACCCGTTCGCGGACCGGATCCTCGCCGAGCTCCGCCCCCGCGGCATCGAGCTGTGGGTCGAGCGCGACGCCGACGCCCCCACGGGCGTGATGTTCAAGGACCCCGGCGTCATCGCATCGTCGGTCCACTACTACCGGCGCGGATCGGCGGCGTCGCGGATGCGGGCCGGGTTCCTCGACGGCGCCAGGCTGGCCGGCGTGCGGATCGTCCACACGACCGGGATCACCCCGGCGCTCTCCCCGGACTGCGCGCGGATGGTGGATCGGCTGTTCGCCGACGCGCGGGACGTCGGCGCCCTGGTCTCCTTCGACGTCAACGACCGGCGGGCCCTGTGGCCGTTGGCCGATGCCGCCCCGGCCCTGGCCCGCCTGGCGAACGCCGCCGACATCGCCTTCGTCGGGCGCGACGAGGCCGAGCGGCTCTGGGGCACCGCGACCCCGGCCGGGATCCGGTCCCTGATCCCGGACGCCGGGATCCTCGTCGTCAAGGACGGCGAGGTGGGCGCGACAGCGTTCGCCGGCGCCTCGGCCCCGGTGTTCGTGCCCGCCCCGGTGGTGGACGTCGTCGAGCCCGTGGGCGCGGGCGACGCCTATGCTTCCGGCTTCCTCGCGGCCACGCTCGACGGCCTCCCGCTCGCCGACCGTCTGGCCGCCGGGCACGCCGCCGCCGCGCGCGTGCTCACCATCCCGCACGACCTCCCGCCCCTCGCCCGCTGACCCGTCGGCCGTCGGCCCGTCTGGCGGCGTTGGCTTGGCGGCGTTCGTCTGGTCGGGTTCGTCTGGTCGGGTTCGTCTGGTCGGCCTATTGCACTCCTGTCGGCCCGATCCGGGGATATCGGCCGACCAAAGTGCAATCATCCGACGCCACGACACCCGTCATCGCACCCACGCCGTATCCGGTACCCGGACGATCTCAACCGGCCTCCGATCACACCCTTCACTCCGTCGGACGGATGCACTCTTGTCGGACCAATCCGAGGATATGGGCCGACCAAAGTGCAATCATCCGACCTCGTGAGCCGTCCGGCGCGGCAATCACCACAGGCCGGGTCCGAAGAGTTGAAACGAACCGCAACCAGATGCTCCACCGGAACCTCACGTGACCCCTCAACCGGCCAGGTGGGCGGGTGGTTGCACTCTGGTCGGACAATCACACCCTTGTCGGACCGATCCGGGGATATCGGCCGACCAGAGTGCAATCGCCCGACGCGCTGTCAGCCCCTGACCTCGCCCAGCAGCCAGCACCCGGCACTCGGCACCCGGTAGCCGGCACCCGGCACCCGGTAGCCGGCACCCGCGGATCCTCCGGCCCGATTCATCGTCCCGTCGGATGGATGCACTCCTGTCGGACCGATCCGGGGATATTGGCCGACCAGAGTGCATCGATCCGACCTATTGAGCCCAAGCGCCGGAGATCACAAAGAGCCAAAGGCCCGGTGTCCGAGGCGGGAACTAGGCTCGGAACATGGTGTTCGATCCCGCCGCGTACCTGCCCGACGACCTGCTGGAGCGCATCCGCGAGCGTGCGCCGATCCACGACAGGGACAACACGTTCCCGCAGCAGGATCTGGACGAGCTGCGCGAGGCCGGGTACCTCTCGATCCTCGTCCCGACCTCCCGCGGCGGGGCGGGACTCGGGCTCGTCGAGGCGTCTCTGCTGCAGCAGCGCCTGGCATCGGCGTCGCCCGCGACGGCACTGGCGATCAACATGCACCTGGTCTGGACGGGCGTCGCCAAGGTCTTCTCGGACCGCGGGGTCCCCGGGCTCGAGTTCGTGCAGGACGAGGCGGTCGATGGCGAGGTCTTCGCCTTCGGAATCAGCGAGGGCGGCAACGACCTGGTGCTCTTCGGCAGCGACACGGACGCCGTGCCGGGCGCCGACGGCTCCTATGCCTTCACCGGGACGAAGATCTTCACCTCGCTCGCCCCGGTCTGGACCCGGCTCGGCCTCCACGGGCTCGACACCACCGGTCCCGACGCACCGAAGCTGGTCTTCGCCTTCGTCGAGCGCACCGAGGAGGTGGTCACCGGCGACGATTGGGACACGCTTGGCATGCGCGGCACGCAGAGCCGCACCACCCGCCTGAACGGCGCGACGGCATCGGCGGATCGGGTCGTCCGCCGCATCGATCCCGGCCCCAACCCGGATCCGATCGTGTTCGGGATCTTCTCCGTGTTCGAGATCCTCCTCGCGTCGGTGTACACCGGCATCGCCCGGCGTGCGATCGACCTCTCGGTGGAGACGGCGCTGTCCCGGCGCTCCAAGCGGACCGGCGCGACCTATGCGCAGGATCCGGACATCCGCTGGCGCGTCGCCGACATGGCCCTCGCCTACGACGCCCTCCCCCCACAGATCGCCGCGCTCGCGCGAGACGTGGACGCGCTCGTCGACCACGGACCGCGCTGGTTCACCCTCCTCTCCGGCGTCAAGCACCGCGCCGTCGTGATGGCCAAGCAGGTCGCGGACCAGGCGATGCTGGTGGCGGGCGGCGGGTCGTACTTCACCAGGAACGAACTGTCGCGCCTCTACCGGGACGTGCTCGCGGGGATGTTCCATCCGTCCGACCCGGAGTCCGCGCACTCCACGGCGGCCAGCGCCTGGCTCGGACCCGTCGAGGGCTGAACAAGCCTTCCGAGGGCCGAGAGGACCGAACAGGTCCGCCACACAGCGCTCTTTCCACGAGTTCCGCGGAAGGAGGCGGAGAGCTCCACGGAATCGGTTGTGCGGCATCCGCATCGATGCGACGATCGGCAGATGGCATCGAAGCCCAAGACCCCGACGCTGGACGACGTCTCCAAGACGATCATCGAAGTGCTGCAGGAGGACGGACGCCGCTCCTATGCCGACATCGGCCGCGTGGTCGGCCTCAGCGAGGCGGCGGTACGGCAGCGCGTGCAGCGGCTCACCGAGTCCGGGGTGATGCAGATCGTCGCCGTCACCGACCCGTTGCAGCTCGGGTTCCTCCGCCAGGCGATGATCGGCATCCAGGTGACCGGCGACGCCGTGGCCGTGGCGGAGGCGCTGGCCGCGATCCCCGAGATCGATTACGTCGTGGTCACGCTCGGACGCTTCGACGTGCTCGCCGAGGTCGTCTGCGAGAGCGATGCCGACCTCCTCGACCTCCTCGGCACGCGGATCCGGACCATTCCGGGGGTCTCCACGACCGAGACGCTGGTGTACTCCCGCCTGCTCAAGCAGCACTACAACTGGGGCACGAGATGACCTCGGCCCGCCGAACCGGCGTCCGCTGAGAACCCACGTCCGCTGAGTCCGCCCCGTCGACCGAGGAGCATCCATGGGAACCACCGTCTTCGAGCGCCGCCCGCCGCAGGCGAGCGTCGTCGATCACGCACTGGAGGGAACCGCGTTCGCGACGTTCTGGCTCGACGATATCGCCCGAGCCGAGCACCCGCGCCTCACCGGCACCATCCGGGCCGATCTCGCGATCGTCGGCGGCGGGTACACCGGCCTCTGGACGGCGATCAGGGCCAAGGAGCGGGATCCCGGCCTCCGGGTCGTGATCCTCGAGGCGTCGCGGATCGCGTGGGCGGCCTCCGGCCGGAACGGCGGCTTCTGCGAGGCGAGCCTGACCCACGGGCGTGAGAACGGAGTGAATCGCTGGCCCGAGGAGATCGACCGGCTCGACGACCTGGGCCGGCGCAACCTCGACGAGATCGAGGAGACGATCCATCGCTACGGCATCGACGCCGACTTCGAGCGCACCGGCGAGCTCAGCGTCGCCGTCGAGCCGCACCAGGTCGAGTGGCTCCGCGAGGAGGAGGGCTTCCTCGACCAGGACGCCGTCCGCGCCGCAGTGCACTCGGACACCTACCTCGCCGGCGCCTGGGACAGGGAGGGGGCCGCGATCCTCCATCCCGCCAAGCTCGGGCAGGAGCTCGCACGCGTCGCCGTCGAGCTGGGCGTGGAGATCTTCGAGCGCTCCCTGGTGCGAGGGCTGGACGGCGACGGATCGGGGCCGCTCACCCTGGAGACCGCCGACGGTCGGGTCATCGCGGATCAGGTGGCGCTCGGCACCAACGTGTTCCCCTCGCTCCTCCGCCGCAACCGACTCATGACCGTCCCGGTGTACGACTACGTCCTGATGACCGAGCCGCTCTCCTCCGCGCAGCTCGCCTCCATCGGCTGGTCCGACCGCCAGGGCATCGGCGACAGCGCCAACCAGTTCCACTACTACCGCCTCAGCGCCGATGACCGCATCCTCTTCGGCGGCTACGACGCGGTCTACCACTTCGGCGGTCGGGTGCGACCCCGCTACGAGGATCGGATGGCGAGCCACCGGCGTCTCGCCGCGCACTTCTTCACAACCTTCCCGCAGCTGGAGGGGCTGCGCTTCACCCATCGCTGGGCGGGCGCGATCGACACCTGCAGCCGGTTCTGCGCCTTCTACGGCATCGCGCGCAAGGGCCGGGTCGCCTACGCCACGGGCTTCACCGGGCTCGGCGTCGGAGCGTCCCGCTTCGCCGCGGACGTCATGCTCGACCGCCTCTCGGGCGAGGAGACCGAGCGCACCCGGCTGCGGATGGTGCGCGAGCGTCCGATCCCGTTCCCGCCGGAGCCCGCCGCCTCGATCGGGATCAACCTGACCAGGGCCGCACTCGACCGCACCGACCATCGCGAGGGCCGCCGCGGACCGCTCCTGCGGACACTGGACGCCCTCGGAATGGGGTTCGACTCCTGACACCCGCGCGGCCCTCCGGAGGTTCTCCCCCATGGTCGTGGGCGCAAGTCTGTCGGCCCGATGCACTTCCGTCGGCCCGGAACCGCGAATCCATCCGACCACGGTGCATCGATCCGACCAGAGTGAGCCGGGCCAGCGAACCGAACCGGGCCGGGCGGGGCCAGGCCGAGCCGGGCCGGGCCGGCCCGCAAACCGGGCCGATGAACCGGCACCGGACCAGCGGCGCCGGAGAGGCTACTTGCCCTGAAAGTCGAAGGCCTTGAGGATCTCGTCCACGGCCTTGTCGCGCTCCTCGCCGCCCGCGTCGAACATGTGCACGACGTGCGTGCGCATGTGATTCTCGAGCAGGAGGCGGTTGAGGGACTCGAGCGAGCGCTGGATCGCCCGGGACTGCGTGATGATGTCCATGCAGTAGTCCTCGTTCTCGATCATCCGCGTCACGCCGCGGAGCTGTCCCTCGAGGATGCTCGCACGGTGCAGAGCGCGCTTCTTGATGTCTTCGATCACGCTCCGAGGCTACCGCGCCCTGCCGCACGGGAGCCGAGCGCGAGTCGCGCACCGGCCGGACGATCCGTGCATCTGCCGCATGATGCCCCTCGATCATCTCCACGAGCGCGGGGCGTGGAAGGATGAGCGCATGCCGTCCGCATCGATCGCGCTGCTGTCCGACGCCGATCGGGAGCGCCTCCGCGCCCTCCGGCGCATGAAGGCCGTCGCGCTGGCCGCCCTCGTCTTCATGGCCGTCGTCTTCGTCCTCGCGTTCTGGTTGCAGGGGCGCTTGCCCTGGCTCTCCTACGTGCGCGCCGCCGCCGAGGGCGGGATGGTCGGCGCGCTGGCCGACTGGTTCGCCGTGACCGCACTGTTCCGCCGCCCGCTCGGTCTGCCGATCCCGCACACCGCGATCATCCCGAACCGCAAGGACGAGATCGGGCGGACCCTCGGCGAGTTCGTGGAGACGAACTTCCTCTCGGCCGAGGTCGTGCGCACCCGACTGGGCGAGACCGCGCTCTCGCTCCGCCTCGGCGAATGGCTGCGACAGCCGGCCCACGCCGAACGCGTCGCCTCGGAGGGGGCGACGGTGGCCGCAGCCGTGCTGCGCGCGCTCAGCGACGACGACGTCCGCGACCTCATCGCCGACCTCGCCCGCGAGCACCTCGTCGAGCCGGAGTGGGGGACGCCGGCGGGCGCATGGCTGGAGCGGATCGTCGACGCCGAGGCCCACCACGGCGCGGTCGATCTCGCCGTGGACAGCATCGCGACCTGGCTGGACGGGAACGCGGCGGTCTTCACCGGCCTCATCTCCCGCCGCCTCCCGTCCTGGGTCCCGCGGCTCGCGCACCGTTTCGTCGACGAGACCGCCTACAACGAGGCGCTGCGATTCGTCCGGGCCGTGCAGGCCGATCCGAACCATCCCGCACGGCGCGCGATCGACGGCTACCTCGCCCGGCTCGCCGAGAACCTGCAGCACGACCCCTCCACCCGCGCGCGGCTGGAGAACGCGAAGGCGGCCCTGTTCGACAGCCCCCGCGTCGGCGCCCTCGCCGCCGAGGCGTGGAACACCGCCAAGAACGGGCTGCTGACCGCCCTCGCCGACCCCGAGAGCGGACTGCGCCGCCGCGCGGCCCAGGCGCTCGCGGACATCGGCGGGCGCCTGGCGACGGATCAGGGGCTCCAGCGCCGGGTGGACGGCTGGGCCACCGAGGCCGCCGTCTTCCTCGTCGACCGCTACCGCCACGACATCGCCTCGATCATCACGAACACCGTCGAGCGCTGGGACCCGGCCGAGACGACCGAGAAGATCGAGCTCATGGTCGGCCGCGACCTGCAGTACATCCGTTTGAACGGCACCGTCGTCGGCGCCATCGCGGGAGTGCTGATCTTCACGATCGCCCACGCGATCATCCCGAGCGTCTGACCTCCGCCCGCTCGTCACGCCCTGCCTCGCATCCCCGTACACCGGATCCGCCTCGCACAGAACGGAGCACGCCCTTGGCCCTCTCGCACGACCCTCTCTGGCCCCGAGGCGGCGGCTGGCCCTCCTTCGATCCGCAGAGCAGCGCCGACGCCTCGATCCTCGGCGTCCCGACGTGGCGCACCTCCCTGTCGCCGACCGGCGCCCACGCCACGCCCGCCGCGATCCGCGAGGCCCTGCGCCGCTACAGCCCCGCGCTCATGGGCCCGCCCGCGATCGATCTGGACGAGGCCCTGCGCATCGTCGACGCCGGCGATGTGGACGAGCCCGACGGCGACGAGGGCATCGTGCGGACGATCGCGCGGACCGCGGAGCTCGCCGCCGCCACGCGCCTCGTCATCGCCCTCGGCGGGGACAACTCCCTCACCTATCCGGTCGCCCAGGGGTCGGGGGCCACGGGGCTCATCACGATCGACGCCCACTTCGACCTCCGCGACGGCGTCTCCAACGGCTCCCCGGTCCGTCGTCTCGTGGAGGACGCCCCCGACGGGGCCAGGATCGACCCGCGCCGGATCGTGCAGATCGGCATCGCCGACTTCGCGAACTCCGCCGCCTACGCCCGGCGCGCCGCCGACTGGGGCATCCGCGTCATCACGCTCGATGAGGTCCGCCGCCGCGGGATCGCCGATGTGACGGCCGAGGCTCTGGAGATCGCCGGCGCCGGCCCCCAGCCTGGCTCTGGTGCTGGCTCTGGTTCTGGCTCCGGTTCCCGGATCCATCTGGACATCGATGTGGATGCGTGCGACCGCGCCGCCACGCCGGGCTGCCCCGCGAGCGTGCCCGGCGGGTTCGCGGCATGGGAGCTGCGCGGCCTCGTCCGCGCGCTCGCCGGCGACGACTGTCTCGTCTCCGCCGACATCGCCGAGGTGGATGCGACGGCCGACGCCGAGGACGCCCGCACCGTCCGCCTCGCCGCGTTGTGCGTGCTGGAGCTCCTCGCCGCCCTCGCCCTGCGCTGACCCCCGCTGATCCTGCACTGACCCCCGCGCTGCTGCTCGTCCCGGCTCGCGCTGTCCTTTCCGTCGCGCTGTCGTTTTCCGCTCACGCTGCGGTTATTCACGCAGCGTGAGCAGAGAACGACAGCGCGACCACCGGGAAGTGCAGCGCGAACCGGGAAGTGCAGCGCGAACCGGGAAGCGCAGCGCGAACCGGGAAGCGCAGCGCAAGCCGGAAAGCGCAACGCGGGGCGGGCTGCTAGAGCGTCAGGGCCTGGGCGACCGGCACGGCGCCGTCGTTGAAGCGGATCGTGCGACGGATCGTCGTGTCGTCGAGGAGGGTCTGCGCGATCACCTGGGCCACGTTCGCCCGCGAGACCTCGCCGGATGCCGCGGCCGTCGCGTCGATCAGGCCGGTGGCCGGCTCGTCGATGAGCCGGCTCGGGGCCAGCACCGTCCAGTCCAGGGTCGTGGCCCGGAGGTGCTCGTCCGCCGCGGCCTTCGCCTCGGCATACGTGTAGAAGGAGTCCGACGGGTCGACGCCGTGATTCGGCGAGGCGCCGAAGTACGACACCATGACGAACCGGCGCACGCCCGCATCGTCCGCCGCGTCCATCGAGCGGATGGCGGCGTCCTGGTCGACCGCACGGGTCCGATCCGCCGACCCTCCGCCCGCACCGGCCGACCAGACCACGGCGTCGTGTCCGGCGATCAGGCGGGCGAAAGCCGCCCGGTCCTCGTGCTCGACGTCGAAAACCAGGGGCTCCGCGCCGGTCTCGCGGATCTCCTGCGCGTGCCTCGGATCGCGGATGACGGCGGTGACCTCGTCGCCGCGAGCGCTGAGGAGGGGTTCCAGGAGCAGGGCGATCTTGCCGTGACCGCCGATGATGAGGATTCGTGCCATGCGTTCCACGTTAGGCGCTCGACGGACCTCGAAGGCCGGATCCGACGAGGCGGGGCGGAGCCCGCCGGACGGCACGGAAGCCCGCCCTCTCCCCAGCCATCGGATCCCGGGGCGCCGTGGAAGGCGCCCGTAGTGATCGCCGCATCGATCTCCCCGCCCTCAGAGAGCTCGGCAACCGGGCGGTCTCGTACTCCGGGGTGCGCGCCATATAGACAAGCATCCGCATGCCGCCCTCGCTCGCCCGCTCCGTGACCACGTGCACGAACCGACCCAGGATCACCCCGGAGACTCCGCCTACGTAGGGATTCGAGCTGGATGCTGATGGTGGAGCTGCGCCTTGTGCGCAGCTCCACCATAGTCATTGAAAAGGCAGCGGGATAGCCGGAGCGATGTAGAACGACCGCCCGGGTGTCGACTCCCTTCTGCCGACAGCCCGAACCAGAGGACCGCGCTCGACCTGGTCCAGTACCTCACGGGCACGGAACGAGCAGGTGCCCGTGGATCTCAGAAACCCATGCCGGCGAGAAAGACGAGGCCGACCAGCAACGGACCGACTGCCTGGCTTGCGCTGCTGACCTCCTCAGCACCCAGCATGGCGCGATCCGCCAGATCCTCATCGGACCTCATCCGAACCTTGCAAAGTTGAACGTTCACCTTGTATTCTGATCGAAACGGCGGACCTGTTTCACACGAAAGAAGAAAGACGCGCTTGTCCCGCATGGGGCATTGCAGTTCGGCGGGTAACGCAGGCAAGGCCGAGACGAACTACCTACCTGAAAAGCAAGGAGAGATCAATGAAGAAATCTATTCCAGCTGGAATCACTCTCGCCACAGTGGCAGGCCTTGCGCTGCTCGGGGCAGCACCCGCTAATGCGGCTGCCACCTGCTACGCCGGCAATATCTGTTCCTATGATGGGAACGACTTCGGCGGCACCATGTGGGCAGGTGCGGCGACGGACTTCGTCGAGGTGCCCGATGACGTGACAAACTCCACTGACAACAACACCAGCCGCGGATACAACGCGCAGAACAACACCGCATGGGGTCAGGAGCAGACCATCATGTATATCTCCGCTGGGGGCGAGATCACGACCTACAGCGGCAATAACAATGTCCTGGACCACTACCGCGCCTGATCGCAAGAAGGTGGTAAATCGCAATCTCCAGTCCCGCTACCGCAATATCACCGCGGTAGTGGGACTGACTCTGCTGTTGACAATCACAGGATGCTCAGATTCTCCCCAATCCGAAGCAGTTTCTGAGGAGACATTGCGTGCAGCATCAACTTTGACGGACTTCCCGCCCGAGATCGAGATTGCGGAGTCGATTAGCATTCACGACTGCATTCGCCGGGCGGGTATCGATATGCCGTTTGACTCGCGAGCAGGATCATCCCCCTCTTTGACCTTTGGTCTATCAAATATATTCACAACTGCCGATGAGGCGAAGCGCCTCGGCTATACATCCACTATCTCGGATGGTGGAGAAGTCATCCAAGAGTGGGAGGACAACCTCACCGGCACAGAGCGTGAGAAATACTATCTGGCACTGCTCGGACCGGACGGCGGAGAGAAAGCAGAAGTCCAGCTTGGCAACGGAACCGTGATATCCACCTCTCGAGAAGGGTGTATTGCGGAGGCACAAACGGAGATCTACGGTTCCGTTGACGCCGCATTGTCCTTCCTTGCCCTCGTGAACGAGTACCTATCTGCCGCTGGCGAAGGCGCTTCCGATAGAGACGCGAGGCTCAAGGCACTCATACCAGACTTCGAGGAGTGCATGAAGCAGCAGGGATACAAAGTGGACGGTCTCGGCGTGCAAGACACTGCCGAGCAGATGTTCGGCGGATACCGCGCACCTGGTGACCCTCCCGGCCAGGCCGAGCAGCAGCTTGCACTCGCCGACTTTGAGTGTCAACAAGATATCGGGCTCCGTGATGCTGTGGCGGAGTCATTTGCACACACAGCGTCCGACTGGCTTCGCGCGAACGAGGGAAAACTGCTTGCCATGCAGGAGGAGTTGAAGCTAGTGAAGGACCGTGCGATCGAGATCATCAACAAGTAGCATGGGCAGGGTTACTCGAACTCCCGTCGCGATAGGCATCGGCGCAGTGTGCGCTGCCATCGTCATTGCTGCCCTCTGCGCAGCGCTGCTCATTATGACTGGAGTACAAAACTTCCAGACAACTCAAAAATCCCCCGAAGAGGCGCCTCCGGTCCTAGCGACAGTTGAGCTAGGGTCGGTAGAACGATTGGTCTCTGTGGGGGTTCACACATCACCGTCATTTTCTCTTGAAATACCTTCATCGCAATTTGGTGCCGGCGTCGTTACTAGCGCAGCGTTGGGCAAAAATGCCGTGCTGAATGAGGGAGATATGCTTGTCGCGATAGATGAGAAGCCAGTGATGATTATTCAAGGCGAGACCCCCGCTTATCGCAGCCTCAGCGGGGGAATGGAAGGAAGTGATGTTAGACAGCTTCAAGACTATCTTCGCGATAGGGATTATTCCATTTACGACGATGACGGAGTTTTCGGGCCCTCGACAGCGTTAGCCCTGAGTGAGCTTTATGAAAGTCGTGGCGAACCTCTGATAACAAGCACCGGAGTTCAGACATTAAATTGGGAGGAAGCAGGCCTTCCTTTGTCTCGATACGTATTCGTGGCCTCGACTCCGGTCGTTGTCGGCACGCAATGTGGTCGCCTAGGCCAGCTTGCAGACACATTGAAATGCACGCTAATCTCACAGGCCACAACAATTGCAATTTCGGACACGTCAGGCCAAGCGTTGACCGGCCTCACGGTGACTATCCGGACGAAAGAAGGCGCGGAGCTCTCCGGCACCGTTGGCGATTCCATTACACCCTTTGTCAGGAATGAGGATCCTGAATCGGAGGAGCCGAAAGAAGAGACAGAGTCGTGGTACTCACTGCTCGACCTCCCGGAAGAGGGAGTGGCAGGCCTCCCCGACAGCGCTCAGGTTCTCGTCGAAGCGACATCTCCGGAAGGTTTCCGCGTGCCAGCAACCGCCGTTCGTGAGTCCGACAATGGAAAGTCCTTCCTACGAGAGAAGCCATCAGATCGGAACAGCTCCGCACCGGACATCCCGGTTCGAGTGGATATGTGCTCGGGAGGATATTGCGCAGTGAGTGGCGACGGCTTGATCGCTGGAATGCAGGTCGTGCTCCTTGGCTGAGTCCGCCGCCTCTTCTACCTCAGGTGTCGCACTCATTGAGGCAGTGGGAGCACGCCTAGTCTTCCCCCCGGACGAACAAGGGCTTCGGTCTGCAACATTCCACGTCGACGCTGGTTCATCTGTCGCAATCATCGGACCGAGCGGATCAGGGAAGACCACCCTGCTTACTCTTCTCGGACTGTTGGAAAAGCCACAGGAAGGTCATCTCCGAGTTCTAGGGCGCGACGTCTCGACAATGCGGTCAGCCGATGTCGAGATGGTTCGACGGTCGGAGCTTTCTTTCATCTTTCAAGCGTTTCATCTGATAGCCCACCTCACAGTCTTTGAAAACGTGATGCTAGGGCTTCACTATCGAGACATGCCTCATTCTCGGCGGCGTGATCTAGTACGACAGCAGCTTGTCGAACTTGGCCTCGAAGGCCATGCGAGCGCGTTCCCTAAGACGCTTTCGGGCGGGGAGCAACAGCGTGTCGCGATCGCCCGCGCTCTCGTCCGTCGTCCACGGCTCTTGCTGTGCGATGAGCCGACAGGGAATCTCGACAGCGCGAATGGCGAGATCGTCGTTGGTGCACTGCTCCGTTCCGCCTCACCGAAATCAGCGGTTGTCATAATCACGCACGACGAGCAGTTGGCCGCACGATGCTCTCGGCAGATCAAAGTTCGGGACGGAAAGACCGAGGGACCGGCCGATGCTTGAGTCGATGCGTTTGTCGCTGAAGTCTGTGATGCGTAGGTGGCGGCGCAATCTTGTTTCACTGATCGTCATCGCAGCAGGAGTCGGGGCACTCGTCGTTCTCTCCTCTGTCTCGGTGGGCTCCTCAGAGACCGTCAGTTCTCGACTCGACTCGTCCGTTAGCTCAAGCGTGATAGCACTTTTGCCTGCGAGAGCCTGGAGCCTCGGGGAAGCGACGCTCCTCGCGAACATGTGGGAGAGCCAGCAGGTGATAGCAGCGGGGACGCTCGTCTCTCCGGATCGCACGGCAGGCTCAGCGGTCATCACCAATCCAAGATCCTCACAGACCGTTGAGTCATCCGTTGGCGTGGCCACCCCAAGCGGACTGCGTGTTGCATCAGCCACCGCAAGATCTGGAGGGATAGGCACTGACACGGTTGTCAACTCCCTCGACAACGCCGTGTATCTTGGCGCTCGCCTCGCCCGAGAACTTAACTATCCTGGGGTCGAGGCCGGGCCGGTGGTTATCAATGGACAGGTCTTCTCTGTGCTCGGCATCGTGACGAGTGATGAGGCGTGGATTTCGGCAAGCATCATTTTTCCGCCTGCGGCAGCGGACTCAGCCGGCTACCGGCCGAGTAACCGTGTCCTCACTGTTTCTACCCGTGGCGATGTCTCCTCGAAGTTCCAGAACTGGGTCGCTCTGGCCTTATTTCCGGCGGACCCTTCTACCGTCAGTGTTCTAAGTCCTCCCAGCGCGCGGGAACTACGCGCCGAGATATTGGAACGCGGAAATAGCCTCACCGGCCTAATCGGCATCATTGCAACTCTGACCGCCTTCCTCACCCTCGCAGCAACCACATTCGCGTCCCTCACAGAGCGTCGACACGAGATGGGGCTCTACCTGGCTCTTGGATATGGAAGGCCTTTTGTCTCTGGTCAGATCGTAGCGGAAGGTACGATCGTGGGATTGTTGTCAGGGCTGGTTGGACTTTTGCTCGGGACAGTGGTCTCGGCAATCATAGGCATGTACTCATTCCCTCTATTTTATATCCCCCCGTTGTTGCTGATCCTTCCGGCAGCCGCTGGAGCACTGGGGTTCATGAGTGCCCTGTTCCCCGCTCTCGTGGCCACACGCGTCGCACCGAGCGAACTTCTCCGTGACTAGATTCAAGACGGTGGGGCGGCGCCGATGATCCGCGCAAGTACGACCAATCGGAGGGCGAATCGCCCACAAGTGCTCGTCACGAACAAGTGGCACGGCTCGATTTAGCGCTAAAAGAGGGGGAGAGAGGACTGCCAAGGATGCCGTTTACAACCTGCGCATCAAGTAGCAACGACCACACGGGGTCACGCACGTTCGATTCCTTCCTCGGCCCTGCCCATCGGCGGTATTTCGGCACTGGCTATCGTCGCACCTCCTACGTGCTCGAAGGGCTGGAACTGGTTGGCGACGTGCTAAATGCATATGCGAATGTTTCCTACTCGGCCGATTGGTCGCAGAAGGCAGGAGTCGCCCGCGTACCGCACCTGAGTACGATCGACGCGGCGATCCTCGCAGCGGGGATGAGTGAGACGTACCTCGCGAGCACGTTGCCGCTCTCCGTCAACGTTCTCCGGAATGCATGGATCGAGAGATTCACCATTCGAGCGGGAACAACCCCGTTGGATACGACCCGCGCGGTGCCTCTGTCTTCTTCCTTGAGTGCGCGATCTATGGGAAAGAAGAACGACGTTCGCACGGTCCTGACACACAGGATCGGGCCGATGAGGGTTGTAACAGCGGTACGTCACAGCGCAGCCGGCCCTCTCCGGAAAACGCCGTCTCCTTGCCCGACTCAGCCGCATATCGACAGCCACCGAGAGAATCGTCATGACGGACGCGTGCTGTGGCTGGAAGCCGAGCGGGGTCGGCTACTTTGTTCCCTCGACTTGCACGCAGAGTCCGGTCCTACGACGGGACTGGAAGCAGCGTACCGACCGTCAGCGACTTTTGTGGACGCGCTGGTTCTAGCTGGACAGATGGCGCAGATCCTTCTTTACGCACGACAAAACGTGGATCGAGATATGACACCCAACCTTTGGATGCGTCACGTTTCGATCAATAGGAGAATACCCCGCGACTCTGCTGCTTTCACCACCACGGAGAGCTGCATGCGTGTCGTCAGTGATCGAGTGGTCGCTGTCGATCGCCAAGAGTTCCACAGTGTCAACGTCACTGTCCCCGACCTGTTCGGTTTCGCTATCGAGTCCGCGGTAGCCCTCTAATCCATCGGACCGTTTCTTGGCCTTTTCGGTTGGCTGGCTGAAAAACGCCGATGCACGAGGTCTAGCAGGTTGGCTCGACGTTCTGGCGCGACGGCGGCACCGATCAGTACGCGCCACATCGGATCCAGAGCGGAGTATACGTTCTTCCTGTCCGACATCACATTAGAGACCACATGCACGCCGGTGAAATACGGAACGAGCGTACGGCCGAGTTCTTCTGGGGTGAAGTCGTCGACGATCTCGCCTTCGTCCTTCGCTCGCTGAAATAGCGCGGAGACGGAATCGATCCACTCACGGTAATAGTCTGCGGTCGGCTCCGAGAACGTTCCCTGCTCCAACGAGAGTCGAATACCGGCACTGACGACTGGGTCGACGATCAACTGATCGATTATCTCCGCAGAAGACAGGATGAGAACAGCGATCGCGCTACATCCAGGGTCATCGAGAAGCACCGCAGCGGTGCGAGCATTCTGTTCCTGAATGATCGCGAGCGCAATCTCCTTCTTCGACTTGAAATAGAAATACAATGATCCTGGAGAGGAATCAGCCTCACGCACGATGTCGCTTAGACTGGCCGCACCGTAGCCCACCCGCTCGAACACACGAGCGGCACCCTCGATGAGCGACTGGCGCCGCATGTGCCCCCGAAGCTGTTGCGGTTTACGCCCCTTGGGCGCCCTTGTCTCTGCTTCGGACGAGTCCGATCTTTTCATGCTGTTCATCATCTCCTGACAAGTGTCGCGCTCCCCTTCACCCGGTTCCTGGAGTCATTCACCCCCATGGCAACATGCCACACCTCCCTCGAACCGCGATCATTCAGCGACCGTCTGTTGATACCACTGGATCGCGGCATCGTCTAGCGCAACGCCCTCAGGTGCCTGCACTCCGGAGAGGTCCCAGATCTCCTGGCTGTCTACCCAGCGATCCTGACTCACCATCGCCAGTTGACCCGCAGAAACTCCAGACCTCGCACGTTGAGCACTTGCTTCCGCGGCGGACACGGTCACAGAAGGCAACGTCCACGCCAAGGGCGTGGCAGCCATCGTCAGAACATCGCGCACCGTAACGGGCGCAGGCAAAGCTGTATGGAGAACGCCGCGCACAGGCTCCGACGAAGATCGTCCAACGAGGCCGAGCACCACCGCGGCCAGCTGGTCTGCGCGTATCACCGAGATACGCGAGCGTCCGCCATCGACCAGCGCGCCGAGACGACGAGTGAATGCGACAAGCGACGGGACGACCAACCGGTCGCCCCTGCCGTAGACGACGTTCGTGCGGAGAATCAAGCCCCCCGCCTCAGCGACCAACATGTCTGCCGCGAGCCGAGTGCGACTCAGGAGAGACAGCGGGTCGGGGCGAAGCTGCAGAACGGATTGCCCGGAAAGCTCAGTGCGACCATATACCGCTGTGTTGCTGAACGAGATGATCGTCCGGACACCCACCCGCTTTGCTTCCCACAACAACGCTTCAGTTCCCGCCACGTTCGTTGCTTTCTGAAGCGCCGGGTCCTCGCCCAGATAGGAGGCGGCGTGAACCAGCACGTCGCAGTCGCGCATCGCATCTCGTAACGAGCTCGGCTCTAGCAGGTCGCCTACTACCGTCTCCGAGCCCTCGAAGTCTCGACTGTCCGCCGTTCGGACCAAGACCCGAAGCGAAATACCGGGAGTGCGCTGCGCCAGTCGTCGAATTGCACCCCCGATGAGTCCCGTGCTGCCTGTAAGGAAGATTCTGTTCATGTCCACAGTCCCCCTAGAGTGTTCTGCCTGAGAGGCCCGACCCGAAAGGGCGCCGGGAGGTGTGAAGTCGTTCGGTCAGCCTACTTCCGATCTCTATGTACGAGAAGCCGATGGCTGCAGTGACGACGCTCAGGGCGAGGGCCACAGTCAGAGGAACCGCCCCGTCGCGAGGAGGATGGCGGCGATCAAGGTGTGGTTTGCGAGGCCGGGCAGCAGGTTGCCGCCGAGGGCGACAACAACCGTTCAGTTCACCGCAACATCCGGAGGACGGGATCAACGCTGCCGAATGCTGTTCACGCTGGGGATATCTCCGCAGCGCGAACAGGGTTCCGCAGCGCGGACCAGGATTCAACAGCGTCCGGCCAGGATTCCGCAGCGTGAAGGCGTTCCGCGGGTCAGGCGACGACCGTGCCGTCCTTCCACACGCGGGAGACCAGCGGAACCCCGGGGCGGTAGGCCAGATGCACCCTGGTCGGCGCGGCGAGGAGCACGAGGTCGGCCCGCATGCCCGGCGCGATCCGTCCGATGTCGTCCCGGCGGAGCGCCGCCGCTCCCCCGGCCGTGGCCGCCCAGACCGCCTCGGCCACCGTCATCCGCATGTCCCGCACGGCGACCGCGATGCAGAACGGCATGGACGAGGTGAAGCTCGATCCGGGGTTGGTGTCGCAGGCGATCGCGACGGTGACGCCGGCGTCGATGAGACGACGGGCATCCGGATACGGCTGCCGGGTGGAGAACTCCACGCCCGGCAGGAGGGTCAGCACGGTCTCGGAGGCGGCGAGCGCCGCGATGTCCTCCTCGGTCAGGAACGTGCCGTGATCGACGGAGGCGGCGCCCAGCCCGACGGCCATGCGCACCCCGTCGCCCGGACCGAGCTGGCCGGCGTGGAGGCGCGGCACGAGGCCCCGCGCGATCCCCGCCTCCAGGACACGGCGGGACTGATCGACCGTGAACGCCCCGGTCTCGCAGAACGCATCGATCCACCGCGCGTGCGGGGCGCAGGCGTCGAGCATCGACCCTGTGACGAGATCGACATAGTCGTCCGGACGATCCGCGTACTCCGCAGGCACCACATGCGCGCCGAGGAACGTGACCTCGGGGGTGACCTCCGCCGCGAGCCGGACCAGGCGCTCCTCGGTCTCGACGTCCAGTCCGTAGCCGCTCTTGATCTCCACCGTTGTCGTGCCCTGAGCGTGCAGCTCGGCGATGAAGGCGTGCAGACGGACGCGCAGCTCCTCGTCCGAGGCCGCACGCGTCGCCGCGACGGTTGACCGTATGCCTCCCGCGGCATACTTCTGCCCCGCCATCCGGGCCTCGAACTCCGCCGCACGGTCGCCGCCGAAGACGAGATGGCTGTGGCTGTCGACGAAGCCCGGGATCACCGCGGCGCCCCCGGCATCGATCCGTTCGACGGGACCGTCGACCTGCGCCGATGCCGGCTCCGACTCCGACAACGACGCCGATGCCGCCTCCGCCTCGTCGGCCGTCCCGACCCAGACGATCCGCTCGCCGTCGATGAGGACGGCGGCGTCTCTCATGGTGCCGCACGGGTCACCACCGGCTTCGACGTTCGTCGTCAGCTCACCGATGTTCGTGATCAGCGTCCGCATGATCCGATCCTCCCTGGTCTCCCGCTCTGCCCTGCCCGACCCGGACCTCTTGACATGTCCCGATTTCCGCGACCCGTGTCCCACTTCTCGCGGACCGTGTCCCGGATTCTGTTCCCTCCGAGGCCGATCTGCAACCAGAAGTGAGACACGGACCCCGGCTGCCCGACCCCGGCCCCGACCACGAGCCCACCTCCGAGCCCCGAGCCCGCGTCAGAGGCCCATCGGCACCGTGAGGCCGCGCTCGCGGGCGATGTCGCGCGCGTGCTCGTAGCCGGCGTCGACGTGGCGCATGACGCCCGTCCCCGGGTCGTTGGTGAGGACCCGCTCCAGCTTCTGCGCGGCAAGCTCCGACCCGTCGGCGACCGTCACCTGGCCGGCGTGAAGGGAACGGCCGATCCCGACGCCGCCACCGTGGTGCAACGACACCCAGGAGGCGCCCGACGCCGTGTTCAGCAGCGCGTTCAGCAGCGGCCAGTCGGCGATCGCGTCGGAGCCGTCCTTCATCGCCTCGGTCTCGCGATAGGGCGAGGCGACGGATCCGGAGTCGAGGTGATCCCGGCCGATCACGATCGGGGCCGACAGCTCCCCCGAGGCGACCATCTCGTTGAACCGCAGACCCGCGAGGTGGCGCTCCTTGTAGCCGAGCCAGCAGATGCGCGCCGGAAGACCCTCGAAGTGCACGGTCGACGCCGCCTTCTCCAGCCAGCGGTGCAGCGCCGTGTCCTCCGGGAACAGCTCGGCGATCGCCCGGTCGGTCTTGTAGATGTCCTCGGGGTCGCCGGAGAGCGCGACCCAGCGGAAGGGCCCGCGTCCCTCCTCGAACTGCGGGCGGATGTAGGCGGGGACGAACCCGGGGAAGGCGAAGGCGCGATCGAAGCCGCCGAGCTCCGCCTCGGCCCGGATCGAGTTGCCGTAGTCGAACACCGCGGCCCCGTCGTCCTGGAACGCGACCATCGCGGCGACGTGCGCGGCCATGGATTCGCGGGAGCGTCGGGTGAAGTCCGCGGGATCCCGCTCGGCCTCGGCCTTCCACTCCTCGAAGGCGACACCAGCGGGCAGGTAGGCGAGCGGGTCGTGGGCGCTGGTCTGGTCGGTGACGACATCGACGGCGATCCCGCGCCGGCGGACCTCGGGGAACACCTCCGCGGCGTTGCCGACGACGCCGACGGACAGCGCCTCCCCCGCCTCCTTCGCCGCGACCACGCGGGCGATCGCCGTGTCGAGATCGGTGGTGTACTCGTCGAGGTAGCCGTGGGCGACGCGGCGGGCGAGCCGGGACTCGTCGACGTCGACGATGAGCACGGCGCCCTCGTTGAGGGTGACCGCGAGCGGCTGCGCCCCGCCCATGCCGCCTGCGCCTCCCGTGAGGGTGAGGGTCCCGCGCAGGGAGTCCCTGCCGAGGGAGCGCGCGACCGCCGCGAACGTCTCGTACGTGCCCTGGAGGATCCCCTGGGTGCCGATGTAGATCCAGGACCCCGCCGTCATCTGGCCGTACATCGTGAGCCCGAGATCCTCGAGTCGGCGGAACTCCGGCCAGGTGGCCCAGTCCCCGACGAGGTTGGAGTTGGCGATGAGCACCCGCGGCGCCCACTCGTGCGTGCGGAAGACGCCGACCGGCTTCCCGGACTGCACCAGGAGCGTCTCATCCGGCTCGAGCTCGTCGAGGGTGCGCACGATCGCGTCGAACGCCGCCCAGCTCCGCGCGGCCCGCCCGGTGCCGCCGTAGACCACGAGGTCCTCCGGGTGCTCGGCGACCTCGGGGTCGAGGTTGTTCATGAGCATCCGCTTGGCGGCCTCGGCCCCCCAGCTCTTGGCGGTGCGCTCGTTGCCGCGGGCGGCGCGGACGGGTCGGGAACCGGCGCTGAAATCAGACATCGGCGTGCTCCTTCGCGGTGCGGGCGACCTCACCGGAGCGGACGAGCTCGGTGACGGCCTCCATGTCGGGTGAGAGGTAGTGGTCCGGTCCTGGGCCCGCGGCGACCGTGCGGACGAGATCCCGGACGGCGCCCGTGGCAGGGCCCGCCTCCAGCGGCGCGCGCAGATCGAGCGCGCGGGCGCCGGTGAGGATCTCGATCGCCAGGACCCTGGTGAGCCCGTCGAGGGATCGGCGGAGCTTCCGGGCCGCGGCCCATCCCATCGAGACGTGGTCCTCCTGCATCGCGGAGGAAGGGATGGAGTCGACCGAGGCCGGCACGGCGAGCCGCTTCAGCTCGGAGACGATGCCCGCGGCGGCGTACTGGGCGATCATCAGCCCCGAGTCCACACCGACCTCGTGCGCGAGGAACGGGGGAAGGCCGTGGCTGCGCGCCGGGTCGAGCGCGCGGTCGGTCCGGCGCTCCGACACCGATGCGACGTCGGCGGTGGAGATCGCGAGGAAGTCCAGCACCGCGGCGATCGGCGCGCCGTGGAAGTTGCCGTTGGACTCGATCCGCCCGTCGGAGGTGATGACGGGGTTGTCCACGACGCTGGACAGCTCGCGCTCCGCGATGGACTCCGCGTGGGCCATGGTGTCGCGCGCGGCGCCGTGCACCTGCGGCGAGCAGCGCAGGGAGTAGGCGTCCTGCACCCGCCCGTCCTCCGGGCCCTTGTGGCTGGCGACCATCGGCGAGGATCCGAGGAAGGCCCGCAGGTTCGCGGCCGAGACCGCCTGGCCGACCTGCGGACGCAGCGCCATGAGGTCGGCGGCGAAGACCGCGTCGGTGCCGAGCTGCGACTCGATCGACATCGCCGCGGCGATGTCGGCGGTCGTGATCAGCGTCTCCAGATCGTGGAGCGCGAGGACGAGCATGCCGAGCATGCCGTCCGTGCCGTTGATGAGGGCCAGGCCCTCCTTCTCCACGAGGACCAGCGGCTCGATGCCCGCGGCGGCGAGCGCGGCCCCTGCCGGGATGAGGTCTCCACCGGCGACGCGCACATCGCCCTCGCCCATCGCGGCGAGCGCGATGTGGGCGAGCGGGGCGAGGTCGCCGGAGCAGCCGAGCGACCCGTACTCGCGGACGACGGGGGTGATCCCGGCGTTGAGCATCGCGGCGTAGGCCTCCACGACCGCGGGACGGACGCCGGTGTGCCCCGAGGCCAGGGTCTGGAGCCGGAGGAGCTGGAGGGCGCGGACGACCTCCTCCTCGACCTCGGCCCCGGTGCCTGCGGCGTGCGAGCGGATGAGGCTCGCCTGCAGCTGGCGGCGGCGCTCCGGGGCGATGAACGTGGTCGCGAGGGCGCCGAACCCGGTCGAGACGCCGTAGTGCGGGTTCGGATCGGCCGCCATCCCGTCGATCACGCCGCGCGCCGCAGCGACCCGGTCCAGGGCCGCCGGGTCGATGACGATCGCGGCCCGGTGCCGGGCGACCGCGACGACCTCCTGCGGGGTGAGGGGCGCGGAACCGACGGTGACCTGTGGGGTGAGGGGCATGCCTCCGATTCCACACCGTCGAGCGTCGCCCCACACCGGCCCCTCCGGTCGTTGTGTCTGCTATCCCAGACATTCACCTCGGACACACCATCTGCCGCAGGATGTGCGCCCCGCACAGCACACCCGTCGTGCGGGGCACTGTGCACACCGCGGATCGTCCGCGAAGGCGGCTACGGTGGGGCCCATGCGCGCTTCCTCTCCCCTCGCCCTGCAGGACAGGACCGTCGTCCTCATCGGAGGGAGCACCGGGATCGGCTACGAGACGGCGGCGCTCGCCATCGCCCAGGGCGCCCGCGTCGTGCTGGGCGGGCGGACGCCTGCCCGCCTGGAGTCCGCGGTCTCCCGACTGGGCGGGAACGCCGCCGCGCGCGTGGTCGACACCTCGGAGGAGGAAAGCATCGCTGCCTTCTTCGCCGGCGTCGGCACGGTGGACGCCGTCTTCACCACCGCGGCGGACTACGCCACCGGCCCCTTCGCGACGCAGACCGTGTCCGAGGCGCGCAGCCCCTTCGAGTCGAAGTTCTGGGGACAGTACCGGGTCGTCCACGCGGCGCTCCCCCATCTCTCGCCCGACGCGTCGGTCGTGCTCATGTCGGGCGCCGCGAGCGTGCGTCCGCCCGGCCCCGCTGCCGCCTACGTCGCCGCCAACGCCGCGATCGAGGGTCTCGCCCGTGGGCTCGCCGTCGAGCTCGCCCCCATCCGCGTCAACGCCGTGGCTCCCGGCACGATCGACGGTCATCTGTGGCGATCGCGCCCCGCCGAGGTGCGCGACGCCGCCTTCTCCGCCTATAGCGCGGACGCCCTCCTCGCCCGCCCCGGCACGGAACGGGAGATCGCCGCCGCCGTGATGCACCTGTTCACCAGCACCTACACGACCGGATCGACGCTCTATGTCGATGGCGGCTACGCCCTGCGCTGATCCCGCTTCCCACAGCGGCTCCTCGGAGTCAGTGACAGTGCACAGTGCTGCTCACCCAGCGCGATCAGTGCAGATCGCACATGGATCGAGGAAACCGGCGACGCTAGCGTGAGCGGAACCCGACCCGTCCCCCTCCCGAAGGACGCCCCATGTCCCGCATCGTGCAGCACGACGACTTCGCCCTCTCCCGTGTGACCCCGCAAGCGCGCAAGCCCTGGTTCGGCATCGCCGTGCAGCGTTTCGGCCAGGTGTCCGCACTCTCCCAGTTCCTCCTCGGAGCGACCCTGGGCTACAGCATGACCTTCGGCGAGGCCGTCCTCGCCTTCCTCTTCGGCTCCATCATCCTCGAGGTGATCATGTGCCTCGTCGGCTTCATCGGCCAGCGCGAGGGACTCAACACGGCGCTCCTGGCCCGCTGGACCGGCTTCGGCGAGATCGGCGCGTCCCTCGTCGGCCTCGCGATCGGCATCAGCCTCATCGGCTGGTTCGGCATCCAGTCCGCGATCTCCGCCCAGTCGCTGGACGCGCTCATGCCCGGCGCGCTCCCGGTCTGGGTCTGGAGCCTGCTCTTCGGACTCGCCGTCACCGGCATCGTGGCCTTCGGCTTCCTCGGGATGCAGTGGCTCGCGAACATCACGGTCCCGCTCTTCCTGATCCTGGTCGGATGGTCGGTGATCTCCGAGCTCTCCCGCCACGACATCGGCGAACTGCTCACCGGCCCCGCCCCGGGTCCCGCGATGAGCGTCTGGACCGGCACCGGCATCGTCGCCGGCGGCCTCATCGTCGGCGCGATCATCACCGGCGACATGACCCGGTTCAACCGCTCTCGCGCGGACGTCGTGAAGCAGACGGTCGTCGGGGTGACCCTCGGCGAGTTCGTGATCGGCCTGGCCGGCGTCCTCCTCGCCCACGCGGCGGGATCCGGCGACATCGTCGCGATCGTCACCTCCTCCGTGGGTCTGGTCGGACTCATCA
The DNA here is from genome assembly GCF_031456305.1 of Microbacterium resistens. Lineage (GTDB taxonomy): Bacteria > Actinomycetota > Actinomycetes > Actinomycetales > Microbacteriaceae > Microbacterium > Microbacterium resistens_A. Next base: position 403,742 of record NZ_JAVDUM010000001.1, read on the forward strand.
TCGTCATCACCGGGACGCTGAAGATCAACGACTGGAACCTGTACTCCTCGACGCTGGGCCTCGTGAACTTCATCTCCACCGCGTTCGGCCGCCACCTCAACCGGGTCACCACCACGATCGTGCTCGGCATCGTCGGATCGATCCTGGCCGCCGCCGGGATCCTCGGCCAGTTCACGCAGTTCCTCACGGTGCTGAGCGTCGCCTTCCCGCCGATCGCGGGGATCATGGTCGCGGAGTACTTCATCGTGCGCCGCTGGCGGGGCGAGCTCGACGCCAGCAGGGAGAAGGGGCTGCTGCCCGCGACAGCGCCGCGCATCGTCCCGGCGACGATCGTGGTGTGGCTGATCTCCTCCCTCGTCGGCTACTTCGTCACCTGGGGCATCCCGTCACTGCTGAGCCTGTTCCTCTCGATGGTGCTTTACGTGATCGCCGGGAAGCTCGGTCTCGTCCGCGGCGTCGGCAGCGCCGCCACCCGGCAGCCCGAGACCGGCGACGCGGAGCCCACGCAGCGCTGACCGCCCCGAGACCTCACCAGAAAGCGAGAACCATGCACATCGGCATCGACGTCGGCGGCACGAACACCGACGCCGTCCTCATGGACGGAACCCGCACCCTCACCGGGGTCAAGCACTCCACGACCCCGGACGTCACGAGCGGGATCGTGCAGGCGATCGAGGAGCTGCGCGCGCGCCACCCCTTCGACGGCGGCGACATCGACGCGGTGATGATCGGCACCACGCACTTCATCAACGCCCTGGTCCAGGCGCAGCGGCTGGCCCCCACCGCCGCGCTGCGCCTCGGTCTGCCCGCCACCCGTGCCCTCCCGCCGCTCGTGGACTGGCCGGAGGTGCTGGTCGAGGCGACGCGGGCCCGCAGCTACCTCGCCCACGGCGGCTACGAGTTCGACGGGCGCCCGATCTCGCCGATCGACCAGGACGAGCTGCGGACGGCGGCGGAGGACATGAAGGAGCACGGCATCCGCTCCGTCGCGATCTCGTCCGTGTTCAGCCCCGTCAACCACGACCTGGAGGTCAGGGCCGCCGAGATCATCGGTGAGGTCCTCGGTCCCGATGTCGCGATCTCGCTGTCGCACGAGATCGGCCGGATCGGTCTGCTCGAACGGGAGAACGCGACGATCATCAACGCCGCGCTCCGCGAGCTCGCCTCGGAGATCGTCGATGGCCTCACCTCCGCCGTCCGCGCGCACGGGATCGAGGCGCCGATCTTCCTCAGCCAGAACGACGGGACGCTGATGGACGAGGAGTACGTGCGCCGCTACCCCGTCGCGACCTTCGCCTCCGGACCGACCAACTCGATGCGGGGCGCCGCGGCCACCAGTGGCCTGGACGACTGCGCCGTGATCGATGTCGGCGGGACCACCGCCGACATCGGCCTGCTCATCAACGGCTTCCCCCGCGAGACGGCCAACGAGGTCAAGGTCGCCGGCGTCCGCACCAACTTCCGGATGCCCGACGTGCTCTCGCTCGGCATCGGCGGCGGCAGCATCGTCGATCCCGAGACCGCCGAGGTGGGGCCGGCCTCCGTCGGCTTCCGGCTCACCACCGAGGCCCTCGTCTTCGGCGGATCGACCCTCACCGCCACCGACATCGCGGTCGCGGCCGGACGCGCCGAGGTGGGCGACCCCGCCAAGGTCGCCCACCTCGACCCCGGGTTCGTCGAGCGCGTCCTCGCGCGCATCGCGGAGCGCGTCTCCGAGGCGATCGACCGGATGCGCACCTCCCCCGAGCCGATCGCGGTCGTCGCCGTCGGCGGAGGCTCCATCCTGCTCCCCGACGAGCTGCCGCTGTTCGGCAGGGTGCACCGCCCGGAGAACTATGCGGTCGCCAACGCGATCGGCGCCTCGATCGCCCAGGTCGGCGGCGAGATCGACAAGGTCTACGCGATCGCGCCGGGTGCGCGTGACGAGACGATCGCGGCCGTGCGCGCCGAGGCGATCGACAAGGCGATCGCCGCGGGGGCGAAGCCCTCCACGGTCTCGATCATCGACTTCGACGAGGTGCCGATCCCCTACCTCCCGGGGAATGCGACGCGCATCAGGGCGAAGGCCGTCGGCGACCTGGACATGGAGGCGTGAGATGAGCTGGCAGATCTCAGCCGACCAGATCGAGGACCTCGCGCGCGGCGCCGCCGTCTTCGGCACCGGAGGGGGCGGCGACCCCTACATCGGCGGGCTGCTCGCCCGCCGCGCCCTCGCGGCGGGGCCCGTGACGGTCGTCGGCCTCTCGGAGGTGCCGGACGACGCCCTCGTGCTGTTCGTGGCGATGATGGGCGCGCCGACGGTGATGATCGAGAAGCTCCCCAGCATCGACGAGGTGGTGGAGCCCGTGCACGCGCTCGCCACCTACCTCGGCCGCCCGGTCACGCACATCGCCTGCGCCGAGGTCGGCGGGGTCAACTCCACCATCCCCGTGGTGGCGGCCGCAGCCCTCGGACTCCCCCTGGTCGACGCCGACGGCATGGGCCGGGCGTTCCCGGAGCTGCAGATGGTGCTGCCGACCCTGTCGGGCGTCACGGCCTCCCCGCTCGCGCTCAGCGACGAGAAGGGCAACGTCGCCGTGCTCAACACGATCGACAACGGATGGACCGAGCGCATCGCCAGGGTCGCCACGGTCGAGATGGGCTGCTCCACCATGATCGCCGGGTTCTCGATGTCCGGCGTCGAGGCGCGGGCGACCCTCGTGGACGGGTCCCTGTCCCGCTGCGCGGAGGTCGGCCGAGGGATCGCGGTGGCACGGCAGGAGAAGACCGATCCCGTGTCCGCGACCGTCGCCCTCCTGGACGGTCGCGAGCTGTTCGGCGGGAAGGTCGTCGACGTGCAGCGCGCGACGACGACGGGCTTCGCCCGGGGCAGCGCCCTGATCGAGGGCGACGGAGCGACGACGCTCACCCTGCGGTTCCAGAACGAGCACCTGGTCGCCGAGGTCGACGGCCGCACCCTCGTCACCACGCCCGACCTGATCATGGTCGTCGACGCCGAGACCGGCGAGCCGATCACGACCGAGGGCCTGCGCTACGGCCAGCGCGTCCGGGTGCTCGCCGCCCCGGCCGACGAGCGCTGGCACTCCTCGGCGGCGCTCGCGATGGTCGGCCCCGGCTACTTCGGCTACGACCTCCCCGCCCACCGGTTCGACGGGACCGTCTCGGACGGAAGGGCGGCCGTCGCATGAGCTGGCTCCTGACCGCGGCGGACCTCCCGGACCTCGCCCGCGGCGCGACCCTCCTCGGCACCGGCGGCGGCGGCGATCCGTACATCGGCACCATGCTGGTCGAGGGCGTGCTGGGCGATCGCGCGATCACCGTCCTCGATCCGGACGAGCTGCCCGACGACCTGTTCGTGATCCCGACCGCCCAGATGGGCGCGCCGACGGTGATGATCGAGAAGATCCCCGCCGGGACCGAGCCCACGCTCTCCCTGCGCATCCTGGAGGAGCATCTCGGCCGGACCGCGGACGCGACCATGCCCATCGAGTGCGGCGGGATCAACTCCATGATCCCGCTCGTGGTGGCCGCCGAGACCGGGCTCCCCGTCGTCGATGCAGACGGCATGGGCCGGGCGTTCCCCGAGCTCTCGATGGAGACCTTCGCCGTCTACGGCGTGCACGGCTCCCCGCTCGCGCTCGCCGGCGAACGAGGCGAGCGCGTGATCATCGACACGGGTGACGACGATCGCCAGATGGAATGGCTCGCCCGGGCGGTGACCATCCGTCTCGGCGGCGTCGGGCACATCGCCGAGTACGCGATGACGGGCGCGGACGTGCGGCGCACGGCGGTGCCGCGCACGCTCTCGATGGCGCTCGCGCTCGGCCGGGCGATCCGGATCGCCCGGGAGGAGAATCGACCGCCGTTCGCGGCGATCGCGGACACCCTGTCCCGCACGCTCTACCCGCATCTGCGCGAGCTGTGCGTCGGGAAGGTGATCGACGTCGAGCGACGGACGACCGAGGGGTTCGCGAAGGGCAGGGCCGTGATCGCCCCGCTGGAGGGCGAGGACGTGTTCGAGATCGCCTTCCAGAACGAGAACCTCGTCGCGCGGAGGAACGGGGCAGTGGTGGCGATCGTCCCGGACCTCATCTGCGTCGTCGACCACGAGACCGCCGAGCCGATCACGACCGAGGGCCTGCGCTACGGACAGCGCGTCCGCGTGCTCGGCATCTCCACGCCGGAGATGATGCGGACCCCGGCCGCCCTCGCCGCCTTCGGACCCGGCGCGTTCGGCCTGGACGAGCCGTTCGCGCCCGTCGAGGGCGAGGGCGGATCCGAGCCTCCTGCAGCGGTGCCCCGCGCATAGGCTGGGACGATGGCGTGGCGACTGCGACCCGAGGACAGGACGGCGCTCGCCCGCGGCTACGCGCTGCTGGGCGCGGGCGGCGGCGGCACGACCACCATGCTGGAGCTGATGGTCGACCGTGCGCGACCGGACACGATCGACATCGCCGACGTCGAGGACCTCGACCCCGCGACCCCCTGCCTCGGTGCGGCGTTCGTGGGGTCGACGATCCTCCTCGGTGAGCGGCTGCCGGGGAACGACCCGTTCGGGCGCCTGATCGCCGCCGCGGAGCGCTGGCTCGGCACGCGCATCCCCGCCGTCTGCTCGCTCGAGGGCGGCGGGCTGAACGGGCTCTCACCGCTCCTGCTCTCCGGCTCCCGTGCCGTCGTGGACGCCGACTGCACCGGGCGCGCGGTGCCGGAGCTCGATCAGATGTCGCTCTTCGTCGACCGGGTGCCCGGCCTCGTCTTCACCTGCGACACCGGAGCCGGAGGGGTCGCGCTCGTCGAGACCGACCGGGCGGTCGACGCCGAGCGCATCGTCCGGTCCGCGATCATCCAGGCGGGAGGCGCGGGCGGCGCGGTCCTGGCCGGCTTCACGGTGGGCGACCTGCGCGAGCACGCCATGCCGGGGCACCAGCGGCGGGCGCTGGAGCTCGGCCGATCCTTCCTCGACGCGGAGGCGTCCCCGCTGCCCGTGCTTGCCGCCGCCCTCCACGGCCGGCTCCTCACGCAGGGACGCATCGCCGCGATCGTCCCGGCCGGCGGCGACCCGCACGTGAAGGTCGCCGAGATCACCGGACCCTCGGGGAGCGTCGACCGGGTGGTGACCCGGTCCGAGTCGCTCGCGGTGCTGAGCGACGGCGCGCTGCTGTCCGCCTCGCCCTCGGTCATCCTCATCCTGGACGCGGTCTCCCGGGAGATCCTGCAGGTGACCGACCTCGCGCCGGGCCGGCAGGTGGCGGTGCTCGACCTCCCGGCTCCGGAATGGTGGCAGGAGCGTCCGGAGCGCCTCCGCCGGGTCGTCCCCTCCGCCTACGGGCTGGACGAGCTGGACGCCGCATGAGCGCCGCGCTCTCCCTCTCCAATCTCCTGGCCCACCCCGACGCGGGTGGCCTCCGGCACGTCGCGGGGCCCCGGGACGCGGAGTGGCTCACGGTCCGCGTGGAGACCGCGGAGAACGACCTGCCCGCGGCCGAGGGCGGTGACGGCCTCGCGATCCTCATGGCGTCCTCGCCGCCGAGCCCCTGGCAGCAGGACGCGATGCTGCGCCGCGTGCATGAGCGCGGCTATCGGGGACTGGCGATGCCTGGGGCGTCGGACCTCGACCCCGGCTCGCTCCGGCTGGCCGGGCGGCTGGGCCTGTGCCTCATCGACGTCGCCCGCCCCATCGCGCTGGCCAAGGTCTGCTGGATGATCGTCGAGGCGCAGGACGCGCTGATCCTCGGGCACGTGCGCAAGGTGGCGCAGTCCTTCGAGTATCCGGCCCACGATCTCCCGGATCTGCTGCGACAGGTGTCCGCCAACCTCGGGTACGCGATCGCCCTCGTGGACGGGACGGGAGTACTGCATCAGGCCGGAGGGGAGCTTGAGGACGACCTCTTCGCGATGATCGAGGGGCGCCCCTGGGTGGACCTTGCCCGGGTCGGGACGCGGGCGGCGGCCTCCGTGCGCGTGGACAGCCCGAGCCGGGCGGGCCTCCGGCTGGTCGTGTTCGGCGACGGGCTCGGCGAGACGCAGCTCGCGGCGCTCTCGGTCGCCGCGGAGGTCGCGATGCCCGCGGTCGCCGCCCGGATCCTCATCGACGAGGTCGACGAGGTCAACGACGTCTCCGCCTCCTCCGCGCTGCTGCGGGACTTCGCCGATGCCAGGGGACTCCCGGACGCGGAGGTCGAACGCCGCATGTCCGAGCGCGGCTGGCGCACGGCCGGCCATCATCTCGGCTTCCGGATGATGGGCCGCGGCCGACTCGATCCGCTCCAGCTCCTGCGCGGCGTCCGCGCCGGCATCGGCGCCATCGGGGCCGATGCGCAGGTGACGACGGCGGGGCGCGGGGTCAGCGGCTGGCTGACCTTCCCCTCACCGCCCGAGCCCGCCCTCGTCGAACGGCATGTCCGGGCGCTCCGGGCGCTGCACCTGGAGACTGGGCGCACGTTCGCGATCGCGACCGGCGTCGGGTCCCTCCAGCACGGTCCGCGAGGGCTGTCGACGACCCTCGACGAGGCGGCGGACGCCGCCCGCATCGCCGCCTCCCGGTCCGCGACCGGATGGTTCGTCCGCGTGGACAGCCTGGGACTGGAGCAGCTGCTCCTGGCCTGGACAGACAACGACACCTTCGTCCCGGCCGCTTCCTCGCTGCTCGCTCCGCTGCGGGAGGGGACCGGAGACCTGCTGCGCACGCTGTCCGCCTACCTCGATCACGAGTCGAGCCTGGTGGCCACCGCCGACGCGCTGGGTCTGCACCGCAACACCGTCGCCCTCCGGATCCGCCGGGTGCAGGAGCTGCTGGGCGTGGACCTCGCCGATCCGGAGACCCGGCTCGCGGTGCATCTGGCCTGCCGGGCCGTGCTCAGCCGCCGCACGCCCGCGCCACCCCTCTGATCCGGGGTCGTGCTGAACCCGGGTCGCACTGATTCCGGGTCGCACTGAACCCGGGTCGCGCGTCCTCCGTGGCATCCTGGAGCCGTGACACCCCGCGCACCGGACGACGACGACTCCGGCCCCGGTCGTCCCCAGGTGCCGGCGGCAGATCAGACGCTGCGGATCCTCCGGCACCTCGCCCGGCGCCCCGGGCCCATCGCCGCCTCGGCGCTCGCCAGGGATCTGTCCATCCCCCGCTCCACCGTCTACCATCTGCTGGCGACCCTGGAGGAGCACGGTTTCGTCGTCCACCTCCCGGATGAGCGCCGCTGGGGTCTTGGCACCTCGGCGTTCGAGCTCGCCGGCGGCTATGCGCGGCAGGAGCCGCTCGCCCGCCTCGGGCGACCGCTCGCCGCGGGCCTCGCCGACCGTCTCGGCGAGAGCACGCATCTGGCGGTGATGACAGGGCGGGACGTGCTCTACATCGTCGAGGAGCGCGCCGTGCGGCGACCGGCCCTCGTCACCGACGTCGGTGTGCGTCTCCCCGCACATCTCACCGCGACCGGCCGGGCGATGCTCGCCGCCCTCCCCCGCCCCCAGGTCCGGGCGCTGTACCCCGACGCGTCGGCGTTCACCGATCGCACCGGACGGGGCCCGTCCCGACCGGCCGAGCTCCGCGAGCTGCTCCGCGAGGTCCGCCGCACCGGGATCGCGACGGAGGACGGCGAGGTCACCGAGGGCTTCCGCTCGGTCGCCGCCGCCGTCCGGGACCATTCCGGCTGGCCGGCCGCGGCCGTCGCGGTCACCTGGGCGGGGGAACGCTCCGACGTCGACGTGGCCGAGATCGCGACGGCGGTCGCCGAGGCGGCGGCGGGGCTCGAGCGCCGCCTCGGCCTGGCGCCTGCGGTCGCCATCGTGTCGCGAAACTGCGACACGATCGCGACAGCTCCGCGACACGCCGTCGATAGCATCGAGCCATGAGCACAGCCCGCGAATCACTCCGCCGCCGCTCCGCCCTCGGAATCGCCCTCGGCACCGCTGCGGCCCTCACCCTGAGCGCCTGCGCCTCGACCGCGCCGCCGGCGACGACGCCCGCCGCCGACCCGTCGCCCAGCCCGTCCACGACTCACGCGGCGTCGGTGCCCTCGGTCCCCGGCCACGACGTCGGCCAGTTCCCGCCCGTCCCGCTGTTCCTCCTCCCTGATCTCTCCCTGCTCGACGCCTCCGCCTCCGCGTTCACGATCGAGACCTCGAAGGACTTCACGGACATCCCCGGTGTCACCGTGGCACCGGCGCACTGCGATGCCGGCGGACAGGTCGTCTCCGGATCGGGCTCCGCGTACCTCTACGGCGACGGATCCGGGAACTACACGGGCCCCGACGGCACGATCCAGAACTTCGGCGACGGTTCCGGGAACAGCACGGTCGACGGCACCAGCATCCAGAACTTCGGAGACGGATCCGGGAACTACGACGACGGCACCGTGCAGATCCAGAACTTCGGAGACGGGTCGGGCAACTACCAGGACGCGACCACGCAGATCCAGATCTTCGGGGACGGATCGGGGAACTACACAGGCCCCGACGGCACGATCCAGAACTTCGGCGACGGATCGGGCACCTACGCGCGCGGCAGCACCAGCATCCAGAACTTCGGAGACGGGTCGGGGAACTACGACGACGGCACCGTGCGGATCCAGAACTTCGGAGACGGCACCGCCAGCGTGAACGGCGAGACGGTGAAGGCCGAGCCGATCGCCCCGGTGCCGAAGCTCGGCTCCTTCCCTCCGCTCGCCGCCATCGCCCCGGTCGCGTCCTGCGGCACGACGATCACCTTCCAGGACGGCGTCCTCTTCGACTTCGACAAGAGCGACATCCGCTCAGATGCCGTCCCGACCGTCACGTCCGTCGCGGCGGTCCTCGCCCGTCTCGGCGTCGCCGACGCCGTCGTCTCCGGGCACACCGACGCGATCGGGACCGATGACGAGAACCAGGCGCTCTCGGAGGACCGCGCGAACGCCTTCGTCGCGGCGTTGCGCGAGCACGGCGCCACCGCCTCGCTGGACGCTGTCGGCTACGGCGAGGCCCGCCCCGTCGCCCCGAACGAGGTGAACGGGGCGGACAACCCCGCCGGCCGGCAGCTGAACCGCCGGGTCGAGATCTTCATCCCGGCGCTCTGACGCCGCCCTCCGGACAGACAGGAGACCACCGTGCACCGCACCATCCGGCCCATCCGGCCCGTCGCCGTCATCCTCGCCGCAGGGCTCGCGCTGGGCCTCACGGCATGCTCCGTGAACGTCGTCGACGAGACGGCTCCGGCCGGCACACCTTCGGGCGCGTCGTCCGCCCCCTCCTCGACCCCGCCCGCCGCCCCCTCGGGGGCCGCCTCCGACGAGGGGTCCACCACCCAGAGCGACACGCCGAAGGACGCCCCGAAGGATTCGGCCGATGAGGCCGGTCCCTCTCGCGAGGAGCTCGCGGCGGCGGCGACCACGGTGCGCTGTGACGGGGAGCTCGTGCTCGACGGCGACGGGGAGGCGATCCGGGTCGACGGACCCTGCGATCACCTCCTGGTCACCATGAACGCCGGCGTCGTGATCGCCGACGACATCCGCGCGCTCGACGTCCGCGGGGCGGGGCTGGTGATCCTGACCGGCACGATCGCCGTCCTCGACGTCACCGGGAGCGGCAACACCGTCCGCTGGACGGGGGCCACGCCGAAGGTGACCGACGGCGGGGCCGGCAACCTGCTCACGGCGGGGTGACGTGAGCGGATCCGAGCGCCCCCGCATCCTCCTCATCGACGATGAGGAGGCCATCACGACCGCGCTCGGGCCCTTCCTCGAACGCAGCGGCTTCGCCGTCGAGATCGCGGTCGACGGCCTCCGCGGCCTCGCCTCGGTCGAGCGCCGCGCGCCGGACCTCGTGGTGTGCGACGTGCTCATGCCGCACCTGGACGGTCGGGGGTTCGTCCGACGTGTGCGCGGGCGCAGCCTGTGGCTGCCAATCATCCTGCTCACCCAGATCGGGGAGTCCTCCGAGCGCAGCGCCGCCCTCGACGAGGGGGCGGACGACTACCTGAACAAGCCCTTCGACCCGCACGAGCTCGTCGCGCGGATCCGCGCGGTGCTGCGCCGGGCCGCGCGCGGGGACGATCTCCTCGCCGCATCCGGTCGTCTCCGTGCGGACGGACTGGTGCTCGATCGCACCTCGCGCCGCGCCTGGCTCGAAGACGTCGAGCTCACCCTCACACCCAAGGCGATGACCCTCCTGGAGTACCTCATGCTCCATCCGGAAGAGCTGCACACGCGCGAGCGGCTGCTCGGCGCGCTGTGGGGATTCGACTTCGCGTCGTCGAGCCGCGCGGTCGATCACCGGATCGCGGAGCTCCGCCGCGTGCTGCACGATGACGCCGCATCGCCCCGTTTCCTCGAGACCGCGCAGGGCCTCGGCTACCGTTTCGTGGCGCCCGTGAGGCCGATGTGACGAGGACCGAGACCCCGGGCGCGGGCGGTGCCCGGACCTCCGCGGGGCCCCGGCGCCCGCCCGTATGGGTCTGGCTGCTCACCGCGATCCCCCTGGTCCTCGGCGGGGCGGTCGCGGGCGCGCTGCTCGCAGCCGATGACCGTCGACGTCTCGAGATCGCCCTGCCCCTCCCGGCCGCGGTCCTCCTCGCCGGTCTCGTCCTCACCGCTCTCGCCCTCCTGGTGGTCCTGTCGATCGCCCTCGTCGGTCGCCGCGCGCGTCGATCGCTCGAGGAGCGGCAGCGGGCAGTGGCGGAGGGCGCCGCCCGGGAACGCGAGAGCCATCGCCGCTTCCTCGCGCGGCTCGACCATGAGCTGAAGAACCCGATCACCGCGATCCGCGCGACGGCGGCGGCACAGGGCTCGGAGACGACACAGGGCTCGGAGACGGATCAGGGCTCTGAGACGACACAGGGCGCAGAGGAGGGCCGTCAGCCCACGGCCTCCGCCTGGTCGGCGATCGATGCCCAGGCGGCCCGGCTGAGCGGACTCGTGCGCGATCTGCGAAAGCTCGCGGATCTGGAGACGCGCGAGCTGGAGTACGAGACCGTCGATCTGGAGCCCTTCCTCGTGGACGCGATCGAGGCGCTCGGACAACGGGATCGTGCCGCGGGCGCTCGCACGACCCTCGCCGTCACCCGCGTCCCCTGGCCCGTTCCCCCTCTCGTCGTGGACCTCGACCTGCTGTCCCTCGCGATCGACAACGTGCTCGGGAACGCCGCCAAGTACTCCTCGGGCGGACCGATCGAGGTACGCCTGCGCGAGGAGAGCGGATGGGCCGTGATCGAGGTCGCCGATCAGGGGCGGGGAATCCCCGCCCCCGACCTCCTCCAGGTCTTCGACGAGCTCGCTCGCGCGCACAACGCCAGGGACGTGCCCGGATCGGGCATCGGGCTCACCCTCGTGGCGACCGTCCTGCGCCGGCACGGCGGCGACGTCTCCGTGCGCTCCGCGGAAGGCTCGGGATCGGTCTTCACCCTCCGGCTGCCTCTGCGCTGATCGGACGGGATCAGGCCGGGATCAGGCTGGGTCGGGGCCGGATCGGATCTGGACCGGGCGGTCCGGGCTCCGAAGGCTCCGGGCATCGATACGCTCGGAGCATGCTCGACACGCTCACCGGATTCGCCGTGGTGGGCGTGGCGATCGCGGTCGGCTACATCATCGGCCGGATCGATCTGCTGGGACCGCACGCGCGGCACGTGCTCGGGCGGCTGATCTTCTTCGTCCTGTCCCCCTTCCTGCTCTTCGTCGTCCTCGCGCACGCCGATGCGCGAATGCTCTTCTCCTCGCTCCTGCCCGTCTCCGCCATCGCCGCCGTCACGGTCATCGCGGCCTACGCCCTCATCGCACGGCTCGTCTGGCGCCGCCCGGTCGGCGAGACGGTGATCGGGGCGCTCTCGGCGGGACAGGTCAACTCCAACAACATCGGCATCCCGCTGTCGCTGTACCTCCTCGGCAGCGCCGCGTATCCGGCACCGGTCATCCTCATGCAGCTGCTGGTGTTCACCCCGATCTCGCTCGCGCTCCTGGACGCGATCACCAGCGACCGGGTCTCCCTCCGACGCACGCTCACCCGCACGGCGACGAACCCGATCCTCATCGGCTCGGTGCTGGGGACGCTCGTCTCCGTGACCGGCATCACGGTGCCGGCGATCGTGATGGACCCGGCGCAGCTGATCGCGGACGCCGCCGTGCCCGTCCTCCTCATCAGCTATGGGATCTCGCTCCACGGGCAGCGCGTGCTCGGCTCCCGCGGCCGCCGCAGGGACGTGCTCCTGGCCACCGGCCTGAAGCTCGTCGCGATGCCGCTGATCGCCTGGGCGGTCGCCGACCTCGTCTTCGGCCTCTCGCCCGCAGAGGTCCTCATCGTCGTGGTGCTCGCCGCCCTGCCCACCGCCCAGAACGTCTTCAACTACTCGCAGCGCTACGACGTCGGCGAGTCCATCTCCCGCGACACCGTCTTCCTCACCACGCTCGGCTGCCTGCCCGTGCTGGTCCTGATCATGGTGCTCCTCGGCTGACCCCGGTCCTGTCCCGCCCGGCCCTGTTCCTTCCCGGCCCCGTCCCTTCCCGGCCCTGTCCCTTCCCGACCCCGTCCCGCCCGCCCGGGTTCACCTGGCGGGAGAACGCCCGCCCGGCGGGGGATCCGTCGGCGAGTCTCCCGCCGGACGGGATTCCTCCGGCCATACGTACCACCAGTCCACCAGACCTCCGCCGGACGCGCACGCGTCACCGCCCGTCGAAGCCCCACTTCACCCCGAAGAACCCGGGGCCGAAGCCGTGCCGCACCGCATGGGCGGTCGTGCCGCGGAGCGGGCGGCGGGGAAGGTCGCGCTCACTGTCCCCGTCCTCCTCGAACTCCGCCACCCAGTCCGGGAGCGCCTCGGGGTCGAACTGCACCCAGACCACCATCTCGCGCGCCTTGCGCGTCGCTCCGTGGGCGACCGCGTACTGGGGCGGATAGCCGTCGGGGAGGGCGAGCTCGAACTCGATCAGAGCCGTGTCCGGCACGCCGATCGGCGCATCCAGCTCGACGCGGGAGCCGACCATCGTGCCACTGGGATGGATGTAGTCGAACGCGATCCGTCCGCCCGCGATGGCGGCGAAGGCCGGCTGATCCGCAGCCCCCTCCTCGACGGGGCTCACGAGACCGACCGACCGCACCAGCTTCGTCGTCGCCTGGACCAGCATCCTGCAACGGAACCCGCGCAGGGCTCCGTCCGGCCCGACCTGCGCCAGGGTGCTCGACGACACCTCGCGCAGATACGTCGTCGGATCCGCGTCCAGGGCGGCATAGGTCTCGGCGAGCGTCGTCTCGTACTCGTCGGAGAACGCCGGCCCCGGCCCGGAGGCCTGCCCCGGCCGTTTGGTCATGCCGACGAGATCCGTCAGCCCGCCGGCGGGGATCCCCAGGATCCGTTCGAGCTCGGTGATCGCCACCCGGGAGTGCGCCCCCTCGGGGCGGCGGGCGCCCGAACGCCAGTAGCTGAGAGTGGAGACCGAGACGGGACTCCCGAGATCTCTCAGCAGACGGTGCAGATGGGAGAGTGAGAGACCGCTCGCCTCGACGGCGTCCCGCAGCGACGCGGCGAACGACCGATCCTCCGGGTGGGTCTCGGAAACGTCCATAGGACATTCTGCGCGAAACCCGGCCCGGAAGGACAAGTCCTGAGGGGTGAGCCTCAGGAGGAAAGCCCCGGCGATGATGGGGAGACCACCGCCGGGGCTGGGAGACGTCGGATCAGCAGCTGAACGCGAAGAGGTTCGTGACCTGCCCGACGTGGTCGTCCTGCGCGTCGGTCCACTGACCGGTCGCCGTCAGCTCGAGCACCGGGCTGAGCGAGCCGACCGCGGTGTTCCAGGCGCTGACGATCATCGGGCCGGCGATCGGGATCGACCCCAGACCCTGGATGATCCCGTCGATGACGCTGAAGCCCGGAACGCCCGTGACGTCCGGCGGGACCAGCGCGCCGAAGTAGCCCCAGAACGTCTGGTCGCCGGGGACGAGCCCGTTGAGGGTGAGGTCGCGGTTGATGTCCCAGACGCAGCTCAGGGTCACGGTCCGGTTGATCCCCGTGTTCTGGTAGACATGCGTCAGGGTCGGCGGGGTGAGGTAGTCCAGGACGCTGGTCGGCGTGATCCAGAGCTCGCCCGCCACCTTCGGGCCGTGGATGGCGATCGCGGCCGGGACGAGGACCGCCGCGACGATCGCCGTGGCGTAGGCGAGCGCGAACGCCTCGAAGGCCTCCTTCGCACCCGGCACCATGGTCGGGTCCGTGGCGACGCCCAGCACGACCGGCGCCGGAAGGGTCATGCTCCAGGTGCCTGCGGCGTTCTCGGTCACCTGCAGCAGCGCCGGGATCGGGTCGGTCCCGGAGTCCGCCTTGACGAGGAAGCCGGGGGCGGCGAGGCCGGTGCCGCCGGCGTCGACGACGCAGGTGCCGTCGATGCTGACGTTCCACGGGGTGACGCTCGCGGACGCCAGCGGCATCGCTGCGGCCGTGGCGATCACGGGCACCGACCAGGCAGCGGTCTTCACGACCGCGCGGCGGCTGAAACTGCGCCCCGCGACTCCCTGCTCGACCGGGTTGTTGTTCGTGCTCTCCAAAATTTCCCCCTTGGTTGCCTCGCCGTGTGGGCGGGCCTCGGTGGTCTTGTTTGCCCCCGCTCGCTGCGAGCCGGGGTAGGCCGCCGTCGCTGGCAGCCGACGTCGATTCTGTGCGGCCCACCGCCGGCACGGCACCCTCCGTCCGCGGTATGCGAGAGGTTTTCCCTGGATCGTGAGAGATTTTCCGAGCGCCGCCGATGGGCGCCCCTCGCGTATACCACAGCACCGCCGACCGATGGCTCCGGACCGATGGCGGCGATGGTCTGGTATTCCATTCGCATGGGGGATGGCAGCGCCGAATCGGTCGCCGATGAGTTCGTCGACGCCGACGACGTCCACGCCATCGGCTGGAACGTGCTCAGCACCCCCTTCCCTCGCGCGGTGCTGGATTCCCGGCGAGGGGAGGAGTGGCGCGTCACCCGGCTCTGGTCCACGGGTGCGGTGTTCACGGCCCCGCCGCTTCCGCCCGGGAGGCTCCGCGCCTTCATCGGCGTGGAGGGGGAGGCGACGGTCAGCACGTCGTCCACGTCCGTCGTCGTGCGCCCGCGGGAGCTCGTGCTGTTCCCCGGCGACACCGGGATCACGACGACGCACTCGGTCCCCTGGGCGCGGCTCATCTGGGACGTCGACCACCCCCTCCTCCGCCAGTCGAGCTTCGAGGGCTCCTTCGGCGTCCCGCTGGCCCTCGACGACGTGCTCTGGAACCTCGTCGCGTCCGTCACGAACGTCCTCTCCCCCAGCGGGGAGGACTCCCGGGAGAGCAGCGACCGGTTCCTCGCCACCGTCGTGGGATCCACGCTCGCCGCCGCTCTCGCCGACGCGATGGAGCGCGTGCGGGCCGACCATCCCGCCCAACGCCTCGATCTCTATCGCCAGGCCCTGCGCGTCATCGACGAACAGCACCGGGACGCCTCCCTCACCGTCACGACGCTTGCGCAGCGGCTGTCCATCTCGGTCCCCCACCTGCACCGCGTCCTCGCCCAGGAGGGCACCCGCCCCCGCGACGAGATCGAGCAGCGCCGCGTCTCCACCGCTCTCATGCTCCAGAGGCAGGCCGACGCTTCCTGGACCCCGGAGGACATCGCGTCCCGCTCCGGCTTCACCACCGTCGAGCGGATGAAGAGCGCGCTCAGACGACGCCACCCTTAAGGGGTCTCTCTTAAGGCGACCGCTTTCCGGTCAAATCCGACCTTCCTCTTGAGTCACTCCCGACACATCAGCCCCACGCCGGCCTCGCACCCGTCTCACGACCGCTCATGCCCTTGCCGACGCCGCATCCCGCAGTCGCGTCGAGCGCGTTCACAGGCGGGTCGACCATCATCGATGGGGAGGAACACGATGGAAGCGCAGCACACCGTCGACGCACCATCGCGTCGGACCCCCGACGGACCCCTCGGCCGGATCGGCTCTCTGATCGACCGCACCCCGCTGCGTCGGATCGCCACCATCCTCGGGCTGGTCGCGACGATCCTCGGCGTCCTCGGCGCGTGGATCCCGTCCTACTGGGGCGACGAGGCGGCGAGCGTCATGTCGGCGGAGCGGAGCTGGCCGAGCCTGTTCCGTCTGCTCAGCAGCATCGACGCGGTGCACGGCGTCTACTACATGTTCCTGCACCTGTGGATCGATCTCTTCGGCGCCAGCGAGTTCTCCACCCGGGTGCCGAGCGCCATCGCGATGGGCGTGATGGTCGCGGGGATCGTGGTCCTCGCCGGGCGTCTCGGCGGGCCGAGGCTCGCACTGGTCGCCGGGATCGTGGCGACCGCGCTCCCCCGGTCGACGTACATGTCCGTCGAGGCACGCGCGTACTCGATGAGCGCGGCGATCGCGGTCTGGGCGACCGTGCTGCTCGTCGGCCTCCTGCAGCGGCAGCGCTCACGCTGGGCCTGGGCGGCCTACGCCGCGCTGATGGCCGTGGGCATGTACGTCTTCCTGTACCTGGGCCTCCTCCTGGTCGTGCACGGGATCGTCGTGGCGATCCTGCACCGGGAGCGACTGGGCCGCTGGCTCCTCGCTGCGGGCGGGGCGCTGATCCTCGCGCTCCCGATCATCGTGCTGGGCTACCTCGAGCGGGGACAGATCGGGTTCCTCGCCCGGCGGAACTATGCCACGGCGTGGAACGTCTACTCGTCGCAGTGGTTCGACCCGCTCTCCGCCGTGTTCTGCTGGGCGCTGATCCTGCTCGCCGCCGTCACCCTGATCCGCGCGCTGATCCGAATGCGTCGGGCCGGTGGCGCCGCGGGTGCTGTGAGCGCAGATGCCAATGGCGTCGTGGGCGATGGCGCGGTGGGCGATGGCGCCGTGGGCGCAGGGGCGGCGGAGCGCGATCATCGCCTCCTCGGCGTCCTCACCCTCGTCTGGCTGGTCCTGCCCACGACCGCGCTGCTGCTGGGCAATGCGCTCGTCTCGCCGATGTACAACATCCGCTACCTGTCGTTCTGCGCGCCGGCCGCCGCGATCCTCGTCGCCCTCGGGATCAGGGCGCTGGCCAGGCTCACGCCGCCGCGGGCCCGGCTGCTGACCGGCGCGACCGCGACCGTCGTGGTCGCCCTCGCGATGTCCCCGAGCTACGTCGTGCAGCGCGAGCCCTTCGCCAAGGACGACGGCAGCGACTGGCGCGCGGTCGCCGAGTACATCGACGACAACGCCCGCCCCGGGGACGCGATCGTGTTCGATCAGAAGACCAAGCCCTCGCGGAATCCCCGTCTGATGGTCTCGCTGTATCCCGACCGCTTCACCGGCCTCGACGACGCGGCGCTCGTCGCCCCGTTCGAGACCCAGGCGCATCTGTGGGACAAGGTCGTGCCGAACGACACGCTCACCGCGGAGGATCTCGGATCCGACGTCTGGGCGGTGGAGCTCACCGGGAAGAGCAAGGACATCCCGGACGACGTCGCTCACCTGCAGAGCCTCGGCTACGAGATCTCGTCCTCGACGCTCGTGAACCGGACCCGCGTCTTCCACCTCGTCCAGCGCTGATCCCCCGGGGTGCTGTCCGAAGGACTTGCCATCGGTTCGTTGCGTTCAGAGCTATGGCGTCGCATGCGCTTGGTGCGCCCATCGACCGTAGGAGCGGCGAACACCTGGCAGTAGCAGGATCAGCACCGAATCGATAAGGTGAGCGCAACCGCACCTTGGGGAAGGACCCATCATCGCAAAAAGACAGTCCACGAAAATGCTCCGACGGGGGACCATCTTCGTCGCCGCAGCCCTGTTCCTCACGGGGATGGGAAGCACCGCCTATGCCGCCAATGGTAGTTCAGACGGAGACAAAGACAAGGCTGTCGATGAGTTTCTCGCCCCGACCGTGAATCCCGCCATGCAGACGACCATGTCACTTTTGGAGAAATACGGTATCGACGAACGAAATCAAAAATACGAGGGCGCTTACACTCTCGAGGAAACTGACAGTGGAACTAGACTCGTTGTCCGGTATACCCGGACACATAACGCAGCCAATTCGCTTCTCGCCGCATTGAAGGAGGTCCAGGCAGAATCTCCCATCGCTATTGACATAATCCCAGTCGATTTCAATATGGCAGAGAGCGAAGCCGTCGCTGCACTTCTTATGGGCGCAGATTCACCATTGGTTACCGAGTATGGCCTTACCCCGACGATCGCCGTTGTCGACATGATGACCGGAAAGGTCAATGTCGAAACTTCCGACCTCCTCGAAGGGGAGGCAGCGCGCGGACCCTCGGACGCACTTTCACTCTCCATTGAGGGGGTCGATATTGATGTGCACCTTGGCGTGGGTCAGCCCATGGACCTTCAATATTCTCGAAACGATGACGCGGCACCCTATTCTGGCGGAATCGCGCTGGACTCCGGAAACGTCGGAGTGACCATGGGCTTCACATGGGTTCGCTGGTCCGATGGAGAGCTTATGGGCTCTACGGCAGAACACGCATGGGAGGAAACCGGCGTATCAACTTGGTATAGTAACGGCCTCGTCGGAACCCGCTATTTCTACAACACCAAGACTGATTCAACACTTCTCCGCAGTTCGCCTCAGAGTCAGTTTAACCACAACATGTACGTAGGCGACTCAACGACCTCAAACCGCAGAGACGTTGTCGGTGCACTAAATAATCTTGCCTATGGAACACCAATGGCAATCAACGGTCGATTCGGCCTACGGCCCGCAACGACCGTCATCGGAGTTGGCGCCTTCACCGGCGGTAAAGGACCTTTTGTCTTGACTAGCTCTGGCGCCTGTTCTGCAGGCGATTCCGGAGGGCCTTGGATCCAGACTGATGGGGTGGGAGACGTGATAGCCGCAGGACAACACGTGGGTCGCGCCTACTACAGCGGAGCATATCGATGCGTGGTTTCCCCTCTCGGGCCGATCAGCAGCGCAATGGCAGCGAGTATCTACACTCGTTAGAGATTATGCGCAGGGTTCGCATCCAAAATAAATTGAATGCAAACCCTGCGCATACTCTGCCATGTATCCCATGCTGTTGCCGAAGCCGAAGGTCGTGAAGATCGGGACATGATTTGGCTCGCTCCACTCGGCCACCATGCACAGCGCCCCGGACCAAACCACAAGCGCCTCGCCGCAGGCACCGTCCAGACGCGGCCTGCGGCGCAGGAAGTCGGGGCAAGCCATCGTAAGTCAGGGGTCGAGGGTCAGCCCATTGCGGAACGCGTAGACGACCGCCTGCACGCGATCGCGCATGCCGAGCTTCTGCAGGACCCGGCCGACGTGGGTCTTCACCGTGGACTCGGACAGCCACAGCCGCTCAGCGATCTCTCCGTTGGAGAGCCCCTGGACCATCGCGTCGAAGACGTCCCGCTCGCGGTCGGTGAGGATCCGCAGCCGTTCAGCGGCGGTCCGCCGGGCCTCCTCCTGCGACTGCCGCACCGGGTCCTCGGCGCGGGTGACCAGGGCGCCGAAGCGCCGCAGCAGCTCCGACGTCACCCGCGGCGCCAGGACCGCGTCGCCCGCGGCCACCGCGCGGATCGCGGCCACGATGTCCTCCGCGTCGGAGTCCTTGAGGAGGAATCCGCTGGCGCCGGCGTCGATCGCGCCGAAGGCGTAGGCGTCGAGGTCGAACGTGGTGAGCACCAGGACCCGGCCGAGGCCACCCGCCGCCGCGATCTCCCTGGTCGCCTCGATCCCGTCCATCCTCGGCATCTGCACATCCATGAGCACGACGTCCGGCCGATGCACCCCGGCGAGGGCGACCGCCTCGATCCCGTCGGCCGCCTCGCCGACGACCTCGATCCCCGGCGTCGCGCCGAGGACCATGGCAAGGCCCGTCCGGATGAGGGCCTGGTCGTCGGCGATCAGCACTCGGATGTCGCTCATGACTCCCCCTCCGGAAGGACGAGGCGCACGATCCATCCGCGACCGCCGTCCTCGACCGGCCCGGCGTCGAGGGTCCCGCCGTACAGCGCTGCCCGCTCCCTCATCCCCACGAGGCCCCGGCCGATCCGGTCGCCGGTCGCCGGTGCGGCGGCGGGCTCGCCGTCGTCGCGGATCTCCGCACGGACGCCGTCGGCGGACACCCGGACGCTCACCTCCACCCTGGTCGGTGCCGCCGCGTGCCGCAGGGCGTTGGTGAGGGACTCCTGCATGACGCGGAACACGGTCATCTGAACACCCGCCGGCACCTCGCGCTCGCCCGCGCCCGTGAGCACGAGCTCGACGGGCAGGCCGATCCCGCGATACACCTCGGCGAGACGGGGGAGGTCGTCGAGGCCGGTGCTGCTCCGCGGCGGCGCCTCCCCGGAGGGACGCTCCAGCACGCCGATCGCCCGGCGCATCTCGTCCAGGGACGATCGGGCGACGCCGCCGATCTGCGCGACCGCCTCTCGGGCGCGGATCGGATCGCCGTCCAGCACCACTCTGGCGCCATCGGCGAGGCGGACGATGACCGACAGCGAATGGGACACGATGTCGTGCACGTCGCGCGCGATGCGGGAGCGCTCGGCGAGCGCGGCGAGCTGCGCCTCCTGGTCCCGCTCGTGCTCGAGCACCCTGGCGCGTTCGAGGAGCGCGTCGACGTAGCGACGCCGGTTGCCCGCGTTCTGGCCCCAGAAGAGGGCGACCAGGAGCAGCAGCAGGTCGAAGACCAGGTAGGAGATCACCGTCGCGACGGTCGAGCCGTCGCGGCTGACCGGGGGAAGGCCGAACCCCGTGACCAGGTGCACGCCGCACTGGATCAACGTCAAGGCGTAGGAGATGCCCGCGGCGATCCAGGCCCGCCGGACGGAGTCGTACACGGCGATCGCGAAGACGGCGTAGGCCGCGGCCAGCGCCCCCACGTCGAGCCAGAACGGCATCAGCACGAGGGAGGCGATGAGCGCGACGACGAACACGAGCACCGGCCACCGTCGGCGGAAGAGCGCGAGCGCCACCCCGACGAGGATCGCGACCAGTCCGAACAGGATGTAGCCGATCGGGCCGGGATCCACTCCCGTCGTCGACTGCGTGCCCACCACCGGCACCGCCGTCAGGACGAACCAGCTCACCGCGGTGAGCACGTCGACCAGACGGGGGTGCCGCTGCCAGCGCCCGGCGACACGGTCCGCGGCGGCGGCACGATCCGGGGCGGTCGCCGGGGTGTCGGTCACGTCGCCAGTCTCCCACGCCCCTGTTCCGGCGACTCCGGCAGGTCCGGCGTTCCCGACGTACCCGGCGTCGAGGCGGTCGTCTCGGCCTCGATCCGCGCCAGCGCCTCACCATCGCTGTCCACGCCTCCACCCTGACCGTCCCCGTCCTGACCGCCCCTCCGGGCGGCACGACGCGCGGCACGGCGCTCCCGCCGCGCCTGACGACGGTCCCCCCGACGCTCGTAGAGCACGAACAGCGCGGGCACCAGCAGCAGGGTCAGCGCCGTGGACGAGACCAGGCCGCCGATCACGACGATCGCGAGCGACTTGGAGATGAATGCCCCGCCGCCGGTCACGCCGAGGGCCATGGGGATCAGGGCGAAGATCGTGGCGCAGGCGGTCATGATGATCGGCCGCAGCCGCAGCCTCGCCCCGTGCACCACGGCGTCGTCCAGATCCGTGCCGTCCCTGCGGTACTCGTTGATGAGGTCGATCAGCACGATCGCATTCGTGACGACGATGCCGATCAGCATGAGCATCCCGATGAGCGCCGGGATCCCCATGGGCGTCCCCGTGAGGAGGAGGCCCGCGATGGCGCCGGTGGCCGCGAACGGCACCGACACGAGCAGGAGGAGCGGCTGCATGAGCGACCGGAACGTCGCCACGAGCACGATGTAGACCAGGGCGATCGCCGCGAGCATCGCGACACCGAGCTCGCCGAAGGACTGCGCCTGCTCGGCGGCCGCCCCGCCCTCGTCGAGCGTGACGCCGGCCGGGAGGTCGAGGCCGTCGAGCACCGTCTGCACGGAGACCGCCGCCTGCCCCAGATCCTCCCCCGCGGGGGTGACCGAGACCGTCACGGCCCTGGCGCCGTCGATCCGCAGGATCGTCGCCGGTGCCGTGACGACCTCGACGGAGGCGATGTCGCCAACCCGGATCGGCGTCGCCCGCAGCTTCTCCAGATCGCGCTGCGCCTGGGTGAGCCGATCCGTCTCCGCCTGCTGCGCGGCGCTGTCATCCATCCCCGTGCGCAGGGCACGGATCTGCTCGTCCAGCCCGCTGAGACTGGCCTCGGCACCCGCGACGCCCTGGATGAGCTGCTGGACCGCCTTCTGGTACTCGAGGGCGGCGATCGCGCCCTGCGATGCGGGGTTGGGGTCGAACGGCGGCGGCGAGGCGAGGAGGCCTGCCAGCTGCTCGCGAAGCGCCGCCAGGTCCTGCTCGCCGCGGTTGCGCGTGTCGATCAGCTCGGACAGCTGCTCCTGCGTCTTCGCCTCGGCCTCGGCGCGCGCGTCGGCGGACATCTGCTCCTGCTCGCGCTGCAGCGCGTCCGCGGCGTTCTTCTGGGTGCGCTGGGTCTGCAGGGCGGAGACCGGAAGCGGCATTGCGCGGATCGCCTCGGGGTCGGTCGTCGAGGACTGCGCGCGCAGCACCAGGTCCCGGGACGTGCCGTCGATGCCGACCTTCCCGAGGCGCTCGCCCTCGACCGCCGACGCGATCGCGGCGCCGACCTCGGGGACGGTGAAGCCCTGCACCGCCGCGGCGTTCTGGTCCACCGACACCTTCAGCACCGGGAGCTCGGCTGCGAGATCGCTGCGGACGTCGCCGACGCCGGCGGCGCCGTCCAGCGCGGAGCCGATCTGCTCCGCCGCTGCGGCGAGCGCCTTCTCGTCCGGGCTCTTCACGATGACGTCGATCGTCGAGGACGTCGTCTGCGTCGCCTGGGTGGACACCGTGATGTCCTCGCCCTTCGGGAGCCCCTCGGCGGCCGTGCGGATCCGCTCCAGCACGATGTCGGGATCGGCGTCCTTCGCGATCACGAGGTCCAGGATCACCGGAGCGCCCAACTCTCCCGCGGTGGTGCGGTAGGACGAGACGCCGTCCACCGCGCCGACGGCCTGCTCCAGGGTCGTCGCGGCCTCATCGGCGACGGCGAGCGTGGTGTCCAGCGGCATCTTCTGCTCGACCTGCACGGCGCGCGCGTCGGCGAAGCTGCCGAGCATGTCGGTCTTCAGGAAGCCCGACATCACGATCGTCCCGGCGAAGACGATCACCGAGACCAGCACGACCGTCACCGGACGACGCAGCGAGAAGCGGAGCGCGGGCAGGTACGCGCGCTGCATCCGGGTCACCCGCTCGGCCGACGCGGCCTCGGTGACCTCACCCGTCGTCCGGCCGGCGATCTCATCGGCCGCCTCGTCGGCGGCTCCGCTCGCGACCAGCGCCTGCGAGGACTCGGCAGGTGCGGAACCGGCGGGTGCGTCCTCAGTGGGCGTGTCCTCCCCCGCCTTCTTCCGGGACGGGCGGCGCATGAACCAGTACGCGAGCACCGGCACGATCGTGAGCGACACCAGCAGGGACGCGAGGAGCGCGATCGTGACGGTCAGCGCGAAGGGCCGGAACAGCTCCCCCGACACCCCGCCCACGAGCGCGACCGGCAGGAACACCGCGACGGTCGTGAGGGTGGAGGCGGTTACGGCCCCCGCGACCTGCCCGACCGCGGCACGGACGTCCGCCGGCGTCAGTCCGCCCGACCCCCGCCGTCTCGCGATGTTCTCGATCACGACGATCGAGTCGTCCACCACGCGCCCGACCGCGACGGTGAGCGCCGCGAGCGTGAACACGTTGAACGAGAACCCGCCGACCCGCAGGCCGATCACCGCGATCAGCAGCGACAGCGGGATCGAGACGGCGGTGATGACCGTCGCCTTGGGCGAGAGGAGGAAGACGAGGATGATGAGCACCGCGAAGACGAGTCCGAGACCGCCCTCGACGGCCAGGTCGTGCGTGGACTGCTCGATCATCGTCGACTGGTCGAAGAGCGTGGTGACCGTCGCGCCCGCGCCGACGCCCGGCAGCGCGTCGTCGATCGCGGCGGCGACCGCGTGCGAGACCTGGACGGCGTTGGCGTCGGGGGTCTTGGTGATCGTGAGGCCCAGCGCCGGGCGACCGTCCGCGCGGGACAGCGTGCTCTGCGGGACCGGGGCGAGCTCGACGGCGGCCACGGCGGACAACGGGACGGGCCCGTCCATCGTCGGGATTGGGAGGGCGGCGATCCCCTCGACCGTCGTGCCCTCCTGGCCGACCTCGATCGCCATCGCCTTCGCGCCGTCGTCGCTCGTGCCGGCGGGGACGACGGTGCCGGCGGTGCGCAGCAGCGCGGAGACCACGGACGGATCGATCGAGCGGGCGGAGAGCTCCGCCGGGTTCAGCGTGACCAGGACGCGCTCCTGGATCTGCCCCGAGACCTGCACCTTCCGGACGCCGGGGACGTGCTCGATCGCGGGGACCAGGGTCTTCTCGACCCGATCCGCGAGCGTGTCGAGATCATCGCCGCTCGTGAGGGCGAGGCTCAGCACCGGGATGTCGGAGGAGCTGCCCGCGTAGACCTCGGACTGCACGCCGTCCGGTGCCGTGGCGAGGACGGCGTTGGTCGCGGTCTTCACGTCGGCGAGGATCTTGTCGTCGTCGCCGCCGAAGGTCCAGGTGACCGTGACCTGACCGTTTCCGCTGGACGTGCTGGCACGCACCTCGTCCACGCCGCCCACGGCCGACAGGGCGTCGGAGAGGGGCGCCACCACCTCGCGGTCCAGGGTCTCGGCGGAGGCGCCGGGCTTGACCACGGAGACCACCGCGGCGGGCTGCGACATCGACGGCAGGAGCTCCTGCTTCATCGATCCCGTGGCCCAGAGGCCCACGCCGACGATGAGGACGCTGAACAGCGCCACGACGGCGCGGTTGGCGAGGCTGAGACGGGTCAGCAGGGTCACGGATCCTCCAGTGCAGAGCGCTCAGGGCATGCCGGAGCGGAACGGGCTCTGCCACGGTAAGCGGCGGGCTCGACCCGGCACATCCGCTTCCGGGAGGATCCCCCGCCTCCCGGTGTGGTCCTCAGGTACCACATCGTCCTTCGGCTTGCCCCGGACCCTCCGGTCCCGTCCCGAAATCGGTGGCCATCTTCCGTTCCCGTCGCGAAAACGGCCGCCCACGGACCGTCGAAGCGGCCGTTTTCGCGACGGGAACGGGCTCTTCGCCGATATCGTGAGGAGGTGACGGATGAGATCGGCGAGACGGGGGCGGCAGCGCCCGTCCGTCGCGGCCGGCCCGGCTACGACCGCGAGCAGGTGCTCGCCGTCGCCGTGCGTCTCTTCACCGAGCAGGGCTACGACGCGACATCGATCGCGGACCTCTCCCAGGCGCTCGGGCTCACCAAGTCGGCGCTGTACCACCACTTCTCCTCGAAGGAGGAGCTGCTCGCGCTCGCGCTCGAACGGGCGCTGAGCGGTCTGGAGGGGGCGCTGGAGACCGCCGTCGCCGAGCAGACGACGGCGACGGATCGTCTCACCGCCGTGGTGCGCGGGGCGGTCGAGGTCCTCACGGCCGCGCAGCCCCACGTGACGCTGCTGCTGCGCCTTCGCGGGAACAGTCCGGTGGAGCTGGAGGCGATGGAGCGACGGCGGCGTTTCGATCAGCGCATCTCGGCCCTCGTCCGCGAGGCGCAGGACGAGGGCACGATCCGCACGGACATCGACGCGGGCACGGTCACGCGCCTCGTCTTCGGGATGATCAACTCCGTCGTCGAGTGGTACCGCCCCGATGGGAGGATCGACCGGGCGCTGCTCGGCGAGGACGTCCTGACCCTCGCCCTCGACGGCCTACGCCCCCGCTGACACCGCCGCCCGCGTATCCGGTCCCGGTCCCGCCCGGCCGGATGGCGGGAGTTCTTACAGACGGCGGCCACCACCCCGGCGATTCCCCCGCCATCCGGGCCCGCTCCCGCCATCCGACCCGGCCAGCCCCGGCCGAAGGCAGGCCGAAGGGCCGAATAGCCGAAGGGCCGGCCGAAGGCGACGGTCACTCGCCGCGGAAGACCGGGGGCTGCCGGGCGAGGAACGCGGCCACCGCCGCCGTGTGGTCCTGCGTGGCCCCGCACCGGGTCTGCGCGTCGGCCTCGGCCGCCAGCGCGGCGTCGAGCGACAGCGCGGGCGCCTCCAGGAGCAGGCGCTTGCTCTCCGCGAACGCGGCCGTCGGCCCCGCCGCGAGCAGCCGGGCAAGCTCCACCGCTCGGTCCAGGACGAGGGCGCCGTCGACGATCTCCCCCGAGATCCCCCAGGACACCGCCTCCTCGGCGCTGAAGACCCGTCCGAAGAGGATGAGCTCCCGCGCCCTGGCGTCGCCGACCGCGCGGGGCAGAGTCACCGAGAGACCGGAGTCGAACGTCAGCCCGATGCCGGAGAAGGCGGTGCCGAGCTTCGCCCCCGCGGCGAACACCCGGTGGTCGCAGGCCAGCGCGAGGCCGAGCCCCGCGCCGACACAGGTGCCGGGAACAGCCGCGATCACGGGCTTCGGCATCGTCAGGAGCGCCCGGACGATCGGCGTGTAATGCTCCCGCACCGTCGCGAACGCCGTCTCGGATCCCTCCGGGAGCACCCGGGCGTGCTCGGCGAGGTCCTGCCCGACGGAGAACGCCCGTCCCTCCGCGGCGAGCACCACGGCGCGGACGGACCGGTCCGCCCCGATCCGCACGAGGGCGTCCCTGAGGTCCGTCTTGGCCGCGGTGGTCAGGGCGTTCCGGCGGTCGGGGGCGTCGAGGGTGACGATCGCCACGGCGCCGTCGCGGTCCACGCGCACCGGACGATCGTCGACCGGGTGCCCGTCCGGGGTCGCGTCGGTCATGATTCCTCCTCCAGGACGGGGCGGCCGAGCGAACGGCTGCGCCCGCGGAACACGGCGACGACGGTCTCCCCGCGCCGCACGACGATGTCGTAGATGCCCGAGCGCCCGCGCAGCACGGTCTCGCGCGCGGTCGCGACCAGGACGTCCCCGACGCGCGCCGGCTCGAGGAAGTCGATCTCGAACCCGGACGCGACCGTGACCACGCCGCGGCTGTTGCAGGCGAAGACGAACGCGCTGTCGGCGAGCGCCGCGACGAAGCCCCCGTGACCGATGCCGTGGCCGTTGGCCATGTCGGGGCGGACCGTCATCGACAGCACCGCGCCGCCGGGGACGACGCCGTCCAGCCGCATCCCGAGCCCCCGGCTCGCGTGATCCGACGCCCACATCCTCTCGGCGCAGGCCCGCGCGAGCGCCTCCGGATCCCGAGCCCCGCCTGCATCACCCCCGGACCCAGACCCGCCCCCAGGGCCGGACCCGCCCCCGGAGCCAGACCCGCCCCCAGACCCAGACCCCGCCCCCATCGTCACCATGCGTAGAACCCCTGTCCCGTCTTGCGTCCCAGCCTCCCGGCCGCCACCAGGTCCCGCAGCACCTGCGGAGGGGCGAACCGCGAGCCCAGCTCCCGCTCCAGGTGCTCCGCGATCGCGAGGCGCACGTCGAGCCCGACGATGTCGGTCGTCCGCAACGGGCCCGTGGGGTGCCGGTAGCCGAGGGTCATCGCACGGTCGATGTCCTCCGCGCTCGCGACGCCCTCCTCCAGCATCCGCATCGCCTCCAGCGCGATCGCGACGCCGAGGCGGCTGCTGGCGAACCCCGGGGAGTCCCGCACCACGATCGGGGTCTTCCCGAGCCCGTCCACCCAGGCACGGGATCGCACGACGAGCTCCGGCGCGGTCCTCGCGCCGACGACGATCTCGACCAGGTCGCTCACCGGGACCGGGTTGAAGAAGTGCAGCCCGATCAGCCGCGACGGATCGGGCAGGGCGTCGGCCAGCGCATCGATCGGGAGCGAGCTCGTGTTGCTGCCGATCGCGGCGTCCGGCGCCGCCTGCGCGATGCGCGCGAGCACCCGCGTCTTCAGGTCCGCCGCCTCCGGCACCGCCTCCAGCACGAGCGCGCAGCCCGCGAGCGCATCGGGGTCCACGACGACCTCGATCGCCCCACGGACCTCCATGCCCCGCTCCCGCGCCTTCGCCAGCGAGGCGGCGATCCGCTCGCGCGCCGCGTGCGCGGCTCGGTCATCGCCCTCCACGACCGTGACCGCGGCTCCGACGGCCGCGAAGGCGTGCGCGATCCCGCCGCCCATCCGCCCGCCGCCATAGACGCCGACCCGCACCGGCACCGGCACCGGCACCTCAGGCAGCCCAGCCGGACCGACCGTCCCGCGCGTCTCCGCCGCGCCGGTCATCGCGCCTCCCTCCGTCGCTCCAGGAACCCGGTCATGCGGTCGTGCTTCTCCTGCGTCTCGAACAGCACCGCCTGCGCGATGTCGTCGATCAGCGGATGCGCCTCCCTCGGCGCGTGGAACACCGACTTGGTCAGCCGCACGGCGAGCGGCGCCTGGGCGGCGATCCGGTCGGCCAGGCGGTGGCCCGCCGCCTCCAGGTCCTCCGGCTCGACGACCTCGCCGAGCAGCCGCGCCTCCCGCGCCTCGTCGGCGGTGAGGACGCGGCCGGCCAGCAGGATCTCCTTCGCGAGCGGCTCGCCGACCAGCTCCTTCAGCCGCCAGGCGGCGCCCGCCGCGGCGAGGATCCCGAGGCCCGGCTCCGGATTCCCGATGCGCGCCGACGGCGTGCCGAGGCGGAAGTCGCAGGCGTAGGCGAGCTCCGCCCCGCCGCCGAGCGCGTAGCCGTCGATGAGCGCGATGACGGGCATCGGCAGCCGCTGCACACGGGCGAAGAGCCCTGAGTTGATGCCGGAGAGGGCATCCTCCCTGCGCCGCTCGCGCAGCTGGGCGATGTCGGCGCCGCCGGCGAACACGCCGCCGGAGCCGATGATGAGCGCGATCCGAGGCTCCGCCTCCAGAGCCGCGCACGCGTCGTGCAGGGCGTCCACCATCGCGCGGTCGATCGCGTTGCGCACCTCCGGCCGGTTGAGCCGGAGCACCACGCGATCCGCGGACTCCTCGATCAGGATCGGCGCCGTCGTCATGCTCCCGCCCTCCTCGTCATCGTCATCGTGCTCGTGCTCGTCATCCTGGTCCGTCCCCGTCTCACGGCCGCTCCAGCAGGAGGGCCGACCCCTGCCCCACGCCGACGCACATGGTCGCGAGCCCCCGGCGCCCTCCCTCGCGTTCGAGGCGGTTCAGGAGGGTCACGACGATGCGGGTGCCCGAGCAGCCGAGCGGGTGCCCGAGGGCGATCGCGCCGCCGTCGGCGTTGACGGTCCGCTCGTCGAGCCCGAGATCGCCGATGACGGCGAGCGCCTGCGCGGCGAAGGCCTCGTTCAGCTCGACCGCGTCGAGGTCGGCGATCCCCCACCTGGCCCGCTCCAGCGCCTTGCGCGTGGCGGGCACGGGCCCCATGCCCATGATCTCCGGCGCGACACCAGCGTTCGCCCCGCCCACCACCCGGGCGCGGGGCGCGAGTCCGTGCGCCTGCGCATACCGCTCGCTGACGAGCACGACCGCGGCGGCGCCGTCGTTGAGCGCACTGGAGTTGCCCGCCGTGATCACACCGCCCTCGCCGTGGATCGGGCGGAGCGCGGCGAGCCTCTCCGCCGTCGTGTCCGCCCGCGGCCCCTCGTCCCGCGTCATGTCGCCGACCGCGACGATCTCGGCGTCGAAGCGACCGGCGTCCTGCGCGGCGAGCGCCCGACGATGCGAACGCAGCGCGAACGCGTCCAGCTCCTCGCGGCCCAGGCCCCACCGCTCCGCCACGCGCTCGGCGGTCTGCGGCATGGTGAGCGTGGTCTCCGCGTCGAACCGCGGGTTGGTGAAGCGCCAGCCGATCGAGGTGTCCCAGCTCCGGCCGGGCCTCGCCCAGGCCCGCTCCGGCTTCTCCATGACCCAGGGCGCCCTGGTCATCGACTCGACGCCCCCGGCGACCACGACGTCGGCGTCGCCCGCCACGATCATCTGGCGGGCGGTCGTGATCGCCGTCATGCCCGAGGCGCACAGCCGGTTGACCGTGAACCCGGGAATGCTCTCGGGGAGCCCGGCGAGGAGCACCGCCATCCGCGCGACGTTCCGGTTGTCCTCGCCCGCCTGGTTCGCCGCTCCCAGGACCACCTCGTCGATGTCGCCGGGGTCGATGCCGCAGCGCTCGACGACCGTCCTCACGACATGGGCCGCGAGATCGTCGGGACGCTCCCCGGCGAGCGCTCCCCCATAGCGTCCGATCGGGGTGCGCACACCGTCCAGGAGGAAGGCGGATCGGGCGGTGTCTGACATGGCTCTCCGGAACGGTCGTGAGCGGATCGGGGCGAATCGATGGAGTGAATCGACGGGGGCGAATCGAGAGGACGAGGATCGGGGCGAGGATCGACAGGGCGGATCAGGCGTCGAAGTCGACCGTGACCTCGTCGCTGAGCGGATAGGACTGGCAGGTGAGGATGAAGGAGTCGGCGACCTCCGCCGGCTCCAGCGCGTAGTTGCGCACCATGTCCACCTCTCCCGTGCAGAGCTTCGCCCGGCAGGTGCCGCAGACGCCGCCCTTGCAGGCGAAGGGCAGGTCGGTGCGCACCCGCTGTGCGGCGTCGAGGATCGTGGTGTCCCTGGGCATGGCGGTCGTGCTGCTCCGCCCGTCGATGACCACCGTCACGTCGCTCGTGACGCCCTCGACGACCCGGTCCGCGTGCCGCAGCTGCGGCGGCGGCTCGTCGACGTAGAACAGCTCGAAGTGGATCCGCTCCGGAGGGACCCCGAGCTCGGCGAGCACCACGCGGGCGTCGGTCAGCATCCCGAACGGACCGCACAGCCACACGTGGTCCATCAGCTCCAGCGGCACCAGCGTCGTCAGCAGCAGACGCAGCCGATCGGCGTCCAGGCGCCCGGAGAAGAGCTCGACGTCGCGCGGCTCGCGGGAGAGGACGTGCACGAGATCGAGCCGGTCGGGATGCGCGTCCTTGAGGTCGGCGAGCTCCTCGGCGAACATGACCGAGGTCGCGCTCCGGTTGCCGTAGAGCAGCGTCACCCGCGCGTCGGGCGCCGACAGCACGGTGGCCGCGATCGACAGCATCGGGGTGATGCCCGATCCCGCCGCGATGCACAGATGACGGCCGGACTCGGCCGCCTCCACGCGGAAGCTGCCGCTCGGCGGCTGCACCTCGATCCGGTCCCCCGGACGGACCTCGCGCACCAGCCAGGTGGAGAACAGGCCGTCCGGGATCACCCGCACCCCGATCCGGGGCGCGCCGCCGGCGGGGGCGCAGATCGAATAGGTGCGCCGGTGCTCGACGCCGTCGATCGTGCGGCGGAGCGTGAGCGACTGCCCCGCGGCGAAGGCGTACACGTCGCGCAGTCCCTCCGGCACCTCGAAGGCGACCGCGGCCGCGTCGTCGGTGAGCGGGTCGACCGATGCCACCGTGAGCGCGTGGAACGCGGCCCGCGCGGACGCCCCACGCTCCGACACCGCTCCTGCCGTCGCGCTCATTCAGATCTCCTTCACGTGGTCGAAGGGCTCCAGGCACGCCAGGCACCGGTACATCGCCTTGCAGGCGGTCGAGCCGAACTCGCTGCTGAGTTCCACCTCGGCGCTGCCGCACTGCGGACAGTGCAGCGCCCGCCGGGTCGGCAGCAGCCGGACGGTCACCGGTCCGGTCCGCCGCGGCGCGTCCCCGGGCGGCGAGATCCCCGCAGCGAGGAGGGCCGCCCTCCCCTCCGGGGTGATCCAGTCGCTCGTCCACGCGGGGTCGAGGGCGATCCGGATCCGTGCATCGGCGAAGCCGGCGTCCTGGAGCTCGCGCAGCAGGTCGTCGCGCATCGTCGCCATCGCGGGGCAGCCGGAGTAGGTCGGGGTGATCGCGGCGACCACGGCGCCGTCCTCCGCGACCTCGACCGCACGCAGGACTCCCAGGTCGACGAGCGTGAGCATCGGCAGCTCGGGGTCGACCACCCGCGAGGCGGCCGCCCACGCGCGGTCCACGGCCGCCGCCCGGGAGCGATCAGCCGTCATCGTCGTCATCGCGGCGCTCACCAGTTACCCCTCGGATGCGCGCGCGCCACGACCTGCATCTCGGCGAGCAGTCGGCTGAGCGCCTCGGTGTGCCTTCCGTCGCGGCCGGTGCGCCCCTGCACGCCCGCCAGCGGCGCACGCTCGGGACGGTCGATCCCGCTCACGGCCAGCACCTCGTCGAGCGCCGCGTCCACCTCGCCCACGACACTCGCGGGGTCTACCCCGACCCCGGCCGCGGCGACCGAGCGCTCCACGGCATGGGGCACGAGGACCTCGGGCCACAGCGGCCACAGCGCGTCGAGGGCGGTCACCAGCCGCCGGCGCGACTCGGCGGTGCCGCGGGCGAGGGTGAGGAACCAGCGCCCGGCGTAGTCGCGGTGATAGGCCAGCTCCTTCGCGCCCTTCGCCGCGACCGCCGCGAGCACCGCGTCGCGGCTGCCCGTCAGGCGGGAGAGGATCGCGGAGCGGGCGATCGAGAACAGCAGGATCCGCGCGACGGTCTCGGCGAAGTCGCCGTTCGGCACCTCGGCGAGACGGACGTTGCGGAACTCCATGTCCTCCCGGAAGTACGCCAGGCGGTCCTCATCGGGCACAGGGGACCCTTCCGGCAGCACGGGGACGATCGACGGGTCGGCCGCCGCCGCCCGGGCGAGCAGGAGCCTGGCCTGGCCGAGGAGGTCGAGGGCGATGTTCGCCAGCGCGATGTCCTCCTCCAGATCGGGCGCGCGGCTGCACCACTCCGAGATCCGCTGCGAGAGGACGAGGGCGTCGTCGCCGAGCATCAGGCAGTAGACCGCGAGCTCCGCCGGGTCCACGCCGTCCGGGACGGTGGTGTCGACGCCGGCGAGCGGATCCTCGAAGTCGGTGCCGAACGCCCAGTGGGCGTCGTTGACGAGGAGCCCGGAGTACGCGCTGTCGTGGGCGTCGGGCTGGGGGGTGTGCACTTCGGGCATGGCGTGTCCTTCCTCCTCACATGTGCGGGACGTCGGCGGGGATCTCGTAGAACGTCGGATGGCGGTAGACCTTGTCGCCGCTGGGCGCGAACATCGGGTCCTTCTCGTCGGGACTGGAGGCGGTGATGTCGTCCGAGCGGACGACCCAGATGCTCACCCCCTCATTGCGCCGGGTGTAGACGTCCCGGGCGTGCAGCACGGCCATCGCGTCGTCGGCGGCGTGCAGCGAGCCGACGTGGACGTGGTTCAGCCCTCGCTTGCCGCGCACGAAGACCTCGTACAGGGGCCATTCGGCCCTGCTCGTCACGGTCATGCGGCCGCCTCCTTCGCGCTCTCCTCGGACGCGGCGAAGGCGAGCGCCGCCTCGCGCACCCAGGCGCCGTCCTCCCACGCGGCGGCGCGATGCGCGACGCGCTGCGCGTTGCACGGGCCGTTGCCGCCGACGACCGCCCAGAACTCGTCCCAGTCCGGCTGCCCGAAGTCGTAGTGCCCCCGGTCCTCGTTCCAGCGGAGCTCTGGATCGGGCAGCGTGACGCCGAGGGCCTCGGCCTGCGGGACGGACATGTCGACGAACTTCTGCCGCAGCTCGTCGTTGGTGTGGGTCTTGACGCCCCAGGCCATCGACTGCGCGGTGTTCGGCGAGGCGTCGTCCGGAGGCCCGAACATCATCAGCGACGGCCACCAGAGCCGGTCCACCGACTCCTGCACCATCCGGCGCTGCGCCTCGGTGCCGCGCATCATGGTCATCAGCAGCTCATAGCCCTGCCGCTGGTGGAAGGACTCCTCCTTGCAGATGCGGATCATCGCCCGCCCGTAGGGCCCGAACGACGTGCGGCACAGCGGCACCTGGTTGCAGATCGCCGCACCGTCGACGAGCCAGCCGACCGTGCCCACGTCGGCGTAGGAGAGGGTGGGGTAGTTGAAGATCGAGGAGTACTTCTGCCGCCCCGCGATGAGCATCTCGGTGAGGTCGTCCCGCGAGGCGCCGAGGGTCTCCGCTGCCGAGTAGAGGTAGAGGCCGTGGCCCGCCTCGTCCTGCACCTTCGCGAGCAGGATGGCCTTGCGGCGGAGGGACGGCGCGCGGCCGATCCAGTTCCCCTCCGGCTGCATGCCGATGATCTCGGAGTGCGCGTGCTGCGCGACCTGCCGGATGAGGGTCTTGCGATAGGCCTCCGGCATCCAGTCCCGCGGCTCGATGCGGTCCTTGCGGGCGATGGTGGCCTCGAACTGCGCTTCGAGCCCCGGCTCGGCGACGACCGTCGACATGGCACCTCCTCGTGCTGTCGGCCTATTTACTGACCGAACGTTCTGTACTACTCTGACACACGGCAGCGGGCCGCGCAATGAGGCGCCGCACGACAGATCGAGAGGGATCCGCACCGTGAGCGCACTTCTGGAGAGCTACGTCGCCGGCCACTGGTTCCGCGCCGCCGACGAGGGGCAGACGGTGCTGGACGCCGTGACCGGCGAGGAGGTCGCGCGGGTCTCCAGCAGGGGTCTCGACGTCTCGGCGCTCGTCGCGCACGCCCGCGACGTCGGCGGGCCTGCGGTCAGGGCGCTGAGCTTCCACGAGCGGGCGGGCATGCTCAAGGAGCTGGCGCTGCACCTCGGGGGCCACAAGGACGAGTTCTACGCCCTCTCCTTCCGCACCGGGGCCACCCGGCGGGACTCCGCGGTCGACATCGACGGCGGCATCGGCACCCTCTTCTCCTATGCGAGCAAGGGCAAGCGGGAGCTCCCCGACGACACCGTCTTCCTCGATGGCGCGGTCGAGCCCCTCGGACGCGGCGGGACCTTCCTCGGCCAGCACGTGTACACCTCCCGCACCGGGGTGGCCGTGCAGATCAACGCCTTCAACTTCCCGGTGTGGGGCATGCTGGAGAAGCTGGCGCCGGCCTTCCTCGCCGGCCTCCCCAGCATCGTCAAGCCCGCCACCCAGACCGCCTACCTCACCGAGGCCGTCTTCCGCCGGATCATCGAGTCCGGCATCCTCCCCGACGGATCGATTCAGCTGATCTCCGGCGGCGTCGGCGCGCTCTTCGACGAGCTGGGCGAGCAGGACTCCGTCGCGTTCACGGGTTCCGCGAGCACCGCCGAGATCCTGCGCCGCGACCCCGCCGTGCAGGAGCGCGGCCTGCGCCTCGGGATCGAGGCCGACTCGCTGAACGCCTCGATCCTCGGAACGGACGTGGCCCCCGACGATCCCGAGTTCGAGCTGTTCGTGAAGGGCGTCGTCACCGAGATGACGGTCAAGGCGGGGCAGAAGTGCACCGCGATCCGGCGGGTGATCGTCCCCGAGCCGATCGCCGACCGGGTGATCGCGGCGCTGTCGGACCGGTTGTCGCGGATCGTCGTGGGCGACCCCGCCGATGAGACCGTGCGGATGGGCGCGCTCGCGAGCATCGGACAGCGCGAGGAGGTCCGGCGGGCGATCACCGCCCTCCGCCGCAGCGCCGACCTCGTGTTCGGCGACCCCGACGCGGTGCAGACCAGAGGGGCCGATGCCGAAGCGGGCGCGTTCCTCTCCCCCGTGCTGCTGCGCGCGCACGAGGGCGCGGACGAGCCCCACGACGTCGAGCCGTTCGGCCCGGTCAGCACCGTGCTCACGTACCGGACGGTCGAGGAGGCCGTGGCGCTGACCGCGCGGGGACGCGGGAGCCTGGTCGCCTCCGTGGTCACGCACGACCCGGTGGTCGCCCGCGCGATCACCCTGGGCCTTGCCCCCTGGCACGGGCGGGTGCTCCTGCTCGACCGCGACGACGCCGCCGAGTCGACCGGCCATGGGAGCCCGCTGCCGATGCTCGTGCACGGCGGGCCGGGTCGAGCCGGCGGGGGCGAGGAGCTGGGCGGCATCCGCGGCGTCCTCCACCACATGCAGCGCACCGCGATCCAGGGCTCCCCGGACATGCTCACCGCGATCACCGGCCGCTGGACCACGGGCTCGCAGCGCGAGATCACCGACGTCCACCCCTTCCGTAAGAGCCTCGCCGAGCTGCGGATCGGCGACAGCGTCGCGACGATGTCGCGCACCGTCACCCTCGCCGACATCGATCATTTCGCCGAGTTCACGGGCGACACCTTCTACGCCCACACCGACCCCGAGGCGGCCGCGGCCAACCCGCTCTTCGGCGGGATCGTCGCGCACGGCTATCTCGTCGTCTCCCTCGCCGCCGGCCTCTTCGTCGAGCCGAACCCCGGGCCGGTGCTCGCCAACTTCGGCGTCGACCACCTGCGGTTCCTGACGCCGGTGAAGGCCGGGGACGCCATCCGGGTGCTCCTCACGGTGAAGCAGATCACGCCGCGGAGCTCCGCCGACTACGGCGAGGTGCGCTGGGACGCCGTGGTGCTCAACCAGGACGAGGAGCCCGTCGCGACCTACGACGTCCTCACCCTGGTCGCGAAGACCTGGCCCGCCGAGAAGACCTGGCCC
The DNA here is from genome assembly GCF_031456305.1 of Microbacterium resistens. Classification (GTDB taxonomy): domain Bacteria; phylum Actinomycetota; class Actinomycetes; order Actinomycetales; family Microbacteriaceae; genus Microbacterium; species Microbacterium resistens_A. The sequence goes on from NZ_JAVDUM010000001.1 coordinate 439,972, forward strand.
GCCGCAACCCCCTGACGCCCGCCCCGCCGGCGCGTCCTTCAGAACGCTCCCGTCGCGAAAACGGCCGCCCGCCGCCTCGAGAAACGGCAGATTTCGCGACGGGAAGGCCGCGAGCGCGCCTACTCGACGGCCTGGGGAGGCAGCGCGGCGATCAGCGGATGGTCGTAGGGGACGAGCCCGGTCCTCGCGGCCCCGCCCGGCGATCCGAGCTCGCGGAAGAACTCGACGTTGGCGCCGTAGTAGTCGGCGTACCGATCGGGGAGATCGTCTTCGTAGTAGATGGCCTCGACGGGGCAGACGGGTTCGCAGGCGCCGCAGTCGACGCATTCGTCGGGGTGGATGTAGAGCGAGCGCTCGCCCTCGTAGATGCAGTCCACGGGGCACTCATCGATGCAGGCCTTGTCCTTCAGGTCGACACAGGGCAGAGCGATCACATACGTCACGATCTCGACGCTATGCGCTCAACCGCGGTTGACATCAAGTCGGCCGACGCGAAGGTGAACGCCGCGTGAATCCCGGTCGATGACCTCAACCGGACTTGACTTCAACCATGGTTGAGGTCATAGCGTCGTTCCTGTCACCACGAAAGGACAGAGCATGCCTCTCTACACCCTCCCCGACCTGCCGTACGACTATGCGGCCCTAGAGCCCCACATCTCCGGACGGATCATGGAGCTGCACCACGACAAGCACCACGCCGCCTACGTGACCGGCGCCAACGCCGCGCTCGACAAGCTCGAGGAGGCGCGGGCGAGCGGGGACTTCGCCGCGGTCAACCTGCACGAGAAGAACCTCGCCTTCAACCTGGGCGGCCACACCAACCACACCGTCTTCTGGCAGAACCTCTCCCCCAACGGCGGCGGCGAGCCCGAGGGCGAGCTGGCGGCGGCGATCACCGATCAGTTCGGCTCCTTCTCCGCCTTCCAGGGTCACTTCGCGGCCACCGCGGTCGGGATCCAGGGCTCCGGCTGGGCCGTCCTCGGCTGGGACTCGATCGGGCAGCGCATGTCGATCTTCCAGCTGTTCGACCAGCAGGCCAACGTCCCCGTCGGCATCACGCCACTGTTCATGCTGGACATGTGGGAGCACGCGTTCTACCTCGACTACCTGAACGTCAAGGCCGACTACGTCAAGGCCGTATGGAACATCGCGAACTGGGCCGACGTGAGCGCCCGTCTCGACCGCGCCCGCACGGCGACGGCCGGCCTGATCACCGGAGCCTGATCGCATGACGGAGGCCGGGCGCATCGATCTCGACGTTCCCCTCACCATCGGTGAGGTGATCAGGAGGACCGGCGTGCCCGCCTCCGCGCTCCATTTCTACGAGCGCAAGGGCCTGATCCGCTCGCAGCGCAACAGCAGCAACCAGCGCCTGTACGCCCGGCATATGCTGCGGCGCATCTCCCTGATCATCGTCGCCAAGCGCCTCGGCATCCCGCTGTCCGACCTGGGCGCAGTGTTCGCCGGCCTCCCCCGCGACCATGCGCCGACCCATGAGGACTGGCAGCGGATGTCCCGCGCCTGGAAACGGCAGATCGAGGAGCGACGCCGCATCCTGGAGAACCTCGAGCACGAGCTCACCGGCTGCATCGGCTGCGGCTGCCTGTCGATGAAGGCGTGCCGCCTGATGAACCCCGACGACGCCCTCCAGGACGACGGCCCCGGCCCCGTCCGCCTCCAGGACCCCCGCCGCGACTGACCGCTCCCCCGTCCTTCCCGGCGGGCCGGCGCAGCCCACGCCCGGCGATCCGGTCCGGCCCGCCCCGCCGAACCCCGGCCTCTCCCGCGAGACGGCAACTGCGTTCCGAGACAGCAGGATTTTCGCGCAGTCTCGGAACGCAGTTGCGGTCTCGCCGATCGGACAGACGCTAAGCCTCGATCACACGTAGTGCACTCGCTCCGCATTGCCCCCTGCATGGCCGATTGCCTATCGTGACACTCGGAGAACAACGCACCAACCGGGGGGGGGGAAACGATGGAGACAGTACCTGCATGGATCGAGGCCATTGCGACCGTGCTCGCATTTGTGGCGGCATCGATCGCTGCCTTCGCGGCGTGGAGGACAATGCAGCACGACCGGGAACGAAGCCGGAGAGAAGCGGGAGCCGGAGTGTCCGCCTGGTGGGTTCATTCGATCTCCGGGACAGAGGACGCATGGGGTGTCATCATTACGAACACCTCATCGAATACGCGCACCGGCGTCCGAATCTCAACGCGAGGGAACGCGCGCTCCGCGAGCGGAGCCATCGAGATAGGGCTTCTGCCCCCTGGCCTTTTCTTCGTTGAGTCCTGCAACGGGAAGTCGACCGAGAACCGCGCCTGGCACCTGCCCCGTTCCCTCGTGACGCTGCAAGACTTCGAGGCGCTCACCCGCTCGACCAAGCATGAGGTGACGCGGATCGAGTACGACGACAGCGCCTCTGCGACATCCTGGAGTTGGACACCCACATCTGGGCTGACAGAGCTACGACAGGCGGGGCACGGAACGATCGTCGACGAAGCTCCGCGCTGAGTCGCATCACGGACGCCCCCGGATCGGCAGAGCTCCGACCCGGGGGTCACGCGGGTCGAAGCCCGCGCAGCACGACGTCGAGGTAGAGGTCGACGTCGGCGCGCTCACCGATCCTGACCGCGTGCTCGATCCCGCAGACGAGGTGCTGAAGTCGCGCGACGGTGAGGTCCGGGCGGATGACCCCCTCCCGCCGCGCCCGGGCGACGAGCCCCTCGAGGGTGGCGAACAGCTCGACCTTGAGGCGTACAGCGTCCTCCGTCTCGCTCTCCGTCGCCATGAGCACGGGCTGCAGCCCGTCGTCGGAGAGCTGAAGCTCGACGGCGGACCGCAGCATCTCCTCGATCGCGCGCCCCGTATCGGGATCCGCGGCGGCGCGCGTCGCGCGATCGTGCAGATCCTGCAGCGCATCGATGGCGAGCGCTTCGAGCAGCGACTGCACGGTCGGGAAGTGGCGGTAGACCGTGCCGACCCCGACTCCGGCATCACGCGCGATCTCGTTGAGCCGAAGATCCTGCGCAGGCAGGTCACGGGCGACGCTCAGGATCCGAGAACGCGATCGGAGCGCATCGGCTCGGGGCTTTCGCATACACGGCTCCTCACGGTCCGGGTCACGGCCGGCCACGCTGCCCCCTCCTCGGAGAGGACGAGCAGCATCCGCGACCTCACCCCATCATAACCGGATGAGCAATCCGGTTTGTGTACACTAGCCGGATAGATCATCCACTTACTATCGATGGGCTCACAATGACCTGGTCCCCCGCTGACATCCCTCCCCTGCAGGACCGAGTGTTCGTCGTCACCGGCGCAACGGCGGGGATCGGCTACTTCTCCTCCGAGCTGCTGGCGAGATCCGGCGCGCACGTGGTCCTCGCGTCGCGGTCGGCGTCGAAGCTGCGGACCGCGCAGGGCACCATCCGCAGCCAGGCGCCTGGGGCGTCACTGAGCGCCGTCCCGTTCGATCTGACGTCGTTGACCTCGGTCGCTGATGCGGCGGAGGAGCTCGCGGCGATGCCGAGGATCGACGGCGTGCTGCTCAACGCCGGGTCGATGGACCTCACCCGCGGCAAGCAGACCGCGGACGGCCTGCCGACGATCCTCGGCACCCACGCGGTCGCGAACTTCGCGCTCCTCGCGGGGCTCGTCCCGTCGCTCATGCGCACAGCGCCCACCGCCGGGATCGTGTCCCGCATCGTGCATACCTCGACCGGGTTCGTGAACCTGCGGGCCTACGACGTCGACGACGTGTCGGCCCTGCCCCGGTCGGGAGTCGGGGAGTACACCAAGGCGAAGACGATCACCGAGGTCTTCGCCTTCGAGCTCGACCGCCGGCTCCGCACGAGCGGCGCCCAGGTCTCCTCGCTCGTCGTCCGTCCTGGCGTCGGCGTGGATGCGAAGACTCCGGAGCGGACGGGGATCCGCGACGCGACCACCCCCTACCAGCGCAACTACCTGACGCCCTTCGCCCAGGGGAAGGACACCGCGTCCTGGTACGGCGTGCGCGCGCTCACGGACCCGGACGCGCAGGGCGGCGACTACTTCGCCCCGCCCCGGCCGTTCCAGGGGCCACCGGTGCGAGTACGGCCCCTCGAGCGCACCCGGGCGCCGGGGGCCGAGATCGCCGGTGCCGTCTGGCGCCAGCTCGAGGAGCTCTCCGGAACCCGTCTCGACCTCGACGCTTCTCGCTGAGCGTCGGCAAGGAAGAGCCCGACCGCCACTCAGGGGGCCTTTTCCACCGAGATGCAACACCCTGGAAGTCTGCGGACATGAACAGAGTGAACGGATCATCGGAGGGAACCCGTGGACGACACTCAGCTCGACAAGCTTCTCTCGCCGCGCGACGGGTGGGCAGAGTCACCTGAACTCCTAGGGCGTGTCTCTTAAATGGTGGGTCCAGGCGATGGCGGCGTTGAGGACGGCTGCTGAGCGGTAGACGGTGGTGAGTTTGTCGTAGCGGGTGGCGATGCCGCGCCATTCGGAATGTAGAGATCGTAAACGGATTCCGCGAACTTCACGAACTTTTCATTACCATGCGCAGGCTTGGGATTGGAGCGATCACGCTCATCTAGATCTTGAGCCAGTACCTGCAGGGCTTCTTGCCAGTTCATCTACTTACTACCCAGTACTGCTTCCTGAATCTGTCGCCCGAGTTGAGTCTCAGCTGTGTCGTTCTCATCGAGCACCCGGCCGTCGCCGATGCGGAACAACACTCCACCGTTGAACGGCTTTCGCTCTACATCAGCAGGAAGACAGTCAGCAAATGAAGCATCTGCCCGATAATTCAGCCACCCCAGTTGTTCCCGAGTTTCTGGGTCACGTACTGCATCACGATATTGCTGCTCGGTAATGAACGCCCTTTCTGGGCTCCAAAACTCGACCATGTATCGGAAGACCTTCTCCGACATCACCGAATCGAGCAACGGCGACTCCAAATTATCAACTTTCAACAAGACTCTATTTGGGATCCTGGGGGCCACGCCTCCAACATGAATCGAAGCATGCACAAAATGGCTCGTGCGCTGGGCTTCCAGCTCCGTCACCAACCCGAATCCCCAGCCCAGACGACAACGGGAGTTCACGGTTGGACGCTCGGTGGCGTCAAGGTAAGTGAATCTATCCTTGGGAGCCTCCGTGTCCCAACCTCGCTCAAGCGTGAGTTCATCAAGATGCTCTAGATGGGCTCCGAGGGTGTTCTCATCGTTCATTCGATCGCCGAGAACATACCAAGTCTTGAAGATAGGATCCAGCGTCTGCAAGCCTTCGAGAAACTCTCGCATCTGGGTTTTAAACTCCCCGAACGTCAGCGCGCGGGGGCCCCAGAATGCTCCGAAGTAGGGTCTAAATTCACTCATCTTATCATCCAATTATACATCAAAACGGAGTGAAAACGGTCCTGATTGCGTCATCCAATCCTTCTTCCCTGAGGAGCAGATCGATCACGCTCTTCTTGTCCAAGGTTGAGAAATGCCACTCAATAGGCATCTCCCCAACAGCATCGATTTGACTTTGGATTTCTTTCAGCACCTTTTCTTGCCAGAAGGTGGTTCCTGTGGCACGGTCTCAGAGTGCTGTTCAGTCATCCCTGTTTCCCTTTGCGTCGTAGCTCACTGAACGGGTCTTTCGCATCTTTCACTATAGCGGGGGGCGACATCTCACCCCTGGCTACAAGTGTCGCGACCCCGGGCGTGATGGGGGCGGGGGTAGTGAGGTCGACGGTCAGATCCGGTTCCGCAGCAGGCGATGGTGAGGTCTCGGTGGGGTCTTCGCGTTCGCAAGCTGCTCTTTCGCGAACACGACATCCCGTTCACTCTCATACCCCGGGTGGAGGACTCGTCGGTGCGGAAGTTGATGTCGCGCCACCGGAGACCGAGTACCTCGCCACGACGCATGCCGTAGAGGAGGTTGAGGAGTTCAAACTCGTCCACCAAGTCCAGCTCCTCGAGAACCCGTACGATCTGTACGCCGCGACCACAGACGAGGTCCGTCGGCGTATGAGCCAGGCCGTCTTCGGCGCGATCTACATCATCGACGACGACGCCGGGTCAACGCTCACCGCACCCCACGACGAGCTCTTCGCCGCCCAGGCTGCATACCGGGCCGCGGTCGCCGAACACTGACACGCCCGACCCATCCACACGTTCTTGCCTATAGGGTCTGCTGAACGGATAGGTGACACCTGATCTGTGGTGCCGAAGGGTGCCGCTGGGAGGATGTCATCACGCCCAAGCCTTATCCCCGCGAGTTTCGTGAGGACGTCGTCGCGGTTGCTCGTGATCGGGATCCGGGGGTGCCGTTGCGGAAGATCGCGGCGGACT
>NZ_JAVDUM010000002.1:0-392503 GCF_031456305.1 Microbacterium resistens
GATCAACGACCACTGAGCATCCGAGAGCATCTGAAAGCGCGACACGACCCCAGACTCTCAGCGCATCGCCGACCTATTTGTCAGACACGCCCTAGTTCGCCTGCGGGGCGGGCTTCGCCTGCCAGGCGTACCAGACATCCTTGTCGCGGGCGATCTCCATGCCGCGATCGCAGACCTGGTGGTCCTCTGAGGGGACGGTGGTCGGCCACCAGTCCAGTGTGAAGGGGCTGGGCGTCGGAGCGGTATCCGGTGCCGCCTCACACCCCGGGACCTTGTCGCCGATCCCCGTCTTCGAGGTCCAGCGCAGCAGGTACCCCGGGTCATCGGTCTCGAGGATGGAGATCTTGATGGACGTCGCGTCCTCCGGCACCCAGTCGGGCACGCGAAGGATCATCGACTCGTGGTTCGGATCGGACTTCGACGCCGCGACGGTCGCATAGTCGACGGTCTTGGTCTTGGAGACGAACTCCGATATCTGCGCACATCCCGTGAGGGCGACCGCCGCCAGCGACGTCACCCCGGCAAGGGCGACGAGCTTCCGGCCCTTTCGCATGCCTGCGTTCATAAGTTCCCCTCGATTCACAACGTTCGGGCCTGGGCTTGGTTTCCCACGGCCTCTTCTTCGACGCTATCCGGGAGGGGTGGGCGCGGTCGCCCGTCGGGAGATGTATCCGTCGTCCGTCTTCAGGATGATCGGCGGATCGCCCGATCGCATGTTTGTTGTCAAAAACCACATAAAGCTTGCGGGTGCCGTCCCGAGGCGTCTATCCTCACTCAAGAGGCGAAACGAAGCGCTTCGACAGATCGCAAGAGGCGACGATCAAGAGACGACGATGGAGTCAAGATGACGACGATCCACGAGGTGGCCGAAGCCGCCGGAGTGTCGATCAGCACGGTCTCCTATGCCCTCAGCGGCAAGCGCCCCGTGTCGGAGAAGACCCGTCGCCGCATCGAGGAAGTCGCCCTGTCTCTGGCGTACGAGCCCGATGCCGGCGCGCGTATGCTCGCGGGGCGGCGCACGCAGATCTTCGCTCTCACTGAGCCTCTGCGCGCCGATACCCATGCGCCCACGCATATGGCTTTCGTGCTGGCGACCGCGGTCGCCGCCCGTCGTCGCGGCTACGACATCCTGCTGCTGACGGACGAGCAGGCGTCCGATGGTATGAATCGGGTCGTCGCGAGTCATCTCGTCGACGCCATCCTCGTGCTCGATGTGGCACCGGACGATGAGCGCGCCGACATCGCTCGCTCGATGCGCACGCCCACCGTCTTCATCGGCGTCCCCGACGACTGGAGGGGTCTGACATGCGTCGACCTCGACTTCGAGGCTGCAGGATGCCTGGCGATCGACCGGCTCGCCGATGCCGGACATGTGCGCGTCACGCTCGTCGGGCAGACCGAGGTGGCGTATCGGAAGTCCAACTTCCCTCGGCGACTCCTCAGGGGTGCGCAGGATCGCGCGATCGAGCGCGAGATCGCGTTGGATCGAGTGACGAGCGGCGAATCCGCCACCGACGCCTCCGCCGTCCGGGAGGCGGTCGAGGCGGCCCTCGCACGAGGTGATCGGGCGTTCATCGTCCATGCGGTCGATGATGTGCACGTGCTGCTTCTCGACACGCTCGCGGCGCACGGACTGCAGGTCGGCAAGGACGTCTCGGTGGTCTCCGCCGCCGCATCCTTCGATACATCGACGCTCGCGGTCCCGATCGACGTCATCCCGCTCGTTCCTCAGCAGTCGTGCGAACTCGCCGTCGATCTCGCTGTGCGACGCCTCGAAGGCGATGACCTCGCCGCCCGGGTCCATCTCATTCCGCCCGAATATCACTCTGCCGGCTCGGTCGTTCCCGCGCGGGGGTGACGTTCTCGGAACGTGTAGCCGCGTCGTCGAAGTCGAAGCGCTTCGACGATTGTCGCACCCACAACTGAATACCCGACCCATCGAAGTGTCTGGCCCCAGGGCCACGGAGAAAAGGAGTGCCGATGATGGCACGCAACACCCGCAGAACGAAGACCCTGGCCGTCGCGGCCGTGCTCGCAGCGATGGGGATCGCATTGAGCGGATGTGCCTCTGGCGGTCCCGGAGAGGGCGCCGGGGGCAGCCAGACCCTGAAGCTCTGGCACTACGAGGGCGCCGACAGCGCCATGGGCAAGGCGTGGGCCGAGGCCATCGCGGTCTTCGAGAAGGAGACCGGCGCCACCGTCGAGTTCGAGGAGAAGTCCTTCGAGCAGATCCAGAAGACCGCCAGCCAGGTCCTCGATACGGACGCCGCTCCCGATCTGATGGAGTTCAACAAGGGAAACGCCACGGCGGGCTTCCTCGCCTCCACCGGTCTGGTCTCCGATATCTCCGAAGCCGTCGAGAAGCACGGTTGGGACAAGAAGCTCGCCCCGTCCCTGCAGACCACCGCCAAGTACTCCGAGGACGGAATCATGGGCGGTGACACCTGGTACGGCGTTCCGAACTATGGCGAGTTCGTCGGCGTCTACTACAACAAGGACGCCTTCGCGGCGGCGGGCCTTGCCATCCCCACGACGTATGAGGAGTTCACCGGCGTGCTCGACGCCTTCGTCGCGAAGGGCATCACCCCGCTCGCCGAGGCGGGAGCCGAGTACCCGCTCGGGCAGCTCTGGTATCAGCTTGCGCTCCTCGAGGGCGACCGCGGCTTCGTCGATGACTACCAGCTCTACAAGAACCCGGTCGACTGGAAGGGCACGGAAGTCGCCTCGGCGACTGCGACGTTGAAGGAGTACGTCGACAAGGGCTACATCGCCGCTGATGTCTCATCCGTCAAAGCGGAGGACGCCGGCGTCTCGTTCATCAACGGCACCTCGCCGATCTTCGTCTCCGGCTCGTGGTGGTTCGGTCGCTTCGCCGCAGAGGCTACGGGCTTCGACTGGACGATGACCGCTTTCCCGGGCGCCGAGCTGTCGCTCGGATCATCGGGGAACCTCTGGGTCGTGCCGGAGAACGCGGCGAACAAGGAGCTCGCCTACACCTTCATCGACATCACGATGCGCCCGGAGATCCAGGCGATCATCGGCAACAACGGCGGTCTGCCCGTCGCGGTCGATGCGGCCGACATCACCGACAAGAGGAGCGCCGAGCTCATCAAGACCTTCAACGGGGTCCTCGACAAGGACGGACTGTCGTTCTACCCCGACTGGCCGACGCCCGGTTTCTACGACGTGATCGTGCAGGAGCTGCAGGGGCTGGTCACCGGTGTTCAGGATGTCGCGACCACCAACGCGAACCTCGGCGTCGCCTATGACGAAGGAACCGCGGACTTCCGCTGATCCGACGGTGGGGGCGGCGGTGTCGCCGTCCCCACCCCTTCCAGGAGTGATGAAGATGTCTCGTGAAATGCGTTCGACCCGGGTGAAGCTGCCACCCGAACAACCGTCCATCCCGCAGCGAAGGGGCGGCACCGGGGCCTATTGGCTCTATCTGCTTCCCGGCTTCGTTCTGCTGCTCGTGATCGTCGTCGTGCCGCTCGTCTGGAACGTGTACCTCACGTTCACGAAGTGGAAGGGGGTGCGGACGCCGGAGCTCATCGGCCTCGAGAACTGGCAGAGACTCTTCACGGATGAGGGGTTCTGGACATCGTTCACGAACTCCGTATGGATGATCCTCGCGATGGTGGTCGTGCCGACGGTCGTCGGTCTGATCGTCGCGGCTCTGCTGTTCGACGTCGTCGGGCGCAAGTTCGGCGGCAAGGTCGGCAGCTTCCTCCGAGCGACGTACTACCTGCCCCAGATCCTGCCCATCGCGGTCGCCGGCATCGTGATCGGCTGGATCGTTCGCCCGGGATCCGACGGCGCTCTCAACCAGATCCTCGGCTGGTTCGGGGTCCCGCCATACGACTGGCTGGGACAGATGCCGTCGGCGCTGATCGTCCTCATGATCGTCATGGTCTGGGTGCAGATCGGCTACCCGGTGGTCGTCTTCATGGCGGCATTGCAGCGGGTCGACCCCGAGCTCTACGAAGCGGCCGAGCTCGACGGGGCGAACTGGTTTCAGCGATTCTCCGCGATCACCATGAGCATCATCCGCCCGGAGATCTTCGTCGTCACCCTCACCTGCACGATCGCCGCTCTCAAGGTGTTCGGTCCGGTGTACATCATCACGCGCGGCGGTCCGGCCGGCGCCACCCTGGTTCCGGCGTACTACGCCTACCAGGAGTTCTTCACGAAGCGGAATGTCGGCTACGGCGCGACGATAGCGACCGTCCTCACGATCGTCGTCGTGATCGTGTCGATCGTCTTCATCCGCGTGCAGAACTCCATCGAACTCAAAGAGAGGGCGGGGCTGTGAGCGCCACCACTGTCATCGTCACCGGCAAGCCGGCGAAGAGTCGCGGCGGCATGACGAGGAAGCGCGGAGTCGACTGGCTGATGCTCGCCCTCGTCTCCGTCGGAGCGCTGCTGGTCGTCGCGCCGTTCTACCTCGTGCTGGTGAACTCGTTCAAGTCTCCCGTCGACTACGCCACCTCCGGGCCTCTCGCCCTTCCGGAGGCGCTCGACTTCAGCGGCATCCTGAAGTTCTGGGAGCGGGTGAACTTCCCGCAGAAGGTGTGGAACTCGATCCTGATCTCGGGTGTCGTCGCGGTGCTCGCGGTGCTGATCTCGATGCTCAACGCCTTCGCGATCGGCATCGGCCGGGTTCGCGGCCGCAGCTGGATCGTGCTGCTCTTCCTGCTCGCGAACCTTCTTCCCCAGGAAGCGCTGCTCTACCCGCTGTATTACATGTTCAAGTCCGTGGGGCTGTACGACAACGTGTGGTCGGTGATCATCGTGTTCACCGTCATCCAGGCGGCGTTCGGCACCTATCTGCTGTCCTCCGTCTACGGCACCTTCCCGAAGGAGGTGCTCGAGGCCGCGTCCCTCGACGGTGCGAGTCGCTGGCAGATCCTCTGGCGGGTCGTGTTCCCGATCAGCCGCCCGACGCTCTCGGTGCTGCTCATCTTCTTCTTCATCTGGACGTGGAACGAGTTCCTCATCCCGCTGACGTTCCTCGCGTCGAATGCGAATCAGACGGTTCCGGTCGCGATCAGCGTGCTCCAGGGGGATCGCCTGATGGACGTCACCACCACGAGCGCATCCGCCCTGCTGGGCATCATCCCTACCCTCATCTTCTTCCTCATCTTCCAACGCACGCTCACACGCGGCATCACGGCAGGAGCAGTCAAGTAATGAAGTTCACCGACGGGTTCTGGCAGCTGCGGCCAGGCGTCACGGCGCTGTACGCGCAGGAGGCCTACGACATCGCCGAGACTGCCCGCACCGCCGATGGCCCGGGAATCGTGATCACGGCGCCCACCGGGGTGATCGCCAAGCGCGGTGACGTGCTCAACAGGCCGGTCCTCACCACGACGTTGTCCTCTCCGGCGGAGGGCGTCATCCGGGTGCGCATCACCCATCACCGCGGGGGCCGATGGCACGGCGGTTTCGCGCTCCCCGGTGCAGGAGGCTCAGCGGCCTCCGTCTCGATCTCGGCGGACGGGGGAGTGCTCGACGCCGGCTCGCTCGTGGCGCGGATCGTTCCCGGCGCACCGTGGGACCTCATGTTCGAGGTGGAGGGGCGCCGGGTGACCGGCAGCGGCCACAAGGCGCAGGGGCACATCCAGCTCGCTCCGGGCGCACAGGTCGACCGGGGGGTCGTCGGCAACGCTCGTCAGGGAGGAACCGCCCCGACGGCATCCGCGTTCATCCACGAGCAGCTCGATCTGGGCGTCGGCGAGCACATCTACGGACTCGGGGAGCGCTTCGGCCCCCTCGTCAAGAACGGCCAGGCGGTCGAGGTGTGGAACGCCGACGGGGGAACCTCGAGCGAGCAGGCCTACAAGAACGTGCCGTTCTACCTCTCGAGCGGCGGCTACGGGGTGCTCGTGAACGACGCGGGCCATGTGTCGTTCGAGGTCGGCTCCGAGGCCGTCGAGCGTGTGCAGTTCTCGGTCTCGGGGGAGACGCTGGAGTACTTCGTGTTCGCGGGGCCGACGCCGAAGGACGTGCTGGGCCGCTACACCGGGCTCACGGGCCGACCGCCCGTCGTGCCGGCCTGGTCCTACGGGCTGTGGTTGTCGACGAGCTTCACCACGGACTACGACGAGCAGACCGTCACCTCGTTCGTCGACGAGATGACCGCCCGCGAGTTGCCGGTGTCGGTCTTCCACTTCGACTGCTTCTGGATGCGCGAGTTCAACTGGTGCGACTTCGAGTGGGATCCCAGAGTCTTCCCGGACCCTGAGGGCATGCTCGATCGACTGCATCGCAAGGACCTTCGCGTGTGCGTCTGGATCAACCCGTACATCGCGCAGCGCTCCCCGCTGTTCGACGAGGCGGCCGACAGCGGGTTCCTGGTTCGGCGCGCCGATGGCTCCGTCTGGCAGTGGGACCTGTGGCAGGCGGGGATGGGGCTGGTGGATTTCACCAACCCCGACGCCGTCGCCTGGTACCAGTCCCATCTGCGGCGGCTCGTGGCGCAGGGCGTCGACTGCTTCAAGACCGACTTCGGCGAGCGCATCCCCACGGACGTGGTCTGGGCGGACGGCAGCGATCCGGAGCGCATGCACAACCTCTACACCGAGCTGTACAACCGGGCGGTCTTCGACGTGCTCACTGAGACGCGGGGCGAGGGCCAGGCGGTGCTGTTCGCGCGCTCCGCGACGGCGGGCGGGCAGAGCATGCCGGTGCATTGGGGAGGAGATTCCACGTCGACCTTGACCTCGATGGCCGAGACCCTTCGCGGAGGGCTCTCCCTTGCCCTCACCGGGTTCGCCTTCTGGAGCCATGACATCGGCGGGTTCGAGGGGATGCCGGATGCCGCGGTCTTCAAGAGGTGGACGGCGTTCGGCCTGCTCGGCTCGCACTCGCGCTTCCACGGCTCGAGCTCGTATCGGGTGCCGTGGGCTTTCGATGAGGAGGCGGTCGATGTGACGCGTCGCTTCACCCACCTCAAGATGCGTCTGATGCCCTACCTCTACCAGCAGGGGCTCGACGCCGCAGCCACGGGCGTCCCGCTGATGCGGCCGATGGTGCTCGAGTTCCCGGACGATCCGGCGGTCGCCTATCTCGACCGTCAGTACATGCTCGGCGCGAACCTGCTCGTCGCGCCGGTGTTCTCCTCCGACGGATCGGTGGAGTTCTACCTGCCCTCCGGCGAATGGACCTCGCTCCTCACGGGCGAGACCGTGACAGGCGGTTCTTGGCGGCGTGAGGTCCATGGCTTCGATTCCCTGCCGTTGTACGCGCGGCCGGGGACGATCCTGCCGTGGGGGGCCAAGGTCGACGGGCCGGAGTACGACTATCATGACGGGTTGCAGCTCCGTGTCTTCCCCGGGGGAACGGGTATCTCCTCCGTGACCGTGACGAACCCCGACGGTCGTGCGGAGACCTACACCGTCGACCTCGAGGAGGTCACCGCATGACCGCGCCGTCTGCCCCGAGTGAGGACTATCGGGGCTCCGGGCTCGTGTTTCCCGAGGGATTCACCTTCGGGTCGGCCACGGCCTCGTACCAGATCGAGGGCGCCGCGGCGGAGGACGGGCGCACACCGTCCATCTGGGACACGTTCAGCAAGACGCCGGGGAAAGTGTGGAACGGCGATACCGGTGATGTGGCGTGCGATCACTATCACCGTGTCGATCAGGACCTCGATCTGATGGCGGATCTCGGTCTGCAGGCGTACCGCTTCTCCGTTGCCTGGCCGCGCGTCGTCCCCACGGCGTCGGGCGAGGTGAACCGGGCGGGCGTCGACTTCTACTCACGGCTCGTCGACGGGCTGCTGGAACGCGGCATCCGTCCGGTGGCGACGCTCTACCACTGGGATCTCCCGCAGTATCTCGAGGACGCCGGCGGATGGACGTCGCGGGTGACGACCGATGCCTTCGAGCGCTATGCCGAGATCATGGGCGCAGCCCTGGGCGACCGCGTCCACACGTGGACGACGCTCAACGAGCCGTGGTGCTCGGCCTACCTCGGGTACGGACAGGGCGGGCATGCGCCGGGGCGCCAGGAACCGGCATCCGCTCTCTCCGCCGTGCACCATCTGAACCTCGCACACGGCCGGGCGATCCAGGCATTGCGCGCGACCTCGACCGGAGACCCCGACTACTCCGTCACGCTCAACTTCCATGTGCTGCGAGGGCAAGGGGATCGCGCGTCCGAGGCGACGCGCCGCATCGACGCGTTGGCGAACCGGGCATTCACGAATCCGATGCTGCGCGGCGAGTACCCCGCCGATCTCCTCGAGGACACGGCCGGCGTGAGCGACTGGTCGTTCGTGCACGATGGAGACCTCGACACCGTGAACCAGCCGATCGACGTGCTCGGTGTGAACTACTACTCGACGGCGACCGTGCGCTTGTGGGACGGAGTCTCTGAGCAGCAGCGGAACGACGGGCACAAGGGTTCTGCGGGCGGTACCGCCTGGCCGGGCAGCGACCGGATCGTGGAGTTCGTCGAACAGCCGGGGCCCTACACGGCCATGGGCTGGAACATCGCTCCGGAGGGACTCGAGGAACTGCTCGTGTCGTTGGCGGAGCAGTTCCCTGACCAGGCGCTGATGGTGACCGAGAACGGCGCCGCGTTCGAGGACGAGGTCGCTGAGGACGGTTCGGTGCCCGATCCGGACCGCACCGACTATCTGCGTCGGCACTTCACCGCGGCCCATCGCGCCCTGGAACGTGGAGTCGACCTGCGCGGCTACTTCGTCTGGTCGCTGCTCGACAACTTCGAGTGGGGATACGGCTACGCCAAGCGGTTCGGCATCGTGCGCGTCGACTTCGACACCATGGAGCGTACGGTGAAGGACTCTGGGGCCTGGTATCGGGACCTCGTACGTACGCGGACGATCACCGCCTGAGGTCGCGCGAGAGCGCGGACGAGAGGGCTCTGATAGTCATATCCCGGGGGCGGCATCGAGACTAAGTCGGTCGACCCCGGGAAGCAGAAAAGCCCCGGTAGATGGCGAGATCTACGAGGGCTGATCCGTGCACCCCCTCGGACTTGAACCGAGAACCCACTGATTAAGAGTCAGTTGCTCTGCCGATTGAGCTAGAGGTGCGTGGCCGGTTATCCCCGGCCGAGGAATTACATTACCAGGGGATTCGTACAAGGGGAAATCGGGGCCGCACAGGCTCGCCCCCTATCCTGGACGGGTGCCAGAAATCCCCCTCCCCGCCGAGCTCCAGGGTGATCTCGACCTCGCCCTCCGCCTCGCCGATGCCGCCGATGCCGAGTCCTTCCCCCGTTTCGACGCCGCCGATCTGCGCGTCTCGCTGAAGCCGGACCGTTCGCACGTCACGGATGCGGATCTGGCCACGGAGCGCGCGATCCGCGTGATCCTCGCCGATGAGCGCCCGCAGGACGGGATCTTCGGGGAGGAGTTCGGGAGCGAAGGGGACTCGCGCCGGCAGTGGATCATCGACCCGATCGATGGGACGGCGAACTTCCTGCGCGGAGTGCCGCTCTGGGGAACGATGATCGCGCTCGCAGTGGACGGGGTCCCCCTGATCGGCGTCGTCAGCATGCCCGCGCTGGGTCGACGCTGGTGGGGCGTGGTCGGACACGGAGCCTGGACCGGGACGGTGGAGGCCCCCCAGGCGATCCGGGTGTCGGAGGTCTTCTCGCTCGATGAAGCCAGCGTGAGCTTCCAGAGCATCGCGCAGTGGGATGCGGCGGGTCACCTCGACGCCCTCATCGCCCTCAGCCGGCGGGTCTGGCGGGACCGCGCCTACGGCGACGTCTACTCGTACATGCTGCTTGCCGAGGGGCGGGTCGAGATGGTCGCCGAGTTCGGCGTCAAGGAGTACGACATCGCCGCGGCCATCGCGATCGTCAACGCGGCAGGCGGTCGTGCGACCTCGTACGCCGGCGAGGAGACGCTGTCGGACCGGTCGATCCTCGCCACCAACGGCGTGCTCCACGAGGACTTCCTCGCGCTGCTGAGCGGCGCGTCGGGGGCGGCGTCGGGGTTGGCGTCGGGATCGGGGAGACCCTCGGCCCCGACGGGTGAGACGGAGGCGGCGACATGAGCGTGCGCCCGATCCGACTGGCCATCCCATTCGTCGCCATCGCGCTTCTCGCGGGCATCACGGCCTGCGCGCCGGGGGCGACGACTCCCGACCCGGCGGCAACGTCCGGGACCGTGGCATCCGGTGAGCCGACGACCGATCCGGGGAAGGGCGGGGCGCCGGCCACACCAGCCGAGGCCCCGACCTGCGAGACGCTGATCAGCGCGGCGACGGTCACCGCATTGAAGGAGCAGGGGTGGTCGGCGCGGCAACGGGACTTCGCGATCGGGCCGGACGTGGTCGCGGGCGGGCTGGAATGCCCGTGGTCCGACTACAGCACGGCGTCCGACCGCGGTCTCCTGTACGGATGGGCGCCGATCTCCGCGGATGCGGCCGTCGAAGCGCAGAAGAGCCTCGTGGCGCAGGGGTGGATCCGCGAGGAGGACGGACGTGGCGTCTACGTGACGGTGGATCCGAAGTTCGCCTTCACCAAGGACGATGACGGCTACGGCATGACCTATCTCTTCGGCGACGGCTGGGTCACGGTCTCCGACACCAAGCAGGGCCTCGTCCTCATCACCGTTCCCGGCTGAGCCGTGGTCGCCTTCCTGCACGAGTGTCCGGCCGAACCCGGGCGCGTCAGTGAGGACGCTGCACTCGTCGGTGACGGAATCGGCGTCGTGGTCGACGGCGCCGGTCTTCCCGCATCCATGCGCCGCGGGTGCTCCCACACGGTGGCCTGGTACGCCCGCGGGCTGGCCGCCGCCTTCCATTCAGCGCTCGCGGAGCGGTCCACCTCCATGCGAGAGGCGCTCGGTGCGGCGATCTCCACGGTGACCGCGATGCACTCGGGAACCTGCCGGCTCGGGGAAGGGTCGCCGAGCGCGACCGTCGCCGCGTGGCGAATTGAGGACGAGGCCGTCGACGTCCTCGTCCTCTGCGATGCCTCCGTCGTGCTCCACGGACGTGACGGATCGACGCGGGAGATCACGGACGACCGCATCGAGCATGCGGTCTCCCGCCGCGCCGCCGAGATCCTCGCTGAACATCGGGGGACCGAACGCCAGGGGAGGGGGATCCCCTCACGCGATGAGGTCGCCGCCGCGCGGTTCGCAGCCCTCGACGCGACGCGCAATGTCGATGGCGGGTTCTGGTGCGCGCAGACCGATCCGTCCGCCGCGGATCGCGCCCTTGTCGAGCGGCACCCGCTCTCCGGTCTTCGCGCCGTGATCGCGGCATCGGACGGTGGGACGCGGGGGTTCCAGCTGGTCGGCGCCCACTCGCTCGATCATTTCGCCCGACTTGCGACCGAGGGCGAGCTGGAGACGATCGTCGCCGAGATCCGCTCCGGCGAGGATGCGCGCTCAACCGCGTCGAGCTTCGACAAGCCCCACGACGACATCGCGATCGCGGTCGCGGCATTCGCCTGAGCGACTACGACCACGACCACGATCAGGGGCGCGACCGGGATCACGACCACGGCGCGTTGGATCCGTGTCGAGTGTCTGCTCTTATGGATCAATCGTCCGCCGATTCGCTTTCCCATCATTTTGTGGCGGTTTCCGTCGTAATACTGGACACCGCTTGGAGGACCAGGGGGACTCCGCAAAGCGAGATCTAGGGAGAGAGAACGAATGACCAACTCGGAGAGCCTGGGGACGCCGAACGGCGTGCGACGACGGACGGTGCTCAAGGGGGCGGCCTGGAGCATGCCGGTCGTTGCCGCGGCCGTCGCCCTTCCGAACGCGGCAGCGTCCACGGACTGCGCCTGTTTCGTGCCGTCGACCCTCGGCCAGGGGGTGAGCTTCGGCGTCACCGAGCTGACCGGTGGCCAGGGGAAGGTCGTCTACAACTCGGGCTTCGGCATCGACGGGACCCAGTGCGCGCACACCTCGCAGACCTACCAGGTCACGGTGCTGTCGACCACGCTGACGATGAGCGATGGCCAGGGATACACCGGGACGATCATCTCGGGAGGAACGACGAACAACAGCTTCGCGTTCTCGCACGGGGCGGTTCCGGTGAACCTGCGGTTCGACGGGGTCCACTTCCCCGACGGGAACTACAGCTCCTTCGGCGGCAACGTTCCGGTGTCGCCGCAGTCGTTGACCGTGGTCGCCCAGTTCGACTGGGACGGCAAGCAGTGCACCAAGACGCTCAACTACGCCTTCAGTCTCGGGGGCGCGGGCTTCACCAGCGGACAGGTCTCCGGAGGAACCGCCGTCATCGGCGTCTCCTACCAGATGCAGATCGTCGGCGCCTGACGCTACCATCCATCGCCGGCGGATGCTGTTCCCGCCGGCGATGGATGTGAGGAGTCATGATGAAGGCAGGCAACGCGCCCGCCGCGGGCGGGCTGGAGCGGCTGGGCTGGTCGGGGAGAGCGGAGGGCGCCCGCAGCGTCGCCGACCTCGTCGCGGGGGAGGACTGGCTCGTCGCCAGCGTCCGGACTGGACCGTTCGATGCGCAGGCGGTCGATCTGGGGGCCTCGGTCTGCCGTGCGATCATCGGCGTCGCAGGGCAGGCGCAGTTCGAGGTCGGTGACGTCTCCTTCGGGCTGCGGCCCAGGGAGGTGCTCGTCATCAACGGCGACCAGCCGT
Source organism: Microbacterium resistens (assembly GCF_031456305.1). Classification (GTDB taxonomy): domain Bacteria; phylum Actinomycetota; class Actinomycetes; order Actinomycetales; family Microbacteriaceae; genus Microbacterium; species Microbacterium resistens_A. The sequence continues at coordinate 12,611 of NZ_JAVDUM010000002.1, forward strand.
TGCGTGCGAGGGCGGACGAGCATTGGACGCGCTGGGAGTGGCAGCTGACATCGCCGCCGTCCGGGCTGGTGCGGGCACGGGTGATCCGGCCTCTGCCGTTCGCGGTCGACGCTCCGGTGCATCGGCTGATGGGGAGCATGACGTCCTCGTTGATCGCGTCCCCTCCCGACCCGGCCAGCCGCGCTCAGGTCTTCGTGTATCGCGCGCTGTCCCAGATCGTGGTGGCCGCGGTCGCCGACTCCCTCCGGCTCGGGAGCACCAAGCAGCGCCTGTACGAGCGCGCGCAGTTCGTCATCGAGTCCCGCTACGTCGACCCGACGTTCTCGGTCGAGGCACTGTGCCGCGCGCTGAGCACATCCCGCTCCTACCTTTACGAGGTGTTCGCGGGCTTCGAGACGAGTCCGCGCCTGGAGATCGAACGGCGCCGCATCGTCTCGGTGCTCGCCCGATTCGACCTCGAGACGCTGGATGCGCCCTCACTCTCCGCCGAGGTCATCGGAATCTCGGGCTTCTCCTCGGCGAAGCAGCTCCGACGAGCGCTCTTTCGATATCGGGCGGAGGGGGCGCGAAGCGCCTGACCGTCGAAGAGGAGCCCGATGATCGAGAGCAGCATCACCGTCACGGTCGCCGATCAGGCCGCCGTGCGCCGTGCGCTCGCCGCCACAGTGCTCCCGCGCAGGCTCCTGCTGGTCGGCGCTATCGTCCTCTCGGCCGCCCTGATCGTCAGCTGCCTGTTCGCCGCATCCGGCGACCGCGTCGGTGTCCTCGTCCTCGGCGCGGTCGCGGCTCTCGCGCTCCTCTTCGCGGTTCTCGTGGTCCTTGCCCGACGGGTTGCCGCTCGGCCCGTCGCCGACGCGTTGCCGGAGGGCTCGCCCCTCTCCGTCCGCGCCGCTGCGGAAGGGCTCTCCCTCAGCGGCGCACGCGGCTCCTCGCAGACTCCTTGGACCTCGTTCTCGGGGGCGGAGCGGAACGCCGGCGCTGTGGTCTTCCGAGACGCCGCAGGCAAGGCGGCCTTCGTGGTCCCAGGCCGGGCGCTCAGCGACGAGGCGCTCGTCGCTATCGCGGGGTGGATCGGGATGCCCCTTCGGGGGAGCGCGAAGGAACCGTAGCGGCGATCCAGCGCGACACCCCTGACGTTCGTGCGGGACTATCCCCGGGGGAGTTCCTTGCCGCCGAGCTTTTGCACGGCAGCATCGTAGGGCTCGGACGCAGCCCAGTGTTCCCCGCCTATTACCGGGGAACCGCCGAAGCCGCTGCCCCGGGTTTTCAAGTAGGCGTCTCGCTGCTCCGTGGTCTCGAAGAACATCAGCGTGGAGTCGAATCCGTCTTCGAAGCACTTAACGGCCTCACCTCCCTGCGGCAACTCGTTCGACACATCCTCGTACTTGGTGCAGGTGCCGCCTGCCTTCACATACGCGGCCTTGAGGTCATCGAGAGACGAGTATTCGGTGGTCGGTTGGAGCGCGAGAGAAATCGCGCTCGATGCCATGACGGCCATGAGACACAGCACCAGTGCCAGCGGGGCCGCGCATAGCGCGGTTGCGACGATTCCCACCCATCGGGGTCTGGAGCGCACGATGGCCCACACCCCTACCCCTGTCACGATCAGAAGGGGGAGCAGGACAAGCAGAGTCAGCCAAAGAAGTTGCTGCCCGGGAGGGGCGCCCGCGATCCCGTAGGCGACCGTGACGGAAGCGAGCGCCAGGTACATGAGGCTCAGGAACGCGAGAACTAAGGCGACCATGCCAAGCCAAAGCCGCGCAGGACGGGGGCGCGCCAGATCGGGGGGTGTCATGGCGGTCATCCTATGGGGGAGGTGAGGGAGTGCGAGCGGATCTAGGGGCAATCCCCTAAGGCACGACGAAAGATCCCCGCCGCTGGCATGAGCTGGGGGGCTTGAGGGTCGGATGATCCTCAAAGTGCGGGCAGACCTCGCCGCCTGACGAGTGGTCCACAGACGCAAAGAGGCCTGCCTCCCCAGCGTTCACTAGGGAGGCAGGCCTCTTTGATTGTGACAGCGGCTGGTGGAGCTGGGGGGAATCGAACCCCCGTCCAACGCTGAGTCTCCACGCCTTCTCCGGGCGCAGTCTATGAAGACGTTCTGCTCGGCCCCGACCTTTGTCATAGACACCTAAGTCGACAGGCCCAGCCTGGGAAGAGTCCCGTACGACGTCCAGACGCCGTCGCACAGCAAGATTCCTAGATGACGCCAGGATCCGTATCGGAATCACATACGGCCTGACGGACTATCGGGCTCGCTTAGGCAGCGAGGGCGAAGTCAGTGCGCTTGGTTTCGGCACTTATTGTTTTTGCAGGGAGCGTTCACGAGATAACCCTGCATCCTCGGCCCGCTTCTCGTGGATTCACAGGCGCTGTCGAAACCGATCAGCCCCGTGGACCTTCTCTCGAAGGAGCCGCTGTCATCACTGTGGAGTTGTCCTCGGCTGCCGTGGCACCCGAGCATCTCAGACTACAACGCTTCGGGGAGCCGCGCCATTCCGTGCCGTAGAGTCGCGTCCATGAGCGACGTCACGATCACGGTCCGCGGCGAGCATGAGGTGCGCATCGCGCCGGAGCGCGCCATCATCCAGCTCTCGGTCGGGCAGGAGGGCGCGGACCGCGAGGCGGTCGTCGCGCGGGCCCTCGCCCTGGCGGCTCCCGTGCGCGAGGGGCTCGTCGCCCGAGAGGCCGCGCAGAGCATCGCCGAATGGTCGAGCACCCGGCTCTCCGTCCGTGCGGAGCGGCCGTGGAACAGCGAGGGCAAGCGGCTGGCCGTCGTCTACACGGCGACGGTCTCGTTCACGGCGACCTTCTCGGATCTGTCGGAGCTGTCGGTCTGGGCGACGGAGGTCGCCGTGTGGGACGGCGTCACGATTGGGGGGACGCACTGGCAGCTCACTCCAGAGACCCGGGCGCGTGTCGAGCGGGAGGTCGCCGCATCGGCCGTCGGCGTGGCGGTGGCGCGCGCGACCGCCTACGCCGAGGCACTCGGGCGGCAGACGGTGGAGCCGGTGGAGATCGCGGACGTCGGCCTCATCTCCTCACCGGGTGCATCCAGCGGATCCCCGATGCCCGCGATGCGCGCGGCAGCCTTCTCCCTCACCGCCGTGGACGCGCCGGCGATGGAGTTCCAACCGGACGACATCGTGGTCGCGGCCACGGTCGAGGGGCGGTTCCTCGCCTGCTGACGCGCATCGGCGACGGGGAAGGCCCCTTCCGTCGAGTCGGATCGAAGTGGGATCATGGCCATTCGAGGAGGCGACATGATCGATCTTGAAGACATCGACATCGATGAGGAGGGAGCGCTCACGGCGACGGCGCTGCTTCCCGGTGAACGCCATGTGACGGTGGAGTTCGCCGTGGACGACGAGGACCTCGATGTGGAGGAGGCCGACGACGGCGGCGATGAGGACGGCGATGGCGGTGGTGACGAGGAACGGGATCAGTCGGCTCCCGACGTCGACCGGATGCGCGGCGTCATCGAGCACGCGTTGGCGCGGCTGACCGAGGAGGTCCTCGACGCGAGGGAGCACGAGGTAATCGCCGAACTCACCGCGGCGGCCTACGGCGACGACGAGGACTCCGTCGATCAGGAGGCCGTCCTCGCCGCGGACATCGCCCTCGACGGTGTCCTGGTCTTCGCCGACGGAGTCATCGTGCTCCTCTACCTCGCTCCCGAGCAGTACCCGGGGTCGACGATCCGCTGCCAGCTGGACGACGACCTGGACCTGGACGACCTCGAGGTCGACTGAGGAGACGTGCCCGGCGCGAGGCTCAGGCGGCGTCTCCCACGAGGACGGCCTCGGCGTCCTCCGCGGCGTCGTGCGACCCGCGGTCGATGTGCGCGAGCGCTCGCCGTCCGAGGAACACGACCAGGGCGGCGATCAGGACTGACCCCGCCGCGAACAGGTACGGCACGGTGGCGTTGAACGTGTGCCAGAGGAGGGCCGCGAGGGGCGGGGCGACCGCTCCGCCGAGGAACCGCACGGCGGAGTAGGCCGAGGAGGCGACCGAACGGGGGAGGTCGGTGGCCTCCATGACCGCCTCGGTCAGCACGGTGTTCATGATCCCCAGCAGGAGCCCGCCCACGATGATGCAGACCACCAGGGCGGTGGGGGAGGAGACGAGGAACCCTGCCACGATGAGGTCGGCCGCCAGCAGCGGCAGGACGATCACGATGATCCGCGTGATCGGCATGCGCCGCATCAGGATCGGGGCGACCCAGACGCTCGTGATCGCGAGTCCCAGACCCCAGCCGAAGAAGGTCAGCCCGATGCCGATGGCGCTGAACCCGAGCGGGAACGGCGAGAACGCGAGCAGCACGAAGAACCCGATGTTGTAGAAGAGCGCGGCGATCGCGAGGACGGCGAGGGCCGGGCGGCGCAGGGCGCGGAACGGCGCGCTGAACGGCACGGGGTCGCGCTTCTCACCGGGGCCGCGCAGCAGGAGGAGCACGGCCACGAAGGCGATCGCCATCAGGGCGACGACGCCGAAAAATGGTCCGCGCCAGCTCTGCTCGCCCAGCAGTCCGCCGAGCAGCGGGCCGATCGCGATGCCGAGTCCGAGCGCCGCCTCGTACAGGATGATCGCGGCGCTGCTGCCGCCGCTCGCGGCGCCCACGATCGTGGCGAGCGCGGTCGAGATGAACAGCGCGTTGCCGAGTCCCCAGCCGGCGCGGAAGCCGATGACGGCGTCCACGCTGTCGCTCAGCGCGCAGAGCAGCGCGAACGCGACGATGAGCGCGAGCCCCACCAGCAGAGTGGCCTTCGCGCCGATCCTGCTGGAGATCCAGCTGGTCACGAGCATCGCGAGCCCGGTGACCAGAAGGTAGCTGGTGAACAGCAGCTCGGTCTGGACGGCGGTGGCGTGGAGGGAGTCCGCGATGGCCGGGAGGATCGGATCGACGAGCCCGATGCCCATGAACGCGACGACGCAGGCGAAGGCGACGGCCCAGACCTGGGCGGGCTGTCGCCAGATCGAGGGGGTGGAGGTGGGCGAGGAGGTCAACGCGTGGTCCTTTCCGAGATGGTGCGGGTGCGGAGGATCTCGGCGGCACGGGCAAGGATCGCCCAGTCGTCGGGGGAGAGGTCGGCGAACCGCGGCTCCAGCGCCTGCTGGAGCTCGTGACGCCAGGCGAGGATCGCTGCGCGCCCGTCGTCGGTGACGGAGACGACGGTCGCGCGGGAGTCCTCGGGATCGCTGGAGCGGCGGACGAGCCCTTCCTGCTCCAGCTGGCCGATCAGGCGGGTCATGCCCGGCTGGGTGGTGCGGCTCGCGCGGGCGAGCTCGCCGATGCGGAGCGGCCCGTCGGAGGCGAGCAGGCTCAGCGCCCGCCACTGCGCCGCCGGCGTCTCGTTGCCGGTGGTGTGCGCGGCGATCCGGGTGAGGGCATGCGCCGAGAACACGATCGACTGGATGGTCTCGCCGCTATTCATGCTTCGAGTATATACCTCATGGTATCTATCTGGTTGCACCGGCGGCGAAGGCCGGAACGCTCGGGGCGCCTGGGGCGTCCCGGGTCATCTGGGCGCGGTCAGCGCCGCGCGCCGGCGATGCGCGAGGAGAGCTGGTGGGCGTGGGCGAGCAGGGTGCGTCCGAGCGAGGGGAGCCGGTCCGGGCCGAAGCGGAACTCGACGCCCGTCAGGCTCAGCGCCCACTCCGGGCGACCCTCGCGGTCGAACACCGCGGCCCCCATTCCCCAGCTCCCCTCCACGATCAGCCCCGGGTTGACCGCGTAGCCGCGCGCCTTCGTCTCGGCCAGTCGCGTCCGCAGCGGCGACGAGCCGTGCGCGCGCCCCCAGTGCTCGACGAGCTCGGGGTGGCGATCGAGGTAGGCATCCACATCGTGGTCAGGGAGGAACGACAGGATCGCGAGGCCGGCGCTCGCGACGCCCAGCGGGAAGCGCACGCCCTCGCTGAGCACGAAGGAGCGGATCGGGAACGCCCCCTCCTCGCGGAGGAGGCACACCGTCTCATCCGCGCGTCGTACCGAGAGGAACGCGCTCTCCTCGGTCTTGACCGCGAGCGATCGGACGATGTCCCGTGCGAGCTCGGTCACGTCGTAGCGGGCCGCCGCCACGGTTCCCATGAGATAGAGCTCGGGACCCGGCATCCAGCGGGATGTCGCCTCGTCCTGGTCCACCAGGCCCTCCAAGCGGAGTGCGGCGAGCAGCCGGTGGGTGGTCGAGCGGCTGAGTCCCGCGTCGTGGGAGAGCTGTTGGAGGGTCGCGCCGTCAGCTGCCCCGGTGACGAGCCGCAGCAGGGACGCCGCACGCGCGACGGCCTGTGCGCCGGGGACGCTGCGCCCGGCCGATCCCGTTGATCCCACAATGTGGACGCTACCCGGAGCCATGGCCATATGGCAACCATCGGGTTGGCATCGGTCGCCGGCGCGGCGGATGCTGGAGGGAAACCGCCACGAAGGAGTGCCGCGTGATCGACAAGCAATGGCCGTCCGCCGCCGAGGCCGTCGCCGACATCGCCGACGGCGCATCGCTCGCCGTCGGCGGCTTCGGACTCTCCGGCAATCCGATCGCCCTCATCGAGGCGCTCCTCGCCCAGGGGACGAAGGACCTCAGCATCGTCAGCAACAACTGCGGCGTCGACGACTGGGGGCTGGGGATCCTCCTCGGCGCGCAGCGGATCCGCAAGATGACCTCCTCGTACGTCGGCGAGAACAAGGAGTTCGAGCGTCAGTTCCTCGACGGGAGCCTCGAACTGGAGCTCACCCCCCAGGGCACGCTCGCCGAGAAGCTCCGTGCCGGCGGTTCGGGCATCGCCGCCTTCTACACCCAGACCGGGGTCGGCACGCAGGTCGCCGAGGGCGGGCTGCCGCGGCGATACCACCCCGACGGCACGATCGCGGTGGGCTCTCCGAGGAAGGACGTCCGCACCTTCGACGTGGACGGGAGCCCTCGGGAGTTCGTGCTGGAGGAGGCGATCAGGACGGACTACGCCCTGGTCCACGCCGCGGTCGGGGATCGGCACGGCAACCTCGTCTTCACCAAGGCGGCGCGCAACTTCAATCCGCTCGCGGCGATGGCCGGACGCATCTGCATCGCGCAGGTGGAGCGCCTCGTCGAGCCGGGCGAGCTGGATCCCGATCACGTGCACCTGCCCGGCGTCTTCGTGCACCGCATCGTCGAGGTCGGCACCGACATCGAGAAGCGCATCGAGCGCCGGACGGTCCGCCCGGCCAGAGAATCGGTCAGAGAAGGGGAATGACATGACGCGCACCAGGGACGAGATGGCGGCCAGGGCCGCCGAGGAGCTGGCCGACGGCTCCTACGTCAACCTCGGCATCGGCCTCCCGACTCTGGTCCCGAACCACGTGCCCGAGGGCGTGACGGTGGTCCTGCAGTCCGAGAACGGGATCCTCGGGGTCGGCCCGTACCCCGTGGAGGAGGACGTCGACCCCGATCTCATCAACGCGGGCAAGGAGACCGTCACGGTCCTCCCCGGCGCCGCCTACTTCGACTCGGCGACGAGCTTCGGGATGATCCGCGGCGGGAAGATCGACGCCGCGATCCTCGGTGCGATGCAGGTGTCGGTCTCCGGCGATCTCGCCAACTGGATGATCCCGGGGAAGATGGTCAAGGGGCCCGGCGGCGCGATGGACCTCGTGCACGGCGCCGGACGCGTGATCGTGCTCATGGAGCACGTCGCGAAGGACGGCTCGGCGAAGATCGTCCGAGAGTGCTCGCTGCCGCTGACCGGCCGCGGTGTCGTCGATCGCATCATCACGGATCTCGCGGTGATCGATGTGACGCCCGAGGGGCTGGTGCTCGTCGAGACCGCGCCCGGCGTCTCGGCACAGGACGTGATCGATGCGACGGAGCCGCCACTGGCCATCGCCGAAGGACTGGCCGTCGCCGAAGGGCTGGAGGAATCATGACCGGAACGCTCACCACCACAGAGGACATCACCGCAGAGGACATCGTCGTCGTGGCCGCGGCGCGGACGCCGCAGGGACGGCTGAAGGGGCAGCTCGCCCCGTTCACCGCCCCGCAGCTCGGCGCGATGGCCATCCGCGGCGCCCTGGATCAGGGCGGCGTGGATCCGGCCGACATCGATGCCGTCATCGTCGGCCAGGTCCTGGCCGCCGGCTCCGGGCAGAACGCCGCCCGGCAGGCGGCAGTCGGCGCGGGCATCGGCTGGGACGTCCCCGCGCACTCGGTCAACAAGGTCTGCCTGTCCGGGCTCACGGCCGTGATCGATGCCGCCAGGATGATCCGCACCGGTGATGCGGAGACCGTGGTCGCCGCCGGCATGGAGTCGATGACCCGTGCGCCCCACCTCCTGATGGGGTCGCGGGACGGCTGGGCCTACGGCAGCGTCGAGGTGCTGGACCACATGGCCTACGACGGCCTCACCGATGCCTACGACCGCGAGAGCATGGGAGCCTCCACCGAGCGGCACAACGCCCGCTTCGAGGTGACGCGTGCAGAGCAGGACGCGATCGCTGCCCGCTCCCACCAGCGCGCGGCCGCGGCCCAGGAGGCCGGCCTGTTCGATGCGGAGATCGTCGCGGTGACGGTGCCGCAGCGCAAGGGGGATCCGGTCGTCCTCACCGCGGACGAGGGCGTGCGCCCCGGGACCACCACGGAGACGCTCGCCGGGCTCCGGCCCGCTTTCGCCGAGGGCGGGTCGATCACCGCGGGCAACTCCTCACAGATCTCGGACGGCGCCTCGGCCGTGATCGTGACCACCCGGGCCACCGCGGAGGCGCATGGATGGCCGGTGCTGGTCACGGTGGGCGCGAGCGGTCAGACCGCAGGCCCCGACAACTCCCTGCACGCGCAGCCCGCGCGGGCGATCGAGAAGGCGCTGCGGAAGCAGGGCATCGCGGTCTCGGACCTCGACCTGGTGGAGATCAACGAGGCCTTCGGCGCGGTCGTCGCCCGTTCGCAGACCGAGCTCGGTCTCACCGAGGACATCGTGAACATCCACGGCGGCGGCATCGCGATCGGGCACCCCATCGGCTCCTCGGGGAGCCGGCTGGTGGTGCACATGGCGCATGAGCTGGTCCGCCGCGGGGGAGGGACGGCCGTGGTCGCGCTGTGTGGCGGCGGCGGTCAGGGCGAAGCGCTGATCCTCACGCGCTGACGTCCGCTCAGGAGGCGTTCTTCGCGGCGCGCTTGGCGTCCTTGCGGGCGCGCTTGAGCTGGGTCTCGGCCACCGGCGAGTCCGGGGCGACGGCGACGCCGCGGGAGTCGCGCCGGATGTCGACGATCGCGCCGATCGCCAGCGCGAGCGTGATGCCCCAGCTGAGCCAGGCGAGCAGCGCGCGCCAGGTGACCGGCGCGTCCTTCGAGCCGCGCAGCAGAGCGATCCCGCTGGCCACGGCGGCGAACAGCCCGCTTCCGAAGAGGTAGTTGCGCATGCGACAACGGTACCCGGAAGTGTCCCGGCAGCACCCGAGCGCATCGCGATACGATGGATCACGGCGTGACGCCACGGCGCACGCCCATGCATCCGTGCATCTACCGACCGCCGGCACCCCGGCGGACAGCGGCGGCACCCGACCTGCGTCCACCGACGCACGAGAGCCATGACCCTGACGCACAACACGCCCACGGCCGTTCCGACCCCCGGTCTGTTCCGGCTCGCCGGCCTCCCGTACTTCCTGATCGCCTTCGTCGCCCGGCTGCCGTTCGCGATGATGGTCGTCGGAGTGCTCACCCTCGCGGTCGCCGCCCGCGGCTCGATCTCGCTCGGCGGGCTCACCTCCGCCGCGGTCGGGATCGGCACCGCCTGCTTCGGGCCGCTCCTCGGAGCGGCGGCCGACCGGTTCGGGCAGCGCCGGGTCCTGCTGCTCCTCGCCGGCGGGAACGCCGCGGCCCTGGCCCTGTTCGCGACGGTCGTCTACAGCACGCTGCCGCCCTCGCTGCTCCTGCTCAGCGCGTTCGCGATCGGGGCGACGGCCCCGCAGGTGGCGCCGCTGTCCCGGTCGCGCCTCATGACCCTCATCACCGAGCGCATCCCGGAGGAGCGGCGCCCCAGGACCGTGTCGTCCACGATGGCGTACGAGTCGGCCGCCGACGAGACGGTGTTCGTGATCGGGCCGTTCCTGGTCGGCGTCCTCGCCTCGCTGCTGTCCCCGGCGGCGCCCCTCCTGATCGGGGCGGCCCTCACGGTCCTCTTCGTGGGCGCCTTCGCGCTGCATCCGTCCGGGGCGCACGTCTCGGTGCTGCGGGGCGCGGACGGGAAGGCCCCGTCGGCGGTGTCCGAGCTGTTCCGGCTCCGCCTGCTCGTCGTGGTCGCCGGGATCCTCGGCGTCGGCCTGTTCTTCGGGACCATGCTCACCGCGCTCACCTCCTTCATGGCCGATCGGGGCGACCCTGAGGGCGCAGGGCTCCTGTACGGCGTGATGGGGATCGGTTCCGCGGTGCTCGCACTCGGGGTGGCCTTCCTGCCCGCCCGGTTCGCGCTCCGCGCCCGCTGGCTGACGTTCGCCGGGATCCTGTTCGCAGGCTCCCTGCTCCTGCCGATCACGACGGACGTCGCGGGGATGGTCCTGGCCCTCGCGGTCATGGGCGCGGGGATCGGACCGACGCTCGTGACGCAGTACAGCCTCGGCGCCGCTCTCAGCCCCGCCGGGCGCTCGGCGACGGTGATGACGATGCTCGGCTCCGCCATCATCGTGGGGCAGTCGATCGGCGCGGCGGTCACGGGCGCGGTGGCGCAGAGCGCCGGCTCCGCGACCGCGCTCCTGCTCCCGGTCGGCGCCGCGGGAGTCGTGGTGGCGGCCGGCATCGTCAACGCGATGCTCAACCGCGGCGGACGCTGACCGGTGCCCTCCCGTCCGGGTCGATAGCCTGGAGACGCCGTCCATCACCAGGAGGAGCACCATGCCCAGCGCTGAGTTCGTCGTCGTCGCCAACCGCCTCCCCGTCGACCGGGTGGTGAGCGCCGAGGGCGAGGAGAGCTGGCGGACGTCTCCCGGCGGCCTGGTCGCCGCCCTCGAGCCCGTCATGCACGGCGTCGAGGGCGCCTGGGTGGGCTGGGCAGGGCAGGCGGACCTGGACCTCGCACCCTTCGAGGCCGACGGCATCCGGCTCGTCCCGGTGCGGCTCTCGGCGCTCGAGGTCGAGGAGTACTACGAGGGCTTCTCCAACGACACCATCTGGCCGCTCTATCACGACGTGATCTCCTCGCCCCAGTACCACCGGGAGTGGTGGGACGCCTACGTGCGGGTGAACCGCCGCTTCGCGGAGGCGGCGGTCGACGCGGTCGCCGACGGCGGGACGGTGTGGGTCCACGACTACCAGCTGCAGCTGGTCCCGCAGATGGTGCGCGAGCTCCGACCGGATGTCACGATCGGCTACTTCCACCACATCCCGTTCCCGGCCCACGGCCTCTACGCGCAGCTGCCCTGGCGCGACCAGGTGCTGAGGGGGCTCCTCGGCGCCGACGTGATCGGCTTCCAGCGGGCGCAGGACGCGACCTACTTCCTCACCGCCGTGCGGCGACGGCTCCGCTACGAGGTCAGGGCGACCGTCGTGACGGTTCCGGAGGACGGGACGGCCGGACGGCGGGTCGTCGCGCGGGCCTTCCCGATCTCGATCAACACCCAGCCCTATCTGGAGCTCGCCGCGCGTCCGGACGTCCGCGCCAGGGCCGCGGAGATCCGCGAGGGGCTGGGGAACCCGCGGAAGATCCTCCTCGGCGTCGACCGGCTCGACTACACCAAGGGGATCCGTCACCGGATCAAGGCGTACGGGGAGCTGCTGGACCAGGGCAGGCTCTCGGTCGAGGACGTCACGTTCGTGCAGGTGGCCAGCCCCAGCCGCGAGCGGGTGGACGCCTATGTGCACCTCCGTGACGAGATCGAGCTCGCGGTCGCCCGGATCAACGGCAACCACGACACGATGGACCACACCGCCATCCGGTACCTGCACCAGGGGTTCCCCCGCGAGGAGATGGTCGCGCTCTATCTCGCCGCCGACGTCATGCTGGTCACGGCGCTCCGCGACGGCATGAACCTCGTCGCGAAGGAGTACGTCGCCACCCGCGACGACAACCGCGGCGTGCTGGTGCTCAGCGAGTTCACCGGGGCGGCCGACGAGCTGCGCCAGGCGGTCCGGGTCAACCCCCATGACATCGAGGGGCTGAAGGAGTCCATCCTGGTCGCGGTGAACATGCCGCCAGCGGAGCAGGGCCGACGGATGAGGTCGTTGCGCAAACGGGTCCTGGAGCACGATGTGGACGCCTGGTCGCGGTCGTTCCTCGCCGCGCTCCGCCAGGTCAGCGCCGCACGGCCGTGACGGGTCCCGGCGGCCCGATCGCTGCGGGGGATACTGGACGGGTTCTGATCGCGACGCACCGGAGGACACGAATGGCACGGACCTGGACGCCCGAGACCGAAGACCCCGCGCTGACGGCGCTCGCCGGCACGCCTCGCCTGCTGGTCGCCCTCGACTTCGACGGGACGGCCTCCCTGCACGTGGATGATCCGATGGCCGCCCGAGCGCTGCCGGAGGTCGCCGCCGCCGTCGCCCGGCTCGCCGCCCTCCCGGACACGGTCGTGGCGTACGTCTCCGGGCGGAGCATGCACCACCTGCGCGTGATCACCGAGCATGACGACCGCTCGCCGCTCGCGCTCGCCGGGTCCCACGGCGCGCAGTACTGGTTCCCGGGCGAGGGGGACGACGCGGGTGACGGCGAGAAGGCTGACGCGGACCCGGCGTCCGGCGACCCGGAGGACCGCGCCGGCATCGAGGACGAGGTCAAGGCCATCGCCCTCGTCGTGCCCGGGGTCGAGTTCGAGCCCAAGACCTTCGGGTTCGGCATCCACGCACGGAGGGCGACCGCGGAGGACGAGGAGCGCGTCTTCGCGCTGGTCGACCGATGGGCGGCCGGCCGCATCCCCGGATGGCGGCGCCGGACGGGTCATCACATCCGCGAGTTCTCCTGGCGGATCGAGGGCAAGGACGTCGCCATCGCCCGGCTCCGCGCGCACTACGGGGCGACCGGCGTGCTGTTCGCGGGCGACGACGTGACCGACGAGGACGCGCTGCAGACCCTCGGCGCCGAGGACATCGGCGTGCGGGTGGGCCCGGGGGAGACGGCGGCGGACCTGCGTGTGGAGAGCCCACAACAGATCGCCCCACTCCTCGGCGCCCTCGCGCAAGAGAGGTCCTCCGCGCGGGAATAGACTGCGTTCATGTCCCCGAACGAGCCCTCCGCCGACGTGCTCGGCGCACGTCCCGACATCGACATCAAACCCCGCAGCCGTGTCGTCACCGACGGCATCGAGGCCACGACCTCCCGCGGCATGCTCCGCGCCGTCGGCATGGGGGATGAAGACTGGGACAAGCCCCAGATCGGCATCGCGTCGAGCTGGAACGAGATCACGCCCTGCAACCTGAGCCTTGACCGCCTCGCGCAGGGCGCGAAGGAGGGCGTGCACTCCGGCGGCGGCTATCCGCTGCAGTTCGGCACCATCTCCGTCTCGGACGGGATCTCGATGGGCCACGAGGGCATGCACTTCTCGCTCGTCTCCCGCGAGGTCATCGCCGACTCCGTCGAGACCGTCATCATGGCCGAGCGCCTGGACGGCACCGTGCTCCTGGCCGGCTGCGACAAGTCCATCCCCGGGATGCTCATGGCGAGCGCCCGGCTGGGGCTGTCCAGCGTGTTCCTCTACGCCGGATCCATCGCCCCCGGCTGGGTGAAGCTCTCCGACGGCACGGAGAAGGACATCACGATCATCGACTCGTTCGAGGGCGTCGGCGCCTGCCGCGCCGGACGCATGAGCGAGGAGGATCTGAAGCGGATCGAGTGCGCGTTCGCGCCCGGTGAGGGCGCCTGCGGCGGCATGTACACCGCCAACACGATGGCCTCGGTCGCCGAGGCGCTCGGACTGAGCCTCCCCGGATCGGCCGCACCGCCGTCCGCCGACCGTCGCCGCGACTACTACGCCCACCGCTCCGGCGAGGCCGTGGTCGAGCTCCTCCGCCAGGGGATCACCACGAAGGACATCCTCACCAAGGAGTCCTTCGAGAACGCGATCGCCCTCGCGATGGCGCTCGGCGGCTCCACGAACGTGGTGCTCCACCTCCTCGCCATCGCCCGCGAGGCGGAGATCGAGCTCAGCCTCCACGACTTCAACCGAATCGGCAGCAAGACCCCGCACGTCGCGGACATGAAGCCCTTCGGGAAGTACGTCATGAACGACGTCGACCGCCACGGCGGCATCCCGGTGATCATGAAGGCGATGCTGGACGAGGGGCTGCTCCACGGCGATGCGCTCACCGTAACGGGCAAGACCCTCGCCGAGAACCTCCGGGAGCTGGACCCCGACCCGATCGACGGCGAGGTCATCCACACGTTCGACAACCCGATCCACGCCTCCGGCGGCATCACGATCCTGCACGGCTCCCTGGCCCCGGAGGGCGCGGTCGTGAAGTCGGCCGGCTTCGACGCCGACGTCTTCGAGGGCCCGGCACGCGTCTTCGAGCGCGAGCGCGGTGCGATGGACGCCCTCGCCGCGGGGGAGATCAACGCCGGAGACGTGATCGTGATCCGCTACGAGGGCCCCAAGGGCGGACCGGGCATGCGGGAGATGCTCGCGATCACCGCCGCCATCAAGGGCGCGGGGCTCGGAAAAGATGTACTACTCTTGACGGACGGACGATTCTCAGGCGGCACAACCGGCCTGTGCATCGGCCACATAGCACCCGAAGCGGTGGACGCTGGTCCCATCGCCTTCGTGCGCGATGGTGATCTTATTCGGGTCGATATCGCGGCTCGCACTCTCGACCTACTCGTCGAGGAGTCCGAGCTGAGCTCCCGCCGCGAAGGCTGGGAACCTCTTCCTCCGCGCTACACCCGAGGCGTTCTGGCCAAGTACTCCCGACTCGTGCGCTCCGCTGCCGAAGGAGCGACGACGGGCTGAGGCGTCGTGCCGCCCGCTGCGGCGCGACGACCGTCATCAAGATCATCGATCGCAAGGAATCCCATGACCGCAGACACCGCGCAGGCCGTGCCACGCCCGCCCGCCCGTCCCGCTGCAGCTCCCGAGCTGACGGGAGCCGAAGCCGTCGTCCGTTCCCTCGAGCTCCTCGGGGTCACCGATGTCTTCGGCATTCCCGGCGGGGCGATCCTCCCCGTCTACGACCCGCTGATGGACTCGTCCTCCGTCCGGCACATCCTCGTCCGCCACGAGCAGGGCGGCGGACACGCCGCGGAGGGCTACGCCTCGGCCTCCGGGCGCATCGGCGTCACGATCGCGACATCGGGCCCCGGCGCGACCAACCTCGTCACCGCGATCGCCGACGCCTACATGGACTCGGTGCCGATCGTGGCGATCACCGGCCAGGTGTTCTCCACGCTGATGGGCACCGACGCCTTCCAGGAGGCCGACATCGTCGGCATCACGATGCCCGTGACCAAGCACTCCTTCCTGGTCAAGAAGGCGTCGGACGTCCCCGGCGCGATCGCCGCGGCCTTCGAGGTCGCGGGGACCGGCCGGCCAGGCCCGGTGCTCGTGGACATCACCAAGGACGCCCAGCAGGAGGTCGCGCCCTTCATCTGGCCGCCTCGCTACGACCTCCCCGGCTACCGGCCGGTGACGAAGGCGCACGGCAAGCAGATCCAGGCGGCGGCGGCGATGATCGCCGCGGCGAAGAAGCCCGTCCTCTACGTGGGCGGCGGCGTCATCCGGGGAAGCGCGTCGGCCGAGCTGCGCGAGCTCGCCGAGACGACCGGCGCGCCCGTGGTCACGACGCTGATGGCGCGGGGCGCCTTCCCGGACTCGCATCCGCAGCACCTCGGCATGCCCGGCATGCACGGGACCGTGCCCGCGGTGCTCGCACTCCAGGAGGCCGACCTCATCGTCTCGCTGGGCGCGCGGTTCGATGACCGCGTCACGGGGAAGGCGGCGCTCTTCGCGCCGCATGCCAAGGTCGTCCACGTCGACATCGACCCGGCGGAGATCTCCAAGATCCGCACGGCTGATGTGCCGATCGTGGGGGACGTGCGCGATGTGCTCACCGATCTGGAGACCGCCTACCGCGGTCTCGCCGGCGACGGCAAGGCCGACACCGAGGAGTGGTGGTCCTACCTCGACGGGCTCCGTGCGGAGTTCCCGCTCGGGTTCGCGCCGACGACCGACGGGCTCCTGGCCCCGCAGCACGTGATCCAGCGCATCGGCGAGCTCACAGGGCCCGAGGGGGTCTACGCCGCCGGCGTCGGCCAGCACCAGATGTGGGCGGCGCAGTTCATCAAGTACGAGCGTCCGAACTCCTGGCTGAACTCCGGCGGAGCCGGGACGATGGGCTACTCGGTCCCCGCGGCGATGGGCGCGAAGGTCGCGGAGCCTGACCGCGTCGTCTGGGCGATCGACGGCGACGGATGCTTCCAGATGACGAACCAGGAGCTCGCGACCTGCGTCATCAACAAGATCCCGATCAAGGTCGCGATCATCAACAACTCCTCGCTCGGGATGGTGCGCCAGTGGCAGACGCTGTTCTATGACGGACGGCACTCGAACACCGACCTGAACACCGGGCACGGGACGATCCGCATCCCCGACTTCGTCAAGCTCGCCGAGGCCTACGGCTGCCTCGGGATCCGGGTGGAGAAGGAGGAGGACGTCGACGCCGCCATCAAGACGGCGCTGGAGACCAACGACCGCCCCGTGGTGATCGACTTCGTGGTGAGCGCGGATGCGATGGTGTGGCCGATGGTCCCGCAGGGCGTCAGCAACAGCTATGTCCAGTACGCGCGCGACCACGCCCCGGCGTTCGACGAGGAGATCTGAGCCATGTCCACCCACGTGCTGAGTCTCCTGGTGGAGAACACCCCCGGTCTGCTGACCCGTGTCGCCGGGCTGTTCGCCCGGCGAGGGTTCAACATCGAGTCCCTCGCGGTCGGCGTCACCGAGGTGCCGGGCGTGTCCCGCATCACGGTCGTGGTCGACGTCGAGGAGCTTCCGCTGGAGCAGGTGACGAAGCAGCTGAACAAGCTGATCAACGTCATCAAGATCGTCGAGCTGGATCCGTCGGCCTCGGTCCAGCGCGAGCACATGCTCGTGAAGGTCCGTGCCGACAACAACAGCCGTTCCCATGTGATCGAGGTCGTGAACCTGTTCCGTGCCTCCGTCGTGGACTACGCCTCGGACGCGCTGGTGATCGAGGTCACCGGCGACAAGGGCAAGGTGGAGGCGCTCCTGCGCGCGCTGGAACCCTTCGGCATCAAGGAGCTGGCCCAGTCCGGCCTCCTCGCGATCGGTCGCGGCGGCAAGAGCATCACCGAGCGCGTCCTGCGCGGCTGACATCCGGCGGCCCGTCCGCCGAGACATCGAAACCTCAGAAGAGAAACCTCAGAAGAGAAAGAGAAGACACCAGTGAGCACCGAGATCTACTACGACGCCGACGCCGACCTGTCGATCGTCCAGGGCAAGAAGGTCGCGATCGTCGGGTACGGCTCGCAGGGCCACGCCCACGCGATGAACCTCCGCGACTCCGGCGTCGAGGTCGCGATCGCCCTCAAGGAGGGCTCCGCCTCGATCGCGAAGGCGGAGGAGGCCGGCTTCCCGGTGAAGACCGTGGCGGACGCCGCCGAGTGGGCCGACCTCATCATGATCCTCGCGCCGGACCAGCACCAGCGCACGATCTACACCGAGTCCATCAAGGACAAGTTGACCGCGGGCAAGACCCTCGCCTTCGCCCACGGCTTCAACATCCGCTTCGGCTACATCGATGCCCCCGAGGGTGTCGACGTGATCCTCATCGCGCCGAAGGCCCCCGGCCACACGGTGCGCCGCGAGTTCGTCGCGGGCCGCGGGATCCCGGACATCATCGCCGTCGAGCGCGACGCCTCGGGCTCGGCCTGGGCCACCGCCCTCTCCTACGCGAAGGCGATCGGCGGCACCCGTGCCGGCGTCATCAAGACGACGTTCACCGAGGAGACGGAGACGGACCTCTTCGGCGAGCAGGCCGTGCTCTGCGGCGGCATGAGCCACCTCGTGCAGGCGGGCTTCGAGACGCTGGTCGAGGCCGGCTACCAGCCGCAGATCGCGTACTTCGAGGTGCTGCACGAGCTGAAGCTCATCGTCGACCTCATGTGGGAGGGCGGCATCGCCAAGCAGCGCTGGTCGATCTCCGACACGGCCGAGTTCGGCGACTACGTCTCCGGGCCGCGCATCATCGACGCCGGCGTCAAGGAGCGCATGCAGGACGTCCTCGCCGACATCCAGTCCGGAGCATTCGCCCAGCGCTTCATCGAGGACCAGGACAACGGCGCCCCCGAGTTCCTCGCCCTCCGCGAGAAGGAGCAGGGGCACCCGATCGAGGCCACCGGCAAGGAGCTCCGCGCGCTCTTCGCGTGGAAGCAGACCGACGAGGACTACGTCGAGGGCAGCGCCGCACGCTGACCCCACACCGCTCTGCGGTCGATCCTCACGGATGGGCGTCCCTCAGGGGGGCGCCCATCCGGCGTTTCACCAGACATCCGATGTCTGTGCGAAGATGGGGGCATCCGACCCCGAGGGAGCGATGATGCGGCAGGAATGGTTCGATGAGGCACGGTTCGGCATGTTCGTGCACTTCGGTGCGTACAGCGGCGCGGCGAGGCACGAGTGGGTGCAGAACTACGAGCGGCTGACCGCCGAGGAGTACCGTCCGTACGTCGACCATTTCGACCCCGACCTGTTCGACGCGCGCGCCCTCGCCCGTCGGGCCAAGGCGACGGGGATGGGGTACGTGGTGCTCACGACCAAGCACCATGACGGCTTCTGCCTCTGGGACTCCGCCCTCACCGAGGTCACGTCGGTCGCCGTCTGCGGGCGCGATCTCGTGCGCGAGTACGTCGACGCGCTCCGGGAGGAGGGGCTGCGGGTCGGCCTCTACCACTCGCTGATCGACTGGAGCCACCCGGACTTCACCGTCGACTGGAACCACCCCCGTCGCGGCGACGAGATCGAGCGCGAGCGCAATGCGGGGCGGGACATGGCGCGCTACCGGGAGTACCTGCACGGTCAGGTGCGCGAGCTGCTCACCGGCTACGGCGAGATCGACTACCTCTTCTTCGACTTCACCTATCCCGAGCACCGCGACGGCTGGGACGGCAAAGGGCCGGGGGACTGGGCGGCCGAGGAGCTGCTCGCGCTCTGCCGTGAGCTCCAGCCCGGGATGCTGGTGAACGACAGGCTGGGGATCCCCGCGGACTTCGTCACGCCGGAGCAGTACCAGCCCACGTCTCCGATCGTGAAGGACGGCGTCCCGCAGGTCTGGGAGGCCTGTCAGACGATCAACGGCTCGTGGGGCTATCACCGGGACAACCACGACCGGAAGTCGGCCGAGATGCTCGTCCGCATGCTGGCCGACTCGGTCTCGATGGACGGGAACATGCTCCTGAACGTCGGCCCGGACGGGCGGGGGGCGATCGCGCCCCGCGACGAGGCCGTCCTCGCGGAGATCGGCGAGTGGATGCGTCTGCACCGCGATGCCGTCGTGGGCGCCGGGCACACCGCACACGTCCCGCCGCGGGAGGGCGTCTACACGCGGCGGGGCGATCGCCTCTACCTGCACCTGTTCTCCTGGCCCCTCGGCTTCGTCCACCTGCCGGGGCTCGGGGGAGAGGCGACCTATGCGCGACTCCTCCACGACGGATCCTGGCTGCGGACGTCCGTGACCGATCCGGGGCAGCAGGCCGACTACCTGACCCCTGCCGGGGAGGCGGAGGGGACTCTGACCGTGCACCTCCCCGTCCAGCGGCCCGATGTGCTGGTCCCGGTGATCGAGATCACCCTCGCGTCGTCCTGATCCGCACGGCGAGCCACACGGCGTCCGGCGTTCGCGCCGGGCGCCGTTGTTGGTGTGCGCGCACATACCTCGGATCTCTGTTCTGTGCGACTCGACGCAAGTTCCCGAGAACATCACGAATATCTCACGATGCGGATCAAACATCCGATGTTCGGCTGGCGAAAGGTGGGATGATCTGTCAGGATTATGGAACAACCCGATCAACTTGGTTCGATCTCGAACGAAGAATCGCCAGTCGTGCCTGAGGAGGCATTCAATGAAGAAGATTCACCTCGTTCCTGCGGCGGCTCTCACCGCGAGCGCAGCGCTCGTCCTCGCCGGCTGCAGCGGCGGCGGCGCACCCGCGTCCGACGGTGACGCGATCGTCGTCGACATGTGGTCGGGGAGCGAGTCGGACACCGACGCGCTGAAGGCGCAGATCGCCCTCGCCCAGAAGCAGAACCCCGACATCGAGATCAAGCTGCAGACCGCGCCGTGGAGCGACTTCTTCACCAAGCTCACCACGAACATGGCCAGCGGCAACATGGCGTGCATCACGGGGATGAGCGGCGCGCAGCTCGGCGGCTACACCGGCGGCTTCCGCGAGCTCAGCGCCGAGGACCTCAAGACGGCCGGCCTCGACTGGAAGGAGTTCAACCCCAGTGCGGAAGGGATCCTGAGTTTCGAGGGCAAGCTCTATGGAGTCCCCTTCGACGTCGCCACGATGCTCGTGTACTACAACCAGGATCTGCTGACGGCGGCCGGCGCACCGACGCCGGAGGTCGGCTGGACGTTCGACGACTTCGACGCGATCGCCGCGAAGGCGACGAAGGACGGCAAGTACGGCTTCGGCATGGGCATGGGCGGCTACCAGTGGATGTCGATGCCGATCGCCTACTCCGCGTCCCAGCCCGCATCGGAGGACGGCACGCTGCACATCGACGACAAGAAGTTCGTCGACGCGGCCTCCTGGTACGCGGGCCTGGTCGTCGACAAGAAGGTCGCCGCCCCCGTCGCGTCGGCCTCCGACACCGGATGGGGCGAGAACCAGTACACCGGCGGCAACGCCGCGATGGCGGTCGACGGTACCTGGAACGCCGTGAGCTATCTCAAGAACGAGTCCGGCTTCGCGGCCGGGATGGTCCCGCTCCCGGCCGGCGCGAAGGGCAACCCCGGCCCGATCCTCGGCTCCGGGTACGGCATCTCCAAGACCTGCAAGAACCCCGAGGCTGCGCTGAAGGTGCTCGGCTCCCTGCTCGGGCAGGAGGCGCAGGACTACATCGCCTCCTCCGGCCGCTCCTACCCGGCGCGCCTGTCGTCGCAGCCGTTGTACTTCGAGTCGATCGACGCGCAGTACCGCGACCAGGTGAAGACCGTCTTCGAGGCGGCCTTCGGAGACACGGTGCCGCTCTACATGACCAAGAACTGGCAGAAGCTGGACAGCTACATCCAGCCGAACCTCGTCAGCGTCTACAACGGCCAGATGACGATGGAGGAGCTGCTCTCCAACGCCCAGTCGCAGTTCGGCAACTGAGCGCACCGGCATCCGCGTCCGCCCGCAGGAGACAGAGGAAAGAACCGAGATGACGATCACGACCACACGTCGAGGATCGCTCGCGAAGGTCGAGGCCCGCCAGGCGCTGGGATTCGCCAGCCCAGCCCTGGTGGGGCTCGCCCTGTTCACGATCGTGCCCGTCGGGCTCTCGATCGTGATGAGCGTCTTCAACTGGCCGACCTTCGGGGACCGGACCTTCAGCGGCGTCGACAACTATGTGAAGCTCTTCACCAGCAGCCCCGACTTCTGGCCGGCACTGCGCAACTCCGCGGTGTACACGATCCTCTACGTCCCGCTCAGCATCGCGCTCTCGCTCCTGCTCGCCCTCGGTCTCGGCCCCCGCATCCGGGGCAGGGGCGCGTTGCGGGTGCTCTTCTTCATCCCGGTCGTGACGCCGATGGTCGCGAACGTCCTGGTCTGGAAGATGCTCCTGCAGCCGCAGGGGCTCGTCAACGGCGTCTCGCAGAGCTGGTTCGGCATCCAGCTCCCCAACTTCCTCGCCGACCCGTCCTGGGCGATGGTCATGGTGGTCGTCATGAGCGTCTGGCAGGGACTCGGCTACAACATGCTGATCTTCTCCGCCGCCCTGGAGCAGCTCCCCGAGAGCGTCCTGGAGGCGGCGAGCATCGACGGCGCGCAGGGCTTCCGCCGGGTGTGGAGCGTGATCATCCCGATGATCTCCCCGGCGATCTTCTTCGCGACGATCATGACGATGATCACGAGCCTCCAGGTCTTCGTCCAACCGCAGATGCTCACCGGCGGAGGGCCGGGAAACGCCACCAAACCGCTGGTGATGTACATCTGGGAGCAGGGCTTCACTTTCGGAGACCTCGGTCTCGCCGCGGCGGGCGCCTGGATCCTCTTCGCGATCATCATCGTCATCACCGCGTTCCAGTTCGCCGCGCAGAAGAAGTGGGTGCACTATGAGCACTGAGACGCTGGTGCAGGCCTCCGATGCCCGGGGCCGCCGGAAGGACTCCGCAGGCCCCAGGGCCAGGGGCGCCACGATGACGCCGGGGGCACGGTTCCGGCGGATCCTCGCCCACATCGCCATCTACGTCGCGGCGCTGATCTTCATCTCGCCGCTGGTCTACGCGTTCTTCTCGGCGCTGAAGCCGAACACCGAGATGTTCTCGATGCCGCCGACGCTGATCGGCTCCGAGCTGCGATGGGGCAACTTCGCTGACGTCTTCGCCTACGGCCCGTTCGTCACCTACATCGTGAACTCGTTCATCGTCGCGATCCTGGGGACGCTCGTCGTGCTCGTGGTCTCCACGACCGCCGGATACGCCTTCGGGCGCCTCCGGTGGAAGGGGCGCGACGCCGTGTTCATCCTGTTCCTGGCGACCCTGATGGTCCCCGCCGAGGTGCTCGTCATCCCGATGTTCCAGGTGATGCAGTGGTTCAACTGGGTCGACACCTATCAGGCGCTGGTCCTCCCGTTCGCCTTCGGGGCGTTCGGCACCTTCCTCATGCGCCAGTTCTTCCGCGGGATCCCCTATGAGCTGGAGGAGGCCGCGCGCGTGGACGGCGCAGGCCCCGTCCGCACCTTCCTCCGGATCATCCTGCCGCTGTCGAAGTCGGCGGTGGCGGTGCTCGCGGTGTTCACCTTCCTGACGTTCTGGAACAGCTACCTGTGGCCGCTGATCGTGACGGTCGACTACAACGCCCACGGCACGCTGCCGGTCGGCCTCGCGAGCTTCTCCGGTCTCACCGGCACCCGGTGGGACCTGCAGATGGCCGCGGCGATCATCTCGATGATCCCCACGACCGTCCTCGTGATCGCACTGCAGAAGCACCTCGTCAAGGGCATCGCGATGGCGGGGCTCGGCGGACGATGAGCGACAGGGCACCATGGGGCCACGGCGCCCCCGGAGACGCGCGCGCCCGAGTGACGGCGGGCATCGACATCGGCGGGACGAAGATCTCGGCGGTCCTCGCCGACGGGGCAGGCGGGGTCCTCGCTCGCGGGACGGTCCCGGCCCCGGCCAGGGAGGGCGGCCCCGCGATGGCGGACGCGGCGTCGGGCCTCGTCGCACGTCTGGGCGCCGAGGCCGACGTGGTCGTGGCGGCCGTCGGCGTGGGGGCTGCGGGAGTGATCGATCAGGCCGCCGGAAGAGTGGTCGCGGCCTCCGCCACGTTCGCGGACTGGGCGGGCTATCCGCTCGCCCAGGAGCTGTCCGCACGGCTCGGGGTCCCCGTCCGGATCGAGAACGACGTCAACGCCTTCCTCCTCGGCGAACTGCGCTGGGGAGCCGCCGCCGGTGAGGCGAACGTGCTCGGCGTCATGCTCGGCACGGGCGTGGGCGGGGCCATCGTCCTGGACGGCGAGCTCCATCACGGCGCCAACGGCGCGGCGGGGGAGATCGGCCACATCCCGGGGTTCAGCGATCTCCTCTGCACCTGCGGACAGATCGGGCACCTGGAGACCCTCGCCTCGGGGACCTCGATCGCCCTCCGCTACGCCGAGCGGACCGGCGAGACGCTCTCCGCCCCGGAGATCGCCGAGCGGGCACGCGCCGACGAGCCGGCCGCGATCGAGGTCTTCGCCGCGGCGGGGCGAGCGGTCGCCCTCGCCGCCTCGATCACCGCCTCCCTGCTCGATCTCGACCTCGTGGTCGTCGGCGGAGGCCTCGCGAACGCCTGGGACGTCTTGGAGCCCGCGATCTTGCGGACGCTCCGGACGGACGCCCCGGTCTCCGGCTTCCCGCTGCGGGTCGTCCCCGCCGTTCTCGACGGCGACGTCGTGGCCCTCGGCGCCGCGGCGCTCGCCGCCGCAACCGCCCCCTACGCCATCGTCTGACAGGAGTGCCGCCGTGACCGAGCGACCCGAAGCGCATGAGATCTGGATGGGGGAGCTTCCTCCGGTGTCCCCGGGAGGCCTTGCCAGGCCGAGGATCGGCATCGGCGGCATCTCGATCGAATCCAGCACCTTCTCCCCGCACGTCTCGGGCGACGAGGCGTTCACGATCCGCGCCGGTGCCGATCTGCTCGCCTACTACCCGTTCCTGGACGAGGGGCGCGAGCTCCGCGAGGCCGCGGAGTGGGTGCCGATCCACCATGGACGCTCCCTGCCCGGCGGCGCGGTCCATCCGGACACCTATCGCCGGATGAAGGAGGCGATCGTCTCCGGCATCCGGGCGCAGGGCCCGTTCGACGGGTTCTTCCTGGACATCCACGGCGCGATGAGCGTCATCGGGATGACCGACGCGGAGGGGGATCTGACCACCGCCGTGCGCGATGCCCTGGGGCCGGACACCCTCGTCTCCACCTCGATGGATCTGCACGGCAACGTCTCCGAGATCCTGCGCGACGAGATCGACCTCCTCACCTGCTACCGGATGGCTCCGCACGAGGACTGGCTGAACACGAAGGAGCGCGCGGTCTGGAACCTGCTCGCCCGGCTGCGCGGAGAGCACGGCGCCGATCCGCTCCGTCGCCGTCCGTACAAGGCGTGGGTCCCGGTTCCCGTCCTCCTCCCCGGGGAGAAGACGAGCACGCGCCTCGAGCCGGCGAAGGGGATCTACGAACGGCTTCCGGAAGTGGAAGCGCTGGACGGCGTCGTGGACGCGGCGGTCTGGGTCGGCTATGCCTGGGCCGACGAGCCCCGCAACATGGCGATCGTGATGGTCACGGGCGACGACCGCCGGGTCATCGCCCGTGAGGCGGAGCGCCTCGCCCGCGCCTATTGGGACGCCCGCGCGGACTTCGCGTTCGTCGGTCCGACGGCGACGCTCGGCGATGCCCTCGATCAGGCGCTGGACCGAGCGCCGGCTCGGGCGCTGGCTTCTGGCGCTGTGCGCCCGTTCCTGATCTCGGACTCCGGCGACAACCCCACCGCGGGCGGTGCGGGCGACGTCTCCTGGACGCTCGGCGAGCTGCTCGCGCGGGACGATCTGGCGATGGGGGACCACATGGTGGTGCACGCATCGGTGTTCGACGCCGCCGCGGTCGCGCAGGCGGTGACCGCGGGGGTCGGCGCCTCGGCGACGCTCTCCGTCGGAGGCCGCGTCGACCCCGGTCCCCGCGGCCCGGTGACGATCTCCGGCGAGGTGCTCTCGATCACGGAGGGCGACCCGGACGCAGGCACCCAGGCGGTGGTCCGCTCCGGAAGCGTGTACGCGATCATCACCGAGCGGCGCAAGCCGTTCCATCGCCTCGACGACTTCCGGATGCTCGGGATCGACCCCGAGGACGCCGACGTGATCATCGTGAAGATCGGCTATCTCGAGCCCGAGCTCCACGAGCTTGCGGCCGAGTGGATCCTGGCGCTCACCCCGGGAGGTGTGGATCAGGACCTGCTGCGTCTGGGGCATCATCGCCTGGCCCCCGGCGTCTACCCGTTCGACACCACAGGGGATCCTGCGCTCACGCCCGTCGTGAGCCGACGCGGCGAGGAGGCCGGCGCATGATGAACTTCGAGACGAGGACGGGGCCCGACCTCGGAGTGGCGAGCCCGCAGTATCCAACCCAGGGCGTCCCGGAGTGGTATCGGGACGCCAAGCTCGGCTTCTTCGTGCACTGGGGGCTGTACTCGGTGCCCGCCTGGGCCGTCCAGCACGGCGACGGGGTGAACATCCCCACCGAGGACGCCTACGCCTGGCATCAGTACGCGGAGTGGTACGGGAACACCGTGCGCATCCCGGGGAGCCCGACCTGGGAGCGCCATCAGCGCCTCTACGGGCCCGGGGTCTCGTACGAGGATCTGGCCGACCGGTGGGACGCGTCGGCCTTCGACGCCGGCGCGTTCGTCGGCGAGCTGGTCGACGCGGGCGCCCGCTACATTGTCCCCACGACCAAGCATCACGAGGGCTTCTGCCTGTGGGGAACAGGGACGACCGGGTTCAACGCGGTGCGCCGCGGTCCGCGCCGCGACCTGATCGCCGAGTTCCACGACGCCACCCGGCGGGCGGGCGCGCGGTTCGGCGTCTACTACTCCGGCGCGCTGGACTGGCACGTCAGCGACTTCCCGGCGATCGAGTCGGACACGGACCTGTTCCGGTTCCGACGCAACGACGCGCATTTCGCGCGCTACTCCGCCGCGCAGGTCGACGAGCTGATCGAGCGCTTCGCGCCGGATGTCCTCTGGAACGACATCGAGTGGCCCGACGGCGGCAAGGGGGAGGAGGACTACGCCGTGGCGGCGCTCCTGCGACGGTACTTCTCCCGTGTGCCCGAGGGCGTCGTGAACGACCGGTGGGGCGTTCCGTACCACGGGTTCCTCACCCGGGAGTACACCCACATCCCGGACATCGTCGAGCATCCCTGGGAGTCGACCAGAGGCCTCGGCTACTCGTTCGGCTACAACCAGGCGGAGGACGAGCGGCACTCGCTCTCGGGAGCGGCGCTCGTCCGCCTGCTCGTGGACGTCGTGGCCAAGAACGGCAACCTCCTGATCAACGTCGGACCTGCAGCGGACGGGTCGATCCCGGAGCTCCAGCGTCAGGCGATGCGCGAGATGGGGGCGTGGCTGAGCGTCAACGGCGGGGCCGTCTACGGGACGCGTCCCTGGATCCGCGCGGCGGAGAGGTCGGGGGCGCCGCGGAGCTACACCCGATCGGATGGGCGCGTGCACCTGCACGCCCTGGACCCCGTGGCCGGGACCATCGAGCTCCCCGCGGAGCTGGCGGCCACGGCGGACGCGCGCTGGGCGGACGGCACCACCGCGGTGCTCGAGACGAGGCCGGACGGCACGGCCTCCGCCGAGATCCCGGCCGCTCTCCGCTCCGCCCCCGTCGCCGTGCTCACCGTCGCCGGCTGAGGTCTTTGCAGCTCAGGGCGTTGCGGCTCAGGGCGCGGTCGTCGGGACCGGGGTCTTCTCCGGGGCGGAGGACTCCTCCGGCGTGGACGGGCCATCCGTCGACGTGCTCCCGGTGACGGCGTCGACCTGGGCCTGGGTGTATCCGCAGTAGCTCACGGCCTCGGACTCCCAGCGCTTCGTGAGGCGCTCCTTGCCCTCGGCGTGGGCCTGGGCAACGGTGCCCTCGTAGATCTGGCCGTCCTTGGACTCCTTGTTGACGTCGGGGACATCCGCGCACACGTGGAAGACCGAGCCGGACTTGGTCCAGTAGACCTTGTCCTCGCCCGTCAGCTGCTTCACGATGTTCGACTCCGCAGAGTACTGCTCGACCGAGGGCGGGGAGTAGTCGGCGCCGAAGGCGAACGTCGCGACGGCGGCGATGGCGATGCCCGCGATGCCGGCGATGGCCTTCTGCGAGCCGTTCATGTTCTTGTTCGTGAAGATCAGGATGATCAGCGGCAGGAAGGCGACGATCGAGATGATCGCGCCGAGCTGGTTCTGCACGAAGAACCGCACCGTGTCGCTGCGTCGCGCAGGGTCCAGCCGGTTCGCCTTCTTCCAGAGCACGGAGCCGACGCTCGCGAGGACCCCGATGACGACGATCGCCCCGATCAGGCCGATCAGATGACCGGTCGTGAACGGGCTCTGGCGCAGCAGCCAGAAGATCGCGAACGCCTCGCCGGCGATCGCGAGGACCCAGAGGGCGACGGCGATCCAGCGGAGCCGCGTGGCCTGTGACTTGGCCTCGGGAGTCGGCGACCAGTCGGCCGGCGGATCCACCGGGCCGCCCGACGAGCCGGCCCCCCCGGAGGAGCCGGCGCCCCCGGAGGAGGCGGCACCGCTCCGAGCCCCCGACGGGGTCGACGCGGTCGACTGGACGACTTTCTTCTTGCGCTGCTCGGCCACAGTGATCCCTCTCGCTGATGCGTCACCGAGCCTAGTGGGCCGTGACGAGGCGTCGCTACGCTGGACACATGACACCCGATCCCGATGACGCCCTGCGATGGGAGGGCGATGAGCCCGAGAAGGCCCGGCCATCGCTTCCCGCCGGATGGAAGGCGGTCGGACGGGGGAGCGACGAGGTGCGCACCGATCCGATCGGCGCCGAGGAGCCCGCTGCCGAAAAGCCTGCGGTGACCGAGCCCGCTGTCGAGAAGCTCGCCGCGGCTGAGGAGCCGGTCGGCGCCGAGGAGCAGCACGGCATCGGCAACGTCGCCCTGCTGTCCTTCGGGGTGATCGGCGGGATCTACCTGCTCTACGCGATCGGCTGGGCGATCGGCGGGCTCAACCTCCGCCCGAGCGCGAACTTCCTCGTCGCGGACGCGATGTACCTCCCGTGGATGTGGTTGGGGATCCTGGCGCCGTTCCTCTGGTTCCTGGCGGTCTGGGTGCTGACCCGGGGTCGCGCGACCTGGATCCGGATCCTCGGCCTGCTCGCGGGGGTCGTGCTGCTGGTCCCGTGGCCGTTCGTGATGACAGGGGTGGTGGGCGCATGACCGCGTCGCAGGGCACAGGCGCCGTCGCCGGGAGCCGGGTCGCGTCCCGAGGTCCCCGCTGGCTGATCCTCCTCGTGAAGGGCGTCACCGGGCTCTTCTACGCCTACGCGATCTGGAACGCCGTCGCCCACCTCGTCAACCTCGCTCAGCTGGGGCTGAACCCGACGGGGTGGTTCACCATGCTGTTCGCGATCGTGTTCCCCGCCCTGGTCTACGTCGCGGCGCTGGCCATCGCCCGCAGACGCAACGTGGGGGAGCTCTCCCTGGTGATGCTCGCCGGTCTGGGGGTGGTCGCGGTGTTCTGGCTGAACATCGTCGGTTACACCGCGCTGAACCTGAGCTCATTGCTGGTCGTCCCCGCCTGACGGTCCTCGGGTCACACGGTCTAGTCACGCGGTCGGGTCACGCGGTCGGAGAGGTCTGCGAGGCTCCGGTAGAGTGTGACCGATCGCGCCCCCGACGGTGTGCGGCGCATCGGCCCCGTCCGTTTCGCGCGCCCCCGCGTCGTGTGTCCGCCCCGAAGGATCTCCACCGTGCCGAAGCCTGTCGTGCTCATCGCCGAAGTACTCTCTCCCGCCACCATCGACGCGCTCGGACCCGATTTCGACGTGCGCAACGTCGACGGGACCGATCGCCCGGCGCTGTTCTCCGCGCTCGCGGACGCCGACGCGGTGCTCGTCCGCTCCGCGACGAAGATCGATGCCGAGGCGCTGGCCCACGCGCCGGGCCTGAAGGTCGTCGCCCGCGCGGGCGTCGGCCTGGACAACGTGGACATCAAGGCGGCGACGGCGGCCGGCGTCATGGTCGTCAACGCGCCGACCTCGAACATCGTCTCGGCCGCCGAGCTCACGGTCGGCCACATCCTCAGCCTCGCCCGCCGCGTCCCGGCGGCGCACGCCTCGCTGTCCGCGGGGGAGTGGAAGCGCAGCTCCTTCACCGGCGCCGAGCTGTTCGAGAAGACGGTCGGCATCGTGGGGCTCGGCCGGATCGGCGCACTCGTCGCCGCGCGTCTCGCCGCTTTCGACATGCGCGTCGTCGCCTATGACCCCTATGTCACCAGCGCCCGCGCCCAGCAGCTGGGCGTGCAGCTGCTCACGCTCGACGAGCTGGTCGCGGAGGCCGACTTCCTCACCATCCACATGCCGAAGACCCCGGAGACGACGGGGATGATCGGCGCCGCGCAGCTGGCCGCGATGAAGCCCACCGCCTTCGTCGTGAACGTCGCCCGCGGCGGCCTCATCGACGAGGACGCGCTCCTGGAGGCGCTTCGCGCCGGCGAGATCGCGGGTGCCGGGCTCGACGTCTTCACGGCCGAGCCGCCGGCCGAGGGGAGCTCCGCCCGTGAGCTCATCGCGCTGCCGAACGTGGTCGTCACCCCTCACCTGGGGGCGAGCACCGAGGAGGCGCAGGAGAAGGCCGGTGTCTCCGTCGCCCGTTCCGTCCGCCTCGCGCTCGGCGGGGACCTCGTGCCCGATGCCGTCAACGTCGCCGGCGGCGTGATCGATCCGTACGTGCGTCCCGGCATCCCGCTGGTCGAGAAGCTCGGCCAGATCTTCGCCGCGCTCGCGCCGTCGCCGCTCACCAGCCTCGACGTCGAGGTCCACGGCGACCTCAACGACTACGACGTGAGCGTGCTCCGGCTCGCCGCCCTCAAGGGTGTCTTCACGAACATCGTCAGCGAGACCGTCTCCTACGTGAACGCCCCCCTGCTCGCCGAGCAGCGGGGCGTGGCCGTCCGCCTGCTCAAGGACGACGTGAGCGAGGAGTACCGGAACGTCATCACCCTTCGCGGCGCGCTCTCCGACGGCTCGCAGCTCTCGGTCTCGGGCACCCTGACCGGGCCGAAGCAGACCGAGAAGCTCGTCGGCATCAACGAGTACGCGGTCGAGCTGCCGATCGAGAAGCACCACGTGGTGATGCTCTACACCGACCGTCCCGGCATCGTCGCGGTCTACGGTCAGCGTTTCGGCGAGGCCGGCATCAACATCGCCGGCATGCAGATCGCCCGTCAGGCGGCCGGGGCCCAGGCGCTCAGCGTGCTGACCCTCGACTCGCCCATCGCCGAGGAGCTGCTGGACGAGGTGCGCGCGGAGATCGACGCGGACCTGTTCCGGCAGATCCAGATCACCGAGATCTGACGCTCGTCAGGTCGTCATCTGACGCTCGTCAGGTCGTCGAGGCGAGCACGAGCGCGATGAGGGCGTCCAGGGCGGCCCCCGTCGGCACGGGCGTCTCGACGCCGATCGTCGCGGGCGCCAGGGCGTTGTTGTAGTAGAGCCCGTCGCTGAGCAGCATGACCAGGTGCAGCGCCGTCTCGTCGCGCACGTGCGGCCGCAGCCCCGCCGCCCAGCGCTCGCGGACCTCGCGGAGGGCGTCGACGCTCCCCGCGTGCCCCGCCTGCGCGAGCCGGGAGGCGGCGACGATCGCCCTGTCCAACGGGTCATCGGCCATCACCGAGGTGCGGAGGAAGTAGGCCACGGGCCCCTCGGGGGCGATCGCCATGCGCTCGGCGTCCTCGGTGACGCGCTCCTCGAGGCGGCGCAGGATCCCGGTCGCTAGATCGTCCTTCGAGGCGAAGTGGTAGAGCAGGCCGCCCTTGGAGACGCCGGCGGCCTTCGCGACGGCATCGAGGGTCGCTGCGCGCTCGCCGTCATCGATGAGGATCGCCTCGAAGGCGTCCAGCACGCGTTCGCGGGCCAACGGGGGACGGGACATGAGGTCTCCTTCCGGTGCGCCGGGCATGGCATGTCTGATACTATACCAGCCGGACGGTTCAGTAATCGGAGGAGAGATCATGTCCACGACGCAGGCGATCGAGACGGCCGAGGCGGATGCGCCCAGGGCCGGAGCGCGTGCATGGGCGGCGCTCGCCGTGCTCATGCTGCCGGTGCTCCTCGTCTCGGTCGACAACACGGTGCTGTCCTTCGCGTTGCCCGAGATCTCGCTGGCGCTCGCGCCGACGAGCATCGAGCAGCTCTGGATCATCGACGTCTACCCCCTCGTGCTCGCGGGGCTCCTTGTGACGATGGGCACGCTCGGCGACCGCTTCGGGCGTCGGCGCATGCTGCTGATCGGATCGACGGGGTTCGCCGCCGTCTCGGTGCTCGCCGCCTTCGCGCCGACCGCCATGCTGCTCGTCGCGGCGCGGGCGCTGCTGGGCGTGTTCGGGGCGATGCTGATGCCGTCGACCCTGTCCCTCCTGCGCTCGCTGTTCCGCAACCGGGAGCAGCGACGGCTCGCGATCGCCGTCTGGGCGTCCGCCTTCTCCGCGGGCTCCGCTCTCGGCCCGATCGTGGGCGGCTTCCTCCTGGAGCACTTCAGCTGGGGCTCCGTGTTCCTTCTCGCGGTCCCGGTGCTCATCCCGCTCCTGATCGGCGCGCCGCTCCTCGTCCCGGAGAGCCGTGACCCGAACCCGGGTCGGATCGACCTGCTCAGCATCGCGCTGTCGATGGCGACGATGATCCCTGTCGTCTACGCGATCAAGACCTTCGCGGTGTACGGCTTCGGCGTCGCCCCGATGCTCTGGCTCATCGGCGGGGTGGTGATGGGGGCGCTCTTCGTGCGGCGGCAGCTGGCCGCCGAGAGCCCGATGCTCGACATGGCGCTGTTCCGGCGCGGGTCGTTCTCCGGCGCGATCCTCGTGAACCTCTTGAGCGTCGTCGCGCTGGTCGGGTTCCTCTACTTCGTCTCCCAGCATGTGCAGCTGGTCCTCGGCCTCTCGCCGATGCAGGCCGGGCTCTCCCTCGTGCCGGGGATGGCGATGATGATCGTCGCCGGCCTCGCGGTCGTCCCGATCTCGCGGCGGGTCCCCCCGCACGTGCTCATCCCCATCGCGTTGGTCTTCTCCTTCGCCGGCTACCTGATCGTGGCGCTGACGACGAGCGACCACGGCGTGCTGCCGCTCGTGATCGCCTTCGTGACCCTCGGGATCGGGATCGGCGCGGCGGAGACCATCTCCAACGAGCTCATCGTCACCAACGCCCCGCCCGCGAAGGCGGGCGCCGCGAGCGCCGTGTCCGAGACGGCGTACGAGCTCGGGGCGGTGCTGGGCACGGCCTTCCTCGGCGGGCTCATCACGGCCTTCTACCGGGGGGCGCTCGTGCTGCCGGACGGCCTGGACGGTGCTGACGCGGCGGCGGCATCGGAGACGCTCTCCGGCGCCTACACGGTCTCGCACGGCCTGCCCGAGCCGTTGGCCGGACAGGTCTGGGAGGCGGCGTCGACCGCCTTCGGCTCCGGCGTGATGGTCACGTCGCTGATCGGGGCAGGCCTCGTTGTTCTGGCAGGCGTGATCGCGGCCGTGATGCTGCGCCGCTCGGGCAGCGAGACGAGCGCCTCGGCGTGACGTCCGGGGCTCCGTCGCACGTGCGTCGGAGCCCCAGGCGGGCCGATACGCTGGAGGCCTGCCCCATCCTCTGTCGCTAGGAGTCGCATGTCCCGCGTCGTGAAGCTCGCCGTCATCCCGGGTGACGGGATCGGCCCCGAGGTCGTCGTCCAGGCGGAGAGGGTGCTCGACGCCGTCACGTCCGGGAGCGACGTCGCCTTCGAGAAGACGCGCTTCTCGCTCGGCGCCGCGCGCTACCTCGAGACCGGTGACACGCTGACCGATGAGGATCTCGATGCGATCCGCGCGCACGATGCGATCCTCCTCGGTGCCGTCGGGGGAGTGCCGGGCGACCCGCGTCTGAGGGACGCGAACATCGAGCGAGGACTCCTCCTCAAGCTCCGCTTCGAGCTTGACCACTACGTCAACCTGCGTCCGTCCACGCTCTACCCCGGCGCCCCCGGTCCGCTCGCCGACCCGGGCGAGATCGACTTCGTGGTGGTGCGCGAGGGGACCGAAGGGCCCTACGTCGGCAACGGCGGGGCGATCAGGAAGGGCACCCCGCACGAGGTCGCCAACGAGACCAGCGTGAACACGGCCTTCGGGGTGGAGCGGGTCGTCCGCTACGCCTTCGCGCTGGCGGAGCGGCGCCGGCATGGGCTCACCCTCGTGCACAAGACCAACGTGCTCGTGCACGCCGGGTCGATCTGGAAGCGGATCGTCGACGAGGTGGCGCGGGAGCACCCCGATGTCGCCGTAGACTACTTGCACGTCGACGCGGCCACGATCTTCCTGGTCACCAACCCCTCGCGTTTCGATGTCATCGTCACCGACAACCTCTTCGGCGACATCCTCACTGATCTGGCAGGCGCCGTCACCGGTGGCATCGGCCTCGCCGCCTCGGGCAACATCAACCCCGATCGTGCGTTCCCGTCGATGTTCGAGCCCGTCCACGGCTCGGCGCCGGACATCGCAGGCCAGCACAAGGCCGATCCGACCGCCGCGATCCTCTCGGTGTCGCTGCTGCTCGACCACCTCGGGCTGCAGGACGAGGCCGAGCGCGTGCAGCGTGCGGTCCGGGAGGACATCGCGGGACGTGAGGCCCCGCGCAGCACCGAGCAGATCGGCGACGCGATCATCGCTCGCCTCTCGGCGTAATCTGAAGACCGCGCGAGCGCCGCCGCTCGCACCCGACCGCAGGATGTGACATGACCGACACCGCAACCGCTCCGCTCACGTTCGCCGTGACCAGGAACCTGGCAGCCAAGAACCCCGCCCAGCGCGAGGCGATCCTCCAGGATCCCGGATTCGGCACCAACTTCACCGACCACATGGTCGACATCTGCTGGTCCGAGGGTGGCGGATGGCACCGCCCCCGCGTCCAGCCCTACGGGCCCATCCCGCTGGATCCTGCCGCCGCCGTGCTGCATTACGGGCAGGAGATCTTCGAGGGGATCAAGGCCTACCGGCACGCTGACGGGTCCGTGCACACCTTCCGCCCGGACCGGAACGCCGCCCGGCTCCGCAACAGCGCCCGCCGGCTCGCGCTGCCGGAGCTGCCGACGGAGCACTTCATCCAGTCCCTGCGCGAGCTCGTCGCGGTGGATCTGGACTGGGTCCCCTCCGGTGCGGATCAGAGCCTCTACTTCCGTCCGTTCATGTTCGCCAAGGAGGCGTTCCTCGGCGTCCGCCCGGCCAAGAAGGTCGCCTACTATCTGATCGCCTGTCCCGCGGGCTCCTACTTCGCAGGCGGCGTCAAGCCGGTCAGCATCTGGCTGAGCGAGAACTACGCGCGAGCAGGTAAGGGCGGCACGGGGGCCGCGAAGACCGGCGGCAACTACGCGTCGAGCCTGCTGCCGCAGGCCGAGGCGTACGAGAAGGGCTGCGACCAGGTGGTCTTCCTTGATCAGGACGGCAACGTCGAGGAGCTCGGCGGCATGAACGTCGTGTTCGTCTTCAAGGACGGACGTGTGGTCACCCCCGAGTCCGACAGCATCCTCGAGGGCATCACGCGCGACTCGCTGCTGCAGCTCGCCGAGGACCGTGGGCTCACGGTCGAGCGTCGCGCGGTCTCGCTCCAGGAGTGGCGCGACGGCGTGGCGAACGGCGACATCACGGAGGTCTTCGCCTGCGGCACCGCTGCGGTGGTCACGCCGATCGGCGCGCTGAAGGGCGAGGGCTTCGAGGAGGCCCAGCCCCAGGGCGACCTCGCCCTCTCGCTGCGGGAGGAGCTCACCGACATCCAGTACGGCCGTCGCGAGGACAAGCATGGTTGGCTGGTCCGTCTGGACGCCTGAGGTCTGGAACATGAGCTGAAGCGCGACGCTCTCACGAAGGGGCGCACGGATCTACGGGTCTGTGCGCCCCTTCGCTTTGTGCTTTGTTCTGCACCGTGGGCCGAGGGGGCGGGCTATCCGAGGGGGACGAATTGGACGCGCGGCGGGACGGCGTCGGTGTAGACCTGGCCCGTCGGGCTGATCCAGTCGATGACTCCGCCCAGGCGTTGGATCGCCCGCCATCGCCATCGCGCGTCATGGTCGGGGTGTTTGAGGGTGTGATGCGTCGGGCAGAGGCAGCAGAGATTGCCGATCTCGGTGTGGCCGCCCTTCGCATGGTCGTGATTGTGATCGATCTCGCACCGTCGCGCCGCGCGCCGACAGCCCGGGAAGCGACAGTGCCGGTCGCGGGCGCGCAGGAAGCGGCGCATCGCGGACGTCGGCGCATAGGAGTCGGTGCGGATCACCATCCCCTGGGCGTCCAGGAACAGCCGAGTCCACATCGAGGAGGTTCCCGCCAGCGGGCGTGCCGTTCCCGGGAGGAGCGGACCGTGTCCGTCGTGTTCCGCCATGCGCTGGTCGTCGCCGGTCAGGGTCGTCGCTGCGACGGTTACCTGGACCGTCGCCTGGATGGACTCCAACGCGGTTCCGTGGGCGGATGTCGGATCCGTGGTGAGAAGCAGATCGGCGAGGACGTCGGCGCGGATCTCGTCGAGAGTACGGCTGTCGCTGTCGCTGTCGTCGCGGTTGCGGCTCGTTGGGGCGAGGGCATCGGGATCGACTTCCTCGCGGGAGCGGGACTCCGCTCGCGCCTCGTCGCGCAGCCGGCGTCCCATCGCGGTGAGACGGTCGTGCACGGCATGGGCGAGGACCGAGGGCAGGATCGCGGAGAGGTGCGCCATACCGTCCTCGAGGTCGGTCACCACGACCCGCCGGTCGGCGTGGGCGCGGCGGTGGCGCTCGGCCGTGTTCTCTGGAGCGAGGGCGGCGCTCACCGACTTCGCGAACGCGACGGTCCGCGCGACCGTCTCGGCAGCGGCGAACGGCACGACCTGGCGTTCGTAGTCCGAGAGCGCAGCCGCGTCCTTCGTCGGGATCGATGCGGCGGACTCGGTGATCGCCGTCGCGTGGCGGAGCGAGATCGTCCCCTCCGCCAAAGCAGCCCTGGTCGAGGGGAAACGGTCGTGGAGCATCCAGGACGCGCCCAGCTCCCGTGCGGCAGTCGCTTTGGTGAGGTGCAGTCCGGCGGCGACCTCGCACAGCATCGAGCGCTCTGCCGCCTCGAACCCTGTGGACCCCGGCGGCACCTCGGCGAGAAGCCGCGAGACGCGCTCGGAGAGCAGCGCCGCGACTCGGGATTCGAGACGAGCGATCTCGGCGCGAAGCGCGGCGCACTCGTCGACGATCTCTCCGTTACGAGAGATATACGAGTCAACGAAGGCTTCCATGTCTCAAGAATAGAAGATATATACGAGTAAAAACAGAGACGATCGTCTATCCGTGGAGACGAAGGTCCTGATGATCTGCAGTGCAGGAACGGTCCTCTCGCGGAGTGAGGGCCGAGCGGTTCGGCGGTGAGCGGGGGATGCCGGTGTCGGAGGTGCTGGATAGGCTGGGGTGGTGAAGATCGCACGGTTCAGTCACAACGACGGCATCCAGTTCGGCATCCTGGACGAGCAGGAGCTGGTGGTCCTCGCCGGTGATCCGATGTTCGCCGGCTATGAGCCGACGGGGGAGCGGATCCCGCTCGCCGATGCGGCGCTGCTCGCGCCGGTGATCCCGCGCTCCAAGGTCGTCTGCGTCGGCAAGAACTATCACGACCATGCGGCGGAGATGGGCGGTGAGGCTCCGGAGGAGCCGCTGCTGTTCCTCAAGCCCAACACCGCGGTGATCGGCCCCGGCGACACGATCGTCCGCCCGACGCTCTCAGAGCGCACCGAGCACGAGGGTGAGCTGGTCGTCGTGATCGGCCGGATCGCCAAGAACGTCCGCGCCGAGAACGCGCTGGACTACGTGTTCGGCTACACCGTCGGCAACGACGTCACCGCGCGCGATCTGCAGCGGAAGGACGGGCAGTGGGCGCGGGCGAAGGGCTTCGACACCTTCTGCCCCCTCGGGCCGGTGATCGAGACGGAGTTCGACCCCGCGAGCGCCACCATCGAGACGCGCGTGAACGGAGAGGTCCGCCAGCAGGCTCCGCTGTCCGACATGATCCACTCCATCCCCGCCATCATCGAGTACGCCTCCGCGGTGTTCACGCTGCTGCCGGGGGACGTGATCATGACGGGGACGCCCGCGGGCGTCGGCCCGTTCGCCGCCGGCGACGTCGTCGAGGTGGAGGTCAGCGGGATCGGGACGCTCCGCAACGCCGTGCGCGACGCCCTCCCGGCGTCGTGACCGTCCTCGCGCCCTCGACGGCGCAGGTCGCGGCGATCCAGCGCCGCACCGTCCGGGTCCTCGCGCTCGGCCAGGTGCTCGGCGGGATCGCCTTCGGCGCGACGGTGTCCCTCGGCGCGCTGCTCGCCGCCGACATCTCCGGCGACGACGCGCTGTCCGGGCTCGCGACGGCCTCCGTGACCCTCGGGGCGGCGCTCTGCGCCATCCCTCTCGCCCGGGCGGCGGCCCGGTACGGGCGACGCCTCGCCCTCACCGCAGGCAACGTCCTCGCACTCGTCGGCGTCGCGATCGTGATCGCCGCGGCGTCCGCCCGCTCATTCCCGATGCTGCTGACCGGCATCATCCTCATCGGCATGGGCAATGCCGGCAACCTGCAGTCCCGGTTCGCGGCGACCGATCTCGCCACCGCCGAGCACCGGGGCCGAGATCTCTCGGTGGTGGTCTGGTCGACGACGATCGGCGGCGTCGCTGGCCCCTTCCTGCTCTCGCCGGGAGAGCACATCGGGCACCTCCTCGGCATGCCGCCGCTGACCGGCTCCTATGTGTTCTCGCTGATCGGACAGGCGCTCGCGCTCGTGCTCTACCTCGTGGCACTGCGTCCGGATCCGCTCCTCACCGCGCAGCGCGTGAGCCGGAGCGCGGCATCCACGACCGCGATCGGTGCGGACGCGGATCGGCCGGCCGCTGCACGGTACGCCATCTTCGCCGTGGCGGGCTCGCACGCGGTGATGGCCTCGGTCATGGCGATGACGCCCGTGCATCTCGCCCACATGGCGCACGGCGGGCACGGTGCGAGCACGTCCGATGTGACCCTGCTGGTGGGCATGACGATCGGCCTGCACGTGGCGGGGATGTACGGGCTCTCTCCCCTGTTCGGGATCCTGGCCGACCGGTGGGGGAGGGTGCGCGTCGTTCTGCTGGGACAAGCGATGCTCGTGACGTCCCTGGTCACCGCGATCGTCGCCGGGGAGAACTCGATCGGCGTGATGGTGGCCCTCATCCTTCTCGGCCTCGGCTGGAGCGCGGCGACGGTCGCCGGAGCGGCCCTCCTCACCGAGGCCTCGACCGTCGAGCGACGCCCGCGACGACAGGGACTCAGCGACTCGCTTATGAGCCTGACGGCCGCGGCGGGAGCCGCCGGAGCGGGCGTCGTCCTGACGAACTTCGGATACGGCGGACTGAGCGCCGCGGCCCTCGTGGTCGTCGCGGCGATCGTGCTGCTCTCGCCTCTCGCCCGGCGCTGACATGACGGAACACGTGCAGATCGAGAAGGTCGTCGAGACTGCCCGCGCCTTCATCGCCGAGGGCGACCAGGGGGAGGCCCAGGCGCTGCTGACCAGGGCTCTGCTCTCGGCTCCTCCCGCCCAGACGGCGTCCGAGGCCACGGCCATCGCGGAGGCGACGGGCGCGCTCATCGGGCTCGATGCGGGGCTCCTTCCCCTGGACGTCCTTCTGGAGCACATCGAACGGATGGACGTCCTCACGGACGGCTTCGACGATGCCGCCACGGAGGAGGCGCGCGCTGTCGCAGAGGTGCAGGCGGTGGAGTGGGTGCACGAGGACGGGGACGAGGACATGGATCCCGTCGTCCTGGTGGATGTGCTTCGACTCGCATCCGCGCTCGTGCACCGGCACGCCGAGGCTGAGCACATCGGTGTGCGGAGGGCCGCGGCGGAGGCTGCGCTGACCGCGCAGATGATCCGCAACTGGCTCGGCCAGGACCCCCTGTCGATCGCCGTCGCGCTGGAGGCGCTCGCTCTCTCCTTGACCGGGGAGGAGGACGCGAGGATGCGACTCATCCGCATCAACGCGCTCGCCTCGGCGGCCCGGTTCCTGATCGAGAACGACGCGGAGCCCCAGGACGCACGATTCCTCCTGCGATCCGTGGTCTCGGAGAGCGTCGATCTTCCGGATGCCCTCAGGTTCCGCTTCTCCGCGCTGCTCCGACTCGCGGATCTCGACATCGAGGACGGCGCATCGACCGAGGACGCCCTCCGCGAAGGACTCGAAGCACTGCATGCGGGGGACGACCCCGACCGGAGGAGCGCCTGGCTGAGGTGTCGGTTCGCGGATGATCTGCTCCAGAGGCTGCCGGACGAGGAGCGGGACGAGAGGAGCGTCGCGGAGTGGACGAGGCTCCTTGAACGCTTCGCCGTCTCCAGCGATCCCGAGGTACGCCATGCCGCGCTCGAGTATGTCCGCATCCGAGCGGGCGCGGCGGCCACCATGACGGCGGCGGATCTGCGCATCCTTCAGGTCGCCGATGCGCGCTTCCAGGACGACCGGCACCCGGACACCATGGCCGCCCGATTCTTGATCGCGGTGCGGATCGCCGAGGTCTTCGGTGTCCCTGACGCTCGTCCGGTCGGCGACGCAACGTCCGCGCCCCGTGACATCGCGCACGCGGTCCGTCTCGCCGAGGACCTCCCGCGACGGTTCCCCGAGGCGATGGAGGACGACGATCTTGCTCCGGAGGTCGCGCGGGCGCTCCTCGAACGGGCGCTGCGTCTCTCGGATCTGGGCCGTCGGGACGAGGCGCTCGCCCTGCTCACCGATATCCGGACCGGTTTCCGTTCGGTGCGTGAGCCCGGGCGGCTGCGGCACCTCTTCGCCCAGGCGGACTACTGGTCGGCCCGGCTGACGCGGGAGGGCGGGGATCGCGCGAGAGGCCGACGGCTGGCCGAGGCGATGGTCGACGAGTTCGGCGCCGATCCCGATCCCGATGTGCGGATCTGGGCCGGGAACACGCTGTTCTCGACCTGGCGCGCGGAACAGGTCGACGATGAGGAGGCTGAGGCTGCCTTCCAGCGCTTCGCGGAGCTCTTCGGGGATGACCAGGACGTCCGGATCCGGCGTCTCGACGCCTCCCGGTTGACCA
The DNA here is from genome assembly GCF_031456305.1 of Microbacterium resistens. Lineage (GTDB taxonomy): Bacteria > Actinomycetota > Actinomycetes > Actinomycetales > Microbacteriaceae > Microbacterium > Microbacterium resistens_A. The sequence continues at coordinate 53,085 of NZ_JAVDUM010000002.1, forward strand.
CCCAGGCGCACCGCGCTCACGAGCGTGGGGCCAGGGAGCGCGCGGTGGAGCTCTTCCAGGCCGTCGTGTCGACGTACGAGGACGATCCGGATGGCGAGATCGCGGACGATGTGAGGCTCGCGCGTGAGAACCTCACCGTCCTCTCGCTCGCCCTGCCGTCCCCTGCGACGGCGACGGATGCAGGGGGCGCGCGCTATCGGGCGCTCCGAGACCGTCTCCTCACCGCCGACGAGCTGCTGAACACCGGACGGGGCGAGGAGGCGGCACGACTCTGGCAGGCGACGATTGATGAGACCGCCGGGGATCCGGACACTGAGACGGCGTTGCTGGGCCTCGCGGCGATGGACGTCTGGAGCGCGGAGCTCGCCGAGGCCGGGCGATGGGCCGCCGTCGCTGACCTGTCCCGTCGGGCGACCGTGATCCGGGAGGGCATGGACCACAGGGCGGGGCAGATCCGGGCGCGCGCCTATCTTCGGCTCGCACTGGCGCTGAGCCGACTGGGCGATCCCCGCGCGGCGGTCGCCACCTATGAGGCGCTGGACGGGCTGGTCGCGGGATCCGAGGACGATGAGATCGTGACGGCCCGGCAGCAGGCGGCGTACAACCGCGCCGTGCTCCTGGACGACCTCGGAGAGGTCGATGCCGCGCTGTACGCCTACGACCATGTGCTGGCCGTGCACACGGCGCGGATCGATTCGGCCTCTCAACGGTTGCGGAGGGTCAAGGCGCTCCGCAACAAGGCGCTGATCCTGGACGGGCTCGGCCGGATCGCGGAGGCGGCGGGTGCGCACCGGCTCATCCTCGACATCGCCACGGCGGCGCCGGACGCGGAGCTGAACCAGCGTGCGAGGGCGTCCGCCTTCGACCTCGCCGCCTGCTTCACCCGGTTGGGCGACCCGGCGTCGGCCGCCGCGACGTACGCATGGGTCCGGACGGCCGTGGGCCTGGGGCTCTCCGACGCCGAGGTCCGCTCGGCCGTGCGCTCGCAGAAGGTCGCGGAGAAGGAGGCACGTCGCCGAGGACGCTGACCGGCGTCGACCATGCGGCTCGGCTCGGCTACGGCTCGGCCCGGCGTGGAGATGCGAGCGCCCTAGAATCGAAGGGCTATGGCTACTCCTCACCCCCGCACCACGACCGCCACCGGAACCGACGTCCGGGTGCGGTTCTGCCCGTCTCCCACCGGGCTCCCGCACGTCGGCCTCGTCCGCACGGCACTCTTCAACTGGGCGTACGCCCGTCATCACGGCGGGACCATGGTGTTCCGGATCGAGGACACCGATGCCGCGCGGGACAGCGAGGAGAGCTATCAGCAGCTGCTCGACGCCCTTCGGTGGCTGGAGATCGACTGGGACGAGGGGGTCGAGATCGGCGGGCCGCACGCGCCGTACCGCCAGTCCCAGCGCCATGACATCTACCGCGGCGTGATCGACACGCTCATCGCATCGGGCGCCGTGTATGAGAGCTACTCGACGGCCGAGGAGATCGACGCGCGCAACGAGGCGAGCGGCCGTGCCAAGCAGCTCGGCTACGACAATCACGATCGCGACCTCACCGAGGCGGAGAAGGCCGCGTTCCGTGCCGAGGGGCGGCAGCCTGCGCTGCGGCTGCGTGTGCCGGACGAGGATCTCACCTACGTCGACCTCATCCGCGGCGAGGTCACCTTCCCCGCCGGGTCCTTCCCTGACTTCGTGGTCGTGCGTCCCAACGGTATCCCGCTGTACACGTTCGTGAACCCGGTCGACGATGCGCTCATGGGGGTCACGCACGTCCTCCGCGGCGAGGACCTCATGCCGTCCACTGCCCGTCAGCTCTCGCTGTACGCGGCGCTCATCGAGGCCGGGGTGACGGACTTCGTACCGCGCTTCGGCCACATGCCGCTCGTGCTCGGCGACGGGACCAAGAAGCTCTCCAAGCGCGACCCGCGCGCCGACCTCTTCCTCCAGCGCGAGAAGGGCATGATCCCGGAGGGGCTGCTGAACTACCTGGCGCTGCTCGGCTGGTCGATCGGCCCGGACCGCGACGTGTTCTCCCGCGAGGAGATGATCGCGGCCTTCCGCATCGAGGACGTGAACCCGAACCCGGCCCGCTTCGACCAGAAGAAGGCGGAGTCGATCAACGGCGACCACATCCGCATGCTGCAGCCGGCCGACTTCGCCGCCCGTATCACGCCGTACCTGCAGCACGCCGGCGTCGTGGGGGAGCAGGTCACGGAGCGTGAGGCGGGCTTGATCGCGGCCGCTGCCCCGCTCATCCAGGAGCGGCTCCCCGTCCTCGGCGACGCACCGGGCCTCCTCGGCTTCCTGTTCGCAGACGAGGTGTCCTTCGACGAGGACGCGCTCGCCGGGCTTCCCGAGAACGCCGCCGAGGTGCTGACAGCCTGCGCCGCGGCCCTCGACCCGATCGACGGCTTCACCGCCGCAGCCGTCCAGGACGCGCTCGCCGCTGCCCTCGTGGACGGGCTCGGGCTCAAGCCGCGCGTGGCCTACGGCCCTCCGCGGGTCGCGATCACTGGACGCCGCGTCTCCCCGCCGCTGTTCGAGTCGATGGAGCTCCTGGGCAAGGACGAGTCGTTGCGGCGTCTGCGCGCGCTGGCCGCCCGACTCGGCTGACGACGCGCCCGGAGAAGTGGGGCGGGCGGGCGTTTTGGCGTTCCGCTCGCCGCTCGGGTAAGCTTGAACCTCGGTGCGAGGCTCCGGTTTCGCCCTTGGGGTATGGTGTAATTGGCAACACGGCTGATTCTGGTTCAGTTGTTCTTGGTTCGAGTCCAGGTACCCCAGCAACAAATCGCTAGAGTTCTCTAGGAATCCGACTCCATTCTCGCTCTATTGAGTGGCGCTGCCCGAGCGTGGTTGCCGTGCGGGTGAACTCAGCGTGAACAGTGGCATAGGACTGCCACTGTTTCACCGGGCTCGACATGTCCCGCCAGACGAATCGGTCAAGATCGTCCACGAGCACATTGGCTGGGCCGAGGTGCGATGCCTCGTTGTCGAGGAAACTGGCAGAGCAGCGGAAGTCGCGCTTCGATCGGAAAGTCAATACCGTACCTTTTGTGGTACGGTATTGGCGAGGGGGCATGTGATGGGCTACCGGCAAGACTTGTGGGAGATTGCCGCGACCCGCAACGGGGTCGTGACGGTCGCGGAGGCGGAGGATGCGGGCGTGCCCGCTGTCGAGGTGCGGAAACTTGCCGCCCGTGGCGCGCTCTACGGGTACGGGCAGGGTGTCTACACGCACCGCGACGTGCCGACGACCTCGTTCACTGAGCCGACGATTGCCGTGGCTCTTGCCGGGGAAGGGGCGTTCTTGCACCGCGAATCCGTGCTCGATCTGCTCGGGCTCGGGCAGTTCAATCCGCCGAAGGTGCGTGTGGGCACGCGGCGCCGCGTGCGTCGCACGCTGCCGGAGTGGATGGAACTGGAGAACCGGCCGGACGTGCCCGATGAGGATCTCACTCATTACGAGGGCGTCTCTGCGACGACCGTTCGACGGGCGCTGGAAGACATGCGGGATCGGATGCCGCCGGACCGATGGGGGGCCGTGGTCGATGAGGCGATCAGGCGAGACGTGATTGGCGAGCAGGACGCGGCGGTGTGGAAGGCGGTGTCAGCGTGAGTGAAGTGACCCCACCGCTGAACGTGACGCAGCTCAATGCCCGGCTCGCGCAGGTCGCCTCCGAGCTGGGCATCCCGGTCGCGCGTGCGCGGGTGATGCTCTGCACGCTGATCGTGTCGCAGATGCTTCCCGACGCTGTTGCCGTCAAAGGCGGCATGGGCGTGAAGCTGCGCTTCGGCGAGCGCGGCACGCGCGCCACCTCCGACCTCGATGTCTCCACCCGCATCCGCGGTGACGAGTTCGAGCAGGCGTTCCGCGCGCGTTTGGCCGAGGGATGGGGAACAGTGCCGGCGTCGAAAGGCGAGTTGCGTCGCAACCCGGATGCGCCGGAACGTGTCGCCTTCACTGCGACCGTCCGAGCGGTGAAGCTCCATGACCCGGGGCTCGCTCGACCGGAGTATGTGATGCACCCGTACCGGGTATCGATCACGTTCCTTAGCGCAGCGTGGGGCGCGCTCGATGTCGAGGTCTCCGATCCCGAGATCGATCCGTATGCGCATACGCGAAAGGAGATCGACGGCGAGCTCGTGCAGTTCGGCGCCTACTTCGGCTTTGGGGATCTGCAGGCCGTCGAACTCGTCGATCTGGAGTATCAGATCGCGCAGAAGCTCCACGCCGTCACCGACCTCGCCTACGTGCGAGCGCATGACCTGGTTGACCTGCAACTGCTCTGGAGCGCCGGCCCCGATCTGCCGGTCTTGCGGGAGCTGTGCGTGCGCACGTTCGACTGGCGACGGCAGCAGGCCTGGCCGCCGCTCCCGTTGCGTCCGATGGGCGGCTGGGAATTCGCGTACTCTGACGCACGCGCCGAAACTGAGGTCGGCGGGGCGACGCCGGTGCTGCCGGACATCGCCCTTGCACGTGAATGGCTGGGCCAGGTCATCGACATCATCGCTTCGTCACCGGCTCCGAACGGCAGCCTCTCAGAAGGCACTTGATCTGGTGACCAGATTGGTGGCCGGCTTCGTCGCGACCGGCCTCTAGAGCAGATCGACGAGAGCATCGCGATGGGTGAGCTGCGGATGGTGCCCGGCACCCGGCACTGAGATCAGCGCGACGTTCGGAAGCGTCGCCAGCAGGTCGACCGTGGCGGGGGCGATGGGGTCTTCGCTTCCAGTGATGATGCGGACCCGGCCGCGAAATCGCCCCAGTGCTTCTCGGAGCTCGGCACGCCACCGCGTGGAACCCGCATGAGCGAGCTGCGCGGCTGCCCTCTTGGCGGTGCTTCGCTTGAGGTCTCTGAGGCTGGAGGCGAGGGCAGCCGCGCTCGTCTCTGATCCGGTGAGCGTGCGTGACAGTCGAGTTGCATCGGTGTGCCGCAGGTAGGTGCTGACGAGCGGCCGCAGTCTGGTCGAGGCGCCGGACGGGGCTTGGAGGAAGAACGGCGCGATCAGCGTGAGGGACGCGACTCTCGCCGGGAACCGGTCGGCGGCGATCGTTGCCGCGGCAGCACCGAGGGAGTGGCCGATGAGATCGATGGGCTCCTCACCGAGCACAGCGGGCAGCCACTGTTCCCAGTCCTGAATGCCCGTCCCGCCGCTGAGACCGAGTCCGGGCAGGTCGACAGCTCGTGCGCCGATGCCTGACGCCACTTCGGCCCAGGTGTCCGCGTTGACCGGCAGGCCGGGAAGGATCAGACGGTTGGATCCGGAGACGCCGAGCTCGAATGTCCTCAGACCCCCGGCATCGACGAATCGACGACTGCCCGCCATGTCGGAACCGAACCGGTGCGCGGCCAGGTGGTCGACCCACCGTTCGAGGGACACCCGCACGTCGGGCATTCGAATCCCGTGTCTGTCGGCGAGGTCGACGGCGGACTTCGTCGGATAGCGGTCGGTGGACATGAAGGTGAGCGTCTCGGGATCCGCCTTGGTGATCCGCTGCGGGAGCCGCTTGATGACATTGGTCGGCACTCTCACTCGCGGGACTCTCGCGCCGAGATGCCGGCCGACGTGCGTGAGGAGGTCGGCCAGCGGTGGGGTGTCGTCGTCGAGAACCCAGTAGGCCATGCCGGCAGAAGCCGGATCGACCGCTGCTGCCGCCATGATGGCAGCCAGGTAGTCGACCGTGACGACCGGGAGAAACGTCGATCTGCCTCCCGGCAGCGCCGCGGCTGTGCCGTCCCAGATCTGCTCGATGGTCGTGGCCAGGCCGATGAGCTGGTCGGACTCCCCGGTCACGCTGTCGCCGATCACACTGGACGGATTGACGATGGTCCACGAGACTCCTCGTTCCAGGGCTCGGGCCTGGAGGATCGCATCGGATTCCATCTTCGACGCTTCGTAGGCGCCGAGCTCCCGATAGACCGCGGCGCGATCGTCCTCGGACCACGGAATGGCTGTGGGGTCCTGTCCGCCGACGCGATAGCCCGACACGTGGACGACGCGCTGCACGTGGGGGAGGTCTGCGGCGAAGTCGATCAGCTTCTCGACGATGCCGACGTTCGCGCTGCGTGCCTCCTGGGCGGTCATCCCGAATCGGTACGATCCGGCGCAGTTGTGGATCTCGGTAATGAACGGGAACGCCGCGGCGCCGCCTGCGAGGATCTCCGGAGCGTCGAAGTCGACGATCACCGTGCTGATGCGCCGTGTCAGGCCGTGCTCCTTGACCCATCGCTCGACCTGGGCTCCAGACTCGGCGGTCCGAACTGCGGCCGTGACGTCCGCACCGGCCTCGGCGAGGGCAAGGACGAGGTGCCGGCCGACCAGACCCGAGGCGCCGAAGACCAGGGCGTGACGGGAGTCCTCGTATGGCGTCATCGCCTCCCTCCAGCGGCTCCGGAGCGCTGCTCGATGAGGCCCACCACGACGTCGGCGGCCGAGGCCAACGGCTGAACGCTCCGCATGGCGCGAGAGACGATGACCGCTCCCTCGATCGTCGACACGACGACGGTCGCGAGAGACCGGGTCTCCTCGGCCTCGATGCCGCTGGCCTCGAGGAGTGCAGCCGTCGCGGCGATCCACGACTCGAAGGCCGTGACGCACGCCTGCCGCAGGGGCTCGCTCTCCGCGCCCATCTCCAGTGTGACGACAGAGACCGGGCAACCCAGCCGGAAGTCGCTCTCGCTGACGATGGTCGACAGGGCGGCGATCATGGCCCGGGCGGCATCTGCCGCCGTTCTGGTGGAGGCTGCCGCCTCGGCGATCAGCGTCTCGAACTGCTTCGCAGCGAGTTCGACAGCAGCGATGCCCAGGCCCTCCTTCCCGTCGGGGAAGTGGAAGTAGACCGATCCCTTCGGAGCCGCCGCATGCTCGATCACGGCATTCAGGCCGGTTCCGCTGAAGCCGCTGGTCTGGATGAGCTCAAGCATGGACCCTGCGAGCCGTGCCTTCGTCAGGTCCCCTTTGGATGTCATGCCCCAAGAATAGACCGGTCTATATATTTTGCAAATCGCGATGACGGAGGCTCGCGAGCGCGGGGGCGCCGGATCGCGCACACGCGCTGAGTAGGCTGGGCGGCGTGACCAGTGAAACCGTGATGACCGCGCTGCGTGCATTCGTCGCCGAGCGCGACTGGGCGCAGTTCCACTCGCCGGACAACCTCGCGAAGTCGATCGCGATCGAGGCGGGCGAGCTCCTCGAAGAGTTCCAATGGTCGCCCGAGTTCGATGCGGAGCGGGTTCGTCTCGAACTCGCTGACGTCCTGACCTACTGCTACCAGCTCGCAGATCGGCTGGGGGTCGATCCCGAAGCGATCATTCTCGAGAAGCTCGAGATCAGCCGAGGCAAGTACCCCGCCGAGATCTCCCGGGGCAGAAGCACCAAATATGACCGGCTTTGAGATCGCGGAGATCCCGTTCGACGCGGACGGCCTCCGTGACTATCCGGACCCCACGGGGAAGCTGAGCAACTGGCCTGCGGTCTATGCGATCAACGATCGGCGAGACATCTACGTCGGTGAGACTGGGAACGCGCTGCTCCGGATGACGCAGCACCGCCGCGACCCGAAGAAGCGGCACCTCGACGTCGCGCGGATCCTGCTCGACGACACCTTCCACCGATCCGCATGCTACGACCTGGAATCGCTGCTGATCCAGTGGTTCTACTCTGACGGCATCTATGCCGTCATCAATGCGAATGACGGACACCGCAACGAGGAGTACGCCGGTCGCGCCGCCTTCCAGCCCCGCTTTCGTGAGATCTTCGAGGAGCTCCGCGAGCGAGGCCTCTTCCGGCATTCGCTGCGAGAGATCGAGAACAGCGACTTCTTCAAGCTCTCGCCCTTCAAATCGCTCGTCCCTGACCAGGAGAGTGCGATCCTGGAGATACTGAAGGCGCTGTTCGACGACCTCGAGGCCGGCCGGTCGACCACGATGGTCGTCTCTGGAAACCCCGGCACCGGAAAGACCATCGTCGGTATCTCGCTGATCAAGACGCTTCGAGACATCGAGGCGTCACGGGGCGTAGACGATGCGGAGCAGGGAAGCCCGATCTCCGATTTCTTCGCACGAGGATATCCCGAGCTGCTCGAAGGGCTGCGGATCGGCATCGTGGTGCCGCAGCAATCGCTCCGCACGTCCATCGCGAGAGTCTTCGACCGCGCACCGGGACTCGACGGATCGATGGTGCTCACGGCATACGACGTGGGAAAAGCCACCGAACCGTACGACGTTCTTGTCGTAGACGAGGCCCATCGCCTGAACCAGCGTGCGAATCAGTCTTCCGGTTCGCTCAACGCCGCCTTCGCCGATATCAATGAACGGCTTTTCGGGGCGGACTCCACCGAGTACACCCAGCTCGACTGGATACGTGCGCAGAGCACCCACAGCATCCTTCTGATGGACCCGGCTCAGAGCGTACGTCCGGCAGACCTCCCACCGGAGGTGGTCGGGGAAGTCGTCGGTGAGGCGAAGGCCGGTCATCACTTCTTCCCGCTGAAGACGCAGATGCGGGTGAAAGCCGGGGCCGACTACGTCGGATTCGTTCGCGAGATGCTGGCCGGTTCGAGACCGTCGCTGCCGGACCTCGGCGAGTACGAGTTCGCCCTGTTCGATGACATCGGAGCGATGGACGACCTGATTCGTGAGCGCGATCAGGAGTACGGGCTCTCGCGGCTCGCCGCCGGGTACGCGTGGACGTGGCAATCAGACCCGAAGAAGAAGGGGATGAAGCGGATACCGCTCGCTGAGCGGCCTTACGACATCGAGATCGACGGATATCGCTGGCGCTGGAACTCGGCCGAGAAGGACTGGATCAACTCGCCGGATGCTCTCGACGAAGTCGGGTCGATCCACACCGTGCAGGGGTACGACCTCAACTATGCAGGTGTCATCATCGGCCCCGATCTGCGTCTCGATCCGGAGAGCGGCGAGATCCGATTCGATCGAACCCAGTATCGAGACAAGAAAGGACTCGAGAACAACCGCAAACGGGGTCTCGTCTACTCAGACGCGGATATCGAACGCTACGTGAAGAACATCTATGCGGTGCTTCTCACCCGCGGCATCCGGGGAACCTACGTGTACGTGTGCGACGAGCCTCTTCGTGAGCATCTTCGCGCTTTCATCCCCGTCGCCGCGTCGTAGCCGAGTCGCCGGAGCACGCTCCATCGACGTCGAGCCACGTGCATGGACCGTCCCACCCCTACGATGAGGTCGTGCCCACGTTCGATCACGTCCTCCTGACGCGCTTCAGCGTTCGCTTTCTCGCCGAGCAGCCCCCGCCGGACGATGACTGGCTGGTGTATCGGTGGGGGTTCTTCCGCGATGCCCTGGCCTCGTCGCTGTCGCACCAGACGGTGCGGGACTTCCGCTGGCTGGTGTTTTGCGATGCGAGCTCTCCCGAATGGCTGCGCGAGGAGATGGAGGCGCTCGCGCCCGGGCTCTTCACACCCGTGTGGCTCGATGAGCCGTGGTCGCACTCGGTCATCCGCGACGCGGTGACGGGCGTGCTCAGCCAGGACGACTACCTCATCACGACCCGCATCGACAGCGACGATGCTGTCGGGATCCGGTTCATCGAGGAGGTGCAGAGCCATTTCGACGGGCAGGAGAGCATGTACATCAACCTCCTGCGCGGCGTTCAGGTGGCGCGCTCGGGTCAGGTGTTCCGCTACGACGAGCCGCTGAACCCCTTCATCTCCTACGTCGAGAAGCTCACGACCGGAACGCCGATGCGCACCGTGTTCCAGGACTTCCGCCACGCGCAGAGCCAGCGTCACGCGCCCGTGCTCAATGTGGTGACCGCCCCGCGGTGGATGCAGGTGGTGCATGGCAGCAACCTCGCCAACTCCATCCGCGGGCTGCGTGCGGATCCGCGGATCGTGAACGAGGAGTTCACGTTGGAGCTTCCCTATACCCGGGACGTGCGGCCGCTGACCCTGTTCCGGGAACGGCAGATCAGCCGGCTGTGGCTCCTGAAGCTCTGGATCCGCTATCCGTACTTCGCCGATGAAGCGGCCCGGACCCGGCGCGAGCGCCGTCAAGGCACCGCGGTCCTCCCGCAGACCGACAAGAACCCGATGCCGCGGTACGACGCGCTCAAGCGCATGAAAGACCGCATCTTCCCGCCGAAGAAGTAAGGAAGATCCTGTGTCTGTCGAAGATCCTGTGTCTGTCACTGATGACGCCGCGTTCGTCGAGGTCGACTGGAACGCGGAGTCGGCTGAGATCCTCGCGGCGCTGCGGGGGAGATTCGGGAAGGAGCTCCCGGCGCTGGCCTCGCCGGCGTTGGACGAGCTCGCGGCGAACTACGCCACCGAGTTGCCCGACACGTCGCTGCTTGCGATCGGACAGGAGCTGGAGTCCCTCGGAACGGTCCTGTGGCGGATCCCCTCGCCCTCCGACAGCTTCCTCCTCCTCATCACGACGGCCGGGGACACGGCGGCGTCGGCCGCCGGAGATAGGAGGCCGCTGCGTCAGGCGCGTCGGCGGGTCGGCGCGCCCGCCAAGCGATTGGCGCTCGCGGACAGGATTCCTTACCGTCGCGCCGCCGGGTACCTCGGCGCCGATGAGGTCGTCGTCGGGCACCGGATGCTGATGCTCCCACGCCATCAGCATCCGGACAGCTGGGTCGACCTCTCCGGCGCTTGGCCCCCGCCGGTCACACAGACCTCGCACGACTTCGAGAGCGTCGCGGCGGATCAGGGCGCGACGACCATCGCCGCGGTCGTCACATCACCCGCCCGCGTCCTGGTGATCGGCGATCCGAGCAGGCCCGTCCAGGAGTGGGACACCGTCGACGCTCTCCCGGAGGTCCCGCAAGGCGCCCGCCTCGGGTTCCACGGGGACGATCTGTTCGTTCTCCATGGCGGATCCGCATGGCGGGTGCCGAGCGCCGTTCATGGCGGACGGGACGTCGTGCCATTGGCCCATGCCGCCGCGCCGCGGCACGGGACGGCGCCGCCCGGGCTCGCGCACAGCGGCGATGGACGCTGCTGGCTGCTCCTCGGCGGCAAGGTCCGTGAGTGGGACGGGAAGAGGCTCAGGCGCGCACGGCTGAGGATGCGTCCCTGCGAGTCCTCGTCAACCCTCCCGGTGACGAACGGCTTCGCCTACGTCACCGCTGACGCCCTCATCGAGCTGGACACCACGACGGGGAACGAGCGGGTCAGACCCCTTGCCGGCATCTTCAGCACGAGGATCTCCGCGTTGGGCGACGAATGGGCGGCTGTCCTGACCCGTGGCCACCTCAGCAGGACGAACGACCTCCTCCAGCTGTGGAATCGGAAGACCGACGAATGGCTGCGCCTGCCCCACGGGATCCTCGGGCCGGAGACGGGCGTGCAACAGGTGCTGTGCATCCCCGAGGGGCGCGTCTGGGCGATCTACGCGGGCTCCATCCTCGACCTCGGCCCGCTGGACGCGCTGATCGCCACGCTCCGCGCACGTCCCGACTGCGTCCTCGTCCCGCCGACCACGACCAGCACCCGCAGACGGTTCCTCCGGGGAATCTGATCGGGGGAGGCGGTGGCCTCAGTCGTCCTGCTCAGTGGGGCGGAGGAGGAGCTCGTTGATCATCTGGTGCCGAGGGCGCGTCACGATGTAGCGCACCGCGTCGGCGACGTCCGCGGCCTGGAGCGGCTCCATCTGCTCGAGTCGGCGCAGGTTCGCCTCGCGGATGTCGGGGCGGAGGTGGTCGCGCAGCTCGGTGGCCACGGCACCCGGCTCGACGACGCCGACCCGCACGTGCCGACGGCTGAACTCCTGGCGGAACGACTCGCTGAACGCGCCGACCCCGTGCTTGGTGAGGTTGTACACGGCGGAACCACGCTTGACCTGGCGTCCGGCGGTGGAGGAGATGTTGACGATGTCGGCCACCATGCGCGGTTCCGTCTCCGCCGCCCGCAGGAGGTGGGGGAGGGCCGCCTCGGTCACCGAGAGCAGAGCGGTGAGGTTGAGGTCGATCATGCGGTCCCACTCGTCGACCGGCGCGTTCTCGATCGGGCCGAGCAGCATCACGCCCGCGTTGTTCACGACGATGTCGAGACGGCCGAAGGCGTCGACGGTCCGCTGCACGGCCGTGCGCGCCTGCTCGCGATCGGTGATGTCGGCGACCACGACGAGGGCGGCGTCACCGAGCTCGGTCGCGAGCGCTTCGAGACGGTCCTCGCGGCGGGCGACGAGCGCGACCGTCGCGCCCTCGGCGGCGAGCGCGCGGGCGGTGGCCTCGCCGATCCCGCTGGAGGCTCCGGTGACGAGGGCGACTGTTCCGTCGAGTGCGGTCATGTCCCGAACCTATCGCGTGCTCGCCGTGTGAACGGCGGCTCGTCGGGTCGTGACGCCGAGCTTCCGGTAGATGGAGCGGATATGCGTCTTCACGGTGGGGTAGGCGATGCCCAGGTGCGCGGAGATCTCCTCGGCGGTCATCGTCGTGCGCAGGCAGCTGAGCACCTCGTTCTCCCGTCGGGTGAGCACGCCGGTGAGGAGCTGCGAGAGCTGGCCGCGTCGTTCGAGGACGGTGTGCAGGAACTCATGGTGTCGTGAGCCCCGATGGGCGTGGGCGTCGAGGAGGTCGCCGACCACCGGGTCGTCGGACAGGAACGGTGCGAGGATCCGCTCCGGGCTCGCCGCCTCCAGCGCCCGACCGAGCTGTTCGTGGGCCTGCGGGCCGTGTCCGGCGGCCGAGCGGAGGGCCGCCGAGGTGACGAGCGTGCTGACCAGCGCATAGCGGGGCATCGCCGTCGAGGACGCGAGCCGGAACGCCTGGGCGGCGAGGGCAGGCTCGCCCAGCGTGCGGTAGAGCTCGGCGAGGAGCGCGTGCGCCACCGGAGTCCCCGTGCGGGCGAGCGCGGGTGCGGCGATGCTCCGAGCCCGTTCGTCCTGTCCCTCGGCGTGGGCGAGCCATGCCGAGGTGACCCGTCGCAGCGTGTCCCAGGGGATGCCGTGCTTGTCGGCCCTGCTCACCCCCTGGAGCAGGACCGATGCGGCGTAGTAGCGGTCCTCCCGCTTCAGGGCGACCAGGGTCATCCCGAGGTACAGGCGGGCGAGCGCCTCGAAGTTGTTTCCGGGGCTCCCCTCGACGATGACCGAGTCGAGGTGTGCGACCGCCTCTTCGAAGTCGCCTCGCCAGTACGCGATGCATCCGCGGTTGCTCTGCGGGAGGCCGCTCTCGAAGCGGTCCCAGTCGGACGGCGACGGGGTGGAGGGGAGCGCGTCGAGGATCTGCTCGGCCTCGGTGAAGAGCCCTGCTTGGGTGAGGGCGAAGGCCAGGTTGGACTGCGCGAGACGGAACGTCTCCGCGCGACCCTGCAGGCGCGCCTCGTCGGCCGCGGAGCGGAGCAGGGCGATCGCGCCCGTGAGGTCGCGGCGCAGCCGTACCTCCGTCCACCCGAGGAGGAACAGCGCCGACGGATAGTCGTCGTCGGGTCCGCACTCGGTGAGCGCCTGGTGCGCGCGATCGGCGACCGTGGCCTTGGCGGCGGGATCGGTCGCGAGCAGGAGGTCGGCGAAGCAGACCACGAAGTCGTCGGAGGCCGCCCGCAGCCCCTGACCGCGAAGGAAGGCCGCCCCGTGGGAGTCGCCGAGGAGGTCGCGGCAGCACGCCCTGATCAGGAGGACGTGCGGATCGTGCGGATCGGGGGAGTCGAGGCAGAGCTGCTCGAGCTCGCGGGTATGGGACTCCAGGATGAGCTGAAGCCAGTTCCTCCGCAGGACGGCGCGAGCGTGCTCGGGCGTGCTGGATGAGAGTTCCCGACGCACCGCTTCGAGCATGGCTCCCACGATAGCGGGCGCGGCGTCGGCCGAGGACGATGTCTACCCCCGGTCTCATCCGTCGAGGATGAGACCGGGGACCCCGTCGTCCGTCACTGAGGACACTGGAACCGACGGCTGCGTGTGAGGCCGGGTCCGCCGCGGACAGCTGAAGGTGAAGGCACTCTCATGAACACCAACCGCATGAACACCAACCGCATGAACACCAGCCCGATGAACATCGCCGGTCAGGGGCCGGCCACGAAGGTCAACGTCCGCAACTTCGCGCGCGCCGAGTCCGACCTCATGTTCTCCCGGTTGGCCGCCGACACGGGGCTCGGGCGGTGGAACCACACCCGCGGGCTCAAGCCGCTCGATGATCAGCCGATCATCCGCCAGAACCGCGACACGCTCTACAGCAGCGCGATCATCGACGTGCGCGATGGCGTCACCGTCACGCTGCCGGATGTCGGCGCACGCTACATCTCCGCCTACGTCATCAGCCAGGATCACTACGGCCCGCTCATCCTGCGGGAGCCCGGCGAGCATCTGCTCACCCGCGACCTGGTCGGCACCGACTACGCAGCGCTCCTGGTGCGCATCCTCGTCGACCCGAACGATCCCGCCGACGTCGCAGAGGTGAACGGGCTGCAGGACGCCCTCGTCCTCGCCGGTGGGGGAGCGGGAGACTTCCCCCTTCCCGAGTACGACGGGTCATCGCAGGCGGAGACCCACGATGCGCTCCTCGCGCTCGGGCGCGGGGTCTCGACCTACGACCATGCCTTCGGCGCGGAGGCGGAGGTCGATCCCGTTATGCATCTGCTCGGCGCCGCCGGCGGCTGGGGTGGTCTGCCCGAGTACGAGGCCACCTACATCAGCGTCGACGAGGGGCTGCCCGTCGCTGACTACCGGCTTCACCTGACGGACGTCCCCGTCGATGCGTTCTGGTCTGTGTCGCTCTACAACGCGGACGGCTACTTCGAGCCCAACGAGCTCGGGGTGAACAGCATCAACAGCCTCACGGCCGTCCACGATGAGGACGGCGGCGTCACCGTCCGCTTCGGCGAGCATCCGGGCGACGTGCCGAACGCCCTGCCGATCATGCCGGGCTGGAACTACACCCTCCGGCTCTACCGGCCGCACCCGTCCGTCCTCGACGGCACCTGGGTCGCCCCGCGTCCCGAGGCGATCTGAGAACGCGGAGCACGTCCTAGCCGGGAGAAGCACGGAGAGGGGAATCGCATGAGCGATCTGCAGGACCGGAAGATATCGATCCCGAGCGCGCCGAACCTCCGCGACCTCGGTGGCCTGCCGGCGACGGTCGGCCGGATCAGACAGGGTGTCCTGTATCGCTCGGCCACCCTCGCATCGCTCACCGATGCCGACGGCCCGCGGTTCGCCGCGCTCGGCGTCGAGACGGTGTACGACCTGCGGACCGCCGGTGAGGTCGCCGCCTCGCCGGACCGGCTGCCGGAGGGGATCCGCGGTGTCGGGCTCGATGTCCTCGCCGACAGCTCGCTCAGCGTCGCGGCACGGCTGGACGATCTCTCGGCGAACCCGCAGGCGTTCGCCGAGAGCCTTGGCGACGGGAAGGCGGAACGGCTCTTCGAGGAGACCTACCGCGACATCGTCCGTCTCCCCTCGGCCCTCGCGGCGTACCGAGCGCTCCTCCTCGGGCTGCTCGATGAGAGTCGGACGGGGGCTGCGCTGTTCCACTGCACCACCGGCAAGGACCGCACCGGATGGGCCGCGGCGTCCATCCTGACGCTGCTCGGGGTGGACGAGGGGAGCGTGTACCAGGACTACCTGCAGACCAACACGGATCTGCTGCCCGCCCTCGAGCCGGTGCTCCGGCACGCGGAGTCGCTCGGCGTCGACCGCGAGACGCTCATGCCCGTGCTGGGCGTCCGCGAGAGCTACCTCCGGGCAGCCTTCGCCCAGGTGCGTGAGCAGTTCGGCACGATCGCCGGATACGCCGCGGACGGGCTCGGCCTGACCGCGTCGGACATCGACGGGCTCCGGCGCCTCCTCACCTGATCCTGACCTGCGAGAGAGACGCCGATGATCCGCTTCCTGTTCCAGCTGCTCGCGCAGTGGCGACGCTGTTCCCCGGCGGCCTCCGGATCGGCGGAGCCGAGTCGTGGATCCTCGCCCCTCTCATCGTGTGGATCATCACGGCGCTCGGAGGATGGATCCTCATGGGCCTGGTCGTCGACCGACGGCTGAAGCGGCGCGAGGCCGAGAAGCTCGTCCGCGGTGCGCAGGCGCCTGCGCCGGGGAAGCCTCAGCCCCCGACTCGGTGACCTGCTTGTCGATCCGGCTCTCGGTCATCGGGTGCGCAGCCAGGTCCGGAGACGTCGTCGCGCGTTGGTGTAGGGCGACGAGGTGTTGAGCGAGATCATCCGTCCCATGGTCCATCTGCCGTACCAGGGCGCGCCGTAGAGCTCCTGGTCCGTGCGCTCCTCGATGAGGGCGACGATCCGGGCGTTTGCGTCGGTCAGCCGAGTGCGGAGCTGAGGCCACGTGTCGTCCTCGTGCTCGGCATAGTAACGATGCGCGAGGGAGCCCAGCTCGTTCCAGGAGACCCCTTGTGCGGGGAACTCGTCGGGGAGTCCGGCCGCGCGGCGGCGATGCCAGGTGAGGACCTGCTCGTTCCAGCCCACGAGGTAGGCCACCAGATCGGCCGGGCTCATCCGCGTTCCGGCGGCGTGGCCGTCCAGCACCGGTTCGCGGACCGCGTCGAGAGGGACTCGATCCAGATCGGCGCTCAGCTGTCCGAACGAGCGGTCGATGGTTCCGAGAAGCTCGGTCTTCGAGGAAGGCACGGGCATCTGGTCTCCTTCCGGTGCGGCACCCGGGATACGGGGACACGGGCTCACGCTCCGGCGACACCGGTCGATCCTACGGCGACACGCCGCCGTCGGTTCCGATTGATCCGTCGGCGCACCAGCCCGTGGTGAGGGCTGAACAGGTAGACCAGTGCGAAGAACGCGCCCTGGGCGAGCACGACCATGCCGCCGGACGCCGTGTCGAGCCAGTAGCTCAAGTAGATGCCGACGATCGAGCAGAGCGCCGAGATCGCGGGGGCGATGACGAGCATCCGTCCGAAGCGGTCGGTGAGCAGGTAGGCGGTCGCACCGGGAATGATGAGCATCGCGACCACCAGGATCACGCCGACGACCTGGAGGGCGACGACGGCGGTGAGGGCGAGCACGCCCAGGAGCAGCGCTCCGAGCATCCTCGGGCTCACACCGATGGCGTGGGCGTGAACGGGGTCGAAGGCGTAGAGCGTCAGATCGCGGCGCTTGACGACGAGGACGACGAACGCGACGGCGCCGAGCACGGCGATCTGGATCAGGTCGCCGGTCGAGACGCCGAGGATGTTGCCGAAGACGATGTGGTTCAGATCGGTCTGCGAGGGCGTGATCGAGATCAGGACCAGCCCGAGGGCGAACAGGGTGGTGAACACGATCCCGATCGCGGCGTCCTCCTTCACCCGGCTGGTGCCGCGGATCGCACCGATGAGGACGACGGCGAGGAATCCGAACACGAGCGCGCCGAGGGCGAAGGGGGCACCGACGATGTACGCGATGACGACGCCCGGAAGCACGGCGTGGGAGACCGCGTCGCCCATCAGCGACCATCCGACCAGCACCAGCCAGCACGACAGCACCGCGCACACGATCGCGGCGAGCACCGTGGTGACGAGCGCACGGACCATGAAGTCGTAGCCCAGCGGCTCGAGCAGGAAGTCGATCGGGCTCATGAGGCGTCCTCGTCCCGTCCGAGAACGTCCACTCCGAACGCCATCGCCAGGTTCTCGGGGCGCATCACCTCGTCCACGCCCGCGTGCAGCAGCACGCGACGCATGAGGAGCACGGCCTCGTCGGCGAGGCCGGGCAATGCGTGCAGATCGTGGGTGGAGACCAGCACCGTGCGGCCGGTGGCGGCGAGCTCCCGCAACAGTCGCACGATGGTGGCCTCGGAGCGCTTGTCGACGCCGGCGAACGGCTCGTCCAGCAGCAGGATCTCCGCGCCCTGCGCGATGCCGCGCGCCACGAACGCGCGCTTCCTCTGCCCGCCGGAGAGCTGTCCGATCTGCCGGTCCGCGTGGTCGAGCAGCTCCACCCGCTCCAACGCGGTCGCCACCGCCGCGCGGTCCACCGGGCGCGGCCGCCGGGTGAGCCCCTGATGGCCGTAGCGCCCCATCATCACCACGTCGTGGACGGATACCGGGAAGGTCCAGTCGACCTCCTCGCTCTGCGGCACGTAGCCCAGCCGGCCACGTCTGCGGGCGACGGCCGGTTGCACCCCGTCGACGAGGACCCGCCCGCGATCGGGTCGGATCATTCCCATGATCGATTTGAAGAGCGTCGACTTGCCGGAGCCGTTCATCCCGATCAGCGCGCACACCCGGCCCCGTTCGATCCGCAGGGACACGCGGTTCAGCGCGAGAGTGTCCCCGTAGCGCACCGTGACATCCTCGACCTCGATCGCGGCGGTCATGAGGACCGTCCGGTGAGGGCGTCGATGATCGTCTTCGCGTCGTAGCGGATCAGGTCCAGGTACGTCGGCACCGGACCGTCCGCCTCGGAGAGGGAGTCGACGTACAGCACGCCGCCGAACACCGCGTCCGTGGCCTCGACGACCTGCTGCATCGGCTTGTCGGAGACCGTGGACTCGCAGAACACCGCCGGCACGTCGTTCGCCTCGACGAACTCGATCGTCGAGGCGATCTGCTGCGGGGTGGCCTGCTGCTCGGCGTTGACCGGCCAGATGTAGTGCTCGGTCAGGCCGGCATCGCGGGCCAGGTAGGAGAACGCGCCCTCGCAGCTCACCAGCGCCCGCTGACTCTCCGGCAGCGCGGACAGCTCCGAGACGAGCTCGTCCTGCACAGCCTGGACCTCCGCCTTGTAGGCCGCGCCGTTCTCTGCGAAGGCGGCCGCGTGCCCGGGGTCCAGCTCGGAGAACGCCTGCACCATGTTGTCGACGTACTGCTGGACGTTCAACGGGCTCATCCACGCGTGCGGGTTCGGCTTGCCGGCATAGGCGTCCTCGGTGATGTCGATGACCTCGACCCCGTCGGAGACGACGGCATGCGGCACGTCCACGCTGTCCACGAACTGCTGGAACCACACCTCCAGATTCAGGCCGTTGTCGAGGATTAGGGCGGCATCCGTCGCCTTGCGCACGTCGCCCGGCGACGGCTCGTAGCCGTGGATCTCCGCGCCGACCTTCGTGATCGACTCCACTCGCAGGTGCTCCCCGGCCACGTTCTCCGCGATGTCGGCCAGCACCGTGAACGTCGTCAGCACGACCGGACGAGCGTCCAGGGAGTCGTCGGCCGACGGCGACGCGCATCCGGCCAGCGCGACCGCGGAGGCCGCGGCTATCGAGAGGGAGAGGGGGAGCAGCAAATTTTTAGGCATGCCTAAAAATCTAGAAGTTTCGGTGCACCTAAAGCAAGTTCCCGCGAAGGTCATGTGCGTTCATGCACATTCAGCCTGCGAACTTGGCCATCGAATGCTGACGAGCATGCATTGATACTGGGGAGACCGACGGAGCTCTCGTTCCGTACGCCGTTCATCGTTGAGAGGCAGATTCATGCGGGCTACGAAGAGGTACCTCGTCACTGCGGCCATCGCCGCCGCCGCCATCGTCCTGGCCGGATGCGCACCGACGGTGGGAGGGGAACCCGGCGCCACCGGAGGGTCCGAGGGTGGAGCGCCGGTGAAGGTGGCGATGCTCACGAGCCAGACCGGCCCGCTCGCCGCGTACGGAGCCGCGTACACGGCAGGCTTCGAGGCGGGGCTGGACTATGCGACGGACGGGACCGGCGCGGTCGACGGCCGGGAGATCGCCATCGAGTGGGCGGACGATCAGGGCAACCCCGACACCGCCGTGTCGAAGGGCAAGGACTTCATCGGGCAGGGATATCAGATCCTCGCCGGCACCGCGTCCTCCGGCATCGCGACGGCGCTGTCCGAGCAGGCCGCGCAGAACAAGATCCTCTACATCTCCGGTCCCGCCGCCGCCGACGCGATCACCGGGGTCAACGGGTACACGTTCCGCTCCGGGCGCCAGACCTTCCAGGACGTCGCCTCGGCGGGAACCTTCATCGGTGACCCGAAGGGGAAGAAGGTCGTCGTGTTCGCCCAGGACAACGCCTTCGGCCAGGGCAACCTCGCCGGCGTGAAGGCCGTTCTCGGCGGCAAGGGCGCCGTCGTCGAGGGCGTGATGGTGGCCGAGGACGCCACCGAGTTCACCCCCTTCGCCCAGCAGCTGCTGGGCGCGTCGCCCGATCTGGTCTTCGTCGCCTGGGCGGGTGCGTCGTCGGGCGCGATGTGGACCGCGTTGTCGCAGCAGGGCGTCTTCGACAAGGCGCCGGTCGTCACCGGGCTGGGGGATGCGGCCACCTACGGCGCCTATGGGGAGGCCTCGGCGAACATCTCCTTCCTCAACCACTACTTCGCCGGCGCCGCCGGCACGGAGGCGGAGAAGGCGATGATCGCGTACCTGAAGAAGGAGGGGAAGACCGCCGACCTGTTCTCGCCGGACGGGTTCGTCGCGGCGCAGATGATCGTCCACGCCATCAAGGAGGGCGGCGGCACCGTCGACGGCATGGTGAGCTCCCTGGAGGGCTGGACCTTCGACTCGGTCAAGGGCGGCCTCACGGTCCGGGCCGAGGATCACGCGCTGATCCAGCCGATGTACCAGGCCAAGCTCGTCCAGGACGGCGCGGCCTGGGTCCCCGAGCTGGTCGACACCATCGACGCCGAGACCGTGGCGCCGCCGGTCGCGGGCAAGTGATGTCGATGTCCGCCGAACCCGCGCTCCGTCTGGACGGCATCGGCCTCCGCATCGGAGGCGCCCGGATCCTCAACGACGTCACCGTCGACATCCGGCAGGGCGAGATGGTCGGGGTGATCGGTCCCAACGGCGCCGGGAAGACCACGCTGTTCAACGTCATCTCCGGAGTCGTCATGCCCACGGAGGGAACGGTCTCCCTCGCCGGGCACGACGTGACAGGGCTCGCGATCCACCGGAGGGCGACCGCCGGGCTCGGTCGCACCTTCCAGACCTCCAGCCTGTTCCCTGCCCTCACCGTGCTGGAGAACGTCCGGCTGGCGGCCCAGGTCCGTCTCGGTCGCGCGACCAGTCCGCTGCGCGTGCCGCGGGCATCCGACGAGGCGTCGGACGCCGCCAGGGCTGCCCTCGCCGAGGTCGGCCTCGACGATCGCGTCGACGCCGTGGCCGCGAACCTCGCGCACGGCGAGAAGCGCAAGCTGGAGATCGCGATGCTCCTCACCACGGACCCGAAGGTCGTGCTCCTCGACGAGCCGATGGCCGGCGTCGCCTCCGGCGACGTCGCCGCGCTCACGGACGTGATCCGTCAGCTGCATCGAGGGGGACGCACGGTCGTCATGGTCGAGCACCACATGGAGGTGGTGCTCGGGCTGGTCGACAGGGTCGCCGTGATGCACCACGGGGAGCTCCTGGCCATCGGCACCCCCGAGGACGTCATGAAGAACCCCGTCGTCCAGTCGGCCTATCTCGGGGAGGCGGCATGAGCGAGCCCATCCTCGTCGTCGACGGCCTGTCGGCCCGCATCGGCGGCCAGCAGGTGATCGAGGACGTGTCCCTCCAGGTCCCGTCCTCCGGCGTGACGGCGCTCCTCGGCCGCAACGGGGTGGGGAAGACCTCCACCCTCCGCGCGATCCTCGGCCTCATCGACCGCTCCGGCGACGTCCGCCTGGGCGGGACCGGCATCGGTCGGCTGCCGACGCATCGCATCGTGCAGCTCGGCGTCGGCTACGTCCCCGAGGACCGGGACGTGTTCGGCGGCCTCACCGTCGAGGAGAACCTCCGCCTCGCCGAACGCGGGGCGAGCCCCCGCCGTGCGCTGGTGGATCGGCTCTTCCCCGACCTCGTGCAGCGTCGGGCGCAGCGGGCGGGCACCCTCTCGGGCGGCCAGCAGCAGATGGTGTCGCTGGCGAGGGCGCTGCTGAACGACAACCGGCTGCTCCTGATCGACGAGCCCACCAAGGGGCTTGCGCCGAAGATCGTCACCGAGGTCATCGAGGCGCTGCGCGTCGCCGCCGCCGAGGTGCCGGTCCTCCTCGTCGAGCAGAACCTCCACGTGATCCGCGCGCTCGCTCATCGCGTCGTCGTGCTCTCCGCCGGGCGGGTCGTCCACACGGGTCTCGCCGCCGAGTTCCTCGACGACGAGGAGCTCGTGCATCGACACCTGGGGGTCCACGACGCCGCACACGACCTCCCCGCATCGGAAGGGGCACGCCGATGAGCACCGTTCTGCTCCTCCTCATCACCGGACTCGGTCTGGGGGCCCTCTACTTCCTCGTCGCCAGCGGCCTCTCGCTCATCTACGGGCTCATGGGCGTGCTGAACTTCGCCCACGGCGCCTTCCTCACCATCGCCGCCTTCCTCGGCTGGGAGGCAGGACGACGGCTCGCCGACGGCACCTGGCTGGGGCTGGGGCTCTCCGCGCTGGTCGGCGTGATCGTCGGCGCCGCGGTCGCCGCCGCAACCGAGTACCTCCTGATCCGCCGGCTCTACGAGCGGCACATCGAGCAGGCGCTGGTCACGGTCGGCCTCTCGCTCGCGGCCGTCGCCCTCTTCGAGGGCATCTGGGGCACCGATCCGATCTACATCGCCAAGCCGGCGTGGCTCACCGAGACCACGACGATCCTCGGTGCGAAGATCCCGAACGACCGGTTCCTGCTGATCGGATGCGCCGTGCTCGTCCTCCTCGGGATCGTGCTCTTCCTCCGGAGGACGCGATACGGGCTGATCATCCGCGCCGGTGTCGAGAACCGCGCCATGGTCACCGCGCTCGGGATCGACGTGCGGCGATCCTTCACGCTCGTCTTCGCCATCGGCGGTGCCGCGGCCGGCCTCGGCGGCGTCCTGGCATCGATCTACTACGGATACGTCTCCGCGCATCTCGGCTCGGTGCTGCTCATCTTCGCCTTCATCGTGACGGTGATCGGCGGCCTCGGCTCCCTCGCGGGGGCGGCGCTCGCCTCGGTGCTGGTCGCGCTCCTCCAGCAGTTCGCGAACTTCTACCTGGGCGGGACGGGCGACCTCGTGGTCGTGATCGCGCTCGCCGGCGTCCTGCTCGTGCGACCGCGTGGACTGATGGGGAAGGCAGCATGAGCATCGAGGCGACGGTTCCCGAGGAGACCACCACCCGCACGACGGAGAACGCCCAGCCGCCGATCGCCACGGCTCGTCGGCGCGGAGTCCTTGCCGTCGCGGCCGGGCTCGGGCTGATCGTGCTGCTGGCGATCCTGCCGCTGCTCGCGCTGGACGTCCCCGGCATCCTGCCGGGTCCGACCTACACGCCAGGCACGCTGCAGCTGCTCGCCTACGCGATGCTGATCGCCGCGCTCGCCCTCACCTATCGGATGATGTTCGGGCTCGCCGGCCTCCTCTCGTTCGGGCACGCGCTGTTCTTCGCCGCCGGCGCCTACGGGCTCGGGATCGTCCTGGACGCGTTCGCCCCGGTCGAGTGGCCGAGCACGGTCATCTTCCTGGTGTCCCTCGCCGTGACCTTCGTGCTCGGGACGGTGCTCGCCGCCACCGTCGGAGCACTCGCCCTGCGGGTGAGCGGGATCTCGTTCGCGATGGTCACCCTCGCCTTCGCCCAGGCGGGATCCGTCCTGATCCGCCGCAATCCCGAACGCGCCACGGGCGGCGACGAGGGGCTGTCCCTCGACATCGCCCACGTGCCGGACTTCCTGGTCGGGGTGGTCAACACGCGGAACCTGTACTGGCTCGCCCTCGCCGTGCTCGTGCTCGTCTACCTGGCCGTGTTCTGGGTCGAGCGGAGCCGGGCCGGTCGCGTCGCCGAGGCTGTCCGCGAGAACGAGCTGCGCGTCCGCGTGCTCGGCATCCGCCCGTTCGGGGTGAAGCTGCTCATCTTCGTGGTCGCCTCGGTGCTGGCGGTGGTCGTCGGCATGGTGTACCTGCTGCTGCAGTCCGGCGTCTCGCCACGCATCGCCACCGCCGACTTCACCCTCACCCTGCTGGTCATCGTCGTCCTCGGCGGGGTCGGCTTCCGATGGGGCGCCGTCATCGGCGGCATCGTCTACGCCGTCCTGGATCAGCGGCTCACGGCGCTGGCGGGCTCCGAGCTCGTCGCGGGGCTCCCCGCCGTGCTGCGGATCCCGCTCTCGGAGCCCCTGTTCATCCTCGGCACCCTGTTCATCCTCGTCGTGCTGTTCCTCCCCGGCGGGATCGCGGGGACCGTGCATCGCGTCCGGGAACGACGCCGTGGACGCGACGACGGTCAGCGTCGTCGCTCGGCCGGATCGGAGACAGCATGATCGACCTCAGCGGACGACGAGCCGTCGTCACCGGCGGCGCCAGCGGCATCGGCGAGGCGTGCGCCAGAGTGTTCGCCGCCGCCGGCGCGCATGTCGTCGTCGCGGACCGGGACGGCGTCCGGGCAGCGGCGGTCGCCGCAGCGATCGGGGGGACGGCGTGGGAGGTCGACCTCAGCGAGACGGCGGCGCTGGCCGATCTCTCCCTCGAGGCCGACATCCTGGTGAACAACGCGGGCGTCCAGCACGTGCGTCCGATCGAGGACTTCGAGCCGGAGCGCTTCGCCGTCATCCTGCGCCTCATGCTGGAGTCGCCCTTCCTCCTGATCCGGGCCGCGCTCCCGGGGATGTACGCGCGCGGCTTCGGGCGGATCATCAATCTCTCCAGCGTGCACGGGCTGCGCGCCTCGCCCTACAAGTCCGCCTACGTCGCCGCCAAGCACGGTCTGGAGGGGCTCTCCAAGGTGACCGCCCTCGAAGGCGGCGCGCACGGAGTCACCTCGAACTGCATCAACCCCGGCTACGTGCGCACACCCCTGGTCGAGAGGCAGATCGCCGATCAGGCCAAGGCGCACGGAATCGCGGAACAGGACGTGCTCCCGCAGGTGATGCTGACCGAGTCTGCGATCAAGCGCCTCGTGGAGCCGTCCGAGGTCGCCTCGCTCGCCCTGTGGCTCGCGGGCCCGGATGCGGGTATGGTCACCGGGGCCAGCTACACCATGGACGGCGGATGGAGCGCGCGATGAGCCGAACCGATCTGCGCGTGCGCGTTCGCGGGGGCGAGCTCGGCGGCGGCGAGTGGAACGGCGACGCCCCCGGCCTGCCGATCCTCGCGGTCCACGGCATCACGGCGACGCACCGGGTCTGGGACCTCGTCGCCGGGAGGCTGCCCGCGCACCGGGTGATCGCGCCCGATCTGCGGGGACGGGGGCGGAGCAACGCGCTGCCCGCCCCCTTCGGGTTCGCTGCGCACGCGGACGACCTCGCCGCGCTCCTGGACGCGCGGGGGATCGATCGGGCGCTCGTCGTCGGCCATTCGATGGGCGCGTTCGTCTCGGTCCGGTTCGCGGAGCGCCACCCCGACCGCGTCGCCGGTCTCGTGCTGGTCGACGGCGGTCTTCCGATCGCCCTTCCCGACACGATCGCGCCGGAGGAGGTGCCCGCGCACCTTCTGGGACCGGCGCTGGAGCGGCTGGCGATGACCTTCGGCACGGCCGAGGAGTACGTGGACTTCTGGCGGGGCCATCCCGCGCTGGGACCGTACTGGAACGAGTCGATCGCGGACTACGCGCGCTACGACCTCGACGGCGCGGCCCCGGTCCTGCGCAGCTCCGCCCGCGCCGCCGCGGTCGCGGAGGACGCCAGGGGACTCGACGGCAGCGACCGCTACGAGGAGGCGCTGGCCGGGCTTCCGGGCACCGTCCTCCTTCTGCGCGCCCCTCGGGGACTGCTCGACGGAGAGCCGCTCTACACCGCGTCGCAGGCCGGCGGCTGGGCCGCGCGCGTTCCGCAGCTGGACGTCCGGGAGATCCCCGACACGAACCACTACACGATCCTCATGACGCCGGACGGCGCACGGGCGACGGCGGAGGCAGTACTCGAGCGCTGGACGGCGACGTCATGATCGCTCGCCGGACGGCAACCGAGAGGAAGACACCATGGTCGAGCTGACGCTCCCCGGAATCGTGGAGCAGATCGTGCGGACGCCCCGGCTCGCCGCCGGGGTGCTCAGGCGTCCCGCCGAGGACCCGGTGCATCGGATCCTCTTCATCCACGGCAACGTGTCCTCCGCCGCGTTCTGGCAGCCCGTCATGCTGGCCCTCCCCGTGGATGTCGACGCCTTCGCCGTGGACCTCCGCGGCTTCGGGGCCAGCGAGCCACTTCCGGTGGACGCCCGGCGCGGCGTGCGGGACTTCTCCGACGACGTCGCGTCGGTCATCGACGGCCTCGGCCTCGGCCCCGTGCACGTCGTCGGTTGGAGCATGGGAGGCGGCGTCGCGATGCAGCTCCTCATCGACCGCCCGGAGCTCGTGCGCTCCCTGACGCTGGAGTCGACGGTCTCGCCGTACGGCTTCGGGGGCACCGCGACGCGCGGGGAGCCGTGCACCGCGGACGGCGCCGGGACAGGGGGAGGCGGCGCCAACCCCGACTTCGTCGCCCGGCTGGCGGCGGGGGATCGGACGGAGGACGCCGCGACGTCCCCGCTCGCCGTCTTCCGCTCGAGCTACGTGGCCCCCGGGTACGAGAGCGGAGACGAGCCGATCTGGCTCGAGGCCATGCTCACGACCGTCACCGGTGTGGACAACTACCCCGGCGACAGCGTTCCCTCCGAGAACTGGCCGGGGTTCGCCGCCGGAAGCCGTGGAGTGCTGAACACGATGGCGCCGACCCACTTCGACACGACCGCGATCGTGGCCGTGGAGCCGAAGCCGCCCGTGCTGTGGATCCGCGGGACCGCGGACGCCATCGTCAACGATGCGTCCTTCTTCGATCTGAACCAGCTCGGCAAGGCGGGGATCATCGAGGGGTGGCCGGGCGAGGACGAGGCGCCGCCGCAGCCCATGCTCGCTCAGACGCGCGCGATCCTCGACGAGTACGCCACGCGCGGGGGGAGCGTCACCGAGGTCGCGCTCCCGGGGTGCGGGCACAGTCCGCACCTGGAACGCCCGGACGAGTTCCTCGGGGCACTCCGCCTGCTGCTCGGCGCGGCCGACGACGCACGGGAGTCCTCCTGAGCGTCGTCGAGGCCGATGAGCGTGGACGGGACCGGCCCGCCGTGCGAGCATTCGAAGGGTGAGCATGCCGGTGAGGACGCCCCCCAGCCCCGATGACCTGCTGACCTTCCTCGCCGTGGCGAGGTCGGGTCGGTACACCGGCGCGGCGGCCGTGCTCGGCGTCAACCATACGACGGTCGCCCGCCGGATCGAGTCGCTGGAGACGGCACTGGGCGGACGGGTCCTCGTGAGGGGGACCGCGGGCTGGATGCTCACCGCGCTGGGGGAGCAGGCGATGGTCGCCGCCGAGGGGGTCGAGAACGCCCTGCGCGCCCTCGACCCGGGGACGGCGACGCTCTCCGGCGTCGTCCGGCTCTCCTCGACGGACGGGTTCAGCGGGTTCATCGCCTCGCCGGCGATCGTCGCGTTGCGGGGCGAGCATCCGAACGTCTCGCTCGAGATGATCGCGGCGACCAGGAGGGCGGCGCAGCAGCGGATCGGGGTGGATCTGGAAGTGGTCGTGGGCCGCCCGCACGTCCACAGGGCGGAGGCCACCCACCTCGCCGACTACGCGCTCGGCCTCTATGCGAGCGCGTCCTATCTGGAGCGGCACGGGACGCCGGCGTCGAAGGCCGACCTCTCCGGCCGCCCGCTGATCTACTTCATCGAGTCGATGCTGCAGGTCGACGCGCTGGACGAGGCCAGAAGGGCGGTGCCGGGGATGAGCGACGCGGTCTCGAGCACGAACGTCTACGTCCACATCGAGGCGACGCGCGCGGGTGCGGGCATCGGGCTCCTCCCCGCCTTCCTCGCCGACCCCCATGACGACCTCCGGCGGATACTCCGGGCCGAGGTCGACGTGCGACTGCCGTACTGGCTCGTCACGCATCCCGAGGCGCTTCGGCAGCCGGTCGTGCTCGCCTACATCGCGGCGTTGCGCGCTCGCATCGAGGAGGCCCGCCCGGCGCTCCTCGGGCTGGGCGCGGTCGTCCCGCGCTGACGATCCGCCCTGCGCCGTGGACATCTCCCGTTCATGTGCCGGTGGCGAGGACGTCACCGGCACCCGATTGAGTGTGCGACGACCCGAGTCCCCGTCGTCAGGAGCGCCCGCATGCCCGTCCCCGAAACGCGTCGCGTCGCCGCGATCGTCGTCGCCGCCGTCGCCCTGTCCGGGGCCGTCGTCGGCGCGAATCCGTCCTATGCCGCGGAGGCGACGGCCGTGCCGGACGTCGTCGTGAACGAGATCGTCTACGACGATGCCCAGGGCGGCGCCGATGCGATCGAGCTCTACAACGCGTCCTCGTCGCCGGTGGACCTGTCGGGCTGGTCGGTGCAGGACGACAAGCGCGATCCGGCGCAGGCAGGCGTCCTCCCCTCGGGCACGGTGCTCGCATCCGGGGCGTTCCTGGTGCTGGAGAAGGAGGGGACCCCGCTCGGCTTCCCCTTCGGCCTGGGCAAGGGAGACGAGGTCGTGCTCCTGGACACCGCGGGAGGCGTCGTCGACGCCTTCGCGTACGCGGCGACCGCGCCGCTCGGGGACTGGTCCCGCTGTGCCGACGGCGGCGAGTGGGCACACGCCACGGCGGTGACCCTGGGCGCGGCCAACGTCTGCGATCCGATCGTGACGCCGACGGAGCCGGGCAGCGTGCTGCTCAACGAGATCGACTCCGGTCCTGCCGACTGGATCGAACTGATCAACCCCGGCGACGAGGCGTTCGACCTCTCCGGGTACGAGATCCGGGACAACTCCGACGACCACCGGTGGTTCTTCGCGGCTGGCGCGTCGATCGACGCCGGCGAGCGGATCGTGGTCGATGCGTCGACGGTTGGCGTCGACGCGGCGGGGACCGCGCAGGAGTTCCAGGCGGCCATCGGCATCGGCGGCTCCGACGCGATCCGCCTCCTCGATCCCGATGGGGTCCTGCTCGATCAGCACACGTGGACCCAGCACCCCGCCATCGACGGCGACGAGGCGGCGGCCAGCTATGCACGCTGCCCCGATGCCGTCGGCCCGTGGGGACTGGCGAGGACGACCCCGGGCGCGGCGAACGACTGCGTGCCGCCGACCGTCGCGATCAACGAGGTCGAGTCGAACGGGGACGCGACGGACTGGGTCGAGATCGTGAACACCGGCACCGAGCCGGTCGACCTGTCCGGCTGGACGCTGCTGGACAACGATCCGATCGGCCACGCGAAAGACGTGACGCCGGTCGCCGCGGGCACCGTCCTCGCGCCGGGCGGCTTCTTCGTCTTCGACGGCGCGACGCACTTCGGCTTCGGCCTCGGCGCCGACGATCTGGCGACCGTCCGCGATGCGGGAGGCCTCACGGTCGACGAATACGCATGGGCCACGCATGCGTCGGGCACCTGGGCGCGCTGCGGCGACGGCACCGGCGAGTTCGCCGACGTCGCCGTCGGGACGAAGGGCGCACCGAATAGCTGCGGCGGCGAGAACCCCGGCAACCCGGGCGGCCCCGGCGAGGCGCCGGAGGACGTCTGGCCGGGGAGTCCCGAGGTCGTCGTGGCCGATCCTGCGGCCATGTTCCTGAAGGACTCTTCGGGCCTCGACGTGCAGGAGACCGCGGACGGGACCTTCCTCTGGGCGGTCGACAACGGCACGGGCACCTTCTGGAAGCTCGACGCCCGCGCCGACGGCTCGGTCTCCTTCGCGGACGGGTGGGAGCAGGGCAAGCGCGCCCGATTCCAACGGGATGCGGGCGACCCCGCCGCGAAGGGTCCAGACGCCGAGGGCATCAGCATCGGCGGGGACGGGCGCGTCTACATCGCCTCCGAGCGGGACAACGCGAACAAGGGCGTGAACCAGAACACGGTGCTCGCGCTCGACCCCGAGGCGCCGGGGCCGGACGTGGTCGCCGAGCAGGAGTGGGATCTCACCGCATCACTGCCCCAGGTCGCGGCGAACACCGGCATCGAGGCGGTCGAATGGGTGCCGGACGCCGCGCTCGCCGGCAGGCTCGTCGACCAGCGCACCGGGGCGGGCTACGACCCCGCCGGCTACCCCGCGCACGGCGATGGGCTGTTCTTCGTCGCGCTGGAGGACAACGGCTTCGTCTACGCTTATGCGCTCGGCGTCGACGGGTCGATCGACCAGGTCGCGGCGATCGATCCCGGGCTCGGTGGCGTCATGGCGCTCGACTACGACACCGTGATCGGCGAGCTGTGGGCCGTGTGCGACAACGGCTGCGACGGCGCCGCGGCACGTATCGTCTTCACCGGGGGCGAGCCGGTCATCCGGCACTTCGCCCGTCCCGCGGGCATGCCGAACCTCAACAACGAGGGCTTCGCCACGGCGCCCGCGTCGTTCAGCACGGGTTCCGCGACGGCGTCTGCCCGCCCTGCCTGGTGGTTCGCCGACGGCGAGCAGCCGGCGGCGCTGCGGGCGGGAACAGTGCCCGGTGCCGTGATCGACGGGCCGGGCATCCCCGGTGGCGAGCCGGGCCCCGGAGGGACCGGCGGGACGGCGCCGGGTCAGGGTTCGGGGCAGGGGAAGCCCGCCGGCAGCGGCCTGGCCGTCACCGGCGCGGACGCCTCGGCGATGCTCGCCCTGCTGCCGTTCGGCGTGCTGGCGCTCGTCGCGGGTGCGCTGCTCCTGTTCGGCCGTCGCAGGAGCGCTCGTTCCTGACCGCCCTGGCCCTCCCAAAGGCCGTGAGACTGCATCTGCGATCCGAAACTGCGCGATTTTTCCGCTGTCTCGGGACGCAGATGCAGTCTCGGCGTGAGGGGTCACGAGTCCGCGGCGGTGGAGGACAGGGCGGGCTCGGCGGGCGGGCTGAGCACCGGGAGCGCGCTCCGCTCGGCGCGCCGACGGCGGTGGGCTGCGAGCCGGTCGACGGCGATGCCGACGATCATCGCGATCACGACGCCGAGGACGGCGGCGACGAGGGGCTGGTCCTTGACCCAGCTGCCCGCGATCAGGCCGATCGCGGCGCCATAGGCCGCCCAGGTGATGCCTGCGACGATGCTCACCGGGAGGAAGCGCCGCCAGGGGTAGCCCAGCGCACCGGCGGACATGTTCACGGCGACCCGGCCGACCGGGATGTAGCGGGCGCCGATGATGAGCGCGGCGCCGTTGCGGTTCAGAGCAGTGCGGGCGTGGGCGAACGCGGCGGCGACCTTGGGGCGCTCCATCCACGCGAACCGCCGGGATCCGAGCTTCCGCCCGAGCGCATAGGCGAGGTTGTCGCCGAGCGCGGCGCCGAGCGCGGCGACGAGGCACAGGGCGGGGACGATCGCCACGTCCCCGGACGCCATGGCCGCCGCCGCTCCCGCCACGAGCACCGTCTCGCTGGGGACGGGCGGGAAGACGGCGTCGATCGCGGCCACGGCGAACATCACCAGCAGCATCCACGGCGAGGAGGCTGCGGTCAGGATGAAGTCGTTGATGGCGTCCACACGGGTACGGTACGGTCGCGACCCCGGCTGAGGCATCACTCTCAGGTATCGACCGCGTCATACCTGAGAGGGGTTCTGCGACGTCGCCTCTCTCCGGTCATGTCTGTCCTGTCCCGGGCGTCCGGAGCGCTGCGGATCGGGGATAGTCGGCGAATCCTGTGGCCCCTCCGGTGTAGAAGGTCTGGGGATCCGGGGCATTCTCGGGGAGATCGCGCCGCCACCGCTCGGCGAGGTCGGGATTGGCGATCACGGGGCGTCCGACAGCGACCGCATCGGCTGCGCCGTCCGCGATGAGGGCTCTGACGCGCTCGCGGGTCGTGGTCGTCGAGAACCCGGTGTTGGCGATGAGCGGTGCGCCGACGCGGGCGCGCAGCTCTTGGATCGGCGTGCTCTCGGGATGGGGGTGGACGACGCTCAGGTAGCCGAGG
This sequence comes from Microbacterium resistens, assembly GCF_031456305.1. Classification (GTDB taxonomy): domain Bacteria; phylum Actinomycetota; class Actinomycetes; order Actinomycetales; family Microbacteriaceae; genus Microbacterium; species Microbacterium resistens_A. Next base: position 84,727 of record NZ_JAVDUM010000002.1, read on the forward strand.
CCGAGGGGAGCGATGCCGTCGGCCACGGCCAGGTAGGTCGCACGGAGGTCGGCGGGGTCGGGCTCCAGGACATCCTGGATGTTCGCGCCAGGGGAGAAGCGGATTCCGAGCCGTTCCGCTCCGATCGCCTCCGCCACCGCCGCGACGACCTCGATCACGAAGCGTGCTCGTCGCTCGGGGGTTCCGCCGTATCCGTCGGTGCGGCGGTTGGAGGACGGAGCGAGGAACTGGTGCAGGAGGTAGCCGTTGGCGCCATGGAGCTCCACCGCGTCCATGCCCGCGTCGATCGCCCGGCGGGCGGCGGCGGCGAACTCCGCGCCGACGTCGGCGAGCTCCGGAATCGTGAGAGCGTGCGGTTCCGGGTAGGGAAGAGCGCCGTGCGGCGTGTGCACGTCGCCGGCGATCGGGATCGCGCTGGGCGCGACGATGCGATCGGTGCCCGTGACGTCCGGATGGCTGACGCGGCCCGCGTGCATGAGCTGCAGCGCGATCTTCCCGCCCGCGTCGTGGACGGCGTCGGCGACGCGGCTCCATCCGGCCGCGTGACGGTCATCGACGATGCCGGGCTGACCGGTGTAGCCGCGCGACTCGGGGACGGGATAGGCGCCCTCCGTGACGATCAGGCCGAGGTCGGCGCGCTGGGCGTAGTACTCCGCCTGGAGCGGCGTCGGCGTCCCGTCGGGGTCGGCGCGTCTCCGCGTCATCGGCGCCATCACGATCCGGTTCCTCAGCAGGAGCGGGCCGATCGCGAACGGGGTGAAGAGGTCCATGGGTTCCTTATGATGCGCGGATGGCGAGAGCATATGAACCGTAGCGGACTGATCAGAGGACGGCCTCGGCGATCATCAGCAGGCCGAAGGCGACGATGAGGCCGTTGCCGATCAGCGCAGTCAGGCGATGGCCTCCGGCGCCGGTCCGCCGGAGGAGCAGGGCACCGACGGCGACGAGCGCGGCCTGCCAGCCGACGGAGGCGATCCCGACTCCGGCGACGAAGAGGGCGGCGGACGCGGGGGAGGCGCCGATCGAGGAGAGCCCGGTGATGACGGCGGCGAAGTAGACGACCGTGGCCGGGTTGGCAGCGGTCAGGGCGAAGAAGGCCGCGAAGCGTCGCCACGACCGCGCGTCGCGAACGCCGGTGCCGGTGTCGTCGCTGGTGTCGGTTGCCCCGCCGGATGCCTCGTCGGGTGAGGGGCGCCGCCCCCGGATCAGACTGCGGACGGCGATGGCGATCAGCGCGATCCCGCCGACCAGCGGAGGCCATGGCGCCCACAGGGCGATCACCGGGGCGACCGCCGAGCCGGTGGTCACGGCGGCGGCGCAGTAGAGGATGTCCACGCTCGCCACGGCGACGGCTGCGGGGACGCCCCCGGTCCAGCCTCGGGACGCGCCCTCCTGGATCAGTAGCACGCCGATCGCGCCGAGCGGGACGACGAGTGCGAGGCCGGCGATCAGACCGGCGCCGAGCGCGAGGAGGTCATGCATGACGACAGTGTCGCGACAGGGTGGACGGGCGGTGACCGATCGGCCCGTCGCCGCGAGAGGATTCACTGTATGGACGGCATCGACGAACAGATCATCGGCATTCTTCGCACGGACGGCCGTGCTTCGTTCAGTGCGGTCGGTCGACAGGTCGGCCTGAGCACCGCCGCCACCGCTGCGCGCGTGCGCAGACTGGAGAATGACGGCGTGATCCTCGGCTATCAGGCGGTGCTGGATGCGGATATCGCCGAAACCCCGAACGGCCTGGAGGCCTTCATCGACGTCCGGCTCTCGCAGGATCGCGACTCGGAGGCCTTCCTCACCTGGTCGGCGACCGTTCCCCAGATCAGGGACGCGGTCCACGTCACCGGCCCCTACGACTATCTGCTGCACGTGCGGGTGAAGGACACCGCGGCGCTGAACCGGCTGCTCAGGGCGCTGAAAGCGGAGGCGGGCGCCGCGCAGACCCAGACCAGGCTCGCGCTCCGGGCGATCGATGGCACGGCTCCGCACGACCGATGACGCGGATCTGTGAGACCGTCTGTGCTCGTGACGGGGGTGCGGATCCGGCGATGCGGGATCGGGCGTAGGGTTGCGCTCATGTCTGACGTCGTATTGATCACCGGAACCTCCTCGGGAATGGGGCTGCATGCCGCCGTCGAGCTCGCACGCCGCGGGCACGAGGTCGTCGCGACCCTGCGGGACCTCTCGAGGTCCGTCGCCCTGCGCGCAGCGGCCGAGGCCGCCGGTGTCGAGCTCGACGTCCGGGCGCTCGACGTGGTCGATCACGAGGCGGCGAACCGGCTCGTGGGCGAGGTCGTCGCCGATCACGGGCGCATCGACGTCCTCGTGAACAACGCCGGTCGTGGTGCCGTGGCGACGGCCGAGCAGCTCTCGATGGCGCAGATCCAGGAGCAGCTGGACGTGAACTACCTCGCCCCGGTGAACCTCGCCAAGGCCGTGCTCCCCGGCATGCGCGAGCGCGGCGCCGGGCGCATCCTCACCGTGACGAGTGTGGGCGGCGTCGTGGGACAGCCCTTCGCCGACGCGTACTGCGGCGCGAAGTTCGCCGTCGAGGGCTTCATGCAGTCGCTCGCCGTCGTCGCCGAGCGCTTCGGCATCCAGGTCGGCGTCATCGAGCCGGCCGCGGTCTCCAGCGATTTCGTCGCGAACGTGGAGCGTCCGACCGACGCCGGTGCTTACGGACCGCTGCTGGACGCCTATATCGCCCGCACGAGCGGGGCGTTCGCGAACGCCCAGTCGTCCGAGAGTGCCGGCGCTGCGATCGCCGACGCGGTGACCGCGGAGAAGCACCGGTTCCGGTGGCAGACCTCCGAGGCCGCCGCCTCGTTCATCAGCGTCTCGCTCGCAGACCCCGACGGGGAACGGGTTCTCGGGCTCACTCGGCCCTGGATCGCCTGACCGCGCCGGTCTCGACGCGACGGCTCCGCTGTCCTCCGAACGGTCTACAGACCCTGGTCCGACTTCTGCGTAGATTGGCTCCGGGGGATTCGTCGTGAGCGATCGAATCGAGCTGTCCGATGGCACCTGCAGGCCGAAGCACGTCCGTTGACCCCGTGGCACCGATGGCGGTCGCCCCGCCCGCGACAGCCGTCGCATCGAGGGCGCTGAGGGCGGAGCTCCCCGATTTCGTCGGCGCGCGTGTCGAGGGCTTCCATCGGAGGCTCGCCTTGGGGTGGGGCGGTCGCCATATCCTGCGCGGCCGGCGGCCGGGCGACGGCGATCTGCTCATGCAGAGCAATGACTACCTGTCGATCGCCGACCACGCCGAGATCATCGGTGCGCAACGATCGTCCCTCGGCACGTCCGGGCTGGGGATGATGATGTCCGCGCAGTTCCTCCAGGACGAGGACGAGCCGTTGCGGCGGCTGGAGGCGCTGCTGGCGGATGCGGTCGGTTTCGAGGCAGGGATCCTGACGCAGTCCGGCTTCGCGGCCAATGTCGGCCTCCTCCAGGCGATCGCCGGTCCCGGCGTGCCGGTCTACATCGACCTGCTCGCGCACGCGTCGCTGAGGGAGGGGGGCCGGAGCGCCGGCGCCCCGGCGATCTCGGTCCTGCACAACAATCTGAGCCATCTGGAACGCCAGCTCGCGCAGAACGGCCCCGGGGTGATCGTCGTCGACGCGATCTACAGCACGGACGGCAGCGTCTCGCCGCTCCGGGAGACGGCTGATCTGGCACGTCGGCACGGCTGCGTCCTCGTCGTCGACGAGTCGCACTCCCTCGGCGTCCACGGCGACCACGGCGAAGGCCTCGTCGCCGCCCTCGGGCTGACCGACTCGGTGCACTTCCTCACGGCGAGTCTCGCCAAGGCGTACTGCGCGCGTGCCGGGTTCATCGCGTGCACGGCCCGGTTCCGGGAGTACTTCGGCATGGAGGCGCTGCCCGCGATCTTCAGCTCGGCGCTGCTGCCCCATGACCTCGCAGGCATCGGCGCCGCTCACGGAGTGGTGCGGGACGAGTCCTGGCGTCGGGCGCGGCTGAGGGGGACCACCAGAAGAGTGCGGTCGGGGCTCCGGCGGCTCGGCTACCCGATCAACGACGACGATGAGCCGATCGTCGCTCTCGAGGTCGGCACGGAGGCGGACACCATCGTCGTGCGGGACGTCCTCGAGGCGAACGGGATCTTCGGATCGGTGTTCTGCGCGCCCGCCACCGCGACCAATCGCGCGCTCATCCGGCTCACGCTCAACGCGGCCATGGGCGACGACGATGTCGATCGGTTCCTCACCACGCTCGAGCGCGTGCGCCCCGATCTCGGCGTGGACTCCTGGAGCGCGTCTCGCCGGGCTCCGCGACCGCCGACGGGTCTCACCGTCACGGTGGGGGCCGGCGTGCCGATCTGACCGGCCGCCGCTGCACGGAGGACCGGGCGGCGGATCAGGGAGGCGGATCAGGGAGGCGGGTCAGGAGAGGGTTCGTGAGAGCGGACTGCTCGCGAGGGAGGACTGGACCTGGAAGGCGATGGTCCCCGGCAGGTACCGGTCATCGCCCAGCTCCATCGGCCTTCCGTCCTTCGCGAAGCTCGCCCGCCGCACGCGCAGCAGGGGACTGGTCCGCCGGATCGGGAGCAGCCTCGCGTCCTCGCTCGATGCGGCCACCGCGTCGATGCCGTGCTCGGCATGCGCCGTCACGATCCCCCAGCGCTCCTCGAGCGCCTGGACCACGGAGGGCTCGCCGGCGTCGAGGGACTCGATCGGCCCGATGAGCCAGGGTGCGTACACCGTGCGCTCGAGCATGATCTCCCGGCCATCGAGGGACCGGACCCGGACGATGTGGAGCACCTCCTCGGCGGTGCCGAGCCGGAACGCCCGCGCCTGCGCGGGCGTGGCTTTCGCCCTCCGGCTCGCGACCACCCGTCCGTCGGGGCGCAACCCCCTGCTGCGCGCCCACTGGGCGAAGGAGCGCAGCCGGGTGAAGCTCTGCTGCTGCACGGTCGCGGAGATCAGCCATCCCGACCCCTGTCTCGGGACGATCATCCCCTGCGCGGACAGCAGCGCGAGGGCGCCGCGGACGGTTCCCCTGGCATGGCCGTAGTGGGCGACGAGCTCCTGCTCCGACGGCAGCGTCCCGCCGAGGGCGAACTCACCGTCGATGATGCGCCGTGACAGGTCTCCGGCGATCCTCCGCTGGTTCGTCACGGTGGCCTCCGCGGATGACTGTACACGTCGGCCGTGGGCCGTCGGGCTGGTCAACTGTGCGCAGAGGACCAGGCGGAACCGCCCCGGGCGGGGATGATTCACCCGGTGTTCATCGAGCGGACCCGGCTCGCTCTCGTGCGCCCGCTCGAATCGATGCGTACGACCCCGACCGACCTCTGGCCGTCCTTCGAGAAAGCACATCATGACGACTCATCGAAATGGTCGTCGCGGGACCGGGCTGCCGCCCGCGTTCGGCGCGATCCTGATAGCCCTCGCCTTCATCGCGACGATCCTGGTGCCGTCCGCCGCCGCCGTCGCCGCCGCCCCGGACCTCGCTCCGGGTGCGGACGCGCCCGCCTCTCTCACCCTGTCGGCCACGGAGGTCGTCCAGGGCGGCACGCTGAGCGCCTCCTACACGACGCCGACGGCCGGGCCCAAGAACTGGGTCGGCCTCTATCGCGCCTCCGACGGGCAGCCGGACGGAGACCCCGGATCGCGGGCCTGGGCCTATGCGCCGGCGACGAGCGGGACCCTGGACTTCGTCCTCGGCGCGAGCGCCTTCGCCCCCGGGGACTACGTCGCCTACCTCCTGGCCGATGACGGGTACACCCCGCTCGCGGCCCCGCAGGCCTTCACGGTGAGCCCGGCCGCGGCGAGCATCGCCGCCCTCGTGCCGACCTACACCGCGATCGACGGGAAGGCCGGCGAGCCCTACGCGGTGACGGTGGAGGGACTCTTCGCCGTCACGGGCGGGGAGAAGCCCGCGCTGAGCCTCACTGAAGCGCCCGCATGGCTCTCGCTCGCCGACGGGAGGCTCGTCGGCACGCCGAGCGAGCCGGTGACGGCGACCGCGACGGTGACGGCGACGCTCGGGACGCTGACGGCCGAGATCGTGCTCACCCTGCCGATCGTCGCGGAGGACGCGGCGCTCGGTGACGACCTCACGGTCCTCACGTACAACGCCTGGCACGAGGGAGGCCAGGTCGCCGACGGGCGCAGGAAGGAGCTCCGCGCGTTCCTGGAGCAGGGAGCCGACGTCGTGGCGCTGCAGGAGTCCAGCAGCGCCCATGCGGCGGCGTTGGCCGAGGCGCTGGGCTGGCACTGGTACAGCAACGGCGGTGACTGCACGATCATCAGCCGTTACCCGCTCGCCGACGAGGTCGCCTCCTCGGCCGCAGGTGGAGTCCGGGTCATCCTGGACGAGCGGGAAGACCGCTCGGTGTGGGTGCTCTCGGCCCATCTGGACTACACCCGCTACGGGCCGTACTACGCCCAGGAGGGCCGCAGCGCCGAGTACATCGTCTCCGAGGAGAACGTCCAGCGCGGCCCGCAGGCGCGCGCGAACATCGCGACCATGGCCGATCTGGAGACGCGCTTCCCCGGCGTCCCCGTGGTCTACGCCGGCGACCTCAACACCCCCTCGCACCGGGACTGGACCGCGGCAACGGCCCCGCAGCACAGCGGGCTCGTCGTACCGTGGCCGGTCTCCACCGCCCTGGAGGAGGCGGGCTTCACCGACACGTTCCGTGCGGTCCACCCCGATCCGGTCGCGGATCCCGCGACCTCATGGACGCCCCGCTTCCCGGAGGAGCCGCAGGACCGCATCGACTTCATCTACGCCAAGGGCAACGCGCTCGCGGTCGCCGACTCGCGCTATCTCCACGGTACGGGCATGGACGAGTGGGCCTCCGACCACGGCGCGTTCGCGACCGACTTCCGCTGGTCCGGTGACGTGTCGCCCCAGCCGTCCTCCCTGGCGCTGAGCGCGACGAGCATCCGGCAGGGCGAGGAGCTCACGATCGACTACCGGGTGGCCGAGGCGAAGCCGCGCAACTGGGTGGGCATCTACGCAAAGGGGGCGGTCCCCGGCTCCGCGAACGCCCGGGCCTACCGGTACGTCCCCGACGTCGAGGGCGCGCTGCGCTGGAACGGGACGGCCACGGACGGCTGGGTCGCCCAGGGCACCGCGCTCCCCGGCGAGTACGAGGTGTACCTGTTCGAGGACGACGGCTACACGGTCCTCGCCGGTCCCGTCTCGCTCTCGATCGCCAAGGCCCCGGTGCCTGAGCCGCTTCCGCAGACGGGGGAGTCGGCGGATCTGCGTGTGCTGACCTGGAACATCTTCCACGGCGGACGTGACGAGGGGAGCGACGACCTCGTCAACCGTCAGCAGACGGCGGAGTACATCGCATCTCTCGCGCCGGACGTGTTCGCATCGATCGAGACGTACGGAGCAGCGGACACCATCCTCGCCGCGCTCAACGACAACACCGACGGGCGGGTGTACACCGGCACGCGGATCACTCAGCGCGCGGACGACAACCTGTGGATCTTCAGCCGCCTGCCGATCGTGGAGGTGATCGACGCGCCCACCGGGCTCGGCGTCGACGACTTCAACCTCGGGGCGATCAGGGTCCGTCTGGACAACAACCGGGAGGCGACGATCTACGACGTCTGGAGCACCTACACCGACCCGTGGATCGGCGACCTGATCGAGGAGAACGCCAAGGACGTGCAGGCGGGCGTCGCCCCGAGGCACCCGGACTCGGCGATCATCGACGCCGACCGGATCCAGACCGCGTCGATCGCCGATTTCCTCTCCTATGCGGGCGAGCACAGCCCGGGCGAGGACGATGTGGCGATCATCGGGGGCGACCTGAACACCGTCTCCAGCGAGGACTGGGACGTCCGCTGGGCGCAATGCCCCAGCCACTTCGGCCTCTCCTACGACCTCGCGTCCACGCGCCAGTTCGCTACGGCCGGCTTCGCGGACGCCTTCCGGCTGGCTAACCCGGACGCCTGTGCGGACCCCGGCGTGACGTGGAGCCCGCGGCTCGCGATGGACACGCCGGATCGGATCGACCTCGCGTACGTGCGCGGCTCCGGTGCCACGGTCGTCGTAGCGGAGATCCTCGACGACCGTCTCGACGCGCACGGCGGCGGGCAGTTCTACTCCGACCACTCGGCGCTGCTCGTCGACTACCGGGTGGACTCGCTCTCCGGCGGGCCTGGTGAGCCCGGTGGACCCGGCGAGCCCGGTGAAGGCGGTCCGGGTGGCCCGGGCGAGGGCGGTCCCGGAGCGGGCGGCCCCGGATCCGGCGAGCTCGGGGTGACCGGTGCCGAGGTGCCGCTCGGCGCGATTCTGATCGGCGTCGCCGTGCTGCTGGCCGGCGGAGTCCTGATGATCCTGCGCCGTCGGTCCGTCTAGATCGCGCGCCGGCCCGGCCGGGTCCGTGCCCGTCTCCGCGAGGAGCGGGCGGGCCCGGCCGGGGTCCTTCGCGCAGAAGGCATCCGCCCTCAGCGCGACCTGATGTGCCGAGCGCAGTGCGGTGCGTCGTCTGCGCTCTGATCCCGCTCATCGCGGTGCGGCGGGCGGATCGATCCGAGCGAGACGATGCCCTCGCAGGGGATGGCGAGGAGGTCGCCGACCGCGATGTCGCGGGGGAGCCTGATCGCCATCCCCCAGTTCCCGGTCGCGTCGTGGAGGCGGGCCCGGACGGTCCGATGGGGGAAGCGACGTCCGATCACCCGTGCGTCGAGGATCTGGCCCTGGAGCCCGTGAAGATCCGCGTCGATCGCGATGCTCCGAGGCCCGTGCCCGTGCCCGTCGGCCTCGGTGTCGACGGCCGTGACGGCGGCGACGACGATCGAGATGTATCGCTGCTGGTGTGAACGCTCGGTGTCCGCGGGGGCCGCGGCGCCGATCCGGACGAGCGGTGTCGCCTGTCGCCCCTCGGCGGCGAGGGAGTCCCGATGGAAGAGCACATCGGCGGGCAGGACCGTGGTCTGCAGCGGCCAGTGGGGCGGCTCGAAGAGGTCGGTGACCAGGAGGTGCCGGGAGGCGGCCATGGTGTGCATGAGGGACATCTCTTTCCTCGGGGGAGTCGTGGGCGGGGAGCCGGCTCGGAGAACCGGGTCCCACCGGTCTACGGCAGCGGATGCGGGTGCGGAGGGCCGCTCACGATCCTCATGCGCGGAAGCGATCCGATCCTCACGCCGATCATGCGATGTCCCTCCCCCTCGATAGGGTCGGGCTATGACGCGGCGATTCCGGCAGGTGGACGTGTTCGGCGAGCAGGCGATGGCGGGCAACCCGGTCGCGGTGGTGCTGGACGCGGAGGGCATCGGCGACGAGGAGATGCGGAAGTTCTCCGTCTGGTCGAACCTGTCGGAGTGCACCTTCGTCCTCCCGCCGTCCGAGCCCGGCGCCGACTACCGGGTCCGCATCTTCAGCCTCAGCGTCGAGCTGCCGTTCGCGGGGCATCCGACCCTGGGGACGGCGCGCGCCTGGCTCGACGCCGGGGGAGTCCCCGCGACTCCCGGGACGATCGTCCAGGAGTGCGCGGCCGGTCTGATCCCCGTCCGCATCGACGGCGAGCTGCTGTCCTTCCGCGCGCCGCAGCGGATCCGCTCGGGTGCGGTGGATCCCGAGCTCCTCGCCGCCGTCGTCTCGATCCTGGGGGCCGATCCCGGAGCCGTCGTCGATGCCGAATGGCTGGACAACGGGCCGGGGTGGATCGGCGTCCTGCTCGATCGGGCGGAGACCGTTCTCGGACTCCGCCCCGACTCGTCTCGGCATCCCGGGCGGTGGGACATCGGGGTCATCGGAGCGCATGGGCAGGAGTCGGAGACGGACTTCGAGCTGCGGGCGTTCTTCACCGACGGTGACAGCGCGCTGCGAGAGGACCCGGTCACCGGGAGCCTGAACGCCGCGGCCGCCCAGTGGCTGGTCGAGACGGAGCGTGCGACCCTTCCCTACACGGCGTCGCAGGGTGGCGCGATGGGGCGGAACGGCAGGATCCATCTGTCCGGGAACGAAGGGTCGATCTGGGTCGGCGGGCGCACCGACGTGGTCCTGGCCGGCACTGCCGACCTCCTCCCGGCGGGCCTCCTCCCGGTGGAGCGGCTGGGGGGCTCGGTGGAGCGAGGCGCCGGTTCATGAGCGAGGACGTGCGGAACGTGCAGGACGCGCTCTCAGCGATCGGTGGTCACTGGCAGCCGCATCGACTGGCGAGCATCAACGACTACGACATGAAGGTCGTCACGATGCTCGGCGAGTTCGTCTGGCACACGCATCCCGACACCGATGAGCTGTTCCTGGTCGTCAGCGGCGAGCTCACCATCCAGCTGCGCGATCGTGACGTCGTCCTCGGCCCGAACGACGTCTTCGTGGTGCCGAAAGGCGTCGAGCACCGACCGAGAGCCGCCGCCGAGGTGCAGGCGATCCTCTTCGAGCCCAAAGGCACCGTGAACACCGGAGATGCCGGGGGCGAGAGGACCTCGCCCCTTCGTGAGCTGCGATGACGGATCTTTGATGACGACTCGGTGACGACGAATCGGCGACGACGCGAAAGGGGAGGGGCATGGGAGTCGAGGGAATCGGTGGGCTTTTCTTCCGGAGCAGGGATCCGGAGGCCCGCGCGGAGTGGTACCGCGAGCATCTCGGCATCGACGCGGGGCACGGGGCGATCTGGGGGCAGCAGGCCGGGATGACGGTCTTCGCCCCCTTCCCCGTCGACTCGGACTATTTCGCCGCGGACCAGTCCTTCATGCTGAACCTCCGAGTCACGGGCCTCGACGAGCTGGCGGTGGCGCTGGAGCAGGCGGGGATCCCGGTCGAGCGTCGTCCGGAGTGGGACACGGAGGAGTACGGGTGCTTCGCGCGCATCCATGATCCCGAGGGGCTGCCGATCGAGCTGTGGGAGCCGCCGGCGTCCTGACGGCCCTCAGTCTCTCCGGTCCGACACGTGCTCGAGGGGGAGCACACGATCGAACAGTGTGTCGGCGATACCGTCGGGCCAGAGGAAGAGCGGTGCTGTGCGGCGAAGGTCGGCCAGTCCGTGCGGGGCGATCCAGAGTGCCGGGCGGATGCACTTTGTCGGCCAGATGCACTTTCGTCGGCCGGATGGGCTGGATTGGTCCGACGGGAGTGGATTGGGCCGACGGAATGGGCTGACGGGTTGAGTCGACGGATCGTGCGCTCGGCTGCGGGTGGGGCTGGATCCGTGCCGGTGGTAGCCGGTTTGCGTGGATCACCTTTGTCGGCCAGATGCACTCCTGTCGGCCGGTTGGGCTGAATCGGGCCGACAGGAGTGGATCGGGCCGACAGGAGTGGATCGGGCCGACAGATCGGGCCGACGGACTGGGCTGAGCCGACGGAGCGGAGGAGGCGGGGTCAGGAGGAGGCGACGGGCACGCCCGGCGAGTCGACCGACGCGACCGACGTAACCGACGAGCCAGGCCCGTCATCCGGCCGATCGTCTGGCGTGTCGTCGGGCTCGGCCGCAGCGAAGGCGAGCGCGCCGGCGGGGGTCATCCACTCGTGGAGCAGGGTGCGGATCCGGCCTGCCATGTCGATCGAGCGGTCATAGAGCCAGAGCGTCTGGAGCCCGTCCATCGCTGCGGTCAGGCGCAGGGCCGCATCATCCGGATCGAGGTCGGCGCGGAGGTGGCCGTGGCCGATCGCCGTGGCGATGGTCTCGCTCGTGCTCGTCCGGATGCGTGCATACCGGCGGCGGAAGTAGACATGCGCGGGATGGTCCGGCGCCGAGGCCTCCGAGGAGAGCCGCACGAAGAGCTCGATCATTCCAGGGACCAGGCGGTTGTGCGCGGCGAGATCGACCATGCCGCGGAGGACCCCCATCCCGCCGTGTCCACGGACGTACGGGCGGAAGCGCTCGCGATCCTCGATGTCCCGCGCCTCCAGGACGGCCTCCAGCAGCGCCTCCTTGTCCGAGAAGTGGTGCAGGAGGCCGGGGCGGGAGATCTTGCAGACGGCAGCGATGTCCAGGACGGTCGCGGAGAGGAATCCGCGGTCGGCGAAGTACTCCGATGCGATGCGGATGATCTCCTCGCGACGGGCGCGGCCGTTCGCATACCCGCGCTCCTTGGACTCCTTTGTGCCGGCCATGGGGCAACGCTAGCATCGTGCTTGACAAAACCGACACAAGTGTAGATATTGAGTCGAAGAGGCAACCCCCTGCCGAACAAAGGAGTTCTCCGTGAGCGAGATCACGTACCCGTATCAGGATCCGGCTCTGTCGATCGACCAGCGTGTCGACGACCTGCTCTCGCGGATGACGGTCCAGGACAAGGCCGGCCAGATGTTCCAGCCGATGGCGACGCTGGGCGACTTCGCCGCGCCGGGTCTGTTCGGCACGCCGTCGATGCGATCGATCATCGACCGGGGGATCTCCCACGCGAACATCCTGCAGGCGCCGTCCGCGCGGGAGATCGCGGCCTGGCACAACGCGCTTCAGACAGAGGCCGCCGAACGCGGGCTCGGCATCCCGTTCACGATCTCCAGCGACCCTCGCCACGCCTTCTCGAACAACCCCGCCGCGGCGCTGATCGCCGGGCCCTTCTCGCAGTGGCCGGAGTTCCTCGGCTTCGGCGCGATCGATGACCCCGAGCTGACCCGTCGCTTCGCGGAGGCCGTCCGTCGTGAGTATCTCGCCGTCGGCATCCGCGTCGCGCTGCACCCCCAGATCGACCTCGCCACCGAGCCTCGGTGGGCCAGGGCATCGGGGACGTTCGGGCAGAGCGCGGAGGTCGCCGGCCGGCTCGGATCGGCCTACGTCCGGGGTCTGCAGGGCGATGCGGTCGGCGCGGAGTCGGTCTCGGCGATGGCGAAGCACTTCCCCGGCGGAGGCCCGCAGCTGGACGGCGAGGACCCGCACTTCTCCTACGGACGCGAGCAGGTCTACCCCGGAGACCGGTTCGACCTGCACCTCCAGCCCTTCCGCGAGCTGATCGACGCGGGAGTGTCGCAGCTGATGCCCTACTACGGCATGCCGATCGGCACCGAGTACGAGGAGGTCGGCTTCGGCTTCAACAAGCAGATCATCCAGGGCCTGCTGCGCGACGAGCTCGGGTTCGACGGCATCGTCTGCACCGACTGGGCGATCCTCTCCCGCACGTTCTGGGGCGTGGAGTCGCTCAGCTACGAGGAGCGGATGATCAAGTCCCTCGATTCCGGCGTCGACCAGTTCGGCGGCGAGTTCCAGCCCGCCGTCCTCACCGGGCTCGTCCAGGCAGGCACCATCCCGGAGTCCCGACTGGACGTCTCCGTGCGGCGTCTCCTGCGCGAGAAGTTCCGTCTCGGGCTCTTCGACCAGGCCCGCTTCGTGGACGTCGACGCCGCGGACGTCCTCGTCGGTGCCCCCGAAGCCCGCGTCGAGGGACTCGAGGCCCAGGTCCGCTCGCTCACGCTGCTCGCGAACGGAGACGATCGCGCCCGTCTGCCGTTGAGCGGGCGCCCCGCGGTCTACGTCGAGGGACTGGATGCGGCTGCCCTCGCCGGGTGGGCCGACGTCGTCGGCGCACCTGAGCGCGCCGACGTGATCATCGTGCGAACGGACGCGCCCTGGGAGCCCCGCGGCAACGGCGCCGACCTCGAGTCCTTCTTCCGCGCCGGCTCCCTCGAGTTCTCCGAGGACGAGATCGCGCGGCTGCGGGCGCTCGCCGCCTATGCCCCGCTCGTCCTCGACGTCTACCTGGATCGGCCGGCGATCCTCGCCCCGCTCCTGGATGTCGCCTCATCGGTCATCGCGAACTACGGCGCATCGGATGCGGCCCTGGTGAGCGTGCTCTTCGGCGAGGCCGAGCCGGAGGGGCGTCTTCCGTTCGAGATCCCGTCGTCGATGGACGCGGTCCGCGCGAGCCGGCCGGATGTGCCGTCGGACACGGCCGATCCGACCTTCGTCTTCGGACACGGCCTGCGCTACGAGGCCTGGGCCCCGTCGACCCGGCCGGATCCGGCACCGACCACGGTCGAGGAGCTGCCCGAGAACCCGACCCCTCACCCGACCGCACTCTCCTACCCGACAACCTTCTGAGAGGACCTGACAACGATGTCCGGAACGCCCCCGATCCCCGCGGAACCGCTCGTTCCCGCGGATGCGCCGATCACCGAGACCACCTTCGTGCGCACCGCCTCCGGCAACGACGATCCGCCCCCGCCCGTCAAGGGGCTCGGCCGACTGCTCGGCTGGATCATCCCCGCCAACCTGGGCATCTTCCTCATCTGGGGCGCGGTTCCCGGGATCCTGCTCCCGCAGCAGGTGACCCTCGCCCTGGGGGAGCAGGACAAGGTACCGAACCTCACGATCGTGGCCACGATCGGCGCCTTCGCCGCGATGATCGCCCAGCCCCTCGCCGGCCAGATCTCCGACCGCACCCGCTCCCGGTTCGGGCGACGGGCGCCCTGGATGATCGTCGGCGTCCTCGCGGGCGGTCTCGCCCTCATCGGGCTGGCCTTCGCCGACACCCTGATCGGGATCGTGCTGGCCTGGACCCTGGTCCAGATCGCCTACAACTTCGCCCAGGGCCCGCTGTCGGCCGTCATGCCCGACCGTGTCCCGCTCAGCCGGCGGGGGACGTTTGCGGCTCTCTCCGGGATCGGGCTCATGGTGGGCTCCCTCGGCGGCCAGATCATCGGCTCGCTCTTCTTCAACAGCATCACCGCCGGCTACATGGTGTTCGCCGCGTTCGCTCTCGTCATCACCACCCTCTTCATCGTGTTCAACCCGGACCACTCCAGCGAGCGCATCCCGGTGGAGCCGTTCTCGTTGGGGGCGTTCCTGCGCACGTTCTGGGTCAACCCGATCGCCCACCCCGACTTCTTCTGGGCCTTCCTCGGGCGTCTGCTGCTCTTCACCGGGTTCTTCGTGGTGACCGGGTACCAGCTGTTCCTGCTGACCGACTACTTCCACGTCGCCCATCCGGAGACGGTGATCCCGCTGCTCGGGCTCGTCAGCATCGCGGGGATCCTGATCTCCACGATCGTCTCCGGCCCGCTCTCCGATCGTCTCGGACGACGCAAGCCCTTCGTGTTCGCGTCCTCGGTGGTCACCGGCCTCGCGTTCATCGTGCCCTGGGTCGCACCCACGTTCGAGGCGTGGATGGTCATGACCTTCGTCGCGGGACTCGGCTTCGGCATGTTCCAGGCCGTCGACACCGCCCTCATGAGCGAGGTCCTGCCCTCGGCGAAGTCGTTCGCGAAGGATCTGGGCGTGGTGAACATCGCGGCCACCCTGCCGCAGACCCTGGCCCCAGCAGTCGCGGGTGTGATCGTGCAGGTCGTCGGCTTTCAGGGGCTCTTCCCCGTCGGGATCGCGCTGTCGGTCCTGGGGGCCTTCGCCGTCTGGCCGATCAGGTCGACCCGCTGATCCCGCAGCCCTGCCCGGAGGAGCCTCGTCTCCGCCGGGCAGGGCTGTTCCCGTGGCGTGCTGTGCCGTGCCTGTGCCCGCGCGGTGCTGTCGCGCGCGGGCGGGCCCGCATTGGACCTGAGGGGCGGACCGTGCAGACTTGACCCGTCGCGCGTCGTGGGGCGCGGCCTCGGCGTAAGGGGCAACGGATGTCGATCATCATCCTCGTGGGGTTCGCGGCGATCACCCTGTGGTCGCTGGTCGCCCATCGTTTCGAGCGCAGCGGGGTGGCAGGTCCCGCGGCGCTCGCCGCAGTGGGCGCGCTGATCGTCCTCGTCGACGTGCCCGGGTTCGAGGAGGCCATCGACAGCAGCGTCGCCCTCCACGTCGTCGAGCTGGTCCTCGCCGTGCTGCTGTTCGTCGACGCGTGCGAGGTGAAGGGCGGCGTGTTCGGCGGGGAGGGGCGCATGCTCTCCCGGCTCGTGCTGATCGCGCTCCCGCTCTCGCTGATCCTCGTCGTGCTGTCGGGGCTCCTGCTGCTCCCCGAGCTCAACGCCGCCGTCCTGTTCGTCGTCGCCTGCGTCATCATGCCGACCGATTTCGCGCCAGCGGTGGCGCTGCTGCGCTCCCCGCGGATCCCGCCCAGGGTGCGGCAGATCCTCAACGTCGAGAGCGGGTACAACGACGGTCTGATCTCGCCGCTCTTCGGCATGTCGCTCGCGGTCGTCGTCGCCCTCCCCGCTCTCGCGGAGGTCCTCGAGTACGGCTCCACCGCGACCGAGGCCGAGGAGGACGGGCTGATGAGGAACATCGCCGACTTCCTCATCGCCTTCCTCGGCGCGGTCCCCGCGACCGTGCTGGCGATCGGCGTCGGCGCGGCTCTCGGCGGTGTGCTGGGCCTGCTCACGCGGTGGGCGGCCGAACGCGGGTACACGAGGGCGTCTGGCATCCGCTACGTCATGCTCCTCACGCCGCTCCTCGCCTTCGGTCTTGCGACGGGGCTTCCCGCGATGACGATCCCCGGCTTCACCGCGAACGGTTTCGTCGCCGCGTTCGTCGCCGGGGTGGTGTTCCGCTTCGCCCGGACACGGGGGAGCGAGGAGCGCTCGATCGCCCATGAGGAGCTCATGCTCGTCGAGGAGGCGGGGACGCTCTCGGCGAACTTCGTCTGGTTCATCCTCGGCGGGGCGGCGACGTCGGTGATCGCGCGGGGAGTCGATCTGAGGCTGCTGCTGATCGCTGCTCTCGCGCTCACGCTGTTCCGGGTCCTGCCGGTGCTCCTCGCGATGCTCGGCTCCTCCGTGTCGGTGCCGGACCGGATGCTCATCGGGTTCATCGGGCCGAGGGGGACGGCGACGATCGTCTTCGGGCTGATGGCGTTCAACAAGCTGCCCAACGAGAACGGGCTCAGCTATCAGGTCCTCACCGTCATGGTGCTGACGGTCGTCGGGAGCATCCTGCTGCACGGTGTCGCCGCGCCCCTCGTCCTCCGGAAGACCCGGTTCAGTGTCGGCGGGGCGCCGCGGCGGGCATCGGGCATCGTGCGGGACGAGGTGTAGCGCGGCTTTCGGACGCCGTCTGCCGCGCGTCGGTGGACGTGGGACGTCAGGCTTGCTTGGCTGGGAGGATGCGAGTCGAACGCGTGGTCCCGAATCTCACCGTCGCCGACCTGCAGGAAGCCGTGAGCGTCCACTCCAGCCTCCTCGGGATGCGGGTGGTGATGGATCACGGGTGGATCGTGACGCTCGCCGACACGGAGGGGCATCAGCTGAGCCTGATGACCTCGGATGCGACCGGACCGGTGAACCCCGACGTGTCCGTGTTCGTCGACGACGTCCGCGCCGCCTACGCCAGGGCGCAGGACACGGAAGGCGTGGAGATCGTCCATCCGCTCTGTGACGAGGACTGGGGTGTGACGCGCTTCTTCTACCGAGACGGATCCGGTCGCGTGGTCAACGTGGGAACGCACACCCGCCGGAGTCGCCGCAGGTCCTGACGCGTCGCCGCGTTGCGGGAACGGCGCCGACGGTTCAGGATGTTCAGCAGTGCGCGACGCGGCGGCCGGGTCGGAACGGCCGGCTCCCGTGGCGCATCGACGGATGAGGACGATGACGTTTGCGATGAGGCGCGGGGCCGTGCAGGCCGGTCGTCTCGTGCTCGTCGCACTGCTGTGCGCGATCGCGGTCATGGGGATCGGCGGCGTCGACGCGATGGCGGGACGCCTCATCGATGACGGCGTCCGGGAGGTGTATCGCGAGGCGGAGCCGTCTGCGCGCACCGTCTCCGTGGTCGCGGCGCGTGCCCCCGACGATGAGGACCAGGAGCGGAGCGTCCTCGCGGCGATCGACGAGGCGTTCGGAGGAGCGGACGTCGACATCGCGAGGCAGGTCACCAACGAGATCTCCGCCGGCAACCCGGATGCGGTGCGACTCCTCAGCGACGATCGGATCCCCGAGCTCGCCCGGCTCACCGAGGGACGGTGGCCCGAGCGGCCGGGGGAGGTGGCCGTCCCGGAGGCGGCCGCGACGATCCGGGGATGGCGGATCGACGGATCCGTCCCGCTCGGAACGGGCGCGACGCCGGCGACGGTGGTGGGGGTGTGGGCTCCGCTCGACCCCGCGGACCCGGCCTGGAACGGCGACCCCGGTGCGGCATCCGGCGAGACGGACGGTGCGGCGGGGCCCGTCGTGGTCTCGGCGGCGGGGATGGCGGAGCTCCGGTCGACGCCCACGGTGACCTGGACGGTCACCCCGCGCACGGTCGCCGCGGACGATCTCCCCGTCCTCCGCGATGCGCTCGTCTCGCTCGCCGCGCTGCCGGAGGCCGTGGATCCGCAAAACCAGCGCAGCACCCGGATCGCGGGAGGTCTCGCCGAGACCGTCGATCGTGCGGCACGAGCGGTGCAGGGGACTCGAGGACTGCTCGTCGTCCCGATCGTCTTCATCGGCACCCTCGGGGTGATCGCCCTCGGCGTCGTGCTCGGCTCCCTCGTCACGGCACGGCGTGAGGAGCTCTTCCTGCTGAGCTCCCGTGGCGCGTCGCCCGTCCGTCTCGCGGGCCATGCCGCCGTCGAGTCCGCCGTCGCCGCGGCCGCGGGCACGGCGATCGCGTTCACGGTGCTCCTCCTCTCGACCGGGATCGGCTCGGCCGCCCTGCTCGCGGGCGCCGGCGCGGTGGTGATCGCGGCCGGGATCGCGGGGATCGCCACCCGCCGTGCGTCGACGACGGGGGAGCGGCGGCGCGGCGATGCCGGGCGGCGTGCCACCGCAGCGCTCCTCCTGCCCTTCCTGCTCCTCGTCATCGCTGCGGCGTTCAGCGTGTGGCAGCTGCGGGCGACGGGTTCCTTCATCCGTCCGGACGGAACCGCGGATCCGCTCGCGGCCTCGGCGCCCGCACTGACCCTGATCGCGGCCTGCGCGCTAGCGCCCCTCCTCGTCGGGCCCCTGGCCGCGGGCGGCGAGCGCCTCGCCCGGCGCGGGCGGGGCATCATCCCGGTCCTTCCGCTGCGACAGATCGCCCGGCGGGTCGGATCGGCGACGACCGCCGTCCTCTGCCTCGCCCTCGCCGCGGGGGTCGCGAGCCTCGCGGCCGCGGCGCCGGGGATCACAGCCGCGGTCGAAAGGGAACAGCTCCGCGGCGCCCTCGGCGCGGACGTCAGGGTGGTGTACGCGGGGACGAGTGGGGAACGCATCGATCCGGCGAGGGCCGCCGCGCTCGCCGGGGCGTCCGGCGCGTCGGAGGCGGTGCATCGCCCGCTCGCCATCGGATCCGAGAACGTCGATCTCGTCGCGGCGGCACCGGACGCCCTCGGCCTCGACGAGCACGGCCGGCGCGCGCTGGAGGCGCCGGTCGAGGACGGCGAGGTCGCGGCGGTGGTGACCTCCGCGCTCGCCGACCGCCTGGGCGCGAGGGCGGGGACGGTCGCCACCGCCCTCCTTCGCACCTCGTCGCTCACCCTGTCGATCCGGGTCGTCGACATCGTCCCTGCGCTCCCCGGGATCGGGACCGCTCCCGGTGTCGCCGTCTCGGACGAGGCACTCGCGGCTCTCGCGGGCAAGAAGCTCCCCGCCGACGAGCTCTGGATCCGCACGGCGTCGCCGGCGCAGACCGCGGACGCGGTGCGAGGGGTCCTGAAGACCCCCGCTCGCGTGCTGACCCCGGGCGCGGTGAGCACGCTCCCGATCACCGGGACGGCGGGTCTCCTCCTCTGGGCCGGCGCAGGAGCCGCCGCCCTGCTCGCGGTGCTCGGCTTCGCTGCGGCCGTCACCGAGGCATCGGCGCGGCGGCGTTCCGAGGCGATCCCGCTGCGTTCCCTGGGCATGGACAGGGCGCGGCAGCGATCGGCCCGCGTCGCGGAGATCGTGACCATCGCGGTGCTCGCCGTCGTGATCGGGACCGTCGCTGGGCTCGCCGTCGCGCCCCTCGTCCTCCCTCCGCTCCTGGGAGCGTCGACATGAGCGGACAGGGACGGCTGGGACACCAGGGACGGCAGGGGCATCCGAGTCCCGTCGCGGGCCGTGCGCCGGGGACCGCGACGGTCGTGCTCCGCGCGGTCTCCACCGCGCCGTGGCTCTCAGCCATGCTCGTGCTCGTCGCCGCGGTGCTGTCCTTCCTCGGCGCGGCGGCCCCGACGCTCCTGCACGAGGGACGCACCGCGACCGTGCGGCATGAGATCGATCGGCTCCCGGAGCAGCTGCGCTCGCCGCTGGCCTCCGTCGATGCGCTTCCTCGTTTCGATGAGCCGTCCGACGCCGGGAGCGGCGTCTGGGCGTCGGCGCTCGCGGAGGCCGAGGACGCTCGCCGCGCGCTGCCCGAGCCGTTGCGGGGCCGGCTCGCCGAGCCTCGGATGATCGCGACCACCGCGTATGTGCCGAGTATCTCCGAGACCGCGGCGCCGAAGAACCGCGTGGCGCTGATCGCCGATCCGGGGTTCGAAGCCCGCTCGACCGTCACGCAGGGGCGACCGCCGCGCCCCACCCCGCTCCAGGACGGGGTCGAGGTTCTCCTCGCCGAGCCCGTAGCTGAGGCGCTGCGGTGGCGGGTCGGAGAGGCGAGACGCCTCGGCGACGTCGAGGTGCGCGTCACGGGACTCTTCACGGCGAACGGCGCGGTGAACGGCGCGGCGAACGGCGCGATGAACGGTGAGGGGGCCGCCGATTGGGCGTTCATCGGCGGATCCCTCGCGCCGCAGACCGAGGTCACCAAGGACGGCGAGCTCATCCTGCTCGGGGCGGCCTTCACGGCGAGGGACGAGGCGCCCGCGTTCGCGGGGTTCGCGGATCAGGTGGGGACCGAGGCGTGGATGCCGTTCGACCATGCCGGACTCGACGCCGATGAGGCGGCCACCGTGGCGCAGCAGCTGCGCCTGTTCGCCGCGACGCCGGTGTCGCTGAGCACCGATACGGATCATCTCTACCACCAGCAGGAGCTGGTCTACGGGACGGCCGTCCCCGACGCGATCGACGAGGGGGTCTCCCGAGGGCTTGCGATGACGGCGGTGGTGACGGTCGTCGCGGTCGGGCCGATCGCCGTCGCCGCGGTCGCCCTCGCGCTCGCGGCACGGATGCTCGCCCTGCGCCGCGTCGGCACGGCACGGCTCATGCAGGCCAGGGGCGCGTCGACCCGTCGGCTCACGGCTCTCCTCGGCGGCGAGGGGCTCGTCCTCGGGGCGTTGGGGGCAGCGCTCGGAACGGGTGCCGCCGCGATCGTGCCCGGCGGGGACGGGCTCCTGTCGCTCCTCGTCCCCGCGCTCCTCGCGCTGGTCCCCGCCACGGTGCTGCCGGTGAGCGCCCTGAGCGATGCGCGGAGCAGGGAACGGCGCGATCTCGGCGGCATGAGCGCGGGCGCGCGCTGGCGCAGAGTCGCCGTCGAGGGGGCGGTGCTCGTCGTGACC
This sequence comes from Microbacterium resistens, assembly GCF_031456305.1. GTDB lineage: Bacteria > Actinomycetota > Actinomycetes > Actinomycetales > Microbacteriaceae > Microbacterium > Microbacterium resistens_A. Next base: position 105,909 of record NZ_JAVDUM010000002.1, read on the forward strand.
GCTGCTCTCGTTGCGGCGCTGCTCGCCCGCGGCGGAGGAGCGGGCGGTCCGGACCCGCTCCTGATGGCACTGCCGATCCTGCTGGCCGCGAGCTGCGGAGTGCTCGCTCTCCGCGTGCTCCCGCCGATCCTCCGGCTCGTCGAGCAGCGTGGCGCGCGGAGCCCCGGGCTGCTGCCCCTGCTCGGCCCCGCCCGCGCCCGTCGCGATCCCGTGGTCCGCACCGCGCCGGTGCTGGCGGTCGTGGCGGGGATCGGCGTGGCCGTCTTCTCCGTCGCGTTCGCGGCCACGGTCGCCACCGGGATCGTGCGGAGCGCGAACGCCTCGACCGGTGCCGACCTGCGCGTCGATGTCGGGTACGTCGCCACGGAGCAGGAGGAGCGCATCGCGGAGATCCCCGGAGTGCGTGCCGTCGCGGCGCTCGCCGCCGACACGACCGCCGAGGTGAAGGTCGGCGGCGCGCGATCCGAGCGGATCCGGGTCTATGTGATCGACGCATCCGCGTTCGCGCAGGTCCAAGAGGGGATGGACGGGGCGCTGCCGCTGTCCGAGGCCCTGGACGACGACGGCGATGATGTGCCGGTCCTGGTGTCGGACACGCTGCACGACGCCCTCGGCGGCGCGGCGGCCTTCGAGGTCGACGGGGAGCCGGTGCGGACCGTCGGAGTGGCGCCGGCCCAGAACCCCTTCGGCAGCGCGGAACGATGGGTGATCCTCGACCGGGCGAACGCCGAGCGGTTGGGCGTCCGGCTGACCGCGACCTCGCAGCTCTACCTCGCGCTGACACCGGGGACCGATTCGGCATCGGTCGCGGCGGCGGTGCACGACCTGCTCGGTGCGGAGGTCGCGACGAGCGTTCCGAGGGATGCATCGGCCGCTCTCGCCGATGACCCCGCCTATGCGCTCGTGCAGGCGGCGCTGATCGCGGCGAGCACGATCGTCGCGCTGCTCCTCGCCTTCGCGGTCGGTGCGACGCTGGTGCTGGGGGCTCCGGCGCGGGGGCGACTGCTGGCGCTCCTGAGGACGGCGGGATACCCGCGGCGCGGCGAGCTGCCGATGGTGGCGTGGGAGGTGGGGCCGGCGCTGCTCATCGCGCTCCCCTTCGGCGCGCTCGCCGGCGCGGCGATGTCACTCCTCGTGATCGGCGGGATCGATCTGCGGGGTTTCACGGGAGGGACGTCTCAGCCGACGGTCGCCTGGGGCGGCTGGTGGCAGCCTGCCGTGGTGGTCGGGTTCGTCCTCGTCGTGCTCGTCGCGATCGTGGTGGCGACGGTGTTCGCTGCCCGGTTCGGGGCGTCGGGGGCGGTTCGGGACGTGGACGAGGAAGGATGACGGCATGACCGACGCGGACATCTTCTGTGAGGGGGTCGTGCGGATCTTCACAGCGCAGGGAGTGGAGGTCCAGGCGCTCCAAGGCCTGGACCTCCGGATGACGGCGGGGGAGATGGTGGCGCTCGTCGGCGCTTCGGGATCCGGGAAGTCGACGCTGCTGGGGATCCTCGCAGGCCTCGATGCGCCGACCGCGGGCACGGCGCGCGTCGCGGGACACGACCTGGCCGCGATGAAGGGCCCGGAGCGGGTCGGCTATCGACGGCGCAGCGTCGGGTTCGTCTGGCAGCAGTCGGGCCGCAACCTGCTCCCGTATCTGTCGGCGCGCGAGAACATCGCGATGGCGCACTCGGTCGCGGGCGTCGTGCCCCGGGCCGAACGCGGTCCGGTCGGCGATGCGCTCCTGGAGCTCCTCGACGTCGCCGACGTCGCCCGCCTCCGCCCGGCCGAGCTCTCCGGCGGGCAGAAGCAGCGCGTCGCGATCGCCGTCGCCCTCGCGAACAGGCCGCGCGTGCTGCTCGCCGACGAGCCGACGGGGGAGCTCGACGAGCAGACCAGCGCCGAGGTGCTCGGTGCGATGGAGACCGTGAACCGGGAGCGAGGGGTGACCACGCTGATCGTGACGCACGATGTGAGCGTCTCGGAGCACGTCGGCCGCACGATCCGCATCCGGGACGGTCGGACCTCCGCAGAGACGCTGCGCAGCACGCACACGGACGGGGAGGGACGGGCGGTGCGGATCGCCGAGGAGTACGCCGTGCTCGACCGCGCCGGCCGCATGCAGCTCCCTGCGGAGTTCGTCGCGACGCTGGACCTGCGCGACCGGGTCCGTCTCGCGCTGGAGCCGGACCACGTCCGGGTCGAGCCGGGCAACGGACGCGCTGCGACGCCCGTTCACGGTGGTTCTGGTGATCCTGGTGACTCCGGTGATTCTGGTGATTCTGGTGGCCCTGGTGATTCTGGCGATTCTGATGATGGGGAGGGCGGGCGATGACGGTGATCCTTCGGGCCGAGGACCTCTCGCGGACGTATCCCGCGGCCGGCGGTGACGTCGTGGCCGTGCGTCACGCGAGTCTGGAGGTGTCCGCCGGGGAGCTGGTCGTGGTCACCGGCCGCTCCGGGTCGGGGAAGACGACGCTGCTGACCATGCTCGGCGGGCTCGACCGGCCGACCGCCGGGCGGGTCCTGGTCGACGGCGCGGACCTCGCCGACCCCGCGACCGACGTGACGGCGATGCTCGGGGAGCGGGTGGCGTCGATCTTCCAGACCGCCGGCCTCCTGCCGATCCTGTCCGCCGCGGAGAACGTGGAGGTCCCGCTGCGGATCCGGCGCGTGGATCCCGGCGAGCGCATGCGCCGCGTCCGGGACGCGTTGGCGGCGGTAGGGCTGGAGGAGCAGGCGATGCAGCGACCCGGCGAGCTTTCCGGAGGACAGCAGCAGCGCGTCGGGATCGCGCGGGCGGTGGTCATGGATCCCGGCCTGCTGCTCGCCGACGAACCCACGGCCCAGCTGGACAGCGAGACGGGCGCGCAGATTATGGACCTCCTGGCCCGCCTGGTGCACGAGCGGGGGACGGCCGCGGTCGTCGCGACCCACGACGCGGCGATGCTCGCCCGCGCCGATCGCATCCTCGAGCTCCACGACGGCGTGCTGCGCCCTCGTGAAGCGCCCCGGGCGACTGAGCCCCTGCGCGACTGAGCCCTCGACCGCCTGAGCCCCCGTCCGCCTGAGGGGAACCCCTGACACCTGTCCGCCCCGGTTCAGGGCGATCCCGTACGCTCGGTTCAATGCGACAGGCCTCCTCCCCGCTGCCCCCAGGGCGGCATCTCGCGCTGACCTGGGGCATCCCCGAGAACTATGGCGGGATGACGGCTGCGATGCTCCACCGGAGCCGCGCGTTCGTGCGGCTGGGCGGTGTGACGGTCGACGTGCTGACCGTCGATGACCGTCCGGACTATCCGGGGCTCGAGGCCCGTATGCGGGAGTCCGGCGAACTCATCGACGGCATGGCGATCCGCAACGTCTGGGACGACCTCCGCGAGCAGGCGCCTGCGGCGGCGGGCCGTCCGGTCCAGGCCGACGCCCCGCTCGATCCGGAGGAGGGCGACGTACTCGCGCGGGACGGCGGGACGGTGCTCCTTCGTGAGCGCCGGTCCGCCGACGGCGCGCTGATCGCGGCCGACCGCTTCCGCCGCGACGGGTCGCTGCTGGCGACCGATCGTGTCGTGCAGGGCAAGCGGCGCATCGTCGCATACGACGAGGACGGAGCCCCAGTGCGCGACTGGGCGTCGAGCTGGAAGCTGTTCCGCTGGTGGCTCGACCGTGTCACCGGACGGTCGGCGAGCTTCCTCATCGCGGACTCCAAGACCGCGGCGCGCTTCATCGCCGGATACCGGCGAGAGAACGTGGTGACCGTGCATCTCGTGCACGGCGGTCATCGCAACGGCGACCGAACGGGCACGCTCCGCGCGTCCCGCGAGTTCGCGCTGCGGCGCGCGGCGGACTTCGACGCGGTCGTGCTGCTCACGAACCGGCAGCGGGACGAGTTCATCGCCGACGGCCTCGCGACCGGGGCGAACGTGAAGGTGATCCCGAACGGCGTCGCGCTCGACGTCGGGAGGAGCGGCGCGCGCGAGCGGGGAGCAGGCGTCATGCTGGCGTCCCTGACCGATCGCAAGCGGGTCGAGCACGCGGCGCTCGCCGCCGCCGAGGCGCTCGTGGCCGACGAGCGGATCCGTCTCGACGTCTACGGGGAGGGTGAGCGGGAGCAGAGCGTCCGCGAGACCATCCGTGAGAAGGGCGCCGAGGAGCGGATCGTGCTGCGGGGCTTCGCCCCCGACGCCCGGCGCCGGTTCGAGGGCGCGGACTTCAGCCTGCTCACCTCGACGTCGGAGGGGCTGCCGCTGGTCCTCGCCGAGGCGATGGCGGCAGGATGCCTGCCGATCGCCTACGACATCCGGTACGGTCCGGCCGATCTCATCAGCGACGGCGTCGACGGCTACCTCGTTCCGGACGGTGACGTCTCGGCGATGGCGGCGCGGATCGTCGACCTGCAACGGCTGCCGGAGGCCCGCGTTGAGGAGATGAGGGTCGCGGCACGGGAACGGGCGCAGGACTTCTCCGACGAGGCGGTGACGAGGACGTGGGGGCGCGAGCTCTCCGCGGCACTGGACTCCAAGCGGATGATCGCCGTGCGGGGGAAGAGCTTCCTGGTGCGCCTGCGCCGCAGGCTGGGGGTCCTCCGGCGCCGACTCCGGGGCTGAATCGGGCGCGCCCGGGTGACGGCTATGGGCGCGGCGACCTCGGGAGGATTCCCACCCCTTCGCGCAGCTCGAAGACGAGCTGCGTCTCGGTCGCCCTGACCACGTCGTGAACGGTGATGTGCTCCAGGACGATGTCGCGCAGAGCCGTGGCGTCGGCGACCGCGACGTGCACGAGGAAGTCGTCGGCCCCGGCGATGTGGAAGACCTGGATCACGTCCGGTGTGCGCTGGAGCATCGCGAAGAGCGACTCGACGCCGTCCCTGCTGTGGTTCGCGAGCCGGACGCGGATCATCGCCTGCACCGGGCGCCCGAGGGCTGCGGGATCCAGCTGGACCCGGAGCCCTGCGATGACGCCACGCTCGCGGAGGAGGCGCAGTCGGTAGGCGAAGGTGGACTCCGCCGTCCCCGTGGCCCTCGCCAGCTCCTTGATCGTGGCCTCGGGGCGCTCGGCGAATGCCCCGAGGACGCGCAGATCGAGATCGTCGAGCGCGGCGACGGCGGGCGGGCGCTCTTGTGCGGGAATCAACGCGACCATCTCCCTGCGGATCATTACTGCCGAAATCACAGAATATCGCCCGTTTCCTGCGTTGACAGCAGAAGATCTGGAAGTCCTTTGCGTGACGAGGGAGAGTGTCGGGATGAGCGACTACGACATCCCCGTCTTCGACGATCGCGGCTCGCCGCTGGCCGGGCTGCACGGCGACACGCTCGCGGTGCATGCGGGACGCACGGACTTCGCCGCGCTCGGCGTGCACGCCGCGCCCATCGACCTCTCCTCGACCAATCCGCTGCCCGACATCGAGCACGGCGGGGACTCCTACGAGTCGATGGCGACGGGCGGTCGTCCGCTCCCGGAGGGCGGGCACGTCTACGCCCGGCTCTGGAACCCGACCGTTGCCCGCTTCGAGGAGGCGCTGGCGCTGCTCGAACACGCCGAGACCGCCGTGGCCTTCGGCTCCGGCATGGCGGCGATGACCGCCGCTCTCCTCTCGCACGCGAACGGCGCGGGGAAGAAGCACGTCGTCGCGGTGCGCCCGCTCTACGGCGGCACCGATCATCTGCTGGACTCCGGGCTGCTCGGGACCGAGACGACCTTCTGCCACGAGGGCGAGGTCGCCCGGAGCATCCGTCCCGACACCGGTCTCGTCGTGCTGGAGACGCCGGCCAACCCGACGCTTGATCTCGTGGACATCGCCGGGGTCGTCCGGCAGGCCGGAGGAGTCCCGGTGCTGGTGGACAACACCTTCGCGACCCCTCTCCTGCAGAACCCGTTGGACCTCGGCGCCGCGATGTCGTTGCACAGCGCGACGAAGTACATCGGCGGCCACGGTGACGTCATCGCCGGGGTCATCGCCTGCTCCGAGGAGACGGCTGTCGCCCTCCGCGGCGTCCGCGCGATCACCGGAGCCGTGCTGCATCCGCTCGGCGCCTATCTGCTGCACCGCGGGCTGGCGACCCTGCCTGTCCGTCTGCGCGCGCAGCAGGAGAGCGCCAGACGGGTCGCGGAATGGCTGGGCGCCCAGGACGCGGTCACCGAGGTGTTCTATCCGGGGTCGCACGACGAGCGGGGGCTCATCGGTCGCCAGATGCGCGGGCCCGGCGCCATGGTCGCCTTCCGGCTCCGTGGCGGGTACGCAGCGGCCTCGGCGGCGACCAGCGCCGTGCGGCTCTTCACCCACGCGGTCTCGCTCGGCGGAGTCGATTCCCTCATCCAGCATCCCGCCGCGCTCACGCACCGTCCCGTCGCCGCGGAAGCACGGCCCGGCGCCGACATCCTGCGTCTGTCGATCGGGCTCGAGGAGGTCGACGACCTTCTCGACGACCTCCGACGAGCGCTGGATCAGGCGGAGGCGGCCGCCCCGGGCAAGGACGCGGAGGCGCTCCTGCGGGGGTGAGGCGCTTCTCCGCTCCTGGGTGAGGAATTCTCCTGGGCCGAGCGCCGATTGCAGCCGGTCGGGTCCGTCAGGGCGTCGGGCTCAGGGGGATCGACAGCAGCCGGTCGTCGCCCTCGGCGGGCGAGCCGCGGCCGTCGGTGTTGTTGGTGAGGATCCAGAGCGTGCCGTCCGGGGCGAGGAGGGCTGTGCGGATCCGCCCCAGCGCGCCGTCGAGGTAGACGCGCTCCGCGCCCGGGTCCGCGATCGGCACCGCGCGGAGGGACGAGCCGCGGAGATTGGCGAGGATCAGTGAGCCGCCCGCCACCGCGATTCCGCTCGGACTGGCGTCCGATGGCGCCCACTGCGCGATCGGGTCGATGAAACCGTCGACGCCCGACATGCCCTCGGCCTCCGGCCAGCCGTAGTTTCCGCCGGGGATGACCTCGTTGAGCTCGTCCCAGGTGTCCTGTCCGAACTCCGAGGCGAACATCCGGCCGTCGGCCGCCCAGGCGATCCCCTGGACGTTCCGGTGCCCGAGGCTGAAGACCGCCGATCCGGGGAACGGGTTGTCGGAGGGGAGGCCGCCGTCGAGTGTGAGACGCAGGATCTTTCCGGCCTGCGAGGCCGGATCCTGGGCGGCCGCGCGATCGCCGGCATCGCCGACGGATACGTAGAGCATCCCGTCCGGCCCGATGGCGAGCTGTCCGCCGTTGTGGTTGCGCGCCGAAGGCAGCCCGCCGATGAGGGTCTCCGGAGCGCCGGGGGTCGTCCCGGAGGCGTCGAGAGGGAACCGCTGCACCCGGTTGCCCTGCGGACCGGTCGAGTAGGCGTAGAGCCGCCCGGTCCCGTCGAGGGTGAGGCCCAGGAGACCTCCTTCGCCACCATGTACGACATCGTCGACGCGGATGAGCTCGGTGAGCCCACCGTCGGCGGAGAGACGCAGGATGCGGCCGGTGTCGCGTTCCCCGATCAGCGTGAACCCGTCGCCGAATGCCAGGCCCCACGGCGCCTCCAGCCCTCGGGCGAGCTCCGACGGAGCACCCGACGGCCGGAGGGGCGCGGCATCCGGCGGCGACATGGTCGTCGGTGCCCCGCTCGATGTCGGGATCGAGGAGCGGGCCGGGGAGGGCGAGTCGGTCGTGTCGGGGGAGGGGGAGCCGCAGCCGACCGAGATCGGGACGAGCGCGAGGAGCATCGCGACCGCGAACAGGGCGGTCCGGCGGGGTCGTGCGCGCATGTCGTCCTCCTTCCCGTGCTCTAAGCCTTCCTGGTGCTTCGAGCCTTGCACGGAGCGGTCCGCGGCGCACCCCTCTCGGCCAGGGAGTCCCACGGCCGGGAGCGGCCGCGGCCCGTGAAACGATGGAGGGATGACGACCGCGAACCTCACCAGGGAAGAGACCGCCGCGCGATCCGCGGCGGTGACCGCCCAGCGCATCCGTGTCGAGCTCGACCTGACCGGGGCGCCCGACGGGGAGCGCACCGGCTTCCCGTCGACGACCACGCTGGAGTTCGCGGCCGAGACCGACGAGACCTGGCTCGACTTCCTGGGCGAAGAGGTACGTCGGGTGCTGGTGAACGGCGTCGAGCAGGAGGTGCGCTGGGACGGCGCCCGGATCGCGGTATCGGGCCTCGGCGCGCAGAACACCGTCATAGTGGAGGCCGTCGGCCGCTACAGCCGGTCCGGAGAGGGGCTGCACCGCTTCGTCGACCCGGTGGACGGCGAGACCTATCTCTACACGCAGTACGAGCCCGCCGACTCCCGCCGGGTGATGGCCTGCTTCGAGCAGCCCGACATGAAGGCCGCCTACACGTTCTCGATCCGCGCCCCTCGTGGCTGGCGGGTGCTGTCGAACCAGAGCCCGGTCTCGACCTCGGAGAGCGACGACGCGCAGTCGGTGGAGTTCGCGCCGACCCTGCCGATCTCCAGCTACATCACCTGCGTCGCGGCAGGCCCGTACCACCGTGTCGATGCGGAGTGGCGGCGCGGTGATCTCATCGTGCCCCTGGGCGTCCTGTGCCGAGCGTCCCTCGCTCCGCACCTGGATGCGGACGAGATCGTCGAGCTCACCGCACAGGGGCTCGACTTCTTCGCCGACGCGTTCGCCTTCCCGTATCCGTGGGGCAAGTACGACCAGATCTTCGTGCCCGAGTACAACCTCGGCGCGATGGAGAATCCCGGTCTCGTGACCTTCACCGAGGCCTACGTCTTCCGTGGCGCGGCGACCAGGGCTCAGCACCAGGCGCGCGCCAACACGCTTCTCCACGAGATGGCGCACATGTGGTTCGGCGACCTCGTCACGATGAGGTGGTGGGACGACCTCTGGCTGAAGGAGTCCTTCGCCGACTACATGGGGTCGCACGCCTCGGTCGCCGCCACCGGGTTCATCGAGGCATGGGTCGCCTTCGCGAACCGTCGCAAGGCCTGGGCCTACACGCAGGATCAACTGCCGACCACGCATCCGATCGTCGCCGACATCCCGGATCTCGAGGCGGCCAAGCTCAACTTCGACGGCATCACCTATGCGAAGGGCGCCGCCGTCCTGAAGCAGCTCGTCGCGTTCGTCGGCGAGGACGCGTTCTTCGAGGGTGCGCGGCGCTACTTCGCCCGGCACGCGTTCGGCAACACCACGCTCGAAGACCTGCTGGTCGAGCTGGAGGAGGCCTCGGGGAGGGACGTGCGCGGATGGTCGCGCGCGTGGCTGGAGACGACCGGGGTGACGACGCTCTCACTGGAGCGTGCGGACGGGCAGGACGGATCGGCCGTGCTCGTCCAGTCCGAGCCGCGTCCGCATCGGCTGCAGGTCGGTCTCTACGACCTCCGCGACGGCGTGCTCTCCCTGCGCGAGCGCGTCCCCGTGGACCTGATCGATGCGCGGACCCCGGTGGACCTGGCCCCGGCCGACCTGACGCTCGTCAACGACTCCGACCTCACCTACGCGAAGGTGCGGCTGGATGACCGGTCGCTCGACGCGGTCGAGGAGGCGCTGTCGGGCATCGCCGATCCGCTGGCCAGGGCGCTCGTCTGGTCGGCGCTCTGGAACGCGACGCGCGACGGCGAGCTCCCCGCCGCTCGCTACCTCCGGATCGCCCGGCGTCATGCCCCCGCGGAGTCCGACAGCGCCCTTCTCGGCGGGGTGCTGCTGAACGCGGCCTTCGCCGTGGAGCACTTCGTGCCCGAGGAGGAGCGCGAGGCGCAGCGCAGGGAGTGGACCGAGTCGACGTGGACTGCGCTGACGACGGCCTCGCCGGCGAGCGATGCCCAGCTCATCTGGGCCCGCGCCTTCGCGGCGGCCTCCGGGTTCGACGACGCGCGGCATGCCGAGCTCGGCGGAATGCTCGCAGGCGAAGCTCCGGAGGGGCTGCCGCTCGACCCTGATCTGCGATGGACGCTGCTGACGGCCCTCGTGGCGACCGGCCACGCGACAGCGGCCGATGTGGACGCGGAGCTCGCCCGCGACCGCACCGCCAGCGGACGCACCGCCTCGATCGGCGCGATGGCATCCCGCCCCGCGGCGGATGTGAGGGCCGCCGCCTGGGCGGCCGCGTGGACCGACGAGACGCTCAGCAACGACCACCTCGACGCCGTGATCGACGGCTTCCGTGCTGGTGGGCGTCGCGACCTCATTGCGGGGTTCGATGCGGAGTACTTCGATCGGATCCGGGATGCGTGGTCTCGCCGGAGCATCGAGCTCGCGCAGCGGCTCGTGATCGGTCTCTTCCCGGAGGCCGGGAGCACCGCTGCGGTCGACGCCTGGCTGGCGGGGAACGAGGACGCCCCGGCGTCGCTCCGACGGCTGGTGATCGAGCAGCGCGATCATCTCTCCCGCGCGCTGAGCGTTCGGGCGGGTCAACCCAGGCAGGCCTGACGCGACCGGCGACTCTCGATCCGCGACTTTCGATCCGCGACGCCCGCACCGGCAAACTCCGGCGTCGGTCTCAGTCCTCTGCGACGGTGCCGACCAGCTCGATGGCGGCGGTCTCGCCGATCGCCGCCATCGCCGGCCGGTCGTCGCTGCGGGCGAGGAGGATGAGGGTGACGGCGGCGGCCCAGGCTCGCGCGCGCCGCCAGGCGTCGGCGTCGTACTGGCCGGCGAAGGCCGACCGGAACTCCGCCCGTCCTGCAGCGTCGAAGCCGAGCCAGGAGATCGCGAGGTCGTAGGCCGGGTCGCCGGCGGTGACGTCGCCGAAATCGACGAGGGCCGCCAGTCGAGGGCCCGCGACGACGATGTTCGCCGGGTGCAGGTCGCCGTGGATCCAGATGGGCGCGCCGGCGTGCGGTGCGGCGTCGAGACCCTCGTCCCAGCACGCGAGGAGGGCGGCCGCCAGTCGCGGGCGGTCGAGTGCGACCAGTCCTGCGTTCTCCCGCATCGCGTCGTCGCGGAGCGCGAGCGGCACGCCGCGCACGGGATTGACCGGGTGGTCGGGCGAGGCCTCCACGTGGAGCGCGAGGAGCGTTCGTCCGAGGGACTGCGCCCAGTCCCGGCGTTCGGCCTGCGGTTGCCGATCCGCGGAGATGCCCTCGGCCCAGGCCACGACCGACCACGGCCACGGGAAGCCGGCGGCGGGTCGGCCGGCCCGCACCGGTCGTGGTGTGGCGACGCCGAGAGGGGCGAGGCGGTCGTCGATCTCTGGCAGCCACCGCTGCTCGTGCTCGATCAGCTCTGCCGCGACGGCCCGCCGGGGGATCCGTACGGCAAGGTCCTCGCCGAGGCGCCAGACCGCGTTGTCCCAGCCCTCCGCGACCAGGCGCAGCGGGAGGTCGGCGAGATCGGGTGCCGAGGCGCGGAGGAGGTCACGGATCCCGTCCTCGTCGAGGGCGATCTCGGCGGCGGGTGAATCCGCCACTCAGACCTCCAGCTCGTCGCCCGGCTCGAGGACGAAGAACTCGCCCCCGCCCTGCTCGGTCGCCCAGCGCAGTCGCTGCCGGTGCATCTCCTTGCCGATGACGGAGAGGGTCATGTCGTGCGTGCCGAAGGCTCGGCGGGGCGCGACGGCCAGGACGAAGTCCATCGCCTCGCCGATCTTCAGCCACGGTGCGCCGAGCGGTGCGGCGAGCGTGCCGACGGCGACCCCTTCGGGCACCGTGTACGAGTCGCCGGGGTAGTACAGCTCGTCGTCCACGAGGACGCCCAGGTTCTCGATCGTCGGGAGCGAGGAGTGGATGACCGCATGGGGCCCGCCGAAGAAGCGGAGCGAGAATGCTCCGGCCGACACCGTGTCACCCGGAGCGACCACGGTGACGTCGCGCTCCGAGACGGCGCGGGCGACGCCCGCTGTCGTGAAGATCGGAACTCCGGGCGAGGCGCGCAGGATTCGGTCGAGATGCTCCGGGGTCCAGTGATCAGGGTGCTCGTGCGTGATCACGACGCCGGCGAGATCGCCGAGGTCATCGAGGGGGAGCGTGAACGATCCCGGGTCGACGAGCAGCGTCTGCCGGTGGTCGTCGATGCGGAGGGCGGCGTGTTCGTGCTTGGTGACGCGCATGAGAAGAGTCAACTCCGTCGCCTCCGTTCGGGCAACATCGCCACGACACTCCCGGCGGGAAAGCGAAGGCGGCAGCGATTTGGCGAGCACGGAGGCACATGTCATACTTGAACGGTTGTCGCGAGGCGAAAGCCCCGCGAAGACGGCCCCATCGTATAGCGGCCTAGTACGTCGCCCTCTCACGGCGGTAACGCGGGTTCGAATCCCGCTGGGGTCACCAACACAAGAAAACCCCCGCTCAGGCGGGGGTTTTCCTGTTTCCAGAAGCTACACGTCGAGAGTCGCCGGACGACATGTTCTTCAGGACCGGTCTCGCCCGAGCGTTGGGGGACTGATGAGCAGCTTGGGTACAGAGACTCCAGCGATGCTGACAACTTCTGCGAAGGAGCATGGAGTTTCAATCCACTGTCGACAGGGCAAGCTAGATTGCTAGCCATGTCAAACAGTGACCGGATGCTCCATGCTTCGGCGGCTGGTCTGGCCCTCGTAGGCGCTTTGACCGGTTGCGCCCCGACAACGAGCGATCCAGATGTGACGACGGCCCATGCTGTGACGAGCACGCCGAGCCCAACCCCGACCGGTGCCAGCGGTTTGGAGTCAGATGAGGATCCGAAATACCTGTGGTTCACCACCAACGCGGGGAGGATGGGGATTCCTGTTGACTCCGATGGCGATGGACCGTGCGTGTCGAACTCTGCGATCGCCGTCACGAAAGCTGAAGAGAGCGATCCATATACCGCAGCGCTGCTGGGTGAGATGCAGGACACCGGTCCTCGTGTCGGTGCGTCAGGGACGACGACCGTTGACGCCGAGGGGCACCTCTCTACGTACACAGTTGCGGAGAACGACAGCATCTCAGGGATCAACGACCGTTTCTGCACCAGCGGTATCGGCAGCATTGAAAAGAGGCCAGGCTGGACGGTTCAACCCAGGGATGTGCTGACGCTTCGCCCCGATCCGACCGCTCCCGTGACTCCGATCTACGAACGCTGACTGCATCATCCAAGAACGTCCATCAGCCAATTGCTCCATACCGAGGACACGAAAGAAATTGAGTTGGATCGGAACAATCTGAGCACGGCCGCCGCCGCAGGCAAGTCGGTGTTCACGACAGCTTGGGGATCCCTTGCTGCCACTCTCCTGGCCGACGTGCCGCTGCCAACGAGTGATGTGACTGCAACGCAGATCGGGCTAGCGTTCTCTGATGCGCTGAAGACGCTCGGGGGACTGTGACGTGAACGACCCGGCCGCCCCGAAGGTTCAGCACCGTGCCGTCTGGGCGGCACGGTGCGCCGCGGTCATCCTGCTTGCCGTCGGTTGCAGCATCTCCATCGCGCACACCCTTGGCATACGGATGTTCGCGCTGGTGCAGCCCACGGAGAACCTCCTAGCGGAGTGGAGCTACTTCGCCGCGTTCGTTCTGATCATTGCCGGACTGGTACTGATCGCGAGGATTCCGGACTCGTCGTGGCTGTCGCTGTGGGCTGCGATCGTCGTAGGCGTTGCCGGAGCTGCGCTCACAGCCTATGTGGGATTCCTGATGATGTTCGGACTGCTCTACGCCACGAACCCGCTGACTTACCTGTATGCGGCCGCCATACTTTTCATTGCGGTTGCACCGCTCCTATCGGGCTTCCTGGGATTGCTGCTCATCAGATGGAATGCCAGTAGGTCATCTGAGGTTCGCGTGCGGACAGCCTTGGTCGCCTCCGGGGGAGTAGCGGTATTGACGATCATTGCCCTGATAACCTGCCGCTTCGTGTTGAACCCTGTAATTTACGGGGCGGTTGGCGGCAGCTGACACCGCCGAGTTCCGAAAAGCGCCTTGCGGGTCGGCGTACCCGAGTTCGTTCTCCGTCGTCGTGGTGAGCACACGGCGTTCTGCACGCAACCAGGCGGCGCTGGGGAATGCGCTCACGTCGGGTATACCCGAGGAGATGTTGAGCAGCTGCTCTGTCTCAGCAGAGCGCGGCTTGGATACCGGCAGAAAGGTAGGTCGAGCCGGGGTAGGCGATGACTCGATGGCGGTTCGTAGACTCGGCGTATGCGGATCGAGGTGGTGGTGAAGCGATGGGAGCAGGCATGCTGCGGCGCGGCGTTCCGTGTCGGGGACGATGTGATCTGGAACCTGCTCGCCGCCGACCCGGCCTCGACAACGCCCGGCGGGCTCTCACGCTTCGAGGAGGAGCACCACGATCAGACGCCTGATGATGTGCCGCACTGGGAGGTCACCGGCACGGTTCGCTCCATTCGAGGCGTCTCGTATCCACGGATACCGGTGAGGGCTGAGCGGCGGTCATTCACACTCGACACCGCGCACCCGGCTACGACCCCTCTCTCAGAGGTCGAGGAGGCATCGGGCGCGGGGCTCTCCAAGTACTGGGTGGAGCTCGACGTCGCCGATGAGTGCGAACTTCCGCCGTTCGTGTCGAGCGACTCCGTGCGCGAGTAGTCCGCTCACCACGGGCTGGGCTCGTAGTCCTTCAGGAACACGCCGTGCACGTCGTCGCCCGCCTCGCCCCGCACGATCGGGTCGTACACACGAGCGGCGCCGTCGACGAGATCGAGCGGGGCGTGGAAGCCCTCCTCCGCCAGGCGCACCTTCGTGTAGTGCGGGCGCTCGTCGGTGATCCAGCCGGTGTCGACGGCGGTCATCAGGATGCCGTCCTTCTCGAGCATCTCGCCCGCGCTGGTGCGGGTCAGCATGTTGAGCGCGGCCTTGGCCATGTTGGTGTGCGGATGCCCCGGCCCCTTGTAGCGGCGGGAGAACTGCCCCTCCATCGCCGACACGTTCACCACGTACTTGCGGTGCGCGTCGGAGGCGGCCATCGAGGCGCGCAGGCGGCTGATCAGCAGGAAGGGCGCCGTCGTGTTCGCGAGCTGGACCTCGAGCATCTCGAGCGGATCGACCTGCTCGATCGACTGCACCCAGCTGTTGACCCTGTTCACATCGGGCACGAGCCCGCCGGCGTCGATGGCCGTGCCGTCAGCGTGCTTCTCGAGCGACGACGATCCCGGCGCCATCGCCACCCGGGCGAGATCCTCGGCGGTGAGCGCCTGTCCGCCCTGCTCGGCGACCGTGCCGCCGAGCGCCGCGACCGACAGCAGCGGGTGGGCGTCGACGGATGCCTGCAGCGCCTGCGGGTGGGGGTCGGCGGTGTGCCCGAAGGTCTCCATCTCGGGGAGGGGGCCGTCGGGGAGCGGGTGCAGCTCGGCGTCCGCCAGCAGCGAGTACGAACCCGGCGACCGGCGCACGGTCTGCGCGGCGTTGTTGATGAGGATGTCGAGCGGCCCCTGGGCGGCGACCGAGTCGGCGAGGCCGATCACCTGGGCCGGGTCGCGCAGATCGATGCCGACGACCCGCAGGCGGTGCAGCCATTCGGCCGAGTCGGGCAGCGCCGAGAAGCGACGAACGGCATCGCGGGGGAAGCGGGTCGTGATGGTGGTGTGGGCTCCGTCGCGCAGCAGACGCAGCGCGATGTGCATGCCGATCTTCGCGCGGCCCCCCGTGAGCAGGGCGCGCTTGCCGCTGAGGTCGGTGCGGGCGTTGCGCTTGCCGTGGCTGAAGCGGGCGCAGTCCGGGCAGAGCTGATGGTAGAAGGCATCGACGATCGTGTAGGGCTGCTTGCAGATGTAGCAGTTGCGCGGCTTGATCAGCTCTCCCGCGATCGGCGCCTCCGAGCTGGTGGTCAGATCGACGCCGCGCGTCTCGTCGTCGATGCGGTCGGGAGCGCCGGTGGCGGTCCGGGCGACGACGGCCCTGTCGGCATCGGCGATCGCGTCACGGATCTCCCTGCGGCGCACGCGCTTGGCGGCCTTGAACATCGCGGCTGTCGCCCGGCGCACGGCGATGAAGTCCGGATGCGCTTTGTTGATCTCGTGCAATTCCGCGAGCACGCGCAGAGTGGTGGCGAGATCGGTGGGGTCGATGCCGGCGCCGAGGTCGGAGCCTTCGTTGTTCTGGGGCTCGTCGAAGGGCTCGTCGGTCATTGTGCCGATTTTACGCGAGCGGATACCCTCGCGCCCGCCGATGCGGCTTCCCGAGGAGCGTCATCGACAGCGCGAGGGCGGCAAGCCCGATCGACGTGAAGGGGATCGCGATAATCAGGAACACCGCTGCCGCCGCAGGGAGGGAGAGGGCGAACGCGATGAATCGGCTCTGTGGCCAGGCTGCCAGCGCCGCCAGACCGGCGACGACGCAGGCGAGGACGAACAGGACCCACGGAGGCGCGAGCGGTGCTCGTTCATCGACCATCTGGTACCAGGCGTCGATCGCGAGACCGTTGAGGACGATCGCCATTGCCCCGCAGCCGAGCGTGCAGAGCGACGCGGCGACCGTGGTGCGATGAGCGAGGAACGCCGGCGCTGCCGCCGCGAAGGACAACAGCGGTCCGATCGTGGTCAGCAGCAACCGGCCCATCAGGACGGCGTCGCCCTGCGCGGAAAGGAGGAACGCTCCGGCGATCCCCGCGCCGAGAGCAGTCGCCGCGAGGCCGATCGGAGCCGGTTCACGGCGGCGGGCGGCGATCCCTTCCATGCCGCCCACCGTAGACGATGCTCAGGACTCGTCTGCGGAACTCGCACGACGGGGACGCCGGCGGATGCGGACGAGACGGACGATGCCCCAGACGACGAGGCCGAGGAGAAGGGCGATGCCGAGCCAGGGGAGGACGAAGCCGGCGGCGACCACGAGCGCGTTCAGGGAGACGATGAAGCCCGTCCAGCCCGCACTCAGGCCGTCACCGAACCCGGCGGGGTCGGCTGCCGCCGGCGCGGTGCGCGAGAGCGTCACCTGCAGCGAGGACATCGAGATCTGCGACTCCAGATCGGTGAGCTGCTGCTGGTAGGACTCCAGCTGGGCCTGCCGGTCGGTCAGCGCCACCTCCGCCTCGAGCAGCTCGGAGACGGATCCGGCATTCGCCATCAGTGCGGTCAGCCGCTCCACGGAGGCCGTGGACGAGGCGATCCTGGCGCGGAGGTCGACGGCGGCGGCCGTCACGTCGCTCTTGCCGATCGAGGACGACTCGACCTTCCCGTAGTCCCCGAGCGCGGCCATCACCTCGGTGAGGTCCGCGGAGGGGACCCGCAGGCTGATCCAGCCGTTGTCCTCGGGAGTCGGGGCGGAGCCGGGGGCAGTATCGGGGAGGAGCGCGCCGGTCTTCGGGTCGGTCGTTCCCACGGTCACGCTCTCGACGTACCCTCCGTGCGTCTCGGCGAGCGCGGTCAGCGCATCCGCGGCCTTCCGGACGTCGTCGACGCGGACGGTCGCGTTGCCGGTCGTGACGACCTCGCGGGGTGTCGAGGACCGGACGCCGGAACTGGTGCCGGTGTCGGCCTTCGCCCCGCTGGCGCTATCGGCAGCCTGCCCGCTCACGCTTTCGGACAGGGCTCCGCCTTCTGCTACTGCATCGGCGGGCTGCGGGACCGTTGCGGACGTGAAGGACCCGGACTCGCCCATGCCGTTCAGGACTGCCGGCGTCACGAGCACCCCGGCGGCGAAGGCCGCCGCCACCCCGCCGGCGGTGAGCCAGCGACGTCGGCGAGCACGGGACCTCGCGGACGTTCGGACGGTCGAGGCGGTGCGTTCGTCCGCGATGCGTGCGAACACGGCGTCCTCGACGCGATCGACGGCCTCGTCGGAGAACTCGGGGAGGTCGGGGAGGTCGGGCAGCTCGGGGTGGTCGGGCTCGGCGGCGTTCCGGGGAGCGTCGGGGTTCTGGGTGTTCATGCGGGCTCCGTTTCGGTCACAGCGCCGCGC
This sequence comes from Microbacterium resistens, assembly GCF_031456305.1. Classification (GTDB taxonomy): domain Bacteria; phylum Actinomycetota; class Actinomycetes; order Actinomycetales; family Microbacteriaceae; genus Microbacterium; species Microbacterium resistens_A. Next base: position 123,614 of record NZ_JAVDUM010000002.1, read on the forward strand.
AGGCGGGTGCGCACGCGGGAGAGACGGTTGCGGACGACGCCGTGGGCGATGCCGAGCTCCTCGGCGGCGGCCTGATAGGCGTATCCCTCGGCGGCGCAGAGGCGGAAGATCTCGCGGTCCAGATCGCTCATGCCCGAGAGCTCGCGGGCGATCCGCTCGGCGAGCTCCGCGCTGATCACCTGCTGCTCCACGTCGATGGTGCCGGGGAGGGTCTCATCGACCGCGCCGCCCTCGTGCGCGCGGTCGCGCAGGCGGCGTCGCAGCCGGTTCGCGGCCTGGAACCGGCAGATCGTCGCGAGCCACGGCAGCAGCGACTCCCCGGCCAGCACGAGGCCGGGGAGCTTCCGCCACGCCGTGACGAAGGTCTCCTGCACCACGTCCTCGGCATCCGCGGCGCTGCCGAGGATGCCGTGCGCGATCCAGTAGACGGGGCGCGCGTACGCGCGGTACAGGCTGCGGAAAGCGTGCTCGCTTCCCTCGGCCGCTCGTGCGACCAGCGTCGCATCATCCTGCTCGTGCGCCATCCCCGCTCCGTTCGGTGTCTCTCACCGGGTAAGTGTCGCGTGTGGGGGAATCGTCTCAGATCCGCTCGTACACGGCGAGGCTCGCGGGGCGGGCGCTCTCAGTGGGCGGTCTGCTCGGCCGCCGTCTTGGCCGGCGTGTGCTGCGCCATCCGGTCGATCCAGGCGAGAGCGAGCGCCGAGAGGATGAACACCATGTGGATGGTCACCTGCCAGAACACGCCGGTCGGGGTGTACTGGGAGGTCCCCTCCGGGCTCATCGCCCCCACCTCGATGAAGGTCTTCAGCAGGTGGATGGAGGAGATGCCGATGATGGCCATCGCGAGCTTGACCTTGAGCACGTTGGCGTTCACATGCGAGAGCCATTCCGGCTGGTCGGGATGGCCGTCCACGTTGATGCGGGAGACGAAGGTTTCGTAGCCGCCGATGATCACCATGATCAGCAGGTTGGCGATCATGACGACGTCGATGAGACCGAGGACGGCGAGCATGACCTGCGCCTCGTTGAGCCCGTGGCCCGAGAAGACGTTCTCGATGAGGTGCCAGAGCTCCACCATGAACACCCAGACGTAGATCAGCTGGGCGGCGATCAGACCGACGTAGAGGGGAGCCTGCAACCAGCGGCTGACGAAGATGAGCGAGGATATGCCCTTCGCCCAGGGGTTGCGTGCGGGGGTCTCCAGGGGCGTCGGCAGGTCCGTGGTCTCGTTCACGACGAACATTTCATCACGACGAGCCTATGGACGTACTGCGGTCCGATATGCTGACAGGGCGAGAGGGAGTATCCCGTCATCGCGCGTTCGTCATCACGGAGCCGCATCGAGGTTCCCGGGCGCGTACCGCGTTCCCACGCGGGGGAGAGACTTTCGGCCCTGACCGACCTCTCGAAAGGTTCACCACGCCTGTGGAAATCCCCGTCTGGTTCGAGATCACCTCGCTGGTGGTGCTCACCCTCATCCTTCTCGGCGACCTGCTGCTGATCCTCAAGCGCCCGCACATCCCGTCGACGAAGGAGTCCGCCCTCTGGGTCGTCTTCTACGTCACGCTCGCGCTCGTGTTCGCCGGGATCCTCTTCCTCCTCGGCGACACCAAGGATGCGGTCGACTTCGTCACCGGGTGGGCGATGGAGTACAGCCTCTCGATCGACAATCTCTTCGTCTTCGTGCTGATCATGGCGCAGTTCTCCGTACCTCGGCGCTATCAGCAGGAGGTGCTGATGGTGGGGATCATCATCGCGCTGGTCCTGCGCGCGATCTTCATCCTCGTCGTCGGCGCGGCCGTCGAGCACCTGAGCCCGATCTTCTACATCTTTGGTGCTTTCCTGGTCTTCACGGCGATCCGCCAGGCGCTGCCGGAGAAGCACGACGACGATGCGCAGACGGAGAACTTCATCATCCGGATGCTGCGCCGGGGCATCGACATCAGCGACGACTACGACGGTGCCAAGCTCCGCACGGTCGTGAACGGCAAGAGGATCTGGACGCCGATGCTGATCGTCTTCGTGTCGATCGGCGTCACCGACCTCATGTTCGCGGTCGACTCGATCCCGGCGATCTACGGCGTCACGCAGAACCCGTTCATCGTGTTCACCGCCAACCTGTTCGCCTTGATGGGTCTGCGTCAGCTCTACTTCCTCCTGGGCGACCTGCTGGAGAAGCTGAGGTACCTGCACTACGGCGTCGCCTTCATCCTCGCCTTCATCGGCGTGAAGCTGATCCTGCACGCGATGCACGAGAACGAGCTGCCGTTCATCAACGGCGGACACCCGATCGAGTGGGCGCCCGACATCAACAACTGGGTGTCGCTCGGGGTCATCTTCGCCTCGATGGCGGTCGCGACCGTCGCGAGCCTCATCGCCTCGTCGCGTGAGAAGAAGCGCGAGCCCTCGACGCTCTCGGAGTGACGCGGTCACCACCGCCTGCATGCCGGTGTAAACTGACCGGCATGCAGGCGGTGGTGCTTCTCCTTAGCAGCCGCGACGAGACCTCGATCATCTAGGCCTTCCTCGTCGCGGAGTCTCGTTCTGGCCGCACGCCGAACCCAGGAGAAATGCGACATGACCACTGAAGCGACCGCGCCGTCACGACCCCGCACCCTCGCGGAGAAGGTCTGGGACGACCATCTCGTCGTGAAGGGCGAGGACGGCGAGCCCGACCTCATCTACATCGACCTCCACCTGGTCCACGAGGTCACGAGTCCTCAGGCGTTCGACGGCCTCCGCGCCGAGGGGCGACCCCTGCGTCGCCTCGATCTCACGATCGCCACCGAGGACCACAACACCCCGACGCTGGAGATCGACAAGCCGATAGCCGACCTCACCAGCCGCACGCAGATCGAGACGCTGCGTCGCAACGCCGCCGAGTTCGGGGTCCGGCTGCACTCCCTGGGCGACGCCGAGCAGGGGATCGTCCACGTCGTCGGCCCGCAGCTGGGCCTCACGATGCCGGGGATCACGGTGGTCTGCGGTGACTCGCACACCTCCACCCACGGTGCCTTCGGCGCTATGGCCTTCGGCATCGGTACCAGCGAGGTCGAGCACGTCATGGCCACCCAGACGCTGCCGCTGAAGCCCTTCAAGACCATGGCGATCAACGTCGACGGGACCCTTCGCCCCGGAGTGACGGCGAAGGACATCATCCTCGCCGTGATCGCGAAGATCGGCACCGGAGGCGGACAGGGCTACGTCCTGGAGTATCGCGGCAGCGCGATCCGCGCCCTCTCGATGGAGGGGCGGATGACGATCTGCAACATGTCGATCGAGGCGGGGGCCCGTGCCGGCATGGTCGCTCCCGACGAGACGACCTTCGCGTACCTGGAGGGACGCCCGCACGCCCCGGAGGGGCAGGACTGGGAGGACGCGGTCGCCTACTGGCGGACCCTTCCCACGGACGACGGCGCCGTCTTCGACGCCGAGGTCTTCGTCGACGCCGACCAGTTGGAGCCGTTCGTGACCTGGGGGACGAACCCGGGGCAGGGCAGCTCCCTCTCCTCCGCGGTCCCCGATCCCGCGGCCATCGCCGACCCGAACGAGCGGGCGGCGGCCGAGCGGGCGCTGGAGTACATGGACCTCGCGCCGGGCACGCCGCTGAAGGACGTCAGGGTCGACGCGGTCTTCATGGGATCCTGCACGAACAGCAGGATCGAGGACCTCCGCGCCTTCGCCTCGATCGTCAAGGGGAAGAAGAAGGCCGACGGTGTGCGCGTCATGGTCGTCCCCGGGTCCGCGCGCGTCCGCCTCGAGGCCGAGGCCGAAGGGCTGGACAAGGTCTTCACCGACTTCGGTGCCGAGTGGCGGTTCGCCGGATGCTCGATGTGCCTCGGCATGAACCCCGATCAGCTGGCGCCGGGGGAGCGATGCGCGTCCACGTCCAACCGCAACTTCGAGGGACGCCAGGGCAAGGGCGGACGGACGCACCTGGTCTCGCCGCTGGTCGCCGCCGCGACCGCCGTCCGTGGGACGCTGTCCAGTCCCGCCGATCTCGAGACCGAGGGGAGCAACTGACATGGAGAAGTTCGTCACGCACACCGGGGTCGCAGCCCCGCTCACCCGCTCGAACGTCGACACGGACCAGATCATCCCCGCCGTCTTCCTGAAGCGCGTGACCAAGACCGGCTTCGAGGACGCCCTGTTCCACGGCTGGCGCCAGGACCCGGGGTTCGTGCTCAACCAGGAGCCGTTCCGGAACGCCTCCGTCCTTGTCGCGGGACCCGACTTCGGCACGGGCTCCAGCCGTGAGCACGCCGTCTGGGCGCTGCGGGACTACGGTTTCCGTGTGGTCCTGAGCCCGCGCTTCGCCGACATCTTCCGAGGCAACTCCGGCAAGCAGGGCCTTCTCGCCGCCACCGTCGATGAGGCGGACATCGAGCGGATCTGGGCGCTGATCGACGAGGATCCCGGCCGCACGATCACCGTCGACCTCGAGGCCCGCACCGCCGTGATCGGCGACTTCCAGACCTCCATCGGGATCGACGATTACACTAGATGGCGGCTCCTCGAAGGGCTCGATGACATCGGGCTCACGCTGCGCAACGAAGACAAGATCGCGCAGTTCGAGGCCCGCCGCGAGTCGTGGCGGCCACGCACACTCCCCGCTCGCTGAGCGGGGGCAGCGTGGGCCGGGGGCATCCGCCCCGGCGGCTCCGGCCGTGGTCCGTCTGAGGAAGAAGAGGCCCAGCGAATGACGACACCCCTCCGCGACACCATCCCCGCAGGCGGCGGGTCTCCGCTCACCGGCGACGTCCTGGCCATCCGGGGAGGGCGGCCGCTGCGAGGGCGAGTGGACGTGAAGGGCGCGAAGAACCTCGCCACCAAGGCGATGGTGGCCTCCATCCTCGGCGAGACCACCAGCATCCTGCGCGACGTTCCCGTCATCAGCGACGTGGCGGTCGTCCGGTCGCTGCTGGAGGTCCACGGCGTGCGGGTCTCCGAGGGCGACGAGCCGGGCTCCCTCGTCCTGGACCCGAGCGAGGTGGAGTCCGCCCACTTCGAGGAGATCGACGCCCACGCCGGCGCCTCCCGCATCCCGATCCTCTTCTGCGGCCCGCTGCTGCACCGCCTCGGACAGGCCTTCATCCCCGACCTCGGCGGCTGCCGCATCGGCGACCGCCCGATCGACTTCCACCTCGACGCCCTGCGCAAGTTCGGCGCGGTCGTGGAGAAGCTGCCCAGCGGCATCCGTCTCTCGGCGCCCAACGGGCTCCGCGGCGCGAACATCCACCTGCCCTACCCGAGCGTCGGCGCCACCGAGCAGGTCCTGCTCAGCGCCGTCCGCGCCCAGGGCACGACGGAGCTGCGCAACGCCGCCATCGAGCCCGAGATCATGGACCTGATCGCGCTGCTCCAGAAGATGGGCGCGATCATCTCCTACGAGCCCAACCGCGTGATCCTCATCGAGGGCGTCGAGACGCTCCGCGGCTACGACCACCGCTCGATCTTCGACCGGAACGAGGCGGCCTCCTGGGCGAGCGCCGCGCTCGCGACCGACGGCGAGATCTTCGTCGGCGGGGCGAAGCAGCAGGAGATGCTGACGTTCCTCAACGTCTTCCGCAAGGCCGGCGGCTGGTTCGACATCCAGGAGGACGGGATCCTCTTCCGCCGCGGCAGCGAGCTGAAGCCCGTGATCGTGGAGACCGACGTGCACCCCGGCTTCATGACCGACTGGCAGCAGCCGCTCATCGTCGCCCTCACCCAGGCGCCCGGCCGTTCGATCGTGCACGAGACGGTGTACGAGAACCGGATGGGCTTCACCGGCGCCCTCGTGAAGATGGGCGCCGATATCGTCGTCCACCCGCACGGCCTCCAGGACGGGCCCCGGCGCGTGCCCCGGCGCGACCTCGAGCAGGCCGCGGTCATCACCGGCCCGACGCCCCTGCACGGCGCGGAGATCGTCGTTCCGGACCTCCGCGGCGGGTACAGCCACGTCATCGCCGCGTTGACGGCCACCGGCGAGTCCACCGTCTCCGGTGTCGACATCCTCAGCCGCGGCTACGAGAAGTTCCTGCTGAAGCTGGACGCCCTCGGCGCGGACTACGACGTCATCGGCTGAACCATGGCCAGAGCCTCGCAGGAGAAGACGCGACCGAGCCTGTTCTGGCTGCTCGCGATCTTCGTGGTCCCGTTCATCTCCTTCGCGGCGAAGCTGGAGATCCGGGGCAAGGAGCGGCTGCCCGAGAAGGGCGCGTTCGTCCTCGCGCCCAACCACTACTCGGAGCTGGACCCGCTCGTGGTCGCCGTCGCCGTATGGAGGCTGGGCCGCGCGCCGCGCTTCATGGCGAAGGAGAGCCTGTTCCGCATCCCGGTGCTGGGATGGGCGCTGCGCAGGACCGGGATGATCCCGGTGGCGCGGAGCTCCTCCGCCTCGGCCGCGAAGCAGACCCTGATCCAGTCCACGGCGCTTGTCGAGCACGGCCGCGGCGTGATCGTCTACCCGGAGGGGACGCTCACCCGCGACCCCGAGCTCTGGCCGATGCGCGGCAAGTCCGGTGCGGTGCGACTCGCCCTCTCCGGCGACATCCCGCTGATCCCGATGGCGCAGTGGGGCACCCAGAACATCAAGGGCCGCTACGCGAAGGGGCTGAGCCTGTGGCCGCCGCGCAAGCGCGTGCAGGTCCTGATCGGAGAGCCGGTGGACCTGTCCGATCTGCGGGGACGCGCGGGGGAGTCGGCGGCGCTCAGCATCGCCAACGACCGGCTGATGGCCGCGATCACCGCGCTGCTCGAAGAGGCCCGTGGCGAGAAGGCTCCGGCGAAGCGCTGGAACCCGACCGAGCACGGCCAGAAGGAGACCGGACGCCTTGACTCGTAGGACAGCCCTCTCCCGGCGTGAGGCCTCCGGACTCCGCGTCGCGGTGATCGGAGCCGGCAGCTGGGGCACGACCTTCGGCAAGATCCTCGCCGATGGCGGAGCCCAGGTGACGATGTGGGCGAGGCGGCCGGAGCTCGCCCAGGAGATCGCCGAGGCCAAGCGCAACTCCCAGTACCTGCCGGGCATCAACCTGCCGCGCGCGATGACGGCGACGCATCAGCTCGCCCTCGCGCTCGACGGAGCCGAGCAGGTCTACCTCTCCGTGCCGAGCCAGTCGCTGCGCGAGAACCTCAAGGCGCTGCGCCCCCTGCTCGCCGACAGCGAGGCGCCGGTCGTGAGCCTGATGAAGGGCGTGGAACGTCGGACCGGCCTGCGGATGAGCCAGGTGATCGAGCAGGAGCTGCGCTGCGATCCTGACCGCATCGCCGTGGCCTCCGGTCCGAACCTCGCGCTGGAGATCGCCCGGGAGCAGCCGACGGCGGCCGTGATCGCCTCGAACAGCCAGGAGACCGCCGATGCGGTCGCCAGGGCGGCGCGCAACGGCTACTTCCGCAGCTTCGTGAACACCGATGTGATCGGCACGGAGTTCGGCGGGGTCCTGAAGAACCTCATCGCCGTCGCCATCGGCATCGTGGACGGCGTCGGCTACGGGGAGAACACCAAGGCGTCGATCATCACCCGCGGGCTGGTGGAGATGACCGATTTCGCGGTCGCCAACGGCGCCCAGCCCGAGACCCTGCAGGGACTGGCCGGCCTCGGCGACCTGATCGCCACGTGCCAGTCGCCCCTCAGCCGCAACAACACCGCCGGGCGCCTGCTCGGACAGGGATACGGATACCAGGACGTGGTCAAGCAGATGCAGCAGACGGCGGAGGGGCTCGCGTCCCTCGCCCCGGTGCTGCAGCTCGCCCGCGCCGCCGGCGTGGAGATGCCGATCGTCGAGCAGGTCAAGATGGTGCTGGACGGCACCATGGATCCGCGGGACATCGCGCCTCACCTGACCACCGACGACGACACCCCCCAGGGGGAGAGGACCCAGAATGGACAAGCAGGCAGTGGTGGTGCTCTTCGGCGGGCGTTCCAGCGAGCATTCGATCAGTTCCGCCACGGCGGGCGGGGTGCTGCACGCGATTGATCGCGAACGCTATGACGTGATTCCGGTGGGGATCACCCGCGACGGCGCGTTTGTCCTGGAGGACGACGACCCGGCGAAGTTCCCGCTGGACGCCGCCCATCTTCCCGAGGTCGTCGACAACGGAACGCGTGTGCAGTGGCCGGAGCCCGGCGGGGACCGCACGCTGCGGGTCACCCGCGCGGGAGGCGAGGTGGAGTCCCTGGGGCTCGTCGACGCCGTGCTCCCGCTGCTCCACGGCCCCCACGGCGAGGACGGCACCCTCCAGGGCTACTTCGACACGATCGGCCTCCCGTACGCGGGGGGAGGGGTGCTCGACTCGGCGCTGTGCATGGACAAGCACTTCATGAAGATCGCGCTCCAGGCGGCGGGCATCCCCGTCGCGCCCTGGATCACGGTGCGGCAGCGCGACTGGGCCGGCGACCCCGAGGGCATCCGGGCGCGGGTGCTCGCGCTCGGCTCGCCGCTGTTCGTGAAGCCGGCCCGTGCCGGATCCAGCGTCGGCGTCTCCAAGGTCGCCGATCCCGCCGACCCGGCTGAGCTCGACGCGGCGCTCGCGCTGGCCTTCGCCGAGGACGACAAGGTCCTCGTGGAGACCGGGGTGTCCGGGCGGGAGATCGAGGTGGCCGTGCTGGAGGGCGCGGACGGCCCTCGTGCGTCCGTTCCCGGGGAGATCGTCCTCACCGACCGCGGCTTCTACGACTTCGAGGGCAAGTACCTGGGCGGAGACGGCGTGGACGTCGTGTGCCCGGCGGAGCTGACCGACGCCGAGATCGCGACGATCCGCGATGCCGGCGTCCGTGCATTCGAGGCCGTGGACGGCCGCGGGCTGGCGCGGGTGGACATGTTCCTCACGGCCGACGGCGGGATCGTGGTGAACGAGCTGAACACGATGCCCGGCTTCACGCCGATCTCGATGTTCCCCAAGTGCTGGATCGCCTCAGGCCTGTCCTACCGCGACCTCATCACCGAGCTCATCGAGGCGGGCCTGCGCCGCTGACCCGCCCCTCTCGACGCTTCTCCCCGCCGAGACTGCAGTTGCGTCTCGAGACTGCGCGATTTTTGCGCTGTCTCGGAACGCAGTTGCAGTCTCGCGGTTGAGGCCGTGCGGGACGGGCAGGCCGTGCGGACCGCGCCGGGGCGGGGTCCGGGGCGCCTCAGGGGGTCGGCTGAGCGGTGGGGTTCGTGTCCGGCGCCGTGCACCGCGCATCGACCGGGAGGGTCGCGAGCTTCGGACCCAGCGCGTCGAGCACGCTGTCGGGGCTGATCGCGGTGGAGTTCACGTTCACCTGCACCGCCGGTGTGCGCCCGTAGGACGTGATCCGCAGCCAGGGCGCGTCGGTCGGATCCACCAGCCAGTCGACGTTCTGGAAGGTCACGCACTGCAGAGTGCTGGGTCCGGGCGGCTCCAGCCCGCAGGTCACGGTGACCGACACCGGGTCCCCCCAGGCGCCGGTCGCCTGCGCATCGGTCCAGCGGCGCTCCTGAGCCGGTCCCACCGAGTTCTCGAAGGCGGAGGGGAGACGCACCGACACCTCCGCGCAGAGCGGGTCGTTCGCGTCCGCCGCGGGCTTGAGAGGAACGGCCGCCGCGGAGCAGCCGGCAGCACCGAAGACCCCCGCCACGACGAGGACGGCGGTCGTGAGACGGCGGAGGCGACGCATGTAGTCCAGGCTACCTTTGAGATCATGCCCGACAACGCAGAGCCGTCCTCCCCGCGCATCGGCGACGTCTCGGAGGGGGAGCTGCTGCGCGCGATCCTGACGCGGACTCCTGCGGCACAGCATGCACTGCTCGGCCCCGGGGACGACGCCGCGGTGATCGCTGCTCCGTCCGGATCGGTCGTCGCCACCACGGACACGCTCGTGCACGGCCCCGACTTCCGACTCGCCTGGTCCAGCGGCTACGACCTGGGGTGGAAGTCGGCGGCGGTGAACCTCGCCGATGTCGCGGCGATGGGCGCACGACCCACCGCACTGCTGGTCGCGCTCGCGATCCCTAGGGAGATGCCGGTCTCCTTCGTGGAGCAGCTCGCAGACGGCCTGCGCGATGCGTGCGCGGCCCTCGCTCCAGGCTGCGCCGTGGTCGGCGGGGATCTGACCGTGTCGGATGTCCTCACGATCGCGGTGACCGCTCTCGGCGACCTCGAAGGCCGTGCACCCGTCCGACGATCGGGCGCGCGGGTCGGCGACGTCGTCGCGGTCGCGGGGGAGCTGGGTGCCGCGGCCGCCGGGCTCGCGGTGCTGTTCGGCCGATTCCGGCGCGACGGGGAGCCGGTTCCGGTGGATCCTTCGGCGCTCGGGGAGGGGGAGAGCGCGCTGCTCGGCGCACAGCTGCGTCCTGCTCCGCCGATCGGTCTGGGCCCGCTCGCCGCGGTGGCCGGCGCGACGGCGATGATGGACGTGTCGGACGGCCTCGCCCTCGACGCGGGACGCCTTGCCGGAGCCTCCGGGGTGACGCTTGCCCTCCGGCGCGACGCGCTCGGGACGGATCCCGGCCGCGCCCTCGCCGGCGGCGAGGACCACGCTCTGCTCGCGACCTTCCCGCCCGACATCCTGCCCTCAGGGTTCCGGGTGATCGGCCTCGTCGTCCCCACGATCGCGGATGCTCCCGTCACGGTCGACGGCGAGCCGGTCGGCGCCCTCGGCTGGGACCCCTATCGCGACTGGGACTCCGTCACGGGGTGACCGTCCGTCACGGCGTGGCAGTTGTCGCGGGTTGCCACGGTTCCGGTCGCAGAAAAGGCCGCCTCCGGACGGTTTGGACGGCACTTTTTGCGACCGGAACGAGAGTCGCGACGGGAGCGAGAGTCGCGACCGGAACGAGAGTTGCGACGGGAACGAGAGTCGCGACCGGAACGAGAGTCGCGACGGGAGCGAGAGCGGCGACCGGAGCGAGAGCCGCGACGGGAACGAGGGCCGCGACGGTCCGGGAGCGCTCAGCGGGGGCGAGCCCACCAGAGCGTGGTGTCGCCGTAGACGCGGTCGCGGATCGGTTCAAGGCCCGCCGCGTCCAGATCGGGCGGCGAGGAGCGACGGGCGCGCTCGATGACGACGACCGCATCCGGGCTCAGCAGCGGTGCGAGCGCCACGAGGTCGGCGGTCATCTCCGCGTCCGCAAGGTCGTACGGCGGATCCGAGAAGACCAGGTCGTACGGACCGGTCGCCCGCGCGAGGAACGGACGGACGGCGCTCTCGTGTACGCGGACCGCGGCCCCGTCGCCGAGGGCCTTGCCGATCCGGCCGGCATTGCGGCGGATGATCGTCGCGGCCGCCCGGCCCTTCTCGACGAGGTCAGCGCTTCTGGCCCCCCGGCTGAGGGACTCCAGACCGAGCGCACCGGAGCCGGCGTAGAGATCGAGGACGCGGGCGCCGTCGATCGCGTCGGATGAGGTCAGCGCTGCGAAGAGGGACTCGCGCACCCGGTCGCTCGTCGGGCGGGTGCCGGTCCCGGGGACGTCGAGACGCATGCCCCCGGCGACTCCGGCGATGATTCTCGTCACCCGAACACCCTATTCGGTCACCGGAGGCCGCCGAACGGTCACCGGAGGTCACCGAACGGTCACCGGAGGTCACTGGGCGGTCACCGACGTGGTCGGCGGTCCGCGCAACCGGCCAGAGCGTCGGCCGGTGGACAGCCGCAGGAGGATGTCGATGCGCGACTCTAGACTCGGAGCATGTCCCTGACCCTGGAGACGCGCCTGGACGGCGCACTCGGCAGCGCCAATGCGAAGGCGCTCGAGAAGGCGTTCGGGATGACGACGGTGGCCGATCTGCTCTCGCACTATCCGCGACGCTACGCCAGTCGCGGGGAGCTCACCCCGATCCTCGATCTCCCGGTCGGCGAGACCGTCACGATCGTCGCCGAGGTCATGTCGGTCTCGGTCCGCGACATGAAGGCGCGGCGCGGGGCGATGATGGAGGTCACGATCGGCGACGGGGTCGGCCGGATGTCGCTGACCTTCTTCGGCAAGCACCGTGGGCAGCTGGAGTGGCGCGAGAAGGAGCTCCGACTCGGGCGCCGTGGCGTGTTCTCGGGGAAGGTCGGGCGGTACAAGGGCGTGACCCAGTTCGCCCATCCGCAGTACGAGCTCTTCGATGACGAGGGGGAGGCCCGCAGCAAGGCGGACACCGTGGTGACCCGCCCGATCCCGATCTATCCGGCGACCGCGGCGGTGGCGACCTGGCAGATTGAGAAGCTCGTGGCGATCGCGCTGGACGATCTCGACACCGTGCCAGAGCCGCTGCCGGACGACCTCCGACACGAGGAACGGCTGCTCGATGCGCGGACGGCGCTCGAACGCGTGCACCGTCCCGAGACCAAGGACCAGATCGGCCCGGCGATCCGCACCCTGCGCATGCACGAGGCGCTCACGCTGCAGACGGCGCTGCTCGAACAGCGCCTGCAGGTCCGCGGCCTGTCCGCGACCAGTCGTGCGTCGAGACCCGGCGGGCTCCTCGAGCGCTTCGATGCCGGGCTGCCGTTCTCGCTGACGCCGGACCAGGAGACGGTCGGGGCCACGATCGCGGCGGACCTCGTCGGGGAATCGCCCATGAACCGGCTCGTGCAGGGAGAGGTCGGCTCGGGCAAGACGCTGGTCGCCCTCCGAGCGATGCTCCAGGTCGCCGAGTCCGGGGGGCAGGCGGCGCTGATCGCGCCCACCGAGGTGCTCGCCGGGCAGCACCTCCGCTCGATCACGAAGATGCTCGGACCGAAGCTCGCCCCGGAGGTGATGCCGACGCTCCTCACCGGGCAGATGTCGGCACCGGAGCGGCGGAAGGCCGCGCTGCGGGTCGCCTCGGGACAGTCGCTCATCGTCGTCGGCACCCATGCGCTGCTGGGGGCGAAGACGACCTTCGCGGACCTCGGGCTCGTCGTCGTCGACGAGCAGCACCGGTTCGGCGTCGAGCAGCGGGAGGCGCTGCGGGCGAAGGGATCGAGCCCGCACGCGCTGGTGCTCACCGCGACGCCGATCCCGCGGACCGTGGCCATGACGGTGTTCGGCGACCTCGACACCTCGGTGATCCGCAGCATGCCGGCGGGACGCGCCGGGATCGAGACGTTCGTCGCCCCGCTGGCCGATCATCCCGGCTGGTTCCCGCGGGTGTGGGAGCGGGCGGCGGAGGAGGTCGCCCAGGGGCGGCAGGTGTTCGCGGTATGCGCGGCGATCGACGTCGACAGGAACACGACGGAGGCGGATCAGGAGGCCGTGGAGGTCGAGGGCGAGGCGCCGACGGGGCCGCGCTGGGGCGTGGTCCAGCTCCTCGCGGCGCTGGCGAGTCATCCGAGGATCGGCGCGCTGCGTGTCGCCGGGCTGCACGGGCGCATGGGGGCCGAGGAGAAGGACGCCGTGATGCAGTCCTTCGCCCGCGGCGAGATCGATGTGCTCGTGGCGACGACCGTGATCGAGGTCGGCGTCGACGTGCCCAACGCCTCGACGATGATCGTCCTCGACGCCGATCGGTTCGGCGTCTCGCAGCTTCATCAGCTGCGAGGGCGCGTCGGTCGAGGGGGAGTCCCCGGACTCTGCCTGCTCGTGACGGAGGCCGAGCAGGGGACACCGGCGCGCGAGCGGGTCGACGCCGTCGCCGGAACCCTCGACGGGTTCGTCCTGGCGGAGATCGATCTCGATCTCCGGGGGGAGGGCGACGTGCTCGGCGCCCGGCAGTCGGGGGTCCGCTCCTCGCTGAAGCTGTTGCGCGTGGTGAAGGATGCCGAGCTGATCGTGCAGGCCAGGGAGGTCGCCGAGAGGATCCTCGCCGAGGATCCGGGGCTCCAGGCGCATCCCGGCCTCCGTCAGGCCATCGATCGACGGCTCAGCGAAGAGGACAGGGCTGCGCTCTCGAAGAGCTGACTCGGGCGGACATGCGGGCGCACGGGATCCGGGTCTTGGACGAAACCCGGAGCGCCGCCGCTAGGCTGGAGGAATGAGCAGCCGGATCGCCGTCGTCCCGGGTTCCTTCGATCCGCCCACACTGGGCCATCTCGACGTCATCCGTCGGGCGTCCGCCCTCTACGACGAGCTGCACGTGCTGGTGGTGCACAACCCCGACAAGCAGGCGATGCTCCCGGTCGCGCAGCGGTTGGCCCTCCTGGAGGAGTCCATCGCCGAGGTCGGCGTGTCGGGAAACGTGATCGTCGGCTCCTGGAGCATGGGCCTGCTCGTCGACTACGCACGCGATGTGAACGCGGGTGTCCTGGTCAAGGGGCTCCGCTCGCAGGTGGACGTCGCCTACGAGTCGCCGATGGCGATCGTGAACCGCCACCTCGCCGGCATCGAGACGGTGTTCCTGCTTCCCGACCCCGCGAACGCCCTCGTGTCCAGCTCGCTGGTGCGACAGGTCGCGGCGCTCGGCGGCGACGTGTCCCCGTTCGTCCCCGCGCCGGTCTCGCGTTTCCTGGACACCGGCGCCCGCGGTCTCTGAGCGGCCCCGTCACGGTCCGCGGTCCTGCACAGGCCCCGGCCGGTAGACTGAGGGGGTGAAGACCCGATTCAACGGACCGTTCGTCATCCCGGTCCGCGACATCACCCGGCACCCCGGCGAGATGCGCGAGCACGAGATCGTCGTGGACCTGAAGGATCGATGGGGCGAAGGGCTCGTGTCCGTCGAGGCGGGCACCGAGGTCGTCGTCGACGTCCGTCTGGAGTCGGTCCATGAGGGCATCCTCGCCTCTGGAACGGTCGACTCGACCTACCGTGGCGAGTGCGGACGATGCCTCAATCCCATCGAGGCGCCTGTCGAAGTCGAGTTTCAGGAGCTTTTCGCCTATCCTGGTGAGGAAGCGAACGACTTCGAGGTTCAAGACGACCACGTGGATCTTGAAACTCTGGTCAGGGATGCGGTCGTGTTGTCGCTCCCGTTTCAGCCGGTGTGCCAGCCGGATTGCCCCGGTCTCGATCCTGAGACCGGCGAGCGGCTGGCCAGGAGCACCGGAACGGAGAAAACCGCTCCCATCGATTCACGATGGAGCGCGCTCCAGCAGATCACAGACCAAGGGGGCGCGGCAGACCGCGCGCCCGAGAACACAGAAGGTAAGTAGCCATGGCTGGTAACCCCCCGAAGCGCAAGGTCTCCCGTTCGAACACCCGCTCGCGTCGCGCGCAGTGGAAGGCGGAGGCCCCCACGCTCGTCAAGACCATCGAGAACGGCAAGGTCGTCTACAGCCGGCCGCACCAGGCCAAGGTCGTCACCGACTCGCAGGGCACGGAGCTCTTCCTCGAGTACAAGGGCCGCAAGGTCGCCGACGTCTGATCCGACGCAGGCGATCGTGACAGAGGTCCCTCGGGGGACGAGGCCTCTTGCAGAGACTCTGGGTGTCGACATCGCCCCGGAGCTGCTGGAGCTGGCTCTGACGCATCGCTCGTACGCGTACGAGCACGGCGGCATCCCGCACAACGAGCGTCTCGAGTTCCTCGGTGATTCCGTGCTGGGGCAGGCTGTGACGGTCATGCTCTTCACCACCCTTCCCGACCTCGACGAGGGCGCGCTCGCGAAGCGGCGCGCCAGCGTCGTCTCGACGACGGCTCTCGCGGAGGTCGCGAGGACCATCGGCCTGGGGCAGCACCTGCTCCTCGGCAGGGGTGAGGAACAGACCGGCGGTCGCGACAAGGACTCGATCCTTGCCGACACGATGGAAGCGGTCATCGGAGCGACCTATCTCTCGGCAGGGTCCGAGGCGGCCACCGAGATGGTCCTCCGTCTCACAGAGCCGCTTCTCGCCGACCCTGAGCGGTACGGCGCTGCGATGGACCCGAAGACGAGCCTGCAGGAGCTTGCGGCGCGCCTCGGCACCACGCCACCGCGGTACTCCGTGGACTCGACCGGGCCGGATCACGATCGCCTCTTCACCGCGACGGTCGTCGTCGGCGAGGTCAGCACGACCGGTGAGGGAACCAGCAAGAAGGCCGCCGAGATGGCCGCGGCACTGCGCGCCTGGCAGGTGCTCGGCGGTCGGGATTGACGGACCTGCGACGGTCGCGGGAGGTTCGTGATGCCTGAGCTCCCCGAAGTCGAGGTCGTCCGAGCGGGCCTCGCCCCGGCACTGGCCGGTGCTCGTGTGACGTCCGTCAGCGTCCTCGACGAGCGTGCGCTCACCCGGCATGCGGGCGGGGCGGCGGATTTCGTCGCACGGCTCGAAGGCGCGGGCATCGCGGCCGTCGCGCGACGCGGGAAATTCCTCTGGATGCCGCTCGCGGACCGGACGGATGCGGTCGTGGGGCATCTCGGCATGAGCGGGCAGATGCTCTTGCGCCGGCCGGACGCCAACCCGGAGCGACACGAACGGATCAGGGTCTTCGTCGAGCACCCTGTGCACGGCGAGCTGGCGGTCGTGTTCGCCGATCAGCGGACGTTCGGCTCCCTCGCCGTCGACGGACTGGTCGCGACGCCGGACGCACGGCCGGCCGGGTGGGGCACGGAGGATCCGTTGATCCCCACGCAGGTCGCGCACATCGCACGGGATCCGCTGGACCCGGCCTTCGATGACGATGCCCTTCGTGCAGCGCTCCGAAAGCGGGGGAGCGCGATCAAGCGTGTGCTCCTCGATCAGGGCCTGGTCAGCGGGATCGGCAACATCTATGCCGACGAGTCGCTGTGGGCGGCACGGATCCATCCCGAGACGTCCGCGAGTGCGCTCTCGACGGTCGCGGTGAACCGGCTCCTGGCTGAAGTCCGCACCGTTCTGCACAAGGCGTTGGCCGAGGGCGGGACCAGCTTCGACGCGCAGTACGTGAACGTCAACGGCCAGGCCGGCTACTTCGCGCACTCGCTCAATGCCTACGGTCAGCAGGGCAAGCCGTGCCCGCGCTGCGGCACCGAGGTCGTGCGCGAGGCGTTCATGAACCGCTCGTCGCACCTTTGCCCGAACTGTCAGCGTCCGCCCGCAGGGCTCCCGAAACGCTGAGGCGCGCGCCTATCGATCGGCGCTCGCCGGGCGTACGGCAACACGCGTCTCGACGTCGTCGGACAGCACCAGCCACGCCTCGGAAATGTGCGACGGAAGCGCGGTGTCGACCGGTGAGGCCAACACCGTGAAGTCGGCCTCGGTGCGGACCGCGACCTGGATCCGCGTGTCCGAGATCCATACATAGGCGATCCTCGCGCGCATGTCGGGGTCGAGGCGCGAGAGCAGGAGACGCGCGTCTTCTCCGTCGGAGTCGCCGAGGCGAACCAGGTCGCTCGCGAACGTCGGCGTCATGTCGTCCCCGAGAGCCATGCCGGCGACCACCGCCTGCGCGCGGGAGACGTCGGCTTCGTGCCGCAGCGTGGCGGTGACCCCCGAGTCCTCTTGAGCGCGGATGCCGGTCAGCGGCACCGAGGCACTGAGCGTCTCCCATAGCCGCACGGCGGCGGCCATCGCGGTGGCGTCACCGGTCACGGCGACCTCGCCCCCTTCGCTGCGGACGGACAACTGCCACGGCCGGTCCGTTGCGACATCCTCCAGCCTGGCAGGCAGATTGCGCGCGAGCCGGATCGCCTCTTCGGCGGTCGTCGTCCCCACCGAGACCGAGACCTCTGCGATGACGGCCGACATCACGCTCATGTCGGTGCGCAGGGCGAGCAGCAGCCGCACATGGTCGTCATCGGTCTGTTCGTCGCCGGTCACGACCATCTCAAGGCCGCGGACGACGAGCGACACACGGCCACGCATCCGTCCGACGTGCTCGCGGGTGTAGCTGCCGACGCGAGCCGCGAGCTCCGTGAACTCCGCGTCGGTGACGGCCTCGCGCACTATGACGTCGCCGCTCACGCCGCCGGTGAACGGCTGGTTATCGTGGCTCGTGAGCTCCATCGACTCGATCGACGACTCGTCGGCGAACTCCCGCTGGAACGCCGCAGACTCCCCGTCTCCCGTGCACGCGGAGAGCAGCAGGCCGAGGCTCAGCACTGATGCCGCGAAGACGGCGTGCACGCCGCGGACACGCCTGCCGCACGTCATTGGGCAATCCTAGCGATCGGAGCGGTCAGACTCCGCGCGCGCGGGACACGTAAGCTGCGCTGGTGGAGTTCTCGGCTTTTGAACGGTACGTGAGGCTGGGAGGCCTCGATGCGACGGTCGAAGGGCCATGGCTCGAGGAGCAGAGCGGCGCCTACGAGTCCGGTCTCGTGCGGATCGGCTCCGAATCATGGCGGCTGCGCACGGCACGGGTGACACCGAAGAAGCCCGGCGCCTTCGTCGCCGTCTGGACGCGTGATCCGCTCGGCGGGACGCGGCCTTTCGCAACGGACGACCAGACGGCCGGGCTTCTCGTGTTCGTTCAGGACGATCAGCGGTTCGGGGTCTTCCGCTTCACCACCTCCCATCTCGATGCGCTGGGGGTGACCCGGTCCGCCTCCTCCCCGGGGAAACGCGGCTTCCGCGTCTACCCGTCCTGGAGCGTCGGCCTGAACCCCCAGGCCGAGCGCACCAGGAGGGCGCAGTCCGTCGCGTTCGTCTCACTCACCTGAGCGGCGCGCGCTCAGCCCGCGAACTCGCGGGCGAGGATCGGGCGGGTGAGGCGTGTGACTATCCAGACCAGCCCGATGCCTGTGGCGAGGACCGCGGCGATGGTCAGCAGCGACAGCGGCGCCAGGATCAGGGCCATCCCGAGCAGCGGGAAGATCAGCAGACCGGCGCAGATCGCCGAGCCCAGAGCCGTCACCAGCAGGGGGGACATGATCGCTCGGCGCCGGGCGCCGTCCACCGTCTCCATCGGCATCCCGAGGAAGTGCAGGCTCCTGTTCAGCTCCCGCTGATCCAGGATCGCGGATGCCTGGTTCACCCCGACGGAGGCTGCGACCATGAGGAACGAGGCGACCAGGGTGATGATGAGTCCCGTGCGCATGTCGGCGACCAGCTGGATCTGCTCGGGGTTGATGTCCGATGAGGCGGCGTCCGCCATGAGCGCCACGCCGGTTCCTGCGAACACCGCCATGAAGCTGGCCATCGAGATCCCGCTCACCTGACGCCACGCGGCCTTGGGGGAGTCCAGGACGATCCGTGCCGACAGCAGCCGGTCCGGACGCTCGGCGCGACGGAGCTGACTCCGTGCGACCACCTTGAGCATCCAGGGCCCTACGAGGTTCAGCATCGCCAGGGCGAATGCGAAGGCGCCGACCAGGATGACGAAGACGATGATCCCGCCGACCTGGGCGAACTGCTGCGACACGATGATGCCCGCGGCCATCACCACGACGAGGACCACGGCACGGATCCAGTGCGCGGGGGAGGCCTGCGCCCGCATGCGCACGCCCAAGGGGGAGATCACCACACGGCGCAGTCCGACGACGGCGCTGAGTGCGGCGAGCAGGACCACGCCGCCGAGGACGGCGAGGATCTGCCATGCCGGAAGGATGACGGCAGCGACCCCCAGGGGCTGACCACGGAACGGGATGAGGCCGATCAGCGGTGTCATCGCGAAGTAGCAGAGCATGCCGGCGAGCGCGCCGAGCGCGGCCACCAGCGCGGACTCGACGACGGTCGCGATCGTGACGCCGCCGGGGGTCACACCAAGGAGGCGCAGCGTCGACAGCCTCTCGTCCCTGCGCCGGGCGGAGAGCCGGGCAGCGGCCCCGCCGAGCCCGAGGAGCGGGACGATCAGCAGCACGAGTGCGATCGCGGCGAGGACCACGTAGATGGGCGCGAGGTCGTCCTGCCACGTCCAGAACGTCTGCGCACCGCCGAGCACGGTCAGGACGAGAGCGGTGACGACGCCGAACGCGACGATCGGTAGCGCGACGACGCCGGACTGCCCGCGAACGGGGCGGAGGAGGATGGTGAGGACCTGGCGGTTCATGCGGACACCCCGGCGGAGAGCACTCGGCCATCGCGCACGGCGACCGTGCGGGTGCAACGTGCGGCGACGTCGGCGTCATGGGTCACGACGACGAGCGTGCGCCCCTGGCCGGTCGTCGACCAGAGCAGCGCGTCCATGACCTCGGACGAGGTCTGGGAGTCCAGTGCGCCGGTCGGCTCGTCGGCGAACACCACCTGTGCGCCGGTCACCTGCGCGCGGGCGATCGCGACGCGCTGGGCCTGGCCCCCGGAGAGCTCACCGATCCGACGCTCCTCGTATCCGGCCAGGCCGAGGGAGGCCAGCCACCCTGCCGCGTGCTGGAGGGCGTCGCGACGGGCGACGCCGTTGATCATGAGGGCGAGGGCGACGTTCTCGATCGCCGTGAGCTCAGGGATGAGCAGCCCCTGCTGGAAGACGAATCCGAACGCCTCCCGACGCAGCTTCGAGCGAGCCGTCTCCCGGAGGGCGGTGATCTCGGCCGTCGCCCCTCCCGGTGGCGTGAACAGCACCTGCCCGGCGTCAGGGGTCGTGATCCCGGCGAGGACGTGTAGGAGCGTCGTCTTGCCGGAGCCGGACGCCCCCATGATCGCGACCGACTCGCCGGCGCGGACCGACAGGTCGACGCCGGCGAGGGCCGTGGTGGGACCGAAGGACTTGGTGAGGGAGTGGGCATCGAGCACGGGAGCGTTCATGCTTCCAGCCTCGTGAGATGCCGGGCCCGCGTCGTCGGTCCAGAGGGTGAGATGCGGCCACGGACGTCATCCCCGCGGATGACGAGCCCGCGGCCGTGCCTCAGGCGCCCGCCGGCTTCTGCCAGGCCGCGGCGTAGGACGCGGGGGCGAAGCCGATCGCCTCGTTGATGTCGAGCATCGGGCGGTTCTCCTCGGCGTTGAAGGTCGACACGACCGGGGAGTCGGGCACGAGCTCTCGCCAGCGCAGCAGGTTCGCGCATTTGACGATCGTCCCGAGCCGATGCCCGCGATGCTCGGCGTGCACCAGCGTCCCGTACTGGTGGGTGACGCGGGTGCGATCGGCCCCGACCACGAGCTCGTTGTACGCGGCGAGCACGCCGCTGGGCTCATGGATCACTGCGGCCACCGAGACGAGCTGTCCCGCCTCGGCGAAATGGCGCTCCCGGCGCTCGACACGGGCCGCGTCCCATCGCTCCTCGTCGATGTCGAGGTCGCCGCTCGGGGCGTCCATCGCCATCCGGGCGAGGATCGCGGCGAAGCCGTCGCGAAGCTCCGGCGGGGTCGGGAGGGTCCAGGAGAGCTGTCGGTAGTCCGGGCCCGCTGCCGTGCACGCCCGTTCCAGCATCTCCGTGAGGGGTGCCGCGTCCGCGCGCAGATCGAACTCGCTGTTGCGCTCGACCTGCTCCAGCGCGTAGCCGTGCCGTCCCAGGAACGCGGCCAGCGGCGTCTCGGAGACGCGTCCCCAGCCGGTGCGTGGGGTCAGCGCGTCCATCGCGTCCGCGCCCTCGGCAGGCCGGTGCAGGGTCCACGTCTGCAGACTCGTGCGTGCGCGCCGGCGGCCCTCCTCCTCGGCACGGGCCAGGAGCGCGTCCTCGATGCCCTCGCCCCACTCCTCGGGGGCGACCAGCAGGTCGAACTCGGCGATCGTCGAGCCCTCCTCCTGCGAGATGTAGACGGCCACCATCCCGACGATCACCTTCCCGCGTCTGGCCACGAAACCGAGCGAGAGCATGTCGGTGGTGTCACGCCAGGCGGGGAGCATCTCCTCGGGCGACGGACAGAGCTCCGGGCGACCGGCGTCGTGCTCGCAGATCCGGCGGTTCAGCGCGGCGAAGGCGAGGAAGTCGGCGGCATCCGGCTCGTCGAGTCGTTCCGGCACGACGAGCGACTCGATGCTCAGCGCTGCCCTGGTCTCTGCTGTCCTGGTCCCGTCTGTCCTGGTCCCTGTGGTGGTCGTCATTTCAGGTCCTTTCGCCACGCGCCTTCGTAGGCGACGGCGGTGAATCCGATGCTCTCGTTAATGTCGAGCATCGGTCTGTTCTCTTCGGCGTTGTAGGTGATGATGCGGTCGGACGCGGGATGCCGTTCGCGCAAGGCGAGGAGCCCCGCCGTCTTGACGAGCATTCCCAGCCTGTGTCCGCGGTGGGCGGCGAGGACGAGGGTGTCCTCCTGGTCGGTCATACCATCGGGGCGATCGAGCGGGACGCTCAGCTCGTTGTAGGCGCACAGCTCGCCGGTCACCCGGTGCTGCGCAGCGGTCACGAGCACGGTCCGGCCGGCGTCGAGGTAGCGCTGATCATGCTGGGCGATCCGGGCCTCGTCCCAGACCTCCTCGGGCACATCGAGTGCGGCGCTGGGCGCGTCCGTCGACATCCGAGACTTCATCGCGGCATACCCGTCCACGTGCTCGGGCGGGGTGGGCAGCGACCACTGCACGACGCGGTAGTCCGCGGCACGTTCCTCCGCCTGAGCGCGGAGGAGCCGCAGGCGGTCTTCGACCCCGGCGTCCCACTCCATGATGCTCACCCGTTCGACCTGCTCCAGCGCGAACCCGTGGCGGAGGAGGAACCGTGCCGCATGGTCCTGCGAAATCGTGCCGAATCCCGTCGGAGCATGAAGGGGAGGAGCATCCGACGCCGGATGCTCGATCCACGCCTGCAGCTCATGGATGCCCTCGCGTCGAGCAGCCTCCTCGAGCACGGGGAGGACGGCGCTGCCGATCCCGCGGCCCCAGGTGCGGGCGAGGAGCCAGATCGCACCGTTCGCGGTCCGGCCGTCGCCGTCGAGGGAGACGTTCAGCGTCGCATACCCGACGAGCTCTCCGTCCTGCTCGACGTACCATTGCCGCCGCTGCCGGTACGCATCGTCGTAGAGCAGGGGGAGGAGCTGCTCCGCTGTCATATCCTCGCCGTCCCGTCCGGTGACCTCACGGATCGTCGCATTCCGCACCGCTGCATATGCGCGGATCAGCGGATCCGGAGCGCCGTCCGAAGACTCGGGAAGAGGAAGGGGGCGCAGGACCGCGCCGCCGGGGAGCGCGAACGCCGTGCTCTCAGCCCGGAGGTCGCTCGCGGACGGGTGATCGTTCATGTCAGGTCCTTTCGCCACGCGCCCTCGTAGGAGACGGGGGCGAATCCGAGGGTCTCGTTGATGTCGAGCATCGGTCTGTTCTCCTCGGCGTTGTAGGTGATGGCGCGGGGGCTCGACGGGATCTCGTCCATCCAGCCGAGAAGGCTCGCGCACTTCACGATCAGGCCGAGCCGGTGGCCGCGGTGGGCCGCGAGCACGAGAGTGTCGTCCTGGTGGGTCGAGGCCGTGCGGTCCGGCCCGATGGAGAGCTCTGTGAACGCGCTCAGCTCGCCCGTGCCGGTGTGCTCCGCGGCCGTGACGACGACGTGCCTCCCGCCGTCGAGGTGGGAGCGCTCGAACTCGCGCACGCGTGCGGCGTCCCAGACCTCCTCCAAGGGGGAGAGGCCCGCCGAAGGCGCGTCGGTGGACATCCGGGACTTCATCCAGGCGTACCCGTCGATCCGCTCAGGCGGCGTCGGGAACGTCCAGCGCACGAGCCGGTACTCCTCCGCGTGCGCGCGGGCGTCGGCGAGGAGACGACCGAGGCGTGCGCGGGCGTCCTCGTCGAGGGCGAGCATGCTGATCCGGTCCACCTGCTCCAGCCGGAACCCGCGGCCGCGCAGGAAGCCGGCGATCCGATCGTCCGGCACGCTCCCGTACCCGGTGGGCGCGGCGATCCGCGGACCCGCGGACGCCGGCTGCTCCGCCCACAGCTCAATGGCCGTGCGACCGTGCTCTCGGGCCTGCTGCTCGATCAGCGGGTACACCGCCGACCCGATGCCCTGCCCCCAGACCCGGGGGAGCAGATCGAGGTTCATGGTCGCCGACACGGCGCCCTCCTCCTGCGGGAGGAAGAGGCCGACGCGACCGACCAGCGCGCCATCCTTCTCGACCAGCCAGAGGAGCTTCCGGGTGTCCGCGGTGGAACGGAGGATCGGCAACAGCTCCGCTGGGGTGCGATCGTCCTCGGACCGCCCCGTCACGGCGCGGTAGATCTCGTTCCGCACGGGCGCGAGGGCCTGGAGGTCGGCGGAGCCCGGCCCGTCCGCCCGGTCCGGAAGGACGAGCGGACGGACGCGGACGCCGTCGGGGAGGGACAGCGCGAGGTGCGCCGTCGAGGAGGAGTCCATCATCCGGGGGAGCCTCACAGGATCCGCTGCGGCTGGGCGTATCGCACCCGCTGCAGCTCGTGCTCGGCACGGATCCGGTCGATGGTGTCGTAGTGCGCCTGACTCCGGGCGGCGTCCTGCGCCTTCTGGGTGCGCAGTAGCACGCGCAGCGCGAGGCGCAGCGTGACGCGATCGGCGAGCGAGAGCCGATGGAGCTCGTCCTCGCGGGGGAACTCGATGGACAGGTGGTCGCGCCCCGTCGTGGTGGGAGGGGCGTGCTTCGACGTCTGCGAAGCGGTGAGCGTGGTGTTCACGGTGACTCTTTCATCAGAGGCGGGAAGTTTTCCCGGTACGTGCCCGTGGCCGATAGGCGGCGCCGTGGTCCCTGAGGACGTCGACGCGGAGGCGCGTGGAGCAGAGGAGCCGGAGAGCGGCTCGGGGATGGCGGAGGACCAGGGGATCTCGAGGGACCGGTTCCTGGAGGCGCCATGTCGGCGATGAACGGCAGCGACAGAGACTGGGGCCGTGATCACCGAGGCGGGTGGACCGTGGAGAGGGGGGACAAGGGCGTGATCGCCCTGTCAGCGCTACCCTTCCGCGGTGCCGGAGACGCCGACGGAAGTCGCCGAGGCATCATCCTCCCAGCGGAATGGGTTGAATGCGATGCGAATCATGGGGCGACCTCCTTTCTCGGTTCGTCGGTTTGCAACGCTAGCGAACCGCGGCGGGATACGTCAAGCCAACACTCAGGAATCGCTGGAATCCGGGCGTTTCCGCGGTCCTGGAGCGCCCGGTTCGGATAGCGTATGGGCGTGATCCGACCCCGACCGCAGGCGCACGCATGCACCTGAAGAGCCTGACCCTGAAAGGGTTCAAGTCCTTCGCGCAGCCCACCGCCTTCGCGTTCGAGCCCGGGGTGACGTGCATCGTCGGGCCCAACGGATCCGGGAAGTCCAACGTCGTCGACGCGCTCGCCTGGGTCATGGGGGAGCAGGGGGCCAAGACCCTCCGTGGCGGCAAGATGGAGGACGTCATCTTCGCGGGCACCTCCACCCGGGGGCCCCTCGGGCGCGCAGAGGTC
Source organism: Microbacterium resistens (assembly GCF_031456305.1). Classification (GTDB taxonomy): domain Bacteria; phylum Actinomycetota; class Actinomycetes; order Actinomycetales; family Microbacteriaceae; genus Microbacterium; species Microbacterium resistens_A. The sequence continues at coordinate 148,579 of NZ_JAVDUM010000002.1, forward strand.
CAGCTGACCATCGACAACAGCGACGGCGCGCTGCCGATCGAGTACGCCGAGGTGACGATCAGCAGGACGCTGTTCCGCAACGGGTCCAGCGAGTACGCGATCAACGGCGAGAGCTGCCGTCTGCTGGACGTCCAGGAGCTGCTGAGCGACTCGGGGCTGGGCCGCGAGATGCACGTGATCGTGGGGCAGGGACGCCTCGACACTGTGCTGCAGGCGTCGCCGGAGGACCGGCGAGGGTTCATCGAGGAGGCCGCGGGGATCCTCAAGCACCGCCGCCGCAAGGAGAAGACCCTTCGCAAGCTCGGCGCGATGGAGACGAACCTCACGCGGCTGAGCGATCTCGCCGGGGAGATCCGGCGGCAGCTCAAGCCGCTGGGGAGGCAGGCGGAGATCGCCCGCGAAGCTCAGACGATCGCCGCGGTGGTGCGGGACGCGAAGGCGCGGATCTTCGCCGACGACGTCGTCGCGCTCCGCACGGCACTGGCCGACCACACCCGGAACGAGCGCGAGCGCCATGCCGAGCGGGTGCTCCTCAGCGAGCAGAGCGATCGGATCCGCTCCGAGGTCGCCCGGCTCGAAGGCGCGCAGAACTCCGCCGCGGTCGACGAGGCTCGGCGGGTCGCGTTCGGTCTCGAGCAGGTGCAGGAGCGCATGCGCGGCCTGTTCACCCTGGCGAACCAGCGGCTCGCCCTCCTCGGCACGGAGGAGGACGACGCGGCGGTCACCGCGGTCACTGTGACGCAGGCGACGATCGACGAGGCGAACGACGAGATCACCGAGATCTCCTCGGGGTTGGGCAAGGCCCAGGACACGGCGGCGGATGCCGCCCGCGACGTCACACGTGCGAGGGCGGAGCTGGACGCGCTCGACGTCGACATCGCCGAGCAGAGCGCCCTCGTCTCCGCGCACGACATGCGCATCAGCACCCTTCGCGGTCAGGCCGAGGCCGCCGCGTCCGCGCTCGCCGCGGTGCGGGGCGCGGTGCTCCGACAGGAGAACGCGCTGGAGGCCGCGCACACCAGGCGGCGTGAGGCCGCGGAGGCGCGGGAGCGGATCGAGGACGGCGAGGCGCCCGAAGGGACCGCTGCCGAGCACGCCGCGTCGTACGAGGCCGCACAGGCTGCGGGCACCGCCGCCGAGTCCGCGCTGGAGGGCATCCGCGAACGCCTCCATGAGGCCGAGCGGGAGGCTGACGCCCTCACGGCCAAGGCCGCGGCCCTCGGGAGCGCGATCGCCGTCTCGGGAGGAGCCGCCGAGATCGTCGCCCGAGGCCAGGACGGCGTCCGCGGGCTCGTCAGCGACGCGGTGCAGGTGCGCTCCGGCTATGAGGCGGCCATCGCCGCGGTCCTCGGCCCGCTCGCCGAGGGTGTGCTCGTCGCCGATGCCGGTTCGGCCTTCGCGCTCGCCGGAGACGAGGAGGATCTCGGCGCCTACGACATCGTCATCGCGGAATCGTCACGATCGACGACCGCGCCGGCTGTGATCCCCGGTGCGGTCCTCGCCGCCGACGTCGTCTCGGGACCTGCCGGGGTGCTCGGTGTGCTCTCGCACGTCCTGATCGTGCCCGACCTCGCCGCCGCCGCGTCTGCGCACGCCGCGATCGCGGCGCTGGACGGCCCCCCGGTCACGCTCGTCACCCAGGCGGGCGAAGTGCTCACCGCCCACACGCTGCACACCGGATCCGGCGAGAGCTCCCGGCTGGAGCTGGTCGCCGAGCGCGACGCGGCCGTGGAGCGCCTCGACGAGGTGCGCGTCATCGTCGACACCCTCCGCAGCGCCCGCGAGGACGCGTCCGAGGGGCTCGAGACCGCTCGGCGGACGGCGAAGGAGGCGTTGCGGACTCTTCGCGAGCACGATGCCGCCCTCGCGGCGCACGCCGAGCAGATCAACCGCGTGACGGTGCAGCATGAATCCGCGGTCGCCGAGTGCGAGCGGCTGGAGGCAGGGCTCGCCCAGGCGCAGACCCAGGTATCCGAGGCGGCAGCGAAGGCGGATGCCGCGAAGGCGGAGCTGGATCAGGCCGCCGAGACGCCGCGTCCGGTCCTGGACGCCTCCGCGCGCGACGATCTCCTCGAGGCGCTCGAGGCCGCGCGGGAGGCGGAGATGGAGGCCCGTCTCGGGATCGAGACCCTGCGCGAGCGAGTCCGTGCCGGACAGACGCGCGTTGCGGGCCTGGAGAGGCAGCGGGAACGGGAACGGGAGGCGGCGGCCGAGGCCGCGCGCCGCGCCGTCATCCGCCGTGCCCAGAGGGAGGCGGCGTCCGGCGTGGCGTCCGAGCTGCCGCGGGTGCTCGACTCTCTGGACCGCTCGGTCGCGGAGGCGCGGCTGGCGCTGGGCGCGGCGGAGGCGGCGCGCTCCGCGCAGAACGAGGAGCTGACGGGCCTGCGGGCGCAGGAGACGTCGATCAGAGAGCGGCTGGCCGGTCTCACCGAGAGCGTGCACGGGCTCGAGCTCCAGATCCACGAGAAGAAGCTGCATCTCACGAGCCTTCTGGAGCGGGTGGCGTCCGAGCTCGCCCTCGACGAGGACATCCTCGTCTCGGAGTACGGTCCGGACCAGCTGGTTCCTCGCGACCCCGTCGCACTCGGCAGACCCAGTGGCTCCAGCGACCTCGATGGCAAGGGTGACTCCGGTGATCAGGATGACAGCGCTATCCCCTACGACCGTCGGATCCAGCAGCGCCGGCTGCAGGAGGCCGAGCGCAAGCTCGCCCAGCTGGGACGGGTGAACCCGCTCGCGCTCGAGGAGTTCGCGGCGCTGGAGCAGCGGCACGCGTTCCTCACCGAGCAGCTGGCCGACCTCACCAAGACCCGTCAGGACCTCCTCACGATCATCGCCGACCTCGACGAGCGCATGCAGTCGATCTTCGGCGCCGCCTTCGAGGACACCAGGCAGGCCTTCGGCGAGGTCTTCCCGCTGCTCTTCCCGGGCGGCGCGGGCAGCATCTCGCTGACGAACCCCGACGACCTGCTGAACACCGGGATCGAGGTCGCCGTCAGACCCGTCGGGAAGAAGATCGAGCGTCTCTCGCTGCTCTCGGGCGGGGAGCGCTCCCTGGCGGCGGTCGCGCTGCTGGTGGCGATCTTCAAGGCCAGGCCGAGCCCGTTCTACATCCTGGACGAAGTCGAGGCGGCCTTGGACGACGCGAACCTCGGCCGCCTGCTGACGGTGTTCGAGCAGCTCAGGGAGAGCTCGCAGCTGCTGATCATCACGCATCAGAAGCGGACGATGGAGATCGCCGACGCGCTGTACGGGGTCTCGATGCGTCAGGACGGCGTCTCCGCGGTCGTCGGACAGCGCGTCGGCGACCGCCAGGCCGCCGCGGCCGAGAGCGCCTGAGAGCGCCTGAGACCCGCCGCGGATCGGCGGGCGGGCTGGAGATCGTAGGCTGGGGTCATGGCGGAGAAGTCCTGGTCCCTCACCCGTGCGCTGCGCGGGATGTTCGTCAAGCCCACGATCGACGAGACGACGTGGGAGGACCTGGAGACTGCGCTGCTGACGGCGGATTTCGGCCCCGACATCACGGAGCGGCTCGTGGACGAGCTGCGCGAGAAGGTCGACCGCTACCGGACGACGGACCCGAAGGATCTGCAGCGCATGCTGCGCGAGACCCTGGAGGAGCACTTCGCCAGGTTCGACACCACTCTGAAGCTCACCGAGCGTCCGGCCGTGGTGCTGGTGGTCGGTGTGAACGGTGTGGGCAAGACGACGACGATCGGCAAGTTCACGAAGTTCCTGCGCGGCTACGGCCGCACGGTCGTGGTCGGTGCCGCGGACACGTTCCGCGCCGCGGCGGTCGACCAGCTCGCCACCTGGGCGCAGCGCGGAGGGGCGGAGATCGTCCGCCCCCAGCAGGAGGGGCAGGACCCGGCGTCCGTCGCCTTCCAGACCATCGAGTACGCCCAGCGCGCGGGGATCGAGATCGTGCTCGTCGACACCGCGGGACGCCTGCACACCAAGGGCGGGCTGATGGACGAGCTCACGAAGATCCGCCGGGTGATCGAGAAGCAGGCGCCGATCAGCGAGGTGCTGCTCGTGCTGGACGCGACGACCGGGCAGAACGGCGTCCTTCAGGCGGATGCGTTCCTGGAGCACGCCGGGGTCACCGGCCTCGTCCTCACCAAGCTCGACGGATCGGCCAAGGGCGGGTTCGTCCTCGCCGTGCAGGAACGCACCGGCATCCCGGTGAAGCTGCTGGGCCAGGGCGAGGGAATCGATGACCTCACTGGGTTCACTCCGCACGTGTTCGTCCAGTCGCTCGTCGACGGCTGACCGGAGGGTCGGGGTATCGCCATGCCCATCGGCCTGGTTTCATAGCCGTATGGCGATCGAACACGACTTCTTCGGACTGCTGTCCTCCGGACCCGACGGCTCGATCTTCTGGTCGGAGATCGTCGAGTTCGGAGATCAGGTGGTCACGATCGATCTGACGGCCCCGGATCAGGACGACGTCTCCGCGGAGGCGCTCGACATCGCCGCGGCCCTCGTCACCGGGATCGAGAGCGTGGACATGACCGCGCGCAACGCGATGCTGGACGAGGTCGATGACCGCACCAGCGAGGTGACGGAGTACATCCTGCAACAGCAGCAGGCCTACGGCGAGGAGCTTGTCGAGGTGCTGGTGGACGTCAGCGGCGACGCGGCCGTCGACATCATCCGATCGCTGCGGCTGATGAGCATGACGATCCTCGCCGACGAGCACGGTGGATCGGAGCCGTTCGCCGTCATGGAGTACGCCCTGGACACCGACACCACCGAGGACGTGCTCCTGGTGAACTTCGGCTCCGACGGCGCTGTCCTGTCGGTGATGAGCGCCGACTGACCCGACGTCCGAGGGCTCCTGCGCTGCTCAGACCGCCTGGGCGAAGCCGAGGTCCGCGCCCTCCGCGATGTGGGCGAGGTGCTCGGGGATCGGGCGCCCCTTCGACCGCATCGACTGCGCCCAGAGGCGGCCGGCGCGGTAGGAGGAGCGCACGAGCGGTCCGGCGAGGACCCCGAGGAAGCCGATCCGCTCCGCCTCCTCCTTGAACTCGACGAACTCCGCCGGCTTCACCCAGCGGTGCACCGGGAGGTGCCGCGGGGTCGGGCGCAGGTACTGCGTGATCGTGATGATGTCGCATCCGGCGTCGTGAAGGTCCTGCAGCGCCTGGACGACCTCCTCCGGCTCCTCGCCCATGCCCAGGATCAGGTTGGACTTCGTGATGAGGCCGGCGGTGCGGGCCTGGGTGATGACGTCGAGCGAGCGCTCGTAGCGGAACGCGGGGCGGATCCGCTTGAAGATCCGCGGGACGGTCTCGACGTTGTGGGCGAAGACCTCGGGACGTGCGTCGAAGATCTGGCCGAGGAAGGCCGGGTCGGCGTTGTGCTCGTTCGCGAGCAGCTCGACGCCGGTGTTCGGATTCCGCTCGTGGATCATCCGCACCGTCTCGGCGTTGAGCCATGCCCCGGTGTCGGGCAGGTCATCGCGGGCGACGCTCGTGACGGTCGCGTAGCGGAGCCCCATGCGCTCGACGCTCTCCGCCACGCGTCGCGGCTCATCGGTGTCGTAGTCCGCAGGCTTCCCGGTGTCGATCTGGCAGAAGTCGCAACGGCGGGTGCACTGCGAGCCTCCGATGAGGAACGTCGCCTCCCGGTCCTCCCAGCACTCGTAGATGTTCGGGCAGCCGGCCTCCTGGCACACCGTGTGCAGCCCCTCGTCCTTGACGAGGGAGTGCAGCGCCGTGTACTCCGGTCCCATCTTCGCCTTGGTGCGGATCCACTCCGGCTTGCGCTCGATCGGGGTCTCGGCGTTGCGGATCTCCAGCCGCAGGAGCTTGCGCCCCTCGGGTCCGGCGGCGCTCACGCGGCGACTCCCGTGCTGAGTGCTCCGGCGTCCGCGACGAAGGCCGCGGCGACCTGCTCCACGATGTCGGCGGGGGAGACGTCGCGCCCGACCACCTCGCTCACCGTGGTGACCCCGGCGTCGGTGATCCCGCAGGGGACGATGCCGCGGAACCCGGCGAGGGTGTTGTCGCAGTTGATCGCGAAGCCGTGCATCGTGACGCCCTGCTGCACACGCACGCCAATCGCGGCGACCTTGTCCTCCGAGAGCGGGCGGCGCACCCAGACGCCGCTCCGGCCCTCGACCTGGTAGCCCTCGACGCCCAGCGGACGGAGGAGATCGATCAGCACGCGCTCGATGCGGCGCACGTGGGCCACGACATCCACCGGCTCGGCGAGCCGGAGGATCGGGTAGCCCACGAGCTGTCCCGGCCCGTGCCAGGTGATCTTCCCTCCGCGGTCCACGTCGACGACCGGCGTTCCGTCCTGCGGGCGCTCCTGGGGCTCCGTGCGGCGTCCCGCCGTATAGACCGCCTCGTGCTCCAGGAGGAGGAGGGTGTCCGGCCGGTCGCCGGAGACCACGTCCGCATGGATCCGCCTCTGCAGATCCCACCCCTCCTGGTAGGGGACGAGGTCCGGCGACAGGCCGGTGATCTGGACGTCGAGCATGGTCGCGCTCCGATCCGAGTTGATAGTTGGATGGCGTCTAACAATATACCCGAGGATGCCGTCGGGTCCTCGTCGGCGACTCGCGGTACGGTGAGGGGATGGTCAGGGAAGCGCGCGCGGGGCGACCGCGCGTCTCGTCGCGCGAGACGCTCGCGGAGGCGGCGTGCGAGCTGTTCCTGGAGAAGGGGTACGAGGCGACCTCGGTGGCGGACATCACCCGCCGGGCCGGGGTGAGCAGATCGAGCTTCTTCAACTACTTCTCCTCCAAGGGGGATGTGCTCTGGTCGGGTCTCGACGAGCGCCTCGAGGTCGCGGTGCGGAGGCTGGACGCCGAACCGGCGGAGCGAGGCATCGCCGCGATCCCCGCACTGATCGAGGAGGCGCTGGGAGACCTCGTCCCCGACGCTCTCGCCCTCGCCTACACGAACGCGAAGGCGATGGGACTCGAGAGCGATCTCCGCCGCGAGGCCGCCGTCCGGCAGGCCGACCTCGCACAGGCCGTGGCCGGGTTCGCGGCGCGCACCGGACTCGCGCGCATGTCGGGGGAGATCCTGGGCGCGGCGTGGGCGGCGGCCGTGCTCTCGGCCATCCGCGCCTGGGCGGAGCGCGGGGCCGGGCAGGCCAGCATCCGCGATCTCTTCCACGAGGCCTCGCTCAGCGTCCCCATGCCGACGACGACGACGGCGGCGGCGGCGGGGGTGTCGGCGGGGGCGCGCGCGCCGGGGGTCCGGCAGCTTCGGATGGTGGTGCGGGCCGAGGACTTCGAGGAGACGCTCCGTCTCTATCGCGACGTGCTGGGCATGCCCGAGCTTGCCGCGTACGAGGGCGAGGGGGACGTCAGGGTCGTCATCCTGGACGGCGGTGCCGCGACGCTGGAGATCGCCAACCCCGCGCAGGTGGAGCTGATCGACCGCGTCGAGACGGACGGCGGTCGCAGCGACCGGATCCGCCTCGCGCTCGAGGTCGACGACACGGTCGCGGCCGCCGATGCGCTCGCCGCCGCGGGAGCCGAGGTCGAGGCCGGTGCCAGGGTCACTCCGTGGCAGAGCCTGAACGCGCGTCTGCGGACCGCCGGCGACATCCAGCTCACCCTCTTCCAGGAGGGCGTGGAGGGCTTCCAGGGGGGTGTGGAGGGCTGATCCGGTCCTGTCGAAGGCGGAGCCCCCGCTCTCCCGTAGAATCGAGAGCACCATGGCTACATTCGGCACGCTCTCCGACCGGCTCACCGAGACCTTCCGCAACCTGCGCACGAAGGGCAAGCTCAGTGCGTCCGACGTCGACGGCACCGTCCGCGAGATCCGTCGCGCGCTCCTCGACGCCGACGTGGCGCTCCCCGTCGTCAAGGAGTTCACCGCCAAGGTGCGCGAGCGCGCGCTCGGCGACGAGGTCAGCAAGGCGCTGAACCCGGCGCAGCAGGTCGTCCAGATCGTCAACGAGGAGCTCGTCCAGATCCTCGGCGGCCAGCAGCGACGCCTCGAGTTCGCCAAGACCCCGCCGACCGTGATCATGCTCGCAGGGCTCCAGGGCTCGGGAAAGACCACGTTCGCGGGGAAGCTCGCCAAGCAGCTCGAGTCCGATGGGCACACGCCCCTCCTGATCGCGGCCGACCTGCAGCGGCCGAACGCCGTGGGCCAGCTCCAGGTCGTGGGCGAGCAGGCGGGCGCCGTCGTCTACGCGCCCGAGCCGGGCAACGGCGTTGGCGACCCGGTGCGCGTCTCCCGCGAGGGCGTGGAGTACGCGCGTCGCCAGCAGCACGACGTGGTCATCATCGACACCGCCGGTCGTCTCGGCGTCGACGCCGAGCTCATGAAGCAGGCGGGGGACATCCGCAAGGCGGTCTCGCCGGACGAGGTCCTGTTCGTCATCGACGCCATGATCGGCCAGGACGCGGTCAACACCGCCAAGGCGTTCCAGGACGGCGTGGACTTCACGGGCGTCGTGCTGTCCAAGCTCGACGGAGACGCCCGCGGCGGCGCGGCGCTGTCGGTCGCCTCGATCACCGGCCGCCCCATCCTCTTCGCCTCCACGGGCGAGGGACTCGACGACCTCGAGCCCTTCCACCCGGATCGCATGGCGAGCCGGATCCTGGACCTCGGCGACGTCCTCACCCTCATCGAGCAGGCGCAGCAGGCCTTCGACGAGGCCGAGGCCCAGAAGGTCGCCGAGAAGCTCGCGACCGAGACGTTCACCCTCGAGGACTTCCTCGAGCAGATGCAGCAGCTCAAGAAGATGGGCTCCATGAAGAAGATGCTCGGGATGCTCCCGGGCATGGGGCAGATGAAGCAGCAGCTCGAGAACTTCGACGAGCGTGAGATCGACCGGACCGAGGCGATCATCCGCTCCATGACGCCGGGGGAGCGCCGCAACCCGAAGGTGCTCAACGGCTCGCGCCGGCTGCGCATCGCTCGAGGCTCCGGCATGACGGTGACCGACGTCAATCAGCTGGTCCAGCGCTTCGACCAGGCGGCGAAGATGATGAAGACCGTCGCCCGCGGCGGCACCCCGAACATCCCCGGTATGGGTTCCATGCCCGGCATGGGGCGTCCGGGAGCATCCTCCAAGCGAGGCAAGAAGGCCAAGGGCGGCGGCTCGCGTTCCGGCAACCCGGCCAAGCGCGCGGCCGAGAACGCGGGGATCGCCGCGACGAACGCCGCGTCCACGGGAGCAGGGTTCGGCCTCGGCGGACAGCAGGAGCCTTCGGACAGCGAGCTCGCCGAGATCCAGAAGCTCTTCGGCAAGGGCTGACCCGTCACCGCGGGATGTGAACCTCCGCGGGACACGAACGCAGAATGGGCGGGACCGGATGACCGGTCCCGCCCATTCATTCTCCTCAGAGGGTCAGCGCACGTCCTCGTCCACCCAGTCCATGGACTTGGAGACGGCCTTGCGCCACAGCCGCAGCTGGCGGTCGCGCTCGGCGGCGTCCATCGACGGCTCCCAGCGGCGGTCCTGCTGCCAGTTCGCGGAGAGGTCGTCGAGCCCGTTCCAGAACCCGACCGCGAGTCCGGCCGCGTAGGCCGCACCCAGCGCCGTCGTCTCAGCGACGACGGGCCGGACCACCGGAACGCCCAGCACATCGGCCTGGAACTGCATGAGGGCGTCGTTGGCGACCATCCCGCCGTCCACCTTCAGCTCGGTCAGGTCGACACCGGCGTCGGCGTTCACCGCGTCGAGCACGTCGCGGGTCTGGAAGGCCACGGCCTCCAGTGCGGCGCGCGCGATGTGGTTCTTGTTCGCGTAGCGGGTGAGGCCGACGATCGCACCGCGGGCGTCCGGACGCCAGTACGGCGCGAACAGGCCGGAGAAGGCCGGGACGATGTACACGCCGCCGTTGTCCTCGACCTGATCGGCGAGCTCCTCGACCTGCGGGGCAGAGTCGATGATGCCGAGCTGGTCACGCAGCCACTGGATCAACGACCCGGTGACGGCGATGGAGCCCTCCAGCGCGTAGTGCGTCGGTCCGTCGCCGAGCTTGTAGCCGACGGTGGTGAGCAGCCCGTTCTTCGAGTGGACGATCTCCTCGCCCGTGTTGAAGATGAGGAAGCAGCCCGTGCCGTAGGTGTTCTTGCTCTCCCCGGCGTCGAACGCGGCCTGTCCGAAGGTGGCCGCCTGCTGGTCTCCGAGGATTCCGGCGATCGGGGTCTCCCGGAGGAGCGAGGAGCTCTCGGCCGCGCCGTAGACCTCGGAGGAGGAGCGGATCTCCGGCATCATCGAGCGCGGGACGCCGAACGCCTCGAGGATGTCGTCGCGCCATTCCAGCGTCGCGAGGTCCATGAACATCGTGCGGGAGGCGTTGGTGACGTCGGTCGCGTGCACGCCGCCCTCGACACCACCGGTGAGGTTCCACAGCACCCAGGAGTCGGTGGTGCCGAAGATCAGGTCTCCGGCCTCCGCCTTCGCCCTCGCACCCTCGACGTTCTCCAGGATCCAGGCGATCTTGGTTCCGGAGAAGTAGGTCGCGAGCGGGAGGCCCACGATCGACTTGAACCGCTCGACGCCGCCGTCGGCCGCGAGGCGGTCGACGATCTCCTGGGTGCGGGTGTCCTGCCAGACGATCGCGTTGTAGACCGGCTTGCCCGTCGTCTTGTCCCACACCACCGCGGTCTCGCGCTGGTTGGTGATCCCGACGGCGGCGATGTCGTGCCGGGTGAGGTCGCCGCGGCTGAGGGCTAGGCCGATCACCTCCTGCACGTTGCGCCAGATCTCCAGGGCGTCGTGCTCGACCCAGCCCGCCTTCGGGAGGATCTGCTCGTGCTCCTTCTGCCCGGTGGCGACGATGCTGCCCTTGCGGTCGAAGATGATGGCTCGGCTCGAGGTCGTGCCCTGGTCGATGGCGATGATGTAATCGGCCACGTGTTTCTCCTTTGAATTCGAAGCGGGGTGAGGGTGGACTGCTCGCCCGGGCTCAGCCGGCGAGGTGCAGCAGGACCGGGGCGGCGAGGGCTGCGATCGAACCGCCGATCAGCGGGCCGACGACGGGCACCCACGAGTACGCCCAGTCGCTGGACCCCTTGCCCTTGATGGGAAGGATCGCGTGCGCGATGCGGGGGCCGAGGTCACGGGCCGGGTTGATCGCGTACCCCGTCGGGCCACCGAGCGAGGCGCCGATCGCGACGACGATGAGAGCGACGGGAAGTGCCGACAGCGCACCGAGGCCGCCAGGGGTGCCGATCTTGACGTCGCCGTAGTCCGCGAACGCGAAGATCGCGAACACGAGGACGAAGGTGCCGATGATCTCCGTGACCAGGTTCCAGCCGTAGGAGCGGATCGCCGGGCCCGTCGAGAACACGCCGAGCTTGTTGGCCGGCTCCGGCTCCTCGTCGAAGTGCTGCTTGTAGGCGAGCCAGCAGAGCACGGCGCCGATGATCGCACCGAGCAGCTCCGCCGCCGTCGCGACGGCGAAGTGGGAGAAGTCGATCCCCTTGGTGGCGTCGAGCAGGTGCTGCACGTACAGGCCGATGCCGACCGCGGGGTTCAGGATCGCGCCCGAGTAGGCGGAGACGAGCACACCGGCGAAGACCGCCAGGCCCCATCCCCAGTTGACCATCAAGAATCCGCCGTTGAACCCCTTGTTCTTGACGAGGGCGACGTTGGCGACCACACCGCAGCCGAGCAGGAGCAGCATCGCGGTGCCGACCAGCTCGGACAGGAAGTAGAGGCCCATATTCACATCAGGCATGTCTCCATTGACCTTTCGCAGAGCATCGGCCCCTCTGCCGATGCGGTGTTCGAGTAGACGCCGAGAAGGGCGGCGCGGGGATCTCGCTACCCGCGGGCGCGGGCGACGAGGGAAAGTCCGTGCCGGGAGTTCAGCAGCTCGCGGGTCAGCTCGATCTCGTGCTCGGTGCGCGCGCGGTCCCAGGCCTTCAGAGGCGCGAGCGCCTCGGCGGTCTCCTCGAGGATCTCCTCGGTCACGTCGCCCGTGAAGGCGAGGCTCGTGCGGCGAAGCACCACATCCTCGAGGCGCACGATCAGCTCGTTCTGCACCATCCACTCGAGCTCGCGCGTCGAGAGCTGCCCGCCGGCGAGGGGCTCGTCCGAGCCCTGCTCGACGTACTGCCACACCTCGGCGGCGCGGGTGCCGTAGCGCTTGAGCAGCGGCTCGCCCCGGTCTCCGGCCCCGGGGAGGTACTGGGAGATCCAGGCGGCGCGTGCCGCGTCGTCCTGCGGGTAGTCCTTGCCGCCGCCGATCGCGCGGCCGAGGGTCGAGACGACGCGAGTGCGGCCCAGGAGATCCAGGATCCGGTCGGACAGCGTCTCGCCGAGCGCCCGGAACGTCGTCCACTTGCCGCCGACGAGGCTGAGGTGCGGGACCGCGCGGCTGTTGTCGACCTCGACGCGGTAGTCGCGCGAGACGAAGCCGGGCGCCGTGTCCTCGTGCCGGGGGAGCGGGCGGATCCCGCTGAACCGGTAGACGATCTGCTCGCGGTTCACAGCGATGTCAGGGAAGACGTGGTGCACGAGGTCGAAGAAGTAGTCGATCTCCTCCTCGGTGCACAGCGGGACCTCGCGCGGGTCGGCGTCGATGTCGGTGGTGCCGACCATGACCTTGCCCTTGAGCGGGTAGATCAGCACGATGCGGCCGTCGGAGTGCTCGAAGAAGATCTCGCGGCCGCGCGTCGCGGCGAGCAGCTCGGGGTTGTCCAGGACGATGTGCGAGCCCTTGGTGCCGCCCATGAAGCGGGTCAGCTCGCCCATGGCCTCGTTGGTGAGGTCCGTCCACGGGCCGGAGGTGTTCACGACGACGTCGGCGGCGATGGCGAACTCGGTGCCGCTCTCGCGGTCGCGCACCAGCACCGCGTCGCCCTCGTGGCCGATCGCCTCGACGTAGTTCAGGGCGCGCGCGCCGGGATGCGCCGCGCGGCCGTCCTGCAGCACGTCGAGCGCGAGGCGCTCCGGGTCGTGCATCGACGCGTCGTAGTAGGTCGCCGTGTACTTGATCTTCGGGTCCATGGCGGGAAGCTCGGCGAGCGACTTCTTGCGGCCGAGGAACTTGTGCCGCGGCACCATGCCGCCGTCACGAGAGAACGTGTCGTAGATGGTCAGGCCCATCTTGATGAGGAACGCGCCGCGCTCCTGGGGCTTGCCCGACTTGTGCGTGAGGAAGCGCAGCGGCGCCGACAGGATTCCCGAGAAGGTCGAGTAGATCGGGATCGTCGTCTCGAGCGGCTTGACGTAGTGCGGGGCGATCTTCAGCAGGCCGTTGCGCTCGGTGACCGATTCCTTGACGAGGCGGAACTCGCCGTTCTCGAGGTAGCGGATGCCGCCGTGGATCATGTGGCTGGACGCCGAGGACGCCCCGGATGCGAAGTCGCCCCGCTCGATGAGAAGGACGTCCACGCCCTGGAGGGCGAGATCGCGGAAGGTCGAGATGCCGTTGATGCCTCCGCCGATGACGAGCACGGTGGTTCGTCCTGCCTCGCGGACCTCGCGGACCTCGGTGCGTTCCGGGGCGGATCCGATCCGTTCGTTCATCGTCGACTCCTCTTCCCCGCCTCGGGCGGCGGTGCTCGTATCTCGCTGTCAGCTTCTTGCGACTGGGCGCATCGCGCAAGTCTGCTGCACGAATGTGCAAGAATCGGCCCGAAGGAGGCGTCGGATGAGCCCCAGAGATGAACGGACGCGCGACGACAAGGTGGTCTCGGCGCTCACCGCCGCACAGCTGTACTACCTGCAGGACAAGACGATGGACGTGATCGCCCGCGAGCTCGGCACCTCCCGCTCCTCGGTGTCGCGCCTCCTGAGCTACGCGAGGGAGGTCGGACTGGTCGACATCAGGATCAACTCGCCCGTCGAGCGGGTGGGGATGCTGGAGCACCGGATCCACGAGCGCTTCCGGGTGTCGGCCCATGTCGTGCCGATGTCGGAGAGCGTGACCGAGGTGGAACGGCTGGAGCGCGTCGCTCTCACTGCGGGGCGCTTGCTCGCGCAGTTCGTCGAGTCGAACATGATCGTGGGCGTCGCCTGGGGGTCGACGATCAGCGCCGTCAGCCGCGAGCTCGGCCACAAGGAGACCCACGGCACGACGGTCGTTCAGCTCAACGGCGCGGGCAACACCCAGACCAGCGGGCTGGAGTACTCCAGCGATATCCTGCAGCGCTTCGGGCAGGCCTTCGGCGCGCAGGTGCAGCTCTTCCCCGTGCCCGCCTTCTTCGACGACCCGCTGACGCGCGAGGCGATGTGGCGGGAGCGGAGCACGCGGCGGGTGCTCGATCTCCAGGCGAAGATGGACGTCGCGGTCTTCGGGCTGGGCTCACCCGCCGCGGAGGTGCCGAGCCGGGTGTACATCGGCGGCTATCTCAGCCGGGAGGACTATCGCAGCCTCCGGGAGGACCGGGCGGTGGGCGACGTCGCGACGGTGTTCTTCCGTTCCGGCGGCAGCTGGAAGGATATCCGCCTCAACGCGCGCGCCACCGGCCCCGACCTCGATCGCCTGCGGCGGGTGGCGCGGCGCTTCTGCGTGGTCGCGGGGACGCAGAAGCTCCCGAGCCTGCATGCCGCGATCCGCTCGGGGCTCATCACGGACGTCGTCCTGGATGAGGGGCTGGCGCGGGAGCTCGCCGAGACTCCCTGAGCCGGATCCGTCAGCCCGAGCGGTCAGCGGAGTCCGGCCTCGAACTCGGCGATCAGGTGCCCGACGACGCGGCGGAGATCGCCGGTCTCGTCGGCGACGGCGAGCTGGCGGGCATAGCTCGCCCCGCTCTCGAGGATCCCGGTGACCCGCGACAGCTCGACGGCGGCGCCGAGGTCGTGTGCGACCGGAGTCAGGAGCGCAAGGGTCTCGGCGAGGTGCTCGCGCACGGGGCGCTGCAGACCGTCCGCGTCGACGATGACCTCCGCGTCGAGCCCGTAGCGGGCCGCCCGCCACTTGTTCTCGCGGTGGAACCACGGGGGCAGCACGGGCAGCGCCCGTCCTTCGTCCAGCATCCGGGAGAAATGCTCGACGAGGGCCTGGACGAGCGCGGCGACCGCGGCGAGCTCCGGGAGCGTCGACATCCCGTCGCAGGCACGGACCTCGATCGTCCCCCAGCGCGGGGCGGGACGGATGTCCCAGCGGACCTCCGTCGCGTCCGAGAGCACCCCGGTCCGCTCCATGTCGGCGAGGTACGCCTCGAACTCCGCCCAGGTCCGCAGCGGCCAGGGCAGCCCCGCCGTCGGCAGCTGCTGGAAGACCAGCGCGCGGTTGGACGCGTAGCCCGTGCGCTCGCCCGCCCAGAACGGGCTCGACGCCGCGAGCGCCTGCAGGTGCGGCAGGTATGCGCTCAGCGCGCCGACGAGGGGGAGGACCTTGTCGCGGTCCTCGACGCCGATGTGCACATGTATGCCCCAGATCATCATGTTGCGGCCCCACCACTGGGTCCGCTCGATGAGGCTGTGATAGCGCGTCTTGTCCGTCACCTGCTGGTCGTACCACTGGGCGAACGGATGGCTTCCTGCCGAGAGCAGCGCGATCCCGGCGGGCTCCGTCGCAGCGCGGACGGACGCGATCGCCTCGGCGATGTCGGACACAGCGTCGGCGACGGTCGCGCCGACTCCGCTCGTGACCTCGATCGTGTTGGTGAGCAGTTCACCGGTGACCGTGTGGCGCTCGTCGGCGCTCTGCTCCTCGAGGGCGGAGAGCAGCTCCGGGGCACGGCCGACGAGGTCGCCGGTCTCCGGGTCGGCGAGCATGAGCTCCCATTCGAGGCCCACCGTCGAGCGCTCGGATTCGGCGAAGCGGATCGTCACGTGCACAGTCTGACACGCGGCGTCGGCGTCGCCCTCGCGCCCGACTCGGGGCGTCATGCGGGGTGCGACACGGCCTCGGGCCGGTGTTCGCGGGGTGGGGCGGGATCTGGCAGAATAGAAGGTCGGACGGCATGCTCGACCCTCTATCCAGCGTGCCATCCTCCGCAGAGCTTCCACCGGGTGTGCACCCCACGCTCCAGGTGATCAGTTCGTTTCCTTCCACACCATTCAGGAGAATCGTGGCTGTCAAGATTCGTCTCAAGCGCCTGGGCAAGATCCGTGCGCCGTACTACCGCATCGTCGTCGCCGACTCGCGCACCAAGCGCGACGGTCGTGTGATCGAGGAGATCGGCAAGTACCACCCGACCGAGGAGCCCTCGTTCATCGAGGTCGACTCCGAGCGCGCGCAGTACTGGCTGTCCGTCGGCGCCCAGCCGACCGAGCAGGTGCGCGCCATCCTCAAGATCACCGGTGACTGGGGCACCTTCAAGGGCGAGAAGGACGCGAAGTCCACGCTGAAGACCGCCGAGCCGAAGGCCCCCTTCGAGATCGACGCCGCCAAGAAGTCGGTCATCACGCCGAAGGCCGCGAAGAAGGAGGCTCCCGTCGAGGAGGCTCCGGCCGAGGCCGCGGCGGACGCCGCGACCGACGCGGAGTAATCCGCCGTGCTCGCCGCCGCGCTCGAACACGTCGTCAAGGGGATCGTGGATCACCCGGACGACGTGACCATCACCGCGTCCGCCTCGCCGCGAGGCGACCTGCTCGAGGTGCGTGTGCATCCCGACGACCGGGGACGGGTGATCGGGCGCGGCGGCCGCACCGCCAAGGCGCTGCGCACGCTCATCGCCGCGCTGGCGGACGGGCGTCGTGTCCGCGTCGATGTCGCGGACGACTGACGTGGCCGCTCGCGAACGCGCGGGAGGTCGCAACCAGCTTCGCGTCGGACGTCTGGTCAAGGCGCACGGCCTCAAGGGCGCGCTGAAGCTGGAGCTCTACACCGATGACCCGGCCGGGCGTTTCGTTCCCGGCGCCGAGTTCACGTTGCAGGTGCCGGAGGCGTCTCCGTGGCACGGCAAGACCGTGACGGTCCGTGACTACCGGGTCATGAACGGCAACTCCGTGGTCTTCCTCGACGGCGTCGAGGAGCGGTCGGATGCCGAGGGGCTGGTCAAGGCGATCCTCTGGATCGACCAGGACGACACCGAGGAGCCCGAGGACGACGCCTGGTACGACCATCAGCTCGTCGGTCTCGATGTGCTCCGCGACGACGCCGTGATCGGTCGGGTCGTCCGTGTCGAGCACCTCCCGGCGCAGGACCTGTTGATCGTCCGCGCGGGTGAGGCCGAGGTCATGGTCCCGTTCGTGGCCGCGTTCGTCCCGACGGTGGACGTCGCGGGAGGCCACGTGGTGGTCACGCCGCCTCCCGGTCTCTTCGAGGAGGTCGCGGAGGACGACGAGCCGGTGACGCCGGCCGAGGACACGGAGCAGGGCGCGCCCGGTGCGGATTGACGTCGTCTCGATCTTCCCGTCCTACTTCGACGGCTTGGCGCTGTCGCTGCTCGGCAAGGCGCGGGAGACGGGTCTGCTCGATCTGAGCGTGCGCGACCTGCGCGAATGGACGCAGGACAGGCACCGCACCGTCGATGACACCCCCTACGGGGGCGGGGCCGGCATGGTCATGAAGCCGGAGCCCTGGGGGCAGGTGCTGGACGAGCTCGTCGGCGATGCCCCGAAGGAGGGCGCAGCTCGTCCGACCATCATCTTCCCTTCGCCTGCCGGCGAGGTGTTCACTCAGGCGACGGCCCGCGAGCTCGCCGGCCGTGAACATCTCCTCTTCGGCTGCGGCCGCTACGAGGGCATCGACGAGCGGGTCTTCGACGAGGCGGCCTCGTACGGCGAGGTGCGTCTGATCAGCCTCGGGGACTACGTGCTGAACGGGGGAGAGGTCGCCGTGATGGCGATGATCGAGGCGATCGGACGTCTCATCCCCGGCGTCGTCGGCAACCCGGAGAGCCTGGTCGAGGAGTCGCACGAGGACGGCCTGCTGGAATACCCCTCGTACACGAAGCCCGCGGTGTGGCGGGAGAGGGCTGTTCCGGAGATCCTCCTCAGCGGCAACCACGGCGCCATCGCGGTGTGGCGTCGGGAGCAGCAGGTGCAGCGCACCAGGGAGCGTCGCCCCGATCTGCTCCCGGAAGCGGGAGCAGATCCCTCCGAGGCATGACGCCCGGCCGCTCAACGAGCTTCGATGCGCTCACGGGCATCCGCCGGCGTGAGCGCATCGAATAGGCGGCCCCGTGTCGTGGACCGGACCGGTAGCCGGTGATCGGGCTCAGCCGCAGGTGTAGACCGTGCCGTCGACGTCCCAGACACCGGGACCGTACTGCGCGCAGTTCGCGATGATCGCCGCGACCACGGCGATCACGACGAGGCCGACGACGATCCAGACGATCGTGAGGATCGCGCCGATGATGATGCCTGCGATCGAGAGGCCGGAGGGCGCACCGATCCTGCGGAGCTTCACCGTCGCGACGATGCTGATGATCATTCCGACCAGCGGCAGCAGGAACGCGAGGACGAAGCCGGTGATCGCCAGGCCGCGGCCGGGGACAGGCGCCGGCGGCGTGGCGTATCCGGTGGCCGGCCCGGGATAGGGCTGGCCGGGGGCCGTCGGCTGTTGCGGCGGATAGACCGGTGCGGACTGCCCGGCCGGCTCGCCCGGGTACGCCGGGACGGACGGAGGCACGGGTGCGCCGGGGACGGGACCGGGCTGCTCAGGATTGGTCATGATGGCACCCTCTCTTTGACGGGGGAGCGGATCGCGGGCGCGACCCTCCGCGGGCTCGTCACGGTGACTCGCCAGGGCTCCGAGTCTAGGGAAGCGGCTCGGTGCCCGCCATCCTGCGCGGCATGGCGCGTCCGGGGGAGCGGATCAGTCCACGCCGAGGAAGGAGCGATCCGTGAGGACGATCGGGCCGTCCTCGGTGATCGCGACGGTGTGCTCGGAATGGGCGCCGCGCGAGCCGTCGGCGCTGCGCAGGGTCCAGCCGTCGGGGTCCGTGACCAGCTCGTCCGTCGTGGCGAGGAGCCACGGCTCCAGGGCCAGGACGAGACCGGCGCGCAGCGGGAACCCTCGTCCTGCGCGTCCGTCGTTCGGGACGTGCGGGTCACCGTGCATGGTGCGCCCCACGCCGTGTCCGCCGAAGTCCGTGTTGATCGAATAGCCCTCGCCGCGTGCGATCTCCGCAACGGACGCGGAGATGTCGCCGATGCGATTGCCGACCGCCGCAGCGGCGATCGCGGCGTCCAGCGCACGCTCGGTCGTCTCGATCAGCCGGAGGTCCTCGTCGCGGGCCGTCCCGACCACGAAGGACACGGCCGAGTCGGCGACCCACCCGTCGACCGCGACCGCGAAGTCGAGCGAGACGAGGTCGCCGTCGCGCAGGACGTAGTCGTGGGGGAGCCCGTGCAGCACCGCGTCGTTGACCGATGTGCAGATGACCTTACCGAAGGGGCTGGCACCGAAGGAGGGGTGGTAGTCGATGTAGCAGGACTCGGCCCCGGCCTTGCGGATGAGATCGTGTGCGCGCTGGTCGATGGACAGCAGGTTCGTCCCGATCCGCGTGTCCTCGCGGAGCGCGGCCAGGGTCTCGGCGACGAATCGGCCGGCGGCGCGCATCTCGTCGATCTCGGCAGGTGTGCGCAGTTCGATCATCGGGGGTCCTCTCGCTCCCCGCTATTCTCGCCCATCCGTGCCGGCGTTCGGCGAGGACGCGTGCGCGGCGATGCAGAGGACGCTCACAGCGAACGACGGGCGCCACTGTCGGCGGGGCGACGTACGATCGCGGTATGTGGTTGCGGCGAGCGTTCTTCCAGTGGCTCTTTCCTGCCGCGCTCGTGCTGCCGGTCTGGCTCCTGATCGGGTGGGGCGTCTTCCAGGCCGGCGGATGGGCATTCCTGTGGGTACTCTTCATCGCCGTCCCCTCGGTCCTCGTGGGGGAGCTCGTGCTGGCGCTGCTCGTTCGGGCCCGTCCGTCCGTCCGCGCATCCAGGGCCGTCTCCTGGTGGGACGTCGGCGGCTTCGCGCTCTGGCACGCGCTGACGATCGCCGTCGGCTTCTTCGCCCCCGGGTTCCCCTGGATGCTGACCGGGGCGGTCGTCGCGTTCCTCGCCCTCTTCTGGCTGACGCTCTGGCAGCTGTGGAACGAGGCCAGGGGGCGCGGGCGCCTCGTCACGGACGCCGGCGCGACGTGGGTGACGGCCTCGGGTGCCGAGGACGCCTCTCGGGGTTCTCGGCCATCGTGGCAGCAGGGCGAGGTCATCGTGATCACCGAGGCCGGGCACTCCGACGAGAGCCGTCCTCGGCGCTGACGGCAGGGAGCCGCGGCTGACCGCATGCCCGTTTTGGCGCGGGTGCCGATCCGTGGCAGAATTGACCCTTGTGCCGTGACCGGCCCTGCCTCAGGGGAGCCCGCGGACGCGCAATGCGCCGTTCGGCACCGACACATTCTTATCCCTTCCAGATGCATCCGACCTGAGGCGAGTGCAGAGAGAGACGATCATGCAGATCCTCGACGCCGTCGATGCGGCCTCGCTCCGTTCCGACATTCCCGACTTCTTCCCCGGCGACACCGTCAAGGTGCACGTGAACATCACCGAGGGAAGCCGCTCCCGTATCCAGGTCTTCCAGGGGGCCGTCATCGGCCGTCAGGGCGACGGTGTGCGCGAGACCTTCACGGTCCGCAAGATCAGCTTCCAGGTGGGCGTCGAGCGCACCTTCCCGGTGCACTCCCCGGTGATCGACCACATCGAGGTCGTCACCCGCGGTGACGTGCGTCGCGCGAAGCTCTACTACCTCCGCAACCTCCGCGGCAAGAAGGCGAAGATCAAGGAGAAGCGCGACAACTGACGCGTGCACTTCCGGAGCGCCCCGAGACACGTTGTCTCGGGGCGCTCTGTTCGTCCCGCGGTGTGGGACGCTAGAGAGGCCGTCACGAGGCGGCTGGATCCCTCGTGTTAGGAACCCGATGAGCTACGACACCGCCGCCGAGGCCGCTCCGTCACGGGAGGTCCGGCGGCCGGGCAAGCGGCGCGGCTGGCTGATCTTCCTCCGCGACGTGCTCGTGATCCTCCTGGTCGCCGTCCTGGTCTCCTTCCTCGTGAAGAGCTTCATCGTCCGGAGCTTCTTCATCCCCTCCAGCTCGATGGAGGACACGCTCCTGGTCAAGGACCGGATCCTCGTCGACGAGCTGACCCCGCGCTGGACCTCCTATCACCGCGGCGACGTCATCGTCTTCAAGGATCCGGGAGGGTGGCTCCCGCCCGCCCAGCCCCAGCCCCCTCGCTCCCCGCTGGAGGAGGCCGGCGAGTGGCTGCTCACGATCGTGGGGATCGCCGCGCCCGACTCCGACGACCACCTCGTCAAGCGTCTCATCGGACTTCCCGGCGACCACGTCGTCTGCTGCAACGCGCTCGGCCAGATCACGGTCAACGACTCGCCGATCGACGAATCGGCCTACATCAAGCTGCCCCCCGGCGACACGAAGGCCTCGAACATCCCGTTCGACGTCACGGTCCCCGACGGCGCCGTCTGGGTGCTGGGCGACAACCGCGATCGCTCGCAGGACTCCCGTTACCATCAGGATCAGCCGGGTGGCGGGTTCGTGCCGATGTCGAACATCGTCGGGAGATCGTTCCTGATCACCTGGCCCTTCGGACGCTTCGGCATGATCGACGGGCACTACGAGGTCTTCAACGGCGTTCAGGAGCGAGGACGGACAGGGGCGAGCGGATGACGGTCGTCGCGCCGCGCCTCACGCTCGAGCGGAGGCTGCTCCGCGAGTACGGGTACGTGATCGCCCTCGACGAGGTGGGGCGAGGGGCTCTGGCGGGTCCGGTCGCTGTGGGGGCCGCGGTCGTGGATGCGGCCGCCGCGCGTCGGCGCGTCCCGGAGGGACTGCGCGACTCGAAGCTCGTGACGGAGCGACGGCGCCCGGACGTCGCGGAGCGCGCCGAGGCCTGGGTGGTCGCCAGCGCCGTCGGCTGGGCGGGGAACGACGAGGTCGACGAGGTGGGGATCATGCGGGCGCTCGGGCTCGCCGCCTCGCGCGCGATCCTGGCCGTGTGCGCGGGAGGGATCGATGTCGCCGAGTCCCTGGTCGTCCTGGACGGCAACCACGACTACGTGTCCGCTGTCCACCCCGGCCCCCTCGACGTGCGCCCGGTGGTCAAGGCCGACCGCGACTGCGCATCGGTGTCGGCGGCATCCGTGATCGCCAAGGTCGCGCGGGACGGGCTCATGGTGCGTCATCACGAGGAGCACCCCCATTACCAGTGGGACCGGAACAAGGGGTATGCCAGCCCCGAGCATCGTGAGGCCATCCGCGAGCACGGACTCAGTCCTCTCCACCGCTCGTCCTGGGCGATCGCGGACGCGCCGACGCTCTTCTGAGGCCCCGTGCTCGGAGGGCGCTCGGTGCTCATAGGATGGAGGGACCATGGACGACGACGCCTTCGACGACTACGACCGCGAGCTCGAGCTCGCCCTGTACCGGGAGTACCGCGACGTCGTGTCGCAGTTCCAGTACGTGATCGAGACGGAGCGGCGCTTCTACCTCGCCAACGACGTGAACGTGGTGCGTCGCGACACGGAGAACGACTTCTACTTCGAGGTCTCGATGACCGATGTCTGGGTGTGGGATATCTATCGTGCCGACCGGTTCGTGAAGGCCGTGCGCGTGCTCACGTTCAAGGACGTCAACATCGAGGAGCTGTCCCGGCGGGAGTTCGAGCTGCCCCAGGAGCTGTCGCTCGACGGCGAGTAGTCCGTCCCGCCTCCCTCCACAGAGCGGTTTTCGAGGGCCTTCTCCACGGGCCGTGGGATCGACGGTCCTCGTGTCCGTGCGGCCGGGCACGCTGTGGGGATGGCAGCGAAGGACGACCTCGGACGGGCCGGGGAGCAGCGGGCGGTACGGCACCTGACCCGGCAGGGCTATCGGATCCTCGATCGCAACTGGCGGTGCGAGCACGGGGAGCTCGACATCGTCGCCGTGCGGGGCCGGGTCCTCGCCGTCGTCGAGGTGAAGACCCGTCGATCCCTTGCCTACGGGCATCCGTTCGAGGCGGTCGATGCGCGCAAGCGCTCGCGTCTCTGGCGTCTCGCGCACGTCTGGGCGCTCCGGCATCCTGAGGTGTGCCGGGGGAGGACCCTGCGCATCGACGCGATCGGGATCGTGGGGGAGGATCCCGACACCGCGGTGCTGGAGCATCTCGAGGATCTGCGATGAGCACCGCAACGACCTGGGCGGTCGCGCTCACCGGGATCGTCGGTCACATGGTGGAGGTCGAGGCCGACCTGTCGCAGCAGACGCCCCGGTTCGAGCTGATCGGTCTCGGCGATCGTGCGCTGGGCGAGGCCGTCAGCCGGGTGCACAACGCCTGCAAGAACAGCGGGCTGGATCTGCCGCCGCGTCGACTCACGGTGAACCTCTCGCCGGCCAGCCTGCCCAAGCACGGCTCCGGCTTCGATCTGGCGATCGCGGTCGCGGCGCTGGCCACCCAGGGGTCGTTGGACGTCGAGTCGGTCCGGCGCACGGTCCATCTCGGCGAGCTGGGTCTGGACGGACGCCTGCGCCCTGTCCCTGGTGTGCTCCCTGCGCTGCACGCCGCGCGCCGTGCCGGTTTCGCGCGTGCGGTGATCCCGGCGGCCAATGCGGCGGAGGCACGGCTCGTTCCCGATGTCGAGGTGCACGCGGTCGCTGCCCTGGCGCAGGTCGCGCTGCTGCACGGCGCAGAGCTGCCGGAGCCCGTCGACGTCGTCCCGGTCCAGGCCGTCGCCAGGGAGGAGGCGGTCGTGGAGGAGCTGGAGCTCGCTGACGTCGTCGGCCAGAGGGAAGCGGTGGAGGCGCTGATCGTCGCCGCGGCGGGTGGACACCATCTGCTGCTGAGCGGACCGCCGGGAGCGGGCAAGACGATGCTCGCACGACGCCTGCCCGGCCTCCTGCCCGACCTGGGGGACGAGATCGGGCTCGAAGCCGCCTGCATCCGCTCGCTGGCGGGCGAGACGGTCCTCGGCCTCGCGCGCCGCCCGCCCTTCGTCGCCCCGCACCACAGCGCCTCCGTGGCCGCGCTCGTCGGCGGAGGGTCGCGGCAGGCGAGACCGGGCGCCGTCGTCCGGGCGCATGGCGGGGTGCTCTTCGTGGACGAGGCGGCCGAGGCGCCGCGAGCGGTGCTCGACGCGCTGCGGCAGCCCCTCGAGTCCGGATCCATCGAGATCCACCGTGCGGAGTTCACCGCGTCCTTCCCTGCACGCTTCCAACTGATCCTCGCCACCAATCCCTGCCCCTGCGGTGTGCATGGCGTGGCGGGGGAGGAATGCGTGTGCCCGCCGTCGGCCATCCGCCGATACGGGGCTCGTCTCTCCGGCCCGCTGCGCGATCGGCTGGACATCGAGATCCATGTGTCGCGCGTCGCCGCCGCGGTAGCGACCGGGGAGGGACGAGGCCCTGTCACGACCGCGCAGGCGCGGGAACGGGTCGTGGAGGCGAGGGGGCGCGCCGCGAGCCGGTGGGCGGGAACGCCGTGGTCGGTCAACGCCCATGTTCCCGGCACCTGGCTGCGGCAGGGGCGGCATCGTCTGGCCGCGACGGTTCGCGAGCCTCTCGATCATGCCCTGCAACGCGGAGCCTTGACGCTGCGCGGATACGACCGGGTTCTTCGCCTGGCCTGGTCCATCGCCGACCTGGACGGCGTGGATTCACCGGATGTCGGTCACGTCGGGCGAGCACTCTTTCTGAAGAGGGGGCTGCAGGCATGAGCGGTCAGGGGCCCGATGGGCCGTCTGGCGATGTCGGACGGTCGCACGATGGTGCCGCAGGACGTCATGCGATCGAAGACGTCCTGAACAGCACCGCTCTTCTCGCGGCGGTGGGCAGGATGCGCCCGGACCGGGAGCCGTCCGAGCTCCTCGCCCGTGTCGTCTGGAACACGCTCGCCGAACCCGGAGACGGCACCGCCGGGGCGATCGTCTCGGCTCTGGGGCCGGAGGAGGCGCTGCATGTCGCTTTCGGAGACGGGGGAGGCGCATGGCAGGGCGCCGAGCGTCCGGCCGCTCGTGTGCTGGCGGAAGCACGTCGTCGATGGGTCTCGCGGCTGGATCCGGGGCGGGTCGAGGATGCGATGGATCGTGCGTTCCGCTGCGGTGCGCGGCTGCTGGCCCCAGGAGATGCGGTGTGGCCGGTCCGACTCGACGATCTGCAGGAGAGCGCACCGCACGTGCTGTGGGTCCGCGGATCGGACGAGGCGCTCGGCCGGACCGGCGTCGCGATCGTCGGCGCCCGCGCCGCGAGCGCCTATGGCGAGCACGTCGCCGCGGAGTTCGCGGGCGACCTCGCCGGCGACGGCCTGGTCGTGGTGTCCGGCGGGGCGTACGGCATCGACGGGGCCGCGCATCGAGCGGCGCTGGGCGTGGACGGCGAGACGGTCGCGGTTCTCGCGGGCGGCGTGGATCGCGCCTACCCGGCAGGCCACAGTCAGCTGTTCGGCAGGATCGTGGAGAACGGTGCGGTGATCAGCGAGCTTCCCTGCGGGGCCGCTCCCACACGATGGCGCTTCCTGGCGCGGAACCGCGTGATCGGCGCTCTCGCTGCGGCCACGGTCGTGGTCGAGGCGGGGTGGCGGAGCGGTTCCCTGAACACTGCGGGGCACGCTGCGGCGCTGGGACGCCCGCTCGGGGCCGTTCCCGGGCCGGTCACGTCCTCGACCTCCGCGGGGTGTCATCGCCTGCTGCGGGAGTACGACGCGCAGTGCGTGACCACGGCTGCCGAGGTCCGGGAGCTCCTCGGTCCATCAGTCTCGCTCCCGCCGGGGGCACTCGAGGCCGATCCGGATCTCATCGGCCTTCGGGACGCGCTGAGCGGACGGGCGTTCCGTGACGTTCAGGAGCTGGCCCGGCGGTCGGGGCTCTCCAGGGAACGAGTCGAGGCGCTGCTCGGGATGCTCGAGCTCGACGGAGGAGCGGTGCGGGGTGACGGGGGCTGGCGCGGCGTCCGCGGATGACGGCGGGGGTATCCGTATGCCGGCGCACGCGTCGGCGACGGACGAGGCGACTATTCAGGGGTTGATAACTTTATCAAGGGGCCGGATTGTTGATAAAGTTATCATCATGCGAGACGCTCTCGACAACCCATTCAGTCCCGGCTCCGACACCATTCCGGAGGTCTGGGCGGGGCGCACCGACCAGCTGAGCGATTGGCGCGACGTCGTGCGTCCCCGACGACTGGCCGGCCTTCCCGAGCGGGGGCGGACCATCCTCGGCGAACCGGGGCTGGGGAAGTCCACGCTGGTCCGTCGCATCGCCCAGGAGGCGTCTCGCGCCGGGGACTGGGTCACACCCCAGCTGCGTATCCCGGCCGGCGCCGACCCCCTCAAGCTGGTCGCGGAGGCGATACTGAAGCTCGCCTCCGATGCCGGGCTCCCGTCCTCGCGTGAGAAGCGCATCGGAGCCGCCATCGCTCGGGTGCAGGCGGTCGCCGTCTCCGGATTCTCGCTCACCCTTCGTGGCGCGGACGGGCCGGAGCCGTATTCGGCGCTCACGGACCTTCTGATCGAGGTGGGGCTCGCCGCGATCGCACGCGGCCAGGTCATGGCGCTGATCCACATCGACGAGATCCAGAACATCATCGATGAGAAGGCGCTCTCGCAGTTGCTCATCGCGCTCGGCGACGCCCTCACGCACGAGGTCGAAGTCGAGGTCCCCGGGGGCGCCCGTGTGAGCCGTTCGCTGCCGATCGCCGTCTATCTCACCGGCCTGCCCGACTTCGAGGACATGGCCGGCGCCCGCAAGGGGGCCACGTTCGCTCGCCGCTTCAAGACCACGACGCTCTTCGCGATCGATGACGAGGACCTCGCCGAGGCCCTCCAGGAGTTCGTCCTGGAGGGCTGGGGGATTCCTGACGAGAACGGCGGCACCGCCCGAATCCGGATGGAGCCCAGGGCGGCAGCGCTTATCGCGGAGGTGTGCCGAGGCGAGCCGTTCCTGTTCCAGCTCGCGGGTGAGCAGGCGTGGTACGCGGGCAAGGGCCAGACGATCACGGCGGCGGAGGTCGGCCGGGGCTGGCGCGGTGCGCAGCGCGAGGCCACCGCTCATGTCGAGCGCGTCCTCGAGCGTCTCCCCGCCCGCGAACGTCAGCTCCTGCAGGCGATGGCCGAGCTCCCCGCCGCCGAGCGCACCCTCTCGAGGATCGCCGAGATGATGGGCTTCGCCAAGGTCACCGACGCCGGGCCCACCTCCCAACGGCTGGACACCGTGCGGGGCATCATCGATCGAGGTCGGCCGTACACGTTCCGGCACCGTGCGATCGAGGCCTACCTCACGAGCGACTGGCCGGGGATCCGCGTCGAGGCCATGAGCGACGAGGAGCGGGGTGACGGGGAGCCTCGTGGCTTCCATCGATGACGGCGCGGGATGTCCGATGGCCGTGCGGCCGAGCGCATGCTGGAGGCATGCAGCTGTCCGCCGCCGTCGAGGAGTTCGCGGTGCACCTCGCCAGGGTGCGTCGTCTGTCGCCGGCGACCGTGCGCGCGTATCGATCGGACCTCGCCGACCTCGCCGCGGTCACCGGTGATCCGCCCCTCGCTGAGGTCGATCTGGAGGCGTTGCGCGACTGGCTGTGGCAGGCGACGCAGCGCGGCGACGCCAGGGCGACGCTGGCGCGCCGGACGGCGGCGGCCCGCTCGTTCTTCGCCTGGGCCAAGGATGAGGAGCGCATCGTCACGGACCCGAGCCTGCGTCTCGTCTCGCCCAAGCGCGGACGCACGCTGCCCGCCGTCGCCTCCGCCGACGCGCTGCGCGGGCTCCTGGAGGATCTGAGGGCCATCGCGGCCGAGGGCGACCCGATCGCGCTCCGCGACAGCGCGGTGCTGGAGATGCTCTACGGATCCGGCATGCGGGTGTCCGAGCTCTGCGGGCTCGACGTGGACGACGTGGACCTGGACCGGGAGACCGCGCGGGTTCTCGGGAAAGGCGGCAAGGAGCGGGTCGTCCCGTTCGGGCGGCCCGCGGGCGATGCCGTCGCGGCGTACCTCCGCCGGGCGCGGCCGGTTCTCCTGGCACGCGCGGCCGTCCCCTCGGCGGCGCTCTTCCGCGGGGCCAGGGGAGGGGTGCTGGGCCCCCGCACGGTCTACAGCCTCGTCGCCCGGACGCTCGGACCGCTCATTGGCGCCGAGACCGTGGGGCCGCACGCCCTTCGCCATTCGGCGGCCACGCATCTGCTCGACGGCGGCGCCGACCTCCGCGCCGTGCAGGAGATCCTCGGGCACGCGAGCCTCGGGACGACGCAGATCTACACGCATGTCTCCGCCGAGCGGCTCACCGCCGCCTATCGGCTCGCGCATCCCCGCGCATAGACCCGCCTCCCTGCTCTGCCGCGCCCCGTGTCGGGCAGAGATCCGGCCTCAGCAGGTCGTCCCGCCACAGGGGAGGAGGATCGCCCGCGGTGCCTTCCCGAACAGGGGCAGCGGGTCGACGTAGGCACCGTCCCGGCGCACCCCGACGTGGAGCGTTCCCGGCGGGGCATGGCCTCCGGTGCCCACGATCCCCACGCCCTCGCCCCGGCGCACGGCGGTGCCCGGAGTCAGCGTGCTCTCCAGTGCCTCGTACGTCGTGACGAGCCCGCCGCCGTGGTCGATCGTGATCAACGGGCGATCGACCACGACGCCGCGGAAGGCGACGACTCCGTCCGCGGGACTGCGCACCTCGCCGGAACCCGCGATGTCCATCCCCCGATGCCCCGGGCCGTAGGCGTGCGCGGGCGCTCGATACGGAGCGACGATCCGGCGGGCGCCGGCGAACGGCCAGGCCCAGTCGCCGCTCGATGTCCGGGGCCCTGCCCGGTCGTCGTCGGCCGATACGGCATGGGCGGTGGACCCGGGCGGCAGGACCGACCCGAACGACGGGGGCGACATGATCGGCGAGGCGACGAGGAGGACCGAGAGGGCGGTCGAGAGTATCGCGGCGGCGAGCATCGGGATGCGACGGGTCGGGCGGAGTGCGGGACGAGCGGTCATCCATCGATGCTCCATGCCAGGAGCGACGGGCGGGACCGTCTTGTCGCCGTTCGTGGAGAACGCGTCGAGGACTTGACCTCGTGCAGGACGGCGGCGGGCATGCCTGCGGCACCGAACAGCGGGGGACCCAGACGCACGACCAGCGCGCAGGATCAGGGTGCGGGATCAGGGTGCGGGATCGGGCCGGGAGCCGGGTGCTGCGGGGGTGTACGTGCTGATATGCTGGACGAGCATCTCGGTTTCGAGGTGACTACGCGTGCCCACAGCGTTCAACGTGGCGACTCACTCCGACGGTCCCTTCCGAGGGCGGGGTGTGCGCCGGGCACCAGGGACAGCCGAACGCCCGTTCGGCTCGATCAACCGGAACGGCGCACAGCGCCAGAAAACAGGAGAACGACCATGGCCGTCGTCACCATCCGCCAGCTGCTCGACAGCGGCGTCCACTTCGGACACCAGACCCGTCGCTGGAACCCGAAGGTGAAGCGCTTCATCCTCACGGAGCGCAGCGGGATCCACATCATCGACCTGCAGCAGTCGCTGGCCTACATCGACCGCGCCTACGACTTCGTCAAGGAGACGGTCGCCCACGGCGGCACCATCCTCTTCGTCGGCACCAAGAAGCAGGCGCAGGAGATCCTCGCCGAGCAGGCGACGCGCGTCGGACAGCCCTACGTCAACCAGCGCTGGCTCGGCGGTCTGCTCACGAACTTCTCGACGGTGTCCAAGCGACTCGCCCGCATGAAGGAGCTCGAGGAGCTCGACTACGACGACCCGGCATCGAGCGGCTTCACCAAGAAGGAGCTCCTGCTCAAGAAGCGCGAGCTGGACAAGCTGCACAAGTCCCTCGGCGGAATCCGCAACCTCACCAAGACGCCCTCGGCCCTCTGGGTCGTCGACGC
This sequence comes from Microbacterium resistens, assembly GCF_031456305.1. Taxonomy (GTDB): domain Bacteria; phylum Actinomycetota; class Actinomycetes; order Actinomycetales; family Microbacteriaceae; genus Microbacterium; species Microbacterium resistens_A. The sequence goes on from NZ_JAVDUM010000002.1 coordinate 178,260, forward strand.
CAAGCGTGAGCACCTCGCGATCGACGAGGCCAAGAAGCTCGGCATCCCGGTGATCGGCATCCTCGACACGAACGCGGACCCGGACGACTTCCAGTACCCGATCCCCGGCAACGACGACGCGATCCGCTCCGTCTCGCTGCTCACGCGCATCATCGCGGACGCTGCGGCCGAGGGCCTCCAGCAGAAGCACAACCCCGAGGGTGACGCCGAGCCGCTGGCCGCGTGGGAGCAGGAGCTGCTCGAGCAGCCGGCCGCCGCCGAGGAGGCCGCCCCGGTCGCCGAGGCTGCTGCGGAGGAGGCTCCGGCCGCCGAGGTCGTTGCCGCCGAGGAGGCCCCGGCTGCCGAGGCCGCTCCGGTCGCTGACGAGGCGCCTGTCGCCGACGCACCGGTCGCGGAGGAGGCTCCGGCCGCCGACGCTCCGGCCGCCGAGTGATCACCGACTGACCGCGAACACGAACGACATACGAAGCAAGGAGCCAGGACACATGGCCAACTTCACCATCGCCGACATCAAGGCGCTGCGTGAGCAGCTCGGAACCGGAATGGTCGACACCAAGAAGGCTCTCGAAGAGGCCGGCGGCGACGTCGCGAAGGCGACCGAGATCCTTCGCCTCAAGGGTGCCAAGGGGAACGCGAAGCGCGCCGACCGCTCCACCAGCGAGGGTCTCGTCGTCGCCCGCGAGCACGGCGGCTCGGTCACTCTGATCGAGCTCGCCTGCGAGACCGACTTCGTCGCGAAGAACGACCGCTTCATCGCCCTCGCAGAGAAGGTGGCCGACGTCGCCGCCGACGTCTCGGCGAGCACGGTCGAGGAGGCGCTTGCCGCGTCCGCCGGTGAGCAGACCGTCGAGCAGCTGATCTCGGACGAGGCGGCGATCATCGGCGAGAAGGTCGAGCTGCGTCGGGTCCGCACCATCTCGGGTGAGAAGACCGAGGTCTACCTGCACCGCACGAGCAAGGACCTGCCGCCGCAGATCGGCGTCGTCGTCGCCTACACGGGAGACGACGCGGAGACCGCGCGCAGCATCGCCCAGCACATCTCGTTCGCCAACCCCTCGTACCTCGCTCGCGAGGACGTGCCGGCGGCCGATGTGGAGAAGGAGCGCGAGATCGTCACCGAGATCTCCCGCAACGAGGGCAAGCCCGAGGCCGCCCTGCCGAAGATCGTCGAGGGCCGTGTGACGGCCTTCTTCAAGCAGGTCGCCCTGCTCGAGCAGGACTACGCCAAGGACAACAAGCTGTCCGTCGGCCAGGTCGCAAAGGACGCCGGAATCACGGTGACCGACTTCGCCCGATTCAAGGTCGGCGCGTAGCACCACGGAAGGGGTTCGGATCAACAGATCCGAACCCCTTCTTCATGCCCGCTTCACGGGGGAGCGCAGGGTATTTTGATCTCGGACGAGAGGAAGAAATCCATGACGGAGAGAACCGGACGCAGGCGCGTCGTCCTGAAACTGTCGGGCGAGGCGTTCGGCGGTGGGCAGCTCGGGGTGAACCCCGACATCGTCAGCCAGATCGCTCGTGAGATCGCGGCCGCGACCGATGAGGTCGAGATCGCCGTCGTCGTCGGCGGGGGGAACTTCTTCCGCGGCGCCGAGCTCAGCCAGCGCGGGATGGACCGCGGTCGAGCGGACTACATGGGCATGCTCGGCACGGTGATGAACGCGCTCGCACTCCAGGACTTCCTGGAGCAGGCGGGAGCCGCGACCCGTGTGCAGTCGGCCATCGCCATGACGCAGGTCGCCGAGCCCTACATTCCGCTGCGGGCGGAGCGGCACATGGAGAAGGGGCGCGTCGTCGTCTTCGGCGCGGGCGCCGGCCTTCCCTACTTCTCGACCGACACCGTGGCCGCTCAGCGCGCGCTCGAGATCGGGGCGACCGAGGTCCTGGTGGCCAAGAACGGCGTCGACGCGATCTACACGGCCGATCCGAACAAGGACGCCACCGCCACCCGCATCGATCAGGTGACCTATCGCGAGGCGCTGCAGCGCGGCCTGAAGGTCGTCGACTCCACCGCGTTCAGCCTCTGCATGGACAACGGGATGGACATGCGCGTGTTCGGCATGGAGCCGGCGGGCAACATCACCCGGGCGCTCCGGGGCGAGGCGATCGGAACCCGCGTCTCGGCATGACAGAGGCGGGCACGGGGGCCCCGTCGCTCGCACGGGATCCCCGGGCCCGCCCGGCTAGACTGAGAAGAACACCCTGACGAATGGAGCAACCGTGATCGCGGACGTCCTCGCCGACACCACATCCCGTATGCAGCGCGCCGTCGAGGCTGCCAAGGAGGACTTCAGCACGGTGCGGACCGGACGGGCCAACCCGCAGCTCTTCCAGAAGCTGCTCGTGGACTACTACGGCACGCCGACGCCCCTCGCGCAGCTCGCCTCGCTCGCGAACCCCGAGGCCCGCTCGCTCCTGGTCACGCCCTACGACAAGTCGGCGCTGAAGGCCATCGAGCAGGCGATCCGCGACATGCCGAACCTCGGTGCGAACCCGACGAACGACGGCAACCTCATCCGGATCACGATGCCGGAGCTCACCGCCGAGCGCCGCAAGGAGTACGTCAAGCTCGTGAAGTCCAAGGGCGAGGACGCCAAGGTGCACGTCCGCGGTATCCGCCGCAAGGCCAAGGACGAGCTGGACGGTCTCAAGAGCGAGCTCGGCGAGGACGAGATCTCCCGTGGCGAGAAGGAGCTGGACGCCCTCACGCGTCAGCACGTCGACCTCATCGACGACGCTGTGAAGCGTAAAGAGGCCGAGCTCCTCGAGGTGTGAGGTCGGGATGACACCGGATCCGGGGGAGCAGGAAGGCCCGCCTCGATCGCCGTCGCGGCCCGCCGATCAGCTGCATGCCCAGTGGCAGGCGAAGAAGGCGGAGATCGGCACGCACGTCTCGCATGCGCGTGACCAGCTGGACCAGGCCAATGAGCGGATCAAGGAGCGTACGGGGCGCGACCTCGTCCTCGCGATCCTGATGGGTCTGCTCATCGGCGCCGTGCTGCTCGCGTCGTTGCTCTTCGTGAAGTGGGCGTTCGTCATCTTCGCCGGCGCCGGCGTGTTGCTGGCGATCGGCGAGCTCACCATCGCCCTGCGCACCGGAGGACGCCGCGTCGATCTCTGGCCGCAGCTCGTCGCCGGCACCGCGCTGGTCGTGACCGGCTACTTCGCGGAGCCCTGGCTCTGCTGGATCATGCTGTTCGTCGCGGTCGCGGCGGTCGTGGTCTGGCGACTGGTCTCGCAGATGATCGTCCGCGACGAGCGCACCTACGGCGACGTCCTCACCGATGCCGTGGCGAGCGGGTTCATCCAGATCTACGTCCCCTTCCTCGCGGCGACCGCTCTCATGCTCCTGCGGGAGCCAAGCGGCGAGTGGTGGGTGCTGGCCTTCATCGGGGTCGTCGTCGCCGCCGACACCGCCGCGTACGCGTCCGGCCTGCTCTTCGGCCGCGGGGGTCGGCATCCGATGGCGCCCAGGGTCAGCCCGAAGAAGACGTGGGAGGGCTTCGCGGGCGCCGTGACGGCCTCGCTCGCCGCCGGCGTGCTGTTCGGCATCTTCGCCCTGGACATTCCCTGGTGGGCAGGTCTCCTGTTCGGCGCCGCGCTCGTCGCGTCGGCCACCATCGGCGACCTCGGCGAGTCGCTGCTGAAGCGCGATCTCGGCATCAAGGACATGAGCTCCTGGCTGCCGGGTCACGGCGGACTGCTGGACCGCCTGGACAGTATCCTGCCCTCGGCGGTCGTCGCGCTCGGCCTGTTCCACCTCCTCAGCCCCTTGTCCGTCTCCTGATCCCTTGGCGGTACCGTGACGTTCTCAGATTCAGCGACCGACTCCGCGGCCCGGACGCATTTCCCTCTCGCGAAGGGGAAGGAGAAGGGATATCAGCGTGCGGCCGTCGATGTCTTCCTGACCCGCGCCAAGGACGCGTTCGAGACGGATCCGCCCACTCTGGACTCCGCCTCGATCCGTGCGGCGTCGTTCCCGGTCGTCCGGGGCGGCTACCAGATCGCGGACGTGGACGCCGCTCTCGCCCGCGTGGAGGACGCCTTCGCCCAGCGGGAGCGCACGACGGCGCTGTCCCAGCGGGGGGCACGGGCCTGGGTGCGGAGGGCGAGGACGGACGCGCAGGTGATTCTGGATCATCTCGGACGCCCGCAAGGACGTCGTTTCGCCCGCACGGGACTCCTGACCTTCGGGTACCGCATCGATGAGGTGGACCACGTCGCCGACCGCATCGTCCGGTATCTGCGCGACGGCGACGCCCTGTCCGCGGAGCAGGTGCGGCAGGCGGCCTTCCGGATGCAGCGCCGCGGATACCGCGAGGAGCAGGTGGACGCGCTGCTGGACTCCACGATCGAGGTGCTGCTCGCCGTCCGATGACGGAACCTCGGGCACTCCGTGTGTTCCCATGGTGGATTCAGAAAGCCCTCGCTAGACTAGTGCGCATTGTGACTCCCGATAACGATTTGGTTTCGACCGCCGCTGCCCGAGCGGACGCCGTCAAGGACACAGCCCGTTCCTCCCGCTCCGCGTCCGGTGCATCGCACTGGACGCGTCGTCGCGGCTTCTCGGCGATCTTCGCCGGCGTCGCCGTCGTGGGATTCTCTGCGGCGATCCTCGCGCCGGCCGGCCTCGCGATGGCGACGCCCGCACCGGTGGCGGCCGCTCAGACGACGTACTCGCTCGCGGCGAAGGACGCGCAGAACATCACCGTGACCGTGCAGGGCGCGCAGGCGACGCCCATGAGCCGCGACGGCTTCGAGGTCTACGTCACGCCGACCCCCACGCCCACACCGACGCCGACGCAGGCCCCCGCTCCCGCCTCCACGGGCGAGGATTCCTCAGGGGAGAGCTCCGGCGGCGGCTCCGGGCCGGTCCAGTACACCGGTGGAGGCGATTCCTCTACATGGCTGGCCGCTGCGGGCATCGATCCCGCCGACTGGGGATACGTCGACTACATCGTCAGCCGCGAGAGCGGCTGGAACCCGAACGCCGTGAACTCGGGCTCGGGCGCGAGCGGACTCGTCCAGGCGCTGCCGTGCAGCAAGGTCCCCGGAAACTGCTTCGATCCGGTGGACAACCTGCGCTGGGCCAACGGCTATGCCGTGGGCCGCTACGGCAGCTGGGCCGCCGCGCAGTCGTTCTGGTCGAACAACCACTGGTGGTGACCAGCCTCTAGGCCATGCCCCGCTCGCACCGACGACGTCCGGAACGATCGAACGACGATTCCTTGGACCGCCTCATCGCAGGCTGGAAGCGCACTGAGATGCGCGGCGGCGGTGAATGGTACGTGCAGCCGGTCTCGGCCGCGCAGGCGCAGAAGGAGTACGTCTGTCCCGGGTGCTCCGGGACGGTTCTCCGCGGAACGGCGCACCTCGTCGTCTGGCGGGCGGACGGGGTGCTCGGCGATGCGGCCGACCTCGCCGCGCGACGGCATTGGCACAACGGATGCTGGAGGAAGGGCTGAGATGGAGATTCGCGGACCGCGGGAGCTTCCCGCGCGGCGGGAGGACATCGAGCTGCGCACCGAGGACGGGCTGACGCTCGTCGGCGAGCTGGCGATGCCGTTGGAGCACGCGCCGGTGGCAACCCTCGTGACTCTCCACCCGCTGCCCACGGCGGGCGGGTTCATGGATTCCCACATCATCCGCAAGGCCGCGGGGCGTCTTCCGGCGCTGGCCGATCTCGCGGTGCTCCGATTCAACACCCGCGGGACGACCTCCCCTCGGGGCACGAGCGACGGCGCCTTCGACGGCGGCGTCGCGGAGCGGCACGATCTCGATGCCGCGATGGACTTCGTGCACGAGCGTGGGCTGCCCCGGCCCTGGCTGGTCGGCTGGTCCTTCGGGACGGAGCTCGCCCTCAAGTACGGCAGGGAGCACGACGTGGAAGGCGTGATCCTCCTCTCCCCGCCCCTGCATCGGGCGACCGAGGGTGAGGTCGCGGCCTGGGCCGACGACCCGCGTCGGGTGATCGCGCTGATCCCGGAGTTCGACGACTATCTCCGCCCCGACGCGGCGAAGGAGCGGTTCGCGTCGATCCCGCACGCCACCATCATCCCGGTGGACGGCGGCAAGCACCTCTGGGTGGGGGAGAACCAGACCAGGCGTGTGCTGACCGAGATCGTCGCGGCGGTCAACCCCGAGGCACTGCCGTTGCCGACGGAGTGGCCCGCCGGCTGACTGTCGCGCTTCCCCCGCCTTCGGCCGTTCCCGTCGCGATATGTGCCGCGAGAAGCCGCTCCGGACGGCAGATTTCGCGACCGGAACGGTCGTGGAAGGGCGGGGCAACGCTGCGACGGGGCGGTGGGCCCGGACGTCGGGTCAGCGCTCGTTCATGCGCGGGATCAGCACCTGGCGGTAGATGATCAGGATGCTCGCCGCGACCGGGATCGCGATGAGCGCCCCCAGGAGTCCGAGCAGGGCGCCTCCGGCCAGGGCCGCGATGACGACCACGCCTCCTGGCACCGAGACCGCCCGGTTCATCACCCGCGGCGAGATCACGTATGCCTCGATCTGCATGTAGATCAGGTAGTAGATCGCCGCGACGATCGCGGTCGTCGGATAGGGGAGTCCGCCGAGCCCGGGGATGAGGCAGATCAGCACGATGATCGACGAGCCGGTCAGGGTCCCCACAAGCGGGATGAGCGAGAAGAAGAACGCGATGACGGCCAGCACCACGGGGAAGGGGGCGCGGATGATGGAGAGGAAGATCGCGCTCAGGACCCCGTTGATCACGCCCATGGTCACCTGGCCCATGACGTAATAGCCGACCGAGGCGGTGATCTGCTCGGCGAGGTCGATGAACCGCGCTCGCTTGGAGGCGGGGGCAAGCTGGTAGACGGCGCCCTTGAGGGAGGGGATCGCAGCGGTGAAATAGATCGTCAGGATGAGGACGATGAAGGCGCCGAAGAGCCCTCCCACGATCGCCGTGCCGACCGCGACCACGCTCTCCGTGATCGAGCTCCAGTTCTCGCCGAGCCACTTCTGGGCATTGCTGACGACCTCGTCGAGGAATGACGGCTGCAGGCCGGGGAAGACGGAGAGGATCCAGTCCTTGACGTCGCCGATGTAGGTGCTCTGGAGGAAGTACGTGATCTGCCGCACCAGCTGGCTGATCTGGTCGATGAGGACCGGGAGCACCATCAGCACGATCCCGGCGAAGATCCCGAGAACGCCGAGGATCGAGATGAGAACGGCAGCCCATCGGGGGAGGCGGTGCCTGGTGAGGAAGGCGATCGCGGGATCCAGGCCGAGGCTGAGGAAGAGCGCCGTGCCCACATAGAGCAGGATCGTCGAGAGCGACTGGACGCTCTCGATCAAGAGCAGGCCCAGACCGACACCGAGCGTCGCCACCAGCGCGGTGCGGAACGGATTGTGGATCTTCATACGGCTCCCTCGGACTCGTCCGACAGCGTAGCCTTGCAGAGGAGCCTGTCGGGGGAGCGACGCCCGCGCCTGGCATCCTTTCAGGTCGTTTCGCTAGTCTGAAACGTCGAGCGAGATCCACGGCACGAGTCCGTGGATCGCGGAGGAGTCTTTTCGTGCGATTTGTATGGGCCGTCCTGGCCTTCGTGCTGGCCGCGGTCCTGATCGGGACCGGCATCGCCCAGCGGACCATCTTCCTCGGACCCAAGGAAGTCAAGGCCGAGCTGAGCGTCGATCAGCAGCAGCGCTACACCATGATCGACGGCGACGTGCTGCGCTCCCACCCGGGGGAGCAGACGCTCGTCGCCCGGGGCGATGGCCCGATCCTCGCGGCACAGGCCCGCACCGCGGACCTCGAGGCCTGGCTCTCCGACGTGTCGTACAACCACGTGTCGCTCGACAAGTCGGGCAAGCCCGTCAGCGAGGTCGTCGAGCCGAAGGCCGACGCCGCGGCGAGTTCGTCCAGCTCCAGCTCCTCCAGCTCCAGTGCGACGGATCAGGCGGAGGCCGTGCGCAACCCCGCCGCGTCCGACCTGTGGCTGGAGACGGTGAACGATGAGAACGCCCTGATCGACCGGATGCAGCTGCCGGAGGGCGTGAGCGTCCTCGTCGCCTCGGACGGCAGCGCTCCGGCCCCGAAGGACGTCGTCCTGTCCTGGCCGCTGGACACCGCGACCCCGTGGGCCGGCCCGCTGATGGTCGCCGGAGGCGCGTTCATGCTTCTCGGCCTCGTGCTGTACGTCCTCGCGGTGCTGCATTCCCGCCGTGGCCGCGGTCCCCGTCGGAAGGGCCCGCCGCCGATGCCCCCGACCGAGCCGGTCGACGTCGCCCGCCGGCGCACTGGTGCGATCGAGGTCGGCTCTGTGTCCGAGGGCGCGCGGCAGGGGACAACGCCCCCGGAGCCGCCGGCCCGTGCCGAGCGCTCCGCGTCCTCGCGCCCCCGCGGTCGTGGACTGCTCGTGGTCCCCGCCATCGGCCTCTCCGCGATCCTGCTGACCGGCTGCTCGCCCGACGCCTGGCCGCAGCCCGATGCCAGCCCGACGGCGAGTCCGTCTCCCACCGCGACGCCTGATGCGAACCAGCAGGCCCCGGCGATGACCGAGGCCCAGGCGGCTCGCGTCCTGGAGAACGTCTCGAAGACCCTCGCGCAGGCCGACGAGACGCGGGACTCGACCCTCGCCGGGACGCGCCTGTCCGGCTCGGCGCTGGCCGAGCGCACGACCGCCTACGCGGTCCGCGGGACGGTGCCCGACTTCGCGCTCCCGCCGGTCATCCCCGCCGACAAGATCCAGATCCTCGTGCCGCAGGCATATGACGCGTGGCCGAGGACGACGCTCATGCTCGTCCAGCACGGCAGCGACGACACGGTGCCTCCGCTGATCCTCACCATGTCCCAGCAGGATCCCTGGGCGGACTACAAGGTCGACTACCTCTCGGAGATGCAGGCATCGGCCAAGCTTCCCGACATGGCGCCGGCCTGGCTGGGCGCGAAGCTCGCGCCGCCGGACTCGCCGTTCCTCGCGGTGACCCCCGACAAGCTCGCCACCGAGTTCGCGGATGTCATCGACAACGCCGAGAAGAGCGCGTCCTACGCGAAGTTCGACAAGACCGCTGTGGAGTTCGCGGCCACCATCCAGGCGAGCCGCGCAGACCTCGTGCAGAAGCTGGGTGCCAGCGGCGCGTCGACCACGTCGTCGATGTCCTTCGACGCGGTCCCGGGCGATGACGCGCCCGTCGCCGTGTCCTCGATCACGAGCGGTGCGGTCGTTGCCGTCACGCTCAAGGACGTGCAGGCCGTCGCCCCGACGCAGGCCGGCGTCGACATCCGTCTGACGAACAACCCGTCGGCCAAGGCGCTCACCGGCGTCGAGTCGTCGGCGAAGGGCTTCACGACGACCTACGGGATGCAGCTGTTCTTCTCCGTCCCCGGGCAGGACTCCAAGGAACCCATCACCCTTCTCGCCGCCACCCAGCGGCTCCTCTCCGTGGAGGTCATCCCGTGAGCGACATCTCTCCCGCAGCGCTTCGTGGCGCCGTCGATCTCTCCTCGCTGCGCAACCGTCCCGCGGCGGCTCCGGCCGGTGCGCAGCCGTCAGGAGCGCAGTCGGCCGGCGGGCAGGGTGCGGCGAACCTCATCGTCGATGTGACCGACGCGACCTTCGGCAGCATCCTGGAGCTCTCCAAGACCGTTCCCGTGGTCATGGACCTCTGGGCGGAGTGGTGCGGCCCCTGCAAGCAGCTGAGCCCCATCCTCGAGCGTGTCGTCCTGGAGCTCGCCGGACGCGTCGTGCTCGCCAAGGTGGACGTCGATGCCAACCCGCAGCTCGCCCAGGGCTTCGGCGCGCAGTCGATCCCGCTGGTCGTCGCGCTGATCGGCGGGCAGCCGGTGCCGCTCTTCACCGGGGCGGTGCCGGAGGCAGAGGTACGCCAGGTCTTCGACAAGCTCCTCGAGGTCGCCGCGCAGAACGGCGTGACCGGGGTCGTGCCCGTCGACGGCGCCGAGCCGCCGGCTGAGGCGGAGGAGAAGCCGCTCCCGCCGCTGCACCAGGCGGCCTACGACGCGATCGAGACGGGCGACTTCGCCGCCGCGATCACGGCGTACCAGAAGGCGCTCGCGGAGAACCCCCGCGATGAGGACGCCCGGTCCGGTCTCGGCCAGGTGCGCCTGCTGCACCGCACCCAGGGACTCGACCTGAACGCCGTGCGCGAGGCCGCGGCAGCGGCTCCTCGCGATGTGGATGCCCAGTTCGCGGTCGCGGACCTGGACGTCGCCGGCGGGCATGTCGACGACGCCTTCGACCGCCTGCTGACGCTGTTCGCCGAGACGGAGGACGCCGAGCGCGTTCGCGTGCGCGAGCGCCTCGTCGAGCTGTTCGCGCTGGTCGGCGACGCGGATCCGCGGGTCGTCGTCGCGCGCAAGCGCCTCGCATCCCTGCTGTTCTGACCGTCCTCCTCCGCGGGTTCCGACGGTCCTGCGCAGACGGCCTCAGCCGCGCGTCGCCGTGGGGATGTGCGGGTCGCGCTGATAGCGCAGCCACAGCGTCGACAACGCAGGAAGCGTGACGATCGCCCGGGGGGAGCCGTCGTCACGCTCGTTCGCGTAGACCATGCCGAGGTTGCCCGCACCGTGTCCGCCGTGCTCGGCGGCGTCGGTGTTCAGCACCTCGTTCCAGGCGCCCGCGAGCGGGAGATCGAGGGCGACCCCTGTTCGCGTGACGCCGGCGAAGTTGCTGATGACCGCGAGATGGCCGCCGTGCGCGTCCCTCCGGATGAAGGCGACGACACTCGGGTCCCAGTCGGGCGCCCCGATCCGCGTGAAGGACGAGCCGTCGCCGTCGCGCTCCCAGAGCGGGGCGTTGCCGCGATAGGTCCGGTTCAGGGAACCGACGAAGGACTGGAGCTGGGCGTGCGAGGGCTGGTCGAGGAGCCACCAGTCCAGGCCGCGGGACTCCGTCCATTCCGCGAGCTGGCCGAACTCCTGCCCCATGAACAGCAGGTTCTTGCCGGGATGCCCCCACATGTACGCCAGGTACGCCCGGACGTTCGCGAGCTTCTGGGCGTGGTCGCCCGGCATCTTCGCGAGGAGGCTGCCCTTGCCGTGCACGACCTCGTCGTGGCTGATCGGGAGCAGGTAGTTCTCGCCGAACGCGTAGACGAAGGAGAAGGTCATCTCCCCCTGGTGGTGCCCGCGGTACATGGGATCCCGCTGGATGTACTCCAGGGAGTCGTTCATCCAGCCCATGTTCCATTTGAAGCCGAACCCGAGCCCGGCATGATCCGTGGGCGCGGTGACCCCGGGGAAGCTCGTCGACTCCTCGGCGATCATGAGGATTCCGGGGTGCCGTCGGTATGCGGTGGCGTTGACCTCCTGGAGGAACCGGATCGCCTCCAGGTTCTCCCGGCCGCCGTGGACGTTCGGCTCCCACTCGCCGTCGCGTCGCGAGTAGTCGAGATAGAGCATCGAGGCCACCGCGTCGACGCGAAGCCCGTCGACGTGGAACTCCTCCAGCCAGTACAGGGCGTTGGCGACGAGAAAGTTCCGCACCTCGGCGCGGCCGTAGTCGAAGATCAGGGTGCCCCAGTCCTGGTGCTCGCCGCGGCGCGGGTCGGGGTGCTCGTAGACCGTCTCGCCGTCGAAGCGGGCCAGGGCGAACGCGTCCTTCGGGAAATGGCCGGGGACCCAGTCGAGGATCACGCCGATCCCGGCCTGATGCAGCCGGTCGACGAGGTGACGAAGGTCGTCCGGCTCGCCGAAGCGATGGGTCGGCGCGTAGTACCCCGTGACCTGGTACCCCCAGGACCCGCCGAACGGGTGCTCGGCGACCGGCATGAGCTCGACATGGGTGAATCCGGTCGCCGTGACGTGGGCGATGAGCTCGTCGGCGAGCTCGCGGTACCCGAGTCCCGGCTTCCACGAGCCGAGGTGCACCTCGTAGACCGAGAGCGGCTGCGCGACGGCATGGGTTGCCGCGCGCCGCGTCATCCAGGCGCCGTCCTGCCATCGGTAGGAAGAGCGCGTGACGACCGACGCGGTCGCCGGAGGGGTCTCGGCCAGCTGCGCCATCGGATCCGCCTTGAGGATCCACTCACCGGCCCGCGTGAGGATCTCGTACTTGTAGCGTGCGCCGACCTCGACCTCCGGGATGAAGAGCTCCCAGACGCCGCTGGCGCCCATCGAGCGCATGGCGTGCAGCCGCCCGTCCCAGCCGTTGTGGTCTCCGACGACGCGCACGGCCCTGGCGTTCGGCGCCCAGACGGCGAACGCGACCCCGGCGTCGCCGTCGTGGATCAGCGGATGCGCCCCGAGCGCCTCCCACAGGCGCTCGTGGCGGCCCTCGCCGATGAGGTGCAGATCCAGCTCGCCGACCGTCGGCTCATGCCGGTAGGGGTCGGACGAGATCCAGTCCGGGGCGTTCTCGTAGGTCGCCGCGACGCGATACGGCCCTGGGGCGCCTCGGACCGAGCCTTCCCACACGCCCTCGGCAGCATGGGTCAGGGGCACGGATCCGCCATCGGAGAGGAGGACGGTGACGGTCTCGGCGAGCGGGCGGAGGACGCGGATCGTCGTCGAACGGCGTCCCTCGTCGTCGACCTCCGGATGGGCGCCGAGGATGGAATGCGGGTCGTGATGCGTTCCCGCGCTCACGGACTCCAGGACGACGGGTTCGACGGTGATCATGATCCCTGCTCCCTCACTCTCAGGATGTGGACCGGCTCGGTGAACGCATCGAGTCGCACGAAGGCGTGGTCCGTCCACGGCCAGACCGCACCGGTGAGCAGATCCTCGACCTCGAAGGCCTCGCCGGGCTCAACGCCCCACTCGCGCGTGTCGAGGTGGACCGTGGTCTGGCGCACCGAGTGCGGGTCGACGTTGACGACGACGATGAGGGTGTCCGGCGCCCCCGTCCCGGTGAAGGCCGCGTCGAGATGCTTGGAGTAGACCAGGATCGCGTCGTCGTCGCTCCAGTGCACGCGCAGGTTGCGCAGCTGCCGGAGAGCGGGGTGCGCACGGCGGATCTCGTTGAGGCGCCGCAGGTACGGGGCGAGGGAGTCTCCCGCGGCCTCAGCGGCATCCCAGTCCCGGAGCTTGTACTCGTACTTCTCGTTGTCGATGTTCTCCTCGGAGCCCGGCCTCGCGACGTTCTCGTAGAGCTCGTAGCCGGCGTAGACGCCGTAGGAGGCGGCGGCGGTCGCCGCGATCGCGGCACGGATCCGATAGGCGGAGCGCCCGCCGAACTGCAGGTACTCCGTGAGGATGTCGGGGGTGTTCACGAAGAGGTTGGGACGGAGGTAGTCGGCGGTCTCCTGCGTGACGGAGGTGAGGAACTCCTCGAGCTCCGCCTTCGTGTTCCGCCAGGTGAAGTAGGTGTAGCTCTGCTGGAAGCCGACGGCGGCAAGGCCCCGCAGGGGCGCGGGGCGCGTGAACGCCTCGGCGAGGAAGACCACGTCCGGGTCCTGCGCGTTCACGGTGCGGATGAGCCATTCCCAGAAGCGCAGGGGCTTGGTGTGGGGGTTGTCGACGCGGAAGATGCGGACGCCCTGTGCGATCCAGTGCTCGACGACCCGCAGCACCTCGGCGGCGAGCCCCGCCGGATCGTCGTCGAAGTTCAGCGGATAGATGTCCTGGTACTTCTTCGGCGGGTTCTCCGCGTAGGCGATCGTCCCGTCTGGGAGCGTCGTGAACCACTCCGGGTGGGCGGCGACCCACGGATGGTCGGGGGCCGCCTGCAAGGCGAGGTCGAGGGCGACCTCGATCCCGAGGCCGCCTGCCCGCTCCACGAAGGCGCGGAAGTCGGCGAGGGTGCCGAGATCGGGATGGACGGCGTCGTGCCCGCCCTCGGCCGCGCCGACCGCCCACGGGGATCCCGGGTCGCCCTGGGCGGTCACGAGCGTGTTGTTCGGCCCCTTGCGATGCGTGCGCCCGATGGGATGGATCGGTGGGAGGTAGAGCACGTCGAAGCCCATCCCGGCGATGGCGGGCAGACGCTCGGCCGCGGTGCGGAAGGTGCCGCCGGCGATCGAGCCGTCCGCCCGGCGCACGGCCCCCTCCGACCGTGGGAAGAACTCGTACCAGGCGCCGACGCCCGCCCTGGTGCGCTCGACGAGCAGCGTCTGCCAGGCGGTGGCGGAGTCGAGGGCGGTGAGCGGGCGCTCGCGGAAGGCTCGGGCGAGCGTGTCGTCTTGGAGCAGGGCGAGCGCTGCGTCCGCCGCCTCGGGGGTGTCGTGGGGCGCGGCGAGGACGTTCGCGTCGGCCTTCAGCCGCGCGCGCTCCGGGGCAGGACGTCCCGCGTCGGCGGCGGCGCGGGACAGGAGGCCCGCACCGAGCATCCGCATGACCGGCACATCGACGCCCGCGCGGATCTTCAGCTCCGCGGCGTGCGCCCAGGTGGCGAACTCGTCCGCGAAGGCCTCGAATCGGAAGGACCAGCGTCCCCGGGCATCCAGTGCGATCGACGTCTCCCAGCCGTCCGTGCCGTCCTCGACCGGAGCCAGCCGGTGCAGCGACTCGACGCCGTCGGGGGAGCGGAGGCGCAGGTGCACGCCGATCAGATCATGCCCCTCGCGGAATGCGATGACCCGGAACGGGACGACCTCGCCCTCGAACGCCTTCGGGGAGAATCCGCCGGGCGCGGTCGGTCGCGGATCCGAGAGCGGGATGCGCGTCGTCAGGGCCTCTGTATCGGGCTGCGGCGGCGCGGGTCGCAGGGGGATCTGCGCCGGGCTCCGGAGGATGTCGGGCGTGGGACGGGTAACGGATCGAGCGGCCACACCCTGAACCTACCGTTCCCCGGGTCGTGCGGATAGCAGACGCGTCAGCGGATCCTCGCGGGGTGTCTCATTCCGCGCGGAACAGGCGCATCGACGTGCCGGGGAGCGCGATCACGTCGCCGGGCGCGTGCAGGGTCTCCACCCCGCTCGGGCGCTCGTCGGCGCTGGACCAGAGCGAGACGTAGCGGGTGACGCCGGGGGCCGCGGGGAGCCGCACGTCGATCGCGCTCTCCGTGCCGTGCACCATCAGCAGCACCCGGTTCGGGGTCTCCTCGGCCTCGGCCGCGGCGACGTACTGCAGCGTTCGGTTCGCGGCATCCGTCCAGCGGTCGATCGACATCGACGCGCCGTTCTGGTCGTACCAGTACATCTCGCTCGCGCCGGGGGTCTCCTCGCCGAGCCGGGCGTAGCGGGTCGGCCGCAGCGCCGGGTTCTCCTTGCGCAGGCGGATGAGGGTCGAGACGTGGTCGCGGAGCGAGAGCTGCCAGTCCTCGTGCTCCCAGGCGAGCCAGGTGAGCGGCGAGTCATGGCAGTACGCGTTGTTGTTGCCGTCCTGGCTGCGGCCGGTCTCGTCTCCGGCGGTCAGCATGGGCACGCCCGCGGAGAGGAGCAGCGTTCCGAGCAGGTTCCGCATGGCCTTGCGCCGGGTGGCCTCGATGACCGGATCGGTCGTCGGGCCCTCCGCGCCGTGGTTGAACGCGCGGTTCATCTCGGCGCCGTCGCGGTTGTCCTCGCCGTTGGACTCGTTGTGCTTGACGTTGTAGGACACCAGGTCGCGCAGCGTGAAGCCGTCGTGCGCGGTGACGAAGTTGACGCTCGCGAGCGGGCCGCGCTCCTGGGAGAACGTGTTGGAGGAGCCGGAGAGACGTGTCGCGAAACCGCCGATGCCGACCGGGGCGCTGGCGGCGCGTCGCGCGTAGTCGATGTCGCTCAGCCAGAAGTTGCGCACACGGTCGCGGTACCGGTCGTTCCATTCGTGCCAGCCGGGCTCGAAGTTCCCGGTCTGCCATCCGCCCATGCCGGTGTCCCAGGGCTCGGCGATGAGCTTGACGTCGGCGAGGGCGGGGTCGGTGCGGATCGCCTGGAGGAGCGGATGCCCCGGCGCGAAGGTGTGGGAGGAGTCCCGGCCGAGGGCCGCGGCGAGGTCGAAGCGGAAGCCGTCGATCTGCAGCTCCTGCGCCCAGTAGCGCAACGAGTCCAGCACGAGCCGTCCCGCCGCGTCGACCGAGGTGTTCAGGGTGTTCCCGCAGCCGGTGGTGTCGATGTAGGAGGAGCCGTCCGGCTGCTGCCGGTAGTAGCGGGCGTTGTCGATGCCCCGAAGGCTCGTCCGAGGGCCGTCGGGCCCGCCCTCGGAGGTGTGATTGTAGACGACGTCCAGGATGACCTCGATGCCCGCGGCGTGCAGGAGCTTGACCATGCCCTTGAACTCCCGGAGGACGGCCTCCGGACCGCTCCGGCGGGCCTCCGTCGTGGCGTACGGCGCGTGCGGTGCGAAGAAGTTCAGGGTGTTGTACCCCCAGTAGTTCGCCCTGCCCCGCTGCTGGAGCCAGGGCTCGGAGACGAACGCGTGCACGGGCAGCAGCTCGACGGCGGTGATGCCCAGCGAGTGGAAGTGCTCGATCATCGAGGGATGGGCGAGCCCCGCATACGTGCCGTGCAGGGCCGGCGGCATGTCGGGGTGGCGCTTGGTGAGGCCCTTGACGTGCCCCTCGTAGATCACCGTGTCCGCGAGGGGCGTCCCCGGCTTCTCGACGCCTCCCCAGTCGAACGTCCCGTCGACGACGACCGAACGCCAGTCGTCCGTCCCGCCCGCGCGCACGAGGCCTCGCGAGTACGGCTCGATGAGGGCGGCGCTGGGGTCGAAGGAGTTGCCGCCGCCCTGGGGCCCGGTGACGCGGATCGCGTATCGCGCGCCCACGGAGAGCTGGGGCGTCGTGATCTCCCAGACCCCTTCGCCGACCGGCGCGAGCGGGAGGTCGGCGATGGCCCAGTCCACGTCCGCGCTGTCGAAGATCACCAGCTGGATCGCCGTCGCGTTCACGGACCAGACGCGGAGCGTCCCGACGCCGTCCCGGACGCGGACGCCCAGATCGTCGTAGGCCGGGCTGCACAACGAGCACGCCTTGTCGGCGACCTGGTCGATGGACAGGGCGGTGGCGTGCGGGCACATGGGAGACAGCCTATGCGCGGATCGGGGTGCCCGGCTGCCGCGCACGGTGGGAGAGTGGGGAGGTGCACTATCTCGATCACGCCGCGACGACCCCGCTCCGCGACGAGGCGGCCCGCGAATGGCTGCGCGCGGCGGCCGTCGTCGGCAACGCCTCCTCGACGCACGGTGCCGGACAGCGGGCGAGGCGTCTGCTGGAGGAGTCCAGGGAGCGCCTCGCCGCCGTCCTCGACGCCGAGCCGATCGAGGTGGTCTTCACCTCCGGGGGCACCGAGTCCGTGAACCTCGCCCTGCAGGGGCTCTGGCGCGCGCGGTCCGAGCCGACCACGGCCGTGGTGATCCCCGACGGCGAGCACCACGCGACTCTCGACACCGTCGCCGCGCTCGCGGGCGAAGGGGCAGGGATGGTCTCCGTCCCGCTCGACTCGCATGGGCGGATCGACGCGGCCGTCTTCGAGGACGCGGTTGCGAACCCCGCAACGGCGTTGGCGACCGCCCTCGTCGCGAACAACGAGGTCGGGACGGTGAACGACGCCGCCCGCCTGGCCCGAGCGGCGGCGGGCGCCGGTGTGCCGCTGCACCTGGACGCGGTCTCGGCACTCGGACATCTCCCGGTGCGGTTCGGCGCGCTGAGGGGGGATGCTCCCGTCGGTGCGGGCCTCGTCGCGATGAGCCTTGCCGGTCACAAGATCGGCGCCCCGGCCGGGACGGGGGCGCTGGTGGTATCCCGGACGGCGCGGATGACCGCGATCCTGCACGGCGGGGGACAGCAGCGGGGCCTTCGTGCCGGCACGCAGGACGTGGCCGGCGCCGCCGCGCTCGCGCTCGCCGCGGAGCTTGCCGAGTGCGAGCGCATCGAGGAGTCACGACGACTCGGAGAGCTGCGGGACGAGCTCGTGAGGGGGATCCTCGCCGCGGTCCCCGACGCTGAGCTGCTCGGAGATCCGGATCCGGGCGGACGCCTTCCGGGAAACGCCCATCTGCTCTTCCCCGGCGCCCCCAGCGAGAGCATGCTGTTCCTCCTCGACCAGTCCGGGATCTCCGCATCCGCCGGCTCCGCGTGCCAGGCGGGCGTCGCGGAGCCCTCGCACGTCGTCCAGGCGCTCGGGCGGAGCGAGGCGGAGGCCCGCTGCGTGATCCGCTTCACGCTCGGGCGGACCTCGGGGTCCGAGGACGTCCTGGCCGTCCTGTCGCTCATCGGCGACGTCTACGCCAGGGCGTCGGGCGGCACGCTCGGTGCCCGTCCAGCAGAGCGCTCCTAGACTGGGGACATGCGGATCCTTGCGGCGATGAGCGGCGGCGTCGACTCGGCCGTGGCCGCGGCGCGCGCGGTCGAGGCCGGTCACGACGTGGTCGGCGTGCACCTGGCGCTCTCCCGAGCGGGCGGGACGCTGCGCACCGGGAGCCGCGGATGCTGCACGATCGAGGACGCGATGGACGCGCGTCGCGCGGCCGACCGGCTCGGCATCCCGTTCTACGTCTGGGACTTCTCCGAGCGGTTCCGTGAGGACGTGATCGAGGACTTCGTCTCCGAGTACCGGGCGGGTCGCACACCGAACCCGTGTCTCCGCTGCAACGAGAAGATCAAGTTCGCGGCCCTCCTCGAACGGGCGGTTGAGCTGGGCTTCGACGCCGTCTGCACCGGCCACTACGCGACGCTCGTCGACGGCTCCGAAGGGCTCGAGCTGCATCGTGCGTCGGACGCCGCGAAGGATCAGTCCTACGTGCTGGGAGTCCTCGACGCCGAGCAGCTCGCGCGCACCTACTTCCCCCTCGGGGCGACCCCGTCCAAGGCGCTCGTCCGCGCCGAGGCCGCCGAGCGCGGTCTGAGCGTGGCCCAGAAGCCGGACAGCCACGACATCTGCTTCATCCCCGACGGCGACACCCGCGGCTGGCTGGCGGAGAAGGTCGGCGCGGAGCAGGGCGACATCGTCGATCGTGAGGGTGCCGTCGTCGGCACGCACGAGGGCGCGCATGCCTTCACGGTGGGGCAGCGTCGCGGCCTCCGCCTCGGCGTGCCGGCGGCGGACGGCAAGCCCCGTTTCGTCCTGGAGGTCCGGCCGGTCTCGAACACGGTGGTCGTCGGCCCCAAGGAGGCGCTGGCGATCGGAGAGATCTCCGGGGAGCGCCGCTCCTGGGCGGGGGCTGCCCCCGCCGTCGAGGAGTTCGGCTGCGAGGTCCAGATCCGCGCCCACGCCGACCCGGTCCCCGCCAGGGCGTTCGTCACGGACGACGGCGTGCGGGTGATCCCGGACGCCCCGCTCGACGGGGTGGCTCCGGGGCAGAGCGCGGTCCTCTACGTCGGCACGCGCGTGCTCGGCCAGTTCACGATCGACCGGACCGTCTCCGCGGTCCCGGTCGGCGTCTGAGCCCGGCCGGATCCTTCCTGTCCGGGCCCCGCACGGCTCGCCCCGCACAGGGGGAGACCTCAGGTGACGGCGAGGGCCGTGGCGACCGGCTCCCGTAGCCGTGCGGCCACGGGGAGCGCCACCGCGGCGACCGTGAGGACGAGGCCGAGCGCAAGGATCGCCGCGGTGCCCGCGAGGTCGTACCGGAGGGCGACGACGGGATAGAACGGCGCGAGCATGACCGATGCGAGCAGGCCGGTGACGACGATCACCCCGATGGCGAGGATCGCCGCGGTCAGCACGTGGATCATGGCCTGCCACACGGCGGCGCGGAGGATGACGTCCGTCGTGGCGCCGCTCGCCGAGAGCAGCGCCTGCTCCCTGGCCTGGGCACGGTTGCTCATGAAGACGACGACGGCCGCGCCGACCGTGGCCAGCAGCACCGGGCCGCCGAGGAGCACGATCACCTGTCCGAGCTGCAGGCCGTTGAACGATTCGCCCGACGCCCTGGCCGCATCCCCCCAGATCGCGGTGACCGTGTACAGCCCGCCGACCATCGCCGTCCCCGTGAACAGCGGGGTCACGGACGCGGTGCTGCGCCCCAGGTGATAGCGGGCCTGGTGACGCGCGAGGAACCAGGCGGAGGAGGCGCGGGCGGGGATGAGGGCGGTCCAGGCACGAAGGACGGCGCCGTAGAGGACGGGGCCGCCGGAGACGACGACCAGGGAGAGCAGCGGGGCGATGAGCGGCGTCTGGGAGATCAGCGTGTTGCGGTCATCGTCCGTCGCCACCGCGGCGAGCGAGAGCCAGCTGACGCACGCCGCGGTCGCCGCCGCGACCATCGCGGCGAAGAGGCCCCACCGCCACCAGCGCATGCGCCTGCCCTGCGCCTCCGGCTCCCTGAGCGCGTCGAGGGGCGGGGTGCGCGCGGCCCGTCTGGCCGCCGAGAGGCCGCCGAGCAGCGCGACCAGGAGGATGCCGCCGACGGCGAAGAGCGCCGTCAGGGGGCCCACCACGACCGGGACCTCCTGATACCCGCCGGATCCGCCCTCGAAGGCTCCGTGAACGACAGGGGCGGCGACCAGCGATGTCGCCGCGAGCCCCGCCAGTGCTCCGAGGAGACTCATGACCGCCACCTGCATGGAGACGATGCCGCCCACCTGCCGTGGCCCCGCCCCCGCCAGCAGCCAGCGCGCATAGGACGCCCGTCCGAGGTCGACGGCCAGTCGAGCGACGGCAGCGGTCACCGCTACGGCGCTCGCGCCGCTGAAGACGAGGACCATGGATGCGGCGCCGCCGAAGCCGATCGCGTACCGTCCGCCGGCGGTGATCCCGGTCTCGAGCATCGACCCGCCCACGCCGAGAGCCAGCGAGCCGACCGCGGCGACGAGGACCAGACCCGCCCAGGAGCGCCATTCGAGGCGGAGCTCGGCGGCCAGCAGGCGGATCATGCGCGGACCCCGCCGCGCTGGGCGTCGAGGATCTGCGCCGGGGTGGCCCGGGTCAGCTCGGCGACGACGAGCCCGTCCCGCAGGACGATGGTGCGGTCGGCGCGCGCTGCGGCCTCCAGATCGTGCGTGACCAGCACGACCGCCCTGTCCGCCGCCGCGGAGGCGCGCAGGAGGTCGAGGACCACGACGCCGGTCGCGGAGTCGAGGGCGCCGGTCGGCTCGTCGGCGAAGACGAGTCGCGGTCGCGCCGCCAGGACCCTGGCCAGCGCGACGCGCTGCTGCTGGCCGCCGGACAGCTGACCCGGACGCCTGGCGCCGTGGCCGTCGAGCTCGACGGCCGAGAGGGCGCCGTCGACGTCCGGGCTGCGGCGCCGGGCGAGGCGCGCGGGGAGGGCCACGTTCTCGCGCACCGAGAGCGAGGGGATGAGGTTGTACGCCTGGAACACGAATCCGAGGCGATCGCGGCGCAGCCGGGCGAGGCGCGCCGCGGAGGCGGAGTGGAGGTCGACGTCCTCGAATCTGATCTCGCCGCCGGACGGACGCTCCAGGCCCGCGAGGCAGTACAGGAGCGTCGACTTGCCCGAGCCGCTCGGGCCGACGATGCTGAGCATCTCGCCCGCGCGGACCTCCACATCCACGCCCCTCAGCACCGGGGTGCGCTCGCGTCCCACCGCGTACTCCTTCGTCACGCCGGTGGCGTGCAGCACGATCTCGTTCATCCCCCCAGTCCATCGGGACGCGGTGGCGGACGCAGGAGGCTGGGGGAGAGGGACGGGGTAGACCTGGCGCTACTCTTCGAAGAGCGCCCCGAGGTCGAGGAGATGGACGCTGCCGTGGGAGCAGTGCATTGTCAGTCGAACCCTGACGGGCGGCTCTGCGAGCCGGGATACCGCTGTCGGGGAAGGCTTCGAGATCACACTGCCGGATCAATGCCGTGTCTGTCCCCCAAAAGGGTGACAGACAATTGGACTGTGTCTAATTACTGTCGAAGGACCACGTAGTTGGATGGTTGAGAGGACAGAATCGTGAAGAAGCGGATCACCAGTACTCCGGTTATCGCGGGAGCGATAGCGGTCGCACTCGCCGTGACGATGTCGACACCAGCATTCGCCGCAGACGATCACGACGGTGTAGTAGCCGATGCTGTTGCGGAGCAGATAGCTCAAGTCGCTCCGTCGGCCAGCGTCGTCACTGGGCTCACCAAGGAGGAAGCCTTCAACGTCTCGGCTCAGAACACGGCGGTGTCTGTGCCGCTGACTCTTCCTGATTTCGTCGACGTTACGGCCGAGGTGGATGGGCGCGATCAGCGGCAGACGATCCGTACCGCCATCACTTTGCCTGAGGGATTCGTCTCCGCGGAGGGGACGATCGGGGCAGATGGGACGGTCGTGTATGCGGATGCGGGTGCGTCGCCCGCCTCGAGAGATGCGATTGCTGTGCAGACGCTCGCCGACGGATCTACCCGCGTGCAAACGGTGCTGGCTTCGCCGACGAGTGCACATGAGTTCGGCTATGAGCTGGATGGGTTCACGCCTGTCCAGGACGGCGAGGGGAACTTCGGATTCCTTAACGGTGATGGCATCTTGGTGCCGGTCGCTTCCCCGTGGGCGAAGGACGCCAACGGCGCAGATGTCGCGACTCGATACGAGATCCGAGGTGATCGGCTCGTTCAGGTGGTGACCCCCTCGGCATCGACGGCGTATCCGATCGTGGCTGATCCGACGTGGGCCTGGTGGAACGCTGGATACGGTGCGAAGCTCAATCGTGACGAGACTCGGGACGTCGCCAATGGCGGCGGCAACGCAGGTATCTGTGCGTTGGGGCTCTTTGCGAATCCTGCACTCGCTGGGGTCTGCGGGGCACTCGCGGGTTATCTTGTAGGGCAAGCTGGCATCGCCAACGGTGCTGGTGAGTGCGTTGTCATCATCGTGGCCCCGGCCCCATCGGTCTGGCGATACAACGATGGCGACTGCTACTAGACCCTCGTCTGGAGGAGGCATCGAATGGCATGGATTCTGGCCGGCTCGTTCGGCCTGAGCTGGGGCGTATTGCTCTGCTGGATCGACACGCGAACCGCTTCTTGGTGGCCAAGACTGTGCTGCGTGGTTCTCCTCGTCGCTGCAATGTTGTCCTTCATTCTGGCGGGGCCTACCGGCTCAATGCCGGGCCTCGTCCTGACGCTCACGGCCATTTTCAGCTTCGTTCTCGCTGCAGGTGTGTTCTGGCAGGGCCACCCCGCGTTGGAGGGGCAGCGCTACGGCGAACGCGTGCGAGTGATGCTCTTCAAGGGATCGATGATCCGCGCCCACCGGAACGAGCTCCCCGCCAACCAAGCGGTCCGGAACCAGCAAGATGAAGTGGATACAGACCACCCCATCGAGACACGCTGATCCACGCATAGGAGGCCCGGTGACCTTGACCCGGGCCTCTTGCCGTCAACGGCAGCTGCTCGTTTGGGGATGGTCCTGAGAGACACCGGACTGGCGCGCCAGTCAGACAGCGACTGAGAGCGGCTTGGGGCAGTTGGCGGTCATCTCAGCGAGCCGAAGGGACTCCTCGGCGCCCGGCGCGCGCTCGCGTCCCGCTGTGTACTCAGGGGCCGGGGGAGAGGGACGGGGTAGACCTGGCGCTACTCTTGTCCTCCGCCCGATCGCGGAGGAGCGCGCGATCCTAGACTGGCCCGATGACGAGTCGGCGGATCGATGGGCCTGCGCCGCTCCCGGCGGAGAACGTCGCGCAGGCGCTCATGCGTCCGCCGTGGCGGGTGCTCTTCTCCCGCTGGCCGTGGCTGGCGCTGGGCTATACAGCCCTCAGCGCGGTCATCGCGGCGCTGTTCCTGCTGCCGAGCATCGTCCTGTTCGTCCTGCTCCCGCTCTGGGCGATCCTGTGCGGGATGATCGAGCGCCTCCGGCTGCGCATGCTGGGATTCCCCCGTCAGCCCTCCGGGCATGTCCGGGTGGGACGGGACCAGCGGCACAACTGGCTGAACGTGCGGCTGACGGAGCCCGCGACCTGGCGCGAGCTGCTGGTGCTCCTGCTGGACATCGCCGTCGGCGCCGTGGCCCTGGTGACGCTCTTCTTCGAGGCGCTCGCACTCATCGCCGTGGTCGCGGTGCCGATCGCGATGGTGAGCCAGTGGGAGGGGCGGGCGCGGCTGTTCGGGGACACGTGGATCCGGATGACTCCTGCGGACTGGTGGAAGCCCGCCCTCATCGCCCTCGGCCTGCTGGTGATCGCGGCCTATCTCAACATGCTCCTGGCCGCGGGGCAGGCGGTGGCCGTCCGTTGGCTCCTCGCACCACGGGACGCGGAGATCGATCAGCGCGTCGAGCGGCTCACCCGATCGCGTGCGGCGATCGTGGCCGCCCATGAGGAGGAGAGGCGACGGATCGAGCGGGACCTCCACGACGGCGTGCAGCAGGAGCTTGTGGTCCTCGCCTCGCGGCTCGCCGTCCTCGAGCTGGAGCTCGGTGCGCTCGGCTCGGAGGGGGAGCCGGCCAGGGCCGCGCTCGCCGCGACCCAGGACCAGGCGGAGCGGGCGGCATCGATCCTCCGAGACACCGTCCGTGGCATCCATCCCGCGGTGCTCACGGACCATGGGCTGGGCGCGGCGCTCGACGAGCTCGCCGGCCGTGCCGCCGTCCCGGTCCGGATCCTGGGCGAAGGGCTGGAGCGGGCGGGAGCCGCAGAGGAAGCGGCGGCCTACTTCCTCGTCACCGAGGCGTTGACCAACGTCGCCAAGCACACCGACGCGTCCCGCGTGACGATCACGGCGCGGACGGCCGGCGGCGCGCTGGTGGTCGACGTCGTCGACGACGGACGCGGTGGCGCCGACCCGGAACAGGGCACGGGTCTGGCAGGGCTCGCCGCCCGCGCGGCCGCTCTGGAAGGGACCCTCGAGATCGTCTCGCCTCCGGGCGGTCCGACGCGGCTCGTCCTGACGCTGCCCGCGACCCGGAGGGTCGCCGAATCCCCGCCGGAGACGGCGGACGATGAGGAGGCGAGCCGCCATGCGGATCCTGTTCGCTGAGGACTCGGCGCTGCTCCGCGAGGCGCTCAGCGCGCTGTTCACACGGCTGGGGCATGACGTGGTCGACACGGCGGCCACCGCGGACGAGCTGCGCGCCCGCTACCGCGCGATGGACCCCGCCCCGGACATCGTGGTGACGGATGTGAGGATGCCGCCGGACGACACCGACGACGGGCTCCGCGCCGCGCTGGCGATCCGGGGGGACCGGCCGTCGCAGCCGATCCTCGTGCTCTCGCAGTACGTGGCGGATCGCTATGCGCGCGACCTGCTCACGCTGCCGGAGGGCGGGGTCGGGTATCTGCTGAAGGAGCGCGTCAACAGGGTCGCGGACTTCGAGCAGGCGCTTCGGACCGTGGTCGCGGGCGGGACGGTGATCGACCCTGAGGTCTCGCGACATCTGCTCCGGCGCGACGCGCCCAGCGCTCTGGACGGTCTCACCCCACGGGAGCGGGAGGTGCTGGCGCTCATGGCCGAGGGCGCCTCGAACGGGGACATCGCCCGGGCGCTGCACCTCAGCGACGCCGCCGTCCGCAAGCACGTCGGCAACATCTTCTCCGGGCTGGGACTCGCCCCGACCGACGAGAACCGGCGCGTTCGCGCGATCCTCCTCTTCCTGCAGTCCTGATCGGCCGGCGCGGAGTCCGGATCGCGCTCCGCGCCGGTCGATGTCGGCGGCCGCTCGTACAATTGCGAGGTGCCGGAGAACGAGATCTCGCTGGAAGCCGCCCGAGCCGAGGCCGACGGGCTGACCACCCGCATCCTCGATGCGAAGGACGCGTACTACGGACGCGACACGTCCCTCGTCGACGACGCCACCTACGACGGGTGGATGCACCGGCTCGAAGAGCTGGAGCGCCTGTACCCGGAGCTCCAGGGACAGGACTCGCCGACGCAGATGGTCGGCGCCGCCGGGGGCACGGGGCTTGCGACCATCGAGCACGCCGAGCGCATGCTGAGCCTCGACAACGTCTTCTCCGTCGACGAGCTGCGCGAATGGGCGGCGAAGACCAAGGCCTCGGCGGGACGCGAGGTCGCCTGGCTCACCGAGCTCAAGATCGACGGCCTCGCCATCAACCTCCGCTACGAGGACGGCGTCCTGACCTCCGCGGCGACGCGCGGCGACGGACGGGTCGGCGAGATCGTGACCGAGAACGCCCTGCGGGTCGCGGGGATCCCCGCCCGCCTCGTCGGGGAAGGGCATCCGCGCATCGTCGAGGTGCGCGGAGAGGTCTTCATCCCGGTCGCCGCCTTCGAGCGGCTCAACGCGGCGCAGGCCTCGTTCCGGGATCGCGCCTACGCGGACTCGCTGGCGCGATGGGAGGCCCGCGGCGGGGCGAAGAAGCCGTTCGACGAGGAGAAGGCCAGAGTCGCGGCCGCCCGGCGGTTCCCGTCCTTCGCGAACCCGCGCAACGCGGCGAGCGGCGGTCTGCGCCAGCAGCTGGACAAGAAGGAGGGCCTGGAGCTCGAGGCCGGCCTGTTGCGGGTCGCGTCCCTCGCCCTCTACGTGCACGGGATCGGGGCGTGGCCCGAGCCGCCGGTCGCGGCGCAGAGCCAGGTGTACGAGCTGCTCGCCGGCTGGGGGCTGCCCACGAGCCCGCACACGCGCGTGTGCGGGACGATCGACGAGGTCGCGGACGTCGTCGCCTTCTTCGGCGAGCACCGTCACGACATCGAGCACGAGCTCGACGGGATCGTGGTGAAGGTCGACGAGCTCGCGCTGCACGACGAGCTCGGCGCGACGAGCCGGGCCCCGCGATGGGCGATCGCGTACAAGTACCCGCCGGAGGAGGTGCAGACGACGCTCCTGGACATCGTGGTGTCGGTGGGGCGGACGGGTCGCGCCACCCCGTTTGCGGTGATGGCGCCCGCGCACGTCGCCGGCAGCGTCGTCCGGCAGGCGACCCTGCACAACAAGGACGTGGTGAAGGCGAAGGGCGTCCTGATCGGGGACACTGTCGTGCTCCGCAAGGCGGGCGACGTCATCCCCGAGGTCCTCGGACCGGTCGTGGACAAGCGCGACGGCACCGAGCGCGAGTTCGTGATGCCCGCGGACTGCCCGGAGTGCGGCACGCCCCTGCGTCCGATGAAGGAGGGGGACATCGACCTGCGCTGCCCGAACGCGCGGTCCTGCCCCGCCCAGGTGCGCGGGCGGGTGGAGCACATCGGCTCCCGCGGCGCGCTCGACATCGAGGCCCTCGGCGAGGTGACCGCCGCCGCGCTCACCCAGCCGACGACGCCGGCCTCCCCGCCGCTGGAGACCGAGGCCGGGCTGTTCGCCCTGACGCTGGATCAGCTGGTCCCGATCGAGCTGGTCGTCCGCGACGCGGAGACCGGGCTCCCGAAGGAGGACGAGGACGGGCTGGTCAAGACCAGGGCGCCCTTCCGTCGCAACCCGACCGCGGCGGAGCGCAAGGCGGGGCGGGAGGGACCGCAGCCCTCGACGCAGGCGCTGACGCTCCTCGCCGAGCTGGAGAAGGCGAAGACGAAGGAGCTCTGGCGACTGCTCGTCTCCCTGAACATCCGTCACGTCGGCCCTGTCGCCGCCCGCGCCCTTGCCCAGTGGTTCGGCTCGCTCGATGCGATCCGCGCCGCGTCACGGGAGGAGCTCGCGGCGGTCGAGGGCGTCGGCGGCATCATCGCCGATTCGCTGCTGGACTGGTTCGACGTCGACTGGCACCAGGAGATCGTCCGGCGATGGTCGGAGGCCGGCGTGCAGTGGGCGACCCCGGGGCACCCCGGCCCCGGAGCGGCCGTCGCCGAAGGCGGTGTGCTCGACGGCCTCACGGTCGTGGCGACCGGAAGCCTCGATGGATACTCCCGTGAGGGCGCGCAGGAGGCGATCATGAAGGCGGGCGGGAAGGCCGCGTCGAGCGTCTCGAAGAAGACCGACTTCGTCGCCGCGGGCCCGGGGGCGGGATCCAAGCTCGCGAAGGCGGAGGAGCTCGGCATCCGCATCCTCGACGCCGCAGAGTTCCACCTCCTCGTCACCGAGGGACCGGACGCCCTGGCCGCACCGGAGGGCACAGAGGTGACGGACGGCGCAGAGAAGACGGATGGCGCGGAGAAGACGGACGACGAGGACGGAGCGGACCTCAAGTCCGCCGAGGACTGAGGTCAGCGCCCACCCTCAGCGCCCACCCTCAGCGTTCACCGTCAACGCGCCGGCGGGACCGCGCAGCTCAGCGCTTGTGGCGCGGCTTACGGGCGGGGCGATCCTCTTCGGGTCCGTTCTCCGGGCGACGGTCGTCCCGGGGAGCCTCGCGGTACGGTCGTGTGTCCGTGCGCCGGGGACCCGCGTCGTCACGGGAGCGGCCACGTCCGCCGGGACGCCCCGAGTCCGGGGCGATCTCGATGAGCCGGCCGGAGATCCGAGTGTCGCGCAGTCGCTCCAGGACCGAGGGGTCCATGCGCGCGGGGAGCTCGACGATCGAGAAGTCGGGGCGGATCGTGATCGCGCCGAAGTCGTCCCGTCCGAGGCCGCCCTCGTTGGCCAGGGCGCCGACGATCTGGCGGGGCTCGACGCGATGACGGCGGCCGACCTCGATGCGGTAGGGGGCGTAGTCCTCGCGTCCGCGCCGCGGGGCACGAGGCTCCCGGGTTCCGCGGTCGGCCTGCGCCTTCCGCGGTGCGCCGTCGACGGCGACCGCCTTCGCGAGGGGGTCGTTCTCGGGGTCGAGGAGCAGCGGGGTCTCGCCCTGGGCGACGATCGCGAGCGCCGCGGCGACGTCGCCCTCGGGGACGTCGTGGTGGCGGACGTAGTGGGCGATGATGTCGCGGAAGCCGGCGACGCGTGCCGACTCCTCGAGGGCGGCGGTGATGGCGTCGTCGAATCGCGCGAGGCGGGTGCTGTTGACGTCGTCGGTGCTCGGTAGCTGCATCTGGTCGGGGCGCTGCCGCGTCGCCTTCTCGATGTGCGCGAGGAGGTAGCGCTCGCGCGGCGTGATGAAGCTGATCGCGTCGCCCGAACGCCCGGCACGGCCGGTGCGCCCGATCCGGTGCACGTAGGACTCGGTGTCAGTGGGGATGTCGAAGTTGACGACGTGGCTGATGCGCTCGACGTCCAGGCCGCGCGCCGCGACATCGGTGGCGACGAGGATGTCGAGCTTGCCGTCCTTGAGGTGGCCGACCGTGCGCTCGCGCTGCACCTGGGCGACGTCGCCGTTGATGGCGGCGGCAGAGTACCCGCGTGCGCGCAGCTTCTCGGCGAGCGTCTCGGTCTCGTTCTTCGTCCGGACGAAGACGATCATCCCGTCGAAGTTCTCCACCTCGAGGATGCGCGTGAGGGCGTCCACCTTCTGCGCGTAGGAGACGACGAGGTAGCGCTGGGTGATGTTGGCGTTCGTCGCGGTCTTGGAGGTGATCGAGATCTGCTCCGGCTCGTGCAGGTACTTCTGCGCGAGGCGGCGGATCTGGGCGGGCATGGTCGCGGAGAAGAGCGCGACCTGCTTCTCGGCCGGGGTCTGCGCGAGGATCTGCTCGACGTCCTCGGCGAATCCCATCTTCAGCATCTCGTCGGCCTCGTCCAGCACGAGGTACTTCAGCTCGGAGAGGTCCAGCGTGCCCTTCGCCAGGTGGTCCATGATCCGGCCGGGCGTGCCGACGATGATGTGCACGCCGCGACGGAGCGCGGACAGCTGCACGCCGTATCCCTGGCCGCCGTAGACGGGGAGGACGTGGACGCCCTTCATCCGCGCCGCGTACGCCTCGAACGCCTCGCACACCTGCAGCGCCAGCTCGCGGGTCGGGGCGAGCACGAGCGCCTGCGGTGACTTCTGCGCGAGGTCGAGCCGCTCCAGCACCGGGAGGGCGAAGGCCGCGGTCTTGCCGGTGCCGGTCTGCGCCATGCCGATCACGTCGCGCCCCTGGAGCAGCAGCGGGATGGTCGCCGCCTGGATCGGCGACGGCGTCTCGTAGCCGAGATCCTTGACGGTCTTCAGGACGGGGCCGGTGAGGCCGAGATCGTCGAACCCGGAGGCGGGGGGAGCGTCGCCGAGGACCTCATCGGGAGCATCGGTCGTCAGCGCATCGTCAGGAGTCACTTCCCAACCGTAGCGCCTCGACCTCTCTCCCGGGGGTTCCGGGGACGACGACGCGCGGCTCAGCGGGCGACGGGCGTCCCCTGCACGGCGTCAGCTCCCGGAGGTGAGGGCGAGGAGACGTTCGCGGACCTGGCGGCGCAGCACCTTCCCGATGAGCGAGGTCGGCAGCTCGTCCACCACGAACACGCGCCGCGGAACCTTGTACGGCGTCAGGATCCCGCGGGCGAACTCCCGGATCGCCTCGACGTCCACATCCTTGCCGCCGTCCACGACGATCGCGGCGACGACCTCCTCGCCGGAGTGCTCGTTGGGGAGCCCCACGACGGCCGCGTCGAGGACGTCGGGGTGCTGACGCAGCACGCCCTCGACCTCGGTCGGGGCGACGTTGAAGCCGCCGGTGATGATGAGCTCCTTGATCCTGTCCACGATCCGGATGAACCCGTCCTCGTCGACCGTGACGATGTCGCCGGTCCGGAACCAGCCGTCCACGAACACCGCCTCGGTCTCCTCGGGCTTGCCGTAGTAGCCGGAGAACACCTGCGGACCGCGGACGATCAGCTCGCCGGGGGAGCCCGGCTCGACGTCCTTGTCCGGCTCATCGGGGTCCACGACCCGGCACTCGGTGCCGGGCAGGGGGAGTCCGACGGTCCCGGGCACACGGTTTGCGGCCACAGGGTTCGCCATCAGCACCGGCGAGCACTCGCTGAGGCCGTAGCCCTCGACGAGGAAGCCCCCGGACGCCTCCTCGAACGGGACGACGAGCTCGTGCGGCAGCGCCATCGCCCCGGAGATCGCGACCTCGGTGCCGGCGAGAGACACGCCCGTCTCCGTGGCCCTGCGCAGCAGCCGCTCCGCGATCGGCGGGACCAGGGGGAGGAAGGTCGCGGGGTGCTTCTTCGCGACCTCCAGCACCATGTCGGGGTCGAACTTCGGGAAGAGCACCAACCGGGCGCCCATGGACATCGCGAAGGTCAGGCAGAGCGTCAGTCCGTAGGCGTGGAACATCGGCAGGACCGCGTAGACGACGCATCCGTCGCCGCGGGTGATCGAGGGGACCCACGCCCGCGCCTGGGCCGCGTTCGCGAGCAGGTTCCGGTGGGTGAGCGACGCGCCCTTGGGCGTCCCCGTCGTCCCGGAGGTGTACTGGATGATCGCGAGGTCGTCGGTCTGGGGGCGAGGATGCGTCGGCGGGAGCGGATCCGTGCGGAGCAGCGACTCCCAGACCACCGTCCCGCGGACCGGTGCGGTCAGCGCGTCACGGGACGCGCGGGCCTTCGCGACCGGGAGGCGCAGGGCGAGGCGGGTGAGGGCGGGCATCGCCCGGGTGACGTCCACCGAGATGAGGTTCGTGACGGCGAGATCCGCGGGGAGGTCCTGGACGGTCGCGACGACCTTGTTCCAGACGATCGCGTGCGTCGCGCCGTGGTCCTCGAACTGCTTGCGCAGCTCGCGCGGGGTGTACAGCGGGTTGTGCTCGACGACGATCGCGCCGAGCCGGAGGACCGCGTAGAAGGCGATGATGTGCTGCGGGCAGTTGGGGAGCACGATCGCGACCGGGTCCCCGGCGCGGACGCCGAGGTCGCGGAGGCCCGCGGCGGCGCGGTCGATCGCCTCCTGGAGGTGGGCGTAGGTCGTCTCACGGCCGAAGAACTGGAGGGCGGGAGCGTCCGGGTAGTCGCGGGCGGACGCGGCGACGATGTCGACGAGCGACCCGTCCACCTCCGCCAGATCCTCCGGAACGCCTTCCGCATAGCTTGCCGTCCACGGACGCGGGGGAACGAACGTCGTCATGGCCCACAGCCTATTCCTTTCGCGAACGTGGGACCCGGCCTCCTCTCCTAGACTGGGGAGGTGTCTGAAATCACCCCCGATCTCGTGCGCCATCTCGGCGTGCTCGCGCGCATCCAGCTCGACGACGACGAGGTGACGCAGCTGACCGGTCAGCTCGACGCCATCGTCGACAACATCGCGAAGGTGTCGGAGGTCGCGACGCCCGACATCGCGGCGACGAGCCACCCGATCCCGCTGAGCAACGTCTTCCGCCCCGACGAGGTGGGGCAGCCGCTCACGATCGAGCAGGTGCTGCAGAACGCCCCCGACTCCGCGGACGACCGCTTCCGCGTGACCGCGATCCTCGGAGAAGAACAGTGACGGAGCGTGGGACTGTGAACGAGATCATCCGTTGGACGGCCGCGGAGCTCGGCGCGAGGATCGCCGCGGGCGACGTCTCCAGCGTCGAGGCGACGACGGCACACCTGGACCGCATCGCCGCGGTCGACGGCGACGTCCACGCGTTCCTCCACGTGAACGGGGCGGCGCTGGACGCCGCAGCCGACGTCGACCGGCGCCGCGCCGCGGGCGAGGAGCAGGGGCCGCTCGCCGGCGTGCCGCTGGCGATCAAGGACGTGCTGGTCACCACCGACCAGCCCTCGACCAGCGGCTCACGGATCCTCGAGGGCTATCTCTCGCCCTTCGACGCGACCGTGGTCGCCCGATCCCGCGCTGCCGGCCTCGTGCCGCTGGGCAAGACCAACATGGACGAGTTCGCGATGGGCTCCTCGACCGAGCACTCCGCCTACGGGCCGACGCACAACCCGTGGGACCTCGACCGGATCCCCGGCGGCTCCGGCGGCGGGTCCGCAGCGGCGGTCGCTGCCTTCGAGGCCCCGCTGGCGCTCGGGTCCGACACCGGCGGCTCGATCCGCCAGCCCGCGCACGTGACGGGCACCGTGGGCGTCAAGCCCACGTACGGAGGGGTGAGCCGCTACGGCGCGATCGCCCTCGCCTCGAGCTTGGACCAGGTCGGCCCCGTGACCCGGACGGTCCTCGATGCAGGGCTCCTGCACGACATCATCGGCGGGCACGACCCCCGCGACTCCACCTCGCTGCCCGACGCCTGGCCGTCCTTCGCCGCCGCCGCGCGAGAGGGGGCGACGGGCGAGGCGCTCAAGGGCCTCAAGGTCGGCGTCATCCGCGAGCTGCCCGACTCCGGCTTCCAGCCGGGGGTCGCGACCTCCTTCCGCGAGGCGCTGGCGATGATGGAGGCGAACGGCGCGGAGATCGTCGAGATCTCGGCTCCGCACTTCGAGTACGGCGTCGCGGCGTACTACCTGATCCTCCCGGCGGAGGCGTCGAGCAACCTCGCGAAGTTCGACTCGGTGCGCTTCGGGCTGCGGGTCATCCCCGAGGGGAACCCGACCGTGGAGGACGTCATGTCGGCGACCCGCGAGGCCGGTTTCGGCCCCGAGGTCAAGCGCCGCATCATCCTCGGCACCTACGCGCTGTCGGCCGGCTACTACGACGCGTACTACGGCAGCGCGCAGAAGGTGCGCACCCTCATCCAGCGCGACTTCGACGCGGCCTTCGCCGAGGTGGACGTGATCGCCACCCCGTCGGCGCCGACCACGGCGTTCCGGCTGGGGGAGAAGATCGACGACCCGCTCCAGATGTACCTGAACGACCTGACCACGATTCCCGCGAACCTCGCAGGCGTCCCCGGGATCTCCATCCCGTCGGGTCTCGCCGCCGAGGACGGACTGCCCGTCGGCATCCAGTTCCTCGCACCGGCGCGCGAGGATGCCCGGCTCTACCGGGTGGGCGCCGCGCTGGAGTCGGCGCTCGTGGATTCCTGGGGCGGCCCGCTGCTGGACCGCGCCCCCGAGCTCGCAGGAGGGAACCGCTGATGGCCAAGCCCACGCTCATGGACTTCGATCGGGCCATCGAGATGTTCGAGCCGGTGCTCGGCTTCGAGGTGCACGTCGAGCTGAACACGCGCACCAAGATGTTCTCGGACGCGCCGAACCCGGCACACGAAGAGTTCCACGGCGCCGCTCCCAACACGCTCATCTCGCCCGTGGACCTGGGCCTTCCCGGATCCCTCCCGGTCGTGAACGCCACGGCGATCCGCTCCTCGATCAGCCTGGGCCTCGCGCTCGGCTGCTCGATCGCCGCGTCGAGCCGGTTCGCGCGGAAGAACTACTTCTACCCCGACCTCGGCAAGAACTACCAGATCTCCCAGTACGACGAGCCGATCGCGGCCGAGGGGTCGGTCGAGGTGGAGCTGGAGGACGGCACGCTCCTGACGATCCCGGTCGAGCGCGCGCACATGGAGGAGGACGCGGGCAAGCTCACGCACATGGGCGGCGCCGCGGGGCGGATCCAGGGGGCGGAGTACTCGCTGGTCGACTACAACCGCGCCGGCGTCCCCCTGGTGGAGATCGTGACCAAGCCCATCTTCGGAGCCGAAGGCCGTGCGCCCGAGATCGCCAAGGCCTACGTCGCCGCGATCCGCGACATCGTCCGCGCCCTCGGCATCTCGGAGGCGCGTCTGGAGCGGGGGAACCTGCGCTGCGACGCGAACGTGTCGCTCCGCCCGCGCGGCCAGGAGAAGCTGGGCACGCGCACCGAGACGAAGAACGTCAACTCCCTGCGCTCGGTCGAGCGCGCGGTGCGGTACGAGATCCAGCGCCAGGCGCAGATCCTCGCCGACGGCGGCACGATCATCCAGGAGACGCGGCACTGGCATGAGGACACGGGGACGACGTCCCCCGGTCGTCCGAAGTCCGACGCCGACGACTACCGCTACTTCCCCGAGCCCGACCTGCTTCCCGTGCAGCCCGCCGCCGAGCTGGTGGAAGAGCTGCGTGCGGCGCTGCCCGAGCAGCCGGTGGCCCGTCGTCGTCGCCTCAAGGCCGCGTGGGGCTTCACCGACCTGGAGCTCCAGGACGTGCGCAACGGCGGGCTCCTCGACGAGGTCGAGGCGACGATCGCCGCCGGTGCCGCACCTGCCGCCGCACGCAAGTGGTGGACGGGTGAGATCACCCGGGTGGCCAACGCGCAGGAGCGTGAGCCGGCCGATCTGGTGAGCCCGGAGAACGTCGCGGCCCTCCAGCGGCTGATCGACGAGGGGACGCTGACCGACAAGCTCGCGCGCCAGGTGCTGGAGGGCGTGATCGCCGGCGAGGGGACCCCGCAGGAGGTCGTCGACGGACGCGGCCTCGCCGTGGTGTCCGACGACGGCGCGCTCATCGCCGCGATCGACGACGCCCTGGCCGCTCAGCCCGACGTCCTCGCCAAGATCCAGGACGGCAAGGTCCAGGCCGCCGGCGCGATCATCGGCGCGGTCATGAAGGCGATGAAGGGTCAGGCCGACGCCGCCCGCGTGCGTGAGCTGATCCTCGAGCGGGCAGCCTCCGCCGGTTCCTGATCCGGTGCGTTCCGGGGTCCGCTGCGCTGTTCCGCGGCAGCGGGCCCCGGAATCCGGACGCCCGACCGGAATGTCCCCGGCCTCGGCGAGAATGGACGCATGGGACGTGGCGATGGATCGGGGCGGATCGTCTCGCCCGACGACGTCGACGACACCGGCGCCGGGATCCTGCACGTCGACATGGACGCGTTCTACGCGGCGGTCGAGGTGCTCCACGATCCGTCACTGCGCGGGCTTCCGCTGATCATCGGCTCTCCCGACGGCCGCTCGGTCGTCTCCAGCGCGTCCTATGAGGCGCGTCGCTTCGGCGTCCGCTCGGCCATGCCCGTCGCCCAGGCGATCCGGCTGTGCCCCTCCGCCCGCATCGTCCCGCCCGACTTCCGGCGCTATCAGGCGGTCTCCCGTCAGGTCATGGAGATCTTCGAGTCGATCACCCCGCTCGTCGAGCCGCTGTCGATCGATGAGGCCTTCCTGGACGTGCGGGGCGTCCGCCGCCTCTGGGGCGGCCCGGCGGAGATCGCCCGGCTGATCCGTCGTCGGATCGTGGAGGAGGTCGGCATCACCTGCAGCGTGGGGGCGGCGGCGACCAAGCACGTTGCGAAGATGGCCTCCACCCTCGCCAAGCCCGACGGTGTGCTGGTCATCGCCGAGGCGTACACCCGGGACTTCCTCGCGCCGAGGCCCGTGCGCGCCATGTGGGGTGTGGGCCCGAAGGCCGCGGAGGCGCTGGAGTCGCGGGGCATCCGCCTGATCGCAGACATCCGCACCGCCTCCGAGCCGGCGCTGGACCGCGCGGTGGGCCCGGCTCTGGCGACCAGGCTCCGGGAGCTCGCCGAGGGGAGGGACCCGCGTGCGGTGGACACGGCGCGGGTGGAGAAGAGCGTCGGTCATGAGGAGACCTTCGAGCGCGATGTCGTCGATCGGGAGCTGTTGAGGTCGGAGCTGCTGCGCCTGGCCGATCGGGTCGCGGCGCGGTTGCGGAAGGCCGACTGGGAGGCGGCGGGTGTGGCGATCAAGGTGCGGTTCTCGGATTTCAAGACGCTGAGCCGGTCGCAGACGCTCGCCGAGCCGACGTCGGTCGGGCAGCGCATCGGCGAGGTGGCGCGGACCCTGTTCGAGGCGGTCGAGCGCAGGGATCCGGTCCGGCTGATCGGCGTGCGCGCCGAGCGTCTGAGGACGACCGGCGCGGGGATGGCGTTGTGGGACGACGATGCCGATTGGCGAAGCGTGGAGGGCGCCGTGGACGATGCGCGCGCGAGGTTCGGCAGCACGATGATCACCCGCGCCCGACATCTGGGCGCCGGTGACGGACGCGGGGCGCCGCAGCACCCCCGGGCGCACGGCCTGGACTGACTTCGGTGCAGAATCGGCCCCCGTCCCCGCGCCGGGTGGGTTAGCGTGGGTCCATGCCGCACATCGCACTCGAACTGGGAAAGAACGCCGCATCGCTCGGCGTGAAGAGCGCCTATGGAGAGACCCAGGAGGTCGACGGGGCGCATTTCACCCCCGTGGCGCTGACGATGTCGGGCTTCGGCGGCGGCGGGATCGACGCGGCCGGCGCCTCGGGCGACGCGAGCGGTGGCGGTGGTGGCGGTTTCGCGATCCCGCTGGGCGTGTACGTCCGACGCGAGGAGGGACTCCGCTTCGAGCCCAACTTCGTCTCGCTGCTCGCTGTGGCGATCCCGTTTGTCTGGGTCGCCGGACGGGCGATCGCTCGCATCATCCGTGTCCTCAAGAAGTGACGATCCGGTCGCGGAGGCGCTTCGGGACGGCGTGGCGCGGATGCGTGCCGCCGTCCACTCCGTCTCCACGTCCAACCCCGTCGTCCTGATCGATGGGCGCAGCGGCGCGGGCAAGACGACCATCGCCCGCCTGCTCGCCGAGCACTGGCCCCTGACGACGGATGTCCAGCCCGTCG
Source organism: Microbacterium resistens (assembly GCF_031456305.1). GTDB lineage: Bacteria > Actinomycetota > Actinomycetes > Actinomycetales > Microbacteriaceae > Microbacterium > Microbacterium resistens_A. The sequence continues at coordinate 215,116 of NZ_JAVDUM010000002.1, forward strand.
CGCTCGACTCCCTCTACCCGGGATGGGGCGGGCTGGCGGAGGGCGTCGCGAACGCGTACGACTGGATCCTCCGTCCGCACGGGAGGGGGACGGTCGGCACCTGGCAGCGCTACGACTGGGAGGCCGGGGCCTACGCCGAGAGCCATGCGATCGATCCGGCGAGAGGCGTGATCCTCGAAGGATGCGGGGCGCTGACCCCGAGGACCGCGCGAATCGCCGATGTCCGGGTCTGGGTCGAGTCGCCGGAGCGCAGCCGTAAGGCGCGGGCGCTCGGACGGGACGGCGACGCGTTCCGTCCGCATTGGGACCGGTGGGCGGCGCAGGAGGAGACGCACCTGCGCCGGGACCGGCCACGAGAGCTGGCAACGCTGCTGATCGACATCCCGTGACGATCGCGTGATCGCATCGACGGGATCGCGTCGACTCATGATGTCATCCTCGCGTCGCGACCCCTGTTCCTCCTATGAGCGAACTAAGATCGTTCGATGTCGATCCTGGGAGGGAACATGCAGGCCATTCCGCACGCCTCAACCACCGCCGGTGAGCTCTTCCATCTCGTCCGCCGGGCCAAGGCGTCCTCCCGGGCGGACCTCGCCAGGGTCACCGGCCTGTCGGCATCGACGGTGTCCCTCCGCGTCGATGCGCTGATCGCCCACGGCTATCTGGAGGAGACGGGCCGAGGCGAGTCCCGCGGCGGCCGGCGCCCGCGGATGCTCGCGGTGAAGGCGAACGAGTCGGTCGTCGCCGCGGTCGATCTGGGGGAGCGGCATGCGACCGTCGGGCTCCTCGACCGCCGTGGCGAGGTGATCGCCTCCACGACCGAGGAGATCTCGCTCCTCGCCGGTGTCGAGGGCGTGGTGCGCAACGTGTGGACACAGACGCAGGCGCTCGTCGCCGAGGCGGGCTCGCCACGGGTCGACGGGATCGCGATGGGCCTCCCCGGGCCCGTGGACGTCCGCACCTCTCGGCTCCTGGCCCCGATGCGGATGCCGGGCTGGAACGGCGTGGACGTGCGCGACGTCCTGGAGTCGGTGACCGGGCTCCCCGCGATCATCGAGAACGACGCGAACGCGATGGCGCTCGGCGAGTACCTGGAGAGCGGCAGCGACGCGCAGCAGCTCGTCTTCGTGAAGGCGGGGAGCGGCATCGGCTGCGGCATCGTCCTGGACGGCGCTGTCTATCGGGGGTTCCGCGGGGTGGCGGGGGACATCAGCCACGTCGCCCTGCACGACGCCCCTCCGGTGATCTGCTCCTGCGGGCGGGTCGGCTGCCTCGATGTCGTCGCGAGCGGGAACGCGATCGTCGACGCCCTTCGCGAGGCAGGCGAGGCGGTGGAGACGGTGGACGACGTCCTGGAGATGGCTCAGAACGCCCACGCCAAGGCGACGGCGCTGCTGCGCGAGGCGGGTGCGCGGACCGGCGAGGTGCTCGCGACGATCATCAACTTCTTCAACCCCCAGGTGCTCACGCTCGGCGGGCGGCTGTCCTCTGCGGACGCCTTCGTCGCCGGTGTCCGGCAGGCGCTCTACACGCTGTGCCTGCCGATGTCGACCGATGTCCTGGAGATCCGGGTCAGCAAGGCCGGGGTGCTCGCCGGCGTGCGCGGAGTGGGCTGGGAGATGCTGGAGCGTCTCCTGGATCCCGCCTCGATCGATGCGGCGCTCGGGGAGGCGTCGGTCTCGCGCGTCCCATAAATTCGAGAATCGCAGGAAGTGCGCTTCTTGCGTTCGATCGCTGGATTAGTCTGAAGGGGTGACCTCTCAGACCCGTCCCCGCATCGCCATCGCCGGCATGGCCATCGAGTCCAGCACCTTCTCCCCGCACCGCGCGGGGGAGCGGGACTTCCATCGTCTGGAGGGTGCCGCACTCATCGACCGCTACGACGCACTGCGGGAGGGCGAGCTCATCGACCGCGCGGAGTGGCACGGCGTCTACCATGCGCGATCGATCCCGGGCGGCGCGGTGCTCCCCGAGGTGTACGAGGGCATCAAGGCCAGGATCCTCGACGGCCTGTCCGCGCTCGTCGAGGACGCACCCCTCGACGGCCTCTTCTTCGACATCCACGGCGCGATGAGCGTGGTCGGCATGGATGACGCCGAGGGCGACCTGATCGCGGCGATCCGCGGCGTCATCGGCCCGGACGCGGTCGTCTCGGCCTCGATGGACCTCCACGGCAACGTCTCCCGCGCCCTCATCGAGAACGTCAACCTGATCACCTGCTACCGGCTCGCGCCGCATGAGGACACCGCGGAGACGAGGGACCGGGCGATCCGCAACCTGGTGGAGGCGCTCGAGGGCGACGCCGTGCCCCACAAGGCCTGGGTGCGGGTGCCGATCCTCCTGCCGGGGGAGAAGACGAGCACCCGCGTCGAGCCGGCGAGGAGCCTCTACGCGCGCATCCCCGAGATCGAGTCGCGGACGGGGATCGTCGACGCCGCGATCTGGATCGGGTACGCCTGGGCCGACGAGCCGCGCTGCCACGCGACGGTCGTCGTGACCGGCCATGACGAGGCCGCGACATCGTCCGCCGCCGAGGAGCTCGCACGGGCGTTCTGGGATGTCCGTGACGACTTCGTCTTCGTCGGGCCTCCTGGCACGCTCGCCGAGGGCGTCGCCGCAGGGCTCGCGGCGACGGAGACCCCGTACTTCATCAGCGACTCGGGGGACAATCCGGGCGCCGGCGGCACTGGGGACGTCACCTGGACGCTCGGCGAGCTCCTCGCCATGCCGGAGCTGACGGCGCAGGGCGCTCCCGTCACGCTCTGCGCGTCCGAGTTCGACCGGGGCGCGGTCGAGGAGCTGCGCAGGCATGTGGTCGGGGCCCCGGTCTCGGTCGAGGTGGGTGCGCGCGTGGACCACGGCCCGCGCGGACCGGTCCGGGTGGAGGGCGTGCTGCACAGTCTCCACGAGGGCGATGTGGACGCCGGGGGAGTCGCGGTCATCCGGGTCGGCGGGCTCCACGTCATCGTCACGGAGTTCCGCAAGGCCTATCACGACGTCGGCGACTTCACCTCCATCGGCCTCGATCCCGCGTCGGCGCAGATCGTCGTCACCAAGATCGGCTACCTCGAGCCGGAGCTGTACGCGATCCAGCGCGGCTGGACGCTGGCGCTCACCCCCGGAGGGGTGGATCAGGATCTGAATCGGCTGGGGCATCACCGGATCCCGCGTCCGATGGCGCCCTTCGACGAGTTCGCCGCCGCGCCGGATCTCTCCGCTGAGCTTGTTCCTTGAGACTTCGTTCGAAATCGTTCAAAGTCTGTTACTGAAACGTAATAGCTGTGGTCGTTGATGAACACTTACTTCGACCAGGATGAAAAGTGCGTCACACGTTGAATAAATGATCTGAAACGTGGCGCTCTGACAAGGAGGTTTGATGCGCACGCACACGTTGCGTCGCCGGATGCTCGCCCCTCTGGGCGCGCTCGCGGTGGCAGCACTGGCCCTCACCGCCTGCGCGGCGGGCGGCGACGTCGCCGGCGGCGAGAAGAAGGACTCGGTCAGCTTCGCGCTCCAGGTGGGCACCGGACCGAACTGGATCCTTCCGATCGCCGCCCCGGACAAGATGGCGACCCACAACAGCGCCATCAAGGCGACCATGTGGCCGCGGCTCTTCGAGTACAACGGGGTCGACGGCGAGATGGGCTGGGACAAGAAGGCCTCGGCGGCCGAGTCCTACGAGTTCTCCGAGGACCACCGCACGATCACCATCACCCTGAAGGACCTCAGCTGGTCCGACGGCAAGCCGGTCTCGTCGCGCGATGTCGAGTTCTGGTACAACCTCGTCCGGTTCAACAAGGAGAAGACCGGCGGATACTCGCAGGGGATGATCCCCGACAACATCGTCGCGTTCACCACCGTCGACGAGAAGACCTTCTCGCTGACGATGGACAAGGTCTACAACGACGAGTTCCTGCTCGGCAACCAGCTCAGCCTGGTCTACCCGATGCCCCAGCACGTGTGGGACAAGTCCAGCGCGGACGGCAAGGTCGGCGATGCCGACCGCGACGCCGCCGGTGCCGCGGAGGTGCTGGACTACCTGTTCAGCGAGGCGAAGGACATGAAGACCTACGCCACCAACCCGCTGTGGCAGACCGTCGCCGGCCCCTACACGGTCAAGAGCTGGTCCGACTCCGGCCAGGTCGAGCTCACCGCGAACGAGAAGTACACCGGCGAGGACAAGCCGTCGATCGCCAACGTGACCTTCCTGCCGTTCACCTCCGCCGACGCGGAGATGAACGTCGTGCGCTCCGGCGACGTCGACTACGGCTACATCAGCAGCTCGCAGCTGGAGAACGAGAAGCAGTTCACGGATCTCGGATACCAGGTCGAGCCGTGGAAGGGCTGGTCGATCACGTACATGCCGTACAACTTCGCCAACCCGGAGAAGGGCTCCTTCTACAAGCAGCTCTACATCCGCCAGGCGCTCCAGCATGCGGTCGACCAGGAGACCATCTCCGAGGTGATCTGGCACGGCGCCGCCACCCCGGACTACGGCCCGATCCCGCAGACCGCGGAGTCGACCAGCCTGTCGGACGAGCAGAAGAACAACCCGTACCCGTTCGACCTCGACACCGCCGCCAAGCTCTTCGCCGACCACGGTTGGAAGAAGGGCGGGGACGGAACCCTCGAATGCGCGAACGCCGGAGCGGGCGCCGACCAGTGCGGCGAGGGCATCGCCGCCGGCACCAAGGCTGAGATCGTCGTCACGACCCAGAACGGCTCGCAGGAGACCGACAACATGATGGCCGAGATCCAGTCCTCGCTGGGGAAGATCGGCGTCAAGATGACGATCGACGCGAAGCCCCTGGACAGCGTCCTCTCGCAGGCCCAGGAGTGCAAGAGCGGCTCCACCTGCACCTGGGAGCTCGCGTTCTTCGGCACCGCCGGCAGCTGGTACTTCCCGCCGTACGCCACGGGCGAGCGCGTCTTCGCGCGTGACACCAAGTGGAACGCCGGCCAGTACGACAACCCGCAGGCCGAGGAGCTCGTCCAGGCGATGGCGTTCTCGACCGACCCGGAGATCGGCAAGAAGTACTCGGCGCTGCTCGCCGCCGACCTGCCGGTGATGTGGATGCCGAACCCGGTGTACCAGGTGTCCGTCGTCCGCGACGGGCTCGATGTCGCCAACCAGGACCCCGGTGCGTCTTTCCTGCCGCAGCGCTGGTCCTGGACCGAGAAGAAGTAGGCCGGAGCGGCACATGAGCGTGGTGGAGCAGGCGCAGAGCGCGAAGACCCGGACACCGAGCGGATCCCGCTTCTGGTGGTATCTGCTGAGGCGGATAGGCCAGGGAGTGATCGTGATCCTCCTGGTGACCCTGATCGTGTTCGCCCTGCTCCACCTCGCGCTTCCCGAGGGGCCGGCCGTCGGCGTCCTCGGGATGCAGGCCACGCAGGAGCAGATCGACGCCTTCAACCGTGAGAACGGCTTCGATCTGCCGGTGTGGCAGCAGTACCTCAACTTCGTCGCGCAGCTGCTGCGCGGTGATCTCGGCGACTCCTTCAAGCTGAACCGGCCGGTCGCCGATGCGATCGGTCAGCGCCTCCCGAAGACCCTGATGCTCGCGCTCATCTCGATGCTGGTCGCCCTCGTGATCGCCATCCCGATGGGCATCTTCCAGGCCGTCCGGCGCGGCAAGGCGGCGGACTACATCATCACCACCTGGAACTTCATCGTCTACTCCACGCCGTCGTTCTTCCTCGGGCTGATCCTCGTGGTCGTCTTCGCCCAGTGGCTGCGTCTCGTGCCGGCCCAGGCGCCTCAGGGCGACACGGTCCTGGACGTCCTCGCGAAGCCGGCGGGACTCGTGCTCCCGGTGGTGACGGCGGCGTTGGGCATCATCGCCACCTTCTCCCGGTACATGCGCTCGGCGACGATCGACAACCTCTCCGAGGACTACGTCCGCACCGCGCGGGCGAAGGGCACACCGGTCCCCGTGGTGATCACTCGGCACGTCGTGCGCAACTCCCTCACGCCCGTGATCGCCATGCTCGGCTACTACCTGCCCGTGATGTTCGGCGGCATGATCGTCGTCGAGTCCCTGTTCAACTACCCCGGCATGGGGCTGCTGTTCTGGACGTCCGCGCAGACCTCCGACTATCCGGTCCTCCTGGGATGCATCATGGTCATCGCCGTCGCGACGGTCATCGGATCCCTTCTCGCCGACATCATCCAGGCGCTGCTCGACCCGCGCACCCGAGGGGAGCTCTCGTGACCGCCACCACAACCACGACGACGTCGCGGATCCTCTCGCCCCGGCAACGGGGACTGCGCCGGTTCCTGCACAACCGCCTCGCCGTCTTCGGCATCGTGACGATCGCGCTGTTCCTCGTCTTCTGCTTCCTCGGGCCGCTGATGTACCCGACGGATCAGATCCACACGGACCTCAAGAACACGATGCTCCCGCCCGGAACGGCCGGGCACCTGCTGGGAACGGACGACGTCGGGTACGACGTGCTCGGTCGCCTCATGACCGGCGGGCAGATCTCCATCCTCATCGGGCTCGCCGCCGGCGTCCTCGCGACGGTCATCGGAACCCTCTGGGGCGCGATCGCCGGGTACGTGGGAGGAGCCGTGGACGCGGTCATGATGCGCGTCGTCGATGCGGGGATCGCGATCCCCGCGACCTTCCTCCTGCTGATCCTCTCCGCGATCATGCGGCCGAGCGTCCCCCTGATGATCGTCGTCATCGGTCTGGTGTCGTGGCTGGTGCCCGCCCGGCTGGTGCGCGCGGAGTCGATCTCGCTGAAGTCCCGTGAGTACGTCCTGGCGCTCCGCGCGATGGGCGGCACCCACAGCCGCGCGGTGCTGCGGCACATCGTGCCGAACACCGTCGGCACGATCGTGGTGAACGCGACCTTCCAGGTCGCGGACGCGATCCTCCTGGTCGCCTACATCTCCTTCCTCGGGATGGGCCTGCAGAAGCCGGCGACCGACTGGGGCGCGATGCTCACCTCCGGCATCACCTACACCTACGCCGGGGCGTGGTGGCTGATCTTCCCCGCGGGCTTCTGCATCGTGCTCACCGTCTGCGCCTTCAACAGCATCGGCGACGGCCTCAGGGACTTCTTCGACGTGAAGGGACGCAACGCATGAGCGCATCGCTGCTGGAGATCCGCGATCTCCGCGTCGAATTCCAGACCGACGACGGGCCGGTCCAGGCCGTCAAGGGCATCGACCTCGACGTGCGTGCGGGCGAGGTGCTCGCCCTCGTCGGCGAGTCGGGCTCGGGGAAGTCCGTCACCGCGATGGCCGTGCTCGGGCTCCTCCCGCGCACGGCGGCGATCTCGGGGTCGGTGGTCCTCGGTGACCGTGACCTCCTCGGCCTCGACGAACGCGCGATGAACGGCGTGCGCGGCGCGGAGATCTCCATGGTCTTCCAGGAGCCGATGACCGCTCTGAACCCGAGCATGCGCATCGGCGACCAGATCACCGAGGCACTCCTCAACCACCAGGCGTCCTCCAAGGCGGACGCCTGGACGCGTGCCGTCGACCTGCTGACGCGAGTCGGCATCCCTGAGCCGGAGCGGCGGGCGCGGAGCTATCCCCACGAGCTGTCCGGCGGCCAGCGGCAGCGGGTGGTGATCGCGATCGCCCTGGCCTGCGAGCCCGCGCTCATCATCGCCGACGAGCCCACGACGGCGCTCGACGTGACCATGCAGGCGGAGATCCTTGATCTCATCCGCACGCTGGCGAAGGAGTCGGGGACCGCGTTCCTGCTCGTCACGCACAACATGGGCGTGGTCGCGGACATCGCGGACCGGGTCGCCGTGATGCTGCGCGGCAGCATGGTCGAGGTGGGCGAGACGCGGGATGTCCTCCTCCGCCCTCGCGAGGAGTACACCCGGCGACTCCTCAGCGCGGTGCCGACGCTGCCGGATGCGGCGTCCTTCACCGGGACGATCGATGCCGAGGCGCGAACCGATTCCGCTTCCGCGCCTGTCTCCGCGCTCGCCTCCGACCCCGTCTCCGATCCCGTGTCGGATCCTGCGTCCTCTCCTGTTCTGGAGCTCTCCGGCGTCGCCGTGACCTACCGGCGGGGCGGACGCTCCTTCCGGGCGCTCGACGGGGTGAGCCTCGCGATCGGCGCCGGGGAGATCCTCGGGCTCGTCGGCGAATCGGGATCCGGCAAGTCCACGCTCGGGCGGGCGGCCCTCGGCCTCCTTCCGCTGTCCGACGGTGAGATGCACCTGTTCGGCCGGAAAGTCGGGCGTGGCGGGGTCTCCCGTCGCGAGGAGCGCGCACTGCGCGGGCGGGTCGGTACGATCTTCCAGGACCCGGGTTCGAGCCTTGATCCCCGGATGACCGTGGGCGAGGCGATCTCCGAGCCGATGCTCGTCCAGCGCCGAGTCCGTCCTCGTTCCGCGCGGGAGCGGGCGGCGCGCGTCGCCGAGCTCCTCGAGGCCGTCGAGCTCCCCGCCGCCTACGCGAGCCGCTATCCGCACGAGCTCTCCGGCGGGCAACGCCAGAGGATCGGGCTCGCCAGGGCCATCGCTCTGGATCCGGAGCTGATCATCGCGGACGAGCCGACCTCGGCTCTCGACGTCTCAGTGCAGGCCGCGGTCCTGGAGGTGCTGCGCACGCTGCAGGAGAGGTTCCGCTTCGCCTGTCTGTTCATCAGCCACGACCTCGCGGTCGTACACGAGATCTCGGACCACGTGGCGATCATGCTCCGCGGCGAGATCGTCGAGACGGGACCCGCCGACCAGGTGCTGCTCGCTCCGCGGCACGAGTACAGCAGGAGGCTGCTGGCCTCGGTGCCGGTTCCCGATCCCGACGCGCAGGCGCAGCGCCGGGAGGCGCGGCTGGCGGTGCACGCGTGAGCGCGCCGGCCGCGTCCCTGTGAGCGTCGCGAGGGTCCTGGGGCTGGACGTCGGCGGGTCGAGCGTCAAGTGCCTGCTCGTCGAGGCCGATGCCGATGCCCGGCCGGACGCGGTGCCCCGCGTGGTGCGACAGGAGCGTCGCCCGACGCCCAAGCACGACCCGCTGTCGGGCCTTCAGGAGCTGATCGCCGAGTTCGCCGCGGGGGAGGAGCTGTCGGCCGTCACGGTGTCGGTCCCCGGCATCGTCGACGAGGACGGAGTCGTGATCCGCTCCTCGAACGTACCCGCCCTTGACGGGCATCCTCTCGCCGCGGTCCTCTCCGACGGCTCCGGGCTCCCCGTGCGCGTCGTCAACGACGGGCACGCCGCCGCACTCGCCGAGGCGTCGTGGGGTGCGGGGAGCGGAAGGGACGATGTGTTCGTCCTGGCGTTGGGGACCGGGATCGCCGGTGCCCACATCGTCGGCGGGCGCCTGTCCGGCGGAGCGCACGGCTCGGCGGGGGAGCTCGGTCACATCTCCGTCGACAACCCCGGCGCCCCCTGCTCCTGCGGGCGCAACGGCTGTCTGGAGACGGTCGTCGGCGCTCCGGCGCTCGCGGCGGCATGGCACAGGGTCGGCGGCACGGGCGGCGTCGAGGATCTCCTCCACGCGTACGAGGAGGGCGTCGAGACGGCTCGCCACGTCGTCCGCAACGCCGTCGCCGCGCTCTCCGAGGCGGTCCTGACGCTCAGCGCCCTGGTGGACCCTGGTTGCATCGTCATCGGTGGCGGGCTCGCATCCGCACCGCATCGACTGGTGACCCTGACCGCGGAGCGTGTGGCCGCGGAGGCGACGTTCCACCGGGTGCCGCCGATCCGTCCGGCGACGCTCGGCGGCTGGGCCGGGGCTCACGGCGCGGTACGGATCGCCCTCGACGCGGTGCGTCAGTCCCGGTCAGGGGACTCCGCCGCCTCGATGAGTCCGTCCAATCGGTAGCCGAGCCAGTCGTACACGCCGAACCGCGGGTCCTCGGCATCGTGGTCGGTGTCGCTCTCGATCCCGAGCCGGGAGGCGATGATGAGGCGCAGCGCGTTGAGGGTGCGCAGCCAGGCGTCCAGGTCGGCGTCGGCGATGACCACGTCGAGCGGGTCGCCGTCGTCACCGGAGCCGTCGACGAAACGCTGGAGGCCCGCGCGCACGATCCGCGCGTCCGCAGCGCGTCGGTCCAGGAGATCGTCGGAGGTCGCGCGGGCGAACTCCGCTGACGCCTCCGCGTCATCGGGATAGACCACGGGCGTGAGCCGGCGGAGACCGGGGTCGACCTCCGCGTCGGCATCGGGATCGGCGAGCAGCCCGAGGAACTGCTCGATCAGATCGGCGAGATGCCGGCCCTCGATGCGGGCGAGGGGCAGGAGCACGATGCGGTCGTTCACAGGGTCATCCATTCCGTCATTCATCGCCGCTCCGCACGGTCGCCCAGAGGCCGTAGTCGTGCATGGCCTGTGCATGGACCTCCATGGTCTCCCGCGGGCCGGTCGCCACCACGGCGTGTCCTTCGTTGTGCACGGCGAGCATGAGCCGTGTCGAGGCGTCCTGGGAGTACCCGAAGTAGGTCCGGAACACACGGACCACATAGCTCATCAGGTTCACGGGATCGTCCCAGACGACGAGCTGCCAGGGGTGGGCGGGCGCCGAGCGCAGGTCGGTCTGCTCGTCGGTCCCCGGCACGAGGAGAGGAGTGCTCATGCCCACCCCATCTCGTGCAGCTGCGCGTCGTCGATGCCGTAGTAGTGCGCGATCTCGTGCACGAGGGTCGTGTGGACCTCGTCGCGCAGGTCGTCCATGTTCCTGCACTGCATCAGGTGCGGCTCTCGATAGACGACGATGCGATCGGGCAGCTCGCCCATGCCGTAGCCGCCCCGCTCGGTCAACGCCAGGCCGTCGTAGAGGCCGAGCAGATCAAGGCTCCCGTCCTCCGGGCGGTCCTCGACGACGAAGACGACGTTGTCGAGGCCCTCGACCATGTCATCGGGGAGCAGGTCGAGCTCGGCGACGACCAGGGCCTCGAACTCCTCTGCGCCCATGTCCTTCATCGTGGGGGAGAGGCGGATCCTCATGAGGATCCGGTCGCCGTGGCGGGCGAGCCCCAGTCGCTCCTCCGTCTCCACGAGTCCGCGGTGGAACACGTCGTCGGGCGACGGCGCCGGTGCGTCGACGAAGCCGATGGAGCGGTAGAACGGAGCGTTCCAGGGGACATCCGCATAGGTCCGGAGGGTCACGGTCGTGTGTCCCCGTTCGGCGGCCTCGTCGAGCGCCGCCTCGACCAGCTCCCGGCCGTGACCGCGGCGGGAATGCGCCGGATCGACGGACAGCTGCTCGAGGTGCGCGAAGCCCGTGGGCTCGAGGACGTGGACGAACCCGACGGCCTCGCCGCCCTCCTCTTCGGCGGCGACGAGGAGGAAGCCCCGATCGGCCGCGCGCTCATGTCCGCTCGGAGGGGTTCCCCAGTCGACGTCGCCGAACGACGCGGCGAACACCTCGTCCGCGGCGCGCTCGATGCCGGCCAGGCGATCCAGGTCCGCCTCGGTCGGGGTACGGACGAAGGAGGGCATGCTTCGATGCTACCGAGCGCCGACGGCGTTGCCCCCGTGTTCGTCGAGACGGTGAGGGGGCCAGACGTCGGTCTCCACGCCGAAGATCGTCCGGAGCGCGTCGAGTCCGGCCGCTGTCACCGTCAGCGCGCGCGGTGTGGACCTCGGTGCGACCCAGGCGCGGTCGACGAAGGTGCGCAGCAGTGCGCCGCCCAGATGGCCGGCGAGGTGCGAGCGGCGTTCGGTCCAGTCGAGGCAGGTCTTCACCAGGGGGCGACGCGTGGGGGACACGAGTGCTCCGGGGCCGCCGAGCTCGGCGAAGAAGGAGCGGCCTTCGGCGGTCACGGTCAGGCCGTCGTCGACGGAGAGGAGGTCTCGGTCGACGAGGGCGTCGAACAGCGCGACCCCGAGCGCACCGGCGAGGTGGTCGTAGCAGGTGCGGGCGGCGGCCAGATCGTCCCGCGCGGTCGCTGTCCGCATCGAGTTCACGGGCGCCGGCGTCCCGGCGTAGGAGGCCGCGGCCTCGATGAGGTGCGCAGCCTCGGGCGATGCGAGGCAGACGTAGGCGTGGCGTCTCTGCTTCCGGATGGTCACCAGATCCGCCTCCAGGAGCGCGGTGAGGTGTTCCGACGCCGTCGACTTCGCGACGCCGGCCACGCGGGCCAGCTCGCCGGCGGTCCATGCGCGTCCGTCGAGCATCGCCAGGCACATGGCGACGCGCGCCGGGTTGCCGATGGCGGAGCCCAGCTGCGCGACGGAGTGCGGATCGATGCTCACGGGTTCACGGTAGACGAGTCGAGCAGGGGCTCGCGGAAGTTGGCCCCGAGGTGCTCCCCCTGCGCGAAGTAGCGACGGAACGTGTAGTAGAGCGGCTGCCATCTGTCGGTGTCGATGCGATGCGGTCGTGCCGGGTCGAGGATCGTCTCGTGGACGTGCACCCGCAGGACCTCGGCCTCGACCGCGACGGCTGCTCCGCCGGCGATCGGGACGCACTGCACGACGCGTGCCTCCATCTGCGCAGGGCACTCCATGATCCGAGGAGGCGTCACATCCCGCGACTCGACGGCGGTGAGGCTTCCGAGCGTCCACTTGTCGGCGATGTGACGGTAGTGGGGCGTCTTGTGCGCGGGCACGGGGGATCGGCCGGTCGTGGGCGCGATGGCCTCGACCGCGGCGACGAGCTGCGCAGAGGGCAGATTGATGACGAGCTCGGGAAGGCGCTGCAGATTCGCGTACGCCTGGCCGTCCGTGCCGAGTCCGAGAAGGTAGCGGTCATCCAGTGCCCAGGCGGAGGAGAGAGGGCTGATGTTGGATGTCCCGTCCGGGTTGACCGTGGTGAGGAGCACCACGGGGGTTCCGAAGTACAGGACGGGGAGCGCGGTCTCCTGGGTGATGTGCATGCATCCACCCTCCCGCGCGCATGGTTCGCCGTCGTCCGAACGGTTGGAACCCTGCCGCTGCGGCCTGTTGCCGGGCCGCGGAGCGGAGCCGATCACTCGGGAGCGGGCTCCGAGCGGCCGCCGTGGATGGACTCCATCGCCTCGGACGACTCGGCGACGATCGCCCGCATCGCGCTCTCCGCGAGCTCGGCATCGCCGGCTTGCACGCCCGCGGCGACCTCGCCGTGCAGGCGCAATGCCTCCGGATCGGCGACACCCGGCATCAGCGCGTGGTGAGTGCGTCCTTCGAGCACGGCCACGACGATCGGCGAGAGGCTGCTGAGCATGACGTTGCGCGATGCCTGGAGCAGCGTCGTATGGAAGGCGATGTCGTGCGCGAGGTACTCATCGGTGTCGGCGGAGCGTGAGGTCGAGGCCATCCCGATCACGGACGCAGTGAGCGCACCGCACTGCTCGGGGGTCGCGTGCTTCGCGGCGAGGCGTGCCGCGACCGGTTCGACCGCGGCGCGCAACTCGCTCAGGCTCTGCAGCAGGTCCGCACGTCCTGGCCCGTCGAGACGCCAGCGCAGCACCCTCTCGTCGTAGGGGCTCCAGGCCTCCGGCGGCTGCACCAGGATGCCGACGCGCTGACGCGAGACCACAAGGCCGAGCGACTCGAGCACGCGGACCGCCTCGCGGATCGCGCCGCGGGAGGCATCGAACTCGGAGACCGCTTCGTCCATGACGATCCGGCTGCCGGGCGCGCGACGGCCGGCGCCGATGTCGGCGCCCCATCGCTCGACGATCACGTCGTGCAGCGCGTTCTGGGACATGAGCCCAGAGTACGAGGAAAGACCGATGTTTGCGCCGCCGGGGCATCAAAATATGATGATTTCAACCCTCATGATTGCAATAATAGGATTATACGGTTACTGTACTTTCAAATATCAGACGAAGCACCGTGGCTCTCGTGCAGTGCTTCCCTCCCGGGAGGAACAATGATGGTTCCCTTGACGCTTCCGCCGATGGCTGCTCCCGCGCCGATCGTCCCGGTCGGCCCTGATGTGCAGCTGATCATCGCCGCGATCATCGGCTTCGCCGTGATCATCGTGCTGATCACCTGGCTGAAGGTCCACCCCTTCCTCGCCCTCACGATCGGCGCCCTCGGCGTCGGCATCGGCGCGGGGATGGCCACGGGGCAGGCGCTCACCAGCTTCTCCACCGGTTTCGGCTCGACGATGGGCGGCGTCGGCGTGCTCATCGCGCTCGGCGCGATGTTCGGCAAGCTGCTCGCCGACTCCGGCGGCGCCGACCGGGTCGTCGACACCCTGGTCGCCCGGTCCAGCGCTCGCGCCCTGCCCTGGACGATGGGCGTCGTCGGTGCGGTGATCGGCCTGCCGATGTTCTTCGAGATCGGCCTCGTCCTGCTGATCCCCGTGATCATCCTGGTGGCACGTCGTTCGGGCGTCGCGCTCATGAAGATCGCGATCCCTACCCTCGCCGGTCTCTCCGCGATGCACGGCCTCGTGCCTCCGCACCCCGGCCCGCTCATCGCCATCGACGCGCTCGGCGCGAATCTCGGCCTCACGCTCGCGTTCGGCGTGATCATCGCGATCCCGACCATCATCATCGCCGGTCCCGTCTTCAGTGGCTTCGCCGCCCGGTGGGCGCCGGTCGCGGTTCCGGACATGTTCCTCACGGCGGAGGACAAGGGCGAGGACGTCACGAAGCGTCCGCGCCCCTCGTTCGGCGCGGCGCTCGCCAGCATCCTCCTGCCAGTCATCCTGATGATGGGCAAGGCGCTGGCGGCGGTCGGCGCGCCCGAGTCGACGGACGCGTGGAAGGTCGTCGTCGACTTCCTCGGCACCCCGACGATCGCGCTGCTGATCACCCTGATCTTCGGCATCTTCGTGCTGGGCGCCGGCGGCAGGATGAACCGCGCCGCGGTCGCGCACTCACTCGAGAGCAGTCTCCCGCCGATCGCGGGGATCCTTCTCATCGTCGGTGCGGGCGGCGCCTTCAAGCAGGTTCTCATCGACACCGGTATCGGCGAGGTCATCACCAGGGCCGTGCTCGACAGCGGCATCTCGGTGCTGCTGCTCGGGTGGATCGTCGCCGTGCTCGTGCGCGTCGCCACCGGCTCCGCCACGATCGCGACGATCACGGCAGCGGGTCTGATGACCTCGGCCGCCGCGACGCTCCCCGGACCGGAGGTCGCCCTCCTCGTGCTCGCGATCGGCTCGGGATCGGTGTTCCTCTCGCATGTCAACGACGCCGGCTTCTGGCTCGTCAAGCAGTATCTCGGCACGAACCTCCCGCAGACGTTCAAGACCTGGACCGTGCTGGAGTGCCTGATCTCCGTCGTCGGCCTCGTCGGCGTGCTGCTGCTGGACATGGTGGTCTGACGGTGACCCCGACATCTCCTGCGACGGCCGCCGGTGCGACAGAGGCCGACCCGCCGGTCGTGCTTGTCGTGATGGGGGTGTCGGGCTCCGGCAAGTCCACTGTCGCGGGCATGCTCGCCGGACGCCTGGGCTGGGATCTCGAGGAGGGCGACGACCTCCACCCGGCGGCCAACGTCGCGAAGATGGCTGCCGGAGAGCCGCTCACCGATGAGGACCGGTGGCCGTGGCTCGATCGGATCGCGGCCTGGATCCAGCTGCACACCGCATCGGGGACGCCCGGCATCATCACCTGCTCGGCGCTGCGGCGCGTCTACCGCGACCGGCTCAGCGGGCCCGGGGTCGCGTTCGTACACCTCGACGGCACGCGCGAGGCGATCGCGACACGGCTGAGCAACCGGCTCGACCACTTCATGCCGCAGAGCCTGCTCGGTTCGCAGTTCTCCACGCTCGAGCCCCTCGGTCCCGAGGAGAATGGTGTCGTCGTCCAGCTCGGCCAGCGGCCCAAGGACGAGGTCAAGGAGATCATGCGCCGCCTCCGCCTGGCGGCGATGCCGGCACCCGAATACACCGAAGACGGCCTGTTGGCCGACTGACACGAAGGGCACTCATGGAAATCGGAATGGTCGGCCTCGGCCGGATGGGCGCGAACATCGCGCGGCGCATCATGCGCGCGGGCCATGACTGCGTGGTCTACGACGTCAACCCCGCTTCGGTGGAGGCACTCGTCGAGGACGGCGCAACGGGCGCGGGGAGCCTCGCGGAGCTCGTCAGCACGATGAGCTCGCCCCGCGCGATCTGGCTGATGATCCCCGCCGGTCTCACCGGTGGCGTCGTCGAGGAGCTCGCCGGCCTCCTCGCCCCCGGTGACATCCTCATCGACGGCGGCAACTCGAACTATCGCGATGACGTCCGCCGTGCCGCATCGCTCAAAGACCGTGGCATCCACTACGTGGACATCGGCACCAGCGGGGGCGTGTTCGGACTCGAGCGCGGATACTGCCTCATGGTGGGAGGGCCGGACGAGGCCGTCGCTGCGATCGAGCCGATCCTGCAGGCCATCGCTCCGGGCGAGGGGGACGTCGCCCGGACGCCGGGCCGGGACGGCGAGCTGGCGCCGGAGGAGCGCGGCTACCTGCACTGCGGGCCGTCCGGTGCGGGACACTTCGTGAAGATGGTGCACAACGGCATCGAGTACGGCGTCATGGCCGCGTTCGCCGAAGGGCTCAACATCCTGGAGAACGCGGATGCCGGGATCCGCGAGGCCGAGCACTCCGCCGAGGTCGCCCCGCTGGAGGAGGCCGAGTTCTACCAGTTCGACATCGACACGGCGAAGGTCTCGGAGCTGTGGAGGCGCGGCTCGGTCATCTCGTCCTGGCTGCTCGACCTCACCGCCGCCGCCCTGCATGCGAACCCCGCGCTGGACGGCCTCGCCGGGCGGGTCTCCGACTCCGGCGAGGGGCGCTGGACCGTCAAGGCCGCCGTCGACATCGGCGTCCCCGTTCCCGTGCTCGCCGCGTCGCTGTTCGAGCGCTTCGCATCGCGCGATGAGGACCGCTTCGCCAACCAGGTGCTCTCCGCGATGCGCCAGCAGTTCGGCGGGCACGTCGAGCGTCCGGTGGGAGACGTTCTGGAGGCCGGCGCGCGAAAAGCGGACTAGGAGCCGGTGCTCTGACGCCTCGTCGACATCGGGCCGGCCGCCGGCGGGAGAGGCGTCTTTATGGCAGCTCGGCGAGCAGATCTGCGGCGGCGATGATCTGCACATCGCCGCCGACCTCGATACGGCCGTCGGCCGAGACCCGCGTGGACATGCGACTCGGCCTCCCCGCGAATCGTCCCTGGTGGACGGTCACGGTCTCGTCGACGGGCGTGTGACGCGTGCGATGAAGGTACGCGGCGACGGGGCCCGCAGCGCTGCCCGTGGCGATGTCCTCGACGACCCCGTCGGGATCCCAGGTGCGGCCCTCCCGTGCATCGACATCCAGCAGATAGACGAAGGACGCGCCGATCGCCGAGAGGCGGGGTTCGAGGGACTGGCGCTGTCGGGCAGCGGCGAGTCCCGCCGCGGTGACGGGCAGGATCAGGTACGGCAGTCCGGTGCTGATCACCTGGGCGGGGTATCGCTCGTCCCGTTCCGCGGAGAACCGGTCGGCGAACCATCGCGTGTCCTCCGGTGCGAGCTCACCGATGAACGAGGGCGCGCCCTGATCCATCCGGGCCTGGATCGCATCGCCGAGCCGAGAGGTGTCGACGACCACTTCCTTGGCGGGCAATCGGAGTCGCCAACGCGCCGGGGTCTCGCCGGCGCGGAGGTGGTGGAGCAGCGCGGCAGCTCCGAGGACTGGGTGACCCGCGAACGGCAGCTCCTCCTCCATGGTGAACACCCGGAGGTCGAACCGGGCCGGGTCTGCGGACGGCTGGAGGAAAGCGGTCTCGAACTGACGCAACTCCCTGGTCAGCGACTGCATGAGCTCGGTCGACATCCCCGATGCATCGGGGAACACGGTCAGGCCGTTGCCCGCAAGAGGACGCTCCGCGAAGACGTCCACCAACCAGTACCGCATTGCCATCGACTCTCCACCCTTCTGCTCGACGCCGTGGAGATCGGTCTCGGGTCTCAGGAGTCCGATCAGGCTCAATGCGACTCTACGCGCCGCTGCGAGGCTGCGGCTCAGGGGCAGGCGACCGCGGCGATGTCCGCGATCCGTGCGAGCTCATGCTGGTCCGAGCCGTCGCGTGCGCGTTCCGCCAGTCCTTCCACCACCGTCATCACGAATGACGCGATCGCGACGGAGTCCGTCGTCGGAGGCAACCGTCCCGCGGCCATGTCGTCCGCCATCTTGGCGCAGATGAGCTCGATCTTCTGCGCTCGGAGCCGATTCAGCATCGCTCGAATCTCGGGGGCGTCCGAGCTCACGGCGCTGTGGACCACGAGACATCCTGGTGGGAGGCTCCGGCGTGTGTACCGTGCGGGAGCCTCGGACAGGATCCTGCGGATCGCGTCGGCTGCTGTGCGCTCCTCCGCCAGAGCCGCCTCAATGAACCCTCCGTACTCCCGCTGATAGAACGCCACCGACTCGGTGAACAGGCGCTGTTTGTCGCCGAAGGCGCTGTACAGGCTGGGAAGGCCGATTCCCAGCGCCGCGCTCAGATCCCGCACCGAGACGGCCTCGTAGCCCTTGCGCCAGAACAGCCGAACCGCGTCGGTGAGGGCGGCCTCGCGGTCGAAGCCGCGGGGGCGGCCGCGCGGGGGAGAGGAGTGCATGCCCTGATTTTATATCGATCGCTACAGAACTGATAGGCTCCGATTTCTCTAGCGATTGATACAAAAAGGAGGCATCGATCATGGATCGACTGGCAGGCAGGACCGCACTTGTGACCGGAGCATCCCGCGGGATCGGCCGGGCGATAGCGCTGCGGCTCGCCGCGGACGGCGCTCGGGTCGGCGTGCACTACGGGACGCGCACGGACGCGGCGGAGAGGGTCGTCTCCGACATCCGATCCGCCGGGGGAGCGGCGTTCCTCGTCCCCGCCGTCCTGGGCGTGCCCGGCGATGCCGACGAGCTCTGGGCCGCCGTCGACCGCCATACGGACCATCTCGACATCCTCGTCAACAACGCGGGCATCGCGGACCGTCGGCGATTCGAGGACACGGACGAGGAGAACTACGACACCACATTCGCCGTCAACACCAGGGCGCCCTTCTTCATTGTGCAGCGCGGGCTCTCCCGGATGCGGGACGGAGGTCGGATCGTGAACCTCTCCACCCGGCTCACCCACGGTGCGCGCACGTCGGAGCTCATCGCCTATGCCATGTCGAAGGCGGCCCTCGACGCCTTCACCGCCACTCTCGCCAAGCACCTGGGACCGCGCGGCATCACGGTCAACGCCGTCGGCCCCGGTGCGACGGACACGGACATGAACGCCGCGCGTCTGGCGACTCCCGAGGGCAGGGCGACCGTCGCCGCGCTGTCGCCCCTCGGCAGAGTGGCCATGCCCGAGGACATCGCCGACATCGTGGCTTTCCTCGTCTCGGCGGATGCGCGGTGGGTCACTGGCCAGTGGATCGATGCCACGGGAGGATCGATGCTCTGACCGTCTCGGAGG
Source organism: Microbacterium resistens (assembly GCF_031456305.1). Taxonomy (GTDB): domain Bacteria; phylum Actinomycetota; class Actinomycetes; order Actinomycetales; family Microbacteriaceae; genus Microbacterium; species Microbacterium resistens_A. The sequence goes on from NZ_JAVDUM010000002.1 coordinate 234,398, forward strand.
GGTGGCCTCAAGGGAGCGGATTCAGGGGGATGGCGGGCGCGACCCTGGCGCTGCCGATGCCGCGATCGGTCTTGCCGAGTCGGAATCGGACCCTTCCCTTCAAGACGGTGCCGGAGGCTGCCTGTCCTGCATTGAGCGGTTCACCGGGGAAGAGGGTGAAGGTCCAGGTGTCGTTGATGTCGCTGTCCGGGACCACGCCCCGGTTGGCGGCTTGCAGAAGACGGGCGCCCCAGAGCTGGCGCGTCATCGCCGTGCGGGTGTCGATGCCGTCGATGACGAGTCGGCTCGCCTCCGCGGTGATGTCGTCGTAGCTTCCCGCCGATATCCCGTATCGGCCGGTGATCGATGCGAACGCCGACCACGACGTACCCGGCTGGGACACATCGGCTCCTGCGCCGAGGGCGTCGTCGACGAAGTCCTCTCCCAAGTCGGGGTTCTGGCTCTGCCGTACCTCGATCGGCATGCGACCTCTGGTGTCGAGGTGCGTCGGGGAAGGGACCAGAAGCAGTCCGTACTCGACGTCCGGAGCGAAGCGGAAGCCTGCGAGGTGCTGTTCCAGAGCGGACACCGCCGCTTCCGCTCGTCCCCACCACTGGTCATCGGTCGCGGCGGCGAGGTGCTCGACCGGCGAGGGCAGGCCCGCTTCGGCGAGGAGTCCGCGAATCACGGGGTTCGCGATCCACCCGGAGTCGTTGAGCAGCGCGATCTGCCTGTCACGAAATCTCGCCGTCACGTCGTCCATGATCACGAGGGTAGGCGCGTCGCCGCTCTCCCGGGCTGGGTCGCCGAAGGAGTCATGTGCTGACGGGCTTCTCGTTCCCCATGAGCAGGAAGGCGCCGAGCACGACCATGAGCCCTCCACCGGCGGCTCCCATTCCCGCGAGGCGGCGGGGCGACCTGCCGAACCAGTCGCGAGCAGCGCTGGCGAGCAGCACCCAGATCGCATCACAGACCGTTCCGATGGCCACCGTGATCGCACCGAGCACGAAGAGCTGCAGCGGCACGGTCCCGGAGTGCAGGTCGACGAACTGGGGCAGGATCGCGAGGAAGAACGCGATCGACTTCGGGTTGCTCACGCCGACGACGAATCCCTCGAGGAGCATGCGCGGTCCGGACCTTCGCGGTTGTGCGCCGGTGATGGCACGGGCCGCGTCCTTGCGGTGTCTGATCGCCTGAATGCCGAGGAAGACGAGGTACCCCGCCCCGAGCACCTTGACCACGGTGAAGAGAATGACGGACTGCGCGATGATCGTGCCCACGCCCAGCGCGACGGCCGCCACGAGCAGCAGCGAGCCGATCGCGGTGCCCAGGATGCTGAGGAAGCCGCCGAGCCGCCCGAGGGCGATCGCCCGGCCGATCGTGAACAGCACGGCGGGGCCGGGGATCACGACCATGATGAAGGCGGCCACGATGAAGCTCGCCAGGGTCTCCGCACTGAACATGAGGTGAGCATAGAGCCTCTCGGGCGATCCGCACCGGGTGGACGGCTTCTTCACGACGGGCCGCCCGCGGCGACCGACGGTCGGGCATCGGGACTTCGTGTCTGGATGCCTACGGCCTCGGGGCCCGGTCGACGGCCGGCCAGCCGAGGATCGCCGCCTGGCGGGCTGCGAGGGTCGCCGGGAGGAATGTGATGAGCTCGGCGATGCTCGTCCTGGCGAGGCGGGCGCGCCAGGCGGCTTCCGCATCGTCCATGAGCGCGTGCACGGCGCACTTGTGGCGGCACTCGTCCGGAGCTGCTGCGCCGGTACCCTGGCGGCGTATGTCGGTGCAGGTGAACGCCGGAGCCGATCCCTCGATCGCCTCATAGACCGACAGGGCGCTGATCTGCTCGGCGGGTCGGGCGAGACGGTAACCGCCGCGTGGTCCGCCCGAGGAGCGGAGGACGCCGGCGGCGACGAGGCGCTGCAGGGCCTTTGCCAGGTATGCCTCGGGGAGGGCGTAGAACTCCGCGATCGTGCGCCGGGGGAGTGCCTTGCCTGCGGGTGCGCGGGCGAGCAGTCCGCAGATGTGGAGCGCCCATTCGACCCCTTGGGATACCTGCATGCCCGTGATCCTATCTGACGGGGATATTGTGGATACATGACATCTACGTTGTCGAGACGTGGAGGCGGGCTGCTGGCCGTGATGCTGGTGGCCGCGTTTATGGGGCAGTTTGACTTCTTCGTCGTCAACGTCGCCGTCCCCGCGATCGGGGAGTCCCTGCACGCGTCCGAGGTGGAGCTCGAGCTCGTGGTCGGCGGGTACGCCTTCGCCTACGCCAGCGGTCTCATCATCGGCGGCAGGCTCGGCGACCACTATGGGCATCGCCGCATCTACGTCCTCGGGCTGATCCTGTTCGCCGTCACGTCGGCTCTGTGCGGTCTGGCGCCGACTGCGCTCTGGCTCGTGATCGCCCGGGTGCTGCAGGGGTTCGCCGCTGCGGTGATGATCCCGCAGGTCCTCGCCATCATCAACACCGCTCTGCCCGGCCAGCGGCGCGGGTGGGCGATGGGCTGGTACGGCGCCGCGACCGGGACCGGCTCGATCGCCGGGCAGATCCTCGGCGGATGGTTCATCGATGTCGATCTCCTGGGCCTGGGCTGGCGGGCGATCTTCCTCATCAACGTCCCGATCGCCGCGATCACCGTGGTCGCCGCTCTCATCCTCGTGCTGCAGACCCGCCGCTCGAACGGGTCCCGCCTGGACGCTCCCGCGGCGTTCGGTCTCGGTCTGGGCCTTGCGCTGATCCTGGCTCCCTTCGTCCTCGGCCGTGAGCAGGGCTGGCCGTGGTGGCTCTGGGCGTTCGCGGTGGCGGGGGCAGGGCTGTTGTGGCTGGTGCTGCGCGCGGAGAACAGGCGTGCCGCCCGCGGGGAGGAGCCGATCATCGACACGCGTCTGCTCACCCTGCCCTCGCTCGCACGCGGATCGCTGGCATCCGTGGCGTTCATGCTGTTCTTCGCCAGCTTCATGTTCCGTCTCACGCTCGTCCTCCAACGCGGCGAACATCTCGCCCCGTTGCAGGCCGGCCTCGTCTTCGTGCCCTCCGGCATCACCTTCGTCACCAGCTCTCTGCTCATGCGCGGCTGGGTCGCCAGGAACCGGGAACGCGCCATCCGCACCGGCGTGCTCGTCACCGGCGTCGGCCTGCTCGTCGCGATGGCCGGACTGTTCTCGGAGGCGCTCCCGACGGTCCCGTTGCTGGTGGCCGCCGTCTGTCTCACCGGATTCGGCAACGGCCTCGTCCTGCCGACCCTCATCGGCTATGCGCTCTCGGACATCCCGCCTCAGCGAGCGGGGGTGGCTTCGGGCATCGTCACCGCCGCCCAGCAGTTCGCCGCTTCGGCAGGCGTCGCGATTCTCGGCGCCCTCTACTTCTCACTCGCCGCCGGTGCCGGGGATCAGCAGGCGATGGCGTGGACACTGATCATCGATCTCGTCCTCCTGGCCGCAGTCGCGCTCATCGCGGGGCGGCGAAGTCGGCAATCGGTCGGTCGTGAGCGGGACCTGAAGGCAACGAAAAAGTGGTGAGGCTCCCGCCCTGGCCAGAGTCATCCTCTGGCCGAAGCGTGAGCCTCACCACATCAGGGTGAGTAACGGGACTCGAACCCGCGACATCCGGCACCACAAGCCAGCGCTCTACCAACTGAGCTATACCCACCATGTGCCGGCCGGAGCAGGCAACCAGGAAAGTCTATTACATGTTGGCGTCGAACTCCGACACGACGGTCTCCGAGAGCGCTTTCGCATCCTCGCTGCTGGGACCGGGCTCGTCGACGAAGACGGCGCGGCGGTAGTACTGCAGCTCGCGGATCGACTCCAGGATGTCGGCGAGCGCGCGATGCCCGCCGTCCTTGGAAGGGGCTTGGAAGAAGACACGCGGGAACCAGCGGCGGGACAGCTCCTTGATGCTGGACACGTCCACGTTGCGGTAGTGGAGGTAGTGGTCGACCTCCGGCATGTACTTGGCGAGGAACATCCGATCCGTGCCGATCGTGTTCCCGGCCAGCGGCGCCTTGCGCTCGACGGGGACGAAGCGGCGGATGTACTCGAGCGTGCGTTCCTGAGCCTCGGCGAGCGGGATCCCCGAGGGGATCTCGTCCAGGAGGCCGGAGGCCTGGTGCATGGCGGTGACGAAGTCGCCCATGTTCGCCATGGCCGCCTCGCTCGCCGCGATCACAACCTGGAACCCGGGATCGACCGGCCGGAGCTCGAAGTCGGTGATGACGACGGCGATCTCGACCAGTTCGTCGACCTCGAGGTCGAGCCCGGTCATCTCGCAGTCGATCCAGACGAGCCGGTCGTTCTCAGAGGCGGAAACCATATCGTCATCCTATCGATCGCCCGCGACAGGACGCCGATCGCGATACCCTTGCTGACGCGCCCTCGTAGCTCAGCTGGATAGAGCAGCGGCCTTCTAATCCGCCGGTCGCAGGTTCGAATCCTGCCGGGGGCACCGCCGCCGAGGACATGGCCGTTCGGCCGGCCCGATCCGTCCGGGCCGACCGAGGGTCACCCGGCGGTGTAGGCGCCGGACCGGATGTCCTCGATGAGGCCTGGTCCGGTCGGCTCCCACGCGAGCAGCTGACGGCTGAGGGCGCTGGAGGCGATCATCGTCTGGGCGAAGAAATGCCCGACGATGCCGAAGTGCCCCACGGCGTCCGCCGGATCGATGGAGCGCACGGGGAGGCTGAGCACCTCGCCGAGGGCCTCCGCGATCATCTTCGTGGGGACGGCCTGCTCGGCGACGGCGTGCAGGCGAGTGCCGGCCGGGGCTCCCTCCAGTCCGAGTCGAATGAGTCGGGCGGCGTCCGTGACATGCACGGCCGACCAGGCATCGCTGCCGTCACCGATGTATCCGGAGACGCCCTGCCTGCGCGCGGCGGCGGTGAGCCAGTTCACGAAGCCCCAGTCGTTCCGTCCGTGCACGCTCGGGGCGAACCGCATGGCGATCGCGCGGATGCCGCGGGGCACCGCGTCGAGGGCGAGGTTCTCCGAGCCGCCGCGATCTGAGGTGGGGCCGACGGCGGGGGACGGGTCGGTCTCGAGGATGAGGCCGCCGTCGCGGATGCCGGAGAGTCCATTGGCGATCATGAAGGGCTTCGTCGAGCCCTCCAGCGCGTCGAGCATCGCCTCGACGGCTGCGCGCTCGACGCGATCGTTGCCGTCGGGGTCCGCCCAGTCGTGCTTGTTGGCGAGGTGCACGACCGCGTCAGCGGCCTCCGCGCCCGCCCGCAACGAGTCGGGAGCGTCGAGGTCGCCGCGCAGCGCCTCCGCCCCCTTGGCATTGAGCGCGGCGGCTGAGGCCTCGGAGCGGGCGAGTCCGAGCACCTCGTGGCCGGATCGGAGCAGCTCATCGACGGTGGCCGATCCGATCCACCCGGTGGAACCTGTCACGAAGACGCGCATCGCGCGACCTCCTTCCGCCCCGAAGGGCACAGAGTCGGCTCGGCCGACATACGAGTCATGGTGTTCCGAAACGGTAACAGATAACGGTACATAGTGTCCAGAAACGCGAGCGGAGCACCTGGGTGGGCGTAGAGAGCGCGTGGCGGCGTCGGGGCGATCGTTTATGTACATCGCGTCTCGTAATCTACGATCGTGGAGAGACGTCAGCTGTGCCGGAGGGAGTCCCGATGATGAGCGAGCAGAGCAGGATCGGTCGCCCACGCAGCGCGGAGGCCCGTGCGGCGGTCCTGCACGCCGTCGACGACCTCGTCGTCGAGCGGGGATACGGCGCCGTCACGCTCAAGGCGATCGCGGAGCGCGCCGGTGTCTCGCGCCAGACGGTCTACCGCTGGTGGTCTACCAAGGCGGAGATCCTGCTGGAGGCCAGTGCGATCGATGCCCGCCAGGAACTGGACGTGCCGGCTCACACGGATCCGGTCGACGATCTCAGCGCGTACCTCGGCGCATTGATCGTCTTCCTCACGACCTCGGATGCGGGGGCCGCGTACCGCGCCCTCGTCGGGGAGGCCCAGCACGACAGGTCCGTCGGAGACCTGCTGAGCGGCACTGACCCGATCGGGGAGAGCGCGGCAGTCGTCATCGCCCGTGCGCTCCCGGGTGATGCCCTCGCGATCCCGATGCCGAGGGCCACAGCGCTCCTGGTCGGGCCGATCTTCTTCTGGATCCTCAGCGGGCGAGAAGCGGTCCTCGATCCGCGCGAGCAGGCGGAAGAGTTCATCCGGGTCGCGGCCCCCTCGCTCGCCCGCTCCTGAGGGCGGGTCCGTCAGGATCGCAGTGCGGCCACCGCATCGTCCGGTCGCCAGAAGTCGCCGACGAGCAGGAACCCGCCCGTCGCGAGGTGGAGACGCTCGGCTCGGTAGCGGACGCCGAGCGGATCGGGGACGGCGCGCAGGTGGCCACGGATGCTCCCGCGCTCGTCGATGACCCGCCAGAGGCGCTCGCCGGCGGGAACCAGCGTCTCCCGTGATTTCTCCAGGCGTGGTGTCGCCCAGCGGATCGCGGGAAGCCCTTCGAGGGGGCGGCGGTCGATGTCGGTGCTCATGAGTTCTCCTCTCGGGTTCGAACATACGGACGACCACCGACATCGCAGTTCGGAGCGGGAACTCGCGTGCTCCTGGAGATCCCTACACTGTGTTGGTGACGTGGACGATCTGGCTCTCCCTGCTGGCCGCCTGCGCGGTGATCAGCCTGACGCCGGGCGCCGGGGCGATCAACACCATGACCAACGCGCTCAAAGAGGGCTGGCGTCGCTCGCTCTGGGGGATCCTCGGCCAGCAGCTCGCGCTGATCGTGCACGTCGCGATCGTCGCGGCGGGGGTGGGCCTGCTCGTCTCCCGGGTGCCTGTCCTGTTCGAGGTCATCCGCTATCTCGGCGCCGCCTACCTCGTCTTCCTCGGGGTGCGGCTGATCCTCGCGCGCCCGGATCCGGACGGGACGGATGACTCCCTCGAGCGCCGACGCGAGGGCGCATGGCCGATGTTCCGGCGCGGATTCTGGGTGAACCTGCTGAATCCGAAGGCGATCGTCTTCTTCCTCGCCTTCGTGCCGCAGTTCATCCGGCTCGACCACGAGCCGCTCCCGCAGTATCTGATCCTCATCGGAACGGTGGTCCTCGTCGACGTCGCCGTGATGTGGTTCTTCTTCGCAGCGGCCGCCGGGCCGTTCCGTCGGGTCACGGGAACGGAACGGGGGCGCCGTGTGTTGAACACGGTGTTCGGTGTGCTGTTCGTGGCCGTCGCGGCGCTGCTGCTGGTCGTCCACTGACATCGCCTCGCCCCACCCGGGCGTAGCGTGGGACCACGCACACCAAGAGAGGAAATTTCATGGAGACCTTCGTGCTCGCCGGTGGCTGCTTCTGGTGCCTGGACGCCGCATACCGTCCGCTGAAGGGCGTCTCGGACGTCGTCTCGGGCTATATCGGCGGTACGGTCCCGAACCCGAGCTATGAGCTGGTCTGCACCGGCACGACAGGGCACGCCGAGGCGGTCGCGGTGACCTTCGATCCCGCCGAGATCCCAGCGGACGTGATCCTGGACGCCTTCTTCACGATGCACGACCCGCGGCAGCTGAACCGTCAGGGCAACGATGTGGGCACGCAGTACCGCAGTGCGATGTTCCCCGCCGATGAGCGGCAGCGCGCGATCTTCGAGGCGGCGAAGGAGCGGGCGGCGGGCATCTGGGACGGCGAGCCGGTGACGACGATCGAGCCGCTCGGGACGTTCTACCGCGCTGAGGAGTACCACCAGGACTTCTTCGCGAAGAACCCGACGCAGGGATACTGCCTGGCGGTCGCTTTGCCGAAGGTGAACAAGGTGCGCGCACGGTTCGCCGAGTACCTCCAGGTCTGATCCGCCGCGCTCCTCCGTCGCGCCGTTCCTCCGTCGCGCCGTTCCTCCACAGAAGGGTTTCGGGCCCTCTTGTCCACCGTTGCGGACGACGGCCCACCGTTGCGCTGAGCATCGGTGCACGCTGGGTTCTCCGGGCCGATGCCATGGCCCGGAGGACGCAGAGGAGACCGGCATGACCGACATCATCACCCTCGTGGGGAACATCGCCTCGACCCCGGAGAGCACGCAGACGCACTCCGGCGTCGAGGTGCTCACGTTCCGGCTCGCGACCAACAACCGCCGGTTCGATGCGAAGACGGGGGACTGGGTGGACGCCGGGACCAACTGGTACACGGTCTCGGCCTATCGGCGGCTGGCCGAGAACGCACGCACGTCTCTCGGGAAAGGGGACAGTGTGATCGTCACCGGGCGGCTGCGGCTCAGGGAATGGGAGTCGAACGGGCGCCGCGGCATGAGCGCGGAGATCGACGCCGAGTCCCTCGGTCCGGACCTGCGCTGGGGGACGAGCCGGTTCACCAGGGCGCAACGACCGGTCCGTGCCGAGGACGCTCGGACGGAGAGGACCGATCCCGTGGGCGGGGCGGGAGGAGAGCCCGATCGGGACGGGCGGCGCGCGGAGGTCGATCAGGCGGTGCCCAGCCCTGAGGACGTCCGACGCGACCATGAAGCGAGGAACGATGCGAGCGCGTGGGCTCCGCTCACGCTGGGGGAGACGCCGTTCTGAGGCCGCGTCGGCGATCAGGGGCCACGCGTGCGGGGCCGCGCGAGCTGGTGTGTCGGGGCGGTCCGCCGCATAGACTCGGGGTGTGCTGCGCTCGAACCGTCCCTCGGCTCCCGGCCGCCCCGTGCGTCTCACGGCTGGCATGGCCTTCGCGGCGGCGATGCTGCTCCTCGCGGGGTGCACGCCAGGAGGGGGCGGGACCAAGACGCCCACGCCGACGCCGACCGCGGGCGAAGTGGTCGAGGCGCCGGCCCTGAAGCCGGAGGGCACGGCCGAGGACAACCTCCCCTTCTTCAGCGCGGTGGTCGCCCAGGTCTGGGCGACGGAGCAGCGCACGTCGAGCCTCGCCTACGTCGACGCCCTCACGACGGCCGGGTTCGCCCGGGCGGACATGCAGGCGACCTACGACGTCTCGACCGTGGACAACCCCGCCGAGAGCATGCAGTTCTCGGTGCGGTGGGGCACGGACAAGTGCCTCATCGGGCAGGTCGGTCCATCGACCGGCGAACCGGTCGCCACGGTCATGCCGCAGCTCGCGGAGGGCCGTTGCCTCATCGGCGGCACCATGCCGCTCGACGGATAGCGATCCGCCGGTAGGCTGGAGAGTCGTGCCCGGCACCGCGTCCGTCGCGGCATCGGGCGGTGGCCCGCATCACCGGCCTCCTCGTGGATGCGCCGCCGTTCAGAAAATCACGACCGTCGATACGAAGGAGCCTCTTCCGTGGCCGAATACATCTACTCCATGGTCCGAGCCCGCAAGGCGGTGGGCGAGAAGCTCATCCTCGACGACGTCACCATGGCCTTCCTCCCCGGTGCGAAGATCGGCATGGTCGGCCCGAACGGCGCGGGCAAGTCGACGATCCTGAAGATCATGGCGGGCCTGGACACGCCGTCCAACGGCGAGGCCAAGCTCAGCCCGGGCTTCACCGTCGGCATCCTGATGCAGGAGCCGGAGCTCGACGAGGACAAGACAGTCCTGGAGAACATCCAGGAGGGCGTCGCGATCAAGGCGAAGGTCGACCGCTTCAACGAGATCTCGGCGCTGATGGCCGATCCGGATGCGGATTTCGACTCGCTGCTGGCAGAGATGGGCGTGCTGCAGGAGGAGATCGACGCCGCCGACGGCTGGGACCTCGACTCCCAGCTCGATCAGGCCATGGACGCGCTGCGCACGCCTCCGGGGGACGCCAGCGTGCAGAATCTCTCCGGTGGTGAGAAGCGCCGCGTGGCGCTCGCGAAGCTGCTGCTGCAGAAGCCGGACCTGCTGCTCCTGGACGAGCCCACCAACCACCTCGACGCCGAGAGCGTGCTGTGGCTGGAGAAGCACCTGCAGGCCTACAAGGGCGCGGTGATCGCGATCACCCACGACCGGTACTTCCTCGACAACATGGCGGAGTGGATCGCGGAGGTCGATCGCGGTCGCCTGATCGGCTACGAGGGCAACTACTCGACGTACCTGGAGAAGAAGGCCGAGCGCCTGGACGTCCAGGGCAAGAAGGACGCCAAGCTCGCCAAGCGCCTCAAGGACGAGCTCGAGTGGGTCCGTTCCAGCGCGAAGGGCCGGCAGACCAAGTCGAAGGCGCGTCTGGCACGGTACGAGGAGATGGCGGCCGAGGCGGAGCGGACGAGGAAGCTCGACTTCGAGGAGATCCAGATCCCCGCGGGCCCGCGCCTCGGCAGCGTCGTGATCGAGGCGAAGAAGCTGCAGAAGGGCTTCGACGGGCGCTCGCTCATCGAAGGTCTGAGCTTCAGCCTGCCGCCGAACGGCATCGTCGGCGTGATCGGGCCGAACGGCGTCGGGAAGACCACGCTGTTCAAGACGATCGTCGGCCTTGAGCCCCTGGACGGCGGCGACCTGAAGATCGGCGAGACGGTCAAGATCAGCTATGTCGACCAGTCGCGTGCCAGCATCGACCCGGACAAGACGCTGTGGGAGGTCGTCTCGGACGGCCTGGACATCATGATGGTGGGCAAGACCGAGATCCCGTCCCGCGCCTACGTCTCGAAGTTCGGCTTCAAGGGCCCGGACCAGCAGAAGAAGGCGGGCGTGCTGTCCGGCGGTGAGCGCAACCGGCTGAACCTCGCGCTGACGCTGAAGGAGGGCGGCAACCTGCTGCTGCTCGACGAGCCGACCAACGACCTCGACGTCGAGACCCTCGGCTCGCTCGAGAACGCCCTGCTGGAGTTCCCCGGCTGTGCTGTGGTCATCACACACGACCGGTGGTTCCTGGACCGGATCGCGACGCACATCCTCGCGTACGAGGGCACCGACGAGAAGCCGGACCAGTGGTACTGGTTCGAGGGCAACTTCGAGTCCTATGAGGCGAACAAGATCGAGCGTCTCGGCGCCGACGCGGCGAACCCTCACCGCTCCACGCACCGCAGGCTCACGCGTGACTGAGCACGACGGACCGACCCTCCCCGCGGGCGAGGCCGCGGGAGGGCGGCTGCACATCCCGATCCACCTGCGCTGGGGGGATCTGGACGCCTTCAACCACGTCAACAACACCTCGATGCTGAAGCTGCTGGAGGAGGCGCGAGTCCGCGCGTTCTGGCGGCCGGGCGAGGGCGAGCACGGCCCCACGACGGCGGTGCTCGACTCCGGCATCGATCAAGGCGTCCTCACCCTGATCGCCCGACAGGAGATCGAGTACCTGGCGCCGGTGCCCTACCAGCGCCATCCGCTCGAGGTGCAGATGTGGTTCGGCAAGCTCGGCGGCTCCAGCGTCGAGGTCTGCTACGAGGTCTACAACGACCCGGCGTTCGAGGAGCGGGTCCTGTATGCGCGCTCGACCGCGGTCATCGTGCTCGTCGACGCCGGCACGGGGCGGCCGACCCGGATCACCGCCGAGATGCGAGACGCGTGGACGCCCTACACCGGCGAGCCGATCGCGTACGTTCGGCGCTGACGCCCGGGATCAGCCTTCGCCCTGACGGGTCGCACCGGACCGGGGTCGGACGGGACAGCCGGACAGGCCAGTCAGACGGGTCGGTCAGGTTCCCGGAACCCGGATCGTGATCTCCTGCATGACGCTCGCGATCAGCGTGCCGTCCCTGGAATAGATGCGTCCGCTCGCGAGGCCGCGCCCGCCGCGCGCGTTCGGGGACTCCTGCACGTACAGCAGCCAGTCATCGACCCGGCCGGGCCGGTGCCACCACATCGCGTGGTCGAGACTCGCGACCTTCAGGTCGCGGGTCTGCCAGGTCACACCGTGTGCCCGCAGGATCGACTCCTGGATCGTCATGTCGCTCAGATATGCGAGCGCCGCACGATGCAGGGCAGGGTCGTCGGGGAACGGGGCGCGCATGCGCATCCATACCGCCTGGTGGGCACGGTGCTCGCCCTCGACGGCGAGGAAGAGGGGCGACTCCACGTGCCGCACGTCTGCTGGCCGATCCGTGAGGAGGCGTCGCGCGATCGACGGGAGCGCATCGACCAGCTCGTCGTCGCTCCGCAGATCCTCGGGGGAGGGGACGCCCTCCGGCATCGGATAGGCGTGCTCGACGCCGGGATTGTCATCCTGGAACGAGGCGATCATCGAGAAGATCGGCTCTCCATTCTGATACGCCTGGCAGCGGCGGGTGGAGAACGAACGCCCGTCGTGGATGCGGTCGACGGCGAAGGTCAGCCCTTGCGAGGCGTCGCCCGGACGAAGGAAGTAGCCGTGCATCGAGTGCGCGACCCGCCCCTCCGGCAGCGTCCGCTCGGCGGCGACGAGGGACTGTCCGAGCACCTGCCCGCCATAGATGCGTCCCGTGGGCATCGGGTGCGAGACGCCGGTGAAGATGTCCTCCGTCGTCCGCGCCTCGGAGGCGTCGAGATTGAGGACCTCCAGCAGCGTGTCGACCGATCGGCGGGCGTGGTCTTCCGAGATCATGCGGGAATCCTCTCCGATGGGCGGTCGGACACCCGTCCCTGGCTGTCACCGCTTGCTATTTTAGGGGGAGTGTCCACACCGCTGATTCTCGCCGACCCCGATACCGCCCGCGACGTCCTCACTTTCGTGTCCAGGGCCGCTCGGGCCTCCGACGACGGCGTACGCCTGCAAGCCGCAGCGGGGGTGCTCGTCATGACCGCGGCCGCGCTCGCCCCGCAGGGGCTGTTCGATGCGACGCCCACGATCCTCGCCCTCCGCATCGGCCGCTCCGATCCGGAGCTCCGCTGCGACATCGTGATCGACGAGCTGACCGAGACCGAGGACCCCCGCGCTCTCGGCCTCCCGGAGACGGGGCGCAGCCCTGCGTGGGCGGGCGTTTCCCCGCCTCGCGACGGGTGGGTCGCCGCCGGCGTGCTGGGAGCCGACGTCATCGCGCGGCGAGCGCAGTGGGGCATCTCCGCGGTCGCCCACGGGTCGCCCCCGGGAGCGGGGGAGGATGCGGTCCGATCGTTGCGGGCCCGGATCTGGGGCGAGCCGGACGAGGATCTTCGTGGGCTACCGCGCGGCGTCGCCTTCGCCGCTCACGCCTTCGGCTTCATCTCGGGTTCCGAGGCCGTCCCGATCACGACCTCCGGCCGGTGGACCCGCCTCGGCTTCGCTCGTGGCCACGTGCTCAGTCGGGGGCCCGCGGCGGTGGGTCTGACCGCGGTGCGGAGCACCGGCACCGCGAGCTGACCGAGGCGCTCCCCGCCCGGCCCGACGTCCTCAGATCGTCTCCCGGCCGATCCGGCGGACGGCGGGTCGGCCCTTCCGCAGGAGGACGAGCCGGAGCAGGAGCACGGCGCCCGCTCCGGCGATGAGGACGAGCGCGATCAGGACGAGCATCGGATACAGCCACAGGTCGACGATCCAGTACTCCCAGGCGATCATGCCGCCGAGGAGGCCGGGGAGGAGCGGGACGAAGACGCCGACGATGACCGCGAGCACGAGCGGGAGGAGCCGCAGCGCCACCATCGGGCGCGTTGCGGTGTTGCGCCGGACCGCCCACCGCTTGGCGCGGGCGAAGAGGACCGTGAAGAGCAGGAGCAGGGCGATCGCGATGCCGAGGAGGATCGCGTTGAACGTCGTGAGCGGATCCTCGAAGGGCGCGAGGGGATGGCCATCGATGTCGGCGATGAGGTTCCTCGCCAGCGTCCCCGGGTCGCCAGAGCCATTGGCGAGCACGATGGCGGACGTGCCGGTGTCGAGCGCGATCGCCATGCTCCCGGCATAGGTCGCGAGGGTGCCTCCATGCGTCAGCAGGGGCGAAGGGAAGCCGTCGCCCGCGGGATGGGACTCCCATCCCAGCGCGTAGGGCGCGGCCACGCCTCGGGGCCCCTGCATCTGGACGCGCAGACCCGGTGCGAGGACGTCGGTGCCGATGTCACCCGCGGTGAAGCGTATCCACTGCACCATGTCGTCGAGGGTCGAGACGACACCGCCGTTGCCTCCGCACCTCCCGGGCATCTCCGGGACGACGAGCGCGATGCGCAGCAGCACCGAATGACCGGGGGCGAGCCCTGGTGCGCCGTCCGTGCACCGGACCGTCGAGGTCGTGTCGTCCATCCCGAGCGGATGGAAGAGCCGCTCGCGGAGGAAGACGCCGAAGTCCTGGCCGGACACCTCCTCCACGATGCGCGCCGCGAGGGTGTAGTTGGTGTTGTGGTACTCGAAACGGGTCCCGGGGTCCGCGGCGAGGGATCGTCCGCGGAGCTCGGCGACCGCGTCCGCCATCGTCGGAGGGATCGGGAGCGCGTACTCGTCGTTCGTGCGGAGGGAGAGCCCCGACGTGTGCTCCAGGAGCTCGCGGACGGTGATCTCGCGGTGGCGGGGATCGGCCATGCGGAACTCCGGGAGCAGGTCGACGACCCTGTCGTCCAGGGACAGCGCACGGTCCTGGACGAGGAGCATGATCGCCGTCGCCGTCATGGACTTGCTCATGGAGGCGATCCGGAAGCGGGTGTCCGCGGTCACCGGGGATCCCGAGCCGTCCGTGCCGCGGACCGTGGTCGTCACCGTCCCGTCCTCGATCACTGCGGCGGCGATTCCCGGGGTCGCATAGACGTCGGCGTACTCCTGGACGAGTCGGTCGGGTCCCGCGGACGCGGTTGCGGTCGCGGCCTCCGGGCCGAGGGCGAGACCGATGGCGAGCGGCACGGCGAGCACCGCGGTGAGGAGGAGGGAGCGCATGCGGCCAGCGTAGGGAGCCGGCGGTCGTGGGAAAGCCCGTCCGATCGCGAATTCGGGGGAACCCGAAAAGGTCTCAGGGGAGGCCCGAAGAACCTCTGAGGGAGAGCCCGAGCCGCCGCGGACGGACGTTCATCGGGAGGCTGCGCGCCCGGCCTGACGGCCGGAGAACAGGCAGCCGCCGAGGAAGGTCCCCTCCAGTGCGCGATAGCCGTGCACGCCGCCGCCGCCGAAGCCGCTGGCCTCGCCTGCGGCGAAGAGACCCGGAACGGGATCACCCGTGGCGGACAGGGCGCGTCCCTCGAGGTCGGTCTCGATGCCGCCGAGCGACTTGCGGGTGATGACCCGCAGACGCACGGCGATCATGGGGCCCGCCGCCGGGTCCTGCAGACGATGGGGAGTGGCGGTGCGGATGAGCCTGTCCCCGCGGTACGCGCGCGCCGAGCGGAGCATCGCGATCTGCGCGTCCTTGGTGAACTCGTTCTCCATCTCGCGATCCCTGGCCTCGACCTCGCGGCGCACACGGTCCGGATCCAGCGCTTCCCCGCCGGGAAGCTCCCGCATGCGATCGACGAGGCGGCCGAGATCGTCGTCGACGAGGAAGTCCTCTCCGCGATCCAGGAAGGCCTGCACAGGGCCGGTCGGCCCCTTGGCGAGACGGGACTTCAGGAGGAGCGACACGTCCTTGCCGGTCAGATCCGGGTTCTGCTCGCTGCCCGAGAGCGCGAACTCCTTCTCCACGATCTGCCGCGACGTGATGAACCAGGAGTGGTCGTGGCCGGTGCCCCGCAGATGGGCGAGCGTGCCGAGCGTGTCGAACCCCGGATACAAGGGGACGGGCAGCCGCGCTCCCGTCGCGTCCAACCACAGCGAGGACGGGCCGGGGAGGATACGGATGCCGTGACCCGGCCACACCGGGTTCCAGTTGCGGATCCCCTCGACGTAGTGCCACATCCGATCGCCGTTGATGAGGCGCGCGCCTGCCGTCTCGGAGACGGCCTGCATCGACCCGTCGACGTATGCGGGCACACCGGTGAGCATGTCGGCGGGCGGGGTGCCCAGGCGCTCCGGCCACATCCGTCGGACCAGCTCGTGGTTGCCGCCGATCCCGCCCGAGGCGACGATCGTCGCGCCGGCCTCGATCTGGAACTCGCTGATGACGGAGCGCGAGGACTCCTGACCACGCTCCGCCGCGCTGCTCTCCAGGATCTCGCCGTGCGCGCCGGCGACCGCACCGTCCCGCACGATGAGGTCCGTGACGCGGTGCCGCGCGAGGACCACGAGGTGCCCCTGCTTCTCCGCCGCCTCGACGATGGCGAGGAAGGGTGCGACGATCCCGGGGCCGGTTCCCCAGGTGATGTGGAACCGAGGGACGGAGTTGCCCGGTCCCAGGGCGTCGTATCCGCCGCGCTCCGCCCAGCCGACGACCGGGAAGAACCCGACGCCGCGCTCGCGCAGCCAGGCCCGCTTCT
Source organism: Microbacterium resistens (assembly GCF_031456305.1). GTDB lineage: Bacteria > Actinomycetota > Actinomycetes > Actinomycetales > Microbacteriaceae > Microbacterium > Microbacterium resistens_A. Next base: position 250,491 of record NZ_JAVDUM010000002.1, read on the forward strand.
CGCCCGCGGCGAACTCCAGATAGGCCTCGGCCCAGCGGCGGGGCCAGGCGTCCTCCTCACGGTCGAAGCCCGCGGTCCCGAGCCAGTCCTGGCGGGCAAGCTCCAGGGAGTCCCGGATGCCCATGCGGCGCTGCTCGGGGGAGTCGATGAGGAAGAGCCCGCCGAAGGACCACCACGCCTGCCCGCCGATGTTGGTGCGCGGCTCCTGATCGACGACGATGACCCGTCGTCCTGCCGTGACGGCCTCCGCCGCGGCGACGAGGCCCGCCAGCCCCCAGCCGATCACGAGGACGTCGGTGGAACGGGTGGCGGGCGTCGTGGTCATGGGGTCTCCGTCGTTCTCTGCACCGGATCCTTCGCCGCACCGGCCTCCAGCGGGGTCCGGCCGGCGGCTTCGGGGCCGATCCCCGAAGGCTCGAACGTGTTCACCATCGCATATGCCGCGCGTTCCAGGTAGTCCCAGAGCGTCGCCTCGTGCATCGGCGAGAGGTGCGCCTCGTCCACACCGACCCTCATGCAGCGGAGCCAGCGGTCCCGGGCATCTGGGTCGACGTGGAAGGGGATATGCCGCATCCGGAGCCGGGGGTGGCCTCGACGCTCGCCGTAGGTCGCCGGTCCGCCCCAGTACTGCTCCAGGAACATCGTGAGCCGTTCCGCGGCCGGGCCGAGGTCCTCCTCGGGGTACATCGGCTTGAGGACCGGGTCGAGCGCGACCTCGCGGTAGAACACGTCCACGATCGCGCGGAAGGTCTCGCGTCCGCCGACCTCGTCGTAGAACGTCATGGCTTCTCCTGCTCGGGACCGTCCTCCGAGGACGGCGTCTGCGGCTGTGGCGGCGTGGTCGGGGGCTTCGGCGTTCCCGTCGTCCTGGGAGCGCCCGCCGGCTTTGCGGGCTTCGCCGTCGTCGGCGGCGTCACCGGGGTCGTCGTCCCGTCCGACTTGCGGCGGCGCCAGAAGCCCCGCTCCGCCACCGTGGGCACCCCGGTGACGGCCGTCGGCCTCGTCCGGGGAGGATTGGCGCCGCGGACCCGTCGTGCGCCTTCGGGGCCGGTGAGCGTGACCGAGTTGAGGGAGGGGACCGACAGCCCGAGCTCGCCGATCGCGGCGCGCAGGCGCATGCGCAGCTCGCGGGCCACGTCGTCCATCGCGTTGGCCCTGGTCTTGATCACGACGCGGATGACCAGCGCCTCGCCGGTCACCGTCTCCAGCCCCCAGACCTCGGGCTTCTCGACGATGCGGGTGCGCCACTTCGGGTCCTTCGCGAGGGCCTGCGCGGCCGCGAGCAGGGACTCCTCGACGGCGGGGACGTCGGCGTCGGGCGGGACGCCGAGATCGACGATGGCCCTGGCCCAGCCCTGGGACATGTTCCCGATCCGGGTCACCTCGCCGTTGCGGACGTACCAGAGGGTGCCGTTGACGTCCCTGACCTGCGTGATGCGGACGCTCACGTACTCCACGACGCCCGTCGCGAGGCCGAGGTCGACGACGTCGCCGATGCCGACCTGATCCTCGGCGACGATGAAGATGCCGTTCAGGACGTCCTTGACGATGTTCTGCGCGCCGAAGCCGAGTCCGGCGCCGATCGCCGCGGTGAGCAGGGTGAGGGATCCGAGGAGCGAGGGTGCGAGGGTGTTGATGATGAGGACGATGCCGACGATCCCGAGGATGACGTTGACGATGTTCTGCAGGATCGTGCCGAGGGTGCGGGTGCGCTGCACGAGCCGCATGTCCGCCAGCGGGGAGCGCTCCAGCGCCTGCGTGTCATCGACGCGCGCCCTGGACTTGGCGCCGTCGACGATCCGGTGGACCACACGACGGATCAGGAGGCGCAGCAGCGCGGCGATGGCGACGGCGCCGGCGACCACGGCGACGCAGTAGAGCAGATTCATCCCGGCTTCGCCGAGGAACGTCAGGATCTGGGTCCAGAGATCGGGGGTCGCCACGACAGGGGGTTCTACCGGGGGAGGCGTCTCTTCGATGGGGAGGATGTGCATCGCTCTCGATCCTAGAGGCGGGCACCTCGGAACGGTCTCCACGTTCTCCGGGTATCACGAGGGAGGGGCGGAGCCTGCGCTCCGCCCCTCCCTCGTGATACCGCGGTCAGTCCCGTCAGCCCCGATCGGCGTCGCGGGCCTGTGCGGCGAGCGCACGCTCCACGTCGGCGAGGTTCTCGTGCACGAGGCGGCGGAGCGCGGGGGCGGCGTCCGTGTTCGCCGAGAGCCACGCGCGCGTCGCGTCGCGGAGCTCCACGCTCGCGAGGGCCTTCGGGTAGAGCCCGACGATCAGGTAGTTCGCGATCTGGTAGGTCCGCTTCTCCCAGAGGGGGAGGAGCGCGTCGAAGTACGCCGGCACGAAGGCGTCCAGGAGCGCGGCGCCGGCCGGGTGGGTGAACCCGAGGGCGGCGGAGCGGATCAGGGTGTTGGACAGGTCCTCGTTCCCGACCAGCGAGGTCCAGGCCTCCTGCTTCGCCTCGGCGGTCGGAAGCGCTGCCCGCGCCTGTGCGGCGAACTCGGCGCCCTTCGCCGTGTTGTCGGCGGCGAGCGCGGCGTCCACGGCGTCGCCCTCGACGGCGCCCGCTGCGGCGAGGCCGGCCAACAGCTGCCAGGAGAGGTCGGTGTCGACGGTGAGGCCGTCGAGGACCGTCGTGCCGTCGCGCAGGCCGCGCAGCACCTCGGTCTGCTCGGGGGTCACGACGGAGTTCGCGAACGCCGTCACGAACTGCAGCTGGCTGTCGCTGCCGGCCTCGGCGCCCTGAGCAAGGGTCCAGAGTCCGTCGGCGACGCGGATGCGGGCGTCGAGACGATCCTCCGGGGTCACGTACAGGGCGGCCGCGGTCTGGAGCTGGCCGAGCGTCGTGCGCACCGTCGTCGACTCGGTCTCGCGGCCGATGTTGCCGAGGACGAGGGAGATGTACTCGGATGCGGCGCTCTCGGCGTCACGGGTCTGATCCCAGGCGGCGCCCCAGACGAGGGAGCGCGCGAGCGGGTCGCTGATGTCCGCGAGGTGGGCGATGGCCGTCTCCAGCGAGCGCTCGTCGAGGCGGATCTTCGCATAGGCGAGGTCCTCGTCGTTCAACAGGACGAGGTCGGGTCGGGGGAGTCCCTGCAGCTCGGGGATCTCGGTGCGGTCGCCGTCGACGTCCGCCTCGATGTGGTGCGTGCGCACCAGCGCGCCGCTCCCGTTCAGGGAGTAGAAGCCGATGCCGAGCCGGTGCGGGCGGATGGTCGGGTAGTCGGCGGGTGCGGTCTGGGTCACGGCGAACCGGGAGATGGTGCCGTTGCCGGCCTCGGCGATCACGGGGGACAGCGTGTTGACGCCCGCCGTCTCCAGCCACTTCCTCGACCACGTCGACAGGTCCCGGCCGCTCGTCCGCTCGAGCTCGACGAGCAGGTCGCTGAGCTCGGTGTTCTCCCAGGAGTGCTTCGCGAAGTACTCCGAGACGCCGGCGAAGAAGGCCTCGATGCCCACCCAGGCGGCGAGCTGCTTGAGCACGGAGCCGCCCTTCGCGTAGGTGATGCCGTCGAAGTTCACCTGCACATCGTCGAGGTCGTTGATCTCGGCGACGATCGGATGCGTGGAGGGCAGCTGGTCCTGTCGGTAGGCCCAGGTCTTCTCCATCGCGTTGAAGGTCGTCCACGCCTCGGTCCACTCGGTGGCCTCGGCGGTCGCGATGGTCGACGCCCACTCGGCGAACGACTCGTTCAGCCACAGGTCGTTCCACCACTTCATGGTGACCAGGTCGCCGAACCACATGTGGGCCAGCTCGTGCAGGATCGTGACGACCCGACGCTCCTTGACGGCGTCGGTCACCTTGCTGCGGAACACGTAGGTCTCGGTGAAGGTCACCGCGCCCGCGTTCTCCATGGCCCCGGCGTTGAACTCCGGGACGAAGAGCTGGTCGTACTTGGCGAAGGGGTAGGGGACCCCGAACTTCTCCTCGTAGTAGGCGAAGCCCTCACGCGTCTTGTCGAAGATGTAGTCGGCGTCCAGGTGCTCCCACAGGCTCCGGCGACCGTAGACGCCGAGGGGGATGACGCGGCCGGACGCGCTGGTGAGCTCCGAGAAGACGGACTCGTACGGGCCGGCGACGATCGCGGTGATGTACGAGGAGATGCGCGGGGTGGGCTCGAAACCCCAGGTGGCGACCGCACCGGCACCGGAGGACGGATCGTGGAGGATCGGCTCGGGCGTCGGGGAGTTCGACACGACCTTCCACGCCGCGGGGGCCGTGATCGTGAACTGGAACGTCGCCTTGAGGTCGGGCTGCTCGAACACCGCGAACACGCGGCGGGAGTCGGGCACCTCGAACTGCGAGTAGAGGTAGACCTCGTCGTCGACCGGGTCGACGAACCGGTGCAGTCCCTCTCCGGTGTTCGTGTAGAGGCAGTCGGCGTCCACGACGAGCACGTTCTCGGCGGCAAGTCCCTCGAGCGCGATGCGCGAGTCGGAGAAGGCCGCGACGGGGTCGATCGGCTCGCCGTTCAGCGTGATCTCGCGCACCTCGTGCGCGATCAGGTCGATGAAGGTGGATCCGCCCGGCGTCGCGGTGAACCGCACGACGCTCCGGGAGCCGAAGACCTCCTGGCCCTTCGTCAGGTCCAGCGCGATCTCATAGGACTCGGTGTCCACGATCGCGCGGCGCTCCTGCGCCTCGATTCGGGTGAGGTTCTCTCCAGGCACTGCTAGGTCTCCCAGGGGGTGAGGGGTAGCCACGGATCTCGCGCTGCTGGCGCCGGCGGCAACCCTGACAGCCTACGCCAGCGGCACGGCCATGCCACCTTCGGCTGAAGGAAAGGTGTGAGTGCGACGATGGAGGGGTGACCAGCGAAGCAACGATCTCGTCATCCGTGTCCGTCCTCCATGCCTCGGAGCCCGCGCGATCCGGCCCGCCGCACGTCGAGGTGCCGGTCGACTACGACGCCGTCGTCCTCGCGAGCTTCGGGGGTCCCGAGGGACAGGACGACGTGATCCCGTTCCTGCGCAACGTGACGCGCGGGCGGGGCATCCCCGACGAGCGGCTGGAGGAGGTCGCCCACCACTACCGCCACTTCGGCGGCGTGAGCCCGATCAACGAGCAGAACCGTGCGCTGAAAGCGGCATTGGAGGCCGAGATCGCGAGGCGCGGCCTCGACCTCCCGGTCTACTGGGGCAACCGGAACTGGGCGCCGTACCTGCCCGAGGCCTTCGCGGAGGCGGCCGCGGACGGGCACCGGACGCTCCTGGTGCTTGCCACGAGCGCCTACAGCTCCTATTCGAGCGATCGGCAGTACCGGGAGGACATCGCCCTGGCCATGGACGAGTCCGGCCTGGGGGGCCGCCTGACGGCCGACAAGGTGCGGCTCTTCTTCGACCACCCGGGATTCGTCGCGCCGTTCCAGGAGGGGGTGGATGCGGCCGTCCGGACGCTGCTTGAGGAGGGAGTCGCGGCGACCGAGATCACGGTCCTCTTCTCCACGCACAGCATCCCCGTCGACGACGCCCGGCGCTCCGGTCCGCGGGACCGCGACTGGGGGGACGGCGGCGCCTACGAGGCCCAGCACCGGGCGGTCGCCGCGCACATCATGACCGAGCTCGGAGCGGCCGTTCCCGGCGCGGGCGTCGTGCCCTGGGAGCTGGTGTTCCAGTCCCGCTCCGGCCCGCCGAGCCAGCCGTGGCTGGAGCCCGACGTCAACGACGTGATCGCCGAGCTCCCCGGCCGCGGCGTCAAGGCGGTGGTCGTGGTGCCGCTCGGCTTCGTGAGCGATCACATGGAGGTGCTCTGGGATCTGGACACGGAAGCGCAGGAGACGGCGGCGGAGGCCGGCCTGCGCATGCTCCGGACCCCGACGCCCGGCACGCACCCTGCCTTCGTCGCGGGGCTCGTCGACCTCGTCCTGGAGCGAGTGCACGGTACGCCCGCCGCGGAGCGACCGCATCTCACCGACCTCGGTCCCTGGTACGACGTGGCCAGGGCCGGCGACTGCGAGAACGTCAGGCTCGGATTCCGGCCCGCCGCGGCCGGCATCGCCCCGTAGGGCCGCGAATCCCTAGGATTGGCCGCATGCGCATCCACATCGCCACCGACCATGCGGGGCTCGAGTTCTCCACCCAGCTGCAGCATCATCTGGCCGAGGCCGGCCACCAGGTGATCGACCACGGGCCGATCGAGTACGACGCCGTGGACGACTACCCGGCGTTCTGCATCCGTGCGGCACAGGCGGTGATCGCCGATCAGCGCGCCGGCGTCACCGCGCTCGGCGTCGTGTTCGGCGGCTCGGGCAACGGCGAGCAGATCGCGGCGAACAAGGTCGAGGGCATCCGCGCGGCCCTGGTCTGGAGCATCGCGACGGCCGAGCTGGCACGCGAGCACAACGACGCCAACGTCATCGCGATCGGCGCCCGCCAGCACACCTTCACGGAGGTCGCGGCCTTCATCGACCGGTTCATCGCCACGCCGTTCAGCGGCGAGGAGCGGCACGTCCGCCGGATCGGGCAGATCGCGGACTTCGAGACCTCCGGCGCCCTGCTCCCGGATCCGCGCGCCTGATGCCCGAGGGTCACTCCGTCCATCGCATCGCCCGCCAGTTCGCGCGCAACTTCGTCGGCAGGCAGGTCGCGGCCTCGAGCCCCCAGGGGCGGTTCGCGGAAGGCGCCGCCGTGCTCGACGGTCGCACGATCGAGCGCGCCCAGGCGGTCGGAAAGCAGATGTTCCTGGAGGCCGAGGGCGACCTCTGGCTGCGGGTGCACCTCGGGCTCTACGGCGCATGGGACTTCGCCGGGGAGATCCTCGTAGACCCGACCATCGCCGCGGCGAACGGACGGATGGGTCAGACGAATCAGCGGGGGACGACGCTGGACGACGCGGTGCTCGACAGCGCGGGGGAGAACTCGCTGTCCTCCATCGGCGCCCCGCGGAAGACCCGCGTCCACGTGCGGATGTCCGAGCAGACCACCGGACTCGCCGAGGACGACGCATGGCCGCCGCCGGTGGTCGGCCAGGTGCGGCTTCGGCTGCTGACCGACTCGACCTGCGCCGATCTCCGCGGGCCAACCGCCTGCGCGCTGCAGACTCCGGACGAGATGCTCGCGACGATCGCCCGCTTGGGGCCCGACCCGCTGGTCGGCGACCCGGAGGAGGGCGAGGAGCGCTTCGTGCAGGCCGTGCGCCGGAAGGGGACGCCGATCGCCCTGCTCCTCATGGACCAGGCCGTGGTCAGCGGGATCGGGAACGTGTACCGCGCCGAGATGCTGTTCCGGGCGCGGCTGAACCCGCACACTCCGGGACGGGACGTCCCGGAGGAGATCGTGCGCGAGCTCTGGCGGGACTGGGTGCGTCTGCTCGCGGTCGGCGTGGAGACCGGACAGATGATGACGATGGACGACCTGTCGCCCGAGGGGTACCGCGCCGCGATGGCGCACCGGGACGACCGGCACTGGGTGTATCACCGCGCGGGCCTGCCCTGCCGGGTGTGCGGCACGGAGATCGCGCTGGAGGAGATCGGGGCGCGGAAGCTCTACTGGTGCCCGTCCTGCCAAGCGTGATCCTGGCTCTCGGAGGAGGGTCGCCGCGGCGGCAATAGGCTTGTCGCATGCGTCAGAATCCGAGCTTCGCCATGACCGACGTCGCCGAGCTCCGTCGCGTGATCGCGGCGAACCCGTGGGCCACCCTCGTCGGCGGCGACGGGGAAGGGCTCACCGCCTCGCACTATGCGGTGCTGCTGGATCCGGAGCGTGACGACCTCACCGTCATCGGACACGTCGGGCGCCCGGACGACCGCGTCCTCGGTCTCGGCGACCGCGAGCTGCTGCTCGTCTTCCAGGGTCCGCACGGCTACGTCTCGCCCGGTTGGTACGGCGACGTCGCGTCCGTGCCGACCTGGAACTACGTCGCCGTTCACCTCGCCGGTGTCCCGGAGATCCTCTCCACGGAGGAGAACCTCCGTGTCCTGGAAGGACTCGTCGACCACTTCGAGCGGGACCTTCCCCAGCCTCGCGGCATGTGGGCGCCGCCGAACGAGGAGTCCTTCGTCCGTCGGCTGGAGGCGGGAACCGTCGGCTTCCGGCTCACGCCGACCCGCGTCACGGCGAAACGGAAGCTCAGCCAGAACAAGCCGGACGACGTGATCGAGAACGTCATCCTGGAGCTGTCCGCGGACGGCGCCCACGCGAACCCGGCGCTCGCCGCCGAGATGCGTCGTGCGCATGAGGCCCGGCTCGCCGCCCGAGCGACGGCGGGTCTGGAATGACCTTCGTCTCCGCCCTTCGGGCCGTGCGGATCGCGTCCGCCGATCGTCGGCTGCTCGCGACCGATGATCCGGTGGACGTCCTGATCGAGGACGGCAGGATCGCCGACATCGCGCCGACGGGTGCGCTCCGGTTCGCGGGCGAGGTCCTCGACGGAGGAGGGGCGTGGCTCGTCCCCGGACTGTGGGACCATCACGTCCACACGGTCCAGTGGGCGCTGGCCGCGCAACGCGTCCCGCTCGCCGACTCCGGGTCGGCGGCCGATGCCGCACGACGGATGGCGGACGCCGGCACGCTCGGCGACGGACGCCGTGTCGGGACCGGCTATCGGGCGGTCCGTTGGGCGGATGAGCCGTCCCTTGCGCTGCTCGACCAGGCCACGGGGGAGATCCCCACCTACCTCATCAACGCCGATGTGCACAGCGTCTGGCTGAACTCTGCGGCCTTCCGGCGGGAGGGCTTCGCGCCGGTGGCCGACGGGCTGCTGCGCGAGCAGGAGGCGTTCGAGATCTCGCGGAGGCTCAACGCGGCGGACCCGATCGTGGCCGACGCCGCCGTCGCGGCAGCGGCGGCACGCGCGGCCGCGCGCGGCGTCGTCGGCATGGTGGACTTCGACATGTCCTGGAACCGGGAGGCATGGACGAGGCGGTTGAGCGCCGGCTTCGACGGGCACCGGGTGGAGTTCGCCGTCTACCCCGACGACCTCGATCGCGCGATCGCCGAGGGGCTCGTGACGGGCGAGGCGCTCAGCGACGACCCCGCCCTCGATCCGTACGGGCTCGTGCGGATGGGGGCGTTGAAGGTGATCTCCGACGGCTCGCTGGGAACCAGGACGGCCGCATGCTCGCACGGCTATGCGGACGATCCGGAGAACCACGGTCTCCTCACCGTGCCGCCGGCAGCGCTGCGGGAGCTGCTGACGACGGCGACGGGTGCGGGGATCGCCGCCGCGGTGCACGCGATCGGCGATGTCGCCCTCTCCTCCGCGCTCGACGTGTTCGGCGAGACGGGGGCGCAGGGGAGCATCGAGCACGCACAGCTCGTCCGGCAGACGGACCTCGCCCGCTTCGCCAGGCTCGGGATCGCGGCGAGCGTGCAGCCCCAGCATGCGATCGATGACCGCGACGCGGCGGACGCGCTCTGGGCGGGGCAGCATGCGATCGTCTATCCGCTGGGGAGCCTGCATCGTGCGGGCATCCCGCTCCGCTTCGGATCGGATGCGCCGGTCGCGCCGTTGGACCCGTGGCTTGCGATCTCCGCGGCCATGCACAGGACGGACGATGACCGCCCGTCCTGGCACGACGAGGAGCGGCTGGACGTGGAGACCGCACTCGCCGCGAGCGCGCACCGGGGGACCGGAGGCGAGGCGGCGATCCGTCCCGGTGCCGTCGCCGACCTCGTCCTGTGCGCGGAGGACCCGGCGACCGCGGGGCCGTCGCGGCTGCGGTCCATGCCGGTGGCGGCGACGATCGTGGGCGGACGGATCACCCACGACGGGGTCGGGTACGGGGGATAACCCCCGATCCGGACCGGTTGCCTGCCGTCTGTCCTCGGGCGGTCGCACCGGGCATCGTGGAATCCTGGACGCGGGAGCATGCGTCCGTCCCGCCCTCACCCCAGGAGGCCCCTTTGTCCTCGTCGAGCACGTCCTTCGGCGCCGTTTCCCGACCCACCCGCACGGAGGGCGACGCGACCCCGCGGCGCCGTGGCTACGCACAGGCCTGGCGCTGGGCGCCGGGGACGGCGCTCTACCTCGTCCTCCTCTCGATCCCGACCGCGATCCTCGGGATGGCGTTGACCTGGTCGGTGTTCCTCGTCGGCGTCGGCTCTCTCGTGCTGGTGGTCGGCGTGCCGCTCATCGTCGCCGCGCTCTTCATCGCCCGCGGCTTCGCGGTCGCGGACATCGCCCTGCAGCGTCTCGGTGGGGTTCCGTCCTTCCCTGCGCCGGACTGGGAGCGCGGGAGCGTGGGGGAGGGACGCTGGTCCCGGCTCACCCGCCCCATGCGCAACGGCCACTACTGGATGGCGCTCCTCTCGGGGACGATCGTGCGTCCGGTGATCGCGATCTTCACGTTCGGGGTCTCCACCTCCTGGATCGTGCTCGCACTCGGCGGGCCGACGTACTGGTTCTGGTCGCGATTCATCCCGAACTCCCGGTCGGAGCAGATCTGGGTCGACTGGGCCGTGGAGCACGTGTTCGGCGGCATCGATCCCGATCCCGACCCGTACCTGTGGGCGTCGATGCTCTACCTCGCCGTGGGGATCGTGTTCCTGCTGACGCTCCCACTGGTCCTTCGAGGTCTCCTGTTCCTCCACCACGCGGCGGCGGCAGGAATGCTCGGGCGCTGGGAGGCCGATGATCTCGGTGCCCAGGTCGCCGAGCTGGACGCCTCTCGCGGAGCGGCGATCCGCGCCGAGGACGCCGCGCTGCGGCGGCTCGAGCGCGACATCCACGACGGACCCCAGCAGCGCCTGGTCCGGTTGCAGATGGATCTCGCCACGATCGAGCGCCGCGCCGCCGCCGGCGACCTCGAGGCCGCGACCCAGCTCGCCCAGGAGTCACGAGGGCACGCGCAGGCCGCGTTGGACGAGTTGCGGGCTCTGGCCGGAGGCGTCGCACCGCCCCTTCTGCAGGATCGCGGGATCGTCGAGTCCCTGCGGGCGCTGGGAGCGGCCAGCCCGCTGCCGGTGTCGGCATCCGTCGATCCGGAGATCGGCGCCACCCTCTCACCCGAGACCGCGCGCAACCTGTACTTCATCGTCGCGGAGCTGCTCACCAACGCCGCGAAGCACTCCGGTGCGGGCGCCGTCTCGCTCACTGCGGCCAGGGCGGGGGCGGATGTGCTGGTGACGGTGCACGACGACGGCCGCGGCGGTGCGGGATTCCAGGCCGGCCACGGGTTGGAAGGTCTTCGCGGCCGCGTCCAGGGGCTGCGGGGGAGCATCCGGATCGACAGCCCGGAGGGCGGTCCGACGGCGATCACGGTGCGGGTGCCCGCCGCCGCCTGAGGGGCGGAGGCGTTCATCCGAGCCGGTCGGCCAGTTCTCCTCCTACGGGTTCCCTCGTACGAGACGGCGCTGAAGACGGGAAGCCGTGGTACTAATTAAAAAAGATCGTTCAGGACTGGGGCGGGTCGTATGAGGTCAGTGGGTCGGATGGCGATGGGGGCAGCGGCTTTGTTTGCCGTTTTTATGATGCCCATAGGTAGCATCGCACAGGCGCAGAACCCAGCGAGTCTGCCCGATCGCTCGGATGAGTTTCCTGGCGGACTTACGGTTTCGTAAATGCAACGCGCGAACAAAGCTCGTCACGCTATCCTGGCCGTCGTTCTTGGCTCGGTGCTCGTCAGCACCGGATGTACTACTGGTTCGGCAGATTCGTCACCAGGGGACCCAGAAGTAAGAGTCTCGACCGTCGATCGCATGAAATTGCAGCAGACTGATCGGCTCACGTTTTTCTCTTTGACCTTCGAGCCGACGTTCTGGTCGCAGGTGGGTCCTCTCGAGGGCGAGCTTACAGTTCTTGACGATGGCTGCCTCGGGTTGGAAGCGCGTCTCGAAGAGCCGGAGATCATAGTCCTTCCCTACGGCAGCACTCTTAAGCCCGATGGGAAGATTGATCTTCAAGGTGTTCTCCTCTCCGCGGGCGATATGGTGCGTATCGACAGGTTCGGATCTCTGGGGGTTACCCCCGCGCCTTGCGCGACGGACTCTGCAATCGTTGCTTTCAGTATCGAACGGCTATCCGAGTAGGTCATCCTGTAGGTTGCGCGCCAACGGGATAAGGATCTTCGACCAGTATCTACGGTTCCCCGTCCTTCTCCGGCGTACGAACCGCTTTATCCTGAATAGGTGACCGTCCCCGCTGTGCCGCTGCGCGTGATCCTGTTCGAGGACTCCCTGCTCCTCCGTGAAGGGCTAATCCGGCTGTTCGACGAGGCCGGGTTCGAGACCGTCGGCGCGCACGGGGACGTCGAGGATGTCGTGGCGCGTGTGCGCGACTCGCGTGCGCAGGTCGCGGTCCTGGACGTGCGGATGCCGCCGGCGTTCCGCGACGAGGGCGTTCGTGCGGCGCTCCGGATCCGGGCGGAACTGCCGGACGTCGGCATCCTCGTGCTCAGCCAGTATGTGGAGGGCGTCTACGCACGCGAGCTGCTCGGGGCGGGGACGGGCAAGGCGGGCTACCTGCTCAAGGATCGGGTGACCTCGCTCGCGGAGCTCTCCGAGGCGGTGCGCCGGATCGACGAGGGCGGGACCGTGTTGGATCCGCTCGTCGTGCAACAGCTCGTCTCGGCCGGGCCCGATCCGGTCGGGACGCTCACGCCTCGCGAGCGTGACGTGCTCGAGGCGATGGCCGAGGGGCGCAGCAACGGATCGATCGCCGAACGCCTCTTCATCGGCGTCGGCGCGGTGGAGAAGAACGTCAGCGCGATCTTCGCGAAGCTCGGGCTGGAGGACTCGGGCACCGATCACCGTCGGGTGCTCGCCGTCCTCGCCTATCTGCAGCACGGCGCCCGCACCTGATCAGGTGCGGGCGCCGTGCTGTGCCGAGTGTCAGGCGGCGACGTGCGAGACGAGGAACCAGCGGTCCTTCTCAAGACCCCGGGCGATCTCGATCGCGACGTCCTGGCTGGTGAGGTCGATCTCGTCGAGGCCGTCGACAGCGGCCTTCACGTCAACGAGGATCGCGTCGATGTCGGCGATCACGTCGCGGACGAGCTCGTCCGACTTCGTGAAGCCCGCGGGGACGTTGGTGGTGCCGGCCTTCTCGGCGACGGCCGAGACGCGGGCGTCGATGGGGAGGCCGAGGGCGACGATGCGCTCCGCGGCGGTGTCGGCGAAGTCGCCGGCGTGGTCCACGATCGTGTCGAGCAGCTCGTGGACTCCGACGAAGTTGGCGCCGCGAACGTGCCAGTGCGCCTGCTTGCCGTTCACGGTGAGCGCCTGCAGGCCCAGGACGACGGGCGTGAGGAACTGGGCGGCTGCCGCGGCGACGGTCGGGTCACTGGCGGTGGTGGTGATGGTCTCTGCCTTGCTCATGGTTCTCCTCGATCGGTCTCTGCGTCTGACAGGTACAACGCTACTCAGCCCAGGATCTTCCGCAAGCAAGCTGAGGCATTGCTAAGTCGCTGATCAGAAGCCACTTCGGGAAGGCTCGCCTCACTCCGATCGCGGACAGTGCTGCGCGCCGGGACGGTCTCGGAGGCGATCCACGCTACCGTCGTCAGGTGGCCACAGCAGGTGAATCCCCCCGCGTCGACCTCCGGCGATCCCGTTCCCGTCCCCCCGAGCACGCGGCATCGTCGCGGTTCATCCCGCACGTCCAGGGGCTGCGCGCGATCGCCGTCCTCCTGGTCGTCCTCTACCACTTCTGGCCGGGCCGGCTCTCCGGCGGCTACGTCGGCGTCGACGTCTTCTTCGTCATCTCCGGCTTCCTGATCACCTCGCACCTCGCTCGTGAGCTCGTCTCGACAGGCACGGTTCGTCTCGGACAGTTCTGGGCGCGGCGTGCGCGGCGTCTGCTACCCGCCTCGCTCCTCGTCCTCCTGTTCTGCGCGATCGTGGCGGCGTCCCCCTATCTCATGCCGACCTCGGCGCTGCCGAACGAGCTGCGCGAGATCGTGGCATCGACCTTCTATGTCGAGAACTGGTTCCTCGCCCTGAACTCCGCCGACTATCTCGGGCACTCCGGCAGCCCGACCACGGTCCAGCACTACTGGTCGCTGTCGCTGGAGGAGCAGTTCTACGTCCTCTGGCCATTGATCATGCTGCTGGCGGCATGGATCGCCGTGAAGTGGTTCCGCGGTGCGCGGCTGCGGGCGGCTGCCATCGCCATCGGCGTCGTGTCGGTCGCATCCTTCGTCTTCTGCGTGGTCTTCACGATCACAAACCCCGCGCCCGCCTACTTCGTCACGTTCGGCCGGATGTGGCAGTTCGGCGTCGGTGCGCTGATCGCGTTGGTCCCGGTGCTCCGCGTGCGCAACGCGGTCGTCAGCTTCATCCTCGGATGGGGCGGCATCATCGCGCTGCTGTACACCGCCTTCCGCTTCGACGGGCAGACGCCCTTCCCGGGATACATGGCGGCGATCCCCACCCTCGGCGCCGCGGCGGTGATCGCCGCGTCCAACACGGACCGCTGGTGGTACCCCACGCGGATCCTCGCGATCCGTCCGATGCGCTTCACGGGCGACATCTCCTACAGCCTGTACCTCTGGCACTGGCCGCTGATCATCATCGCGCCCTCCGTGCCGTTCTGGGGGCTGTCGATCTACCACCGGGTCGCGCTGCTGGCCATCTGCTTCGTCCTCGCCTGGCTGACGAAGCGCTTCGTGGAGGATCCAATCCGGACGTGGAAGCCGTTGACCGCTCGTCGCCCCCGGGTCTCGCTCTGGGCAGCCCTCGGTGCGATGGCGATCGTCGCCGGCACGGCAGGTGCGGGCTGGGCCGTGAACGCCCCGGCCTATCAGCAGGGCGTTCAGGCGATCCAGGAGCTCCGTGAGAATCCGCCGTCGTGCTTCGGCGCGGCAGCGGTCCTGGACTCCTCCTGTGCGGGGAAGGAAGCCGACACGATCCTGCCCGCTCCGGGATTCGCCGGCGTCGACCGACCCGAGGAGCCGCAGTGCTTCGTGCAGCTGAACGACGCGCGCCCGGAGTCGTGCGAGTTCGGCTCCACCGAGAAGGACGCCCCCCGGGTCGCGTTGATCGGCGACAGCCACGCCTATCAGCTGCTCACGACGTTCCAGGGCATCGCGGAGCGCGAGGGGTGGCATCTCACCACCTACTTCAAGGGCGCCTGTCCGTGGAGCACGACGCCGCTGTCCACGGGCGGGGCGTTCGGCGCGGCCTGTGCGGACTGGCGCGCCGGGGTGTCGGAGAAGATCGCGGCACAGGACTTCGACGTCGTCTTCACCGCGGCGCTCTCCACGACCCCTTTCGACGGATCGGGCTTCGACTCCGTCCATGACGCCGCCGTCTCCGGCTACCGCGAGGCGTGGAGCACGATGACGGCCAAGGGGACTCCGGTCGTGACCGTCGTCGACAACCCGGTCTGGGAGACGGATCCGAACAAGTGCCTGCGGACGAGGGACGCGAGCTCGTGCGACGGTCCGCGTGCGGACCTGCTGACCGAGAACGATCCGCTGCGGGCTGCGGCGGAGGGGCAGGACGGCGTCACGCTCCTCGACTTCACGAACGTCTTCTGCGACGAGGAGGTGTGCCGCAGCGTCGTCGGCGGTGCGAACATCTACCGCGACCAGGACCACCTCACCGTCACCTTCGCCGACTCGCTCGCGCCGCAGTACACCGCGGCGCTGGAAGAGGCGATGGCCAAGGGCGTGCGCGGATAGGGTCGGAGCATGAGCGACGACGCCTCGATCCTGTCCCTTCCCGGTCTCGTGCCGAGTGTCGACCCTTCCGCCTTCCTCGCCGCAGGCGCGCGCATCGTCGGTGCGGTCTCCCTCGGCGAGGGCAGCAGCGTCTGGTACAACGCGGTGCTGCGCGCGGACTCCGACGCGATCACGATAGGCGCGGGCAGCAATGTGCAGGACAACGTGTCCGTCCACGTCGATCGCGGACATCCGGTGGTGATCGGGGACGACGTCTCGATCGGCCATAACGCCGTCGTGCACGGCTGCACGATCGGCGACGGCTCGCTGATCGGAATGGGCGCCGTGGTGCTGTCCGGCGCGATCATCGGATCGGAGTGCCTCGTCGCCGGGGGAGCGGTGGTGCTGTCGGGTACCGTGGTCCCCGACGGCTCGCTCGTCGCCGGGGTGCCTGCGAAGGTGCGTCGTCCGCTGGCCGACGAGGAACGGGCCGGCCTCCGCGAGAACGCCCAGGTCTACCGCCGTCACACGCAGACGCATCGCGACGCCGAAGCTCGCTGACCCGTTTCCCTGGGTCGCCGTGTCTCGGTGGGGCGGGCGGGACTTGAACCCGCGATCGTTGGGTTATGAGCCCACTGCCTTCACCAGCTTGGCCACCGCCCCGGGTCTCCGAGCATACCGGTACCGTGCGAGCGCTCCGTGACGGCCGGTGAGGCGCTCAGTCGGAGAGGAGCTCACGGAGACGGTGGGCGATGCCGGCCGGGTCGCTGGGGTAGCCGGGCTGCTCGGTGAAGCCGCCGTGGTTGCTGGGGAACTCCGTCGCCGGGATCCCGACGGCGGCGGCGACCGCGCGAGCCGCCCGTGCCGGCATCGTGTCGCCGGACTCCACCCCGGCGGCGATCGAGAGCCGCCCGCCGAGTGCCCGGAGCGCATCGACGTCGGGTGCGTAGGCGAGGATGCCGGGCATGTTGCGGAACAGCGGGTCGGTGCGGCTTCCGTCATCCTCGGTAGGAAGCCCGAACATCGCCGGATCCGGGGCGGGGCCGTCGAGGTAGCCGTCCGGGACCGGGCCGTCGAGCATCACGAACTGGATGAAGGCGGCCAACGCCGGCCCCTGTCCCTTCTCGGCATAGGTTCGCTTCATGTCATCGACGACGGCGAGCACCCGATCCCGGTCGGGGAGCAGCGCCGCGGTCGCCGGCTCGTGCACGACGGCGTGCCGCACCTCGCCCGGATGCGCGGCGAGGAGGGCGAGGAGGCTCACGCCGCCACCGCTGCTGCCGAACGCATCGACGGGGCCGGCGTCGAGGGCCGCGATGACCCGGTGCAGGTCATCGGCGTGCTGCTCGGCGCTGATGGGGCTCGTCCCCACCGGGTTGCGGCCGGCGCCGCGCGGGTCATAGGTCACCACGGGGCGGTCGGTGAAGTGCCCGGCGAGGATCTCGAAACCGCTCGCATCCATCGGGGCGCCGAAGAGGAACAGCGCCGGACGATCCGGCGTTGCCGCAGCGAGGTCTCCGCGGACGTCGTAGGTGATCGCGTCGTCTCCCTCTCCCACGGTACGGGTGATGACGGCGGGTGCGGTGGTGTCCTCGGTCATGTGCGTCGTCCTCTCAGCGCTGTTTATGCAACCAATAGGTTGTAGGTTAACCGATGAGGGGCCGGCATTCAATGGGGAGGCGTGGCCCCCTGCCTCCGGCATCCCGCGCCGTCGACGCCATCACCGCTAATCTCGACGTCATGAGCAGCGCTGCCGCACCCGCCCGCGTCGTCCCCGAAGGGCGGGACCTGACGCTCGATCTGACCAGGGTCGCCTGCGTGGTCCTGGTCGTGTTCGTGCACATCCTGTTCACCGGTGTCGGACGTCGTCCCGACGGCAGTCTCCTCATCGAGCGCACCGTGGAAGGCCAGAGCTGGTTCGACGCGGTGAGCTGGATCCTGAACATCATGCCGCTGTTCTTCGTCGTCGGCGGGTTCGCGGCCAGGGCGGGCTGGCGCTCCGCGGAGCGTCGTGGGGAGAACGCGGTCGGCTTCGTCCGTCTCCGGCTCGCGCGGCTCGCCCGGCCGGCCATCCCGGTGTTCGTGTTCTTCACCGTCGCCCTGGGGGCCACGCGGCTGCTCGGGATCGATCCCGCCCTGGTCGACACCATCGCGATCGGCGTCGGGTCACCGCTGTGGTTCCTCGCCGCCTACCTGCTCGTCCAGGCGTTCGCGCCCTGGATGATCGGCCTGCACGCCCGATACGGAGCCTGGGTTCCCGCGGTGCTGCTGGCCGGCGCCCTCGCCACGGATGCCCTGCGCTTCCTCGTCGCCGACGGGCTGCTGGGCATCGGGCACGTCCCGCCGGGGACCTATGGATTCGGCAGCGAGCTGTTCGGGATCCCGAATGTGGCGTTCGTCTGGCTGTTCGCGCAGCAGATCGGCTTCTTCCTGTTCGATGGTTGGTTCTCCCGTCGCCGCGCGTGGCAGCTGCTCGGTCTGATCGTCGCCGGTTACCTGGTCATCTGGGGGCTCGTGTCGCTCGGGGGATACTCCTGGAACATGCTGAGCAACCAGTGGCCGCCGACGACGCCGCTGGCGATCCTCGCCGTGGTGCAGGCCGCCGCGCTGACGCTGCTGCACCGTCCGCTCACCGCACTCATGCGGACCCGCGCGGCCCAGGGCGCGGTGCTGCTGATCGGGTCGCGGCTGATGACCGTCTACCTGTGGCACCTGCCGATGATCATGGTGCTGATCGGTGTGCAGCTCCTCCTGCCGATTCCGATGCCGGCTCCGGGAAGCGCGGTCTGGTGGTGGACAAGGGTGCCGTTCCTGCTCGTCGTCCTCGCCGCGGTGTGGGTGCTCTCGCTGTGGCTGGTGCGGTTCGAGAAGGCCCCGAGGATGGGGCGGCAGCCGTCCCGGGGGACGACGGCGCTCGCCGTGATCCTGTTCGTCCTGCCGATCCTGGCGATCACCGCCTACGGCCTGCATCTCGTGCTCGCCGCATGCGCGCTGATCACGTCCATCCTGTCGCTGGTGCTGGTCGGCGCATACCGGCCATCGACGACCTTTCGTTCTCGTCAGCGTGACTCGAGGACGGCGACGACAGGGCGGTGATCGCTTCCCGCGTCGTCGAAGGATGTGAGGACCTCGACGCCGCGCACGGTCCATGCGGAGCCGACCAGGACGTGATCGATCGGTGAGGAGAGCCAGGTCGGGGCAGACGTCGGCCAGGTTCCTACCGCGGCGGTCCCCACCTCGCTCGCCGCGTCTCGGCAACCGCCGAGGAGCGCGGACAGATGATCGACGGTCGCGTTCAGGTCGCCCGCGACGATCGTCTCAGGGTCATCGCACTGCGCGACGGACCACCGCAGTCCCGTGCGCCATTCGGCCATCGAGTCGGGGAGCGGGGGCAGCGGGTGCGCGGTGACGATGGCCGGCCCCGTGCCGTCGACCGGTCGCCAGACCGCGCTCGGCAGTCCGGGTGTCGAGCCGGCATCCCGGTCCAGCCGGTACTCGCCGAGCCGCTCGGAGATGAGGACCGAGGTCGGAATCGAGGAGCCGACTGTCCCCGGTGCCATCTCACGCCCTTCCAGGGACAGCAGCCGCACGACCTCGGCGGTAGCCGCCGCATCGGTCTCGGGAAGGCTCACCACATCGGCGCCGCTCTCGAGGACGAGACGCGCGATCGACTCGGGTGATGCCGCCCCGCCAAGAGTGTTCCAGGCGGCCACGACGAGTTCGCCCTCCGGCGTCGAGCCCGCGGCGCCGCGAATGAACAGGGTCGCCCCGTTGCCGATGCTCGCCGCGCCGAGCATGACGGCGAGTCCGGCGGCGATCCCGGAGAGGACATGCCGCCTTCTCCCGATGAGGGCGATGGCCGCCCAGAGCACCGCGACGACGAAGAGCGCGATGGCCAGGCCCGCGCGGAACGCGACCGCCTGGGCGATCCCCGGCATCGTCTGAGCGCCGAAGGCCTGAGGCCACACGAGGAGCACGGCAACGGGTGCGCCGACGATCAGCGTCACGGCGAACGCGCGACGGTGACGGCTTCGCTCCGGCATCGGGCCTCCTCGGGTGTCCGGTCTTGGTCTTGGGTGATCCTTGCACGCCGTGGATGGACGATCGCCCCGGAGCGGGTGACACCGGTGCGGATGTGTACGCCGGGTCTACGCCGGGGCCGCTCTCTCGAACGAGCGGCCCCGGCATGCGGCGTGCGGGTCAGGCGCGTCGGGTGCGGAGTGTGAGCACGGCGACGACCGCGCCCACGACGGCGACTCCCGCCGCTCCGAGGAACGCCGACGCATACCCGGCGGCGTCCCCGCCTGCAGCGCCGATCGTCGAGGAGACGGCCGTGAGGGCGGCGAGACCGAGGGCCGAGCCGACCTGGTAGCTGGTGTTGACCAGCCCCGAGGCGACACCCGATTCCGCGATCGGCGCGCTGGCGATCGCGGTGCTCAGCGACGGGACGAACGCGAACGCCATGCCGGTCGCGGCGACGAGGGTCGCGGGCAGGACGTCGACCACGTAGGTGCCGCCGGGGCGGGCGAAGGAGAGCCACAGCATCCCGCCGGCCAGCAGCGTGAATCCGATCGCGACCATCGGGAGCGTTCCCCATCGCGCGGCAAGGCGAGGGGCGATCGCGGTCATGCCGAAGACGATCAACGCGGTCATCGGGATCAGGGCCGCGCCCGCCGCGAACGCCGAGGCGCCGAGCACGTTCTGCAGGTAGAGGTTCAGGAAGAACCACATCGGGATCCAGGCCGCCCCGAGGAGCAGCTGGGCGATGTTCGCGCCGCCGAGGAGCGGGGTGCGCAGGAGGCCGGGGCGCAGCAGCGGCTCGGCCGCACGGAACTGGCGAACGACGAAGGCGATCACGAGAACCAGGCCCAGCGCGAGGGGGAGGAGCGTGCTCGGGTCGAGCCAGCCCGCTTCCGGTGCCCGCACGATCCCGAAGACGGCGAGTGCCAGGCCGGCCGTCCCCGTGACCGCGCCGAAGACGTCGATGCGTCCGGTCGCGCGCGGGGTCTCGGAGAATGCGCGGGGCACCAGCGCGAGGATCACGATCGCGATCGGCACCGTGACGTAGAACACCCAGGGCCAGCCGAGGTACTCGGTGAGGACTCCGCCGAGGAAGACGCCGGCGGTGCCACCGATCGGTGCGGCGGCGCCGTAGACGGCGAAGGCGCGGGGGAGCGAGGCGGTCCCGCCGAAGGTCGACATCAGGAGGGTGAGCGCCGCCGGGGCGATGAGCGCGGCGCCGGCGCCCTGGAATGCGCGGGCGGCGATCTCCACGCCCGGCGTCGTCGCGAGGCCGGCCGCGACGGATCCCACGAGCAGGATGATCCATCCGGTCACGAACATCCGTCGTGCACCGAAGAGGTCGGCGAGCCGCCCGCCGAGCAGGAGGAGGCCGCCGAAGGCGATGACGTAGGCGTTGAACACCCAGGAGAGAGCGTCGGCGCTGAAGCCGACGTCCTGCCGGATGTCCGGCAGGGCCACGCCGATGATCGACGTGTCCATGATGACGACGAACTGGGCGGCGGCGATCAATGCGAGTGCCAGCCCCTTACGGGGTGCGCGCTCGCGCCCTTCGGCGCGGTCGCTGCGGATCTGGGTGGACACGGTCATCCTCTCGATCGGGGACGTCGCGGTCGACATCCCTCTGAAGAGAAGGTAACAGATACCCCAGGGGGGTATTCCCGTTCGGGGTTGGGAGAGCGGGCGTCGCTCGCGCTGCTCGCGCTGCGTTTGCGTTGCGCTTGCGTTGCGCGCCGCTGCTCCGCTCCGCTCGCGCTGCTCTTTCTGGCGCTGTCCTTTCCTGTCGCGCTGCTGTAGTTCGCCTGCGCTGCACAGTTTTCGACAGCGTGAGCGGGGATCAGCAGCGCGAGCGCGATGGTGGATCAGGAAAACGCAGCGTGGGTCAGGGAACCGCAGCGTGGGTCAGGAAACCGCAGCGCGGTGGTCCGACTGGTATCGTGTGGCTATCACTGTGGGGCGGGAGAGCGGCGATGAAGAAGAGGCACGAGCGCTATCTGATCGGCGCTCTCAGTGCGGCGTTGATCGCGGGTGGTCTTGTGGCGGCGTCGGGCGCGTATGCCGCCGATGACCCCGTACCTGCCTCTCCTGCTCCTGAGGTCTTGTCGAAGGCTGTGCATCGGGCCCAGGCTGTCCCGGAGAACGTCGATCCGCAGAGGCTGAACACGCTTGCGCAGGAGCTCTCCGAGGCCGGCGCGGATGCGCGGGTCGCCCTCGGGGTCGAGACGATCAACAGCGTGGAGGTGCATGCCACGGCGGACGGGCTGACGGTGTTCACATCGGACACGCTCAGCGCTGGCGACAAGGCTCGGATCCTGCTGATCGACGGCATACCGGTGCGTCTCGACGAGGGCGGTGAAGTCGTCCTTCAATCCCGGTGATGCGCTGAGGAGACGTCAGTGCTCCGGTCTGCGGGGCGGTGATATCCAGCATCGCCTCGTGCTCGATCGATCCGGACTCCAGAAAGTCTCTGGCTATGGTGAGATCCTGTCGGGCGACCGAGGCGCGGATCGTCTGCTCCCGGGTGATCAGATCGCGAAGAAGGAGCGGGAACGGCTCCTGTGTCATCGAGACCGTCAGCACCGTCCCCCGAGTCGGAGTGCGGCGAGGGCGGTCCGGAATCCGCCCGGGCTCCCAGAGGTGTCGACTTAGAGGTCGGGCGGAGCTGGTCAGACTGGCATCGTGTGGCTATCACTGTGATGCGGTAGAGCGGCGATGAGGGATAGGCGCGGAGCGCTATCTCACCGGCATTCTCGGGACAGCGCTTATCGCGGGCGGTCTTGTGGCGGGGCGGGTACGCATGCCGCCAATGACCCCGTTCCTGTCTCCTCTGCCCCGAGAGCTTGTACGCATGATCGGGCAGACCAATGCGGCCCGCAGGATGCACTTGAAGGGGGCGAGTTGCCGAAGTGGAGCATCTTGCTCACATCTTGTGCTGGCGCCTGCAGACAGCACAGGTGCCTGACATCGACCTGCGCGATTACCGTGACCGCGAGCGCGCAGAGGATGGCGCGACCGAGGTTATGCGTTTCACAAGGGTGAGTTGAGGACAAGCAAGTTAGCGTCCTTGATTGCTTCTGGTGGCAGAAGAATACTCGCGGTATCGCCAAGGGTGGCAGAAGAATACTCGCGGTATCGCCAAGCGCGGCGAATCAGGTCGTCGAGCTCTCAGCGTGGCCGCTGTTCTGGCCGCTGTTGGAACTGCAGGGATCGGGCTGTCTAGCGTCGCAACAGCGGAGGACGTCCCATCCGCTGACGACTACGGACTGCAAGCGCTCACCACATCGGAACGAGCGGCACTGCCATCACAGTTCACCGCTAGACGCGCGCCACCACGAGGTACTTCCCCACCAGTTCAGACCCGTCCGGTGTCGGAGAGGCGACGTCCCCACTGCTCAGCGTTGCCCGAGTGCCCGTGAGTTCTCCGGTGATGGGGAGAGTCTCACTGCATGAGCGACTGAAGTCATTTGTCTTCACGATCACCAAGCAGAACTTCTCCGCCTGACTTTCCCCCCATCGCCCGACGTAGTAGGACACTCCAGACGAATCCTCTCCCAAGAGGCGCAGCGAATCCTTGACAGGGGCTTCCCAGTCGCTGCCCACCGATGAGGGAAGGGCTGCTTGCGGAACATCTCCAAACGGTTCCGAAGCTGAACAGGACGCCAGCGCCGCGAGCGACGCGACCGCAATGCTGAGACCTACGATCTTCGACACCTTCGTCATGATCCGCCCTTTCGTCCCGTGAGGGATATCTCCATGATCTGCAACACCCGTAACACGAGAAGCAGAATTGACGACCTGACCCAATGCGCACCACCGGATCCAGACAGAATCTCTGAGCGCCGACTCGGATTCAGCCCGCTCTTCGACTGTGCGCCCTAGAACCGTTGCTGTCTGTAGGTCGTTTGGGGGACGGGAACACGGTGTGTGCGGTCAAGGAGCCGAGGCCGGTGCGGACGCGCCTGTACCGGCGACGTCGACGATGGTCCTGAGCGTGGACCTGCGGGGACCCGGGGCGCGCAAGGCCGCGGCCAGCTCCTCGTCCAGGGGGACGACGTCGTCCAGCATCGCCTCGTACTCGATCGAACCGGATTCCAGATGGTGCGGGGCTGAGGCGGAGGGTGGACGCCGATCTGCGCTGAGCCGCGGAATCACGCGGTTCCCGGCGTCACCAGCGCCTATGACTTTCTACATAGGCGGTCACCCGCATGTCGTCCGTGTTTCCGGCCCGTGTGCATCACCTGGCTCTTGTGCCCATCGGCGGTCGGGAGCCGAGTGCGAGGCGTACGCTCGCGAACATGCACTGCTCTTCGACATAGGAGGGCGGGCTGAGATCAGCGGAGGTGACGAGATGGAATTTCTGACGACATCGCAGGACGTGGAGGAGATCGACGAGGTGTTCGTCGTACGACCGCCCCAGGCGGCGATCGCCTCGCGAAAACCCGGCGCCTACGAGCTGCACCTCTATCGGCAGGGGGCGCAGCGCCCGGACAGTGTCGCTGCGCTCACGGTCCACGACGCGCAGGGGTCTCTCGACGTCGCGCGGGCTGTCGAAGGCGCCCTGCGAACCAGCGGGCTTCGGCTCGCGGAGCCGCTCGCGTTCGTCCGTGGCGTCTACTACCGCGCGGCGGTCACGACCGTTCCTTGAGACGCGCGGCACGCCTGCGGACGATCAATCGGAGCAAGACCGTCAGCACGGGGAAAGCGATCAGAGCGATGGCTGCGGCGTCTGCGGTGAAGGCGAGCCAGTCGTAGCTCGTCGGGATCTCAGGCCCGTACTTGTACGAGACGAAGCCGATCGTGACGGGAAAGTCCATGTAGCCGGTGCCGGAGTGATCCTGTGCGACCCAGGGGAGCGGCCAACCGAAGCTGACGTCGTGGAGTCCCGCCTCCGTGGAGACGGAGGCGGGAACCGTGTTGAGCACGTACGAGTTGGCGACTGCTCCGGCGGCGACGCTCAGGAATGCGAGGGGGAGGTGATCCCGCCACGGCCGTCTCCGTCCGCCCATCGCTGCCCGTCCGGACGGGGCGGGGCGAAGGGGGCTGCTCGTCATGTGGCCGGTCGGTTCTCGACGACGGTGCGCATCGGCGTCTGCCGAGCGGCGACGAGCCGGTCGACGGCGTCGAGCAGGCGTTCCGCGCCCGGGTGCTCGACCTCGATCGGATCGTGCACGACCATGCTCATCGCGGCCATCGTGAGAGCGACCGCGGCCTCGGCGTCAGCGGTGTCGGTCCGCTCCTCGGCGAGGGTGACGTACTGCCCGCGGACGGCTCCCATCCACTGCGCGAAGGCCGGCAGCAGCTCGGGGCGACGCATTAGGAGCTCCTTCATGCGCCGCCGCTCGGTGCCGTAGTCCATCGAGGAGCCGATCAGCTCGCACAGCGCGGGGACGAGGTCCCCCTGAGCCGCGTGGAATACGGCGGAGCCCTCCTCCGACACCACGGACTCCGGCAGGTTCAGTGCCGCCGCCGACTTCGAGGGGAAGTAGTTGAAGAAGGTGCGCGGTGAGATGTCCACCGCCTCGCAGATCTGCTCCACGGTGGTGCCGTCCAGGCCCTGCTGCTCGACGAAGCGCAGGGCCGCCTCGTGGATCGCCCGCCGGGTGAGCGTCTTCTTGCGCTCGCGGCGTCCTTCATTGCGGCCAGGGCGAGGGGGATCGTCCGGCTCGATGCTGCTCATCGGTCTCCTCTGGGGTGTCGGGGCGGGCGCACCCGCCCCGACACCGGTTTAGGCCTGCTGGGTACGGATCGTACCGGTCTCGCTGATGCCCGCGCTGTCCGCCTGCTCCTGGAGCGCCGAGGTGCGGCGCAGCGGCGGAACCTTGAAGAACCAGCTCAGGACGAAGGCGATCAGGATCACGCCGAAGCCGATCCAGTAGATCGTCGTCGCCGACGAGGTGAATCCGAGCATGAACGGCTTGGACAGCCTGGTGTCGGCGCCGGTGAGGAAGGACGTGTCGCTCGTCGCATCGCTGGAGACGCCCGAGCTCTGCGAATCGCCGTCCTGGACCTGCTTGGTCAGCTCCGGCGCGAGCTGATCGACCCAGGAGGAGCGCTGCGCCTCATCGGACCAGTCGACCCGCACCGCGCCGTCGACGACGCTCGCATGCGCCTTGTCGGCGACGGCCTGGAGCGCCGCGGCCTCGGCGGCGGGCGTCGCCGCCGCCACCTGCTGATCGATCACGGTCTGTGCTGCCGCCGCAGGGATCGTTCCCGCGGAGACCTGAGTCTGCACGGCGGAGGTGACCTTCTCGGTCACAGCCTGGGCGGCGGCGGTCTTGGCCTGCGCCGTCCCGTCGTCGAGCTGCTTCTGGATGTTCGACTGGATGGGCTCCACGACCGGGTTCCAGAGCTGCTTCATGATCGCGGTGTTCGCCGGCGCCTCGGCGACGGCCGGGTCGAGCGCTGCGTCGAGCGCCGCGGTCAGCGTGGGCTTGTCGGCCATGCTGTGCACGATGTTCGTCGGCAGCACGGTGAAGAGGACGGACAGCATGATCGCCGTGCCCAGGGTTCCACCGATCTGACGGAAGAAGGTCGCAGCGCTCGACGCAACGCCCATCTCGGTGGGAGCCACCGAGTTCTGGCTGGCCAGGACCAGCGTCTGCATGAGCTGGCCGAGGCCGAGGCCGACGACGAACATCCCGATCATCATGAACCACAGCGGCTTGTCGAGGGTCATGAAGGTAAGGATCAGGAAGCCGACCGCGGTGAGCAGGGTTCCGGTGACGGGGAAGATCCGGTAGTGGCCGGTCCGTGCGGTGATCGTTCCCGACCCCATGGCGGCGATCATGAGACCGATCACCATCGGGATCGATGCGAAGCCGGACTCGGTCGGACTGAGGCCGACGACGATCTGCAGGTAGAGCGGGATGGTCATCATCGCGCCGAACATGCCGAAGCCGACGAGCACGCCGATGACCGTCGCCATCGAGAAGGTGCCGGAGCGGAAGAGCTTGATCGGGATGATCGCATCGTCCTTCATGGCGATCTCGATCAGCACGAAGGCCACCGCGCCGACCGCGCCGATCACATAGCAGGAGATGGCGGCGACGGAGGTCCAGCCCCAGATGCGTCCCTGCTCAGCCACGAGCAGCAGGGGGACGAGGGCGACGATCACGGCCGTCGCGCCCCACCAGTCGATCCGGGGGTTCTGATGCTTGGCGACCTTCGGCAGGTGCAGGAAGACGATCACCATCGCGAGGGCGATGAGGCCGACGGGGACGTTGATCAGGAAGACCCAGCGCCAGCCCTCGATCCAGAGGATCTGATCAGCGCCCGCGAACAGACCGCCCACGAGCGGGCCGATGACCGTGGAGACGCCGAAGACGGCGAAGAAGTAGCCCTGGTACTTCGCGCGCTCACGCGGCGCCAGGATGTCTCCCATGATCGCCAGGGGCAGCGACATCAGTGCGCCCGCACCGATGCCCTGGAAGGCGCGGAAGCCGGCGAGCATCAGCATCGAGGTCGAGAAGGTCGACAGGAGCGATCCGAGGATGAACACCGTGATGCCGAAGAGGAAGAGCGGTCGGCGGCCGAAGATGTCGGACAGCTTCCCGTAGATCGGCACGGTGATCGTGGAGGTGATCAGGTACGCCGTGGTCACCCAGGCCTGCTGGTCGAGCCCGTGCAGATCGTCCCCGATCGTGCGGATCGCGGTGCCGACGATCGTCTGGTCGAGCGAGGAGAGGAACATGCCGGCCATGAGGCCGTAGATGACGAAGAGGATCTGCCGATGCGTCATGATCGGCGACGATCCGCCCGAGACCGGTGCGGTCACGGGAGCGGCGGTAGCGCTGGACATTCGAGTCCTTCTGGCGGAAGCGGGCGGGCAGCGCCGATGCGCTCGTCGTCGATCTGATCGGCTCGAGCGCCGACGTTGGCGACAATGTTTTTGCAGCTCTGCAACATTACAGCGAGTGCAAGCTTGCTGATGTGCACTTTTTCTGTGAAGTCGCTGGGACCGAGCGTTCACAATGCGCAGTGGCGTGTCAAAGCCGTAGCCCTAACGTGTCGGAAAGGGCATCGTTTGGCGGATTCGATGCGGAAGAGGGGGTGGGGCGTGGAAGAGCTCGAGGTGGCGTTGCGCACGTTCGCGATGACGACGGAGCACCGTACCGATCCGGTCGTCGCCGCGCGCCTGACCCGGTTCGCGCGTCACGATGCCGCAGCGGCCCACGACGTGGCGGCGTCGCTCTCCGGAGCACAGCTCGCGGGCATGGCGATGCTGCCGGACCCGCTCCCCGTGCCGGCCTCGATCCGAGAGATCCTTGCGCCGGTTGTGGATGCGCTCGCGCCGGCATCGCGCCGGCTGCTGATCACGGCGGCGCACGCGGTGCTCGATCGCGTGGACATCCTCCTCACCGCCGCTGCGGTGGACATCTCCACCGTCTTGCGGGACGAGGTCGCCGACGTCCTGATCCTGGAGGACGGGCGGTTCCGGTTCGCCGATGAGCGTCTTCGGGCGATCCTCGTGCACGGCCTCGACGCCGCGCAGGGGCGAGAGGTGCACCGCTCGCTCGCGCGGGCGGCCGCGGAGTGCTCGGACCCGAGGGCCGCGGCCTGGCACGCCCTGGTGGGGGAGGCGAAGAACGCCCCTGTGGCCGGCGCGCTTCTCGGCCTCGCGGATCGGCTGCTCGTCTGCGGCGACCTGCGCGGCGCCTACACGGTCGCTGGGCGGATCGCCGAGCAGACCACGGGAGATGCCCACGCTGCCGCGCTGCTGATCGCCGGGCGTGCGGCGTTCGCCTCAGGCTGTCTCGACGAGGCCGATGAGCTGCTGGAGCAGGCTTCGGTGCACGGAGGGGCGGTTCAGGGGCCGCTGGCGGCGACGCTGCGGAAGAGCGTGCAGCGGCTGAACGCCGCCGAGGGGTCGGCGGAGTCCTCGATGCGCTCGATGACCTATGTTCAGGCGGTGAAGGCTGCGGCCGTCGGGATGAGCGACGCCTGGACGATGGATGCGGCGAGCCGTGTGCCGGAGCTCTGGGACCGCGACCCCGTCGAGGCCGACGCCGTCCAGGCCGGGGTCTACCTCGCGTCGATCCGGTCGCGTCCGGAGTGGCCGTGGCGCCTGAGCCCTGGTCCGCTCTCCCCGCTCATCGAGGCGTTCGTGCATGGTCAGCACATCGCGACGCAGGCGCGCCGAGGCGACGACGAGGGAGCCGCCTCGACGCTCCGCGCCGGCATCGGCCGGCTTCCGCTGGCACAGGCGGTCCGTGGCGCCGCCGCGGAGGCGATCATCGGACTGATCCGGCGGATGGACATCGGACGAGACGACTCCATCGGAACGCTTCCGGGCGCTGTCCTCTCCGCTCGTCCTCTCCTGCATCTCGAGGTGCCCCGCGTCGCGCCGTGGTCGTCGATCGCCGCGCGATGGGAGGGTGCCACGGACGCCGCCGATCCGGCATCGCCGCAGGGCGCTCCCGAGCCGCGTCTCAGCGCCCGGCAGCGTCAGATCCTCGAGCTGCTGCTGGACGGGCGCAAGAACCGGGAGGTCGGAGCACTCCTCGGGATCTCTCCGCGCACCGTCGAGGTCCACATCAGCGGGCTCCTGCGGAAGCTCGGCGTGCGCAACCGTGTCGAGCTCGTCTCGCGCACCCTTCGGCGTGCATCCGCCCCCGGCCGGATCTAGGCTCCGCTCGCGGCCCTGACCGTCTGCGCGATCCCCTCGGCGTAGGACGTCGGCTCGATGGCGAAGCGGTCCTCGAACGCTGAGGAGTCGAACAGGTAAGGGCTCTCGTACTGGTACCCCATCTCCAGGGTGTCCCGTGCGTCCGTGTTCACGAGCCCTGCCAGCCGGAGCTGGCCACGGGTGATCACTCGGGTGCGCCCGTGCGCACCGCCGGCGAGCTCGACGTAGTCGGAGCCGCGCAGCGGCGGGGCCGTCGGAAGGTGCCAGGTCCGCCTCGGCAGATCGACGGTCGTGCCGAGCACGGCCAGGGCCCGGCCGATGTCCGGGGTGAACGTCATCGAGTGGGGGAGATCGGCGTTGAAGAGCCAGCCTCCTCGTCGCCCACGACGGATCGCATCGACGGCGAAGCGGTTGAAGACGCTCGTCGAGGCGCGGGGCCCGTAGAAGTCGGCGGCGACGGCAGTGACGACGTCCGGGAACGAGGCCAGGGACTCGCGGACGTCGGCGCGCACGCGCCCCTTCCTGCTGACCGGTCGGAGCGGGGTCTCCTCGGTCATCGGGCCGTTGACGAGCCCGTAGGCGTAGACGTTGTCGAAGTAGACCAGACGTGCCCCGCTGCGCGCGGCCGCGTCCGCGGCGTTCCGCACGATGACCGGCCAGTCCCTCGCCCAGATGCGGGAGGAGTACGGCAGGCCCGCGGTGAGGTAGACGGTCTCCGCGCCCGAGACCGCGCGGAGGGTCTGGTCGGCGTCGAGAAGGTCGGCCTGGCGGAACGAACCGGAGTCCGTGGCGGGTGGACGACGTCCGACGGACACGACGTCCAGCTGGGCCTCGTGCAATGCGTGGACGGTCTCGCGCCCGATGGCGCCGTTCCCGCCGAGGACGATGTGCAGGCTCATGCCGCACCTCCAGTGATGATCCATGGGGTTCTTGAGAACAGTGAGGTCGCGTTCCGGGAGCGTACCGCCACGGCGGCGGCAGGGGCGAGGACCGTGTCGAGGAGCGCGACGTCCGCCGGGAGCTCGTCCTGCGCCTGGAACGGGTAGTCGGTCCCCAGCAGCAGATGGTCGCTGCCGAGGACGTCGGACGCTGCGCGCAGCGCAGCCGGGTTCACGTGGGTGACCGTGTCGAACCACGCTCGACGGGCGGCGGTCAGGGGGGACTCCGGGGCGTCCGGCGCCTCCCAGGGCTGCTGGGCCTGCATCCTCGGGAGCAGCATCGGAAGCGCACCGCCGAGGTGGGTGCTGACGATCCGTACCTCCGGGAAGCGCGAGAGGTGTCCGGCGAGGAGCAGGTCGGCCATGGCGATCGTGTCCTCGATCGGCGCGCCGACGGCCCAGCGCATCGGGCGTGCTGCGATCAGCGGCGACCGGGCGTCGGCGCCGACCGGATGGACCAGAACGACCGCGCCGCGCCGGTCCAGCGCCGCGAAGAGGTCGTCGAACCGCGGGTCGGTGAGCGGCGTTCCGAGGATGTCGGTGGTGAGCGCCACTCCGACGAAGCGTTCGTCGTCGAGCCGATCGAGCGCGGCGACGGCGTCGGCGACATGGGGGAGCGGCAGGGAGAGGAAGGCGCGCAGTCGGGTGGGAAACCGGTCGACGAGGCTCGCATACTCGTCGTTGACGTGGGCGGCGGTGGCGATCGCGGCCTCTCGGTCCTCGAGATGGGGGACGAGAGGTGTGGCGGAGAGCACCTGGACGTCGATCCCCGCCATGTCCATGAGCGCGAAGCGGGTGTCGAGGTCCTCCTGGCTGTCCGAGGCGGCGAGGTGCCGGTACATCTCCAGGTCGGTCACACCGGCTGCGGCGAGGAGATCCAGATACGCCACGCTCCACAGGTGCGCGTGGATGTCGACGACGAGGTCGCCCATCATCGGTCCCCCGCCCAGATCGCAGGGCGGCGGGAGCCCCAGGGGAGTCGCTCCTCGATCTCGGCGGCGACGTCGAGGAGCATCCGATCGGAGGCGGCCGGGCCCCAGAGCTGGACGCCCACGGGGATGCCGGTCTCCGGGTCGAGGCCGGCCGGCACGCTGACCGCCGGTGTGCCGGTGGCATTGACCGGGGCCGCGAGCGGGGCGGCCTCGAGCGAGCGCCGGAGCCAGGCCTCTCCGTCCTCGTCCGCCGCGCCGGCGGCGAACTCCCCGATGAGCGGGGCGGGAGCGAGCGTGGTCGGCGACAGGATCAGATCGACCTGTTCGTGTATCCGTCCGATCGAGGTGCCGACCTGGCCGAGGGTGTCGCGTGCGGCGGTCATCTCCTCGACCGTCAGACCGCGGCCGTAGAGGAGGAGGGCGAGGGTCTGCGGCTCCAGGTGCTCGCGCGGATCACGGCCGAGGACCGCCGCGAGGGCGTCGATCCACTCCGCGGTGGATGAGGCCCAGACAGCCGAGAGCGCCTGGGCGTACCGGTCCCACGGGACACCCAGGTCGATGTCCTTGACGTTCACGGAGTGTCCGGCGTCGCGGAGCGCCTCGGAGACATCGGCGAGGGCACGGAGCGCGGAGGGGGAGGCGCTGCGGGCGCCGAGCGCGCCGTCGGTCACCAGCACCCGCAGAGGCCCCGGCCTCTCCGGCACGCCGGGAGCATCCGTCATCGCATCGAAGAGCGCTCGCGCGTCGCGGACGGAGCGGGTGAGGGCGAACGGGACGGCGAGTCCCTCGACCGGCTCGGGATCCGGTGACCAGGACACGGCGCCCCTCGTCGGCTTGAGTCCGACCAGCCCGGTGAAGGCGGCGGGGACCCGGATGGACCCGGCGGCATCGGTCGCATGGGCGATCGGCACCACCCCGGCGGCGACGGCCGCGGCGCTCCCACCGCTGGAACCGCCGGCGGAGCGCCCCGACGCGTAGGGATTGCGCGTGGCGCCGGTGGCCGAGGACTCCGTGACCACGGCTGCGGCGAACTCCGGGATCGTGGTCCGGCCGATCGCGACGAGACCGGCGCTCCGGAAGCGATCGGCGAGGTCCGCCCGGTGATCGGCCACGAGGCCGGCGGTGAGCCGGGAGCCGAGCTCGATCCTCCGCCCCGGGATCGGGGCACCCATGTCCTTGAGGAGCATCGGAACCCCGGCGAACGGTGCCGAGCCGAGGGGAGGCTCGGGGTCCGGCCAGAGCTCGATGATCGCATTGAGCTCCGGATCGACGGCAGCGGCGGCGGTGGCGGCGAGGGACTGCAGCTCCTCTGTCGTCGTCTCGCCGCGGGCGACCGCCTCGGACAACGCGGTCGCGTCGAGGGAGGCGTACTCGGAGAGGTTCATCGTGCATCCTTTCGGTAGGCGGACCAGAAGACCGACACGGCCCCGGCGACCACGTCGGGCAGTTCGGCGGCGTCGAACTCGTCCGGGCGGAAGGTGGCGACCAACTGCGAGGCGCCGACGCCCATCGCGACGAGCTGGCGGAGGGGGAGGTCATTCGCCGGGAGGGTGAGCAGCCCGTCGTCGGCCATCGCCGAGAGGGCGATGTCCAGGGGGCGGTCGCCGTACACCGCGTTGGTTCGTGCCCAGAGCAGGGCCAGCTGCGGGAACCGTTCCGCCTCGCCGATGACCGTCCGGCGCAGCGAGATCGTTCCCGGGGACAGGAGCCGATCCGCCCAGGCGAGGAGGAAGACGCGGAGCGAGGCCGTGGCGGAGGCTGCGTCGTGCCACTCGGGGACTTCGGGAAGACCGGCGTATGCGGAGATCAGGGCGTTGCCCACAGCGTCGAGGAAGAGGCGTTCCTTGCTCTCGGCGTAGGCGTAGATCGTGGGTTTCGAGACCCCCGAGACTCGGGCGATCTCGTCGACGGATCCACCGAGGTACCCGTGCCGCTGGAACTCCGCGACGGCCGCGGCGCGAACGGCTTCCAGCCGTCCTGCCGAGCGGGCGGGGACGCCGTCGATCCGGGGAAGGCCGCATTCCTCGAGGAGGCCTCGTTCGATCGATGGTGAGTTGCTCATGAAGTTCTTAACTCATGAGTAAAGTTTCTATTCCCGCCGTTCCGGATCCTTTTCGGACGGACGGATCGGCTCAGCCGCCGAACAGGAGGGTGAGGAGGGTCCAGCCTCCGTAGCCCGCGAGAGCGAGTGTTCCCGTGCCGGCGATCACGATGCCGGTGACGAGGGTCGCCCGTCGAGGACGCGTCGCTCGGCGCAGCCGCTGCTCTTCGCGGCGTCGCACCAGCTCGGCGGTGCTGTCCGCCGTCTCCACGGCCCGCGGGCTCTGCAGCGACGAGAGCGGGAGGGGCGACCCGGTCCACCGCTCGACGCTCCAGGCCGTCGCCCTCGCGGTCCGGGTGCGGAGGGCATCGCCCCATCCGCTCGGACGATCCCCGGTCTGCGGGGGCGGAGCCGCGGCGAGCCTCCTGGCGGTCTCCTGGACGCTCCGGGCGTCACGGATGCCGGCCTGTGCGATGTCCGCGGCCAGCGTGCGCATCCGGCGACTCGCGCGCCGACGGAACCCGGGCTCGTCGGCGGAGGCCTGGAGCCGGTGCATCCCCATCCGCACCTCGACGAGGACGGCGTGGGCGTGGGCGAGATAGCGCGCCGCCTGCGGGCGCCCCTCCAACGACAGGAAGGCCGCGTCCTCGCCGAGCTGGTCCACCGCGCCGTCGAAGGCGGCGATCGCACGCCCCTGCTCCTCTTCGGGGAGACTCGCCTCCGGACGGCTCATACGGCATGCACCTCGTCCTCGTCTCGGAAGGACCGTTCGCTCATCGACGGATCGCCGGGTGCGCCGTCCCCGCCAGTCTAAGAGGAGGCGCGTGCCGGTGGGCTCAGCGGACGCGGCGGTCCTGGGCGAGGGCGATCAGCCGTTCCAGCACGGGCCCGGAGCGCAGGCCGTTGTGCTCGTGCTCGCTGGTGACCCAGAGCTTCAGCTCCGGCATCAGCCGGGCGGTCTCCAGGGAGAACTCCAGCGGGACGTAGACGTCGTTGACGTACACGGCCGCCGCTCCCCGAGCCCCGGACGCGGCGATCGCCTCGGCGTCGTAGATCCGCGGCCAGACGAACTCGGCCAGTTCCAGAGCGACCTCGCGCCAGGGCCGGAACGCCGGAACGGTCTCGGTCCATTCCCGGCGGATGTGCTCACCGGTGAAGAGGGAGACGTCCTCGACGAAGTCGGCCGGCTCGACCCGCTCGGCGGACCATCGCGTCGCATGTCCGCTGGCATAGCTGGACTCGTGGAACACGAAGTAGAGCGGATTGCGGCCGTCGAAGGGCATCGCGTGCATCAGATCATGGCGGAACGCATTCGATCCCGGGTCGCGTTCGAGCAGGGACCAGACGGTCTGCCACCCGTCGTCCGTCCCCAGCGCCGAGCCGACGGAGCGGAGCCGTGACGGCGAGACCACCTCGCCGTCGGGAAGCACGATCCGCCCCGCGGCGGCGAGATCCGCCAGGCGCCGCATCCGGTCGCGGTGCTCCGGGAAACGGCGGTAGTACCGCTCTGAGGCCTCGCGCATCTTGTCGTAGCAGAGCGCGTAGACCTCGTCCGGAGAGCGGTCGACGGTGCTGAGCCCGCCGGTGATGAATGCGTGGTCGAGGGAATCCGGGAAAGCGGTGAGGTAGGCGAGGGTCGTGAACCCGCCGAAGGACTGCCCCAGCAGGTTCCAGCGGGGCACGCCGAGGTGCTCGCGCAGTGCCTCGGCATCGCGCACGATGGCGTCGGCGCGGAGATGCGTCAGGTACTCGGCGACGGCGGTCGCGCCCTGAGCGAGGTCGGCATCCCCGATCGGAGTGGAGAGGCCGGTCCCGCGCTGATCGAGCATCACGACCCGATAGTGCGCGAGCGCCGCGTCGAGCCAGACGGGGCCCGAGGGGGAGTGGAACGGTCGAGGGGCCTCATGCCCCGGTCCGCCCTGGAGGAAGACGAGGTAGGGCAGATCCTCGCCGCCCTCCCGGGTGACGACCGCGGCGAACACGTCGATGGTGCGCGGGTCGGACGGATCGGACCAGACGAGCGGCACCGTGAGAGTGTGCTCGTCGACGGTGAGGTCCTGCATGCGGCGGGTGCGGGTGGTCGCGGTCGTCATCACATCACGTTCCCTATGTAGGAGTACTTCACGAAGACCTCGGCGGCCAGGCCCGATTCCTCGAGCAGCCCCTGGACGGCGCCCATCATGTACTTCGAGTCCCAGCCCATGTAGAGGAAATGGTGCTCATCGAGCTCGTCCCACTGCCCGTTCCAGGCCTTCTCGTCGTAGATCGGCCCGCCGCGGCGGGCGCTGTAGGCGAGCACGGCGTCGCGGGTGTCTGTCCATCCGCGACGGAAGACGCGGTTGAACAGGTATTTGACGTCGTACACCTCCCAGTGCTCGCCGCGGTACTCGACGTACTCGAACTCGCGGTCCCAGCCCTGCGGCCAGCCGCGACGCCGGACCGCGTCCAGGATCGGGGTCAGCCCGTCGTCGTCGATCTCGGTGACCGCGGGGCGCTTCCAGACCGCGATGAACGCGTCCGTGAGCTGCGAGGTGCGCTCCGAGACCGCTGCTGTGCCCCATGTCTCGCGGTCGGCGAGCGCCCGGGTCGCGGCGATGCGACTGCGCGCGTACGCGTCGCGCTTGTCGGGGAAGGATGCGCCGAAGACCCGCTCGGCGAGGGGCTGCTCGAGCAGCGTCAGGTTGCCGAGGGTCGTGGCGAGGGCACGGTGGCTGTTCTGCTCGTCCTCCGTGTACTCGCTCCACGGGCGCCTGCCGTCTCCCGACCAGCCGTCGTGCGGAGCGAGGGGGACGATGTGCTCGACGTCGTGGGCTGCGGCGTCCTCGACGTCTTCGATGCGCCCGAGGACATAGGCGGCGTGGGGGAGCTCACCGTACTTCAGCGCCACCCTGATGCGCTCGTCGGAGGGGGTGATCCGCGCGATCGCGCGAAGCAGGCGCTCCGGTCCCTCCGCGCGGGCGCGGCAGAGGCGCGCGATGAGCCGATCGGTCGGCACGCCGACGACGGTCCGGCGCAGGAGGAGGGACTGGACGTCCTCGAGCGTTGCGAGGAGGGCGTCCTTCCCGATGCTCCCCAGGGAGTAGTCCCGGTACGCGCTCATCACGAGCGGGTAGGTGGCGCGCCCGAAGGTGTTGACGTATCCGAGCTGACGCCGGATGTCCGGATCCGTCTCCTGCGCGGGATCGAGCAGGACGCGGTAGATGTCCGAGAACTCCCGCCACACCTGGGCCTGGGCGCGCAGCTCGTCGAGGCTGAGGCGGGGGAAGCCCTGCCGGAAAGCGCTGTACACGCCGTGCTCCCCGGCGACGGCGACCTCGCGACCGGTGGTCATGATCAGGTAGTGCCGCCAGAAGGCGCCGATCGTCTCGCCGGTGTTGCGCTCGATCGGCAGCCAGTACGACTCCTCGACGTCGAGCTGCTCGGCGTGCGAGAGTCCCATGAGCACGTAGTTGTGGATGAGCTCGTGGTCGCGCAGCGGCTCGCCGGTGGAGTTCAGGCTCTCGAAGATCTGCTGCGCGTTCGCCTCGGCGCCGAGGGTGATCGACACGTGCTCGAGCTTCTGCAGCCCCCGCCAGATGCTCGGTGCCTCCTCCGCCTGCACCTGACTGCGGAAGAAGGCGTAGTTGTCATCGAAGCGGGACTCGCGATCATCGGTCCCGCGCCGGTCGAGGACGACGGACTCGAAGAGATCGGCCCAGGCGTGGTGCGGGCGCAGCTTGGTGCGCGCGGTGTCGTCGGCCCGGACGAGCACCCGCTCGAGCTCGGCGGCCATGCCGGGGTCGACATCGCGGATCGCGTGGTGGAGGGCGGCGACCAGCAGCATCAGGGTGGTGATCCGCTGCTGCCCGTCGATGAGGATCAGGTCCGCGCCGGAACCGGCGTCGTCCTGTGCGGAGAGGATCGACCCGATGAAGTGCCGATGGGCGTCGTCCTCGCCGGCCACGGCGCGCACGTCGTTGAGCAGCTGTTCGCAGCCGCCGATGTCCCAGCGGTACTGGCGTTGGTAGACAGGGACGACGATGGCCGTTCCCGGAGCGGAGAGCCACTCGATCGTGTTGACTGCGGTCGCCTCGACGTTTGTGGCCGTGCCCATGCTGCTCTGTCGCCTCCGGAACGTTCGTCTCCTGTGTCTCCGGAGCGGGGTCCGAGTCATGCGGACCAGCGGCTGCGGCGACAACCTCAGTGTACGGGGATATTCACGGCCACCCCTTATGGGGAGCGGGAGGAGGCCGCTGTTAGGCTGTCCTAAGAAGGGCCTGTTAAAACGTGCTGGCCCCTTATGAGAGGACATGACTCAGATCATGGGATACATCAAGTCCGCCGCGCTGGAAGACAAGGGATTCGTCGTCCT
The DNA here is from genome assembly GCF_031456305.1 of Microbacterium resistens. Classification (GTDB taxonomy): domain Bacteria; phylum Actinomycetota; class Actinomycetes; order Actinomycetales; family Microbacteriaceae; genus Microbacterium; species Microbacterium resistens_A. The sequence continues at coordinate 287,946 of NZ_JAVDUM010000002.1, forward strand.
GGACAGCTACAACCAGGAGCTCGACCCCAAGGAATGGCTCGACATCGAGTACGTCGACTGGAAGTCCTCGGGTGAGACGCGGTTCGCGCCGCTGGCCTCCGCCAAGGGTGAGATCGAGTGCAACGGCTTCTGGAACCACGAGCCGCCCCGCACCGACAAGGACGGCGTCTGGATCGACGAGCAGACCTCGAAGGCGCCGAACCTGACGCGTCGTGCGCAGGAGCCGGGTGCGAACGTCGGCCGCTGCCGGATCATCGAGCTGCAGCCGACCGCGTACGGCGACTGCCTGTACAACCTGCACCAGGACGACAACAACCGCTTGAACCCCGACGGCACCGGCTGGGTCGTTCGCGGCTTCTTCAACCTCACCGACGACAAGGACAGCTACTTCGTTCTCCGCGAGAACCGGACCGACCCGAGTGTCGAGTACCGCATCGCGCTGCCGGCCGGCGCGCAGCTGATCGTCGACACCCAGCGCCTGTGGCACGCCGCGACCCACAACGGCACGGAGCCGCGCTACTGCCTGATCACCTCGTGGACCTCGGGTCCCGAGCTGGACGCCTACATCGAGAAGTACAACGGCACCCAGGACGTGCCGAACTATGAGGTCTCGCAGGAGATCCTCGACGCCGGCTATGCCGAGCAGGCCCGTCGGGACGCTGCTCGCGCGGCGTACTACGCGGCCAAGGGGCAGCAGGAGAAGCTGGCGATGAGCGAGGCCTGATCCGCCGCATCGCTCATCGAGGGCCCCGGACGCACGCTGCGTCCGGGGCCCTCTGCGCGCCGGAGGGTCGCTGGGCGGGCCGAAGAGTTACACGCTTGTGATTTCGCGGCGGATCGGTGAGAATGGGCGCATAACCGCATAGGAATGCCGTGCTTCGCGCGTCAGGTCGTAAGGGAAGACGAACCTGATGAAACGGAGAGAACATGGCGACTGCACAAGCACGCGGGGTGGTGTACATCCACTCCGCGCCGCGCGCGCTCTGCCCCCACCTCGAGTGGGCGGTGGGTCGCGCTATCGGGCGAGCCGTCAGCTTCGAGTGGACGGATCAGCCCGTCCTCGACGGTGCCCGCCGGGCGGAGTTCTACTGGGACGGTCCCGCAGGAACCGGGGCTGCATTGGCGACCGCGATCCGGGGCTGGGAGCACCTGAGGTTCGAGGTGACCGAGGACCCGACGCCGCGCAGCGACGGCGGTCGCTGGCTGCACACGCCCAGCCTCGGCATCCACTACGCGCAGACCGACGTCGCGGGCAACATCGTCGTCGGCGAGGACCGCATCCGCTATGCGATGGAGATCGCGGCGGGAAGCGCGACGGAGCTCCAGCGGGAGCTGGACGTCGCGCTCGGCGCCGCCTGGGACGAGGAGCTGGAGCCGTTCCGGCACGCGAGCGACGACGCGCGGGTCGTCTGGCTGCACAAGGTCGGCTGATCGGCGCCGAGCCGACAGCCCACGAGCCAGGGGCGGGCGAGGCCCGACTACCGGGAGCCGGAGAGCAGGGACCCGGCGTCCGAGAAAGGGAATCGTCGCCCCGAAAGGAAATGAGGCCCCCGGGACATCCCGGGGGCCTCAAGGGTTTGAGAGGGGTCTCTCAGCCCTGATAGTCCCTGAACGCGACGACGGCGTTGTGCCCGCCGAATCCGAACGAGTTGCTGATCGCGAGCTGCGGGCCGTCGCCGAGCGGCTGCGGCTCCCCGGACAGCCGGAACGGCACCTCGGGGTCGCGCTCGGTGATGTTGATCGTCGGTGGAGCCACCCGATCGCGGAGCGCGAGGACCGTGAACACCGCTTCGAGCGCCCCCGTCCCGCCGAGAAGATGCCCGGTGGACGCCTTGGTGGCGGACACCGGGATCTCGGTGATCCGCTCGCCGAAGATCTGCTTGAGAGCGACGTACTCGTTGGGGTCCCCCACCGGAGTGGACGTGGCGTGCGCGTTGATGTGGGTCACCTCGTCGGGGCTCGCGCCGGCGACGCCGAGTGCGAGCTCGACGGCGCGTGCAGCCCCGTGTCCCTCGGGATCGTTGCCCGTGATGTGGTAGGAATCGGCCGTCACGCCGCCGCCGACGAGCTCCGCGTAGATCCGCGCGCCGCGGGCCTTGGCGTGCTCCTCGGTCTCCAGCACGAGAGCCGCGCCCCCCTCGCCCATGACGAAGCCGTCACGGTCGATGCTGCCGGGACGCGAGGCGTGCTCGGGATCGTCATTGCGGCGGGAGAGCGCCTGCGCGGACGCGAAGGAGGCCATCGTGATGGGGTGGATCGCGGACTCCGCGCCGCCGGCGATGACGATGTCGGCCAGGCCGTCCTGCAGATGATCGTAGGCGTTCGCGATCGACTCGGTGCTGGATGCGCAGGCGCTGACCACGGACCGTGCGAAGGCCTTCGCGCCGAACTGGAGCGAGAGGTTCCCGGCGCCGGCGTTCGGCATGAGCATCGGGACCGTGAGCGGCATGACCCGCCGCGGTCCCTTCTCGCGGAGCGTGTCCCAGGCGTCCAGCAGGGTCCAGAGGCCGCCGATGCCGGTGGCCCAGTCGATGCCGAGGCGCTCGGGGACGACCTCGGGGGCCCCGGCGTCCGCCCACGCCTCGCGAGCGGCGATCAGCGCGAACTGGACCGAGGGGTCCAGGCGCTTGGCCTCGTGGCGGGGGAGGACCTCTTCGGGACGCACGGACGCCTCGGCGGCGAACGTGACCGGGAGCTGGTAGGTCGAGACCCAGTCGTGGGTGAGCGTGCGCGTACCGGAGACGCCGGCGAGCAGGTTCGCCCAGTTGTCAGCCACGGTTCCGCCGAGGGCGGAGGTGGCGCCGACGCCGGTGACGACGATGCGCTTGGTCATGGGGTTCCTTGTCGGGGAGTCGGTGAGGGGCAGAATCGGAGGATGCCACGCCCCGCCGGGGCGGGGGTGGCATCCACGGGGGTCACTCCTGGCCGGCGACGATGAAGTTGACGGCGTCGGCGACGGTCTTCAGGTTCTTGACCTCGTCGTCCGGGATCGTCACGCTGAACTTCTCCTCGGCGTTGACGACGATCGTCATCATCGAGATCGAGTCGATGTCGAGGTCGTCGGTGAACGACTTCTCCAGAGCGACCTCGGAGGCGTCGATGCCGGTCTCGTCGGTGATGAGCTCAGCAAGGCCCGTGAGAACCTCGTCTTTGGTGAAAGCCATGGCTTTTCCTCTTTCTTGGGTGGTACTGGAACCGGAGAACAGTCTAGGGAAGGGCGAGGCGTCCTCAGGGGAGGACGACGACCTGCGCGCCGAACACCAGTCCGGCGCCGAACCCGATCTGTAGCGCGAGCCCGCCGCTGAGCTCGGGGTGCTCCTGCAGCAGGCGATGGGTGGCGAGCGGGATCGATGCCGCCGAGGTGTTGCCGGTCGTCTCGATGTCGCGCGCGATCACGGTGCTCTCGGGCAGCTCCAGCTGCTTGGCGAACTCGTCGATGATGCGCATGTTGGCCTGATGCGGGATGAAGGCGGCGAGATCGGAGGCCTGGACCCCCGCCTTCTCGAGCGCCTGACGGGCGACCTTCGCCATCTCCCAGACGGCCCAGCGGAACACGGCCGGACCCTGCTGACGGAGCGTCGGCCACTCGGCGCGACCATCGCGGAAGTCGGTGAGCGTCGCGTTCATCGAGATGAGGTCGGCCTTCGAGCCGTCCGAGCCCCAGACGGCGGGGCCGATGCCGGGAGTGTCGCTCGGTCCGACGACCACGGCGCCCGCGCCGTCGCCGAGGAGGAAGGAGATGCTCCGGTCGGTCGGGTCCACGACGTCCGAGAGCTTCTCGGCGCCGACCACGACGGCGTTGTGCGCCGCACCGGCGCGGATGAGCGCATCCGCCTGGGTCAGCGCGTAGGCGTATCCGGCACAGGCCGCGTTCATGTCGTAGGCGGCGGCGGGGTTGGCGCCGATCCGATCGGCGACGATCGCGGCGACCGACGGCGTCTGCCGGGGGTTGCTGATCGTCGCGATGATCACGAGGTCGATCTCGGAGGCCGGGATGCCGGACTTCTCGACGGCCTCCGCGGCGGCGGCGGCCGCGAGATCGATCGCGTCGGTCTCGGGGAGCGCGCGCGCCCGGGTGACGATGCCGGTGCGCTGCCGGATCCACTCGTCGCTGGAGTCGATCGCCTCGACGAGATCGTCGTTCGGCACGGCGTTCTCGCCGCGGGCGGCGCCGTAGGAGTAGATCCGCGTGTACGCGGGGCCGGAGGCCTGTGCGAGCGTGATCATGCTGCTGCTCCGTTCAGCAGCGCCACGGCCGCATCGAGGTCTTCAGGGGTCTTGACCGCCACCGTGGGGACGCCGCGCAGTCCGCGCTTGGCGAGCCCGGTGAGCGCGCCTGCGGGGGACAGCTCGATGAGGCCGGTGATGCCGTTCTCCGCGAACGAGGCCATGCACAGGTCCCAGCGGACGGGGGAGGAGACCTGGTTCACCAGCAGCTCCAGTGCCGTGGCGCCGTCGGTCACGATCGAGCCGTCCCTGTTGGTCCACAGCGTCACGTCGGGGTCGGCGGGGGTCAGATCGGTGACGGCGGCGCGGAGCGCATCGACGGCCGTTGCCATATAGGCGGTGTGGAAGGCCCCCGCGACGGCGAGCGGGATGACCCTGGTCCCCTTCAGGGGCTCGTCGGCGAGCGCACCGAGAGCCGGGAGGGCGCCGGCCGCGACGATCTGGCCGCCGCCGTTGTAGTTCGCCGGGGTCAGCCCGAGCTCCGAGAGCCGGGCGATGACGGCGTCCTGGTCACCGCCGACGACGGCGCTCATGCCGGTCGGGGTCTGCGCGGCCGCATCGGCCATCGCCCGTCCGCGGATCCCGACGAGCCGCATCGCGTCCTCCGCCTCGAGAACACCGGCGCCGACGAGGGCCCCGAGCTCGCCGACCGAGTGCCCGGCCACGCCGTCCGGGCGGCGTCCGGCCCTCTGCGCGAGCAGGTCGGCGGAGATCAGGGACGCGGCGACGATGAGGGGCTGCGCGATGCGCGTGTCGCGGATCGTGTCGGCGTCCGAGAGCGTGCCGTGCGCGACGAGATCGACACCGGCGGCCTCGGAGTAGGCGGCGAGGGTCTCGGCCACACCCTCGATCTCGAGCCAGGGGGCGAGGAAGCCGGGGGTCTGGGAGCCCTGTCCAGGGCAGGCGACGACGATCACCTGTCCAGTCTGCCAACGATCAGAGCAATCCGGTGGCACATTCCTCACAAGAATCGAGAGAACAGTTGTGAGTGGCGCACATCAGCCTGTCGAGACGACCGCGGATCAGCGCGGGCGACGGGGGTTCGGCCTGCGACGGATCGGCTCGGTGGTGCCGATCGAGCCCAGGACGAGAGCGGTCTGCAGGATGAACGCCTCGCGCGGCCCGGTCGCATCCCAGCCGATCACCTCGCTGACGCGCTTGAGGCGGTAGCGCACGGTGTTGGGGTGGACGAAGAGCTCGCGCGCGGTCGCTTCCAGCGAACGACCGTTGTCCAGATAGCTCCAGAGGGTCGTGATGAGATCCGTCGAATGCGCCTGCAGCGGCCGATAGATGCGGTCGAGGAGCGTCTGCTTGGCGAGGGGGTCGCCGGCGATCGCGCGCTCCGGGAGCAGGTCGTCGGCCTCGACGGGGCGCGGGGCGCTCCGCCAGGCCTTCGCGACGGCGAATCCGGCGAGAGCCGCTCTCGCGCTCTGACTGGCGTCGACGAGCGCCGTGACCTCGGGGCCGAGGACGACGTAGCCCGGTCCGAACGACGGCTCCAGAGCGCGGGCGATGTCCGTGAAGCTGAGCTCCTGCTCCTCGTCCTCCTGCGGGTTGCCGATCCGTGCGCGCCCGATGACCAGCACGAGGCGTGAGCCCTGCACGCCCACCAGCACATCGACGGAGAGCTTGCGCGCCGTGCGACGGACCTGGTCGATGTCGAACAGCTGCGGGGTGGTGCCGACGAGCACGCAGACCTCGCCGTGCCCGTGCCAGCCGAGCGCGGCGATCCGGCTGGGGAGCTCCTCGTCGGCCTCGCCGGTCAGGATCGAGTCGACGACCAGCGCCTCCAGCCGCGCGTCCCACAGGCCTCGCGCCTCGGCGGCGCGGGCATAGACGTCGGCGGCGGCGAACGCCACTTCGCGCGAGTAGAGGAGGATCGCCTCGCGCAGGTGCTCGCCCTTCCCCGCGACACGCTCCTCCGTGATCTCCACGGTGACCCGGATCAGTTGCAGGGTCTGTTGGAGGCTCACGCTCCGCAGCAGCTCCCGGGGCGCGGCGGCGAAGATGTCCGCCGCGATCCAGGGGGTGGACGTGGGGTCGTCGTACCACTGGATGAACGAGGTGATGCCGGCCTGCGCCACCAGTCCGACGGCGGACCGTCGGGCTGGTGGCATGTCGGCGTACCAGGTCAGAGAGTCATCGAGCCGCTGGAGGGTCGCTGTCGCGAGGTCTCCGGAGATGCGGCGCAACCAGGTGAGCGTCTCCGACTTGCTCATCGATGGGGACGAAGAGGGCACGGTCGGGTCAGCTCTCCCCGCCCGCGTTCCCGCTCGTGCCGGAGTTCACGTCGTGCAAGGCGTACTTCTCGATCGCCTGGCCGACGAGCGCGCGGTCGACCTTCCCCTCATCGGCCAGCGCCTGGAGCGTCCGGACGACGATCGACGGACCGTCGATCTTGAAGAACCGGCGAGCCGCTGCGCGCGTGTCGGAGAACCCGAAGCCGTCGGCGCCGAGCGTGTAGTAGCGCTGCGGGATCCACGGGCGGATCTGGTCCTGCACGGCGTTCATGAAGTCGCTGACGGCGACGACGGGGCCGTCGGAGCCCTTCAGCTTCTCCGTCAGGTATGCGACGCGCGGCTCTGCCTCGGGGTGGAGGAAGTTGTGCTCGTCGACAGCCAGTCCGTCGCGACGGAGCTCGGTCCAGGAGGTCACCGACCAGACGTCCGCGGCGATGCCCCAGTCGTCCTTGAGGAGCTGCTGCGCCTCGTGGGCCCAGGGGAGACCGACACCGGAGGCGAGGATCTGCGTGCGAAGGCCGTCGCCGACGCCCTCGGAGACCCGGTGGATGCCGCGGACGATGCCGTCCACATCGACGCCCTCGGGCTCTGCCGGCTGGATCAGCGGCTCGTTGTACACGGTGACGTAGTACATGACGTTCGGGTCGGGGTGCTGCCCGCCGTACATGCGATCCAGGCCCGAGCGGACGATGTGGGCGATCTCGTACCCGTATGCGGGGTCGTAGGAGACCGTCGCCGGGTTGGTCGCTGCGAGGAGGTGCGAGTGCCCGTCGGCGTGCTGGAGGCCCTCGCCGGTCAGCGTCGTGCGCCCGGCCGTGGCTCCGATGATGAAGCCGCGTGCCATCTGGTCGCCCGCCGCCCACTGGGCATCGCCGGTGCGCTGGAACCCGAACATCGAGTAGAAGATGTAGATCGGGATGAGCGGCTCGCCGTGCGTCGCGTAGGAGGTCCCGGCGGCCGTGAAGGCCGCGAGCGCGCCCGCCTCGTTGATGCCGACGTGGACGATCTGGCCCTGCGGGCTCTCCTTGTAGGCGAGCAGCAGCTCCCGGTCGACCGAGGTGTAGTGCTGGCCGTTCGGGTTGTAGATCTTCGCCGTCGGGAAGTAGGCGTCCATGCCGAAGGTGCGCGCCTCGTCGGGGATGATCGGGACGATGCGGTGCCCGAAGTCCTTGGAGCGGAGCAGGTCCTTGAGCAGTCGCACGAAGGCCATCGTCGTGGCGATCTCCTGCGTGCCGGACCCCTTCTTGGGGAGCGCGTATGCGGTGTCGTCCGGAAGGGAAAGGCCGACGTGGGTCGTGCGTCGCTCGGGCAGGAATCCGCCGAGGTTCTTCCGGCGCTCCAGCATGTACTGGATCGTCTCGTCCTGCGGTCCCGGGTTGTAGTACGGGGGCAGGTAGGGGTTCTCCTCGAGCTGCGCGTCGGCGATCGGGATGTGCATCGCGTCGCGGAAGGTCTTGAGGTTCTCCAGCGTCATCTTCTTCATCTGGTGCGTCGCGTTGCGCCCCTCGAAGTGCGGACCGAGGCCGTAGCCCTTGACGGTCTTGGCGAGGATCACCGTGGGCTGGCCCTTGTGCTCGACGGCGGCCTTGAACGCCGCGTAGACCTTCCGGTAGTCGTGACCACCGCGCTTGAGGTTCCAGACCTGCTCGTCCGAGTAGTCCTGGACCAGGGCCGCCGCGCGCTCGTCGCGCCCGAAGAAGTGCTCGCGGACGTACGCGCCGGACTCGGCCTTGTACGTCTGGTAGTCGCCGTCCGGGGTGACGTTCATGATGTTCAGCAGCGCGCCGTCGGTGTCGCGGGCGAGGAGGTCGTCCCACTCGCGGCCCCAGATCACCTTGATGACGTTCCAGCCGGCGCCGCGGAAGTACGACTCCAGCTCCTGGATGATCTTGCCGTTGCCGCGGACCGGGCCGTCGAGGCGCTGGAGGTTGCAGTTGATCACGAAGGTCAGGTTGTCCAGGCCCTCGTTGGCGGCGACCTGCAGCTGGCCGCGGCTCTCGATCTCGTCCATCTCGCCGTCGCCGAGGAACGCCCAGACATGCGAGCCCGAGGTGTCCTTGATGCCGCGGTTCTCGATGTACTTGTTCGACATCGCCTGGTAGATCGCGTTGATCGGGCCGAGGCCCATCGAGACGGTCGGGAACTGCCAGTACTCCGGCATCAGACGGGGGTGCGGGTAGGACGGGATCCCGAACGGCGCCTGCGACTGCTCCTGACGGAAGCCGTCGAGGTTCTTCTCGGTCAGACGGCCCTCGAGGAAGGAACGGGCGTAGATGCCGGGGGAGGCGTGGCCCTGGATGAAGACCTGGTCCGCGCCGCCCTCCGCGTCCGCGGCGCGGAAGAAGTGGTTGAAGCCGACCTCGTACAGCGCTGCGGAGGAGGCGTAGGTCGAGATGTGGCCGCCGACGCCGATGCCGGGGCGCTGCGCACGGTGGACCGTGATCGCGGCGTTCCAGCGGATCCAGGCGCGGTAGCGGCGCTCGATCTCCTCGTCGCCGGGGAACTCGGGCTCGTTCTCCGGGGCGATGGTGTTGATGTAGTCCGTGGTGGGAACCATCGGCACACCCAGGTGGAGCTCCTTGGAGCGCTTGAGCAGGCTGAGCATGATCTCTCGGCCGCGCCCGTGGCCCTTGGCCTCGACCAGCTCGTCCAGGGACTGCTGCCACTCGCCGGTCTCTTCCGGGTCGCTGTCGAGCGGGCCCTGCGAGTACGGATCCTGATCGTGAACGGTCACGTGGAGCCTTTCGTCTGTATGGCAGTTCATGCCATGGAAACGGGATGCCACGCGGGGGAGCCTTGTCGGTTCCGCACAGCGCGCGCCGACCTCAGCCTATCCCTGTTCCGGCGTTCCGGTGCGAGGACTGTGGACGGCGGGGGAGCCAGCAGGAGACCCGGTCTCGGTAGGCGCGGAACTCGGATCCGAACCGCTCCTCGAGATCGGCCTCCTCCAACGGCCGGACCAGTGTGTTCCAGAGCAGGGAGCCGCCGAGCGCGTAGAGGACGACCAGCCAGGATCCGGCGATCATTCCGACCGCGATGCCCTGTGCGATCCCGCCGACCGCCATCGGGTTCCGCACGTAGCGGTAGGGCCCGGCGATCACCAGACGGCGGGGCATCGCGGACGGCAGCGGCGTGCCCTCGCCCTGGACCGACATCGACGCGGCCGACCACATCGAGAGCGCGAACGCGGCGATGAGGAGGCCGCCGCCGGCGATGCGCACACCGATCGGGACGCTGACGTGCAGTCCCCATCGGAGCTCCAGGAACAGGATGATCGCGGGAAGCAGGACGAGGAACAGCCCGGAGAACACGAGGATCTGCGCGCCGGTCCTGGACAGCAGGGACCGTGTGCGCGACGGCCCGGCCGGCCGGAAGCGGAAGGGGCCGACCAGAAGCCATTCCGAGGGGACGCGTCCGACCAGGACGAGGACCCCTGCGCCCACCGAGCCGATCGCGGCCGCGATCATCAGCAGGGCGCCCCAACCGGCGGTCCCCGTAAGGGTCGCGTACAGCGCCATGCCGGCGGCGACGAGGATCGTCCACGGGACGGTAACCCAGACCGCGGCCCTGATACCGAAGCCGACCAGGGCCGATCCGAGGACGAACAGGGGGATGTCCAGGGCGGCGATCACCGGGGCATCGAGCGTGCCGAGGGTCGCCGTCCGGACTGCGGGGATGGTGAAGACGCCGATCCACCACGCGGCACCGGCCAGCGCCTGGAGCGCGAAGTAGACGCGTCCCCAGGTCGGGGTGGCCCTCTCGATCAGCGTCGCCGGTCGCCGGGCTCCCTCCATGATCGTCAGTCTAGGCCGCGCATATGCCGGGACGGTGCTCGCTAGACTGGACGATCGCGGGCCTTTAGCTCAGTTGGTTAGAGCATCTGGTTTACACCCAGAGGGTCGGGGGTTCGAGTCCCTCAGGGCCCACCGCAGCGTCGTCCCATGCGGCGGGAGGTTCCCCGCTCGGCGGGTGTCTCCCGTCCGATTCTCCCGCCAGGCGGGGAATCGTCATGCAGGTTCGCCCGGGTCATCCAGCGTCGTCCCGGCCTGTTCCCTTGCCGTCGCTCTCCTCCGTCTCCCTCTCGGCGGCATCGTAGAGATCCTGCGCCGTGACGGGGCTGTTCGGGTCGACCAGTGCGTCCCAGAGGTCGGTGGGATCGGGTTCATAGGCATCGAGGATCCGCCGCATGACATCCGCGGGGATCCCTCGTCCTGCTCCGTCGGTCAGATAGGCGAGGTCCGAGGGATCCAGCTTTGACCACCATCCGTCGAGATCCACTCCGCCTCTATTCGTGTCGCGTCTCCGCCGGTCTACGGCGTGTTTCCTGCGTTCGACCGTAGACCCGGATGGCTCGGCAGGCCAGCCCTGTCAGAGAACATCGGATGCACGGAGGCGATCAGACCGTGTGCGTCGCCTACGTCCGTGAGACGGTGAACAGGCCCGGACGTTACGCGAGAACGGGGTGCGGCATGCGTCGGAGACCTAGCGCCCGTCGGGCGTCGGGCGGTGGTGCACGTACTCGACGACGGTGCCGTCGGGGTGCACGGCGTTGAATCCCGCGCCGGTGGGGACCTGCTGCAACGGGAAGATGATCTCGGCGCCCGCGGCGACGAGCTTGTCGTAGTACGGCTGGACATCGTCGACGAGAAGCGTTCCGGTGGTCGAGCGGAAGGGTGCCAGCGCCTCGTCGTCGCCCTCGATGATGAGGAAGGCGCCCACCATCGCGAGACGGAGCCGCGCATCGGGGAACGGGAACCAGACATCCGCGTCCACGCCTTGGAGATCCTCGTAGAAGGAGATCCGTTCCTCCAGCGTCCCCGGGGGCGTGAAGACCCGGATCATGACGCGGGGCGGCTTTCCCTCGGTGCTGGTCTGGTCCCGCCAGAAGTCGTCGGCGTCCTTCCCGAGAGGCCGCACATCCTTGTCTTCGCGGGCGAAGTCGTCCATGACCGGGCCAACCGACGTCGCGCGCCGGCTATTCCGCTGGGGCGTCATCGGTCGAATCGGGCGCCGCTCGTCCTGGACGGTCGCAGGGCGAGGAGGGCGAGGGCCACTGTCCCTATGAAGGGAACGAGGCCCAGGAGGGCAAGCGGCCCCGGCATGTCCGCATCGTGCATGCGTCTCCAGGCCAGAGCCAGCGACGGGAGCGCGGTGGCGCCGAAGATCAGCAGCGCGAGGAGACCGCCGGTGAAGAGCAGAGGCACCGCGTCGGGCGCGTCGGCGACGCGCAGACCGTCTTCGGCGAGCGTCAGGAAGAGCCCGCCCCCGATGAGCGCTACGGGCACGAGACCGAGAGGGACCAGGAGGAGTGCGATCCACCAGAACTCGCTGCGGGACGCACGGCCGGTGAACGTGGCGTATCTCTCGATGCACCGGGAGACCGCCTGCCCGGGTCGTGCCCCGGGCAGAGGGTGGGAAGGCAGGCCGAGGTGGTGATCGTCATCGGCGCGGGACAGGCTCTGGGCCGTCACCGGCGATCGGTCGAGGGGTGGGGGAATCGTCATGGGGGCTTTCCGATCGAGAGCGATCGTGCGTTCGCACGCGATCGCGATGCATCTCTACGAGAGAGCCGATGCGGAGCCGTCTATTACGCGTGCGATCGGACCTATTACGCGTGCAATCGGACGAAAGTCGAGATCGAGGCCGGAGTGGCGGGGCATCCGTGGTGTTCATTGATGTTCAGCGCGGGTGGGCGAGGGCGCTGGGCGTCAGGCGGCCGACGATCGCCGGTGCCTGCTGAAGCAGCGCGTCGTCGGTGAGCGCCTCGATCATGAACAGCGCGAAATCGGTGCGACGGGTGCGATTGCTCGCGAGGACCGGATCGCCGACATGGGCGGTCCACACCGGCAGGCCTTCGCTCTCGCCCTCTTCCAGATCGCTCGCGCGGACGAGGGTCCAGCGGCGATCGCTGGCGTAGATCCGGCGGGCGGCCTCGATCTGGTCCTCAACGTCGATCACCCGGAGTGCGCGTGCGATCCGGGAGATGAGGATCATCGACATCCGGTTCGCCCTGGTGTAGCGATCATGGTCGTCGCGGGGGACGTGCCAGCCGCAGGAGAAGACGAGACGCGCATCCGCGTCGGCGTGGTCGAGCACGGCCTGCGCCGTCCCGGAGGAGTACCCGTGGACGCCCCACGGGACGAGGACCGTGAGCACTCCGGTGCACCCGGCGACTGCGCGACGGATGACCGTCGGGTCGTTCGTGTCACCGGGGACGATCGTGATCCGATCCGCGTAACGGGCGAGCTTGTCGACGCTCCGTGCACGGCAGACGGCGACGACCTCCCATCCGCGATCCAACGCCTGTCCCACCAGATGCTGGCCGAGCTTCCCCGACGCGCCGATGATGCAGATCCGCTCGATGGCCATGTCTTCTCCTCGTTTCCGTTTACTTACAGTGTAAGTAAACGTAGGCTTGCGACGTTCGCGGAGTCAAGCGTGAGGAACGGGCAGATGAGCAGAGCGACCCCATCGGCCGGATCGTCGCGGCGTGAGCCGTTGAGCCGGCCCCGCGTCGTCGGGGCGGCGGTGGGCATCGCCGACGAGTCGGGCCTGACCGGCGTCACGATGCGGGCCGTCGCCGCGGTGCTGAGCGTCGAGGCGATGTCGCTGTACAACTACGTGACAGGGCGGGACGATCTCCTGGACGGAATGGTCGACGCCGTGTTCGCGGAGATCGCACTGCCCGACCCGAATCTCTCGTGGCGAGAGGCGATCCGTGGGCGGGCCGTCTCCGCGCACGAAGCGTTGCGACGTCATCCCTGGGCCATCGGGCTCCTCGACTCGCGGCGGCGATCGGGGCCGGCGACCTACCGCCACCACGACGCGGTTCTGAGCACTCTCCGCGCGGCGGGGTTCACGGTGGCGATGGCGGTGCATGCGGTGTCGGCGATCGACAGCTACGTCTATGGATACGCGCTCCAGGAGAGGAGCCTTCCGGTGGGCGAGGCGGAGAGCCTCCAGGATCTTGCCCGGAGCGTGCTCGAAGACCTGTCGACGGGGGAGTACCCGCACCTGGCGGAAGTGGCGGCTGCGCGCGCTGCGAGCAGCGAGGAGGAGCTGGACGACGAGTTCCGATTCGGGCTTGACCTCATCCTCGACGGGCTCGACCTCCTGAGCCGGACGGTGTGACGGCGGGCTTCCCTCGCGGCGTTCTCGCCGCACCCGCTCCCTCCCTCGCCGACAGGCTCGGGCCGCAGCGGGGCGGGGCGGGCGGTCAGCGGTCGCGGACCCGCTCCGGGCGCAGGTCGAGGCGACGCAGGAGCTGGGCGTTGAGCGCGACCACGACCGTCGAGATCGACATCAGGACCGCGCCGATCGACATCGGCAGCAGGAAGCCGATGGGTGCGAGCACGCCGGCGGCCAGCGGCACGGCGGCGAGGTTGTACCCCGCGGCCCACCACAGGTTCTGCGTCATCTTCCGATAGGCGGCGTGGGACAGCTCGATCGTCGAGATCACCGAACGGGGATCGTCGCTGGCGAGGATCACCCCGGCGGAGCCGATGGCGACGTCGGTTCCCGCCCCGATCGCGATGCCGACATCGGCGCGGGCGAGCGCAGGCGCGTCGTTCACCCCGTCGCCGACCATCGCGACGGTCCTGCCCTCGGCCTGGAGCTCGGCGACCCGCGCCGACTTGTCCTCGGGGCGGACTCCGGCGAAGAAGCGCGTGATGCCGAGCTCCTTCGCCACGGACGCCGCGACGGCCTCCGCGTCGCCGGTGATCATGACCACGGCGATCCCGCGGCGCTGCAGCGCGCCCACCGCCGCGCGGGACTCCTCGCGGATCGCGTCGGCGAGCCGCAGTGCGCCCGCCAGCCGGCCATCGACGAGTACGTGCAGGATGATGGCGCCCTCGGTCCGCCAGGTCGCGGCGATCGGAGACTCGTCGACCCCTGTCCGTTCGAGAAGGGCCGGTCCGCCGACCTCGACGACTCGGCCGTCGAGCACGGCGCGGACGCCGAGAGCGGGCTCCGATCGGAAGTCGGCGACAGGGCTGCGGCGGATGTCGCGGGCGCCGGCCGCCGTGACGATCGCAGCGGCGAGCGGATGCTCGGAATCGGCCTCGGCCGATGCCGCCAGGCGCAGGACCTCGTCCTCGGAGAATCCCGCGGCGGGGGCGACGGCGGTGACGGCGGGGGATCCCTCGGTCAGGGTTCCCGTCTTGTCGAACAGCACGGCGTCGACCTTCCGCATCCGCTCCAGCGCCATGCGGTCCTTGACGAGGATCCCCGCGCGGGCGGCGCGTTCGGTGGCGATGGACACGACGAGCGGGATCGCGAGCCCCAGCGCGTGCGGGCAGGCGATCACAAGGACGGTGATCGCGCGGACGACGGCGGCATCGGGCATGCCGAAGGCCGTCCAGGCGATGGCGGTGACGACGCCCGCGATCAGCGCGAACCAGAAGAGCCATCCGGCGGCTCGATCGGCGAGGCGCTGAGCGTGCGAGGACGAGTTCTGGGCCTCCGCGACCAGCCGGCCGATCCCGGCGAGTGCGGTGTCGTCGCCGACGGCGGTCACCCGCGCCCGCAGGCCGGAGTCGGTGGCCACGGTGCCCGCGATCACGGCGTCGCCGACATCGCGGCGCACCGGGCGGGACTCGCCGGTGATCATCGACTCGTCCATGTCGGCCGAGCCGCTCTCGACGATCGCGTCGGCCGGAACCCGCCCGCCGGGGCGGACGAGGACGACGTCGCCCACGCGGAGGTCCGACGGCGTGACGACGCGGACGTCCTCGCCGTCCACGAGCTCGGCCTCGTCCGGGATGAGGGCGGCGAGCGAATCGAGCGCGGAGGTGGTCTGAGCGAGGGAGCGCATCTCGATCCAGTGGCCCAGCAGCATGATCACGACCAGCAGGGCGAGCTCCCACCAGAAGTCGAGCTCGTGGTGCAGGACGCCCAGTGTGGCGCCCCAGGAGGCGACGAAGGCGACCGTGATCGCCAGAGCGATGAGCAGCATCATCCCCGGGCGCCGCGCCTTGAGCTCGTCGACGGCGCCCACGAGGAACGGGCGCCCGCCCCAGAGGAACACGACGGTGCCGAGGACCGGGGAGATCCACGAGAAGACCGGGCCCTCGGGAAGGCCGTATCCGAGGAGCATCGCGAACATCGGCGAGAAGGCGACCACCGGGATCGCGAGCACCAGCATGATCCAGAAGAGACGACGGAACTGTCCGACGTGATCGGCATGACCTGCATGCCCCGCGTGGCCGGAATCGCCATGGTGGCCGGCGTGGTCGCCGTGCTTCTCGGAGGAGGAGCCATGCTCACCGTGCGCCCCGTGGTCCGAGGGCGCGTCGGGCATGCCGGACGCGCGGGCGGTCGGCGAATGATCCATGTGCTCGTGCTCGTGCGCGACGGGCTCGGTCCTGGGGTGCTGGTCCATGATGGCCTCAACCATATACCCCGGGAGGGTATTCCCCTCCGAGCGCGCGTCCACTCGATATCGTTGTCATGACGCGGAGGAGGCCCGATGGACGAGAAGCGACGGCGTTGCCCGTGCGGCACGGGTGACCTCTTCGCATCGTGCTGCGGGCCGATCCTCGGCGGTCGGCCGGCCCCGACCGCCGAACGGCTCATGCGCTCGCGATACACCGCCTTCGCCCGACGGGACGAGGCCTATCTGCTCCGCTCCTGGCACCCGTCGACGCGGCCGTCCTCGCTCGACCTGGATGACGGCGTTCGCTGGCTCGGACTCGAGATCCTCGGTACGGAGGCCGGTGGCCCGTTCGACAGGGAAGGGGTCGTCTCCTTCATCGCGAGGTATCGGGACGGTGCGGAGCGGGGAGCGCTCCACGAGGTCAGCCGATTCACGCGCGAGGGGCGGGAATGGCGCTATCTCGACGGCGTGACCGGCTGAGGCGTCGCTGTCGGGCAGGCGACGCGGGTTCCTGGCGTAGGTTTGAGGCGTGAAAGCCAATCCCGAACACCAGCGCGTGCTCCTGGACATCGCAGACCTCGACCAGAGGATCGCCCGTGCCGAGCACACCAGGACCCATCCGGCCCAGGCGGCGCGGATCAACGAACTCTCCGCGCTCCGGCAGCAGCAGCTGCGAGAGCTCACGGTCCTCGCGGGTGCACGTGATGACCTTCAGGCCGAGCTCTCGCGCGTCGAGGCGGACGTGACGGTGGCCGAGCAGCGGCGCGCTCGTGACAGCGATCGGCTGGCGGCGACATCGAGCGCGAAGGACGCCGTCGCCCTGGAGCAGGAGCTGGCGAGCCTCGCACGGCGTCTGAGCGACCTCGAGGACGCGCAGCTGGACGTCATGGGCCGCCTTGAGGACGCGGAGTCCGCCCTCGGCGCCCAGCAGGCGCTCATCGACACGACCACCGCCGAAGGAACGTCGCTGACCACGGAGGCCAAGGCCCAGATCGCTGCGGCGACGACCGAGGGCGAGCACCTCGCCCGGGACCGCGCAGCGCTGACCGACTCGGTGTCCCCGTCGCTCCTGGCCGAGTACGAGCGCCGGGCGTCGCGGACCGCCGGGGCGGCGCTGCTTCGCCGAGGCACCTGCGAGGCCTGTCGGATGGTGCTCTCCGGGACCGATGTGAACACCATCCGTCAGGCGCCGGCCGACGAGGTCGTCTTCTGCCCGGAATGCGGATGCATCCTCGTCCGGACCGAGGAATCGGGGCTCCGGACCGAGGAACCGGGGCTGTGAGCCGTCGCCTCATCGTCGAGGCCGACGGGGGCTCCCGCGGCAATCCGGGAATCGCCGCCGGCGGAGCAGTGGTCATCGATGCCGACACGGGGGAGATCCTCGCCGAGCGTGGTGTGGACGTCGGCATCGCGACGAACAACGTCGCGGAGTACAGCGGGATGATCGCGGGACTCGAGTCGGCGTTCGCCCGGGACGATGAGGCGCGGGTCCGGGTGCGGATGGACTCCAAGCTCGTCGTCGAGCAGATGTCGGGGCGCTGGAAGATCAAGCACCCTGACATGCAGCAGCTCGCGCGCGACGCGCACGCGCTGATCGGGTCACGGGACGTGACGTTCGAGTGGATTCCGCGCGAGCAGAACAAACGGGCGGATGCCGCGGCGAACGAGTCCATGGATGCGCGGGCGAGCTTTCTGCGGAACCTCGACGGGTTCGACGAGGCGACACCCGAGGCGACGGCCGCCGAGACCCTGTTCTAGCCTCGGCGACCGTCGGTCCGTCCGAACCCTCCCCTCCGATGCCGGGGGTCAGAGCTCCTCGTGGGTCGCGGGGTCTGCGTCGAAGAGCCGTCCATCCGCGCGACCGAGAGCGGTGATGGCGTCGACCTCGGCCTCGTCGAGGCGGATCTCCGCCGCAGCCAGGTTCGATGCCTGGTGGGCGGGGTCGGCGGCCTTCGGGATCGCGACGGTGCCACGGGTCGCGTGCCACGCCAGCACCGTCTGCGCCGGAGTGAGCCCATGGGCATTCGAGACCTCCTGCACGACCGGTTCGGAGAGCAGCTCGCCGGCCCTGCCCAGGGGGCTCCATGCCTCGGTGATGATCCCGTGCTTCCGGTGGTAGGCGAGGGCGTCGGTCTGGGGGAAGTATGGGTGCAGCTCGATCTGGTTCACGACCGGCCGCACCCCGGTCTCCGCCTCGATGCGTTCGAGGTGCTCGGGGAGGAAGTTGGACACGCCGATCTGCCGGACCTGGCCGCGGTCGCGCGCCTCCACCAGCGCGCCCCATGCCTCGACGTACTTCCCGATGCTCGGGTTGGGCCAGTGGATGAGGAGGAGGTCGATCACGTCGAGCCCGAGCCGGAGGCGGCTCTCCTCGATCGTGACGAGAGCGCTCGCCCGTTCGTGGTGTCTTCCCGCGAGCTTCGTCGTGACGATCAGCTCGTCGCGTTCGACCGCGGCGCCGGAGACGCCCCAGCCGACAGCTCCCTCGTTCTCGTAGTTGAAAGCGGTGTCGATCAGGCGGTAGCCGGACTCGATGCCCGCGCGTACGGCGTCGGCACCGGCTTCTCCGCGGAAGCCGTACGTGCCGAGGCCCTGCACGGGAAGGGCGAAGCCGTTGTGGGCGATGAGCGGATCGGTCATGGGGGCTCCTCTCGGGGGTGCTCCTCACGCTAACCGGTGATCCCGACATCCGCGCCCCGTCCGACACGAGCGGCAACAGAGGGCGGCCGTGCGCGAGGCCGCCGGTGAACGGATGTCGGAGGTCGGGCGTAGGTTCGGAAGGTGCATCAGATCCGTCATCCGCGTGTCCTCGCTGATGCGAGATCGAGGGAGCGCGCCTCGTGACGGCGGACGATGCGCCGACGGCTCCGGCGGCGATCCTGCTGGCCAGGCACGGCGATCGGCGGGGCTGGATCGCCGTGCTGCTGGATGCCGAGGACCGGGAGCTCGGGCGTGAGGAGTTCGACGATGCGGGCCTCGTGGCGCGCGTCGCGGACTGGGAGCGCTCGTGCGAGCCGCGGTGGATCGTCCGTCATCTGCGCGACGTGTCTCCGCTGCTGCTCGCCGCCGGCGTCCGAATCCGTCGCGCGTACGACCTCCTCCTCTGCCACGCGATCCTTCGGGACACGTCGGCGCTCGCGGCGCCGCTGGCGGCATCCGCCTCCTGGGTCCGCACGGACCCCGTGGTCGGCGGTGGGGAAGCGCCGGCCTTGTTCACCCTGGACGCGGATCCCGCCCCCGGCGCCGGGGTGGAGGAGCTGCTCGCCGAGCGGGCTCGGCAATCGACCGCCCTCCGCGCGGCTCCGGACGGACGACTCGCCCTCCTTTGCGCGGCGGAGTCGACGGGCGCGCTCATCGCCGAGGAGATGACCGCCGCCGGGCTGCCGTGGAGCACGGCCGTCCACGAGCGCATCCTGGCGGAGGCGCTCGGACCGAAGCCGAGATCCGGGGCGAGGCCGGCGAGGATGGCCGAGCTCGCGCAGGAGGTCGGCGAGCGGCTCGACGACGCGACGCTGAACCCGGACAGCCCTCCTCGGCTGCTCCGGTCGCTCCGCCGTGCGGGGATCCTCGTCGACTCCACCTCGCGCTGGGAGCTGGCCGAGGTGAAGCACCCGGTGGTGGCGCCGCTGCTGGAGTACAAGAAGCTCGCGCGGCTGTTCACCGCGAACGGCTGGTCCTGGCTCGCGGACTGGGTCCGAGAGGAACGGTTCCGCCCGATCTACCTCACCGGAGGGGTGGTCACGGGCCGCTGGGCCTCGGCCGGAGGCGGCGCGCTTCAGATCCCGCGCAGCCTTCGCCCCGCGGTCCGTGCCGACGACGGTTGGCTGCTCGTCTGCGCGGATGTCGCGCAGCTGGAACCGCGGGTCCTCGCCGCGATGGCGAAGGATCGCGCGATGGCGGCGGCGGCGCGGGGGAGCGATCTCTACGACGGCATCGTGCGTTCCGGGGTGGTGGCGACGCGCGAGGAGGCGAAGTACGCGGTGCTCGGTGCGATGTACGGAGCGACGACGGGGGACAGCGGTCGGCTCGCCCCGCGTCTTCGCTCGGTGTTCCCCTCGGCCATGGCCTTGGTTGACGCCGCAGCGCGGACGGGGGAGGAGGGCGGCGTCGTGACCACGGTCCTCGGTCGCAGCTCGCCACCGCCCGATGCGGGATGGGTCGAGGCGCAGTCCCGGGCGAGCGACCCGGACGCGGGAGGGATGGAGGAGCGGCGGGCACGCAGCACGGCGCGTGACCGCGGTCGTTTCACCCGCAACTTCGTGGTCCAGGGCACTGCGGCCGAGTGGTCCCTCCTCTGGCTGGCGGAGATCCGCCATCGGCTCGCGGCGCTCCCGGATGCCGCGATCCCCGCGGATCGTTCGGGGCCGGTCTTCGGCGATCGGGCGCATCTGGCCTTCTTCCTCCACGATGAGGTGATCGTGCATTGCCCGGCGGAACTGGCGGATCGTGCCGCCGAGATCGTCCGCGACGCGGCGACGGCGGCGACGCGACGGCTCTTCCCCGGCTTCGACATCGAGATCCCTCTGGACCTGCGCATTTCGGCGGACGCGGGGAAGTCCTCGTAGACTGGGACCGCGAACGGGTCGGCTGGACGGTCGCGTGGCGGGAGACCGCACCGAGGAACGTCCGGGCTCCACAGGGCAGGGCGGTGGGTAACACCCACCCGGAGTGATCCGCGAGACAGTGCCACAGAGAGAAGACCGCCGGGCTCGTCCCGGTAAGGGTGAAAGGGTGGTGTAAGAGACCACCAGGGGTCGCGGTGACGCGATCCGCTCGGTAAACCTCGCCCGGAGCAAGGTCAGACAGGGGATGTTGACGCGGCTCGCCGAGTCCCCGGGTAGGCCGCTGGAGCGGCGCGGCAACGCGTCGCCGAGAGAGATGACCGTCGATGGGATCCGCTTCGGCGGATCCCGGGACAGAACCCGGCGTACAGGCCGGCCCGTTCGCTCCGAAACGGAAGAGCCCGGTCACGCGATCGCGTGACCGGGCTCTCTGCGTCAGAGGCCGATGGTTGGAGGTCAGTCCGCGGCGAGCGACGCCGCGCCGATGATCCCCGAGGAGTTGCGGTGCACGGCCGCGACGATGGGCGTCTTGATGTCCAGGAGAGGCAGGAACTTCTCCGGGTGCTTCGAGACACCGCCCCCGACGACGAACAGGTCGGGGCTGAACAGGAACTCGACGTGCCGGTAGAACACCTGGAGGCGGGCGGACCACTCCTCCCAGGTGAGCTCCTCGCGCTCCATCGCGGAGTAGGCGCACCACCGCTCGATGGACTCGCCGTTGCGGTCGAGGTGGCCGAGCTCGGTGTTGGGCAGGAGCACCTCGTCGTAGAGGAACGCAGACCCGATGCCGGTGCCGAGCGTGGTGATGATCGTGAGGCCGCGCGAATCGCGGGCGGCGCCGTGGCGGACCTCGGCGACTCCTGCGGCGTCCGCGTCGTTCACGAAGTGGATCTCGCGCCCCAGTCCGTCCTCGAAGAACTTCTCGGCCTCGAAGCCGATCCACTCCTTCGAGATGTTGGCCGCGGAGAGGGTGCGGCCGTACTTGACGATCGCCGGGAAGGCGACGCCGAGCGGCAGTCGGGACTCCGAGACCCCGAGCGTGTCCAGCACCTGCTTGACCGCGTCCAGGACGTCCTGGGGCGATGCGCCGACGGGGGTGGGGACGCGGATGCGGTCCGAGTCGAGGGTGCCGTGTTCGAGGTTGACGATCCCCGCCTTGATGCCGGTTCCGCCGATGTCCACGCCGATCGCTTGTGCCATGCGCTCCAGCCTAGCGATCGGCGCGGTCGCCAGTAGGATCGTGACAAGCGCTCACGAAGGAGACCCCGTGGCTGACGACGACAACAAGTACTGGTTCAACCTGCGTACCGGCGAGGTCGAGTTCGGAATGCTCTCGCCGTCGGCGGATCGGGTCGGTCCGTTCGACACGGCCGACGCCGCGGCGAAGGCGCCGGAGAAGCTCGAGGAGAACTCCAGGGCGTGGGCCGCGGCCGATGCCGAAGAGGACGGCTGGGGCGCGGGCTCCGGCTCGGGCTCCGGGGCCTGAGCCGTGGACAAGCAGCGTGACTTCGTCCTGCGCACGATCGAGGAGCGCGGCGTCAAGTTCGTCCGCCTCTGGTTCACGGACGTCATCGGGACCCTCAAGTCCGTCGCGATCGCGCCGGCGGAGGTCGAGGGGGCCTTCGCCGAGGGCATCGGCTTCGACGGCTCGGCGATCGAGGGTCTGACGCGGAGCTTCGAGTCGGACCTCCTGGCGCAGCCCGATCCCACGACGTTCCAGATCCTGCCCTGGCGGGGCGAGATCGATCCGACCGCGCGGATGTTCTGCGACCTGACCACTCCGGATGGCCGCCCCGCCGTCGCCGACCCCCGGCACGTGCTCAAGCGTGCGCTGGCGAAGGCCGCCGACGCGGGATTCACGTTCTACACCCACCCGGAGATCGAGTTCTACCTGCTGAAGTCGTCCTCCTACGGGCCGGAGGGCCCGGTTCCGGTCGACTCGGCGGGCTACTTCGACAACGTGCCGGGCGGCACGGCGCACGACTTCCGTCGCCGATCCGTGCGCATGCTCGAGGACCTCGGCATCTCGGTGGAGTTCAGCCACCACGAGGGCGGTCCCGGGCAGAACGAGATCGACCTGCGCTACGCCGACGCGCTGACCACCGCGGACAACCTGATGACCTTCCGGACCGTGATCAAGGAGGTCGCGATCGAGCAGGGCGTCTATGCGACGTTCATGCCCAAGCCGCTCAGCGGCCAGCCCGGCAGCGGCATGCACACGCACATGTCGCTGTTCGAGGGCGATGTGAACGCCTTCTACGAGGAGGGCGCGAAGTACCAGCTGTCGCGCACCGGCCGGCAGTTCATCGCAGGCCTCCTGCGCCACGCGAACGAGATCTCCGCGGTCACCAACCAGTTCGTCAACTCGTACAAGCGGCTCTGGGGCGGCGACGAGGCCCCGAGCTTCGTCACCTGGGGCCACAACAACCGTTCCGCTCTCGTCCGAGTCCCCATGTACAAGCCGAACAAGGGCCAGTCCTCGCGCGTGGAGTACCGCGCGCTGGACTCCGCGGCCAATCCGTATCTCGCCTACGCGCTCATGCTGGCGGCCGGTCTGAAGGGCATCGAGGAGGGGTACGAGCTTCCTCCCGAGGCCGAGGACAACGTCTGGTCGCTGAGCGGCGCGGAGCGCCGTGCCCTCGGCTACGCGCCGCTGCCGGCCAGCCTGGATCACGCGCTGGAGCTCATGCAGGACTCCGAGCTCGTCGCCGAGACCCTGGGCGAGCAGGTGTTCTCCCACGTGCTGATGAACAAGCATCGTGAGTGGGAGGCCTACCGCGGGCAGGTGACCCCCTTCGAGCTCAAGAGCAACCTCGAGCTGCTCTGATCCGGCGGCCATGCCCCGTCCTGACGCATCCGTCTCCCTCTCGGCGCTCGCGAGGCTCGGCTTCGTCGAGCTCTCCGCCGGCGCGGAGGGGCTGACCGAGCTCGCCGGGCTCACCGGGATCGATCGTGCCTCGCTGATCGACGGGCTCACCGCCGCCGACCCCGACGGTGCGGTGGCAGGTCTGCTGCGCGTTGCCCGGCGAGCGGCGGATCGGATCGCTCCGCTGCTCGCGGAGCCGGAGTCCCGTGCGCGTCTGTGGCGGGTCTTCGGCGCCTCGGCCGGCCTCGCGCGGTTCTTCGAGCGGCGTCCGGAGGAGCTGGACGCGCTCGCGACCGCCCGGGACGGGCTTCCCGGGCCGAGTGAGCTGCGTGCTCGCCTGCTGGGGGCTGTGGGTGCGGCGAACGGCGTCGCCGCATCCGGTGCGGACGAGACCAGGATCGCGCTGCGCGTGGAGTACCGACGGTGCCTCGCGGAGATCGCCGCCGTCGATCTCATGGCCACGGACCCGGCGTCCCTCACGCCGAAGGTCTCCGCGGCGCTCGCCGATGCCGCGGGGGCGGCCCTGGAAACAGCGCTCACCGTCGCCCGCGCGGCGATCGGCGGCATCGACCCTGCGGCGGACGTCGCGGAGGAGATCGCCCTCACCCGTCTCGCGATCATCGGCATGGGCAAGGCCGGAGCGCGCGAGCTCAACTACATCAGCGACGTCGACGTGATCTTCGTCGGCGGCACGATGGACGAGGACCGGCTCGACGAGCCGCGCGCGATCGATCTGGCGACCCGCCTCGCGCGCGAGGTGATGCAGGTCCTCGCCGGCGTCTCGGCCGAGCCGCCGCTCTGGGAGGTGGATGCGGCCCTCCGCCCAGAAGGCAAGCAGGGCGCGCTGGTCCGGTCGTTGAGCTCCCATCTCGCGTACTACGACCGCTGGGCCAAGAGCTGGGAGTTCCAGGCGCTGCTGAAGGCCAGGGCGATGGCCGGCGACCCCGAGCTGGGCAGCGCCTACATCGACGCGGTGCAGCCCAAGGTCTGGTCCAGCGCCGCGCGTGAGGACTTCGTGGGCAGCGTGCAGCGCATGCGGGAGAGGGTCACCGACCACATCTCGCCGGAGGACGTCGCCTATCAGGTCAAGCTGGGCCCCGGCGGGCTGCGCGACATCGAGTTCACCGTCCAGCTGCTCCAGCTCGTGCACGGGCTCACGGACCCGTCCCTGCGCACGAGAGGGACTCTGGAGTCGCTGGAGGCACTCGTCGCCGGCGGCTACATCGGCCGGAGCGAGGCGGCGACCTTCGCGGACGACTATCGCGTGCTCCGGCTGATGGAGCACCGCCTCCAGCTCCGTGATCTGCAGCGCACCCACCTCATGCCCCGCACGGAGGACGGCCTGCGGATCCTGGCCAGGGCGACGGGTCTCGCCGACACGGCGAACGGGATACAGGCGCTGTGGGAGGACGTCCGGCGCGAGGTGCGCGACCTGCACACGCGGCTCTTCTACCGTCCGCTGCTGAGCGCGGTCGCCGGCCTGCAGGCCGAGGAGCGGACGCTCTCGACCGCCCAGGCGCACGATCGTCTCGCTGCGATCGGCTTCCGGGATCCGGCTGGTGCGCTGCGCCATATCGGCGCGCTCACCACGGGGATCAGTCGGAAGGCGACGATCCAGCGGCACCTCATGCCGGTGATGGTGCGCTGGTTCGCCGACGGGACCGATCCCGACTACGGGCTGATCGCGTTCCGCAGGATCAGCGAGCGGCTCGGCAACACCCCCTGGTTCCTGCGGATGCTCCGGGACTCCTCCGGTGCGGCCGAGAGCCTCACGCGGCTCCTCTCCTCGTCCAGGTACGCGGGGGAGCTCATGGAGTGGATCCCCGAGTCGGTCGCCTGGCTCGACAACACCGAGCTGCTCCGCCCTCGCAGCAGGGCGGCGCTGGACGAGGAGGCCAGGGCGATCCAGACCAGGCACGAGAGCATCGGACCGGCGCTCCGTGCGGTCAGGGCCCTCCGGAGACGGGAGCTGCTCCGTGTCGCGATGGGCGCGGTGCTGGACGTGTTGAGCATCGACGAGGTCGCCGGCGCCCTCACCGACATCACCGACGCGACGATCCAAGCGGGGCTCCGTGCCGTGTACCGTGACGTGGTCCCGCCGGAGGACGACGATCTGGACTTCTCGGTGATCGGGATGGGTCGGTTCGGCGGTGCCGAGCTGGGCTTCGGATCGGACGCCGACATCCTCTACGTCTACGACGCGAATGGCGTGGAGCCGGCGCGTGCGCAGCAGCTGGCCGCGCGCATCGTGGCCGGTCTCCGGGAGCATCTGACCGATCAGCGCCTCCCGCTGGATCTCGACGCCGACCTGCGCCCGGAAGGGCGCAACGGGCCGCTCGTGCGGTCCTACGACGCCTATGCGGAGTACTACCGCCGGTGGTCGCTGTCCTGGGAGGCGCAGGCGCTGCTGCGCGCGCGGGGGGTCGCGGGGAGCGTCAAGCTGATCCGACGCTTCGAGGACCTCGCGGACTCCCTGAGGTTCCCCGGATCGCTCGACATCGCGTCGGTGCGGGAGATCAAGCGCATCAAGGCCAGGGTCGAGGGCGAGCGTCTTCCGCAGGGGATCGATCCCCGCCGCCATCTCAAGCTCGGACCGGGGACGCTCAGCGACGTCGAATGGCTGGTGCAGATCATCCAGCTCCAGCATGCGCATCGCGTGCCGGACCTCAGGACCACCTCGACGCTGCGTGCGCTCGATGCGGCCGTCGAGGCCGGCCTGATCCCGGTGGACGCCGGGGAGCGTCTCAGCGAGGCGTGGCGGCTGTCGAGCCGGCTGCGGTCGGCGATGACCCTCCTCACCGGCCAGACGAGCGATGTCCTTCCCACGGACGTGCGCGACCTCGACGGCGTGGGCCGCATCCTCGGCTACCCGGATCGTTCGGCGGGGCTTCTGGAGGAGACGTATCTGGGCGTGACCCGGCGTGCACGCCGGGTCTTCGAGCAGCTCTTCTACGGATAGACGCCTCCCGACGGCTGTGTCGGGGGTCCCGCCTAGAGTGACGGGATGGAAAGAGGACGATGGCTGGTCACCGGTGCGGCGGGGCGCATCGGGTCGGCGCTGCGCCGGCATCTCGCCGAGCGGGGCGTCCCGCTCCGGTCGCTGGACCTCTCGGCGCCGGAGCCGTTCGACGACGATGAGGTGTCCGCGGTGGATCTGCGCGACCTCGACGGCATGGTCCGCGCGGCTGCCGGGTGCGTGGGGATCCTGCATCTCGGCGGGCTGTCGGACGAGGCGGACTTCCACGACCTTGCAGAGGTGAACATCGTCGGCGGCTACCACGTCCTGGAGGCGGCCCGACGCAACGGCATCGCGCGGGTGGTCGTCGCCGGAAGCAATCGGGTGACCGGGATGTATCCGGCGGGGGAGACGGTGGCACCGGGGATGCCGACGAGGCCGGACGGCTTCTACGGCGTCGCGAAGGTCGCCGGAGAGGCGCTCTGCCGGCTCTATGCCGACAAGTTCGGCATGATCACGGTGACGGTGCGGATCGGCTCCTATGAGGATCGGCCGACCTCGCAGCGTGAGCTGCGGACGTGGTTGAGCCCGGAGGATGCGCTCCGCGCCTTCGATGCGGCGATGGAGACGACGGAGGCCGGTGCGGTGTTCTACGCGGTCTCGGCGAACAGTGAGCGCTGGTGGTCGCTCGACGAGGGCGCGCGGCTCGGCTACGTGCCCCGGGACGATGCGACGCAGGTCGCCGGTTTCGAGGCGGAGCCGTATCCGGTGTCGAACCCGCAGGCGGGGCCTTATGCGTCGGCGCAGTTCTCGATGGCGCGGATGAAGCGCTGAGATGCGGGCCCGCCGTCTCAGCGACGGGCCCGCATCTCCTCAGCGCCGGAAGTAGGCGTTGGAGGCGGGGAGCCAGAGGAGGACGAGCGCCACGATGGAGAGCACGATTGCGATCGTGCTGAGCACGGAGACGCCGGCGAAGACGCTGCCGAGGGCGAGGATCTCCAGAATGGTGATGACGATACGAGCCCAGTTGCGGCCGGCGCGCAGCTTCCAGAGGATGATCAGCTCGATCAGCGCCAGCACGAGCACGACGATCCCGGTGGCGATGAAGATACCGCCGCCGGTGACTGTGCCGTCGACGTTCGCGGTCTGCCCGGAGGACTGGAGAGCGAAGCCGGAGATGATGAAGACGACGCCGGAGACGAGGTCGATGATGAGGCCGACCAGCAGGATCCAGAACGCGATCTTGACGGTCGTCGGGGCGGGGGTGGAGGACATGGGACATTCCTTCTCTCTGCGGAGTGCCGTCCGGCGCCCGGACGGACGATGAGTCGCCTTCCCCTCAGAATGGCATACCTGGGAAATCGCTGTATGGAAGGCGGTGACATCGAGCGACTCATTGCTCGGGAAGCCTCGTCTTGTCTGGGATCGGCCTCTGAGCGGGGTCTACGGGAAACCCCTCAGTCCCGGTGCCCCGTTTCTCAGACTCGCTCGGAGCGGCCGGTACTCAGTGGCCAGGGGAGAAGGGGCGGCACTCATCCTGGGGCTACTCTGACCCCATGGACAACGGTTCGTTCCTGTTCGGCTTCTGGATGCTCCCTGCCGCCTTCACGATCCTGGTTGTCGCTGTGACCATCCTGCTCGGCACCGCTTTCCTCGCCAACCACCTGATCGGCATGGCCGTGGGCGGGATCATCGGCCTGATCCGTGAACGCTCCCGCACAAGGGGCTTGAGGAGCGACGAACCTGTTGACGGCACGACGGAAGAGCCGCCCCATCGGCGTCGGCCACGCTAGTCGGCCGGGCTCCGCTGTTGCGTTCTGATGCCTGAGGACCATATGGATACGATTGTCCGTATGTCCGGGATGGCTACCGATGCGCGTTTTGTCGGGACCCGAACTTTTTCTCGGCGTGATGCGAGGCCCTGGTGGTGGATCCTCATCGGAGTGAACGGTGCGATGCTCCTCATTCTTGGCGGCCAGCTCCTCGGGGCTGTTGCCTTTCACCAGACGTGGACGGGTGTCGTGATCGGGTTGATCCTCCTGGTGGTGGCGAACGCGGTTCTGATTCCGATCGTCGCGGTCATGACGAGCGGGAAGATCGTGATCGATTTTGACCGGGGCACAATCGGCGCGTCGTCCTCTGCGCAGATGCCCGTGAGCGAGTTCACGATGATCGTCGACAACCATCGGACATTTCCTCAGGTCGCCGACAATGTCGAGCTTGTGTTCGCCCGAGGATCGATCGGCGTCGACGTGGGGGCGATCAGGCAGACGCCGGCCGGCCGGGAACGCAATGAAGCGCTCATCGCCTATATCCTCCGGTGGCTTCCGGCGCCGGAGCGGCACCGGAGCGCTCTCGGGCAGGGAGCTGCACCGGGTATCGCTCGCTTCGCGATCGGGAAGGAAGAGGCCATCCAACTCCTGCGGCAGCCATAGGGGGCTTCCTCACGAAGTCGCATCCTGAACACCTGAGTCTGCTGGAGGAATTGTTGTGAAGAGGCTCGTCGTCAACCGGCTTCTCATCGGTGGGATCGTCCTTGCAGGGGTCGTCGCACTGGGGGCGTGCACAGCGTCGGGACCCGGCCCTGTCCCGTCCGACGGACCGGCTACGCCGTCGGATGTGAATCTTCATCCGAGTGTTCCGGAAGGCGCCTGGCTCGCACCCGGGTATGCGGCGGGCTTTTCTGAGCCGATCACGATCGAGGGCAAGCTCTGCGGCGCGTCCGCAGATGGCGCCGTTGTCGTGCAGGCACAGGGCGGCGACGGCGAGCCGGACTCGACGAACGGGTGGGACGCCAGAACGGGCGAGCAGCGATGGGCGCTTCCCGCCAGAGGGTGCACTGGCGTCCCTGACAGCGACGAAGTGCTCACGAGACCGCTCGGTGACGAGAGCGGCACGGGCGTGGTCGAAAGACGGGCCGCAGCCACAGGCGCACTCCTCTCCTCTTGGCCAATGCCCGACGCGACGTTGTCACCGTATATCGCAGAGGTCGACGCCGATGTCGCAGTGGTGATCGCACGGCCGGCCCAAACCGACGACGATTCACCCGCCACGCAGATCACCTTTGCCGATACGACAAGCGGTGACGTGCTTTGGAAATACGCACCCAGCGAGGGCTTCAGCAATGTCTTCTGCTCCGTGCAGGGAATAGCGCCTTTCGCCTGGTGCCAGACGACCGATCCCGGAAGTCAGAATGGGTGGTCCGAGATCCGTTCCCTCCGGAACGGAACGCCGCTCACCGAGCACCTTCCCCTCGATACCGAGGCCTCCTTCCTCACAGACGGTTTCGCGACCGTTGGGAAAGCAGGGGGATCCGCGCGGCTTGTCGGCATCGACGGCGACGATATCGGGGCGGCGCCTGCCGGGCTTCCGCAGCTCCTTCTGCCCGGTACAGCACGGCTTCCTCTTGAGGATGCCTCTGCATGGTCCGGCGTTGTCGCGACCGACGAGAACGGGCGACCGGTAGTGGTCCGCGAGGGCAGCAGCCTCTCCTGGGTATCCGGCCACGAGATCGCAGAAAGCCCGGTTGCAATCAGCGGGAGCGGGAAGACGCTGGCACTGTTCACCTCCGATGCCGCGGGAAGAACGGACCGGATCTCACTCACGGACTCCAAGGGGGAAGCGGCCGACGAAGTCACGACCGCGCACCTCAACACCTCTCAGGTGCAGGTGGAACATGGCCTGCTCGTCGTGCACGGGCTCGTGCCCGACGGGGATGGGTATCGAACAATCGTCATCCCACCTGCTTCGTGAGAGAGGACACCACTCCGGCACCAGGCCGGGATCGTTCCTCACTTTGATCTGTTGAGGCGACACTCTGAACAACACGAGCGGCCCCTCCCGTGATTTCTCACGGGAGGGGCCGCTCTCTCGATACCGCCGGGTCAGACCCCGAAGTACAGCTCGAACTCGTAAGGGTGCGGGCGCTGGGCCATCGGCAGGATCTCGTTGTTGTACTTGTAGTCGATCCAGGTCTCGATGAGCTCCTTGGTGAACACGCCGCCTTCGAGGAGGAAGTCGTGATCGTTGCGGAGCGCCTCCAGCGAGTCCAGCAGGGAGTTCGGGACCTGCGGGATGTTCGCGGCCTCCTCGGGCGGGAGCTCGTAGAGATCCTTGTCGATCGGCTCGAGGGGCTCGATCCGGTTGCGGATGCCGTCGAGGCCGGCCATCAGCTGCGCGGCGAAGGCGAGGTAGGGGTTGCCCGAGGCGTCGGGGACGCGGAACTCGATGCGCTTGGCCTTCGGGTTCGACCCGGTGATCGGGATGCGGATGGCGGCGGAGCGGTTGCCGGCCGAGTAGGCAAGGTTGACCGGCGCCTCGAAGTGCTTGACCAGGCGGTGGTAGCTGTTGAGCGTGGGGTTCGTGAACGCCAGGACCGCGTGCGCGTGCTTGAGCAGGCCGCCGATGTACCAGCGCGCCGTGTCGCTGAGCTGGCCGTAGCCGTTCTCGTCGAAGAACAGCGGCTTGCCGTCGAGCCACAGCGACTGGTGGGTGTGCATGCCGGAACCGTTGTCGCCGAAGAGGGGCTTCGGCATGAACGTGACCGTCTTGCCCCACTCCTGGGCGGTGTTCTTGACGATGTACTTGAACTTCAGGATGTCGTCCGCGGAGTGCACCATGGTGTCGAAGCGGTAGTTGATCTCCTGCTGGCCCGCCGTGCCCACCTCGTGGTGCGAGCGCTCGAGGGTGAAGCCGGCGTCGATGAGGCGCAGGGTGATGTCATCGCGCAGATCCGCCGTCTTGTCGACCGGGGCGACGGGGAAGTAGCCGCCCTTGAACGGGGTCTTGTTGCCGAGGTTGCCGCCCTCCTCCTCGCGGCCGGAGTTCCACGCGGCCTCCTCGGAGTCGACCTTGTAGAAGCTCTCGCCTGCGGTGACCGAGTAGCGGACGTCGTCGAAGATGTAGAACTCGGCCTCGGGGGCGAAGTAAGCGGTGTCGGCGATGCCGGTCGAGGCGAGGTAGCTCTCGGCCTTCTTGGCGACCTGACGCGGGTCCTTGCCGTAGATCTCACCGGTGCGAGGGTTGTAGATGTCGAAGATCATGATGAGGGTCT
Organism: Microbacterium resistens; assembly: GCF_031456305.1. Taxonomy (GTDB): domain Bacteria; phylum Actinomycetota; class Actinomycetes; order Actinomycetales; family Microbacteriaceae; genus Microbacterium; species Microbacterium resistens_A. Next base: position 319,226 of record NZ_JAVDUM010000002.1, read on the forward strand.
TCGCCTCGCGGAACGGGTCGAGGTAGGCCGTGCTCACATCGGGGATGAGCTGCATGTCCGACTCGTGGATGTTGGCGAAGCCGCGGATCGACGAGCCGTCGAAGAGCTGACCGTTCTCGAAGAAGTCCTCGTCCACGGTGGCCGCCGGGATGTTGAAGTGCTGCTGGACGCCGGGGAGGTCGGTGAAGCGGATGTCGAGGAACTTGACGTCGTTGTCGCGGATGTACGCGAGCACGTCGGACGGATCGGTGAACATGCATCAACTCCTGAGAGAACGGGTGAGGCCGAACGGCCTGCCAGCAGGTTACGTGCGGGCCATTACTCCGGGGTGTCTGCCATGTTTCCGGCATGTTACAAGCGGATCCTCCCCAACCATCACCGGATCCCGGTCCGTATGTCCTCCGATGGCGGAGCGTTACGGGAGGTGACGGGGGATCGGCGCCGAGGAGGTGCGGGGTGGTTCGATCCTCATCATGACCTCGACCCGCCTTCCCCGCATCCTGTCCGCCATCGCGCTCGTCGTCGCCGGAACCCTGGCGATGGCCGGATGCGCGTCCGGGGCGGGCGCCGCGACGCAGAGCGCCGCGGCCCAGGACCGGATCGTGATCGGGACGGATGACGGGAACGAGGCGCATTGGGCGCTCCTCAAGGAGAAGCTCGACGCAGAGGGGATCGAGCTGGAGGTTCGCACGCTCAGCGACGGCGTCCAGCTGAACCAGGGCGTCCAGGACGGCGCACTGGACGTGAACCTGTTCCAGCACCTGATCTTCCTGTCGCAGTTCAACGTGAACAACCAGGGCACGCTCGTCCCCGTCGGCGCGACCGCGGTCTACCCGCTGGCCCTCTACTCCGAGAAGTACGGCAACCCCAAGGACCTTCCCGACGGCGCCGTCGTCGCGGTGCCCAACAATCCGACCAACCTCGCACGCGCGCTCCTGAACCTGCAGACGGCGGGCCTGATCACGCTCAAGGACGGCGGCGACGCGCTCTCGACGCCGGATGAGATCGTCTCCTCACGCATCACCCTGAAGCCCGTCGATGCCAACCAGACCGTGACCGCGCTCAAGGACGGCAGCGCTCAGGCCGCGGTCGTCAACAACACGCAGGCGCAGAAGGGCGGACTCGGCGACGAGCTGATCATCTTCAAGGAGAATCTGGACGATCCGAAGCTGGCCCCGTACATCAACGTGTTCGTGACGCGTGCCGATCAGAAGGACGATCCGCGCTGGGCGAAGCTCGTCGAGGCCTACCACAGCCCCGAGGTGGAGGACGCCGTGACCACGCTCAACCAGGGGAACCTGAAGTTCCAGGGGGACTGGTCCGCGACCAGGCTGTCGGAGGAGCTGACCTCGCTCGAGGACCAGTTGAAGGGGACGCGGTGAGGGCGGTATGACCTCGGTCATCGAGTTCGAACGCGTCACGAAGTCGTTCCCCGCGTCGCGAGGCCCGAGGCGTCGGGCGTCGAAGGGCACGGTCGCGGTCGAGGAGGCGAGCCTGGCGGTCGCCAAGGGCTCCATCGTGGGCGTGATCGGGTACTCCGGCGCGGGCAAGTCGACGCTCGTCCGCCTCATCAACGGGCTCGAGCGTCCGACCGAGGGGACCGTTCGGGTGCTGGGGACGGATGTCGGCGGGGCCACACCGGCCGAGCTGCGTGCGCTGCGCGCGCGGATCGGGATGATCTTCCAGCAGTTCAACCTGTTCGACGCCCGTACGGTCCGCGGGAATGTGGCATATCCGCTCCGGGTCGCGGGCTGGAGGCCGACGGACATCGACGAACGCGTGGACGAGCTCCTCGCGTTCGTCGGGCTCGCCGACAAGGCGGAGCAGCGTCCTCGGCGCCTGTCCGGCGGGCAGAAGCAGCGGGTGGGGATCGCACGGGCGATCGCCACGAGCCCGGAGATCCTGCTCGCGGATGAGGCGACGAGCGCTCTGGACCCGCAGACCACCGCCGAGGTCCTCGCGCTCCTGAAGGAGGTCAACCGGCGTCTGGGGATCACGATCGTCGTGATCACTCATCAGATCTCGATCGTCCATGAGCTCTGCGACCAGGTCGTGGTGATGGAGGGTGGCCGGGTGGTGGACATCGGCGAGACCTATCGCGTCTTCGCCCATCCCCGCGCGGCGTTGACCGCACGGTTCGTCGCAGCCGTGACGCAGGGCATCCCGCAGGGGGAGACGCTCGACGCGCTCGTCGCCGGCGGCGGATCCCTCGTGAGCGTGGACGTGAACGAGTTCACGAGCGAAGACGTGGCCGCGGTCCTCGACCGGCATGGAGTGCGCGGAACCGTGGTCTACGGCGGGGTCACCGATGTCCGTGGCCGTCAGCTCGGCACGCTCACCTACCGGATCGACGACGACCGCGCCGCAGCACGGCGGGTCGTGGCCGATCTGCGGACACGGACACGTGCCGTGCTGCCGGACGAGGAGGTGTCGGACCGGTCTCGGCTGCAGGACGGCGCCGACGCAGGAAGCGGCCTGGGCAGCGCTCCGATCGGAAAGGGGATCCGGTGAGAGCGGTGCTCGTCCCCGCCGCGGACTGGGGCTCGCTCACCCCCGTCCTCCTCCAGTCGGTCCAGGAGACGGTGTACATGGTCGTGGTGACGCTCGTCCTGGGCGGCGCCGCGGGGCTTCTCATCGGCGCGCTGCTCTACGCGACGCGCCCGGGCAACCTCCTCCAGAGCCCGGTGGTCTTCCATGGTCTGAACCTGGTCATCAACCTCATCCGCCCGATCCCGTTCATCATCTTCCTCACCGCGGTGGCGCCGGTCACGAAGGGAATCGTCGGATCGACGCTCGGGACGGGGGCCGCGATCGTGCCGATGACGATCATGGCCGCGGTGGTCATCGGTCGCGTCGTCGAGCAGAACCTCGTCGCCGTCGACCCCGGGATCGTCGAGGCGGCGTCCGCGATCGGGGCACGCCCGCTCTCGATCCTTTTCACCGTGGTGATCCCCGAGGCGCTCGCTCCGTTGATCCTCGGCTACACCTTCATGTTCATCGCGGTCGTGGACATGTCCGCGATGGCGGGGTACATCGGCGGCGGCGGGCTGGGGAACTTCGCGATCCTGTACGGCTACCAGCAGTTCGACGCCCAGGCGACCTGGGCGACCGTCGGGATCATCGTCGTCATCGTGCAGCTCGGACAGTTCCTCGGGAACCGGCTCGCGCAGCGCATCCTCGCGCGGTGAGCGGGCGCGGTGGCCGTCCTCCTCCGGATACCGGGTCGCCTAGGCTGGAGGAATGCCCGAACCCGCCACCTCCTCGTACCCCGGCGAGCGCCTCGGACTCCCGCAGACGGGCTCCGGCAGCGTCGCACGGGTTGGGCGGCGCATCCTCGCGCTGCTGATCGACTACGCCGCCGCCACGATCATCGCGATGGCCTTCTTCGGGTTCCGGCAGTTCGCTCTTCCGCAGGAGGCGGGGGCGACGCAGTTCGCGCCGATGATGGTCTTCGCGGTGATCCAGATCCTGTTCATCCCGACGATCGGCGGCAGCCCGGGACACCGGATCGTCGGTCTTCGCCTGGTGATGCTCGGCGGTGGCTGGGTGGGGCTGTGGCGGCCGATCGTGCGCACCGTGATGCTGATGCTGGTGATCCCCGCCGTGGTCTGGGATCCCGATCAGCGGGGGCTGCACGACAAGGCGGTCGGGACCGTCCTCATCCGCGCCTGAGGTCGCGGGGAGACGGGCTCGACGCCTTCGGCTCAGGCCGCGACGCCTCGGTTCTGGCGGCGGAAGTGCTTGGGCGCTTTGCCTCCGAGGAAGGAACGGGCCGGATCCACGAGAAAACCCTGTCGCAGAGCCTCCCGGCCGATCAGCATCCGGAATCCCATCTCGCTGCGGTTGCTGAGCGTGACCTCGGCGGTCACCCGGCGGCCGACGAGAGTCAGGTCGAGGAGGACGACGAGCCGGCTCTGCGCGTGGCCGGAGGAGCTGCGGACGTCGCGGCGGTCGAAGACCGGGAGCTCCATCGAGACCAGCTCGTGCGCGCCCTGCCACGGCCGCACGTCGAAGCGCACCCACGGCTCGCCGTCGCGTTCGAACTCGTGGATGTGCTGCGCGTGCAGTGACGAGGTCCGTGCTCCGGTGTCGATCTTCGCCTTGATCCACGGAATACCGACGTCAGGCAGGCTCACCCACTCACGCCACCCCGTCGGGGTGCTTGAATGAGGGGACCGATCCACATCGTCCATCCTGGCAGGAAATCACCGTGAAGCTCGCCGTGCTCTCGCGCGCCCCTCAGTCGTACTCCACTCAGCGCCTCCGTGCCGCCGCCGTCCAGCGGGGTCATCAGGTGAAGGTCCTCAACACCCTTCGCTTCGCGATCGACCTCACCGCGGACGAGCCGGACCTGCACTACCGAGGAAGGCCGTTGAGCGACTATGACGCGGTCATCCCGCGCATCGGGAACTCGATCACCTACTTCGGCACGGCCGTGGTGCGGCAGTTCGAGCAGATGGACGTGTACACGCCCAACACGGCGAACGGCATCTCCAGCGCGCGCGACAAGCTCCGTGCGAACCAGATCCTCTCGAAGCACAACATCGCGATGCCGCCCACGGCCTTCGTGCGCAACCGCGCCGATGTGCGCCCGGCGATCGAGCGGGTCGGCGGCGCACCGGTGGTCATCAAGCTGCTGGAGGGCACGCAGGGGATCGGCGTGATCCTCGCCCCTCAGGTCAAGGTGGCCGAGGCCATCATCGAGACGCTGCACTCGACCAAGCAGAACGTGCTGATCCAGCGGTTCATCTCGGAGAGCCGCGGCCGCGACATCCGTGCGCTGGTGGTCGGCGACCGGGTCGTCGCCGCGATGCGACGGGTTGCGCACGGCGACGAGTTCCGTTCCAATGTGCACCGGGGTGGCACCGTCGAGGCGGTGACCCTCGATCCGGTCTACGAGCAGACGGCCGTGCGGGCCGCGCAGATCATGGGCCTCCGGGTCGCCGGGGTGGATATGCTCGAAGGGGAGGACGGTCCTCTGGTGATGGAGGTCAACTCCTCTCCGGGCCTGCAGGGCATCGAGGCGGCGACGGGCCTGGATGTCGCCGGCGCGATCATCGACTACATCGCGGGGCAGGTCGCCTTCCCCGAGATCGATGTGCGGCAGCGTCTCAGCGTCTCCACCGGCTACGGTGTGGCGGAGCTGGTGATGCACGCGGGCGCCGAGCAGGTGGGCAGGCAGCTCGGTGATCTGGGCCTCTGGGATCGGGACATCACGGTGCTGACCCTCCATCGGGGCGTGACCGTGATCCCGAACCCGCGCAAGCATGTGATCCTCGAGCCGGAGGATCGGCTGCTCTGCTTCGGGAAGCTGGACGAGATGCGCTCGATGATCCCGGAGCGGCGTCGTCGACGCGCGAAGGTGCGACGCCTGCCGAAGGAGCCGCTGCCTGACCGATCGTCCTGACGGACGGAGACGATGAAGCGCCCCGAGCCCATGAGGGGCGGGGCGCTTCATCGTCTCCGCGATCGGTGCGGAGCGTGATCAGCGCGGTCGAGGCGCGCGAGCCTTGAGCGGGTCGATGCCCTTCGGGATCGGGAGGGACGACAGCGTCTGGGACACCGAGTCCATGCGCTTGATGACGGCGGCCATCGTGGCCCTGTCGATCGCCTTGGGGTACTTCTTGATGGTCTTCGCGAGCTGGTCGAGCGGGATGTCCTCCTCGCCGTGGCCGACGTAGAGCACATTGACCGGGACGCCGTGCGCGACGCGGAGCGCCTTGGTCCTCTCGTCCTTGATGAGGCGGGTCAGACGTCCGCGGGCACCCTCGCCGACGATTACGATGCCGCCGCGCCCGATCGCGCGGTAGACCGCGTCCTGCGACTTGGGGTTGACGCCCACCGGGGTGTCCGAGGACTGCCAGCTGCGTCCGAGACTGTTCCCGAGGACGTGGCCGACCGCTCCGGGCCTGCCGTCGATCTTCTTGTACATGGCGCTCGTGGAGAGCCGTGTCATGGTGAACATCGCGCCGAGGAGGCCGGCCAGGAGACCGGTGACGCCCCAGAGGATCAGAGACCAGATCTGGAACGGGGGGATGAGGTATCCCACGATGAGGCCGAGCAGCACGCCGGCGATGAGGATCGCGATCTGCAGCCACGGCAGCCACGAGTACTCCTCGCGGGTGAACCGGTACAGAGACCTGATCTGGGAGAAGAAGCCGGGCCGCTTCTCCGGCTCGGGACGACGATTTGCCATAGGAGTCAGCCTACCGATTCCCACGGCCGGATCGGTGCGGTCTCGCGACGGGCGAACGCGAAGTTCCCTCCTGCACAGGGATTCACGGGGAGGAACTTGTGCACGTATCGCGTGCGGGTGGTCCCGCAGCACTCGAGAAGCCGGTGGAATGGCCCGATGGCAGACGGAACGGCGGCGATCGACGACGTGCTCGGTGGCGGGCATCGGACGATCCGCAGGGTGACGACGGACGAGGGACCCTACGAAGGGCGCCTGGTCTCCCACGGCGACGAGGTGTGCGTCGCCGTGGACACGGCGGCCCTTGAAGGCTGGGCGGGGTGGCGCATCGGCGACGCGATGCACGTCGCCGCGCCGCTGGACCTCGTCCGCACCACCGACGGCCAGGAGGTGCTGCTGCCGTGGTGCACGGAGACGGTGCCCGTCTTCGTGGCCCGTCGCGACGGCACGGGACCGCCGCTGTCGGCGGGGGAGCGGACCACGCTCATCGCGAGCCTGCTCCGCGGAGTCGTCGAGGCCGGCGACATCGAGCTCATGGGCGGATGGTGGCTCACCGTGACCGGGCGCCCGGTGTTCGTGATGGGCGACGGCGAGGCGATCGCGCGTGCGTCGGCGGAGATCGTGCGAACGCTCGGCGAGCAGACGACGGACCGTTCCGCCGCGCGTCTCTGCGAGCGGATCCGTGGGGTGCTGGGGGACCCTCGTCGAACCCGTCACGAGGCGCCGGCGCTGGAGGCCGCGCTCTGCGAGCTCGCCGCGCCGAAGCCGCTTCGTTGCGAGCCCGTCGGCCAGCGGGAGCCCGACCCGGTCATGGCGATCTCCACAACCAGGGCGGCGGCGACGGTGACCGAGCGTGAGCGTGAGCGGCGGCGGCGCGACGCCGGGAGCGGGGTCGAGACCGGGGTCGGGGAGGCCGCAGGTATCGGGCTTCGACGTCGTCGCCTCGTCGGCGGTGACATCGACCGGCGGTCGCGTGTCGCCGCCTCGCGAGCAGAGGGTTCCCTGCTGACCTCCGCATGGGCGATGGTGCGCCGCGTCGTCCGGGGCGAGAGCGTGCACATGCCGGGGCAGACCGGGGTCGGCAGGCGGGGGTCGCAGATGACCGAGTCCTCGCGGCGAGCCCGGCCGAGCAACGACAGAGCACGCCGGGACGGTCTGGGCCGGGATGGAGGGGGCAGGTCGGTCTCGGAGGTGTCTGTGGGACGTCGTCGCTGGGCGCGGCCCGCGCTCGTTGGCGCTGTGGTCGCGGTCGCGGTGGCGATCGGCGGAGCGTCGTGGCCGGCCTCATCGACCGACGATGTCGGGAGCAGCCCGATGCCCTCGGTACCGGCCAAGACACCGACCGAGGGACCGACAGGGGCACCGACCGAGGCACCGGCCAAGGCGCCGGCCAAGGCGCCGGCGGAGGGACCGACTGAGGCACCGGCCGACGGGTCGGTCGAGGCGCCGAGTGCCGATATCGTGACCCCGCAGAGGACGCCGCTCGATGCGGTTCCGGAGCTGCTGCGATTCGCCGGGCTGTGCGAGGGCGGTGACGAGGGTGCCTGCGCGCGGGCATGGGTGCCTGGGAGCGACCGAGCGAGACGAGGCCCGTTCGATGCCGGAACCGCCGCGAGCCCGACCCTGATCGAGGACTACGGTGACCTCGCCGCGATCAGGGTCGAGAGAGGCCGCGGCCCGGCGATGCTCGTCCTCGCCCGGACAGACGACGGATGGCGGATCCGAGACGTCTACGACGTCGCAGACCCGCCATCCGGGGAAGCGAGGTGATGCTATGGAATCAGATCCCGAGCTGACCGGCGAAGTCGGCCGTCTCCAGACGCTCCTTGATCGCGCCGAGGAATCGAGCGGCATCGGCTCCGTCGATGATCCGGTGGTCATAGGACAGCGCAAGGTAGACGTAGGACCGCACGGCGATCGCCTGGGCTCCGTCGACCGTCACGATGCCCGGACGCTTGACCACGATGCCCGTGCCGAGGATGGCGGACTGCGGCAGGAAGACCACCGGCGTGTCGAACAGGGCGCCGCGCGAGCCGGTGTTGGTCAGGGTGAACGTGCCGCCGGCGAGCTCGTCCGGCTTCAGCTTGTTGTCCCTGGTGCGCGCCGCGAGGTCTGCGATCTCGTGGGCGATCTGGGCGAGGTTCTTCGCCGCGGCGTCGCGCAGGACCGGCGTGAGCAGTCCGCGCTCGGTGTCCACCGCGATCGACAGGTTCTCGGTCGCCGGGTAGACGATGTCGGTGCCGTCGACGCTCGAGTTGATGATCGGGAAGGACTGCAGCGCCTCGGCCGAGGCGAGAGCGAAGAACGGCAGGAAGGAGAGCTTGTCGCCCGTCTTCTGGTGGAACTCGTTCTTCACCCGGTCGCGGTACTCGGACAGCTTGGTGACGTCGACCTCGACCACCGTGGTCAGCTGAGCGGTCTGCTGCATCGACGCCACCGCACGCTCGGCGAGCACCTTGCGCAGACGCGACATCGGCTGGGTGCTCCCGCGCAGCGGCGAGATCTCCCGCACGGCGGCAGCAGGCGCAGCGGCAGCCGGGGCCGTCGCAGGCGCGCTCTGGGCGGCGTTGAGGACGTCCTCCTTGCGGATACGGCCTCCGACTCCCGTGCCGGCCACCGTCGCGAGATCGACGCCCTGCTGGGCGGCGAGACGACGGACCAGCGGCGTCACGTAGAGCTTGTCCCCGTCGCCGGCGGGCGACACAGCGGGAGCCGCGGCCGGGGCGGCGGGAGCAGCGGCCGGCGTTGCAGGCGCCGGCGTGACCGGTGCGGGAGCCGCGGGTGCAGGTGCCGGCGCAGCGGCGGGAGCGGGCTGAGCCGCGGGGGCCGGTGCAGCGACGGGCTGGGCGGCGGGAGCGGCCGGAGCGGCGGCAGCCGGAGCCTCACCGCTGCCGATGCGGGCGAGCACGGCGCCGACGGCGACGGTCTCGTCCTCGGCGGCCACGATCTCCTGCAGGACGCCGGCGACGGGCGAGGGGACCTCGGTGTCGACCTTGTCTGTGGAGATCTCCAGCAGGGCCTCGTCGACCGCGACCGTGTCGCCGATCTGCTTGAGCCAGCGGGTCACGGTGCCCTCGGTGACGCTCTCACCGAGCTCGGGCAGGACGATGTCGGTCGCGTCCGAACTCGGCGTCGTGGCCTGGGCCGGAGCGACCTCCTCGGCGACGGTCTGCGCGGGGGCCTCGGTCACCGGGGCGGCCTCGGGCTCCGCGGCGGGCGCCGCAGGGACGTCAGCAGCGGCCGCAGAGCCGTCACCGATGCGAGCGAGGAGCGCGCCGATCTCGACGGTCTCGTCCTCGGCGATCAGGATCTCCTCCACGACGCCGGCGACGGGGGACGGGATCTCGGTGTCCACCTTGTCGGTCGAGACCTCGAGCAGGCCTTCGTCGACCGCTACAGTGTCGCCGACCTGCTTGAGCCAGCGGGTGACCGTACCCTCGGTGACGCTCTCTCCGAGAGCGGGGAGGACCACGGATGTGCTCATGACGGAGTCTCCTTCAGGAAGTTCGTAACGTTCTCAAGCTTAGTGATGTCTGCGGTCGAAGATGCGACCCGGCGCTCAGAGCGCATGCAGCGGCTTGCCGGCGAGCGCGAGGAAGGCCTCGCCGAGAGCCTCGCTCTGTGTCGGATGGGCGTGGATCAGCGGGGCCAGCTCCTCCGGATACGCCTCCCAGCTCACGGCGAGCTGTCCCTCGGTGATCAGCTCGCCGACGCGGTCGCCGAGGAGGTGCACGCCGAGGACGGGACCGTCCTTGAGACGGACGACCTTGACCAGACCACCGGTGCCGATGATCTCGCTCTTGCCGTTCCCCGCGAGGTTGTACTCGTAGGAGACGACCGCGTCCTGACCGTGCTCCTCGACCGCGGCGGCCTCGGTGACGCCGACGGAGGCGACCTCGGGGCTGCAGTAGGTGACCCGGGGGGTCTGGGACTCGGGGACAGGGGCGGGGGAGAGACCGGAAATCCGCTCGGCGACGGCGATCCCCTGGAGGAAGCCGCGATGCGCCAGCTGCAGGCCGGGGACGATGTCGCCGACGGCCCAGATGCCGGGCACGTTCGTGCGCAGCTCGGGGTCGGCGAGGACGAATCCGCGATCCATCGCGATGCCGGCCTCGGCGAATCCGAGCCCGTCGGTCGCGGGTCCGCGTCCGACGGCCACGAGAAGATAGTCGGCCTCGTAGGAGGTGCCGTTCTCCAGCGTGACGGTGACGGCCTCCTCGCTCTGGGTCGCGCTCTGGAACCGGACACCGAGCGAGGAGGAGATCCCCCGTCGGCGGAAGGCGCGCTCCAGACCCTTGCTGAGCGCTACGTCCTCGTTCGGCGCGAGATGGGGGAGCGCCTCGACGATCGTGACCTCGGCGCCGAAGGAGCGCCAGACGCTCGCGAACTCGACGCCGATCACGCCGCCGCCCAGGATCACGACCCGCCGGGGGACCTCCTCGAGCGCGAGCGCCTGCTCGCTGGTGAGGATCCGGCCGCCGATCTCCAGACCGGGGAGCGATCGGCTGTACGAGCCGGTCGCGAGCACCACATCGGTGCCGGTGTAGAGGTCGTTGCCGACGCGGACGGTGCGGTCGGCCTCCAAGCGTCCCTCGCCGGTGACGACGGTGATCCCGCGGGCCTTGATCAGGCCTTCGAGCCCCTTGTACTTCTTCGCGACGATGCCCTCGCGGTAGGCGCGGACGCCCGCGGGGTCGATCCCGTCGAGGACCGCGGTCACGCCGTACTTCGCCGCATCGCGGACGTTCTCCGCGATCTCGGCCGAGTGCAGCAGCGCCTTGGTCGGGATGCAGCCACGGTGCAGGCAGGTCCCGCCGACCTTGTCCTTCTCGATGAGCGCCACGCTCTTGCCGAGCTCGGCCGCGCGGATCGCGGCGGCATAGCCGCCGCTGCCGCCGCCGAGGATGACGATGTCGAAAGCGTTCGTGGTCATGCGGGTTCTCCGTTCACTCGTCCTGCCGCGGCCCGCTCCTCGGCGAACGCGATCAACGTGCGGACCATGGCGCCGGTCGCGCCCTTGTCCGTGTATCCGTACGGGGCGCCCTTGTGCTCGGACGAACCGGCGATGTCCAGGTGGAGCCAGGGGATGCGCGGCGCGTCCGCTTCGTCGGAGACGCGTCCGACGAAGCGGCGGAGGAACAGGCCGGCGAACAGGGACCCGCCGGCCGGGTCGCCGATCTTGGCGTTGACCATGTCGGCGATCGGGGACTTCAGGTCATCCTCCATGTGCGCGGGGAGGGGCATGGGCCAGGCCTCCTCGCCGGCCGCTGCCGCGGCGTCGAGGAGCTCGGTCACCGCCTCGTCGTCGCCGAAGACTCCGGTGTGACGCATGCCGAGGGAGACGATGATCGCGCCGGTCAGCGTCGCGACGTCGATCACGAGGTCCGGCCGCTCGCGGCTCGCGGCCACGAGCCCGTCGCCCAGGACGAGACGCCCCTCGGCGTCCGTGTTGAGGACCTCGACGGTCTGCCCGTCCGCGAGACGGAGGACGTCGCCCGGACGGATGGCGCGCCCGGACGGCATGTTCTCGGCGACGCAGAGCCAGGACGTGATGCGGATCGGCAGCCCGAGGGTCGCGACCGCGCGGATGACGGCGAGCACGCTGGCGGCGCCGGTCATGTCGAACTTCATCCCGACCATGCTCGCCGGGGGCTTCAAGGACAGCCCCCCGGTATCGAAGGTGATGCCCTTGCCGACCAGCGCGATGTGACCGACCGCGCCGGCAGGGGAGTAGTCCAGGCGCACGAGACGCGGCGGGCGGTCCGACCCCTGGCCGACGCCGAGGATTCCGCCGAAGCCCTGCGCGGCGAGGTCCTTCTCATCGAGCACCTCGGCAGTGATCGCGAGACCCTCGACGGCCTGGACCGCTCGATCGGCGAGATCGGCCGGTCCGAGCCATTCCGCCGGCGTGGTCACCAGGTCCTTGGTGAGCGCGACGGCCTCGGCGATCGCCGAGGCGCGTGCGGTCTCTTCGAGGGTGAGGTCCGCGTGCAGGATGACGGTCCCTGCGCGACCGGGCTCCTCGGTGGACCGGTAGTCGTCGAAGCGGTAGGCGCCGAGGAGCGCGCCCTCGGCGGCCGCCTCGGCGAACCGGGCGAGGTCATCGGCGAGGAGGACCGAGACACGGGCGAACCCGGTGAGCGAGCGGAGCGCCGTGCCGACGGCCTCGCGCACCTTGCGTGCGTCAGGATCAGGGCCAGTGCCGACGACGGCGAGCGGGAGGTCGGTGACCTCCGGCGCGTAGATCCGCGTGAACGAGTTCGGCGAGCCCGTGAAGCCGACGGCGCGAAGCGGTCCGGCGACGGCATCGAACGGGCGGAGGGATGAGCTGTCTTCGGAGATGCCGGGGACGACGAGCACGACCGCATCCGCGTTCGCATCCGCCGGAGCACCTTGTGAGAGCTCGAGCGCAGGGGAGGTCATGATTCCCATCCTAGGTTCGGAACGGTGCGTCGGCGGCGGCTCGAGGACGCGCGTGTTCGCTCTCAGCGGTCATCGGACCCCGGGTGCGGGGCTGCTCGTAGCATGGATGCATGCCCTTCTCCGGAGAACTGTTCGAACGCGTCGCCAGCGCCCCGGCGGTGCCGGACGGCCTGCCGCTCGTCGTCCTGCTGACGGGCTTCACCGACGCGGGATCCGCCGTGTCCGGCGTCATCGATCATCTGAAGGAGACGGCGAGCCCGCAACCGCTGATCGTCTTCGACAACGACATGCTCCTGGACTACCGCGCGCGACGTCCCGTCGTCACCTTCGACCAGGATCACCTGACCGAGTACCGTCCGGCACGGCTCGAGCTCTCGCTCGCCGCCGACGCACTGGGGCAGCCCTTCCTCCTCCTCTCCGGCTACGAGCCCGATTTCGCCTGGAACGCCTTCACGGACGCGGTTCTCGGCCTCTTCGACGAGTACGGCGCGTCGACGGTCACCTGGGTGCACTCGATCGCGATGCCCGTGCCGCACACGCGGCCGTTCGGGACCACCGTCAGCGGGACGCGCAGCGAGCTCACGGCAGCCCATTCCGTATGGCGGCCGCGGACGCAGGTCCCCGCGACGGCGGGACACCTGCTGGAGTTCCGGTTCGCCGAGCGCGGAGACCTGATCGCGGGCTTCATCCTGCTCGTTCCCCACTACCTGGCGGACACCGAGCACCCGGGTGCGGCGATGGCGGCGGCGGATCGCATCATGTCCGCGACGGGTCTCGTGCTGGCGACGGACGGGCTACGCGACAAGCAGGCCGACTACCTTGCCCGGGTCGAGGAGCAGGTGGACGGCAACGACGAGCTGCGTCAGATGATCTCCTCCCTCGAGCAGCGCCACGACGCGTACATGGCGGGGCTCACGGCGGAGATGGGGCTCTCCGAGGGCGGCACGGTCGCCTTCGACGAGGGCTCGCTCCCGAGCGCCGACGAGCTGGCCGCCGAGCTCGAGCGTTTCCTCGCCTCGCGTCCGACGGGGGACGACGACAAGAACGGTCTCTCCTGACCGACGTCTGACCCGCGTTCCCGCACCGTCCGAGGCCGAACCGCGACGGAGGCGACACGGTTCCGTCGAACTCGGCGCCGGACGCTGTCAGATGTGCGATACTGGAGAACCGACCCGTTGTCAACCAATCGCCGCCCGCCGGTGAAAAGGACTTGACAAGGGTCTTACTAGTGTCCGAATCGGCCAGGGGAGCCCGCGCAGCCCCCATGAAAGGCAAAACGTGACGACTGCCACGAAGAAGAACACCCGGACGAAGAAGGCGGACGAGGCGGAGGAGACCGCCGAGGAGCTGGCCGTCGCCGCTCCTGCGGCGAAGAAGCCCGCCGCACGCAAGAGCACCAAGGCTCCGGTCAAGAAGAAGAAGGCCGACGACGAGGCGGACGACACCGCCGGCGACGTGCCCGTCGGAGCCGACGGCGAAGAGGCCTCGGCGGACGGCGATGACGACGACGCCAAGAAGCCGGCCTTCACCGAGCCGCTGCCCACCGGCGCGATCGTGATCAGCTCCAACGACGAGGACGACGTCCCTGTCTACTCGACGCAGATCACCGGCGCGACGGCGGACCCGGTCAAGGACTACCTGAAGCAGATCGGAAAGGTCGCGCTCCTGAACGCGGCCGAAGAGGTCGAGCTCGCCATGCGGATCGAGGCGGGACTGTTCGCCGAGGAGAAGCTCGCGAACATGACCGCCGCCGAGAAGACGAACCAGCTGGGGCTCGACCTGCAGTGGGTCGCCCGTGACGGACAGCGCGCCAAGAGCCACCTGCTGGGCGCGAACCTGCGCCTGGTCGTCTCGCTCGCCAAGCGCTACACCGGCCGTGGCATGCAGTTCCTGGACCTCATCCAGGAGGGCAACCTCGGGCTCATTCGTGCCGTGGAGAAGTTCGACTACACCAAGGGCTTCAAGTTCTCCACCTACGCGACGTGGTGGATCCGGCAGGCGATCACCCGCGCCATGGCCGATCAGGCCCGCACCATCCGCATCCCGGTGCACATGGTCGAGGTCATCAACAAGCTCGCCCGCGTGCAGCGCCAGATGCTGCAGGACCTCGGGCGCGAGCCCACTCCGGAGGAGCTCTCCAAGGAGCTCGACATGACCCCGGAGAAGGTCGTGGAGGTGCAGAAGTACGGGCGTGAGCCGATCTCGCTGCACACTCCGCTCGGCGAGGACGGCGACAGCGAGTTCGGCGACCTCATCGAGGACACCGAGGCCGTGGTCCCTGCGGACGCCGTGGGCTTCACGATGCTGCAGCGTCAGCTCGAGCAACTGCTGGACTCGCTCTCCGAGCGCGAGGCCGGCGTGATCCGCATGCGTTTCGGCCTCGGCGACGGGCAGCCGAAGACGCTGGACCAGATCGGCGACACGTTCGGCGTCACGCGCGAGCGCATCCGTCAGATCGAGTCCAAGACCATGGCCAAGCTCCGGCACCCCAGCCGTTCGCAGTCGCTGCGGGACTACCTCGAGTGAGTGCGGCGGGGCAGCCGAACGACGGCAAGAAGCTCGAGATCGCGGTGGACGGGGAGCGCTTCGTGCGCGTCCCCATCCGCACGCGCGTGGTCATGCCCGGCGACGACCTCGATGCGGTGATCTCCGAGTACGCGACGGACGTCGTCCGCCCGGGCGATGTGCTGTTCGTCACGGAGAAGATCGTGGCGATCACGCAGGGACGCTCCTTCATGCTGGAGGAGATCACGCCCCGTCCGCTGGCGCGGTTCCTCTCGCGCTACGTCACCAGGACGCCGCACGGCATCGGTCTCGGCATGCCGGAGACGATGGAGATGGCGCTCCGCGAATGCGGGCCGATCCGGATCCTGTTCGCCGCCGCGGTGTCCGCGGTGACGAAGGCGTTCGGCCGCAAGGGCGACTTCTATCGGATCGCCGGGGACAAGGCACGGGCGATCGACGGCCCCACCACGGGAACGATGCCGCCGTATGACCGGGCCGTCGTGCTGGGCCCCGAAAGGCCCCGCGAGGTCGCGGCGCACCTGAAGGCGATGCTGAACGCCGGCTGCGAGGTCGCGGTCGTCGACATCAACGACCTGGGCGGCAACATCCTCGGCTCGACCCTGGACCGCGCCGGCGAGCGCCGTCTCGTGGCGATCCTGAAGGACAACCCGCTCGGACAGGGAACGGAGTCCACGCCGCTCGGAGTGATCCGGGCGGCGTGAGCCCTCGCCGTCAGAACTTGATGGCCGCCTGGTAGCGCGGCTTGTGGCCGGTGCGCACGCCCGTGACGCTCGGCTTGTTCTCGTACACCCCGGCACCCCAGTTGCCCTCGACGAGCACGGGGCCGGTCGGCCCGACCACGATGTCCCATCCGACGTACTGCATCTGCGGGACGACCCGGGCGACCTGGTCGATGAACGCCTTCACCTCGTCGATGAGGGGCAGCTGGAAGTCGGCGATCCGGAAGCCGGAGTCGGGGTGCTCGACGTGCACGTGTCCATGTGAGTCGTAGCCGGCGCCGACCGAGTGGCCGTCGTCGTCCAGCATTGTGTAGAAGCCGCCGAACGACATCTGGTCGCTCACCTCGCCGCGCCCGAACTTCTGCGCCATCGCGAGGATGTGGGTCTTCTCACCGTCGAAGAACGCGGTGATCCGGGTGGTGTTCACGGTGCCGGGGCAGACGGCCGCGAGGTCGGGATGCTGGACGATGACCTCCTCGACGAGCAGGCGTCCGCGGTCGAGCAGATCCCGGTGGAACGCGTCCCAGTCGGTCACGTCGGCGGCGTGGTACCGGAACACGCCGGAGCCGGCCTGGCCCATCGGGGTCTTCACGACGACAGTGCCCAGTCGCTCGACGAAGGAGCGGAGCTCATCGGCGTTTCCCGGCTCGATGACCATCCATTCGCGTCGCAGGAAGTCGCTGAAGCGGCGATCGAACTCGATCTTGTCGTGGAAGAGGTGCCGGTAGTCGGGATGCGAGTAGCGCTCCGAGAGCTGGTTCGAGACGGGGTGGGTCATGTAGGTCGCCCGCTCCGCCCGGTTCAGGATCGCGAAGTCGTAGTCGATGTAGTCCTGGAACCCCACGTTGTGGCGCGCGGCCGACCACAGCATGTCGACGACGATCGCGGGGGTCGCCTTGCCGTGCTGGGCCGATGCCTCCTTCGCGCGCTCGATCACGGAGCCGACGTTGATGCGACGGGCTCGCTCGACGAGATAGCTGATGCGGGGCTTGAGGCCGAGGCCGTTCGAGGGCATGCGTACTCCGGGACGGGGACGAGGGACGCTCCATTCTAGGTCGGGCGCCTGATCGTCTCCCGCGGGGCCGCGGGGCCGCGGGGCTGCGGGGGAGCGCACCGCCGATCGGGTCCGTCGGAGGCGCCCGATAGACTGGCACCGTGAGCGAGCTTTCCCGGAGTGCGACCCTGCGCACACTGATCTCGCGCTCGGCCCTCGCGCTCGGCGCGGCGCGCGCGGTCGCGGCCGGCGGCCGCGGAGTCGCCGATCTGCGCCGGGACGCCTGGGGACACGGTCTCCTCGGCGTCGCACAGGCCGTCTCCGCGGCGGGTGCGCGCGCGGTGCGGGTCGATGACCCCGCCGAGGTGGATGCCCTCGCCTTCGAGGGCATCGTGGCGACCGTGGGCGAGGAGCCGGATCTCGACCCGATGCTCCTGTACGGTCTCCCGGACTCCGCCGGCGTGCTGCCGGGCGATCCGGTGATGCGTGCGGTGGGACGGGTGCTCTCGACCAAGGCCATCGAGGCCGGCGGTGGCGTGTCCTACGGCTACGCGTACCGTGCGGAGCGCGACTCCCGCCTGGCCCTTGTCTCCGGCGGCTATGCCCAGGGCATCGTCCGTGCGCTCGGGAACCGTGCCTCGGTGGAGATCGGCGGCCTCCGGCACCCGATCGTCGGCCGGATCGCGATGGACGTGTGCGTGATCGACATCGGCGAGGCGGCCGTGGAGATCGGTGACGAGGCGACATACTTCGGCGGACGCGGACCGGTCGCGGCCGCGCTGTCGGAATGGACCGGTCCGACGGGAATGTCCGTCCCCGAGCTGGTGGCCGTGGTCGGCCAGAAGACGGAGCGCGCGTGGGAGTCCTGATCCGGCCGGAGCTGCGCGTCGACGACACGCGGTTCCGCGCGAACCTGGCGACGCTGCAGGATCGGGTCGATCCGGCAGCTCTCATGCTCGTCGTGAAGGACGACGCATACGGCCATGGGCTCCGTGGCATCGCCGAGGCCGCAGTCTCGGCCGGCATCCGCTGGATCGGCGCCTACGACGTCCCCAGCGCCGTCCTCCTGCGCGAGGCGGTCGGCCCCGAGGTCTCCCTGTTCGCGTGGGTCACCTCCGCCGATGACGAGATCGCCGAGGCGATCATCGGGGGTGTTGACCTCGGCGTCGGCACCCTCGAGTACCTCGACCGCGTCATCGTGCAGGCCGAGCGGCTGGGGGCACGCGCACGGGTGCATCTGAAGGTCGACACCGGCCTGCACCGGAACGGCCTGTCCGCGGCGGAATGGCCGCGTGGCGTCGAGACGGCGCTCCGTGCACAGCGCGAGAGCAGCGTCGAGCTGGTCGGCGCGTGGAGCCACCTCGCCGAGGCGAGCGACGAGGAGGACGACGCGGCGCATGCCTGCTTCCTCGCGGCTCTGGGCGAGGCACGGGAGCTCGGCGCCGAGGTCCCCCGCACCCACCTCACCGCGTCCGCCGCCACCTGGCTGCGCCCGGAGCTCCGCGGGGACATCGTCCGCGTCGGGGCGTTCTGCTACGGCATCCGTTCGGCGGACGGTCCCGAGCTTCCCGGCCTCGTGCCGATCGCGTCGCTCGTCGCCCCGGTCGTCGGCATCGAGGGCGAGGAGGCGGTCGTGTCCATCGGCGCACTGGACGGCGTGCCGAGCACGCTCGCCGGACGCGTCGGGGTCGGAACGCCGGCCGGGGCGCGGCCGCTCACGGCCGTGGGACTGGACCGGATCCGGGTCCGCGCATGGCCGGGGGCGCAGGAGGGCGACGAAGTCGTCCTGTTCGGCGACGGGGCGCACGGCGAGTCCTCGGCCACCACGCTGGCCGAGGCGATCGGCACGGTCGGCGAGGAGATCCTCACCCGTCTCGCGTCACGGGTGCGACGGCGTCACATCACGGGCTGAGCCGGTCGTCGCACGGTTCGTCGTCGCACGGTCGGCCGGTCGGCGAGGAACGCAGAAGGAAGCGCCCGAGACCGATGGTCCCGGGCGCTTCGATGTCTGTGGTCCTGCCGCGGTCAGGCGTCGAGGAGGCGAGCCGTCTCGTCGTGCCAGCTGGTCGCGATCGAGCGCAGCTTCTCTTCGTACTTGCGACCGTGGTGCGCGCAGAACAGAAGTTCGCTGCCGTTGACCTCGGCGGCGATGTAGGCCTGCGCACCGCAGGAGTCGCAGCGGTCCAAGGCCGTGAGACGGTAGTCGAAAGCCGGTGCTTCACGTTCGGTAGTGGCGTTCATCTCGATGCCTCCTCGTTGTCGGGTACGCGGTGGAGCGTGTTCAATACAACCACGCCGACCCGGGAGTCATGCCCGGACGACGGCGTGTTTCGCTCACCGCGTACGCGGCCCCCACGCCTCCGGTGGCGGCTAGGCGATGGCTAGGAGTGTCCTGCGGCCGGTGCTCCTGCCCGCCGATACGATGGGAGATTGTGACAGCCGAGTATTCCGCCCATCATCTGCAGGTCCTCGAGGGCCTCGAAGCGGTGCGAAAGCGCCCGGGAATGTACATCGGCTCCAACGGGTCGCCCGGCCTCATGCACTGCGTGTGGGAGATCATCGACAACTCGGTGGACGAGGCGGTGGCGGGCAACGGCACGCGCATCGACGTCGTGCTGCACGCCGACGACAGCATCGAGGTGCGGGACCGCGGTCGCGGGGTCCCCGTGGACGTCGAGCCGCGCACGGGTCTCACCGGTGTCGAGGTCGTCTACACGAAGCTGCACGCGGGCGGGAAGTTCGGCGGCGGCTCCTATGCGGCATCCGGCGGTCTGCACGGCGTCGGCGCGTCCGTCGTCAACGCCCTGTCCGAGCGCTTGAACGTGGAGGTGGACCGCGGCGGGAAGACCTACGCGATGTCCTTCCACCGTGGAGAGCCGGGAACGTTCGCCGACGACGACGGCATCCGGCCCGATGCGCCGTTCTCGCCGTTCGAGGACGGGAGCGAGCTCAAGGTCGTCGGGAAGACGGCTCGCGGGGTCACGGGGACCCGTGTGCGTTACTGGGCCGACCGGCAGATCTTCACCAAGGATGCGGAGTTCCAGCTCGCGGAGCTGGAGAACCGCGCGAGGCAGACCGCGTTCCTGGTCCCCGGGCTCGAGATCGTCGTCCGGGACGAGCGCGGCGAGGAGGTCGTCGAGACCTCCTACCTCTACGAGGGCGGGATCAGCGAGTTTGTCGAGTACCTCGCCGCCGACGCGCCGGTCACGGACACCTGGCGGCTGCAGGGGAGCGGCAGCTTCACCGAGACCGTCCCGGTGCTGCAGCCGGACGGCTCTATGAGCGCGACCTCCGTGGACCGCGAGTGCGCCGTGGACATCGCGCTGCGCTGGGGGACCGGCTACGAGACGACGACCCGGTCGTTCGTGAACATCATCGCCACTCCCAAGGGCGGCACCCATCAGCAGGGCTTCGAGCAGGAGCTACTGAAGGTCCTCCGCGCGCAGGTCGATCAGAACGCGCGGCGGCTGAAGGTCGGCAACGACAAGCTCGAGAAGGACGATGTGCTCGCGGGGCTCACCGCGGTGCTCACCGTCTCGGTGCCCGAGCCGCAGTTCGAGGGCCAGACCAAGGAGGTCCTCGGCACCCCCGCGGTCCGGGCGATCGTCGCGCAGGTGGTCCGCAAGGAGCTCGGCCTGCGGTTCTCGTCCACGAAGCGGGACGACAAGAACCAGGCGTCGATGCTCCTGGACAAGATCGTCGCCGAGATGAAGGCGCGCGTCTCCGCCCGCGCGCACAAGGAGACGCAGCGCCGGAAGAACGCGCTGGAGTCCTCCTCCCTTCCCGCGAAGCTCGTGGACTGCCGGACGAGCGATGTGTCGCAGTCAGAGCTGTTCATCGTCGAGGGCGACTCGGCGCTGGGCACGGCGAAGAACGCACGCAACAGCGAGTATCAGGCGCTCCTCCCGATCCGGGGGAAGATCCTCAACGTGCAGAAGGCGTCGGTCAGCGACATGCTGTCCAACACCGAGTGCGCGTCGATCATCCAGGTGATCGGTGCGGGCTCCGGGCGGTCGTTCGACCTCTCCACGGCGCGCTACGGCAAGATCATCCTCATGAGCGACGCCGACGTCGACGGCGCGCACATCCGCACGCTCCTGCTCACCCTGTTCTTCCGCTACATGCGGCCGTTGATCGAGGACGGTCGGGTCTTCGCCGCGGTCCCGCCGCTGCATCGGGTGATCGTCATGAACCCTGGGTCCAAGCCGAACGAGACGATCTACACCTACAGCGAGCAGGAGCTGCACTCTCTGCTGGCCAAGCTCCGCAAGCAGAACAAGCGCTGGCACGAGCCGGTGCAGCGGTACAAGGGACTCGGGGAGATGGACGCCGAGCAGCTCGCGACCACGACGATGGATCGCTCAGGACGTCTGCTCCGGCGGGTGCGGATGGAGGACGCCGAGGCCGCGGGGCGCGTCTTCGAGCTCCTGATGGGCAACGAGGTCGCACCCCGTCGCGAGTTCATCATCGATTCGTCGGACCGGCTGGCCCGGGACGCCATCGACGCGTGATGACCGCGCTGCCCTCCGGGATCTCCTTGCGTCCCGCGGTGCCGGACGATCTCGAGGCCGTCGTCGCGTTGAAGGCCGAGGTCCTGAGCGCGGACCTGGACCGATTGGTCGGATGGAGCCCCGAGCGCTCCCGCGAGAGGGTGATCGCCCACTTCTCACCGGGCGATACCCGGATGATCCTCGAGGACGGCGTGGTCATCGGCACCGTCACGCTGCGTCCGGAGGACGGCGAGCTCTGGCTGGAGATGTTCTATCTCACCGCCGCGCGCCAGGGGAGCGGGATCGGCTCGGCGGTGCTCGTCGCCCTGCTCGCCGAGGTTCCCGCCTCGCTCACCGTCCGGCTTCAGGTCCTCGTGGGCTCGGCGGCGCGCGGACTCTACGAGCGGCACGGCTTCGTCGCCGAGGAGGACGACGGGGTGGACGTCTGGATGCGCAGGCCCCCGACCGGTTCCTCGTCGGTCGGGACGGACTGAGCTCCGATCTCGCGTCGGGGGAGGACGTCCTGTCCTCCGGCCTCGTACAGGCGGCTCAGACCAGTGCGTCGTCCCAGCGGGCTCGGATGGCCTGGAGCGTCTCGTCGAGTGAAAGGCCCGTGGTGTCCATGCGCAGCCCGGGGGAGTCCCAAGCATCCTGATCGGCGCGGAGATGCGTCCAGTCCTCGGCGACGTGCTTGTCCCGGTGCGCGTCGCGGTGGGAGATTTCCTCCGCCGAGGCCGTGAGCAGCACGAATCGGAACGGGACGGGGAGCGCGCGACGGTAGTCGTCGAGGAGCGACGGCCACAGGACCACGTCGGAGACGGCGACGTCGAAGCCCGCGGCGACGAGGTTCCGGGTGAGCGCCCAGATGTTCTCCCTGCGAAGCGTCAGCTGCCGCTCCGCCTCGTCCGGCGGGTTCCCGCCGGGGAGCACGAGCCCGGCGACGATGAAGTCCTCGCCGATGCCATCGGTGTCGAGGTGAGCACCTCGCGAGCCGGAGGCGGCCAGGGCGCGGGCGGTCGTGGTCTTGCCGACGCCGGGGAGGCCCGAGACCAGCACCACGGAGCCGCTCATGCGCCGAGGGCCCGGCCGATGCTGCCGATGACGGCGTCGAGCGTCTGTCCCGAGGCGTCACGCTTGGCGCCGACGTCGGGCAGGATTCGCGCCGCGCCGTCCGGGCCGACGGCGAGGACGGGCGGCAGGCCGACCCAGGCCAGCCGGAGGCGGTCCTCGCCCTTGAGGAACGAGTGCGCGCGGACGCCGCCGGTCGCACGGCCCTTCCCCGGGAACTCCGAGAACAGCGAGACCTTGGCGCGTCCGGCGTCGGTGCCGTCGAGCACCCCGTCGGCCCCCGAGATCGTGATCACCACCGCATCCTCCGTCGAGGGGAGCACGGAGAAGGCGACGACCTCGGCGGCACCGCTGAGCTTGATGCCCGCCATGCCCCCCGCCGGAGCACCCTGGGGGCGGACTGCCGCGGCGGAGAAGTGCAGGAGCTGTGCATCGGAGGTGACGAAGACGAGCTCGGCGTCCTCGACCGCGAGCCCCGCGCCGACGACGGCGTCTCCCGGCTTCAGCCCGATGATCTCGAGCTCTGGACGGACGGCGAGCGTCGTGGGGACGACGCGCTTGACCACACCGGTCCGGGTGCCGAGCGCGATCGGGGTGTCGTCGTCGAAGCGGACGAGGGTGAGGATCCGCTCGCTCTTGTCGAGCAGGCCGACGTAGTCGCGGAGCGCGACGCCGGCGGCGAGGTGCACGGAGGCGGGGGGCGCCGACGGCAGATCGACGGGGGAGAAGCGCACGACGCGACCCGCCGAGGTGACCGCGCCGATCTCGCTGCGCGTGGTGGTCGTGATCGTCGTGAGCACCGCGTCGTGCTTGCTGCGCCGGGCGGCCGCGGAGAGCTCCTGTCCCTCTTCGAGGTCGATCCTGACCGCGCGCCCGGTCGTGGAGAGCACGACGACCGTCGGCGTATCGGCGATCTGGAGGTCAGCGGCGCCCTTGGCGGCGCGGGGCTTCGGCGGCGCCGCGTTGAGCAGCATCGTCCGCCGCGGGGTCCCGTACGCCTCCGCGGCGGCGTCGAGCTCACGGGCGACCTGGGCGCGGAGCAGGACGTCGCTGGCGAGGAGCTCGCGGAGATCGGAGATCTCGGCCTGCAGCTTGTCTCGCTCGCCCTCCAGCTCGATCCGCGAGAACTTCGTCAGGCGACGCAGCCGCAGCTCCAGGATGTACTCCGCCTGCGGCTCGGACAGGTCAAAGACGGTGCGGAGCCGGGTGCGGGCCTGATCGGAGTCGTCCGAGGTGCGGATGACCTGGATGACCTCGTCGATGTCGACGATCGCGATCAACAGACCCTCGACCAGGTGCAGCCGCTCCTCGCGACGCGCGAGCCGGTAGCGGCTCCGACGGGTGATGACCTCGAGCCGGTGCGCGACGTAGACCGACAGGAGCTCCTTGAGTCCCAGCGTCCTGGGCTGACCGCCGACGAGGGCGACGTTGTTGATGCTGAAGGAGTCCTCGAGGGGGGTGAGCCGGTAGAGCTGGTCGAGGACGGCGCTGGCGTCGAACCCGGTCTTGATCCCGATCTGGATCCGCAGACCGTGATTGCGGTCGGTGAGGTCGGTGACGTCGCTGATGCCCTGCAGCTTCTTCGCCTGCACGGCGTCCCGGATCTTCTCGATGAGGCGTTCGGGGCCCACCGTGTAGGGCAGCTCGGTCACCACGATGCCGGTGCGGCGCGGCCCGAGCGGCTCGATCGAGATCTTGCCGCGGACCTTGAGGGCGCCGCGACCGTTCGCATAGGCGTCCTTGACGCCGTCGAGACCCATCAGGATGCCGCCGGAGGGGAAATCCGGACCGGGCACGAACTCCATGAGCTCTTCGGTCGTCGCCTCGGGATGGTCGAGCAGATGGATGGCTGCGGCCACGACCTCGATGAGGTTGTGGGGCGCCATGTTGGTCGCCATGCCGACGGCGATGCCGGACGCGCCGTTCACGAGAAGGTTCGGGAAGGCGGCGGGAAGGACGGAGGGCTGCTGGAACTGGCCGTCGTAGTTGGGGATGAAGTCGACGACGTCCTCGTCGAGGTTCTCCGTCAGGGCGAGCGCCGCGGGAGCCAGGCGCGCCTCGGTGTAACGGGCGGCGGCGGGGCCGTCGTCGAGGGAGCCGAAGTTGCCGTGGCCGTCGACCAGCGGAACGCGCAGCGAGAACGGCTGTGCGAGGCGCACGAGCGCGTCGTAGATCGGGGCATCACCGTGCGGATGCAGCTTCCCCATCACCTCGCCCACCACGCGGGCGCTCTTCACGTGCCCGCGGTCCGGGCGCAGCCCCATCTCGGCCATCTGATAGAGGATCCGGCGCTGCACGGGCTTCAGGCCGTCACGGGCGTCCGGCAGTGCACGGGAGTAGATGACCGAGTAGGCGTACTCGAGGAAGGAGCCCTGCATCTCGCTCGACAGATCGATGTCCTGGATGCGCTCGTCGATCGGCTCGGGCGGAGTGGGGCGGGGCATGTGTTTCCTGCGTCGGTCGGGTGTGCGGCGGAGGCGGTCCTCGCGGCCTGCCGGCCGGATCCCCCTGAGATGCGCTCATGGGAGACTGGCACGGATGACCACTATGTTACCGGCCCCGCCCGCTTCCACCCGGAGCATCACCGGGGTGGCGCACGACCTGTTCGGCGCGATCTCCGGCGGGCCGTCGGCCTTGCGGCCGGCACGGTCGGCCGTGCTCGTCGTGGTGGACGGGCTCGGCGCCTCCCAGCTGCGCACGCATGCCGGGCATGCCAGGCATCTGGCCGGTGCCATGTCGAAGAAGGACGTCGCGCACTCGGTGTTTCCGACGACGACGGCCGCCGCGCTCACCAGCATCGTCACAGGCACTGCCCCCGGCCGCCACGGTCTGGTGGGGTATCGCGTGCTGGACCGGAGTCGGGACCGCCTCGTGAACCAGCTCAGCGGCTGGGAGGAGGAGCGGATCGACGCCGCGACGTGGCAGCGCGAGCCGACGATCTTCGAGCGCGCACGGGCGGAGGGACGCCCGGCGTTCGCCGTGGGACTCGCGGCCTACGCGCACAGCGGCTTCACCACGGCGACACTCCGCGGTGCGGACTTCCGCTCGGCCCCGCGGCCGGTGGAGCGGGTGGCCCTGGCGGTGCGGCTCGCGGAGGAGCACGACGGCGCGATCGTCTACTGCTACCTCCCCGAGGCGGACAAGGCGGGGCACAAACACGGCGTGGCCTCGGCCGAGTGGGTCGCCGCGCTGGAGGACATCGACGCGGCACTCGCGGTACGGCTGCCAGAGACCGTGGGGATGCTGGTCACGGCCGATCACGGGATGATCGACGTGCCGCGGCATCGGCATCTCGTGTTCGAGGAGGGCGATCGGATGCTCGCCGGCGTCAGGCACGTCGGCGGAGAGCCGCGGATGCTGCACGTCTATCTCGACGAGCAGGCGCGGATCGCCGAGGCCAAGGACGCCTGGGTGAGCGGCACGGAGGGCGTCGCCGATGTCGTGACGAGGGACGAGGCGATCGCCGCAGGCCTCCTCGGCCCGGAGGTGACGGATGCCGCGGCGTCGAGGCTCGGCGATCTGATGGTCATCGCGCGCGGTGCGTGGGCGCTGTACGACGGGCGTGAGGACGATCAGCGTGCGCAGGACATGATCGGTCAGCACGGTGCGCTGACCCCGGAGGAGACCAGGGTCCCGTGGATCCGGCTCGGGGCGTTCGCGACGAGCTGACGCCGGTCGGCGTCGATCCGTTCGGCTCAGTCCTCGGAGCGTGCGCCGAAGACGATCTCGTCCCAGGACGGCATCTCGCTGCGCCGCCGCTTCCGGGAGGCGCCGTCGGCCTCGGTCGGCGCGGGCGTCTGCGCAGGATCCGGCTCGGTCTCGCCGCCGACGTATCCGGGTTCGAGGGCGTCGAACAGTGCGATCGGGGTCTGCTCGGGCTCTGCGATCGTCTCGACCGGGCCCGGAAGGGGCTCGCGCTGGCCGCGGCGTCGGCGGAGCGCCTCGAGGAGGTCCGCGGTGTCGGACGGCGTCGCAGGCGCCTCCGGGGCGCGCTTGGTCGCCGCCTCCTGCGCCGCGGGGGCGGAGCGCGGCGAGCCGTCCGGCTCTCCGGCGATGTCCTCGAGCCTCTGGGGCTCGTCGCCGGATGAGGCGACCAGCCGCGGCCCGAAGGCCCCGGAGTCGAAGCGGGAGTCGTCCTTGTACGGAGACGGGCGGTCCTTGTCCAGGGCGCGGAGGCGGGGGATGAGCCCCTCGGGCAGCGAGCCCTGCCGGGAGAGCTGCGTCGCATCGGCGTTGATCGGAGCGAGGGCGCTGCGGCGCGGGTCGAAGGTCCAGCGCGCGTCGTGCTCGACCTCGTTGGCGGTGAACTCGAGCTTGATGATCCAGCCGTCCTCGCCCTTCCAGCTCGCCCACCGCTCCTCGGTGGCGAGGAGGTCGGCGAGCTTGGCGCGGATGGCGACGCCGAAGGTCGGCTGCGCGTCCGGCTCGACCTCGCTGCCGATCAGCACGGGCACGGCGAGAGCCTGGCCGACCACGTGCTCGCGCTCGGCGAGCACCGGTCCCTCGAAGCGCTCGACGTCGTCGACGCCGACTCCGAGCAGCGCGGAGACCTCGGCGGCGGAGAGACCGGCACGGATCTGCGCCTGGATCTCCCGCGGGCTGGCCGCGAGCGGCGGCGCCTTCTCCTCGCCCCGGCTGCCGGCGCGACGGATCTCGGCGCGCAGCACCTCGTCGATGGGCAGCGCGAAGCGTGTCCCCGACTCCGTCGCGAGGACGAGGAGGTTGTCTTCGTTGCCGACGATCGTGACGTGTTCCATGACTGAGCCCCTCTGATGGGTGTGCGACCATCGTGTCACGCGGCTCGTCCGGTGCCGGGGAATAGCGCGGGCGCGCCGCGAGTTTGCGTCCTCGAAGCCGCGCCATTTGCCAAATGCGCGCCGGTCATGCAAACTATCGCCGCCGAACACCCGACGGCCCCCCAGCCACTCGCACGATGAAAGTGGAGATTCACCGCTATGGCAACCGACTACGACGCCCCCCGCAAGAGCGAGGACGAGAGCGAATCGATCGAGGCCCTCAAGGAGCGCGTCCCTGACAAGATGTCGGGCTCTGTCGACGTCGAGGACTCCGACAACCCCTCGGGCTTCGAGCTCCCCGGCGCCGACCTGTCCGACGTCGAGCTCGATGTGGTGGTGCTCCCGGCTCAGGCCGACGAGTTCACCTGTGTGAGCTGCTTCCTGGTGAAGCACCGCTCGCAGCTCGATCACGAGGGCCCCAGTGGCCCGATCTGCAAGGAATGCGCCGCCTGAGACGACGCATCGCTCGCGCCCTGGCCTTCCCGGCCATGGGCGCGTTCTGCTGTCCGCGGACGGCTGCGGCCTCAGCCGGCCGGGGGGAGCGCGGGGTCCGTCACGGCCTCCGCGCGGGCCGCCTCGATCGCCGCGACCAGACGGTCGGGCGTCCGCGTGGAGATGGTCCAGCTGGGCGCCGGATCGGCGGGGTCCGTGATCGGCACCACCACGACGCCGTCGATCCCTCCTCGGATGAGGTGCCAGCCCCGGGCGGGCAGCCCCGGTCCGCGTGCGTTCCTGGCGTCGTCGCCGCTCAGCGGTGTCGGCGCGCCGAGCCAGCGGGCGTCGATCCGCGCCCGACCGGCGTGCAGTGTGCGCCCGCGCAGGACGAGCCGGGGGGAGCCGACGATGATCAGCACGATGATGAGCGCCGTGGCGACGCCTCCGAGCACGAGGGCGAGCACGGAGCCCACCGGGACGAAGCTCAGCGTGACCATGGGGCCGGCCACCGCAGCCGCGAGGAACAGCCACAGGCTCGGGGCGAGGCGTTCGCTGTATGAGGGGCGCGCTCCGGCGTCAGCGTTCTGCATTAGCCTCTTTCTCGTGACCGATTCCGTGGACGTCCCCATTATCGCTCCCGAGATCCCCGTCTACGCCCACGCCGGCGACGCCGGCGCGGATCTGGTGTCGACGGAGGCGGTCACGCTCCTGCCCGGTGAGCGCGCACTGGTGGGCACGGGGGTGCGCATCGCCCTCCCCGACGGCTTCGCGGCCTTCGTGGTCCCGCGGAGCGGGCTGGCGGCCAAGCATGGCATCACGGTCGTGAACGCGCCGGGCACGGTCGATGCCGGGTATCGCGGCGAGATCAAGGTGTGCCTCCTGAACACGGACGCACGGGAGCCCTATGAGATCGCTCCGGGCGACCGCATCGCGCAGATGATCCTCATGCCGGTGACGCGGGCGCGGTTCCTCGCGGTCGAGTCGCTCGACGACAGCGACCGGGGCGCCGGCGGCTTCGGGTCCACCGGCTACCAGAGCTCGGGCGACGCCGCCCGGAACGACAACCACAGCGCGGCCGTCGAGGCCGGTGCGGAGGAGAGAGCATGAGCGACGAGAACGAGATCGAGCAGAGCGGTACGGAGGACGTCGTCGCGGAGGAGGCGGCGCCCCTGAACGGTGACCGGGCCGTCGACGGCCCGTTCGACGAGTCCGAGGCGAACCCGGTCCGCCCCTACATCGACCTGGGCGGGATCAAGATCCTGCCGCGTGAGGGACTGAACCTGCGCCTGGAGGTTGAGGAGCAGACCAAGCGGATCGTCGCGGTCGGACTGGACTACTCCGGATCCACCCTGCAGGTGCAGCCGTTCGCCGCGCCGCGGACGACCGGGCTGTGGGAGGAGACCCGCGCGCAGATCCACGACCAGATCACGCAGCAGGGCGGGCGCGTCGAGGAGCGGGAGGGGCCGTTCGGCCCCGAGCTGCTCGCCGAGATCCCGACGGTCGCCGACGCCGACGGGGCGAGCACGCGCCTCGCGCGCTTCATCGGCGTGGACGGCCCGCGATGGTTCCTGCGGGGCGTGGTCGGCGGCGCCGGCACGTCCGATCCCGAGGCGGCGGCCGCCGTCGAGGATCTGTTCCGCTCGATCGTCGTCGTCCGCGGCGGCTCGCCGATGCCCCCGCGCGATCTCATCCCACTCCGTATGCCCGCCTCCCCGGGCGCGGCGTGACCGAGGAGCCCCGCCCGCCCGCCGGCTCCGACCCCGGGCAGGGCACACCGCTGACCCCTCCGCCGCCGGAGGGGGCCGGCGTGCCGTCCGTGTCCGAGACGCTGGGGGCCGCCCTGGGGAACGCCGCGCGCAAGGCCGGCATCGATCCGGCCACGCAGGCGTCGACCGGCCATGTGGTCTGGGCGGCGATGGGCGGCTGGCGCGGTGTCGCCGAGTCGGTGATCCCCAGCCTCGCCTTCATCCTCGCCTTCACGCTGTGGCCGGGCGAGGGGATGGGGAAGCTGATCCCGGCCCTGATCATCTCGGTCGGCATCGCGGTGGTCTTCACGGTCATTCGCTTCGCGATGAGGCAGCCTCCCGCCGCGGCGATCGGCGGGCTCGTCGCAGCGCTCGCGGCGGCCGCGCTGGCGTTGCTCACCGGGAACGCCTCGAACAACTTCGTGCCCGGACTCCTGACGAACGCCGGGTACGGGCTGGCGATGCTCGTCTCGGCGATCGTCGGATGGCCGATCATCGGCCTCGCCGCGGGCTACCTCATGGGCGAGGGGACGGCGTGGCGCCGATCGGTGCGCAAGCGCCGCGTCTTCACGGGTCTCACGATCGTGTGGGCGGCCCTGTTCCTCCTCCGCCTCGCCGTGCAGCTGCCGGTGTACATCGCCTCGCTGCAACCGGGACAGCAGGACGGCGCGGTCGCGCTGCTCGGGACCCTGAAGCTCGTGATGGGCCTTCCGCTGTTCGCGCCGGTGCTGGCGATCACCTGGCTGACGATCCAGGCCCTCTACCGGCGCGAGCGCGCCGATGCCGTGGTCTCCGGGGCCTGAGACGGCAACGGCCGCGGATCGGCCTGGTGTCTCGGCCCGGCGTCGTCGGGGACGTGCTAGATTTATCTCGACATCAAGATACTTTGACCCCTGTCGGACCCGGCTTCCTCGGGGCAGACTGGTGAGGCGCGCCTTACTAGCCTCGACCCGTGCCGAGCCGAGAAGATGGAGGCCTGCGGTGACGACCGACGCAAAGGAGAACCCCTCGTGTCCACGGTGAACAGCTTCGGTGCCAAGAGCACCCTGACGGTCGGCAGCACCGACTACGAGATCTTCCGGATCGACACGGTCGCCGGTTACGAGAAGCTCCCGTTCAGCCTCAAGGTCCTCCTGGAGAACCTCCTCCGCACGGAGGACGGCGCGAACGTGACGAAGGCGCAGATCGAGGCCCTCGGGTCCTGGGATCCCGCGGCCCAGCCCGACACGGAGATCCAGTTCACGCCGGCGCGCGTGGTCATGCAGGACTTCACGGGCGTGCCCTGCATCGTCGACCTTGCCACCATGCGCGAGGCCGTGACCGCCCTCGGCGGCGACCCGAGCAAGATCAACCCCCTCTCGCCGGCCGAGATGGTCATCGACCACTCGGTCATCGCCGATCTCTTCGGCCGCCCGGACGCGATCGAGCGCAACGTCGAGATCGAGTACGAGCGCAACGGCGAGCGCTACCAGTTCCTGCGCTGGGGCCAGACCGCCTTCGACGACTTCAAGGTCGTCCCCCCGGGCACCGGCATCGTGCACCAGGTGAACATCGAGCACCTGGCCAAGGTCGTCTACGACCGCACCGTGGACGGCGTCCTGCGCGCCTACCCCGACACCTGTGTCGGCACCGACTCGCACACCACCATGGTCAACGGCCTTGGCGTGCTGGGCTGGGGCGTCGGCGGCATCGAGGCGGAGGCCGCGATGCTCGGCCAGCCGGTGTCGATGCTCATCCCGCGCGTCGTCGGGTTCAAGCTGACCGGCGAGATCCCGGCGGGCGTCACCGCGACCGACGTTGTCCTCACGATCACCGACATGCTGCGCAAGCACGGCGTGGTCGGCAAGTTCGTCGAGTTCTACGGCGCCGGCGTCGCATCGGTGCCGCTCGCCAACCGTGCGACGATCGGCAACATGTCGCCGGAGTTCGGCTCCACGGCCGCGATCTTCCCGATCGACGACGTGACGCTCGACTACCTGCGCCTGACCGGCCGCGACGAGCAGGCCGTGGCCCTCGTCGAGGCCTACGCCAAGGAGCAGAGGCTCTGGCACGACGCCGCGCACGAGCCCCGCTTCAGCGAGTACCTCGAGCTCGACCTGTCCACGGTCGTCCCGTCGATCGCCGGCCCGAAGCGTCCGCAGGACCGCATCCTGCTGTCGGAGTCGAAGGCGCAGTTCGAGAAGGACATCCTGAACTACGTCACCGGTCCCATCGACGTGGCCGACTCCGGGTCCTTCCCGGCGTCGGACCCCGGATCGGTCCCCGGCGAGGAGATCGAGACCAACGAGATCCCGACCCTGTCCTCGGGCTCGCCGAAGGTCGCGTCCAAGCCGGTGAAGGTCAAGACCCCGGACGGACAGAAGTACATCCTCGACAACGGTGCGGTGACCCTCGCGGCGATCACGTCGTGCACCAACACCTCCAACCCCTCGGTGATGATCGCGGCGGGCCTCCTGGCCCGCAAGGCCCGGGAGAGGGGCCTGAAGCAGAAGCCGTGGGTCAAGACGACGCTCGGCCCCGGCTCCAAGGTCGTCACCGACTACTACGAGAAGTCCGGTCTGGACAAGGACCTCGAGGGTCTCGGCTTCTACACGGTCGGCTACGGCTGCACGATCTGCATCGGAAACTCCGGTCCGCTGATCGAGGAGGTCTCCGCGGCGATCAACGAGAACGACCTCGCGGTGACGGCTGTCCTGTCCGGCAACCGCAACTTCGAGGGCCGCATCAGCCCCGACGTGAAGATGAACTACCTCGCGAGCCCCCCGCTGGTGGTCGCCTACGCCCTGGCAGGGTCGATGAACTTCGACTTCGAGACCCAGGCGCTCGGCACCGACACCGAGGGCAACGACGTGTTCCTCAAGGACGTCTGGCCGGACCCCGTCGAGGTCCAGGAGATCATCGACTCGTCGATCTCGCGCGACCAGTTCATCAAGCAATACGCCACGGTCTTCGACGGTGACGAGCGCTGGACCAGCCTGCCGACTCCGACCGGTCCGATCTTCGAGTGGGACGCGGACTCGACGTACGTGCGCAAGGCGCCGTACTTCGACGGCATGGAGGCGACGCCCGCTCCGGTGACCGACATCTCCGGTGCTCGCGTGCTCGCCACGCTCGGCGACTCGGTGACGACCGACCACATCTCCCCGGCCGGTAACATCAAGGCGGGAACGCCCGCCGCGCAGTACCTCACCGAGCACGGCGTCACGCAGAAGGACTTCAACTCCTACGGCTCGCGCCGCGGCAACCACGAGGTCATGATCCGCGGCACGTTCGCGAACATCCGCCTGAAGAACGCGCTGGTCAAGGCGGTCAACGGCGGCGAGCAGATCGAGGGCGGCTTCACCCGCGACTTCACGCAGGAGGGCGGTCCGCAGGCGTACATCTACGACGCCTCGCAGAACTACCAGGACCAGGGCACCCCGCTCGTGATCTTCGGCGGCAAGGAGTACGGCTCCGGCTCGTCGCGTGACTGGGCGGCGAAGGGGACCAACCTCCTCGGCGTCAAGGCCGTCATCACCGAGAGCTTCGAGCGGATCCACCGGTCGAACCTCATCGGCATGGGCGTCGTCCCGCTGCAGTTCCCGGCCGGCGAGTCCTGGGAGTCCCTGGGGCTGGATGGCACCGAGATCGTCTCGATCGAGGGCCTGGAGCAGCTGAACGAGGGCGTCACGCCGAAGACGGTGAAGGTCACCGCGGTCCCGAGCGAGTTCTCCTCCGAGGGCAAGCAGCCCATCGAGTTCGACGCGGTGGTCCGGATCGACACCCCCGGTGAGGCCGACTACTACCGCAACGGCGGCATCCTGCAGTACGTGCTGCGCTCGCTGGTCTGATCCAGGGACCCGCACGCTCCACGAACGGGACCCCCGGCGCTTCGGCGTCGGGGGTCCCGTCGTTCTCCCGGCCTGCTCAGCCGATGTAGCGCGAGGAGGGGCGGAGGATCTTCCCCTCCTGCGCCTGCTCGACGGCGTGGGCGCCCCATCCGATGAGCCGGGCGGAGGCGAACGTCGGCGTGAAGAGATCGCGCGGAATGCCGCAGGCCTCCATGATGACGGCGGCGTACAGCTCGACGTTCGTGCGCAGGGCCCGGCCCTGCTTGAGCTCGTCGAGCACGTGCAGCACGGTCCGCTCCACCGCGACGGCGAGGTCGACCCGCTCGCCGGCGAGCCCGTCCGCGCGAAGCCGCTGGGCGACGTCGCGCAGGAGCCGGGAGCGGGGATCCTCGGTGCGGTACACGGCGTGCCCGAAGCCCATGATCCGCTCGCCCGACGAGACGCGGTCCCGGACCCATGCCTCGGCGGCCGACGGGTCGCCGATCTCGTCGAGCATCTCCAGGGTGCGCGACGGCGCTCCGCCGTGCAGAGGTCCTGCGAGCGCGCCGAGGGCGCCGTCCGCGCAGGAGGCGAGGTCGGCCCCCGTCGAGGCGATGACCCGCGCGGTGAAGGTCGAGGCGTTGAAGCCGTGGTCGATCGCGGCGGTCAGATAGCTCGCGAGCGCGTCGACCAGTCGGGGGTGAGCCTCCTCGCCGGTGAGCATGCGGAGGTAGTCCGCGACCGGCGGAAGCGCGGGGTCAGGGGAGACGGGCTCCGCGCCGATGCTCAGTCGGTGCAGCGCCGCGATCAGCGTCGGCGCGACGGCGGCGAGCCGGATCGCATCGTCCTCGCGCTCGGTGGTCGTCTCGTCGTAGAGGGGCCGACGACCGTCGGCGGCCGAGACGAGCGCGAGTCCTGTTCGCAGGCGCGTGGTCGGATCCAGGGCTGCGGTGATCGCGGCGAGGGCCGGGAGGGCATCAACGGTCGTCGCCGGGAGGACACGGGCGGCGCCGATCCTCTCCCGGAACGCCGTGGCCTCCTGAGCAGTGCGGGGAAGCGCGCCGATGGCGACGAGGCGCCAGGCGTCCTCGAAGCGCGCCTCGGCGGCGAGATCGACGCCGGAGACGCCTCGGTAGTGGAAGGTCCCCTCCGCTCCGCGGACGTCGCCGATGCGGGTCTCGGCGACGACGACGTTCGTCAGGCCCCGGGGGACGTCGATGAGGCGGTCGTCGTCACGATCGATGGTGATGGCCATGTTCCGGCTCCTCTGCTCGGCGCCCTGTGGTGGTGCTCGGGAGAGCGGAGCGCTTCGATCACGATCCGACATGGATGACGGTATCGTCAATGTTGATCGAGTCAATGGAGGGTGATGGCTGACAGGCTGACGGCCGCGCAGACCGCGGCCCGTCTCGGCGTCCGTGCCGAGACGTTGTACGCGTACGTCTCACGGGGGCTGATCTCGCGCGAGCGCGGTGCCCATGGTTCGACCTTCGACGTCTTGGAGGTCGAGCGATTCGCGCTGACCCGCCGCCGATCACCGGCTCCGCGTCCGGGGACGGACCGCGCTCCGGGTACGGACGGCAGCCCGCTCGGCGTGATCGACACCGACATCGCGCTGATCGAGGACGGCGAGCTCTGGTACCGCGGGCTGGAAGCCTCGCAGCTCGCCGGGATCCCGTTGACGGGCTCGACCACGGTGGGCGGACGGTTCGACGCGGTGGTGCGCTGGCTCTTCGAGCGCACGGATCGCCCCCGATCCGACGCCTCGGCGCTGCGGGCGACCGACGGGGTCCTGACGGCCGGGCGCGTGCTCGCCGCGCTCCCACCCCAGGCCCCGGCCTTCAGTGTGCTGCTGACGATCGTCGCCTCGCTCGCGGCGGCCGATCCCGAGCGGTTCGATCTGGCCGGCGCCACGGTCGCCCGGGTGACCGAGCGGCTCATCGCCGGCCTCGTCGACGCCCTGCCGGCGAAGGGCTCCCGTCCCGGATCCGAGGCGCCGCTGGCCGCCCGTCTCTGGCCGCGGCTGACCGCTGCACCGGCGACGGCGGACCGGGTCAGGACTCTGGATGCCGCGCTGGTCCTGCTGGTGGATCATGACATGGCGGCCTCGACGATGGCGGCCCGTGCCGCCGCGTCCGCGCGGGCGCACCCCTACGCGGTGGTCGCGGCGGGTCTCGGTGCCCTCGACTCGGCCTTGCACGGCGCCGTGAGCGCCTCCTGTCACCAGCTGCTCCGCGACGTCGCGGACGGCGGGGACCTGGCCTCGACCACGGCCGACGCGGCGCGACGCTCGGGCTCCGGCGTCCCCGGCTTCGGCCAGATGCGGTATCCGGACGGCGACCCGCGCGCGAAGGCGCTGCTCGGCGCGCTGCGTTCGGCCGCCAGGGAGGATCGGGAGGCGTCGGCGGCGCTCGGGATCGCGGACACGGTCAGCGCCTATGTGACGGAGCGCACGGGCGCGCTGCCCTCCATCGACTTCGCGCTGGCGACGATGGCCTTCGCCTGGGGGATGTCTCCGGATGCGGGTGAGACGGTGTTCGCGGTCGCGCGCTCGGCCGGCTGGTGCGCGCATGCGGCGGACGAGTACACGCGGACGCCGCTCCGCCTGCGTCCGACGGGGCGCTACGTCGGCCCCGACCCGGCGGATGTCCAGCACTCGGGGAGCAATGCTCGGTAATGTGGTTCGATGCAACGCCGTTCGGCGGGAAGCCGCCGGGAACGATGCGGTTCGATTGGTTCGCAGGAGGCAGACGGTGGCGATTCTCCCCGGCATCACGGGTCCGCGTGACCTCGACGGACTCTCGACGGAGCAGCTCGCCGAGCTCGCCGAGGAGATCCGGGCATTCCTCATCGAGAACATCGCCCGTACGGGTGGTCACCTCGGCCCCAACCTCGGTGTGGTCGAGCTGACCATCGCCCTGCACAGGGTCTTCTCCTCGCCGGAGGACCCGTTCATCTTCGACACGGGCCACCAGTCCTATGTGCACAAGCTGCTCACGGGACGTCAGGACTTCTCCGCCCTGCGCTCCAGGGAAGGGCTGGCGGGCTACCCGCAGCGCTCCGAGAGCCCGCACGACGTCGTGGAGTCCTCGCACGCGTCGAGCTCGCTGAGCTGGGCGGACGGCGTCTCCCGGGCGCTCACGGCGACCGGGCGCGCCGACCGGCATGTCGTCGCGGTGGTCGGGGACGGCGCGCTCACCGGGGGCATGACCTGGGAGGCGCTGAACAACATCACCGATGACAACGACCGCAACCTCGTGATCGTCGTCAACGACAACGGGCGCTCCTACGCGCCGACCATCGGCGGGATGTCCCGCTACCTCAACCGCGTGCGCACCGCGGGCGCCTATCGGGATCTGCACCGCAAATCCGACCGCCTGTTCCGCGCGTTCGGCCCCCTTGGACGCGCGGTGTATCGGGGCGTCCGCGGGGGGACCCACGGATTCCTCTCCCGCTTCACGAACAACGAGGCGCTGTACTCCAACCTCGACATCAAGTACCTCGGGCCGGTCGACGGCCACGACATCGCCGCGCTCCTGGAGACCCTGGAGCTGGCCAAGGGCTTCGGCGCGCCGGTCATCGTCCACGCGATCACCGAGAAGGGGCACGGCTACCAGCCGGCGCTCGACGACGAGGCCGATCAGTTCCACTCGGTCGGACGCATCGACCCGAAGACGGGCGGCGCTCTCGCCGCGTCGGGGCAGGCCTGGACGGACGCCTTCGCGGACGCTCTCGTCGATGTCGGGCATCGGGACCCGCGGGTGATCGCGATGACGGCGGCGATGCTGCGGCCGACGGGTCTCGCCCCCTTCGCCGAGCGCTTCCCCGATCGCGTCTACGACGTCGGGATCGCGGAGCAGCATGCCGTGGCCTCCGCCGCCGGCCTCGCCTATGGCGGCCTGCATCCGGTGGTGGCGATCTACGCGACCTTCATGGGACGGGCATTCGATCAGGTGCTGATGGACGTCGGCCTGCACCGTGCCGGCGTGACCTTCGTGCTCGACCGCGCTGGTGTGACGGGGCCGGACGGTCCCAGCCATCACGGGATCTGGGACCTGTCGATGCTGCAGATCGTCCCCGGCATCCGCATCGCCGCCCCTCGTGACGGGGAGAGGCTGCGGGAGGTCCTCGACGAGGCCGTCGCCGTCGATGACGCACCCACGGTGATCCGGTTCCCCAAGGGGGCGGTGGCCGCGGAGATCCCGGCGGTCGAGCGTCTGCAGGACGGCGTCGACGTCCTCTACCGCGACGAGACCGAGGACGTGCTGCTCATGGGCATCGGGCCGTTCGCGTCGCTCGCGCTCGATGTCGCCGAGCGTCTCAAGGCGCAGGGGATCGGTGCGACCGTCATCGACCCGCGCTGGGTGATCCCCGTCCAGCCGTCCGTGGTCGATCTCGCGCGGCGGCACCGACTGGTCATCACGATGGAGGACGGCATCCGGGTCGGCGGCATCGGGACGCGGGTGCGGCAGGTCCTGCGCGAGGCCGGCATCGACACCGCGGTGGACGAGCTCGGCGTGCCCGACGAGTACATCGACCACGCCTCGCGGGAGCAGATCCTCCGCGACGCCGGACTCACCGCGGCGAAGATCGCCCACGACGTGGTGGCGCAGGTGCTCGGACGGCGTGTGCCGATGGCGCGGCAGACCGGCGAGACCGGCGCGATCGATCTTCCGGTCCACGAGTCTCGATGAGGAGCGGCGGCGTGCGGCGCCGTGCCTTCCTGGCCCTCGCCGTGATGTCGAGTCTGGGACTCGCGGCCTGCGCACCCGCTGCGAACTCCGCCGTCGCCCTCTCCCGTCGTGCGACACGGAGGCTTCCGCGGCCGCCGGGGATCGCTCAGATCTTCCCGGTGCACAGTCGGTCGGAGCAGGCCGTCATCGATCATGCCGGCCGTCTGCCGGTCGACTGGGGCATGCATCTCTCGGGCATCAAGAGCGCGCTCACCGTCCCGCAGATGCCGGGAGGGCGTCCCCGGGTCGCTCTGACGTTCGACGCCTGTGGAGGCCAGGACGGCTCGGGCTATGACGAGGCGCTGATCCGGACGCTGACCGATCAGCACGTGCCGGCGACGCTGTTCCTCAACCATCGCTGGGCCGAGGCGCGTCGTCCGCTGGTCGCGGATCTGGCGACGCACCCGGCCTTCGAGATCGCGAATCACGGGTGGCGGCACGCGCCGCTGTCGGTGACGGGGCGGGCCGCCTACGGAATCCCCGGGCTTTCCAGCGTGCAGGAGGCGGTGGACGAGGTCTGGCGCAACCATGAGCTCCTCGGCGAGCTCGCCGGTCGTCCGCCGCGATACTTCCGTGCGGGCACGGCGCACTATGACGACGTCGGCGTGTCCATCGTGAGGGCGCTGGGGGAGACGCCGCTGGGGTTCAGCGTGAACGGCGACGGCGGGGCGACCTACTCGGCGCGAACGGTCGCCGCCGAGGTGCATGCGGCGGAGGCGGGCGCCGTCGTCATCGCGCACATGAACCAGCCCGGATCCGGCACGGCCGAGGGCATCCGTCGTGCGATCGGCGAGATGCGGGACCGCGGCGTCGAATTCGTCGGCGTCGACTGACCGGATTCTTGCGCCGACTCGTTTGGCGGGGTGGGTCGGGTTCGGGTTTGCCGTAGGGGTCGCGGGTCGGCATTTTGCCGTTGTTGCCCCGCCGTGGCAGTTGTTGTGGGTTGGGGCACCCTTGAACCCGCAGGTTCTGCCACGGCGGGGTAGATAGAGACGGCGGGGGCAAAAGACGACGAGCAGCCGCGCCCCTGGAGGACGAAGATCGGGGCGGCACGGTTTTCTAGACTGGAGGGATGCGACCCTCCAGTGTCTTCGACCAATCGCTATACCAGGTGCGTCTGGAGTGGGGTGTCGAAGGGTTGCGCCGCCTTGCACCGGCCGACGTAGTCGTCGTGGTCGATGTGCTTCGATTCACGACGACCGTGACGCGGAGAGCCGAGAAGGGGCTGTCGACGGCGATCGCGAACGCCCCATCGATCAACGGCGCGCCCATCGCTGAGGCCGCAGCAGCAGCGCAGGCGCTGGTGCTCGCCGGATGCCTGCGCAACGCGACGGCGACGGCGGACGCGATCCGCGCCGAGCAGGTGCGCCGCGATCGGAGGACGAGCGTCGCGGTGATCGCCGGCGGTGAGCGCACCCGCGGCGGGACTGACCTGCGCTTCTCGGTCGAGGATCTCCTCGGCGCCGGCGCCGTCATCGACGCGCTCATCAACCAGGGGATCGATCACGCTTCCCCCGAGGCGGTGGCGGCTGCGGAGTCGTTCAGAAGCCTCCGCAGCGGTCTGCGGCACCTCGTGGGAGCCAGCGGCTCGGCCAGGGAGCTCCGCGCCGACCCCGAGCGCTATCCGGATGCCGAGGAGGAGATCCGCGCCGCCGCGGAGCTCGACGTGTCCTCCGTCGTCCCGGTGCTCCGAAACGGGAGTTTCACACCCTGAGGAGTGCAGCCGCCGTGTCCCCGTCCCCATGCCTCGGAACCCTGTGCACGGTCAAGAAGGGATGTGCACGGACAAGAAGAGAAGGGCCCCTCCGAGGAGGGGCCCTTCTCTCTCGATCGGTCCTGATCAGCGGTTCTCGATGCCGCGGATCGGCGGGTTGTGGAACGTCGCGCCGAACACCCGCTCAGAGGCGCCCTCGCGGTCCAGGTACGGCGAGGCGCCACCGTCGATGAACGGCCAGCCCGCTCCGAGGATCAGGCACAGATCGATGTCCTGCACCTCGGGGACCACATCCTCATCGAGCATGAGACGGATCTCCTGGGCGAGCCCGTCCTGGACCCGGCGCAGGATCTCGCCCGCCGGCGTCGGGGACGATCCCGCCGCCTCCTTGACGATCTTCTCCGCGGCCTTGGTGAACCCGGTCACCCGTC
This sequence comes from Microbacterium resistens, assembly GCF_031456305.1. Lineage (GTDB taxonomy): Bacteria > Actinomycetota > Actinomycetes > Actinomycetales > Microbacteriaceae > Microbacterium > Microbacterium resistens_A. The sequence goes on from NZ_JAVDUM010000002.1 coordinate 359,302, forward strand.
CGCCCTTGTCCTTCTCGACGACCTCGGCAAGGTCGGCGAGGCGGTGGAAGTTGTCGTTGGCGTAGAAGCGGTCGGGGAAGGCATGCACCATCGTGTCCTGCACGTGGGCGGCGACCTTCCAGCCGACGAGATCGATCAGCTGGAACGGCCCCATCGGCAGACCCAGCGGAGCGAACGCCTTCTCGACGTCGGAGACGGGCGTGCCCTCGTAGACCGCGCGGGCGGCCTCGCCCATGACCTTCGCGAGAAGACGGTTCACCACGAACCCGGTGGCGTCGGCGGTGAGGACCGCGTTCTTCCCGAGGTTCCGGGCGACCACGAAGGCTGAGGCCAGCGCCTGCTCGTTCGTGTGCGGGGTCTTCACGATCTCGATGAGCGGCATGACCGCGACCGGGTTGAAGAAGTGGAAGCCCACGAGACGCTCCGGGTGGGCCAGCTTCGCCCCGATCTCCTCGACCGAGAGCGACGAGGTGTTGGTGGCGAGGATCGCGTCCTCGGCGATGATCTGCTCGATCTCCCCGAACACCTGCTGCTTGACGCCCACCTCTTCGAAGACCGCTTCGATCACGAAGTCGCAGTCCGCGTACAGGCTCTTGTCCGTGGTCCCGGTCACCAGGGCGCGGAGCCTGTTCGCCGCATCCGCGTCGAGACGGCCCTTGGCCTCCAGCTTTCCGATCTCCTCGTGGATGTACGCGACGCCCTTGTCCACCCGCGCCTGGTCGAGGTCCGTGATGAGGACCGGGACCTGGAGCTTGCGGACGAAGAGCAGCGCGAACTGGCTGGCCATGAGGCCGGCGCCGATGATGCCGACCTTGGTGACCTTCTTCGCGAGCTCCTTGGCGGGAGCGCCGACGGGGCGCTTGGCGCGCTTCTGCACCAGGTCGAACGCGTACATCGACGCGGCGAACTGGTCCCCGGAGACGAGGTCGGCGAGCGCCTCGTCCTCGCGGGCGAAGCCGTCCGCCTTCGTGCCGCTCTTGGCCTTGTCGAGCAGTTCGAGCGCGGCGTAGGGGGAGCGTGGGACCGTCCCGATCTTGGACTCCAGCATGCCGCGGGCCATCTTGATCGCGATCGGCCACTTGGTGAGCCGTTCGATCTTGCCCGGCTCGTTCTTCCGCTCGACCTTCCTGCCGCCGAGCACCGCGTCCGCCCAGGCGAGCGAGTTCTCGAGGAAGTTCGCCGCCGGGAAGATGGCGTCCATGATCCCGAGGTCGAACGCCTGCTGAGGCTTGAGCATCCGGTTCTGCTTGAGCGGGTTGGAGATGACCACCTCGAGCGCGTTCTCGATGCCGATGAGGTTCGGCAGCAGGTATGCGCCACCCCAGCCCGGGATGATCCCGAGGAACACCTCGGGGAGCGCGATCGCGGCGGCGGACGCGTCCACCGTGCGGTAGCTGGAGTTCAGCGCGATCTCCAGGCCGCCGCCGAGGGCGAGGCCGTTCACGAACGCGAAGGTGGGGACGCCGATGTCGCCGAGCGATCCGATGACCTTGTGGCCGAGCTGGGCGATGAGGCGGGCGTTGTCCTTCGATCCGACGCGTGAGATGTCGGACAGATCGGCGCCGGCGGCCAGGATGTACTGCTTCCCGGTGATGCCCACGGCCTGGATCTCACCGGCGGCCGCGCGCGCCTTGAGCGCGGCGATCGTCTCGCCGAGCTCGGTGAGCGTCGCGGGTCCCAGAGTGTTCGGGCGGTTGTGGTCGCGCCCGTTGTCGAGCGTGATCAGGGCGAGCAGGCGACCGGAGGGGAGCCGGATGTCACGGACGGGGGAGTGCGTGACGACCTCGCCCTCCGTAAGCTCCTGGATGGGCGAGAAGTCGATCTCGTCGTAGTTCGTCATGGTCGCGGTCACTTCCTCTTCTTGCCGTCGTAGAAGGGGTTCTCCCAGATGACCGAGCCGCCCTGGCCGAGGCCGACGCACATCGCGGTGAGGCCGTAGCGGACGTCGGGGCGCTCGGCGAACTGCGCCGCGAGCTGGATCATCAGCCGCACCCCGGAGGCCGCGAGCGGGTGGCCGAGGGCGATCGCCCCGCCCCAGGCGTTCACGCGCGGGTCGTCGTCCGCGATGCCGAAGTGGTCGAGCAGCGAGATGACCTGGATCGCGAAGGCCTCGTTGAGCTCGAAGAGACCGATGTCGTTGATCGTGAGGCCCGCCTTGCGCAGCGCCTTCTCGGTGGACGGGATCGGTCCGATGCCCATGATCTCCGGCTGCACGCCGGCGAAGGCGAAGGAGACCATCCGCATCTTCGGGGCGAGACCGAACTCCTTCACGGCCGAACCGCCGGCGAGCAGCGACATCGTCGCGCCGTCGGTGAGCGGCGAGGAGGTACCAGCGGTCACGCGGCCGTGGGGGCGGAACGGCGTCTTCAGCGCCGCGAGGTCCTCCATGGTCGTCTGCGGGCGCCGGCCCTCGTCCTCCGAGGCGAGGCCCCAGGCGCCGTCGGCGCCCTTGATCGCGACCGGGACCAGATCCGGCTGGATCTTGCCCGCGTCATAGGCCGCCTGGACCTTGTGCTGGCTCAGCATCCCGAATCGGTCGGAGCGCTCCTTGGTGAGGTGGGGGAAGCGGTCGAAGATGCGCTCGGCCGTGACGCCCATGTTCAGCGCGCCGGGGTCGACCATCTTCTCGGAGACGAATCGAGGGTTCGGGTCGGCGTTCGAGCCGATCGGGTGGTGCCCCATGTGCTCGACGCCGCCGGCGAGGGCGAAGTCGTACATGCCGATGCCGATAGAGGCCGCCATCGTGGTCACGCTCGTCATCGCGCCGGCGCACATCCGCTCCACGGCCAGGCCCGGCACGGACTGCGGGAGGCCGGCGAGGATCGCCACGGAACGGCCGAGGGTCAGGCCCTGGTCGCCCGTCTGCGAGGTCGCCGCGATCGCCACGTCGTCGATGCGGTCGGCAGGGACCGCGGTGTTCCGCTCCATCAGTCCGATGGTCGCCTTGACGGCCAGATCGTCTGCGCGGGTGTTCCAGTACATGCCTTTTTCGCCAGCGCGCCCGAACGGGGTGCGCATGCCATCGACGAAGAAAACGTCCGAGATCTCGGCCACTCTGCCTCCAGGTATCAGGGTTGTCCCCAGCCTAGGAGCGGGGGCGGTGAGCGAGGGGAATCGGTTGGATCGAACCTACGAAGCCGAGGCGGACGGCTCTTCCGGCGTTTGCGTGGCATCGACAAAAGCAGCCGCAATCCGCTGTGAGGTTTCCGCAATCTGCCAGGAGCGCGCACCGAGCGCCTCGAGAGCGGCGCCGACCGTGTCCGCATCGATCTGTGCCGGTGGCTCCCACGCGACACGACGCAGCAGATCGGGTGTGAGGAGGTTCTCCGTCGGCATGCCGAGCTCCTCGGCGTGGGCCTCGACGACCGGACGCGCGGCCTTCAACCTGGCGTCCGCAGCGGGGTTACGGTCGGACCAGGCCCGAGGGGGCGGGGGAGCGTCGCTGGGCACCCGCTCGCGGGGGAGCTGCTCCGTCGCGCGTCCGCGCTCGATCGCGCCCCACCAGCGGTCGAGCTGGCTCCGACTGGCTCGTCCGTTGAAGGCGGCGACGCCCGCGAGGGCGCCCTTGGACGCCGGGGAGGCCATCACTGCGGCGACGAGCGCCCGGTCCGGCACCAGGCGCCCGGGCGAGACGTCCTGCTCCTTGGCGTAGTCCTCCCTGGTCTGCCACAGCTCGCGGGCGACCGCGAGGTTGCGCGCCCCGCGCACCTGATGCAGTCCGCTCAGCCGTCGCCACGGCTCGTCGCGGGGCGGCTTCGGCGGGCGGACGCGTGTCGCCTCGAACTCCTCCTCCGCGAAGCCGGTCTTCCCCTGCTCGGCCAGCTCGGCGACCAGGGCGTCGCGGACGTCCACCAGGTGGAGGACGTCCAGCGCGGCGTACTCCAGCCAGGAGTCGGGGAGGGGACGAGTGGACCAGTCCGCGGCGGAGTGCTCCTTGGCGAGGGTGATCCCGAGGGTGTGCTCGACGACGGCAGCCAGACCCACCCGCTCGTGGCCGAGCAGGCGGGACGCGAGCTCGGTGTCGAAGATGCTGTCCGGGATCAGGCCGAGCTCGCGGAGCGACGGAAGATCCTGGCTGGCAGCATGGAAGACCCACTCGACGCCGGCGAGCGCGTCCTGGAGCGGCGCGAAGTCGGCGATGCCGGTCGGATCGAAGAGGAAGGCGCCGGCGTCGCGGCGGAAGACCTGGACGAGGTACGCGCGTTGCGAGTAGCGGAAGCCCGATGCGCGCTCCACGTCGACCGCCGCAGGGCCGCTCCCCGCGGCGAGCGCGAGGCAGGCGTCGTCGAAGGCGCCGTCGTTGTCGATGACGAGATAGTCAGTCACGGGTTCGTTCTCCTGGCGCCGAACACGGCGATGTCCTCCGAGCCCGGCGGCAGTCCCGCGAGCATTCCGACGAGCTCCGCCCAGGCCTCGGCGTGCGGCGCCAGAGGACCTTCCGGAGTCCATGAGGCACGCAGTTCGATCTGTGCGCCGTCGCCTTCCGCGGCAAGGCCGCCGAAACCCTTGGAGAGGGTCTTGGTCGAGGTGCCCGACGCCGAGTGGTAGCCGGCGTCGCGCGAGTCCAGCGCGTCGATCAGCCATGACCAGGCGACGTCGGAGAGCAGCGGATCGGTGCCGATCTCCGGCTCGAGCGGGGCCTGGGCGAAGGCGACGATGCGCCACGCCCCGCCCCACGCGTCGGGCTCGAGGGGATCGTGCAGCAGGACGAGTCGTCCCGTGCCGTAGATCGAGTCGCCGGACTCGTCCGGGCGGACGTCGGCGGCGAGCGCGAGCGACCGAGGCGCCAGGCCGCCGGGGGCGGCGATCTCGCGGACGACGAGGTCGCCGCGGAACCGGATCGCGTGCAGTTCCTCCGTGGCACGCTCGAAGGCGTCGTCGGAACCGGGATGAGCGCTCACGCGGACAGACTAGAGTCGGGAAGCGATGAAGAGTCTCAGGCACGCCGCGACAGTCGGGCTCGTCGCGCTTGCGGGCGTCGCAGCAGTGGGCGCGGCCGCGGGGATCGCGGTCGTCACGCAGATCGCCCGGCGCGTCGTGACGCCGTCGCAGAGGCAGCCTGACGTCGACGTCCTCGCCGTCGACACAGGGGCGCAGACCATCGAGCTGTCCAGGAACGCCGACACGGAGCTTCCGGGACGCTACGGGCTCTTCGTCGGGGGAACGCCCGGGTACGTCAAGCTCGGTGCGGTCCTCGGCGCCGATGCGGGCAGCGTGCGTCGAAAGCTCCTCACGCAGATCGAGCCCGGCGCTCGCATCGAGCGGAAGGCCGCCTTCAGCGGCTACTACTACACGAGCCCCGGTGAGCTCCATCTGCCCTACGAGTCGGTGCTCATCGGCACCCCGGCCGGCCCGTGCCCCGCGTGGTACTTCCCCGCCTCGTCCGCCGACGAGCGCACCTGGGTGATCCAGGTCCACGGCCGCGGCGCGACGAGGGCCGAGTGCCTCCGAGCCGTTCCGGTGCTGCACGCGGCCGGGCTCCCGGTGCTGGTCGCCTCCTATCGCAACGATGGCGAGGGGCCGCGTACCAAGGGCGGTGCCTATGCGCTGGGCGCGGCGGAGTGGCGCGACGTCGACTCCGCGATGGAGTACGCGCTCCGCCGCGGTGCCGAGCGGATCGTGCTGATGGGATGGTCGATGGGGGGCGCGATCGTGCTCCAGGCGGCCGTCTCGTCGCCGCGGCGGGACGCGGTCAGCGGGATGATCCTGGACTCCCCGGTGGTCGACTGGCGGACGGTGCTGCGCTTCCAGGCGGGGGAGATGGGGCTCCGCGAGCCCCTGCCCCGCCTCGCGATGGACGCCCTCTCCACGGAGTGGACCGCGCGACTGAGCGGCGCCGAGCAGGCGATTCCCTTCGACGACCTCGACATGGTCGCGCGTGCGGACGAGCTGACCGCGCCGATCCTGCTCCTGCACAGCGACGACGACGGCTTCGTCCCGGCCGATGCCTCGCACGCCCTCGCCGACGCCCGTCCGGATCTCGTGACGATGCCGGCGTTCAGCGGGGCGCGGCACACGAAGCTGTGGAACTACGACCAGACGCGGTGGTCATCGGCGATCACCGGCTGGCTCGAGGACCAGGGGCTGTCGGCCTCGACGGAGCGAACAGGCAGTTGACCCGACCTCCCGTGCGGAGCGGGCTCAGCGCCGGGTCGGCGGCAGCCCGGTGCGCTCCCGCACCTGACGCTTGGCGCGCAGGAGCATCCCGGTCATCCCGGCGATGCGCAGCGGCGACACGGCGCGCGTCAGCCCGATGCTCTGCGGGAAGTCGTCCGGAACGGCGAGGACGGCCTCCGGCGTGAGCCCGGTGAGGCCCTGGACGAGGATGCTCGCGAACCCGCGGGTCGTCGGCGCCTCGGCCGGAGCCGTGGCGTGCATGGCGACCAGGCCGTCCTCGACCGTCACCGAGATGTAGACAGGTGACTGGCACTCGGCGACCCGCTCGTACATCTCGGGGTGCTCGGCGACCTCTGCGGGGACGGCCGGGAGCTCGCCGGAGAACTCCAAGAGGAGCTGGAGGCGTTCGGACTCGGGGAGCTCGAGGAACTCGTCACGGATCTCGGCGAGGGTGTCCGGAAGTGCGGTGGTCATCCCTGCAATCGTCTCATGTGCAGACCGCTCCGGGGGCAGGGAACGCTCCGGGCGGCGTTCAGGCGCGCAGGGAGCCGGGCTCGCTCCCGGTCACGATCGGGACGCGTACCGCACTGCCCCACTCGGTCCAGGAGCCGTCGTAGTTGCGCACGTCGTCGAAGCCGAGGAGGTGCTTGAGGACGAACCAGGTGTGGCTGGAGCGCTCGCCGATCCGGCAGTAGGCGACGATCGGCTCCTCACCGGTGATCCCCGCCCCGTCACGGTAGATGGCCTCGAGCTCGGCGCGCGGGCGGAAGCCGCCGTCCTCGGCGACCGCCTTCGCCCACGGCACGCTCTGGGCGGTCGGGATGTGTCCGGCGCGCAGAGCGCCCTCCTCGGGATAGGCCGGCGCGCTCGTCCGCTCCCCGCTGTACTCCTCCGGCGAGCGGACGTCGATGAGCGGCTTGCCGATGTGGGCGAGCACGTCCTCCTTGTAGGCGCGCAGGAGCGTGTCGTCCCGCTCGACCACCGGGTAGTCCGTCGGCGCGGGCGTCGGCGCATCGGTCGTGATCTCGCGGCCCTCGGCGATCCAGCGGTCACGGCCGCCGTCGAGGAGCCGCACGTCCTGATGGCCGAAGAGGGAGAACACCCAGAGGGCGTAGGCGGCCCACCAGTTGTTCTTGTCGCCGTAGATGACGACCGTGTCATCGCGGGAGATGCCCTTGCGCCCGAGCAGCTCCGCGAAGCCCTCGCCGTCCACGTAGTCGCGCACGACCGGGTCGTTGAGCTCGGTGTGCCAGTCGACCTTCACGGCGCCGGGGATGTGGCCGGTCTCGTACAGCAGCACGTCTTCGTCCGACTCGACGACGGTCAGACCGGGCTCCCCGAGACGGGCGGCCAGCCATTCCGTGGTGACCAGGCGGCCCGGCTCCGCGTACTCGGCGAACTTGGCGGACGAGGTGTCGAACTCGACGGTCACAGGGGGCTCCTCGGTGAAGTCGGCGCGGATTCGGCCGAGCGATCGACGGCGTAGGGTTGATCCGTCTCCTCGACGATAGATCCCCTCGCGCGCATGCGCACCCGATTCGTAAGACTTCGACACAGGAACCGAATGACCGACCAGGCGCCCCGTGCGGGCATCGTCCACCTCATCGATCGCCAGCCGCAGGTCTCCGGGGCCGAGATGCTCGCCAGCCTCGTCCCGCCGCCGCAGTTCGGCGGCGCGACGTTCGAGAGCTACCGCGCGGATCCGGCCTATCCCTCGCAGGAGGAGTCGAAGCAGATCCTCATGCGCTTCGCCGGCGGCGCCGCGCCCGTCAAACGACAGGGGCTGTTCCGCCGGGGTCCGAAGGAGCCGGAGATCAAGCCGGGCGTCTACCTCGACGGCGGCTTCGGGGTGGGCAAGACCCACCTCCTCGCCTCGATCTACCACGCGATGCCCGCGCGCAGGAAGTACTTCGGGTCGTTCATCGAGTACACGGCGCTCGTCGGAGCCCTCGGATACAAGAACACGGTCGATCTGCTCAAGGGGGCCGACCTCCTCTGCATCGACGAGTTCGAGCTGGACGATCCGGGCGACACGATGGTCATGACGAGGATGCTCGGCGAGCTGGTGGCCTCGGGGACCCGCCTGGCCGCGACCTCGAACACCCCGCCGAACGCGCTGGGGGAGGGGCGGTTCGCCGCGCAGGACTTCCTGCGCGAGATCCACCAGATGTCCGACAGCTTCCAGACCATCCGGATCGACGGCGTCGACTTCCGTCAGCGCGCGCTCGACGGGCATTCTCAGACTCTCGACGAGGCGGCGTACGCAGCCGAGGTCGCGCGGATCGCCGAGTCCCACGAGGTCTCCGACGATGGGTTCGAGGAGCTCGTGCGGCACCTCGCCAAGGTCCATCCTTCGCGCTACATCCGACTCCTCACCGGGCTCGCGGCCCTCGGTCTGCGCGAGGTCCACCAGCTCACCGACCAGTCCGAGGCGCTCCGGTTCGTCGCCTTCGTCGACCGCGCCTATGACGCGCAGATCCCGATCCTCGCGAGTGGTCTCGGCCTCGACGAGGTCTTCGCTCCGGAGATGCTCGGCGGCGGCTACCGCAAGAAGTACCTCCGGGCGATCTCGCGGCTGAACGCGCTGACCCACGCCGCCCGTCCCTGAGCCGATCGCGTAACACGCTGTTCACACAGCGGGCCGGTTCGTAACCGGCCCGCAACACGACGCGACCTCGCGGGAAACGTCGCGTCGCCATGCTTGCCTCACTCTTCCGAAAGCGAGGTACGACATGGATGCACCGGGGAACATCGCCTGGGCGGTGACCGCGACGGCGCTGGTGCTGCTGATGACGCCGGGGGTGGCGTTCTTCTATGGCGGTCTGGTCAAGGCCAAGAGCGTCGTGAGCATGATGATGATGAGCTTCGGCTCGATCGGTCTCGTCGCCGTGCTCTGGATCCTCTACGGATCCTCGATGAGCGCGGTCGATGACCCCGGCGCCTTCGCGGGCAACCCGTTCGCGGATTTCGGTCTCGCCTCGATCGCGGACTCCCCGGCGGCCAACGTGTCGCTGCTGACCGTCGCCTATGGCGCGACGTTCGCGATCATCACGGTCGCCCTGATCTCCGGCGCGATCGCGGACCGGGCGAAGTTCGGGCCGTGGCTCATCTTCGTCGGCGTCTTCGCCACGCTCGGCTACTTCCCGATCGCCGCCTGGGTGTGGGGCGGCGGATGGATCATGAACCTCGGCACCACGCTCTTCGGGGCCGACAGCGGCATCGCGGTGATCGACTACGCCGGTGGCACGGCGGTGCACATCAACGCCGGCGCCGCGGCCCTTGCGCTGTCGATCGTGCTGGGCAAGCGCATCGGCTTCCAGAAGGGCATCCAGAAGCCGCACAACGTCCCGCTGACGCTCCTCGGCGCCGCCCTGCTCTGGTTCGGCTGGTTCGGCTTCAACGCCGGCGCGGAGTGGACCTCGGCAGACATGGGCAAGGTCGGGCTGATCTCGATCAACACCCTGGGCGCGACCGCCGCGGCGATCCTCGGCTGGATCCTCGTGGAGAAGATCAAGGACGGCAAGCCCACCTCGGTGGGTGCTGCGTCCGGCGCCGTCGCGGGGCTGGTCGCGATCACGCCCGCCTGCGCGAACCTCGCCCCGGGATGGGCGCTGCTCCTGGGCGCCGTGGCGGGCGTCGCGTGCGCCCTCGCGGTCGAGATGAAGTACCGCCTCGGCTTCGACGACTCCCTCGACGTCGTCGGGATCCATCTGGTCGGCGGGTTCCTCGGGACGATCTATCTCGGCTTCTTCGCCACCGGCCAGGGGCTGTTCACGGGCGGTGACCTGCGGCTGCTGGCCGTGCAGGTGATCGCCTCCGGCGGCGTCCTCGTCTACTCCTTCGTCGTCGCCCTGGTGATCGGGCTCGCGATCGAGAAGACCATCGGGTTCCGCGTCACCAGCGAGGACGAGATCGCGGGCGTCGACCTCGTGGTGCACGGGGAGAACGGCTACGCGCTGACCTCCTGACGGGCGCCGCCGACGGAGGGGACGGGCGAGCGCGGATAGGGTGTCGTCGTGAGCAGATCAGGCAACGGCATCCTGTCCGCGCTTCTCGGCGCGGCGGCGGCGATCGTCCGCGCGGTCACGCGGGGAGGCGAGCGGACCACGACGCCGTCACGGCGTCCCGCTCCCGGCGGGGCGACCATCGCTCCCGGGACGTCCCCGGGACAGGGCGGCGGGACGGACACGGTCGAGGTCGATCCCCGGTCGGTCGGGCGGCTCGCCCTCGACTACAGCCCGGATCGCGACGGCGACCCGGATGCGGGGGAGATCATCTGGACCTGGGTCCCGTACGCGGAGCGCGACGGCCGGGGCAAGGACCGACCGGTGCTCGTGATCGCCCGGCAGAGCGCCGACCGCGTCTACGCGGTCAAGCTCACGAGCAAGTCGCACGATGACGAACGCGACTACCTCTCCATCGGATCCGGTCCCTGGGACGGACAGGGGCGGGAGTCCTGGGTCGACATCGACCAGCTCTACAGCGTGCACCGACGCGGCATGCGCCGCGAGGCGGCCGCCCTGGACCGGGAGCGCTACGACCGGGTCGCCTCGGTCCTGGAGCGTCGATACGGATGGGGACCCACGTCCTGACATCGCGGACCGCGGAGCTCGGGCTGCGGGGCCTGGACTGCGGAGCTCGGGCTGCGGGGCTTGGGCCGCGGGCTTGGGAGGCACGGACGAAGCTCCGCGCGGGATTGGTACGGCCGGCCGAACGCCGCGGATGCCCGTTCGGCGAGGATGGCACCATCCGCGACGCCGCGGACGCCCCGTCCGGGGATCGCGAAGGAGAGCAGATCGCATGAGCGACTTCCACGAACTGACCGTTCCCGGTGACTGTCCCCTCAGCGTGCGGGACTACGGCGGCTCGGGTCCCGGCGTCCTCCTCCTGCACGGCGCGGGGCGCAACCTCGAGGACTGGACGCCGTTCGCGGAGAACCTCGTCGCGGACCACCGCGTCGTCTCCATGGACTTCCGTAACCACGGACGCTCCGGCAGCGGGCCCTGGACGTGGGAGGCCGTGCTCGCCGACGTCGATCGTGTGATCGTCGCCACGGGCCTCATCGCGCCCGCGCTCGTCGGACACTCGCTCGGGGGCATGGTCGGCGCGCTCTACGCGGTCCGCGGCGGGTCCGTCTCTGGCGTCGTCAATCTCGACGGGTACGGCAGCGGGACGCCCGATCAGTATGTGGGCCTTGATCCTGTGGTGGTCCAGGAGCATCTGCGGACGATCCAGGAGGCGGCGCCGATGGGGAGCCCGGACGCTGCGGGGCCGCTCACACCGGACGGCGTCTCGGCGATCGTGCAGGCCCACCTATCCCAGGCATCGGTGCTGGGCCTTCCGGTGGCCTTGGAGCTCGCCGGCGTCGGGCGCTCCCTCCAGGACGGCCCGGACGGCGGACTGGTCGTCCAGCCGAGCGCGGAGGACATCCGTGAGCTGGTGGCGGCCCTCGTCGAGGTCGACTGGATGGACGATGTCTTCGGACGGATCGAGTCGCCGTTCCTCATCTACCGCTGTGAGGCGCTCGACGGCGTCGAGGGGGAGGCTCTGGCCTTCATGGAGGCGTACGCACTCGGTCTCCGTCGCGATCTGGACGAGATCTCGGCACGGGCGGCGAACGTCACGGTGCGCTACCTGGACGCCCACCACGGACTCGTCCTCACGATGCCCGAGGTACTGGCGGAGGACACCCGCGCGTTCATCGCCGCCATCGACGCAAGGACTCCGGTTCCCGTGCACTGAGCGGGTTCGCGCCGGAGGTCCGCACGCAGGGGCGGACGCCCTACGCTGAGAACGTGGCGCAGAGCATCCTCATCACGTCCGCAGAAGGCCATTCCGGCAAGTCGCTGATCGCGCTCGGCGTGATCGACGCGCTGAGCCGGGCGACTCCCCGGATCGGGGTGTTCCGCCCGATCACGCGATCGGCCGACGGTGCCGACGACGTGCTCGACATGCTGCTCGCCAGGGCCGACATCGGTCTCACCGCGTCCCAGAGCGTCGGCGTCAGCTATGACGAGCTCCGCCAGGACCCGGATGCCGCGCTCGGCCGGATCGTCGAGCGGTACCGGACGATGGAGGCGCAGTGCGACGCCGTCGTGATCCTCGGCAGCGACTACACGGACGTCGCGAGCCCCGCCGAGCTCGCGATGAACGCCCGGATCGCCGCGAACCTGGGCGCGCCGGTGCTGCTGGTGCTCGGTGGGCGGGAGCAGCAGGGGCACGGGGAGCAGCTCGGCGTCACGTCGGCACGGACACCGGAGCAGGTGTCGCAGGTGCTCCCGCTGGCCCTCGCGGAGCTCGCCGAGGAGCGCGCCGAGCTGAGCGCCGTCGTCGTGAACCGTGCGGACCCTGAGCTGCTGGAGGAGACCGTGTCCGCCGTGCGTGCGGTGCTCGACGCCGCGGGGCGCGACGGGGTGCCGGTGTGGGCGCTCCCGGAGGAGCGGAGCCTGGTCGCGCCGTCGGTCCGGGGCATCCTGGACTCGCTCGAGGGCCGCATGATCCGCGGTGACGAGGAGCTTCTCGATCGCGAGGTGCTCGGTGTGGTGATCGCCGGGATGTCGATGGTCAACGTGCTTCCGCGCCTGATCGAGAGCGCCGTGATCGTGATCCCCGCCGACCGCGCGGACGTGCTGCTCGCGACCCTGCTCGCGCAGGCGTCCGGCACCTTCCCGTCCGTCTCCGCGATCGTCCTCAACGGCCCCTTCGCGCTGCCGGAGTCGATCGACCGGCTGATGGACGGGCTCGGCCCGACCCTGCCGATCATCGCGACCGACCTCGGCACCTACGACACGACCGTGCGGGTGATGAACACGCCCGGTCGGCTCTCCACGGACGCGCCCCATCGGGTGGATCGGGCGCGGACGCTGTTCGAGCGTCATGTGGACGTCCCGTCGCTGATCGACGTCCTCGGGGTCGCGCACTCCAGCGTCGTCACACCGCTGATGTTCCAGTACGAGCTGTTCGATCGTGCGCGCGGCGACCGCCGTCGGATCGTCCTGCCGGAAGGCAGTGACGACCGGGTCCTCCGCGCTGCGGGCACGGTCCTCGAACGGGGGATCGCCGATCTCGTGATCCTCGGGGACGAGGCGGCTCTCCGTTCCCGCGCGCAGGAGCTCGGCGTCGATCTGGACGGCGCGCGGATCATCTCGCCGACCGATCCGGCCTATGTCCGTCCGTTCGCGGAGGAGTACGCGCGGCTGCGCGCGCACAAGGGCGTCACCCTCGATCAGGCCGCGGACACGGTCACGGACGTGTCGTACTTCGGGACGCTGATGGTGCACCTGGGCATGGCCGACGGCATGGTCTCGGGTGCCGCGCACACCACGGCGCACACGATCCGGCCCGCGTTCGAGATCATCAAGACCCGGCCCGGCGTGTCCGTCGTCTCCTCGGTGTTCTTCATGGCCCTGGCCGACCGGGTGCTGGTCTACGGCGACTGCGCGGTGATCCCGGATCCCACGAGCGAGCAGCTCGCGGACATCGCGGTCTCCTCGGCGACGACCGCCGCGCAGTTCGGGATCGAGCCCCGGGTGGCGATGCTCTCGTACTCGACGGGGGAGTCGGGGTCGGGGGTCGAGGTGGAGAAGGTGCGCGCGGCCACGGCGCTTGTCCGTGAGCGTGCTCCGGGGCTCGCCGTCGAAGGCCCCATCCAGTACGACGCGGCCGCCGACGCCGCGGTCGCCCGCGCCAAGATGCCCGACTCCGCCGTCGCGGGCAGGGCGACCGTCTTCGTCTTCCCCGATCTCAACACCGGCAACAACACCTACAAGGCCGTGCAGCGCTCGGCCGGCGCCGTGGCGGTCGGTCCTGTGCTCCAAGGACTGAACCGGCCGATCAACGACCTCTCCCGCGGCGCGCTGGTCGAGGACATCGTGAACACGATCGCGATCACGGCCATCCAGGCACAGGAGCAGGACGCCGAGGAGGCCCAGGCATGACCGTTGTCCTGATCGTCAACAGCGGTTCGTCGTCCTTCAAGTACCAGCTGCTGGACGTCGAGTCGGCCGAGCCCCTGGCCAGCGGCCTGGTCGAGCGGATCGGCGAGGCGACCGGCATCGCGTCCCACACCGTCACACGGGACGGAGAGAGCCTGACCACGGTCACGGAGCTGCCGATCCCCGATCACACCACGGGCTTCCACGCCATGCTCGACGCCTTCGCCGCGCAGGGGCCGTCCCTCGCCGAGAACGCGCCGGTGGCGGTGGGGCACCGCGTGGTCCATGGCGGCGCCCGGTACTTCGCGCCGACGCCGATCACCGCGGAGGTGGAGCGCGGGATCGACGAGCTCTCGGTGCTCGCCCCGCTGCACAATCCCGGTGCCCTGCAGGGGATCCGGGCGGCGAAGACGGCGTTCCCCGGCCTTCCGCACGTCGCGGTGTTCGACACCGCCTTCCACCAGACCCTGCCTCCTGCGGCCTACACCTACGCGATCGACAGGGAGATCGCTGCGGCGCACCGCGTCCGCCGCTACGGGTTCCACGGGACCTCGCACAAGTTCGTCTCCGAGGCGGCAGCTGCCTACCTCGGCCGCCCGGTCGAAGGGCTGAGGCAGATCGTCTTCCACCTGGGCAACGGCGCGTCGGTCGCCGCCGTCGACGGTGGACGCTCCGTTGAGACGTCCATGGGCATGACGCCGCTGGAGGGGCTGGTCATGGGCACGCGATCGGGGGACATCGATCCCGGTGCGCTCCTACAGCTCGGGCGCCGTGCGGGGATGACGATCGACGAGCTCGATGACCTGCTGAACAAGCGCAGCGGCCTGCTCGGGCTCGCGGGCGTCTCGGACATGCGCGACCTGCAGCGACGGGCGGTCGAGGGCGACGACGACGCGATGCTGGCCCTCGACGTGTACATCCACCGGCTGCGGGCCTATGCCGGCGCGTATCTCGCGCAGCTCGGCGGCGCCGACGTGATCTCGTTCACGGCCGGGGTGGGGGAGAACAACGCCCTGGTGCGTCGAGAGGCGCTCGCGACGCTCGGATTCGCCGGCGTCGAGGTCGATGCCGGGCGGAACGAATCCGCCGAGCGGGGGATCCGGGTGATCTCCGCCGACTCCTCGCGCGTCACGGTCCTGGTGGTGCCGACGAACGAGGAGCTCGAGATCGGCCGTCAGACGTTGGCGGTGGCATCGGCCTAACCAGCGGTGCGGCTGCGACGACGCAACGACTGAGCTGTTCTCCACCCGCTCCGCCTCTTCTCCACCCGTTCTCCACCCGCCGGGTGGTGCCGCGGAGAGTCCGGTCGGAGGAGCGTGGACGTCATGAACCCGCAACTCGTCATCAACGTCCTGCTCATCGTCGGCGTGCTCGTCCTGGTCGGATATCGGCAGTCGACCTGGCGCGCCGTCGTCCCCGAGCGCATGTGGAGAGCGCCGATCGTCGTGGGCGTGGTCGGTCTCGTGCTCCTCGCCCCCTCGGCGGCCTCCATGACCTCGGTGGACATCGCCGCGATCGTGGTCGAGCTCGTGATCGCGCTCGGGACCGGCGCGTGGATGGGCGCGATCGCCCGTTTCCGGCGCAGCGATCCGACGGGCGCCGCCCGAGGCCGGGGGCCGACAGGCGAGTACGAGTCGCGCACGGGCTGGTGGGGGATGGCTCTGTGGATCCTCGTTCTCGCGCTCCGCGTCGGCGTCGATCTGCTGGCGGCGGGCTTCGGCGCCCACTCCCTGGTCTCGGCCGGGATGATCCTGCTCCTGGTCTCGGTGAACCGCGCGGCGCGCGCGGCCGTCCTCTCCTCTCGGCTCGCGCGGCTCGCCGCGGAGCCCGGCGGGGGCTCTGCGCGGCTCGGTGTCCCGCGCGTGTGAGGAGCTCGTCCTCGCCGTCGGCGGACGGAGCGGGCGACATGGCGCAGGATGGAGGGATGATCGTGAGGGCGAAGCTGTTCTCGGCGCTGCTGACGACGGTCGTCGCGCTCGTCGTCGGGGGATGGGCCCTGATGCGCGGTGCGGACGGTGCATGGCCGTCCTGGGCGACGGCATCGCTCGTCCTCGCCCTGGCCTCCTGGCTGGCGCGTGCGGTTCTCGAACTGGTGGGACGCCCCGTCGCCGCCGTGGTGCCGGCTCTCCTCGCCGTCCTGTTCGGCGCGGTGTCGGCACCCGTCACCGACGGACTGGGACTGGTGCCCTTGATCGCCGGGGTCGTCGCGCTGATGGCAGGCCCCGTCCTCGCGATCGTGCCGGCGATCGCGGTCGTGGTGGCCGCGGTCGTCGTCCTCGTCCTGGGCGCGGCGATCGACGGCCTCACACCGCTAGCAACGCTCGCGATGGCCGGTGGGACGCTGTTCGGCGGCCTCAGCGGCTACAGTCGCCGCGTCGCCCGGACAGCGCAGGAGCGCGAGACGCTCCTCGCCAGACGGGAGCTCCGGTTGCGCGAGGAGCAGGCACGGATCGAGATCGCACGGGATCTGCACGATGTGCTCGCCCACTCGCTCGGCGGCCTGGTGATCCAGCTGGACGCGGCCGAGGCGCTGTTGGAGGCCGACCGCGTCTCGGACGCCGCAGCCAAGGTCACCGCCGCACGGGGCCTCGCCGCGGCAGGGCTCGGCGAGGCGCGACGGGCGGTCGCGGCGCTCAGGGATCCCGCGGCGCTCGTCCCGAAAGAGGGGAGCGGGCCCGATCTGCGGAGCGGGATCGACGACCTCGTCGCCGCGCATGAGACCTTCGGCGGCCAGGTCGAGCTGGTCGTCCGAGAAGACGAGGCGAGGCGCGGGGAGCCGATCGACGGCGCGGCCGGGAGCATGCTGATCCACGTCCTTCAAGAGGGGCTCAGCAACGCCAGGAGACATGCGCCCGGCGCCCCTGTCCGTATCGACCTCGAACTGAGGGCGGAGGATGTGCGGATGAGCATCTCGAACCCGATGGCGGACACGCGGGTCGTGCGCGCCGAAGGAGGCGCCGGGGGCTTCGGGCTGGTCGGCATGAGCGAGCGCGTCGAGGCGCTGCCCGGCGGAGCCATCCGGCACGGCGTGGTCGACGGCCGTTTCGTCCTGACTGTGGAGGCGCGTCGATGAGCGGGGTCGATCCGACGCGGTCGATCCGCGTGCTGGTCGCGGACGACCAGGCGATCGTCCGCGAGGGGCTGGCGACGCTTCTGGATCTGCTGCCCGACGTCGAGGTCGTCGCCACCGCGGCGGACGGCGTCGAGGCGGTGGCGATGACCGTGCTCCATCGACCCGACGTCGTGCTGATGGACCTGCGGATGCCCCGGATGGACGGCGTCGCTGCAACGCTCCGCCTTCGTGCCGACCTCCCGGAGGCCGCGGTGCTCGTGCTGACCACCTACGCGGATGACGAGTCGATCCTGGCCGCGCTCCGTGCCGGTGCACGCGGCTACCTGACGAAGGATGCGGGGAGGGCGGAGCTCGCCGCCGCGATCCGTGCGGCGGCCGCGGGGCAGACGATCCTCTCTCCTGAGGTCGGCTTGAAGGTGATCGCCGCGACATCCGTACCGTCGACCGGTCCTGCGCCCGAGACCGGAGCGTCGATCCGTGCGCGTTTCCCCCTGCTGACGGCTCGAGAGTCGGAGGTGCTCGCCCTCATCGCGGCTGGGCGGGGCAATCCGGCGATCGCGGCGGAACTCTACGTCAGCGTCGCCACGGTCAAGAGCCACGTCAACACGATCTTCGCCAAGCTCGGCGTGGAGACTCGGGCATCCGCGATCGCCCTCGTCAGCGAGGCCTGAGAGGGCGGGACAGCAGAGGTGGGAACGGCGACGGCTCGTACGCCTGCCTTCTCCTGAGACGGGTCGGCGCAGCGCTCATGCCCCTAGGGGCTCTCACTTTCTGCTCCTGGGGCGCTTTCGCCCCCTAAAGAGGCGGTTTTTCCGCAGGATCGGCGGGAAGCCGCGGGTCCGCCGTCGGTGCGACGTTCCCTCCGCGCCGACCTGCACCGATCCGCACAGTAGTCAGACTTCGCCTGTGCTGGATAGAATCCGCCCCGAAAGGCTCCGCACCCGACTTGGGTTCATTGTCGCTTGGCGGTTTGAGAGGGGCTCAGGTGCGGGAACGTGTCGTCAACGGTCATGGCCATCGTGTCCGTTCGGAGATCCAGGCGCTCCGCGCGCTCGCGGTGCTTCTGGTCGTCGTCTACCACCTGTGGCCCGAGCGGCTGACCGGAGGGTACGTCGGCGTCGATGTGTTCTTCGTCATCAGCGGGTTCCTCATCACGCTCCACATCGCGCGCGGGATCCAGTCGGATCGCGGATTCTCGCTGCGCGAGTTCTATGCGCGTCGTGCGCGGAGGCTCCTGCCCGCCTCGCTGCTCGTCCTGCTCCTCGTCGGAGCGGTGACGCTCGTCCTGATGCCGCAGACGCTCTGGGAGGACTTCGGCACGCAGATCGCCGCAAGCGCGCTCTACGTCGAGAACTGGGTGCTCAACGCCCGTGCCGTCGACTACCTCGCACTGGGCGCACAGCCGAGTCCGGTGCAGCACTTCTGGTCGTTGTCGGCGGAGGAGCAGTTCTACCTCGTATGGCCGCTCCTGCTGCTCGTCGCCGCGGTGCTCGCAGTGAAGGCGGGGAAGCGGAGGATCTTCGGTCTCGTGCTCGCGATGGCATGCGTGACCCTCCTGTCGCTGAGCTACTCCGTCTTCGCCACGGCGACGGATCCTGCGTCGGCCTACTTCGTCACGCCCACGCGGGCCTGGGAGTTCGGGGCGGGCGGGCTCGCCGCACTGCTGCTCCCCGACCTCGTGGGCCACGAACGGATCCGGACCGTGCTGGCCTGGGGCGGATACGCGGGCATCTTCGTCGCGGCGTTTCTGTTCGACAGCGCGACCCCGTTCCCCGGATATGCAGCGCTCCTCCCCGTGGTCGCGACCGTACTGGTCATCGTCGCGGGCGATCCACGCACGCGGCTGACTCCCGCGTTCCTCACCGGCCGCAGGCCGGTCCAGTTCGTCGGAGGCATCTCCTATTCGATGTACCTGTGGCATTGGCCGCTGATCGTGTTCGTGCCGATCCTTGCGAGCGGCGTCGGCACGTCGCTCACCACCGTGCAAAAGGTCATCATCTTCGGAGCGACGCTCGTGCTTGGATGGCTGTCGAAGAAGTACATCGAGGATCCGTTCATCGGCGACGGCCTGCCCGCGCGGTGGCGTCGTCCCCGCGTGACGTTCACGGCGGTGGCCGCAGGCATGGTCATCGTCGCCGCCGTCGGCGTCACCGGGGCTGTCACGGTCGGCTCCCGTGCATCCGCGGCGACAGCGCTCGTCGCCCAGAGCCTGCAGTCCGACGACGCGTCCTGCCTCGGTGCCGCGACCCTCGTCGAGGAGGGATGCGCGGATTTCGCGACCGACCTCGTCATCCCGGATCCGGTGATCGCGCGACAGGATCTCGTAGCCCAGGACTGCCAGCAGCGCGCCGGACGCGCCGAGGTGATCCGTTGCGAGTTCGGTCCGGAGGACGGCGGGACGCGAGTCGTGCTCCTCGGCGACTCGCACGCGAACCAGTGGCTCCCGGCGCTGACCGCGATCGCCGAGAAGCGGGACTGGCATCTGACCACCTACTTCAAATCGAGCTGTCCCTTCTCCGTCGCCGACTTCCGCAACCCGTCGTGCACGGAGTGGAACGCCGCTGTCCGCGCCGAGCTGGAGGCCTCCCGATTCGATATCGCGATCGTCGCGAGCGGCTCCGGCCTGGAGGCGATCGCGGCGAAGCAGGACGCGTTGGAGACGGCGACGGCCGGCGTCGTGGGCGCGTGGGGCTCGCTCACGGCGACGGGCGCACGGATCATCCCGATCGCGGACACGCCCCGCCCCGATCGCGCAGGGATCACCGACCCGCCGAGTTGCGTCGCCGAGGGGCGGGACTGCGACCTTCCGGCGAACAAGGCCCTCGGCGACGACCCTCTCGTCGAGGGCGCGAAGGCCAGTGGCATTCCGATCATCGACATGAACGATCTGCTGTGCAGTGCGGGGGTCTGCCCGGCGATCATCGGCGGCGTTCTCGCCTATCGGGACGGGAACCATCTGACCGGCGCTTACGTCACGACGCTCACGCCCTACCTCGACGAGAGGATCCACGCGCCGAGGGGCTGAGCGGGCTACGTAACGCGATCGGCGTCTGGACGGCGTGCCGGGAGCCGCGCCGAGATCAGCACCAGCACCGGGACCAGCGCACACAGGCCGGCCGACACCAGGAAGGTCGTGCTCGACGCCGGATCGCGGCCGATGAGGAGGATCAGGGCCGGGACGAAGGTCCCTCCCACGGCCCCGCACGCGACGAGCGCTCCGGTGACGGCGGCGCTGCGGGCGGGGTCGAGCCGGTCGAGCGCGATGCCGAGGATGAGCCCGTAGCTGGGGGAGAGGAGCACCACTGCGGCGCCCAGTGCGAGAAGCGCGCCCGCGGGAGCAGGGCCGACAAGCATCCCCGCCGTCGCGATCAGGACGGCGGCACCGCTCGTCGCGGAGGCGAGGATGACCAGCGGCGGCACGGAAAGGCGGCGCAGGGTCGCCGCGCCGAAGCGGCCGAGCGCCATCAGGGCCCAGAACGCCGAGGTCCCCAGAGCCGCGGTGCCGGGGTCGATCTCGAGGATCCGCTCCGGGATCGCAGCGGACCAGCCGGACAGCACCGTCTCGACCCCGACGTAGAGCGGCAGCGCCACCGCGAATGGCAGGAGGAAGCGCAGCCCGCGGACGTCGCGGCGTGCAGGAGCGTCGGCCCGGGGCGCGGCGGGTACGGGGCCCGCGAGCATCGCGGCGGCGAGGAGCGGCACGGCGGCGAGGACGACGAGCAGCGGACGCGTGCCGGAAGCGGCGGCGACGAGGAGCGGTGTGGCGGCGGCGCACACGGCGACCGTGCCGAGCAGCGCGCTGAGCAGCCCCGTCGCGCTGCCGACGACCGCGGACTTCGCGGACACGGAGCCGGAGGCCTCGACCAGCCCGAACCCGAACCCGGCGAGCGCCGCGGCGGCGATGAAGACGGCGGGAGCGTCCGCCAGGGCAACGGCGACGATGGCCGCTGCCTGGAGCACGCTGCCGAGCATCAGCGCGGTCCGAGGCGGGCGCCTCATGAGCAGCGGACCCGACGCCAGGACGCCGACGAGGAGGCCGCCGAACAGCGCAGGGACCGCCGCGCTGAGGTCGGAGCCGATCGCACGCTCCGCCGAGGGGAGGATCGCAGGGACGAACGCGGCGGTGACGCCGAGGCTCGCGAAGGCCGCGAAGAGGGCCGTCCTGGTGCGGGTGCCGCTCTCGATCACGCGCTGCCGGCCTGGACGCGGTGCACGGCGGCGAAGGTGTCGCGCAGCGCTTCCATCGAGCGGTCGTAGTTCGACTGGGCCACGCCGATGAAGATGCAGTCGACCACCATGAGCTGGGCGATCCGGCTGCCCAGCGCGCCGGAGCGGAACCCGGTCTCGCGGGCGGCCGTGGTGAGGACGATGTCGGCCTGATCGGCCAGGGGCGCGCCGGCGTGATTCGTGATCGCGATGGTCGTCGCACCGGCTCTGCGGGCGAGCAGGAGGAACTCGATGGTGTCGGTGGTCGCGCCGCTGTGGGAGACCGCGATCGCGACGTTGCCGGCGCCGAGCGTCGCCGCCGAGGTCCAGGCGGCGTGCGGGTCGGACCATTCCAGCGCCGTGCGCCCGATGCGGGTGAGCTTGCGCTGCAGGTCCAGGCCGACGATGGAGCTGGCTCCGACGCCGAAGATGTCGACCCGGGTCGATGCGGTGATGGCCTCGACGGATGCGCGCAGCGACTCGGTGTCGAGCACCTTCGCCGTGTCCGCGAGGGAGAGGGTCTCGGCGAGGGAGACCTTGGCGACGATGTCGGCGAGGGTGTCGTTGCGATCGATGTCTCCGGAGACGGCGGGGAGCGCCGCGGTATCGAACGTCTCCCGCTCCACGTCCCGCAGCACGTGGTTGCGGAGCTCTCGCACATGCTCGTAGCCGAGTCGTTTGCAGAACCGCACGACGGAGGTGGTGGAGGTCTCGCAGCGCGTGGCGAGCTCGGCGACCGAGAGCCCGGCGGTGCCGGCGGGGTCCGCGAGGAACAGATCGGCGATGCGCTGCTCGCTCGGACGCAGCTCGGGGCGGATCGCGCGCATGCGGACGAGCACGGGGTGTGCGCCCGCATCGTCGCGGGCGGCTTCATGAGGCATGGGGTCTCCGATCGGTGTCTCATACTGTAGAGGAACTTCTGTTACATCAGAAGCGACATTCGTGTACTTTTGGTACTTACCCAGACCGACGATGTTCACGGGGCGATCAGGCAGCACCGCCTGAGCCTGCACCAGGGCGACGTGGTCCCAGCCAGGAGGAATCTGCAATGAGCACAGCACGGCGGGCGTCATTCGGCGCTCTCACTGCCACGGGCGTCGCATTGGCGCTCGTGATCACCGGTTGTTCCGCACCAGCGTCCGATCCCAAGCCCTCGCAGGGCGCGGTGGGCGGCGATCTCGTCATCGGCGTCACCAGCGACCCCGACACCCTGTTCCCCTGGAAGGCGACGCAGTTCCAGGCCGTCAACGTCCTGCAGAACCTGTACGGCACGCTGACCGAGTTCGACAAGGACCTCAACGTGGTCCCGGGCCTCGCCGAGTCCTGGGACGTCTCGGACGACGGTCTGACCGTGACCTTCCACCTCCGCAAGGGCGTCACCTTCGCCGACGGCAGCACGTTCGGCTCCGAGGACGTCAAGTACTCGCTCGACGCGATCGCGGCCGAGGGCACCGCGGCCGTCGCACGCAGCTCCCTCGCCTCGGTCGCCGCGGTCGAGGCCACCGACGCGACCACGGTGACCCTCACGCTGCGCGCACCCGACGCCGCACTGCCCGCGAACCTCGCCGTGATCAACATGGCGATGCTCTCCGCGGATGACACGGAGGAGAAGCTGAACACCACGCCGAACGGCACCGGTCCCTTCGTCCTCGACGCGCGCAAGGCGAGCCAGTCGATCACGCTCGCCAAGAACGATGGCTACTGGGGCGACAAGGCCCTTCTCGACACGGTCGAGTTCCGCGTGATCCCCGACGAGTCCTCGATCGTCTCCGCGATGCAGTCCGGCAACATCCAGCTGGCCGTGTTCGATGACCCGCTGGTCGCCCAGACGGCGGAGGGCGGCAACGTCAAGGTGGCGACGACCCCGCAGCTGAGCTATCACGCGCTGCAGCTGAACGCCACGCGAGGCGATCTCGCCGACGTCAACGTCCGCCTGGCCATCCAGTGCGCGATCGACCGCAAGGAGGTGCTCGACACCGCCGCCCTCGGCGAGGGCGAGGTCACCGGTCCCATCACGTCCCCCGCCTACAAGTCGGATCCGGATGCGCGTCCGTGCCCGACGCGCGATGTCGACAAGGCCGCCGAGTACCTGAAGAAGGCGGGCAAGGAGGGCGGCGTCACCATCAAGACGATCGTCTCCCAGGGCGAGTACGCCACCTCGGTGAACGAGGCTCAGAATCTCAAGGCCCAGCTCGCCGACGCGAAGATCACGCTCGATCTCGAGGTCCTGGAGTCCGGAGCGTTCGTCGACCGCTGGATCGCTGCCGACTTCGACGCCGCCGTCGCGCTCAACGGCGGTCGTCCCGACCCCGACGGCATGTACGGCCGCTACTTCACCAGCACCGGAAACCTGAACAAGGTCGCCGGCTACTCCTCGCCCGAGCTCGACGCGCTGTTCGCCGAGGGCCGTCAGACGGCGGACCCCGAGAAGCGCAAGGACATCTACGCGAAGGTCTCGAAGAACCTCGAGGACAACGCCGCGTGGATCTGGCTGTTCACCAGCTACACCTACACGGCCACGGCGTCGACCGTCGACGGCTTCGCCCCGATGGCGAACGGCTCGCTGCAGTACCTGCGGAGCACATCCATCAAGTAGCGGATCGAGGGGGCGCGGCCGACCGCGCCCCCTCCTTCCCCGACGACAGGCATCCACACACGCGCATGTTCAGACAGCTCCTCCGCAACAGCGTGCTGCGACGCATCCTCGCAGCCCTCGGGACGCTCCTCGGCGTCGCCATCTTCGTCTTCCTCATGCTGCGGGCGATCCCCGGCGACCAGATCAGCTCCGGCCTCGGCACGGAGGCCGCCGCGCTCACGCCGGCTCAACGGGCGGCTCTCGAGTCCTACTACGGCCTGGACCAGCCACTGCTCGTCCAGTTCTTCTCGTGGCTCGGCAACATCTTCACGGGGAACCTCGGCTTCTCCGCCCGGGCGCAGACGAGCGTTCTCGACCTCACGGCCGCTGCCCTCCCGGTCACCTTCGAGCTCGCGATCTTCTCGATCGTGATCGCCCTGGCCATCGGCATCCCGCTCGGCATGCTCTCCGCCTCGAAGCCCGACTCGGTCCGCGACGGCGTCGGGCAGGTCGTCGGTCTCGCCGGCCTGTCGATCCCCGCGTTCCTCCTCGGCACGGCGCTCCTCGCGATCCTCGCCTCCTCCTTCGGCTTCAACCCGAACGGGCAGGGCTACGCGACCCTCTTCGAAAATCCGCTGCTGAACCTCCAGCAGATGCTGCTGCCCTCGATCGTGCTCGGCTTCGGTATCGCCGCGCCCATCATGCGGACGACACGGACCGCGGTGCTGGAGATCCGTTCCCACGACTTCATCCGCACCGCGAGGGCCAAGGGCGTGCCTCCGCGCCGCCTGCAGCTGCGCCACGTGCTGGGCAACGCGCTCGTGCCGATCGTCACCATGACCGGCCTGCAGTTCGGCTACCTCCTCGGCGGCGCCGTGGTGGTGGAGCAGATCTTCTCGCTCCCCGGCATCGGACGGCAGGTGCTGCTCGGCATCCAGCAGAAGGAGTACGCGCTCGTGCAGAGCACCGTCCTGGTGATCGCGCTCGCCTTCGTCATCGTCAACCTGCTCACCGACCTGCTCTACCGGGTCATCGATCCCCGGGTGCGTGCCGCATGACCGACATCTCTCAGACCCCGGCCCTCGCCCCCGGCGGCGGGCGCACCATGGAGCGCGTGCGACTGCTGCTGCGCAGCCGCAGCGGGCTCATCGGTCTCATCATCGTGATCCTCCTCGCGGTGCTCAGCGTCGTGTCGGCGTTCGGGCTGCTGCCCTCCGATCCGCTCGCGCAGGATCCGCCGTCGCGCCTGCAGCCCCCGTCGGGCGCGCACTGGTTCGGCACCGACCAGTTCGGTCGCGACGTGTTCTCCCGAGTCGCCGCCGGCGTCGCGAACTCCGCCCTGATCTCGGTCGTCGCGGTCGCCTTCGCCACTGTCGTCGGCACCGTGTGCGGACTCATCGCCGGCTTCTATCGCGGCATCTCCGACGGCGCGATCACGGCGGTCACCAACGTGCTCTTCGCCTTCCCGCCGCTCCTGCTCGCCCTGTCGCTGGCATCCGTCTTCGAGCGCAACTGGTTCACGATCGCGGTCGCCATCGCGATCGTCTACGTGCCGATCTTCATCCGCGTCACGCGCGGCCCCGTGCTGTCGCTGCGGGAGGTCGAGTACGTCAAGGCGGCCAAGAGCACCGGGCAGAGCCGGATGGCGACGATGTTCCGGCACGTGCTGCCGAACATCACCTCGATCATCATCGTGCAGGTGACGCTCTCGCTGTCCTGGGCGGTGCTCACCGAGGCGTCGCTGAGCTTCCTCGGGCTCGGGACCCCGCCGCCCGCGCCGTCGCTCGGCTCGATGATCTTCGAGGCGCGGACGCTCGTCACGATCGCGCCATGGACGATGATCGCGCCCGGCGTGGTCGTGGTGCTCCTCGTCGTCGGGCTGAACCTGCTCGGCGACGGGCTCCGCGACAGCCTCGACCCCCGGAACAGGGGCAAGCGATGACCCCCGACGATCTCGGCGGACTCGCCACCGAGGCGAGCGACCCCCGGTACGCGGAGCTTGACCTCATGAGCGTGGCGGAGCTCGCGCGGACGATGAACGAGGCGGACGCCACCGTACCCGCGGCCGTGCAGCGGGCGCTCGGGCAGATCGTGCCGGCGATCGAGGCGACGGCGGCGCGCATGGCGCGGGGCGGACGCCTGATCTACGTCGGCGCGGGAACCCCGGGGCGCATCGGGGCGCTCGACGCCTCGGAGTGCCCGCCCACGTTCGGCACACCGCCGGAGCAGGTGTTCGCGATCATGGCCGGCGGCCCCGGCGCGATCGTCCATGCCGTCGAGGGCGCGGAGGATGACGAGGAGGCAGGCGCGGCGGCGATCGACGCCGCGGGCGTCGGCCCGCTCGACACTGTGATCGGCATCGCCTCCAGTGGCCGCACGCCCTACGTCGTCGCCGCGGTCCGCCGCGCGCGGGAGCTCGGGGCGCTCACCGTCGGCCTGTCGTGCAACACCGGTACCGTGCTCAGCGGGGCCGCGGAGCACGGCATCGAGGTGGAGGTCGGGCCCGAGGTGCTCGCCGGGTCGACGCGGCTCAAGTCCGGGACCGCGCAGAAGCTGGTGCTGAACATGTTCTCGACGATCTCGATGGTGCGGGGCGGCAAGGCCTACGGAAGCCTCATGGTCGACGTGAAGGCCACGAACCACAAGCTGCGCGAGCGCGCCATCCGCATGGTGCAGACCATCGCGGACGCCGACCGCGGCACGGCCGCGGCCGCACTGGAAGCGTCCTCCTACGACGTGAAGCTCGCGTCGATCATGATCCGCCGCGGTGAGGACCTCGCCGCGGCCACCGCACGACTCGCCGCCGCCGACAGCCGGCTGCGCACCGCACTGGAGGAGAACTGATGCGCGTCCTTGGACTGATCTCCGGCACTTCGCATGACGGGATCGATGCCGCCGTCGTCGACTTCTCGACCACCATCGACCCGGCTGCTGCCGGTGCGGGACTGCACGGCACGGTGGTCGCCGCGACGAGCGTGCCCTATGCGCCGGAGCTGCGCGCACGGCTGATCGCCGCACTTCCTCCGGCGCAGACGACCCTGGCCGAGGTATGCGAGCTGGACACGCTGATCGGGCAGGCCTTCGCGGAGGTCGCGGCCGATGTCGTGGCGCAGGTCGGCGGGGTCGACGCGGTGTGCTCGCACGGCCAGACCGTCTATCACTGGGTCGACGGTGCGCACGCGCTGGGCACCCTGCAGATCGGACAGCCGGCCTGGATCGCCGAGAGGGTCGGTGCGCCGGTGGTCTCGGACATCCGCATCCGCGACATCACGGCCGGCGGCCACGGCGCCCCACTGGTTTCGTTCCTCGATGAGCTGCTGCTGCGTTCGCGTGCCGGGATCTCCGCGGCCCTGAACCTGGGCGGCATCTCGAACATGACGGTGGTGCGGCCGGACGGCCTCGTCGCATACGACATCGGCCCGGCGAACGCCCTCGTCGACGCGGTCGTCGTCGAGCACGGGCTCAACCCGCTCGGCTACGACGACGACGCGGCGATCGCCCGCACGGGGCGGATCGACGAGGCGCTGCTGGCGGCCTTGCTCGAGGACCCGTACTACGCCCTCACTCCGCCCAAGAGCACCGGCAAGGAGCATTTCCACCTCGGCTATGTGCACGAGCACCTCGCGGCGCAGGGGCGCGACATCCCGGTCGCCGATGTCGTTCGCACACTCACCGAGCTCACGGTTCGGACGGTCGCGCACGATGTGGCGGCCGCCGGCATCGGGTTCCTGGCGGTGTCGGGCGGTGGATGCCGCAACCCGCTGATCCTCGACGGACTGCGTGCCGCGCTGCCGGAGACCGAGGTCGTGCTCGCCGACGAGCTGGGCGCCGCCGCGGACAGCAAGGAGGCCATCCTCCTCGCCCTCATCGGCTGGGCGACGATGCACGGCGTCCCCGCGATCGTCCCCGGCGGGACCGGCGCGCGTGAGCCGCGCATACTCGGCACCATCACGCCCGGGGCGGGTCCCCTGCGGATGCCGGAGCCGGTCGCGTCGATCGACTCGCTCGTGCTGACGGAGGCCGCTGCATCGTGAGCCTCCAGGTGCGCCGTGCCACCCCGGACGACCTGTCCGGGGTGCTCGAGGTGTTCCTCGCCTGCTGGCGGGAGAGCTACCGCGGCATTCTCCCCGACTCCGCCGTCGCCGCGATGAGCGACGAGCGTGCGGATGCGCTGTGGCGCCGGGTGCTCGCGTCCGTCGAGGGCGTCGTGCTCGTGGCCGAGCGGGACGGCGCGGTCGTCGGCGTCACGCGGTACGTCGCATCCTCGGAGGAGGGTGCGGTGCACTCGCTGTACGTCTCGCCGCGTGCGCACGGCGGCGGGATCGGCGGTGCGCTGCTTGCGCGCGCGACGGACGACATCCGCGAGGCCGGCGCGGTCGCCGCGACCCTCTGGGTGTTCGCGGCGAACCTCCCGTCGATCGGGTTCTACGAGGCCCAGGGCTGGCGTCCCGACGGCACGACCCGCACGCAGCCCGAGTTCGGTCAGCCCGAGTTGCGCATGCGCAAGGAGTGGACGTGAGCGTCGTCGAGCACATCCGCGTGCTCCGGTTGCCCACGCCCCTGGTGCGCCCCTTCATCACGGCCGTGCGGCGTGCGGACCACCTCGATGTCGTGCTGGTCGAGCTCACGGACAGCGAAGGACGCCGTGGATACGGCGAGGCCGCGACGAGCTGGCGTGTCACGGGGGAGAGCCCGGAGAGCGTGGCGGCTGCTGTGGCCGGACCGCTCTCGGATGTCCTGCTCGGACGTGCGCCGACGGACCCCGGGATCGCTGCCGACATCAGCCGGTCGCTGTGGGGCAACGCTGCGGCCCGCAGCGCCGTGGAGTGCGCGGTCGCCGATCTCGCCGCACAGGAGCGGGGTGTTCCTCTCGCAGCGGACCTTCGGGGGCCGTTCGCAGGGGAGGACCGGTCGATGGCATCGCGCATCCGCACCGACATGACGCTCTCCGCCGCGGAGCCGTCCGTGCTCTCCGCACTCGCGGTCGAGCACGTCGCCGCGGGCTTCCGATGCCTCAAGATCAAGGCCTCCGCCGCGCACGACACGCTCGCCGGGCTCCGCGCGGTGCGGGCCGCGGTCGGGTCGGACATCATCCTGCGGGTCGATGCGAACCAGGCCTGGGACGCCGAGGCGGCGATCCGCGTGATCCGCGCCGCGGAGGACGAGGGGATCGGGCTCGAGTTCGTCGAGCAGCCGGTCGCCGCGCACGATCTCGACGCGCTTGTCATGGTGAGCGGCGCCGTCGACACCCCTGTCATGGCGGATGAGTCGGTGCGGACCGCGCACGACGTCCGCGTGATCGCCGACCGCGGGGCTGCGGCCCTCGTGAACATCAAGCTCGCCAAGACGGGTGGCCTCGCGGAGGCTCTCACGGCTGCGGAGGCCGCGCGGACCGCGGGCCTGGGCATCGTGATCGGCTGCATGATGGAGTCCCACGTCGGGGTGGCGGCCGCAGCGCACCTCGCCGCGGCCGTTGCGCCTGATGTCGTGCACGACCTTGATGCGGCCCTCTGGCTGCGTACCGCCCCGGTGATCGGCGGGATCGCGGCGGCGGGGGACACGCTTCTGCTCGATGCGAACGCAGGCCCCGGCACTGTGGGCCTCGGCACTGCAGGTCTGGGCATCGCAGGTCTGGGCATTGCGGGGCTCGCGCCCGGGGCGCCGGTCGAGGTCCTCATCGACCTCGCGGGGGATGCGCGGGTGAACGCATGAGCGCCGCCGGAGCCGTCGCGGCGGTCCTCGCGGAACCCTCCGCCCCGCGCGGGGCGGTCGCGGGAGTGATCTCCGATGCCGGGCGCGACATCGCGGCCGGTGGACTGGCCGACCTCGTCGAGACTCCGATGACCACCGAGACCGCCTTCGACATCGCCTCGGTGTCGAAGGTCGCGGCGACCACGACCGCCATCCTGCGCCTGGCAGGCCGGGGCGAGCTCCGCTTCGACGACGCCGTCGACCGTTTCCTCCCCGGCACCGCCTGCGCGCAGGGGACGACCGTGCGCCACCTGTTGCAGCACCGCGCGGGCCTCTGGGAGTGGCAGCCGCTCTACCTCGATCCCGCGCACGACGCGGCAGCTGCTGCCGACGCCCTCCCGCTGCGTTACGGTCTCGATGAGGGACGGCACTACTCCGACCTCGGCTTCATGCTTCTCGGCCGGATCGTCTCGGCGGTCACGGGTCTGACGCTGGACGGCGCCGTTCGCGAGCTCGTGACGGCACCCCTTGGCCTCGCACGCACGGGATACGGCCCGGTGTCGTCGCCCGTCGCTTCCTCGGGGATCGGCGACGCCGCCGAGCGTCGGATGGTCGCCACCGGCGAGCCCTATCCGCTCCTGACGGATGCCCGTGAGTTCGCCTGGCGAGTGGGCGAGATCACCGGCCTCGTGAACGACGGCAACTGCTTCCATGCGTGGGGCGGGGTCGCGGGCCATGCCGGGCTGTTCAGCACGGTCGACGACCTGCTCACCCTGGGGGCCGCTCTCGCTGCGCCCGAGCGGCATGCCGAGCTGTGGCGCCCGGAGGTCGTGGCGGAGCTGTTCCGCGACGGGCCTGATCCCGGGCAGGCGCTGGGATGGCGGAGCGACACCGTGACCATCGGCGGCCGGGACTCCCGGATGCTGTGGCACCCCGGTTACACGGGCTGCGCCCTGGGGCTCATCCCCGACACCGGCATCGCCGCGGTGCTGCTGAGCAATCGCCTCTTCGCGCCCGAGCCTGCGCCCACCGAGACGCTCTGGCGGGCGGCACTCCCCGCGCTCCTGGACGGCGGAGTCCAGGACCAGGCCCCGACACTCCGTGACAACGAAGGAACGAGAACATCATGAGCACCACCGAGCCCGTGCTGAGCATCACCGGCCTCGCCGTCGCCTTCCGGACCGGTTCCGAGCTGGTCACCGCCATCAGCGATGTGAGCATCGACGTCGCTGCGGGGGAGACCGTGGCGATCGTGGGCGAGTCGGGGTCGGGCAAGTCCACCACGGCCGCCGCGGTCAACCGTCTGCTGCCCGAGAACGGCGTGATCACCGCCGGTAGCATCCGCTTCGAAGGGCGTGAGCTGACCGAGCTCCCCGAGAACGCGATGGTCTCGTTGCGCGGGGCGGGGATCGGCCTCGTGCCGCAGGACCCGATGTCCAACCTCAACCCGCTCATGCGCGTGGGGGAGCAGATCGGCGAGGCGCTGGAGGTCCACGGCCGTACGAGCGGCGACGCCACGAAGGCCAGGGTCGTCGAGCTGCTGGAGATGGTCGGGATCGCGGACGCCGCCCAACGGGCTCACCAGTATCCGCACGAGTTCTCCGGCGGCATGCGCCAACGCGTGCTGATCGCGATGGGACTCGCCTGCACCCCGCGCCTGCTGATCGCCGACGAGCCGACCTCGGCGCTCGACGTGACCGTGCAGCGTCGTATCCTCGACCAGCTCGACGCCCTCACCGACGACCTCGGCACCGCTGTCTTCCTCATCACGCACGACCTGGCGCTGGCGGCCGAGCGCGCCGATCGCATCGTCGTGATGTTCCGCGGGCACATCGTCGAGGAGGGAACGTCCGCGGAGGTGCTGGGCAACCCGCAGCACGAGTACACGAAGCAGCTGCTCGCCGCCGCGCCGAGTCTCGCCTCCCGCCGTGAGACGCTCCCGCAGCGGAACGCGTTGGCAGGTACTGAAGGGGCAGCCGATGCCGTGCCGTTCGTCGAGATCCGCGATCTGCGCAAGGAGTTCGCCCTCCGTGCGCCCAAGGCGGGCGAGCCGCAGACGTTCACCGCGGTCGACGGCGTCAGCTTCTCGATCCGGCGCGGGACCACGGTGTCGATCGTCGGCGAGTCCGGCTCGGGCAAGTCGACCACGGCGAACATGGTGCTCGGCCTCGAAGACGTCACCTCAGGCTCCATCCGGTTCGACGGAGTCGACCTGACGACGCTCCGCCGCAAGGAGCTGTTCGCCCTGCGGCGTCGGGTGCAGCCGGTGTTCCAGAACCCGTACGCCTCGCTGGATCCGCGGTACACGGTCGAGCAGTCGATCGCCGAGCCGTTGCGCGTGCACCGGATCGGCACCGCCGCCACCCGCCACTCGCGGGTGCTGGAGCTGCTGGAGCAGGTCGCCCTGCCCGCGGCGATGGCCGAGCGGCTGCCGCATGAGCTGTCCGGCGGTCAGCGCCAGCGCGTCGCGATCGCCCGTGCGCTCGCGCTCGAGCCTGAGCTCGTCGTGCTGGACGAGGCGGTCTCGGCGCTCGACGTGCTGGTGCAGGCGCAGATCCTCGACCTCCTCGCCGACCTGCAGCGTCGCCTGGGACTGAGCTATCTGTTCATCAGCCACGACCTCGCCGTCGTGCGGATGATCTCGGACGAGGTGCACGTCATGCAGCGCGGCGTCGTCGTCGAGAGCGGCACGCCGGAGCGGATCTTCGACGACCCGCAGCATCCGTACACGCGAGAGCTGCTCGCGGCGATCCCCGGAGCGTCCCTGGCGTCCTGAGGGGAAGATCTGGGCGATGGCCCGATAAACTAGAGGTGCTTCGCCGCAAGCCGACGCTCTCCCGTCCATACGGGCGAGCCCGCGCTCGCGAACGGATGCCGAAGCCTCGTGTGCTTGGTATCGCTCCGCTGCAGACGACCTGTTCGACGCAGTGTCGACGAAGCCTGGTTCACACAGAACGAGGCAACGTGCTCACGACCCCAGGTCACATCATCGTCCATCCCTTCCACGGGCCCGTCCGGATCATCGGCACCACCACGCGGGACCTCAAGCAGCGATCGGTTCGTTACCTCGACGTCGAGACGCTGCACCACCCGCTACGGATCAGCGTTCCCGTCGACGCGGTCCACAGGGTCGGGCTGCGCCCGCTGCTCGACGCGCAGGGCGTACAGCGGGTTCTTGACCTGCTGGGAGCGCCCTCCGACGATGACTACGAGAACAGGTGGTCGCGGCGGATCAAGGACTATCAGCTCAAGCTCCAGACGGGGCAGGTCGAG
This sequence comes from Microbacterium resistens, assembly GCF_031456305.1. Lineage (GTDB taxonomy): Bacteria > Actinomycetota > Actinomycetes > Actinomycetales > Microbacteriaceae > Microbacterium > Microbacterium resistens_A. Next base: position 392,171 of record NZ_JAVDUM010000002.1, read on the forward strand.
CAGCGGGTTGCGGTGATGCGGGAGATCATCCGCCAGCGTGGCCCCTATCCGGTCCCGGGTGCGGAACGCGATCTTCTGCGCGAGGTGCGCGACGGCTTGACCGTCGAAGTCAGCCTCACGCTCGGGATGAGCCAGGCCGAGGCCGAGGCGATGCTGAACGATGCCGTCTGCCCGAGCATCGCGTTGGTCGAGAGCGCCACCGGATGAGGTTGATGGCGACGATGCTGCCAGGACTCCGGGGTTATAGGCCAGAAAGAGTGGATGGGTTCTTGACATAGCCGCGTGATTTCGCGGTAGAACGGGGGTCGTCATGGTCTGCGAGGCTTACTCGTG
>NZ_JAVDUM010000003.1:0-312016 GCF_031456305.1 Microbacterium resistens
GGCATATCCGCCGACGAAGGCCTCTGGGCACGGTCAGGGCACGTCCACTGACGCCGCCACGCCCGAACCCATCCACTCTTTCTGGCCTATAACCCGTATCCGGGGACGGATCCGTCGGGTCGCGTGGCGCGGAGTCCGACCGGAGTGGTCCGGTCGTCGGAGTGGTCCGAGTCGTCGGAGTGGTCCGAGTGGTCCGAGTGGTCGGGGCGTTGTCCTGAGCGGTCGATGACGTCGTCCGGGCCCGAAGGAACACGACACACCTGCACGACGCGGACACGTCTGCACGATCGGAACAGGGGATCGATCGTGCAAGTGTGCCCGCGTCGTGCAGACGTGCGGAGATAAGTCGTGCGGGTGTGCCCGGGTCGTGCAGGTGTGCAGATGTGCAGGTGTGCAGAGAGTAGGCCGCGCAGGTGTGTCGCGGACCTGCGGCGGGGCGGCCCGTCGGGTCAGGAGTTCACGCGGATGATCTCCTGCTGGTACGGCGCGATGATCTCGCCGGAGATCCGCAGATCGAGCACCAGGAAGGGGCGGGAGGACGGATCCTCCGCTGCCCAGGTCGCGAGGCGGTCGAGATCGGCGAGCGTGCGGACGACGACGCCCTCCGCGCCGACGGCGGCGGCGAAGGCCGCGAAGTCCACCTCGGGGATCCGCATCGGCCCCTCCGCGAGCCCCTTGAGGCCGTAGAGGTTCACCTCGGCGCCGTAGGCCGCGTCGTTCCAGACGACCGCCATCCCCCGGCCGCCGGCTGCGCGCACGGCGGACTCGAGGTCGGCGATGGCCATGAGCCCGCCGCCGTCGCCGCTGGTGAGCACGACCGTGGAGGTGGGGCGGGCGGCGGCCGCGCCCACCACGCTCGGCCAGCCCTGTCCGATGGACTGGAACGCGGTTCCGATCATCATCATGCGGTCGGGAGAGGCGACCGGCCAGTACATGTTCGCCCAGCCGATGAAGTGGCCGCCGTCGGAGACGACGACCCGGTCCTCCGGGAGGAGCTCGGCGATCCTTCGTGCGGCGGACCGGGGGTCGAGGCGTCCGTCCGCGGCGAGATCGTCTCCGGCGGCGTACGCGCGGACGCCGGTGAGGTCGACGCTCTCCCGCCATCCCGACCCGACGTGCCCGCCATCGGCACCGGCGCCGGCGCCGGCATCGCCATCAACACCGGCACCGTCTCCGTTCCCGAGGCGGGAGACGAGCGCCTCGGCCACCAGGCGGGCGTCCCCGCGGACGTAGCCGCCGACGTGGGCATGGGTCGCGGCGGGGGCGACATCGACCTGGAACACACGGGTCCCTGGCGCGAACAGCTCGCCGAACCGCATCGTGAACTGGTTCAGCGAGGCGCCGAAGACGACGGCGACGTCGGCCTCGCGGACGAGGGACATGGCCCCGTCGGCGCCGAAGCCGCCGGTCACGCCGAGGTCGTAGCGGGCGTCCGGGAAGATGCCGCGGCCGAGCGCGGAGGAGGCGGTAAACGCGCCGGTCGCCGCTGCGAGGGCGCCGAGGGCCTCGCCCGCACCGGCGAGCCAGGCGCCGCGACCGGCGAGGAGGAACGGGCGCTCGGACGTCCGCAGAGCATCGGCGATCTTGTCGAGGACGCCGTCGGCGAACTCCCCGGCCGGGGCGAGGGGGGAGGGGATGCGCGGGGCCGGTGCGGTGGGCACATCGCCCGCCTCACGGGCGGCGACGTCATAGGGGATCGCCAGGACGACCGGGACGCGATAGGTCAGCGCGTGCTCGATGGCGATCACGGTGGTCGCCGCGGCATCGGTGCGGCCGGTCGTATAGGTGCGGGCGCCGACGGCGGAGGCGAGCGCGATCTGGTCGACGTCCCAGGGGCGGGGGCCGGAGGTCGGCTCGTCCCCGACGACGAGGACGAGGGGGACGTGCGCCTGGACCGCCTCGGCGAGCGCGGTGAGGGTGTTCGTGAACCCGGCGCCGTAGGTCGTCGTGGCCGCGGCGATGCGGCCGGAGGCGCGGAAGTGGGCGTCGGCGGCGACCACGGCGCCCTGCTCGTGCCGGACGGCGGTGAACGTCGCGGCGGTCTGCCTCTCGATCGCGTCGAGGAAATAGGCGTTCCCGTTGCCCATCACGCCGAAGACGGCGTCGATGTGCTGGGCCAGGGTGAGGGCGACATGGGCGGAGACGGTGGACATGACGATGCCTTTCGAGACGGCAGACGGATGGGGATTTCCGTATGTGTCTCGTCCCGCGGGCGTCATCGCGCCGCGGGCTTCGTGCCCCTTTTTCGAGCACCGGCGGCACGGGGACGCCGGACGTGACGATTCTACCGCGCCCCGCGGCCGAGGAATCGGCGGCCTGCCCGCCCGGCCCGGCCGCCCCAACCTGCCCGCCCGGCCCGGCCGCCCCAACCTGCCGGCCCGGCCCGGCCCGGTCTCGTCGCGACGCGTATCGGCGGGGTGCGCGACGTGGGAGAGTTGGTCCATGACGGATGCACCTGTCGAGCGCGAGACGCTCACGTGGGACGGTTTCGGAGTGGCGACGCGCGATCTGGCGCGGCGGATCCTGAGCAGCGGCTTCGAGACGGAGGTCGTCGTCGCGATCGCCCGCGGCGGCCTGCTGCCCGCGGGCGCGATCGCCTACGGCCTGGGCGCGAAGAACTGCGGCGCGATCAACGTCGAGTTCTACACCGGGATCGGCACGGTGCTGGACGCTCCGGAGGTCCTCCCGCCCGAGCTCGACATGGAGTACCTCGGTGGCCGTCGAGTGCTGCTGGTCGATGACGTCGCCGATTCGGGACGCACGCTCGCGCTCGCGGTGGAGCTGCTCAAGGCGAAGGGCGCCGACGTCCGCTCCGTGACGATCTACGCCAAGCCGACGACGGTCATCCAGCCCGACTACACCTGGAAGGACACCGATCTCTGGATCGACTTCCCGTGGTCGTCCAAGGGCACGGTCCGCGAGGAGGACGAGGGGCTCCCCGCCTCGGCCTGATCCACCCGCCCCGGCCCAGCCTGCGGCCCGCTGGAGCCCGGCCCCACCCGCCACGGCGTGGCAGGAGACCGCTTCCGGTCGCGAAAACTGCCGCATCGGACCGGTTTGGGCGGCCGTTTTCGCGACCGGAAGCGATGGCGGTGGCCGTTTTCGCGACCGGACGGGTCGGTCGCGACCGGACGGGCCGGGGCGACCGGAGCGCGGACGGACCCGGGGCGGTCGGAGGGACGAGCCGACGGCGGTCGTGGGGCCGGGTCGCGGGGACGCCGTCAGAGGCGGCCGTAGGCGCGGAGGGGGTGCTCGATCAGCTCGACCACGCGACGGAGGAAGCCCGCGGCGTAGCCGCCGTCGCACACCCGGTGATCGAACACGAGCGAGAGCTGGACGATCCTCCTGGGCACGATCCTGCCCTTCACGACCCAGGGGCGCTCGATGATCCGGCCGATGCCGAGGATCGCCACCTCCGGGTGGTTGATGATGGCCGCCGAGCCGTCCACGCCCAGGGAGCCGTAGTTGTTCAGCGTGAAGGTCGATCCGCGCAGGCGCTCCGGAGGCAGTGTGCCCGACCGTGCGGCGCCCGCGAGCTCGCGGAGTGCCGCGTCCAGCTCATCGACCGTGAGCCCGTGCGCGCGGGGGAGGACGGGGACCATCAGTCCCCGTGCGGTGTCGGTCGCGACGCCGAGGTTCACCCCGTCGAAGGTCAGCATCTCCGTGGCGTCGCCGCTCAGTCGTCCGGCGAGCAGGGGGAACTCGGACAGTGCGATCAGCGTGAACCGCGCGATGAGCGCCGTGAGCGACGGGCCATGCCCGCCCTCGGCGGCGATCCTGCCGCGGAGCCGCCACAGCCTCGTCGCATCGACGTCGACCCACACCGTGGCCTCGGGGATTTCGGAGCGACTACGGCTCAGCGTCGCGCTCACGGCCTTGCGGAGCGGGGACATCCGCTCCCGGGAGGCCACCGCAAGTCCCTCGATCACCTCGGCCGACGCACCCGCAGCGCTGCTCACGGACGTGCTCCCGGACATGCTCTCGGACGTGCGCACGGTGTTGTCCGGTGACGTTCCGGCGCTGACCTCGGACGCGCGCAGCACGTCGGCACGGGTGATCGCGCCGTCGGAGCCCGTGGGGACGAGGGCGCGGAGGTCGACGCCGAGCTCGCGGGCGAGACGGCGGACGATCGGCGAGCGCACAGCGATCGTGCGATGCCCGGGCGCCGCGGGCCGGGGAACGTTGGAGGCGTTCGTGTTGGAGACGTTCGCGTCGGGGCGCGATGCCGCTGCTCGGGAGAGCCGCGCGCGACGGCGGCCGGAGCCCGCGCGCTCGGTCGTCCCGTAGCCGATCAGCACGTTGCCGGAGCCGCTTCCCGCGCCCGCCCGCTCCTCGGTGCGGTACGCCTCGTGCGGATCGGACGAACCAGCATCAGGGGAACCGGCGTCGGGTGCGGAGCTCGTGTCCTCATCGCCGACCTCCAGCACGGGGGCTCCGACGTCGATCGTGTCGCCCGGCTCGCCGTGCAGGGCGAGGACGACCCCGGCGAAGGGGGAGGGCAGCTCGACGATGCTCTTCGCCGTCTCCACCTCGGCGATCGGCTGGTCGGTGCCGATCGTGTCGCCGACCGCGACGAGCCAGTGGACGAGGCCCGCCTCGGTGAGCCCCTCGCCGAGGTCGGGCAGACGGAAGACCCGCGTCGTCGCCGTGCTCATCGACCCTCCTCCGTGTCCGGATCGTCGTCCCAGTGCAGGGTGTCGATGGCGTCGAGGAGCCGGTCGGCATCGGGGAGGTACCAGTGCTCGAACTTCGGCGGCGCGAACGGCACGTCGAACCCGGTCACCCGGCGGACCGGGGCCTCGAGGTGCTCGAAGCAGCGCTCCGACACCCTGGCCTGGATCTCGGCGGCGACGCTGGCGTACCCGGGCGCCTCGGCGAGGACGACCGCGCGCCCGGTGGAGCGGACGGCGGCGAGGACCGTCGCGTCGTCGAACGGCGAGAGCGAGCGCACGTCGACAACCTGCACGCTCCGTCCCTCGCCGGCGGCGATGTCGGCCGCCTCCTGCGCGACGGCCACCGAGGCGCCGTACGTGATCACGGTCACGTCGGTGCCGTCTCGGGCGACCCGCGCGGTGCCGAGCTCCGCGACGGCCGAGGTGTCCACCTCGCCCTTGGCCCAGTACAGCTTCTTGGGCTCGAGGAAGACGACCGGGTCCGGGGATGCGATCGCCGCGCGCAGCAGCGAGTACGCGTCCTGCGGGGTGGACGGGGTGACCACGGTCAGGCCCGGGGTGTGCGCGTAGTAGGCCTCGGACGAGTCGCAGTGGTGCTCCACGCCGCCGATGCCGCCGCCGACCGGGATGCGGATGACGAGGGGCATGCGGAGCGCGCCCCGGGTGCGGTTGGGGAGCTTGGCGACGTGGCTGACCACCTGCTCGAAGGCGGGGAGAGCGAAGGCGTCGAACTGCATCTCGACGACCGGTCGCATGCCGTTCATCGCCATGCCCACCGCGGTGCCGACGATGCCGGACTCCGCGAGCGGGGTGTCGAAGCAGCGGTCCTCGCCGAAGCGCGCGGCCAGGCCGTCGGTGATGCGGAACACGCCGCCGAGCGCGCCGACGTCCTCGCCGAAGACCACGACCTCCGGGTCGGCGGCGATCGCGTCGGCGAGGGCCAGGTTCAGGGCGGCGGCCATCGTCATCGTCCGGATCGTGCCGGAAGGTGCGGCGGGAGAAGCGGCGGAAGGCGAGGTGGAAGGCGAGGCGGCGGCAGATGGGCCGGGGGAGGCGCCGTTCCGTGCGGCCGTGCGGGGCGCGTCGTGCATGAGCGTCATCGGGTGCCTCCGGCGGTCGTGGTCTCCTCGGGCGACATCCGCGCGAGCTCCCCGCGGAGGAGCTCCCCGTGCAGGAGCGCCCACTGCTCGTCGAGCTGCGGGGATCGGGTCGTGCGGACGAAGCGGAACAGGTCCTCCGGGTCGAGGTCGGACTCCGCGTTCAGCGCCGCCCTGAGGTCGGTCGCGATCCGTTCGGCCCCGTCCGCGAGACGCGCCTCGGTCTCCTCGTCCAGCACGCCGCCGGTCGTGAGATGGGCGCGGAGCCGCAGCAGCGGATCGCGCGCCAGCCACTCCTGCACCTCGGCGCGCTCCCGGTAGCGGGTGTCGTCATCCGCGTTCGTGTGGGCCTGCATCCGATAGGTGTGCGCCTCGACGAGCGACGGCCCGTCGCCGCGGCGGGCGCGATCGACCGCCTCGCCCAGCACGGCGAGGACCGCGGCGACGTCGTTGCCGTCGACCCGCTGTCCCGGCATCCCGTACCCGATCGCCTTGTGCGCGAGGGACGGCGCATGCGTCTGACGCGAGAGGGGGACCGAGATCGCGAAGCCGTTGTTCTGGACGAAGAACACCACGGGCACCTGGAACACGGCGGCGAAGTTCATCGCCTCGTGGAAGTCGCCCTCGCTCGTCGCGCCGTCCCCGCACAGCGCGAGCACCACGGTGTCCTCCCCGCGCCGTCGGGCCGCGTACGCGAAGCCCACCGCGTGCAGCAGCTGGGTCGCCAGCGGCGTCGCCTGCGGCGCGACGCGATGCGCGTGCACGTCGTAGCCCGAGTGCCAGTCGCCCTTGAGGAGGACCATCGCCTCGGCGGCCGGCACGCCGCGGGCGATGACGGCGACCGAGTCCCGGTAGGTGGGGAAGAGCCAGTCGCGCTCGCCGAGGACCTGGGCGGCCGCCACCTGACAGGCCTCCTGGCCGTGCGAGGACGGGTAGACGGCGAGCCGGCCCTGCCGCACGAGCGCCCCGGCCTGGTCGTTGACGCGTCGTCCCTCGACGAGGCCGCGGTAGGCGCGCAGCAGCGCGTCCTCATCGGGGAGCGTGTAGCGGTCGTCGGGCGAGGCCGTGCCGTCGACGTCGATGAGCTGCACGGGGATGTCGCGGGGGAGCAGATCGTCCTGCATGCGTGTCCGCCTTCCTTGCCGAACCTTGCGTCCTAGTCTGCGTCGCGCCATGCAATCGTCCAATGGGATCAAGGAAATGCTGAACGTCTGCGTGCATGAGGGCGCCAGATGATGCAGAGTGTCAGTGACGCGCTGAACGGATCAAACGACGAAGGAGTCCCGATGACCGAGATCGACGACATGGACCGCGCGATCCTCGCGGAGCTCCGCCGGGACGCGAGAGCGTCGATGACGGCCATCGCCGAGGCCGTGCACATCTCCCGCGCCGGCGCCCATGCGCGGATCAAGAGGCTCACGGACGCCGGCGTCATCGCGGGCTACGCCGTGCGGACCGATCCGGTGCTGCTCGGCCACCACGCCTCGGCCTACGTCATGCTGGCGATCGAGCAGACCACCTGGCAGGACGTGCGCGACCGGCTCCAGCGCATCCCCGAGGTCGAGCACATGGCGCTCGCCGGCGGAGACTTCGACGTCATCCTCCTGGTGCGCGCCCGCGACGCCAGGGACCTGCGCAGGATCGTCCTGGAGGACATCCAGGCGATCCCGTCGATCCGCTCCACCAGGACGACGCTGATCTTCGAGGACTGGTCCAGGCCCTGAGCCCGCGGAACCGTACGCCCAGGGTCATCTCCGGCGCGCTCGCGGTCAAGTGCCGGTGCCGGGGCCGGCACGAGAATGGACAGGACTCCACAGTTCAGCTGCCGTCCCGAGGCTGTGGAGTCCGACGCATCACCGTGAGGAGACATCGATGTCCGAATCCGCCGCAGCCGCCGCAACCGCACTGCTCGACCGCATCCAGGCGCCGGAAGGGGCGGGGCGGGACATCCCCGACGCCGCAACCCGCGAGGTCATCGGTCGCGCACCCGTGCAGACGGTCGCCGACCTCGACGACGCGATCGCGCGCGCCGGCGCCGCCCAGCCCGCCTGGGAGGCGCTCGGGCACGCGAGGCGCAGCGAGCTCCTCCTCGCCGCCGCCGACGCGATCGACGCCAACGCCGAGGGGCTGGCGCATCTGCTCTCCCGCGAGCAGGGCAAGCCCCTCAACGGCCCGAACGCGCGGTTCGAGCTGGGCGCCTGCTCGGCCTGGCTGCGGACGAACGCCGGGATCGTGATCGAGCCCGAGGTGCTCGTGGACGACGAGACCCTGCACGCCGAGCTCGTGTACAAGGCCGCGGGCGTCGTCGGCGCGATCGGGCCGTGGAACTGGCCGCTGATGATCTCCATCTGGCAGATCGGCCCCTCGCTGCGAATGGGCAACGCCGTCGTCGTCAAGCCCAGCGAGTACACCCCGCTGAGCGTGCTGGCGATGCTGTCGGTCATGAACGAGGTGCTCCCCGCCGACGTCCTGATCGGCGTCTCGGGGGATCGCGAGATCGGCGCGCGCCTGTCCTCGCATCCGGACATCGACAAGGTGATGTTCACCGGATCGACCGCGACCGGGCGCAAGATCATCGAGAGCTCCGCCGGCAACCTCGCCCGGCTCACGCTCGAGCTCGGCGGGAACGACGCCGGCATCGTGCTCCCCGGAACCGATCCCGCGGCGATCGCGGAGGACCTGTTCTGGGGCGCGTTCATCAACACCGGGCAGACCTGCGCCGCGATGAAGCGCCTCTACGTGCACGACTCGATCTACGAGGAGGTGGTCGACGCGCTCGCGGCCATCGCGTCGACCGTCCCGATCGGCAACGGGCTCGACGAGCGCAACGTGCTCGGCCCGCTGCAGAACCGGGCGCAGTTCGACATCGTCGAGCGCCTGGTGGCGGACGCCAGGGAGCGGGGCGCCCGCATCGTCACCGGCGGGGAGGCGGCCACCGAGCTCGGCGAGCTGTTCTACCGTCCGACGATCGTCGCGGACATCGAGGACGGCGCCGCGCTCGTGGACGAGGAGCAGTTCGGGCCGGCGCTCCCGGTCATCCGGTACTCCGACGTGGACGAGGCGATCGCCCGCGCGAACGGCCTCGACGTCGGCCTCGGCGCCTCGGTCTGGGCGAGCGACCCTGAGGCCGCGCGTGCCGTCGCGACGCGCATGCAGTCCGGGACCGTCTGGATCAACTCCCACGGCGGCCTGCACCCGATGGTCCCCTTCGGCGGGGTGAAGAGCTCGGGCTACGGCTTGGAGTTCGGCGTCGAGGGACTGAAGTCCGTCGCCGTCTCCCAGGTCGTGAGCGGCCCCGGACGGAAGGGCTGACCGCCGTGGCGCGCTCGGTCATCGTCGTCGGGGCAGGCACCTCGGGGAGCATCGTCACCCGCCGCCTGGTCGACGCCGGATACGAGGTCACCCTCGTCGAGGCCGGAGGCTACGACGTCAACCCCGCCATCCACGATCCGTCCCGCGCGGGCGAGCTCTGGGACTCCGCCGAGGACTGGGGCTACCGGACCGTGCCGCAGGAGCACGCGGGCGGACGCCGGCTGCACCTGCCCCGGGGCCGGGTGACCGGCGGGTCGCACGCGCTCAACGCCATGATCTGGGTGCGCGGGGCCGCCTCCGACTACGACCGCTGGGAGCAGGACGGCGCGACCGGCTGGGGCTGGGGCGAGGTGGAGCCGGTGTTCCGGGCCATCGAGAACGACCTCCTCCCGGTGACCGCCGACTACCCGTTGGTCCCGGTCCAGCAGTCGATCATCGACGCGGCCGTGCAGGAGGGGCTGGCGCACAACCCCGACTACAACGCGGGGACGCTCGACGGCATCTCCCAGGAGCAGGTGACGATGCGGGACGGTCGCAGGGCCAACACCTGGACCGCGTACGTCGAGCCGATCCGCTCTGCGGCGAACCTCACGATCGTCACCGATGCCGAGGTGCATTCGGTGATCGTCGAGGACGGCAGGGCCGTCGGCGTGCGCCTCGGCGAGGCGGCGGACGAGCGGGAGCTGCGCGCGGACGAGGTGGTCCTCGCCGGCGGTGCACTGGGGAGCCCCGCGATCCTCCTCCGCTCCGGCATCGGTCCGCGCGCCGCGCTGGAGGCGCTCGGGATCGAGGTGGTCCGGGACGCCGCGGGCGTCGGCGCGAACCTGCACGACCACCTCCTCTCCCCGGTGGTCTTCACGACCTCGGCCCGCCGCGTCGGCCCGCCGACCCCCGGCGTCTCGGTCACGCAGACGCATCTGTTCTGGCGCAGCCGGGCGGGGCTCGACGAGCCGGACACCCAGCCGATCAACTTCTCGGTGCCGATGTGGGGCGAGCTGGAGCCGCGGGGGGACGACGGCTTCACGCTGATGGCCGGGCTCGTCACCCCGTACAGCCGCGGGGCGCTGAGCCTCTCGGGGCCGGGGCTGTCCGATCCGCTCCTCATCGACCTCGCCGCTCTCGAGGACGAGCGCGACGTCGCAGCCCTCGCCGCCTCGGTGCGGCAGTGCCGGCGGATCGGGGCGCGCCCGGCGCTCGCCGAGGAGTGGGGCGCGGTCGAGGTCTATCCGGGGCCGGAGGTCGCCGACGACGGGGTCGAGGACTGGGTGCGCCGCACCGCGATCACCTACCACCACCAGGTCGGCACCTGCCGGATGGGATCGGATGCGGCGAGCGTCGTGGATCCGCGGCTGCGGGTGCGCGGCATCGAGGGGCTGCGGGTGATCGACGCCTCGGTGATGCCCCGCGTCCCCACCGGGAACACCAACGCCCCGGCGGCCATGATCGGTGAGCGCGGCGCCCGCTTCCTACAGGAGGACGCCGGCTGAGCCGGCCCCGCCGCCGGCCCAGGTCGCGCCGCCCCCAACCCCGAGACTGCAACTGCGTTCCGAGACTGCGTGAAAATTACGCTGTCTCGAGACGCAGTTGCAGTCTCGCGGTCAAGAGGGTCAAGGGCGCCAGGGGGCGGGCGGGGGCGGGGGCGGGACGGGGTCAGGGGGCGGTGTAGACCTCGCGACCGGCGAACCAGGTCGAGAGGACGCGGGCCTCGATGATCGAATCGGGGTGACCCGCGATCGCGTCGCGGTCGAGCACGACGAGGTCGGCGGACTTCCCGACCTCCAGCGAGCCGGTCTCGGCGCCGACGCCCATCGCCCGTGCCGCGTTGATCGTGAAGACCTCCAGGGCCTCGGAGGCGGAGATCGCCTCCGAGGGCCAGAGGGTGCCCGGCGCCCGCTTCAGCGGATCCGCCCTGGTCACGAGCCCCTGGATCCCCTCCAGCGGGTTCGGCGACTCGCTCACCGGCCAGTCCGAGCCGCCCGCGACGAGCGCGCCGGCGTCGAGCAGCGAGCGGTTCGGCTGGGAGTGCTCCGCGCGAGGGCCGAGGACCTCCGCGAGCGCCTGCGGGATGACGCCGGGGAACCAGATGAACGGGGAGATGTCGGCCGAGACGTCCAGCTCGGCGAGGCGCGGGATATCGGCCTCCGCGAGGAACTGCCCGTGGGCGACCTGGATCGGCGTCGTCACGCCCTCCGCGCGCAGCCGCTCCGCGACGTCGAGCACGAGCCTGGCCGAGCCGTCGCCCGTGCAGTGCACCTTGGCGCCGAGGCCGCGGTCCGCGACCGCGCGCAGCCACCCGTGGAGCTCCTCGCTCGTCATCGTCGTCTCGCCGTGGAAGTGGGCCCCGTGCGCCGCGTCGGCGACGTAGGGCTCGAGGAACGAGGCCGTCCGGGCGGGTGGGACCCCGTCCAGGAAGATCTTCACGAAGTCCGGCCGATGATGCGCGGTGCGGAACCCCTCGCCCCGGTCGATGAGCGCCTCGCCGATCGGGTCGAACCCGAAGATCTCGTCGTTGACGAGCAACGACGAGACCACCCAGGCGTTCAGCTCACCGTCCCGGTCGAGCAGGGCGAGGGCGTCCAGGATGTCTGTCGAGACGCCGGCGTCCTGGAACGCGGTGATGCCGAAGGAGCTGAGGAGCTCGACGCCTCGCCGCGAGGCGGCGACGTGCTGCGCGCGGGTCAGGCCCCCTGAGCGGTCGTACGCCTCCTGGACGGGGATGCCCGCGGCCTCCAGGAGCACGCCGGTCGGCGTTCCGTCGACGGGGTCGAGCACCGTGACGCCGCCCGCGGGCGGCGTGGCGGCGGTGATCCCGGCCAGCTCCATGGCGCGCGTGCTCGCCCAGCGGTTGTGCCGCGAGTCCTCCACGATCACCACAGGGCGCCCGCCCGCCGCCTCGTCGAGCCGGAGGCGCGTGGCCGTGTCCGCGAGCGAGGGCAGCAGGGTCGTGGCGACGACGCCGCCGACGATCCAGGCGTCCTCCGGAAGGGCCTCCGCCGTCGCCCGGACGCGGGCGAGGATCTCGTCGAGCGTGAGCGAGGGCGGGAGAGCCAGCTCGAACAGCTCGGTCCGGCCGGCGATCGCGTGGTGCGTGTGCACGTCCACGAACCCCGGATACACGACGGCGTCGCCGAGATCGCGCACCTCCGTCCCGGGGCCGCGCAGCCTCTCGACCTCGGCGGTGGTGCCGATCGCGGCGATCCGCCCGTCCCGGACGGCGATCGCTCGTGCCTCGGGCGCCGTGCGGTCCACGGTGCGGATCGTCGATGCGACGAGGATCAGGTCGGCGTGCTCCTGCTCCATGACCCCTCCTCAGGCCTGACCGAACGAGGCGGGCTCCAGCTCCGGCGTGTGGGAGGTGACCGAGATCAGCCGCCCCCAGGCGCCGAAGGTGAAGTGCGTCGGAACCTCGCCGGACTCGTCGAGGCCGAACAGGACACCGTGCGAGCGGATCCGGCCGGCATCGCGGTGGTCCGCGATCGTGACCGACGCGCAGGGGATGACCTTCTCACGCCAGGCGAAGACGTAGATGCCGGGGCGGATCTCCCACACGCTGTTCTCGTCGGTGTCGGCCAGTCCTCGCTCGGGGCCAGCGAGGCACTGCCAGGAGTACCAGCGGGAGGAGAGGTAGACGTGCTCGTAGGCGTGCTCGGGGCTGTAGACCCATTCCACGCGGCGTCCGATCAGGGCGGTGGTCGGTGCGGGGGCCGTCCCGGAGACGGCGGCCCCGTCGATCTCGGCGGGCACGAAGGCGTGCTGCACCCGCGTCCGCCCGGGTTCCGGCGCCAGGATCCTGCTGACGATCGACAGGACTCTGCCGTGGCGGAGGTCGACGACGAGGGAGACGGCCTCGGTGGGACGGGAGTCGTGGGGGAACTGCACGAAGAGGAGGCCGTCGTCCACCTCGAACGCCTCGTAGGCGTCGTCCCCCGTCGAGGCGGGGGAGTCGTCGTCCGTGCCGGGCACGAAGGACCAGGCCACGCGGTCCTCGCCGAAGCGGTGCGCGATGCGGGTGCCGTCCGGTGCGGTCACGTTCACCTCGCGCCCCGCCAGCGCCGTGGAGGGCGTGGCCTTGTTCGCATCGAACCCGGGGGCGAGGCCGTCCAGCGGCAGCCAGGTGGAGGTGTCGGCGGGGTTCATCGTGGTCATGTCTCTCCTTGTGTGGCGGGAAATCGGAGCGGGAGGAAGGGAGGGGGCGCTCAGCGGACGCTGAACCTCTCCAGGTCGGACGAGAGCCCGGCGTAGACCGCGGGCCGTGCGCGTCGGAGGTAGGCGGCGTAGACCACTCCGCCGACCAGGGCGAGCACCAACAGCAGCGGCATCAGCCGGATCGCGATCTCCTGCGAGCCCGCGACGATGTCGAAGTTCACCACGGCGAGGATCGAGATCGCGGCGATCCCGAGGAAGCCGATCCCGGGGGCGAAGAGAGTGCTCCACCAGCGTCGGTCGCCCTGCCTGCGGAAGAACACCACGATCGACAGCGCGGCGAGCCCCTGGAGGATCAGCACGCTCAGGGTGCCGAACCCGAGCATCGCGGGGACGAGCGTGATCATCGGATCGGCCCCGGTGAGGAAGAAGACCAGGGCGACGATCGCGGCGAAGCCGGCCTGGACGATCCCGGCGATCTGCGGGGCGCCGCCGGGACGCGTCCTGGCGAGCGCATGGGGCAGGACGCGGGCGCGGCCCAGGGAGTAGAGGTAGCGGGAGGCGGAGTTGTGGAACGCGAGCATCGCGGCGAACAGGCTCACCAGCAGCAGGATCTGCATGACGACGGTGAGCGGGCCGCCCAGATACCGCTCGGCGACGGAGAAGATGAGATCGCCCGCGGGGAGGTGCTCCCGCGCGGTCGCCTGCGCCTGTGCGACGCCGGTGGCGCTCACGACGGCCCAGGTCGTCACGCCGAGGATGACGCCGATCGCGGTGATCGCGGTGTAGGTGGCGCGCGGGATGGTCCGCAGCGGCGTCTTCGCCTCCTCGCCGAACAGCGCGGTGGCCTCGAAGCCGAGGAACCCCGTCGCGGCGAGTAGCAGGCCGATCGGCAGGGAGCCGCCGAACACCGCCTCGGGGCTGAAGGCCGACACGTCGTAACCGGTCTGCACGAGCACCGACATGTCGAAGACGACGAGCATCAGCACCTCCAGCACCAGGCACACCCCGAGGATCTTCGAGGAGAAGTCGACGCCGATGCGGGCGAGGATGAAGCAGACCGCGATCGACAGCAGGCCCCAGAGGATCCAGCTCATGTCGAAGCCGGTGAGCTCGCGGATGATCGACTGCATGAAGAAGCCGCTCGTGCCGATCGTGCCGACGACGAAGAAGTTGTAGCCGAGGGTGGCGATGAGGCCTGCGACGAGCCCGCCGGTGCGGCCGAGGCCCTTGACCACGAACGCGTAGAAGCCGCCGGCGCTGACCAGCTGCTTCGACATCTGCGCGTAGCCCACGGCGAACAGCAGCAGGATCGTCGCCACGAGGAAGAACGACACGGGCGTCCCGCCGCCGTTGCCGAGCGCGATCGCGAGCGAGGCGACGACGACGATGCCGGTGAGCGGCGCCACGGCCGCGAGGACCAGGAACACGATCCCGGCGACGCCCAGGGCGCCCGGCCGCAGCGCGGTGTGGGAGGCGTCCGGCGAGGACGGGGAGGGATTGGGGCCGGGAGGGGAAGAGGGGGAGGTCTGCGATGCCACGTCGGCTCCTTCGCTCGGGTGACCAGGGCGGCGATCGCGCTCCTGAGGAGTGGTGCGGCGGTGCGGGCGTCGATGCTCGCGCCGGATGGGGGTGCTGCGAGTCTGCCCGTTGGCGTGGACGGCGACTTGACCCTGAGCGAAGGACCGTGGTGCCAGGGTGCACAGCCGTCGGCGCCGTCCCGCACCGGCGGCCGTGCCGGAGCAGGATGGCGGGGCGGGCCGCGGATCGGCTGCCGACCGACTGCCGACCGACGGAGCCGCGCGACGGATCCGTGTGACGGAGCTGCGTGATCGGTGAAGGGACGGCGATGGAGCTGGAGCTGCGGGGCAGGAGCGCCCTGGTCACGGGCGCGGCCGGCGGGATCGGCCGAGGCGTCGCCCGGACGCTGACGGCGGAGGGGATGCGCCTCGCGCTCCTCGATCGCGATCAGCCCGGCCTCCGCCGGACGGACGAGGAGCTGTCGCCCGGCGCGGCGCTGCTCGTCGCCGACGTCACGGACGAGGAGCAGGTGGCCGCGGCCGTCGCGATCGCCCGCGAGCGGCTCGGCGGGCTCGACACGGTCGTCTGCTGCGCGGGGATCTCCGGCCCGGTCGGCTCCGGGATCGAGGGGATCGCACGGGCGGAGTGGGACGCGGTGTTCGCCGTCAACGTCACCGGCGCCTTCCTCGTGCTCAAGCACGCGCTGCCGGCCTTGCGCGAGGCGGATCGCGCGTCGGTCGTGCTCGTCGCGAGCGACTCCGCCGTCGTGGCATCGCCCGGCATGGCCCCCTACTGCGCCTCCAAGGCGGCGCTCGTGCAGTTCGGCAGAGCGCTGTCGGTCGACCTCGCGCCGTCGGGGATCCGCGTGACGACCGTCTCGCCCTCGATCGTGGACACGCCGATGAGCCGCGCCGACCTCGGGATCGAGGACTTCGAGGGCACAGGTTTCGAGGGCGCTGGTTTCGAGGGCGTCGGCTCCGGAGCCGCTGGCTTCGAGGGCGTGGGCTATCCGGTACAGACGGCGGACGAGGTCGCCGCGCACGTCGCGTACCTGGCCTCGCCGCGGACCAGGGCCGTCAACGGGACCGGGATCCTCAGCGACTTCGGGTACAGCGCGCGATCGGGTTTCCCCGCCTGACGCGCGGCCGCATTCGAGCAGCAACAGTCATCCGGCATCAGTCATCCGCAACAGCCATCGAGTATCAGTCGTCGACAGGAGAAGAGCATGGGACAGACCTTCGGATCGAGCGTCGCAGGACGCGTCGTCGTCATCACCGGGGGAGGCACCGGCATCGGGGCGGCTGTCGCGGAGCGGTACGCGGGCGAGGGCGCCCACGTCGTCGTCGTCGGACGCCGCGAGGAGCCGCTCCGCGCGGTCGAGCGCTCCGTCGGCGCGCATCCGATCGTGGCGGACGCGGCCGAGACCGAGGACGCCCGGCGTGCCGTCGCCGAGACGCTCGCGCGGTTCGGCCGCATCGACGTTCTCGTGGCGAACGCCGGCGGACACGGCTTCTCCCCGGTCGCGGAGACCGACGACGCGGGATGGAACGCGGCGTTGCGCGCCAATCTCACGACCGCGTTCACGATGGCGCGCGAGGCGCTGCCGGCGCTCATCGAGGCGAAGGGGCAGATCGTCGTCGTCTCCTCCCTCGCCGGGCTGTTCGCCGGTCCTTCGGTGGCGGGATACACGGTCGGCAAGCATGCGCTCATCGGCCTGACCCGCACCCTGGCCCGCGACTACGGCCGGCACGGCGTGCGTGTGAACGCGGTGTGCCCGGGGTGGGTGCAGACGCCGATGGCGGACGAGGAGATGGACGAGTTCGCCGCCCACGCCGCGCTCGCCTCGCGCGAGGAGGCGTACGCCGCGGTGACCGCGGACGTGCCGCTGCGGCGTCCGGCCCTTCCCTCCGAGATCGCCGCCGTCGTGCGCTTCCTCGGCTCGTCCGAGTCCTCCTACATCACCGGAGCCGTGATCGTCGCCGACGGCGGTGCGCACGTGGTGGACCTCCCCACGGTCGCCTTCGACCACGCCGGCATGTAGCCCCTGCATGTAGTGCCTGCATGTAGCGCGGGCGTCGCTCGTGCTGCCCGCGTTGCGCGCCGCTGCTCCGCTCCGCTCGCGCCGCTCTTTCTGGCGCTGTCGTTTCCTGTCGCGCTGCTGTAGTTCGCCCGCGCTGCACAGTTTTCGACAGCGTGAGCAGGGATCAGCAGCGTGACGGCGAGGCGGATCAGGGAAGAGCAGCGCGGGCAAGGAAATGCAGCGCTAGCCAGAGGGCGGCGCGGGCAGGCGCGGGCAGGCGAGGACAGGTACAGGTACAGGTACAGGTAGGAAATCGCACCGCGGGTGGGGCCGCGGCGCTGCTCTTTCCTGTCGCGCTGCTGTAGTTCGCTTGCGCTGCACAGTTTTCGACAGCGTGAGCGGGGATCAGCAGCGTGGCGGCGAGGCGGATCAGGAAAGGACCGCGCGAGTCAGGAAGGGCAGCGCACCAGGGAACGGCAGCGCGGGCAGGGAACTGTAGCGCGGACGGGGAACAGCAGCACGGCCAGGGAACGGCAGCACGGCCAGGGAACGGCAGCGCGGGCGGGGCTGTAGCGCTGTCCTTTCCTGTCGCGCTGCGGAAGTCCGCATGCGCTGCTCAGTTTTCGGCAGCGTGAGCGGCGATCAGCAGCGCGAGCGCGATGGCGGATCAGGAAAGAGCAGCGCGAGCAGAGAAGGACAGCGCGAGCCAGGGAACAGCAGCGCGAGCAGGAAAGAGCAGCGCGAGTCAGGGGACTGCGGCGAGCAGAGAGCTGAGCAGCAGCTCAGGGGGAGAGAGCTCAGCCGATCGTCAGGACGATGCCGCCGTCGTCGGACGTGACGGCGACCGTCGTGAGGTCGTCGACGACGACGTCGGGACCGTAGGCCGCGGAGCCCGCACCGACCCCGACCACGCGCATCCCCGCGGCGCGGGCAGCGGTGATGCCCGCCTCGGAGTCCTCGAAGGCGATGCTGTCGGCGGGGTCGATGCCCAGCCGCTCCGCACCGAGGAGGAACCCCTGCGGGTCGGGCTTGGAGGCGGTCACGTCCTCCGCGGTCACGTGCTCGGCGGGGACAGTCAGGGCCGCGGCCTGCATCCGCGCGGTCATGAGCGGCACGTTCGCCGAGGTCACGATCGCGTGGGGGAGCCCCTCCAGCGCGGCGAGGAAACGGGCGGCGCCCGGGATCTCGACGACGCCGTCGACATCGGCGCTCTCCTGGGCGAGCAGCTCATCGTTCTCGACGAGGTTGACCGCATGATCGCGCTCCGGAAGGAGGATCGCCATGCTCTGATGACCCTGCCGACCGTGGACGACGCTCAGCACGGTCTGCGGGTCCAGCCCGTGGGGCTCGGCCCACCGCAGCCACAGCCGCTCGACCGCGGCCGTCGAGTCGACGAGCGTCCCGTCCATGTCGAGGAGGACGGCACGGGCGCGCAGAGTCTGGGTCATGAACCCAGCGTAGAGGGGAACCGACGCCCCGCCGCGAGACGGACCACCGAGACGGATCACCGAGACGGCCCCCGCGAGACGCCCCGCCGCCTCACCCGCCGAGGTAGGCGCGGTGCAGCAGGTGGGGGTCGGCCTTCAGGCCCTGCGAGGTGCCCTGGAAGGAGATGCGGCCGCCGGCGACGACCACCGCCTCCCTGGCGAGCCCGAGGGCGAGCTGGGTGAACTGCTCCACGAGCAGCACGCCGACGCCGGACTCCGCGATCGAGGTCACGATCGGCATCAGTCGCAGGAAGACCACGGGGGCAAGGCCGAGGGACATCTCGTCGATGAGGAGGATGCGCGGCTTCGCCGCAAACGCCCGCGCGAGCACCACCATCTGCTGCTCGCCGCCCGAGAGCAGGGCCGTGGGCGAGTCGATCCGCTTCTCCAGCTCCGGGAAGGGCGCGAGCGCCTCCTCGATCCCCTGCGGCGTCCGCGCGGTGAGGGAGAGGTTCTCGCGGACCGTGAGGGACGGGAACACCGCCCGCCCCTGCTCGATGTGCACGATGCCGCGCCGTGCCCGTGCGACCCGGGAGAGCCGGTCGATCGGCTCCCCGTCCAGCAGGAGGGCGCCGGCCGAGTGCGGGGTGACGCCGGAGATCGCCTCGATGAGGCTCGTCTTGCCCGCGCCGTTGGGCCCGACGAGCGCGAGCACCTCGCCGCCGCGGACGGTGAGGGAGACGTCCGAGATCACGGGGCCTGCTCCGCGGCTGACGGTGACGGAGTCCAGCACAAGTTCGCTCATGACAGCAGCTCCGTCTCGCCCATGTAGGCCTTGATCACGTCGGGGTTCGACAGCACCTCGGCCTGCGGCCCGCTCGCCAGCACCTTGCCGAAGTCCAGGACGGTCAGCATGGGGCAGACCGAGCGGACGAGGTCGAGGTCGTGCTCGATGATGATGAGCGCGATCCCGTAGCGCGCCGGCAGCTCGCGCAGGCGCGCGGCGAGGGCCAGGTGCTCCTCGTGCGAGAGGCCGGCGGCCGGCTCGTCCAGGATCAGCAGCCGGGGGCGTGCCAGCACGGCCGCGGCGACCTCGACGAGCCGCCGCGTCCCGACGTCGACGCGCGAGAGCCGGGCCCGCGCCGGCGGGCAGCCGAAGAACGCCAGCGCCTCGTCGATGTCGGCGGAGGAGAGGCGTCGTCGGGCGACGAACCGCACGTACGCGCCGACGGTGAGGAGCGGGGGCACGCGATCCTGCTGGAACGTACGGCGGAGGCCGAGGCGTGCGCGTCGCGTCGGGGAGAGCCCGGCGAGGTCGCGTCCGCCGAGCAGCACCCGGCCGTCGTGCTTGGGCAGGAAGCCGCTGATCGCATCGACGAACGTCGACTTCCCGGCGCCGTTCGGGCCGATGAGCCCCATGATCGAGGCTGCGGGCACCTGGAAGGTCACGCCGTCCAGTGCCGCGAGCGCACCGAACCGCACCGTGAGCCCCTCGACCGTGAGCACGGGCTCGCCGTTCAGAGCCGCCTCGTCGATGGCCGCGGTGGTCGTGGTCGTCACAGCCTCCGCGCCTGCCCCCGCATCCGGGGGCAGCGCCGTGAGCGTCGCCTCGGCGGTCCGTCGGTCCTGGCGGCGCCAGATGAGGTTGCGGATGCCCTGTCCGAGGTTGGTGCCGCTCGTGAGGGCCTGGACGCCCAGGGCGCCGAAGATGACGAACCCCCAGTCCTGCGGCACGCCCCAGCGCTTGAGGAGCTCGGGGACGAGGACCCACAGGAGCCCGCCGAAGACGGCCATGTCGATGAGGTGCGCGCCGGACATGATCGCCAGCACGTAGAGGGCCAGCGACTGCAGCGGCGTGAAGCTCGATGCGAACGGCAGCTGCACCTGCCCCGCCAGCAGCCCGCCGGAGATGCCGCCGAGCGCGGCCGAGACGGCGAACGCGGTGAGCTTCGCGCTCTGCACGCTCTGCCCCGCCGCCGCCGTCCCGCGCTCGGAGAAGGCGACGGCCTTCCAGCTCGCGCCCCACCGGCCGCGCTGCAGGAAGAAGACGACCAGACAGCAGATGACCAGGACGACGATCGAGAGGACGAAGAACTGCTTGTCGTTCGCGAACATCGCCGGCCGTTCGACGGGGATGCCGTCCGCGGATCCGGGGAACTGGATCTGGACGAGCGTCACATCGGCCGCTGCGGCGAAGCCGAGCGTCACCACGGCGAGGTTGACGCCGCGCAGACGCAGTGCGGGGAGCCCGACGAGGACGCCGGCGATCCCGGCGGCGACGGCGCCGGCCGCGAGCCACAGCAGGAACCCGCCGGGTGTCTGGGCCACGTTGAGGAGGGACACCACCCAGGCGCCGATCGCGGCGAAGGTGAGCTGGCACAGCGCGATCATGCCCGCGGAGCCCGTGACGATGCCGAGGCCGAGGATCGCGATCGCGGCCGTGACGGCGCTGATCGCGAGGAAGACGAAGTAGCCCGGCAGCACGCCGGAGAGGGCGACCCCGAGCAGGATCGCGACGACGGCGGCGGCGAAGGGCCAGGAGACCCGGAACCAGGGGCGTTCAGCGAGCGGCATCCCACACCTCCTTGCGCTGCGTCCACAGGAGCAGCACGACGATGAACAGGAACGGGAGGAAGTTGCGCACGAGCGCCACCTCGTCGATCTGCGCGACGAGGCCGCCGAGCACGCCCAGCACCAGGCCGCCGAACACGGCGAGGTCCAGGCGCTTGAAGCCGCCGAGCAGCGCCGCGGCGGCCGCGGGGATGATCAGCAGGGCAAGGCTCGTGGCGTCGTTGGACTGCGACGGGGCGACGATCATGATCGCGATCGCGCTGATGACGCCGGTGACGAACCACACGGCGATCGAGAGCGGGCGGGAGCGGATCCCCAGGAGCTCGGCGGTCGTCGGCCGCTCGGACAGCGCCCGAAGCTGCGTCCCGACCCTGGTGCGGCTGAGGACGACCTTGACGCCGACCGCCGTGACGATCGCCATGAGGACGGTGGCGACCGTCACCTGGCTGATCACGACGCCGCCGACCTGGAACGCGGGGCCCGCGATGATGGGGGCGAAGGGCTGCGGCTTGTTGCCGAACAGGATGAACGACAGCGAGATGAGCAGGAGGAGCGGGCCGACGGTCATCGCCGAGCGCGTGGTGGTGGACGCCTCGGAGAGCCAGGTCGCCGCGATCCATCCGATGGTCGCGGCCAGGAGCCCGGCGACCAGGATGCCGAGCACGGATCCCAGCCAGATCGGCAGCCCCAGGTCCGTGACGAGCCAGACGGCGGCGAAGGCCCCGAACATGCCCGTGGCGGCCTGGGCGAAGTTCACGACGCGGACGAGTCGGGACATGAGAGTGAGGCTCACCGCGAGAACGGCGTAGAGCCCGCCGGCGGCGAGGCCGGCGATGGCGCCCTGCAGCATGGCGCCTCCTTTCTGAGGGATCCCCGCCGGCCCGGGATGAGCCGGGCCGGCAGGGGCGGATGGGTCAGCCGCCGATGCGGAACCAGTCCTCGGCGACCTTCTCCCACTTGTGGGTCCCGGACTTCAGGACGATCGGCCAGCCGGCGGTGTTGTCGACCCCGAAGGTGTACGGCGTGCCGATCATCGGGTTCTCGATCGGCTTCATGGAGGCCAGCGCCGCGCTCACCGTCTCCCGGTTGATGTCGCCCTTCATCGTCTTCAGGACCTCGATGAAGTACGTCGCGGCGAGGTAGCCGCCCTGGCTGAACGAGGTGAGCGGGATGTCGTTCTTCGTCATCAGGTCGCGCCATTCCTTGTTGGTCTCGTTCTCCTCGGAGAACGGGTAGAACTCCGCGGGGACGTAGATGCCGGCGCCGGCGTCATCGATCGCCTGGGCGAAGTTCTCGCTGTAGACGCTCGTGAGGTAGAGCCAGGTCACGTCGTTCCAGCCCTGGGCGTTGGCGGCCTTGACCTGGCCGATGGCATCGGGCTCGACGGGGTTGATCGCGAGGGCCTTGCAGCCGGCCTCACGCGCCTTGACGATGTACGGCGTGTAGTCACTGGCGCCGTAGGGCACGGTGTCGTCGACGTACTTCGGCTTCTTGCCGGTGATCTCGGTCCACTTGTCGATCGCCGCCTGGTAGGTCGGCCGGGTGGAGCCCGCGATCTCGAGCAGGACGCAGATGTCGTCGAGCTTCAGCGCCTCCGAGCCGTACATGAGCGTGAGGGTCATGTCGTTGAACGGGCCGACGTTCGCCGGGGAGATGTTCTCGCTGTCGAAGCAGCCGGTGTCGACGCCGATGCCGGGGATCGACCGGATCCCCTCCTGCTGGTAGTACTTCGCGTTGATCTCGCACTCGATCAGGCTCGCCGAGCCCACGAGCGCGACCGCGTTGTCGCTGCCCACGATCTCGCGCGCCGAGGCGGTGGCCGTGGCCGGGTCCCCCTTGTCGTCGAGCATCTTGTAGTCGATGGTGCGGCCGTTCAGGCCGCCTGCCGCGTTGAAGGCGTCGAAGACGGCCTTCGCCGCCTGCGAGGCCTCGGGGAAGGTCGCCGGGCCGCTGATGGTGTTGACGGAGCCGACGACGATGGGGGCGTCGCCACCGCCATCGCCGCTCCCGCCGGCGCAGCCGGCGAGCACGAGGGCGCCGACGGCGACGAGCGCCGCTGCGGCGCTGATCCGCTTGTTCATGTGATTCCTGCCTCTCGGAAGGGCGAGGTCTCCCTCGCCGTGGGGGTGCATGGTGGGCGGTGCCCTCAGTCGCGGATCGCGCGACCGACGAGCTCCGTGTCCGTGAACTGCTCGAAGGCGACGGCCTTGCCGTCGCGGAGGCGCCACACGTGGGCGACGCGCGCCACGAAGAAGCGGCCCGTCGCCTTGTAGGTGCCGCTGTAGGTGCCGATGGCGATGACCGCCTCGCCGGCGTCGAAGACCTCGTCGATCGCGACCATGTAGTCGTCCCAGTCGGCCTGGATGCGGGAGAAGACGTTCTCGGCCACGGCCGCGGGACCGATGTAGGTGCCCGCATAGGGGAAGCCGGCGGCCTCGGTCCAGCGGATCCCCTCGTCGAGGGGTGCGAGCATCCCCGCGAGGTCGCCCCGCTCGCTGGCGGCGTAGTGGGCGCGGATGATGTCGGCGTTGCTCATGTCTCTCCTCGGATCGGGGCTGATCGTGTCTGGTCTGGTCTGCGGATGGTCAGACGGGCTGGGCGTCGGGGTAGGTGACGGAGCCGAGGGGGTAGATGTGGCCGCCGGCGCGGGAGTGCTCGGCGGAGCCGTCGCCGGCGAGGCCGAGGAAGACGCCGGTGGTCATCAGCTGGTAGCCGAGGTCGTGCAGCCACACGCTCGCGACGGCGATCCGGAACTCGCGGAAGCAGAACAGGTACAGACCGTCGGCGAACCTCCACACCGTGGACAGGTCCATGTCGCCGTGTCCGCGCTGCACGCCCTCCAGGCACTGCCAGGCGTAGCGCTGGCTGGAGATGTAGACGTGCTCGTACAGGTGGTGCGGGCTGTAGCGGTAGACGTTCCGCTTGCCGATGAGGTCGCGGCTGGGGCCTGGCGTCTCGCCGGTCGGCTCCCCGCCGTCGGTGGTCGCCGCCCAGAAGTCCTGTCCGACCTGGGGGACGCCCTCGACCGCCTCGGCGGCGATGCGGGAGCGGACGACGGTCGCACGGTGGCTCGTCGTGGAGTAGACGACCGTGAGGGACTCCCGCTCCCTGCTCTCCAGCGGGAGGTTCACGAAGACGACGTCGGCGCGAACGGCCACGGCGTCATAGGGATCGATGCCGGAGGCGCCGAGGCCCTCCCAGGCGACGCGGTCGCCGTCGAAGCGCAGCGTCAGTGCGGAGCCGTCGTCCAGGGAGAGAGCGAGCGCGGTCCCGTCGAGGTCGACGCCGGGAAGTCGGAACGTGTCGATCCCGGCGGCGAACTCGTCATAGGTGCGCCAGGTGTCGAGCGCCGGATCCAGCACTGGATCGGTCGCGGGGTCGGTGGTGGTATCGGTCATTCGGCGGGACTCCTTCGGCCCTGCCCCGCGGTGTTGCAGGGCGTGTGCCCCATGCTCTGCCGCGTCGGATCACACCCTCAAGGGATCCAGGGCGATCGCGCGCCGACAGACAACCGCCGTGCCCGCACGGGCAAGGGCGGCGGACGCGCGACATCTCGCCGCGCGGGAGGCGACGTCAGCGGGACGCGCGATACTCGCTGGGGGAGACGCCGTAGGCGGTCTTGAACGCGCGGCTGAAGTGGGCGGCGTCCACGAAGCCCCATCGTGCGGCGATGGCGGCGACGGAGCGGTCGGCGAGCATCGGGTCCAGCAGATCGCGCCGGCACCGCTCCAGACGCCGGGAGCGGATCCAGGTCGACACGGTCGTCCCCTGCTCCTGGAAGAGCCCGTGCAGATGCCGGGTGGAGATGAAGTGCGCCGCCGCGATCATCGACGGACCGAGGTCGGTCGAGGCGAGGTTGCGGTCGATGTACCCGCGGATGCGGTGGATGAGTGCGCGATGGGGGTCGGCGGAGGCCTCGTCGAGGCCGAGCTCGCGGGTGAAGACCGTGGAGACGAGATCGAGCGCGCTGTGGGCGAGCCGGGCGCCGGTGGAGCCGGCGAGCTGGTCGAGGTTCCCCGCGAGCTGGCGGAGATAGGGCACGACCATCCCGCCCAGGCCCTCCTGCCCGGAGATCCGCACCGCGGTGAGCTGCCCCACCATCTCCGGCGGAAGGCTCAGCAGGTGCTTCGGGAACATCACGACCATGGTGCGGAAGTCCTGGTCGAACACGAGCGAGTAGGGGCGCTCGGTGTCATACACCGCCAGGTCGCCGGGGGACAGGACCGCCTCGCGGTCGTCCTGGATGAGCAGGCCGGTGCCGGCGAGCATCAGCGAGACCTTGAAGTAGGGGCGGTCGCCGCGCGCGATGAGCTCCGGCGTGCGCTCCACGACGTGGGAGGTCGCGCGGAGATCGGTCACGCGCACCTCGTCGACCGACGCTCCGCGCAGGACCCCGCGAAAGCGGTCAGGCCCGTCGGCGCTGACCTGGAGCGGGACGAAGGAGTCGGACACGGCGGAGCGGAACTCGCTGATGCTGCGCGCGATCAGGGTCGAGACCGACTCGGCGGGTGCGGAAGGGGCATCGATCACGGCTGATCACCTCGGGTGGGGGAGCGACGACGTTGTATACGATCCGTTCCGGCATGGTATCACCGCGGCGGGACGACTGTCTCCTGTGCCCGCGCGCTGTGCGGCCACAGGGCCGCGCTCTACAGTGGGGGACGGAGGCGGCCGGCGGATCCGGCCGGAGTGCGGATGCGCGACTGGATGAGGGCGCAGGCCCGGCATGTCCGCGAGACCCTGGCAGCGCTGCGGACCCCTGCGCGCTCGACCCAGACCCTCGAGTCCATCGCGCTGCTGGTCGGCGCCGCCGCGTTCGCCGTGGGGTTCCCGCTGTCGTATCTGCTGTTCGTCGGGCGTCGTCTGGAGATCAGCGGCGAGGGGTCGATCGGCTGGTACGCCGCGTCCGGCGGGGCGGTCGTGACCGTGGCGGCGTTCGTCCTCGGCCGGATCGCGGTGCGTCCGGTCGCGCCGTCGCCGGACGAGCCGCGGGACGGCTTCAGCGTCCCTGGAGACCGGTTGCGCTGGTACGACCTCGCCGCGGTGGCCGCCGCCTATGCCGCGATCGCGCTGCTCGGCTGGCTCGGGATCGCCGAGCTCCTCGCGCTGAGCTTCACCGACGCGCCGGTGTTCGCTTTCCCCGGATCGCTCCTCGTGGCCGTGGCGTTCGCGGTGACCGGCTACGTCGCGTTCCTCGCCTCGACGGAGCTGCGCCCGATGTCGCTGTCCCTGGGGCTCGCGATCTTCCTCGTGGTGGGTGCCTTCGCCAGCATGCTCACCTCGAGCGATGCGCACTGGTGGCAGGACAACCTCTCGGCTCTCGGGATGACCACCAACCGCTCCTCCTCGGTGTTCAACCTCACGCTGATCCTCTCCGGGATCATCGTGGCCACGATCGCCAGGTATGCCACGGCCGGGCTCCCGGTGGGGGAGCAACAGCAGCGGCGGGGGAGGCTCCTGGTCCGCATCGGGCTCATCCTCATCGGCCTCCTGCTCGCCACGGTCGGAGTGTTCCCGGTGGACGAGTTCTTCCTGCTGCACACCGGCGCCGCCATCGGCATGGCGGTGTCCTTCGGCGCGGTCGTGATCGGTCTGCCCTGGCTCCTGCCGACGCTGCCGCGGGTGTTCTTCGGCCTCGGATACCTGTACGTCGCGGTGATCCTGCTGCTGTCGGCGTTCTTCGCGGTCGGCTACTACAACCTCACCGCCGTGGAGCTGATCGCCGCCGTGCTGATCTTCAGCTGGATCATCGTCTTCCTGCGCACCGCGGCGAGCGCCGCCGTGCCCGCCGCGCCGGGGACCGCGGACGTCGGGGACGCCGCGGCCCGCGCGCGGGCCTGATCACTCGACGAGCTTGCCCGTGGTGTCGACCTCCCGCATGAGGGCGGCGATCTCCTCGGGGACAGGTGGGATCGCCTCCCGGACGACGCCGGTCCCGGGCGACCAGACGAGGTTGACCTGCAGCGCGGGATCCAGCTCCGGGTAGTCGCGGCGGTTGTGGCAGCCGCGGGTCTCCCGGCGTTCGAGAGCGGCCTCCAGCGTCGCCCGCGCGGCGAGGGCGGAGGAGCGCAGGTCGAAGGCGTGGGCCAGGTCCTGGAACCCCGCGAGATCGGGATGGATGCCGACGGCCCGCATCCGTGCCTCGATCGCGTCGAGCTCGGCGAGTCCTGCCCGCAGCCCCTCCTCGTCGCGGACGACGCCGGCGTGCGCGGTCATCGTGTCGCGGATCGCGCGCTGCAGCGCCCGGACGTTCTCGGGTCCGTCCGCCGCGAGCAGCGCGTCGATCTCCGACCTCGCCTGCTCGACCGCGGCGGCGGAGCGGCGGGGCGCCTCGATGTCCCGCGCCCTCGACGCCGCCGCGCGGCCGACGATCCGCCCGAAGACCAGCAGCTCGATGAGGGAGTTCCCACCGAGCCGGTTGGCGCCGTGGAGGCCGCTGGAGGCCTCGCCGATCGCGTAGAGCCCGTCGACGTCGGTGCGGTGGTCCTCCGGATGCACCCACACGCCGCCCATCGAGTAGTGAGCAGTCGGGGCGATCTCCATCGGCTCCTTCGTGATGTCGCGCATCTGCAGCTCGAGCATCGTCTGGTAGACGCGGGGGAGGCGGCTCATGATCGTCTCGCGGGGGAGGTGGGAGACGTCGAGCCAGACGCCGCCGCGGGGCGTGCCGCGACCTTCGGCGATCTCGGTGAAGGCCGCGAGGGCGACCCGGTCGCGGGTGGAGAGCTCCATCCGCTCGGGGTCGTAGCGCTCCATGAAGCGCTCGCCGAGCGCGTTGCGGAGGACTCCGCCCTCGCCGCGCGCCGCCTCGGAGATGAGCGTGCCCGCCGCGTCCTCCGGCTCGATGATCCCGGACGGGTGGAACTGCACGAGCTCGGGGTCGCGGATACGGCCGCCCGCCTCGACGGCGAGACGGAAGGAGTCGCCGGTGTTCTCGTCGCGACGGGACGAGGTGCGTCGCCAGATGCGGTTGTGCCCGCCGGCGGCGAGGATCACCGCGTCGGCGCGGATGAGGTAGCGGGTGCCGTCGAGGAGGTCGAAGCCGTAGGCGCCGAACACGGTGCCGTCGTCGACGAGGAGGCGCGTGATGTAGACGGTGTCGAGGATCGGGATGCGCAGCTCCTCGGCGCGGTCGACGAGCGTGCGCTGGATCTCGAGCCCCGTGTAGTCGCCGGCGAAGGCGGTGCGGCGGAAGGTGTGCGCCCCGAAGAAGCGCTGCGAGATGCGGCCGTCCGCTTCGCGGGCGAAGTTCATCCCGTATCGCTCCAGGTCCCGGATGCCCTCCTCCGCCCCCTGCGCGACGATCTGCACCGTGCGGGGGTCGGCGAGGAGGTAGCTCTCCTTGATGGTGTCGGCGGCGTGCTGCTGCCAGGTGTCGGCGGGGTCCATGGTGCCGAGCGCCGCGTTGATGCCGCCGGCGGCGAGGGAGGTGTGGGCGTCCTGACGGGGGCGCTTGCCCACCGCGACCACGTCGACGCCCTGCTCGGCCGCCTCGATGGCGGCCCTGAGCCCTGAGCCGCCGGTGCCGATCACGAGGACGGCGGTGGTGACGAGGCGCTCGCCGCGTGGCGAGCCGGGGGTGCGCTTTTCAGTCATGCGCTCCACGGTAGGAGCGTCTCGCGCATTACTCCAATGCATAATGCTGGTCGTTTCAATGCGGCTATGCTATGAAACATGAACCTCGAACAGCTCCGCGGCTTCGTCGAGGTCGCCAGGACAGGCAGCTTCACCCGGGCGGCCGCCGACCTGCACCTGGCCCAGCCGTCCCTCAGCAGGCAGATCTCGACCCTGGAGCGCGAGCTGGGCTCCGGCCTCTTCCATCGCGCGAGGGGCAACATCGCGCTGACCGCCGCCGGGGAGACCCTGCTGCCGTACGCCCGGCGCATGCTGGCCGACGCCGACGCGGTGCGCCAGGAGATGGACGAGATCGCGGGGCTCCGGCGGGGACGGGTGCGCCTCGGCGCGCCGCCGTCCCTGTGCGCGAGCATCGTGACCGAGGTGCTGGCCGCCTTCCGCGCGGCGCACCCCGGGATCGAGATCGAGATCACGGAGCGCGGGTCCCGCGGCCTCATCGCCGCCCTCGGCGAGGGCGCGCTGGACCTCGCCCTGGTGACGTCGTCGGACGACGCGTCCGCGGCGCCGGTGAGCCTCGCGCGCATGGCGCTGCTCACCGAGGAGCTGGTCGTGGTGTCCGCGGCCTCCCATCCGCCCCTCATCGGACGCGGTCCGCTGACCCTCGCGGACGTCGCGCGGCTCCCGCAGATCGCCTTCCCGCGCAGCTACGACCTGCGTCTGACGACGGACGCGGCCTATGCGGACGCAGGGCTCGTGCCGTCGATCGTCGTGGAGGGGCCGGAGATGGACGCGGTGCTGCGGTTCGTCGAGCGCGGCGTCGGCGTCGCGGTCGTGCCGGCGATGGTGAGCCTGGGGCGTGACGAGCTCCGGACCACATCGCTCGCCTCGCCGCGGCTGACCCGGACCGTGGGACTCGCCCACCGCGCCGACGTGCGGCCGACCCGCGCGGCGGCGGCCATGCGGGAGACGATCGTGGCGACGGCGGACGCGCTCGCCGCGGCCGGCGCCTTCGTCACCCGCGCCGACTGACGGCCCGGCCGGTTCACCCCGGCTCTGGGCGGGCCATTTGCATGGCCGAATCCCACCTGCATGGCCGGACCCCCGGACTCCTCCCGCCATCCGGGCCGGAAGCCTGCAAACGTACCGGTCAGCGGGCGGCGGACGCGGCTGCGAGCACCTCGATGATGCCGCGATAGGGACGATCGGTCGCGCGGCTCATCCCGAGCTCGCACGCGCGGTTGCAGGACGCATGCAGCTCGGCGTCGGCCGCGCGGACCTCCGCCGCCTCCTGAGCCGTCGCCGAGGCGGTGAGCTCGGGATGCAGCATCCCGCGATCGCCTGCGAAGGCGCAGCAGCCCCAGGACTCCGGGACGTGCACGGTCTCGGCCACCGCGCCCGCGAGCTCCAGAAGCGCGGGGGTGGAGCCGAGATGGGTGGACGAGCACGTCGGGTGCACGGAGAGGGAGGCGGCCTTCGGGAGATCGCCGAGCGCCGGGAGCACGCGGTCGCGCAGGAACTCCACGCCGTCCACGATTCGCAGGGGCACGGAGGTCTCCGCGTCCCGGAGCAGTCCGATGAACCCCTCGGTGCAGGACGACGCGTCGCAGACCACGGGCAGCTCCCCGTCGCGGGAGGCGGTGAGGACCGCGGCGACCACGCGTTCTTGCATACGCGCCTTGCCCGGACGATATCCCTTGGACGACCACGGCGTGCCGCAGCAGAGGGAGTCGATGTCCTCCGGGATGTGCAGGACGACGCCGGCGTCGGCGCACAGGTCCTGGAAGCTCCGCTGGAGGCCGGGGCCGTCGCCGGCCGGGCCGAACATCGCGCTCTGGCACGACGGCAGGTAGACCGCGTCCGCGCCCGCCGCGGGGGAGGAGACGGCGACGGATCCGCGCCGGGTGCCGCCGCCGGGGAGGTCCTCGGTCCAGAGCGGGATCGTGTCGGCGCCGAGCACGGCCCTGGCCGCGGTGTTGGCGGCGGTGACCAGGGGTGCAGGCATCGCCTTGGCGACCGAGAGTGCGGCGGCGGCGGCACGGGTGGTCGTTCCCCAGTGGCCCGCGGCGGTGTTCCAGACCGCGGCGGCCGGCGCCTTGGTCTGCTCGGCGCGGAGGCGGCGCACCAGGTCGCCGGTGTTGATCAGCACCGGGCACGCGGTCTGGCACATCCCGTCGACGGCGCAGGTGTCGATCCCGTCGTAGCGGTACGCCTGGTCGAGCTCGGCGGCGAGCGTGTCATCGCCGTCCTCCCTGGCCTGCGCGGCGGCGCGCCGGACGACGATCCGCTGACGGGGCGTGAGCGTGAGGTCGCGGCTCGGGCAGACCGGCTCGCAGTAGCCGCACTCGACGCAGCGGTCGACCTCCTCCTCCACCTGCACGGCGACCTTGATGTCGCGGAGGTGCGCCTCGTCGTCTCCGCTCAGCAGGACCCCGGGGTTGAGGATTCCCGCGGGGTCGCAGGCCTGCTTGATCTCCTGCATCACGGCGTAGAGGTCATCGCCGTACTGCCGACGGACGAACGGGGCCATCGCCCGGCCGGTGCCGTGCTCGGCCTTCAGGACGCCGCCCTGACCGAGGACGAGGTCCACCATGTCGTCGGTGAAGCGGGCGAGCCGCTCCTTCCCCTCGGGGGTGTCGAAGCGGTCGGTGATCATGAAGTGGATGTTGCCGTCCTTGGCGTGTCCGAAGACGACGGAGCCCTCGTAGCCGTGCACGGCGAACAGGTCCGTCAGCGCGGAGCAGGTGTCGGCGAGGCGCTCGACGGGGACGGCGATGTCCTCCAGCAGCGCGGTCGTGCCGGAGGGGCGGGCGCCGGCGATGGTCGTGTACAGGCCCTTCCGGATCTGCCAGAGCCCGGCCCTCGTCGACGGATCGCTCGTGAAGGCCGCGCCGATCGTCAGGGGGAGCGAGGGGAGGAGCATCTCGGCGGTGGCGACCCGTGCGGCGAGCGTCTCCTCGTCCGGCTCCTGGTACTCGACGAGGAGGGCGGTGTGGGCATCGACCGTGAGGTCGGCGATCCCGCCGGCGGGATCCGGGGTGGTCTGCGCGACGCGCAGGCTCGCCGCGTCCATGAGCTCGATCGCGGCGGGGTCCGTCGCGACGAGGGCGGGCAGCGCCTCGGTCGCGGCACGCAGCGTCGGGAAGATCAGCAGCGCCGTGCTCGCGCGCGGGTGCGCGGGGACCGTCCGGAACACGGCCTCGGCGACGAAGCCGAGCGTGCCCTCGCTCCCCACGAGGAGGTGCGCGAGGATGTCCACGGGCCGGTCGAAGTCCAGCAGCGCGTTGACGCCGTACCCCATCGTGTTCTTGATCGAGAACAGCCGGCGGATGGTCTCGACCGACGCGTCGTCCGCGCGCACGCGGTCGCGGAGGGCGAGGAGCGTGGAGTGGAGCTCCGGGCGCGCCGTCCGCAGCCGCTCGTCCGCGTCGGGGGCCGCGGTGTCCAGCGCCGTGCCGTCGGCGAGCACGATCCGCATCGATGCGATGGTGCGGTAGGTGTTCCGCTCGGTCCCGCAGGACATCCCGCTGGAGTTGTTGGCGACGACGCCGCCGATCGTGCAGGCGATCTCGCTCGCAGGGTCGGGGCCCAGCTTGCGTCCGTGCCGTGCGAGCCGCGCGTTGACCTGACGCACGGTCGCCCCGGGCTGGACCCGGACGGTCGCGCCGTCGTCCTCGACCGTGATGCGGCGGAAGGAGCGGCGCGTATCGATCTGCACGCCGTCCGCGCTCGCCTGGCCGCTGAGGCTCGTCCCGCCGGAGCGGAAGGACACGGGGGCGCCCGCTTCGTTCGCCGCGGCGAGGACCCGGGCGACGGCGTCCTCGTCCTCGGCGACGACCACGGCGCGGGGGAGGAGGAGGTAGTGCGAGGCGTCGTGGGCGACGGCGTGGACGTCGATCGCCCTGTCGCGGACGGCGTCGTGACCCAGCAGGTCGCGCAGGCGTTCGATCAACGGGTCCGTGGTCATGGGATGTCTCCTTGCTTCGAACGTCCGCTTCGAGACTATCGGCGCCGGATGCCTGTTGACTTCGTGGCCGGGAGTCGCTAGCTTCGCCGCATGGAGTAAAACTTCAGTATCAGGATAATCATATGAAGTTTTCCGGCGATAGGGGATTCCGAATGAATGGTGTGCTGGTTCGACTGCGGGAGGTCTCCGGCGATGTGGGTGCCGCGGAGCAGCGGGCGGTGGAGTTCATCCTCGACAATGCCGAGTACGTCATGCGGCACCCGCTGAACGAGGTCTCGGAGGCGTGCGAGGTCGGCGAGGCGACGATCATCCGACTCTGCCGCCGGGTCGAGCTGACGGGATTCCGTGAGCTGCGGATGGCGCTCGCCCAGGACCAGGTCGGTGAGACGGCTCCTGCGATCCACGAGGACGTGCTGCACACCGACGACGACGCCACGTTGCTGGCGAAGGTCTTCGCCTCGTTCGCCAACGCGCTCGCCGACACGCTCAGCGTGGTCGACATCGAGCAGTTCTCCCGCGCGGTGGAGACGGTCTCCGTCGCGCGCAGCATCAACTTCTTTGGGTTCGGGGCCTCCGGCGCGACCGCCGAGAGCGCGCACTTCCGCTTCATGCGGCTGGGGATGCCGAGCTATGTGCTGACCGACGTCGCTGCCCAGCTCAGCCGGGTGACGATGCTCGGACCGGGGGACGTCGTCGTCGCGATCTCCCACTCCGGCCACACGCGCGACCTCGTTTTCGCCGTGGAGAGTGCCCGAGCCAAGGGCGCGACGGTGATCGCCGTCACGCAGTACGGCCGCAACGAGCTCGCCTCCAGCGCCGACCTCACCCTGTCGACCTCCTCCGTCGAGACCGCATTCCGCTCAGAGGCCATGGCGTCCAGGGTGGCGCAGCACACGCTCCTGGACGCGCTGTTCGTGGCCGTCTCGCTCCCCCGATCCGAACAGGTGATCGCGGCGATCGAGGAGAACCACCGCCTCATTGAGGCGCTGCACGACAACTGAACCCGAGATCCAATTCACCGACCCGACCCGAAACGAGGAACCCATGCGACTCCTGAGGAATCGCCTGCTCGCCGTCAGCATCGTCGCTGCCGCGAGTCTGACCTTCGCCGGCTGCTCCGCCGCATCCGGCCCGACATCCGGCGGCTCGTCGACGCCGTCCGCCCAGACCGCATCGACCGAGAACCCAGTCTTCGCTCAGGCCGTGCAGATCACCTCCCTTGCACCGATGGGGAAGCAGCCCCAGGGATACCCATCGGGCTACGAGGCCGCGTTCGCGATCTACGACGGGCTGGTGCGCCTGGGTGCCGACATGACCTTCCAACCGGATCTCGCCGAGAGCTGGGAGACCTCGGCAGACGGTCTGACCTGGACGTTCCGGCTCAGGGAAGGAGTGACCTTCCACGATGGGGCGTCCTTCTCCTCGGCCAATGTGGTCGACTACTTCACGCGCATGCTCGACCCGGAGTACAACCTGTCCGCCTACAGCCTGTGGGCGCCGATCGCGTCCGTCGCTGCAGTCGACGCGAACACCGTCGCGATCACCACCAAGAAGCCCTATGCGGCGTTGCTGAATACCCTTGCCCACGGCTCCGCGTTGATCCCCAGCATCGAGCTCGTCGCGGCGGGCGAAGCGAAGGCGACGCTGGATGCTGTGGGGACCGGCGCCTACGAGCTCAAGACGTTCGAGCCGGGGAGCACTCTCGTGCTGGCAGCCAACGAGGACTACTTCGGTGAGAAGCCGCAGTACGAGACGATCACCTACAGCTATGTCGGGGACGCCTCCGGTCGCCTTGCCGGCCTCCAGGCCGGACAGGCCGACGTCGTCGGCAGTGTCCCGGTGGAGCAGGCCAAGGCGTTGGAGTCCTCGCCGCAGACGCGGGTGATCAGCTTCCCGGGCCTCCAGGCGTTCGGCATCGGGATGAGCCAGGCAAACCCCCTCCTCGCGGACCCGACCGTGCGGCAGGCGTTGAACGCGGCCGTCGACGTGGACGCGATCGTCAAGGCTGTGCTGCGCGGATTCGCGGAGCCGCTGACCTCGCCGCTTGCGGCTCGCACCAACGGGCACACGGACGTCGGGAAGCCGTCCTATGACAAGGACAAGGCGCTCTCGCTCCTGAAGGAGGCGGGCTTCCAAGCCGATGGCGAAGGGAAGCTCAGCAAGGACGGAAAGCCGTTCACGCTCCGTCTGCGCACCCCGGACGGCATGTATGCGAACGACGTCCTCGTCGCCCAGGCCGTTCAGGCCCAGCTTGCCGACCTCGGGATCGACGTCGAGATCCAGAAGGTTGACAAGTCCACCTTCTGGGCGGGCATCAAGGTGGCCAAGTCCGCCGTCGACTACGACCTGGTGCTGTTCGGCTTCAACCCTTCCCACGGGTCAGGGGCGCTGCAGCTCGACATCATGTACCGATCCAACCCGACCGAGGACGCCGTCAACGGCTGGAACTTCACCTGGTACTCGAATCCGGAGGCCGATGCTCTCATCGATCAGGCGATGACCACGGTCGACGTCGCGGCGCAGCAGAAGGCGATGGACGAGGCGCAGAAGATCGTCTGGGACGATGCACCGTACATCTGGCTCTACAGCCCGAACATCCTGGTCGGCTACAACGACAAGGCCGCGACGCCGGTGGTGCTGCCCGTGGGCTTTGTCCTCCCGTCGCGCACCTCCTGATCGGCGGACTCCCGTGCTGCGGTATCTCGTCTCCCGCGTGGTGATGCTGCTGGTCCAGGTCTTCCTGGTGCTCACCCTCGTCTTCGTCCTGTTCCGGGTGGCGCCCGGCGATCCCGCCGCGCTCATCCTCGGGCCGAACGCGACGGGCGAGCAGGTCGAGCTGCTGCGGACCAGGATGGGCCTGAACGACCCGATCCTCATGCAGTACCTGAACTACCTCGGGGGGCTCATCGTCGGCGACTTCGGGCAGTCGACCAGCTACTCGGCGCCCGTCATGCAGGTCGTTTTCGGCCGGATCCCCGCAACGCTCGCGCTGCTGGGATGCAGCCTGCTGCTGGCGGTGGGGGTGGGCGTATCCGCGGGGGTCTTCTCGGCGGTCCGTCCAGCCTCGCTTTTCTCGAAGGGCACCCTCCTGCTCTGGGTGCTGCTGCTGGCCGTGCCGAACTTCTGGCTCGGGATGATCCTCATCCAGCTCTTCGCCGTGCAGCTCGGATGGCTCCCGGCGATCGGCTCGGCGGGGCTTGCGGGCCTCGTCCTGCCGGCCGTCGCGGTGGCGGCGCGTCTCGTGGCCCTCATCGCGCGGCTCACCAGGGCCACGATGTTGGAGACGCTCGGCGAGGACTGCATGCGCACGGCGGCGGCGCGTGGGGTCTCGCCGGCGCGGATGGTGCTCGTGCACGCGTTGAAGCCAGCGGCACCGGCGATCCTGACGATGGTGGGCCTCCAGGCGGGGTATCTGCTCGGCGGTGCCGTGGTCGTGGAGAACCTCTTCTCCTACCCGGGAATGGGCCAGCTGCTGCTCGCCTCGGTCAGCCAGCGCGACTACACGCTGATGCAGGGGATCACGATCGTGTTCGTCTGCGGCTTCCTGCTCATCAACCTCGTCGTAGACCTGGTCTCGTCCCGGATCGATCCCCGCGTCCGGATCCTCGGAGGTGCCCGATGACCATGAACACGACAGCCGTGATGCTCGCCCGGCCGAAGCGGGCTGTGCCGGTCTCGCTCGTCGCCGGCGGCGTGATCCTCGGCTTCGTCGCCGTGATCGCGGCGTTGGCCGGCGTCCTCTCCCCAGCGTCACCGACGACGCAGGATCTGCTCGCCGCGTTGCAATCTCCTTCAGCCGCCCACCCCTTCGGCACCGACGCGCTGGGGAGGGACATTTTCTCCCGGGTCCTCCACGGGGCGCAGTACGAGCTCTCGGTTATCGTCCCCACCGTCTTGATCGTCGTCGTCGTCGGCGTCCCGATCGGCATCGTCGCGGCCTACCGGCGCGGGTTCGTGGACCGCCTCGTCTCCCTGGTGTCCGACTCGGTCCTCTCATTCCCCGCCATGGTCCTCGCGATCGTCCTCGTCGCCGTGATCGGCAACGGCTACCTCTCGATCGTCGTGACCATCGCCCTCACCCAGCTGCCGCAGATGGTCCGATATGCGCGCGGGTTCACCTCGTCGGTCGCAGGCGCGGACTACATCACCGCCTCGCGGGCCTCAGGGGCGCGCACGACGCTGACGCTCATCCGCCACGTTGTCCCGAACATCGCGGGGTCCGTGTTCGTGGTGGCGAGCCTGTTCGCCAGCGAGGTCCTGCTGATCGTCGCCGCCCTCGGTTTCCTCGGTATCGGCGTGCAGCCTCCGACGCCGGAGTGGGGAACCATGCTCAGTGAGGGCCGGCAGGACTTCATGGCATCGCCCCAAGTGATGCTCTTCCCCGGCCTCGCGATCGCCGTGATGATCCTGGGCTTCAATCTTCTCGGAGACGGTCTCCGAGACCTCGTGGACAAGAGGAACGCCTAACAGTGGCTACGCAGAAGGAGATCGCCGTGCAACAGGACGACTGGGAACAGGACCCGCGACACGATGCGGTGGGCGAGGTGCTCGACCGACTCGTCGCGAACGACATCACTGCGCGCGGCGTCCTGCCGGGTCTATATGAGGCGGCGTGCGTCGGGGAAGGTACCACCTCGCTGACGATGGCAGCGGCGCGCGCGCTCAGCGCGAGGGCCGAAGAGGGCAGAGCGGTGCTGATCTGCACCGGATGGCCGTCCAGGTCCTGGCTGATGGAGGGACTGACCGAGACGGACGGGCCTGCCGGCGCCGCCTACCTCGCCCGCTTCCTGGAGCAGACCCTCGGCCTCGTGCCGATCCTGGTCGTCGCCCCCGGGCTGGAGTCGTTCGCCGAGGCGGCGCTCCGGGGCGCCGGTCTCATCCTCGCCGATGTGGACACGGCGCTGCGGAGCAAGAGCGGTGCACACCGTGCGGCGGTCGCGGCGGTCCAGCCTCTCACGACGGACCCGGAACGCGCGCTCGCCGAGGCGGAGGAACTGCTGGATCGTCTCGACCCGGCGGCGATCATCGCGATCGAGATGCCGGGGGCGAATGCGGACGGTGAGTATCACAACGTGACGGCGCGGCTCGTCCCCTCGTCCCTGGTCGCAAAAGCTGACGCCCTGGTCCGCAGCGCGACGGCGCGAGACATTCTCACAGTCGGCATCGGCGACGGTGGCAATGAGCTGGGCATGGGGAACATCGCCGAGGCCGTCCGCCGGCTCCTGCCCCATGGTGACCGAATCTCCCCGGCGACGACGGTCGATCACCTCGTAGTCGGATCGGTCTCGAACTTCGGAGCACTCGGCGTCGGTGCGGCGCTCGCCGCGCTGCACGGGAGGCCCGAGCTGCTGCGCACGGTCGACCTTCAGCGGATCACCGATCGCCTGGCCGACGCCGGAGCGATCGACGGCCTCACCGCCTACGTCACAGCGAACAACGACGGGCTCCCCCCTGTCGGAACGCGCGCGCTCGTGGAGCTCGTCGCCACGGCGGTCGAGATGCACCTCGGAGGGTGGAACAAAGGATGACCGCCGGGCACTGGGCAGACCTCGGGCTCCCGAGAGTCGTGAACGCCGCCGGGAAGATGACCTATCTCGGCAGCGCGACCCTGTCGCCGGGGGTTGTCGCTGCGATGTCCGCCGCCGCTGTCGAGCCGGTCGAGATGGCAAGGCTCAAGCACGCCGCCGGGGCCAGGATCGCCGAGCTCATCGGCGCGGAGTCGGCGCAGGTCGTTTCCTCGGCGGCCTCCGGCATCGCGCTCGCGGTGGCCGCCGTGGTCGTGGGCCGGGACCTGTCCGCGATCGAGAGCGTCCCTGTGCCGGGCACGACCCGGCGCAGGGTGCTGCTGCAGAACGCGCACGCGGTGCACTTCGGGGCGCCGATCACCCAGATGGTCCGGCTCGGCGGCGGGCTGCCGGTTGAGGTGGGAAGCGCGAACCGCTGCACCCCCGCCCATCTGGCGGAGGCGATCGATGCCGACACCGCCGCGGTCCTGCACGTCGTGAGCCATCATGTGATGGCCGAATCCGAGGTGTCTCTCGAGGAGAGCATCGCGATCGCCCACGCAGCGGGCGTTCCGGTCATCGTGGATGCGGCCGCGGAGACCGATCTCCGTGGGTATGCGGGGTCCGGGGCCGACCTCGTGTGCTTCAGCGGGCACAAGGCGATCGGCGGGCCGACGGCCGGCGTCGTCGCCGGGAAGTCGGTGCTGGTCGCCTCCTGCGCTGCGCAGGAGGTGGGTATCGGGAGGGCGATGAAGGTCGGGAAGGAGACGATCGCCGGCGTGCTCGCCGCGGTCGAGGAGTATCTCCGAGTCCCCCCGGATCCGGAGGAGCTGCATGCCCGGCTCGCGTCGGTGGTCGAGGCGGCCGGAGACGGGCTGAGGGCCCGCTTCGAGGTCGTGCTCGACCCGACCCGACCGATCCCACGGCTCGTGATCGAGCCCTCCGATGACGCACATCTGACCGCCCGCGAGCTGGGCGACGTCCTGGAGATGGGGTCGCCGTCGATCCGCACGCGCAACCACGAGGCCGCCCGCGGTCGGATCGCTGTCGATCCGCGAGAGCTGACGGATGAAGATGCGCGCGAGGTCGGCAGGGCGCTTCGGCGCCTCCTCACCGGAGAGGAGAGCTGATGGCGTCCCCACGGATCTTGCTCAACGTCCAGACGAACGATGTCGAGGGCGCCCGTGCGGTGAGCGAGGCACATCCGGGCCGCATCGTCGTCGGGGTGCCGATGAAGGGCTTCGCGGATGTGGCAACGGCGGCGACGGTCGTTCGGGGCATGCACAAGGCCGGTGTGCTCATCTCCGCGGGGCTCGGCGACGGGGCTGCCGACCAGTGGGAGCGTGCGCACGGGCTCGCCGTCGAGACCCGTCCGTTCCATCTCAACCAGGTCTTCCCCGCGGCCGGGTACTCTCGCGGAGCGTTGCGGGCGGTAGGGGCGGAGACCATCGTCAACGCTCTCGTGCGCCCGGGGGATGCGCCGGGGCGGGTGGTCATCGGGACAGGCATCCACAGCGAGAAGCTCCGGCCTCATCCGCTGCCGGTCGAGCTCGCGGTGGCGCTTCTGAAGGACATCGGGGTCGATTCGGTGAAGTTCTTCCCGATGTCGGGACTGACGCGCCTCGACGACTACGCGGCGCTGGTCGATGCCGCGGCCCCCGCGGGATTCATGGTCGAGGCCACGGGCGGTCTCACGCCGGAGAACCTCGGTGCCGTGCTCCGGGTTTCGATCGGGGGAGGTGCGCAGCGGATCATGCCCCACCTCTACAGCTCGGTGAAGGTGCCGGGCACGGATCTCCTCGATCCGGAGCGGGTTGCCGCCGCGGTCGGAGTCATCGAGGCCGCCGAGGCAGCGTCATGACCGACGGGGTGATTTGCGCGCTGGACATCGGGTCGACGATGGTGAAGGGCGCGGTGCGCGACGGGGCGGGGACCGTGCACGCCCGAAGCAGCCTGCCGTATCCGCGGTCCGGCGATCACGACGCCGTCTGGACGGTGGTGACCGAGACGATTCGCCAGCTCAGCGCCGGGATCGAGCCCGAGGCGATCGTTGTCGCCGCGCAGATGGCCGGACTGTGTCTCCTGGACGACGACCGCCGGCCGCTCGGACCCCTCGTGCCCGGGGTCGACGTGCGCCGGACCGTCGGAGTCATGGACACCCGGCGATCCGGGGTGGCCAGCGGGCAGGGGAGCACGGCCGACGCGCTCCTCGGCGTCGCCCCCGCCATCCGTGATCGGGCGGGATTCATCGGTGGCGTCAAAGAGTTCGTCCTCGAACGGATGACCGGGCGCTGGATGACCGATCCGGCCTCGGCCTGCGCCACGGGTCTTTACGACATCGCGGCCGACGCGTGGTCGGGGGATGCCCTTGCGACGCTCGCGATCCCCGAGGGTCGGATGCCGGCAGTGCATCAGCCCGGGGAAGTGGTGGGTCTCCTCACGAATGAGGCGGCCGCGCGATGTGTTCTCTCTCCGGGGATCCCGGTGCTCTGCGGGCTCGGCGACGGGCCTGCGGCGAGTCTCTCGGCAGGAGCCGTCGGATGGGACGCGGTCTGCCTCTCGATCGGTACTACGACCGTGGCCCGTCTGCTCGGCGCGGGGCGACCGCCCGTCGTGGACGACGACTGGTTCACCGTGCGCGTCGCGCAGGGCTGGTGGGCGGTCGGTACCAGGATGTTGTCCTCTGTCCCTGAGGCCGATGTCCGGGTCCTGGAGAAGGTGTGCGGCCGACTCGACATCCACCGGGTCATCGCGATCGGTGGAGCAGCCGCCGGTCGGACCGAGATCGCGGGCATCCCCGTCGAGCAGATACCCCGCGACGTGGCCGATGGCACCTGCGGCGTCGACGCAGTCGCCCGTGGGCGGGCACTGGACCGGGTGTGCACAGGAGCGAAGGGAGGATGACGATGGATCAGGAAGGCGTGGTGCTCGAGGTCGAGCGTCTCACGGTACGTGCCAGAGGGAAGGAGACGCCTCTCGTCGACGGCGTCTCCTTCGAGATCCGTGCCGGTGAGACGGTGGGTCTCGTCGGGGAGTCCGGAAGCGGCAAGAGCCTCACTTCGATGGCGACGCTGCGACTGCTCGCCGACTCGCTTCAGGTCGATGGGGACATCCGGCTCGCCGGCGAGGATGTCGTCCGGATGAGCCCTAGACGACTGCGGGAGGTGCGTGGCACCGCCGCCGCCGTCATCTTCCAGGAGCCGATGTCGTCGTTGAATCCGGTGCTGACCGTGCAGACCCAGCTGTTCGAGGCGCTGCGGGGGATGCGGGGCGCCCCGCGGGCCGAGCGGCGTGCCGCGGCGATCCGGCTGCTCGATCAGGTCGGGATCACGGAGCCCGCTCAGCGGCTCCGACAGTATCCCCATGAGCTGTCCGGTGGGATGTGTCAGCGGATCATGATCGCGATCGCCCTCGCAGGCAGACCGAGGCTTCTCATCGCGGACGAGCCGACCACCGCCCTCGACGTCACGATCCAGGCGCAGGTGCTGGACCTGCTGAAGACTCTCTGTCGGGACCTCGGCATGGGATTGCTCCTGGTCACCCACGATCTCGGCGTCGTTGCTCAGAACTGCGATCGGGTGAACGTCATGTACGCGGGGAGGATCGTCGAGTCGGGGACGGTGGGTGAGGTCTTCACTGCCCCCAGACACCCGTACACGAAGGCGCTCTTCGCATCGCTTCCGCCGATCGAGGGCGAATGGCGGCGACTCCCCTCTCTCGCGGGGAGCGTCCCGACGCTGGACCTGATGCCGACGGGCTGCCGGTTCCATCCGCGGTGCCCGGTGGCGATCGATCGTTGCGCGGTCGAGGTCCCGGTGCTCGCTGGAGGACCAGGCCGCTCAGACGCGGCTTGCTGGGTGATCGGAGCGGACGATGACTGATACGGATCTGCTCCTGCGCGTCGAGGGACTGCGCAAGGAGTATGCGGCGCCCGGACGGGGCAGGACCTTCCGCGCCGTGGACGACGTCTCCTTCGACGTCGCGCGGGGCGAGACCGTCGCGCTCGTCGGCGAGTCGGGGTGCGGCAAGAGCACCACGGGGCTGTCGGTGCTCCGTCTCGTCGAGCCGACCGCGGGGCGGGTCCTGCTCGGTGGCGACGACATCCGGACCATGTCCGCGGCGGAGCTTCGGCGACAGCGCGCCCGGATGCAGATGGTGATGCAGAACCCCCGTTCGCAGCTCGATCCTCGCATGGCGATCAGGCAGAGCATCGCGGAGCCGTTACGGTCGATCGGCGGGCGAGGGCGCTCGGAGATCGCGCGACGCGTCGAGGAATGCCTCGACCTGGTCGGTCTCCCCTCAGCGATGGCGGACCGCTACCCTCACCAGCTCTCCGGTGGGCAGCGTCAGCGGGTCGGGATCGCGAGGGCGATCGCCACCGAGCCCGATCTGATCGTGCTGGACGAGGCGGTGTCCGCCCTCGACGTCTCCGTGCAGGTGCAGGTGATGAACCTGCTCCATGACCTCCAGGAGCGTCTGGGGATCGCCTATCTCTTCATCTCGCACAGCATGAGCGCGGTCCGCTATCTCTCGGACCGGGTGGTCGTGATGTACATGGGACGCACGGTGGAGTCGGCTCCTGCCACGGAGTTCTTCGCGGCCCAGGCCCATCCGTACTCGCAGGCGCTGCTCTCCGCGGTCCCGTCGCCCAC
This sequence comes from Microbacterium resistens, assembly GCF_031456305.1. Lineage (GTDB taxonomy): Bacteria > Actinomycetota > Actinomycetes > Actinomycetales > Microbacteriaceae > Microbacterium > Microbacterium resistens_A. The sequence continues at coordinate 42,460 of NZ_JAVDUM010000003.1, forward strand.
TATCGGCGACCGACGGGAGCGGATCGTGCTGAGCGGGGACGTGCCGAGCCCCTTCGCCAGGCCGAGCGGTTGCGTGTTCCGCACCCGCTGCCCCCGGGCGGAGGCGCGATGCGCCGAGGAGGTCCCGGTGCCGCGCGACATTGCACCAGGCCGGGTGGTCTCCTGCCATTTTCCGACGATCCCGGTGCGATGAGAGCACGCCGTCGGGGTCGGGTCAGGCGTCGTGCAGGGGGCGGGTGGCGTCGCGGGATCGCTTGAGGGCGACGATCGTCTCGTCGTGGCGGCGCTGGGCGGCTCCGATGAAGATCGCGTCGACGATCGCGAGCTGCGCGATCCGGCTCACCATCGCCCCGGCGCGGAAGGCGGACTCCCTCGCGTGCGTGAAGAGCGCGTGGTCGGCGAGTCGGGCGAGGGACGAGGACGGGGCGGAGGTCACGCCGATGGTGGCTGCTCCCGTCTCGCGCGCGGCCTCGATGAAGCGCACCGTCTCGGCGGTGGTCCCGGAGTGCGAGAAGGCGATCGCCGCGGTCCGGGCCGAGGGGACCGCGGCGGATGCGAGCGCCTCGTGCGGGTCGGAGAGGACGATGGCGTTCCGGCCGATGCGGAGGAGCTTGTGGCCGAGATCGGCGGCGACGTACCGGCTTGCGCCGATGCCGTAGAGGAGCAGCCGGTCCGCGGCGTCCACCGCGTCTACCACCCGCTCCAGCACCGCGTCGTCGAGACGGGCGATCGTCTCCTCGATCGCGAGACGCTCCAGGGCGGCGAGCTTGTCGACGGCTTCGCGGAGGGAGTCGTCGGCGCCGATGTCCGATCCGTAGTCGCCCGCGGCGGAGAACTGCGCGGACTCCCGGCCGAGCTCCGCGGCGAGGGTGCGGCGCAGCTCGCCATAGCCGCTGAGGCCGATCGCGTGGCAGAACCGCACCACCGAGGCGACCGAGGACCCGCAGTGCGCGGCGAGGGCGGTGATGGTCATCTCGACGGTCAGCGACGGCCTCTCGCGGACCGCCGTGGCGATCCGCGCCAGCGACGGGGGCAGCGTGTCCGCCGAGGAGTCGATCGTGGTCAGGATGCTCATCTGAAACATTCTTTCAGCTATCACGTCAGTTGTGTAGATTGTTTCCATGATCGATTCGGCGACCGTGGCCGTCGACCTCGGGAAGTCACGCTGTCGGCTGTCCGTCGAGGCCGGCGACATCCGGATCCTCCGCGACGGCCCCGGCACTCCGGGGCTCGCGGCCGTCGGCGGCGTGGAACAGGCCGTGGGCGCGATCATGCCCCTGCTGCGCGACGCGCTCGTCGTGCTCGCCGCGTCCGATTCCGGTCCTGCCGGCCTTCAGTCCGTCCGGCTGCGTATCGGGGTGGGGGCGGCCGGTGCCCTCGCCGACGCCGCGTCCTCCCTGCGGCTTGCCGAGCTCCTCTCCGCGAAGCTTTTCTCCGCGGAGACGGGAGCAGGGGCGAGGGCGGAGACGGCCGTGGCCTCCGACGTCGTCACCGCGCACGCCGGAGCGCTCGCGGGAGAGGCGGGAACCCTCCTCATCGCCGGGACCGGCGCCGTGGCGTTCGGGATCGACGAGCACGGGGCCCGACAGGCTGATGGCTGGGGCCCGGACCTCGGCGACCTCGGCGGCGGATCGTGGCTCGGCCGGGAGGCCGTGCGCGCGGTCCTGCGCGCCAGGGACGGGCTCGGCCCCTCGACCGCGCTGACCGCGGCCCTCGCCGCACTCATCGGAGACGGGCGCACGCCGATCACCTGGCTGGCCGGCGACGAGCCCCTCGCGCGGCGGCTCGCGACGGCCGCTCCGCTCGTGCTGGACCTCGCCGACACCGGTGATGCGGCATCGGTCGCGATCCGGGACGAGGGGGCGAGCCTGCTCGCCTCCACCGCGGCGGCCGCGTCCGGCACCCTTGCCGCCGTCGCCCTGCACGGCGGGCTCCTCGACCACGCCGGCTACCGGGCGGCGGTCTCCGCCGCGCTCGCCGGACTCGGCCTCGACGTGCGCCCCTCGGTGGGCGACGCTCTCACCGGCGCGGCGATGATCGCCGAGGGCCGGACCCCCCTCCATGAAAGGTTCGTGCACCGTGCTGGATGACGCCGCCCGCCTCCAAGGGCTCATCGACGAGCTCTCGGGCCTTGCCACCGAGACCGCCGACACCGACCGCGGCGACCTGGATCTCCTCCCCACCGTCGAGCTCGTGCAGCTGATGAACGCCGAGGACGCGAGGGTGCCCGCGGCCGTCGCCGCCAGGGCGCCGCAGATCGCCGAGGCCGTCGACGGCATCGCCGAGCGCTTCCGGCGCGGGGGACGGCTGATCTACCTCGGGGCGGGCACCGCCGGTCGCATCGGGGTACTCGACGCATCCGAGTGCCCTCCGACCTTCGGCACCGACCCGTCCCAGGTGGTCGGGATCATCGCCGGCGGGGACACCGCCATCCGCTCCGCCGTGGAGAACGCCGAGGACGATGACCGGGCCGCCGCGGCCGAGCTGCGCGCGCTGGGTGTCCGTGCGGAGGACACGGTGGTCGGGATCTCGGCCTCCGGGCGCACGCCGTACGTGCTCGGCGGGCTCGCCGCCGCCCGCGAGGCCGGTGCGCTGACCGTCGCCGTCGCAGCGAACGCGCCGTCGGCGATCGGCGCGGCCGCGGACATCGCGATCGACGTGGAGGTCGGCCCCGAGTTCGTCACCGGCTCGACGCGCCTGAAGTCCGGGACCGCGCAGAAGCTCGTCGTGAACATGCTCTCCACCCTCGCGATGGTCAAGCTCGGCAAGACCTACCGCGGCGTGATGGTGGACCTGCGCGCGACCAACGAGAAGCTGCGCGCGCGCTCGGTCCGCACCATCATGCAGCTCACCGGCGCGCCGGTGGAGGACGCCGTCGATGCGCTGCGGCGCTCCGACGGGTCGGTCAAGCTCGCCCTCCTGCTGCTGATCTCCGGTGCCGAGACCGAGGCGGCGCGGGCGGCGCTCACGGAGTCCGGCGGCATCCTGCGCGAGGCGATCGTCGCGCTGGGCTGACCGTCCGCGCGCCGACGTCCACGGTCCGCGCTCTGCCGTCTGCCGTCCGCGCTCTGACGGCTGTGGTCCGCGCTCTGGCGTCTGCGGTCCGCCGTCCGCCGCTCGGGTCAGTGTCCGCAGCGGCAGGCGTCGCCGCCTCCGCAGCATGAACCGGCAGCGCCCGATGAACCCGCAGCGCCCGGCGAACCCGCAGAACCTGCCACGGCGTGCGCCTGCGCCGACTCCGGCACGTCCATCGCCGGGTTCTCGTCGAGGAACCCGTACGGGCGGAACGTGAATCCGGCACGGTCGACGGGCATGATCGGCCAATCCTCCGGACGGGGGAAGTGCGTGAGGCCGAAGGTGTGCCAGAGGACGATGTCCTCGCCGTCGAGCGGGCGGTCGCCGGCCGCGTACTCCGGCAGCCCCGATCCGCCCTGGTGCGCGTTCGGGTAGCGTCCGGCGGGCCAGATCTGCCCGTCCTCGTGCGCCGTGGCCCAGAGATGTCGTGTCGCGAACGTCGCCCGTGCGGACACCGAGGAGGCCGGGTCCGCCATCAGCAGGGCTGTGGGCTGGGGGATGAGCTGGTACGCCGTGGGGCGTCCGACCGCGTTGACGCGCGATGCGCTCTGGACCTCCCAGACCCGGGCGACCGAGGAGTCGGCGTCGCGCTGGGCCTCCGACTCGCTCCGCAGCGTCCTCTCGGTCCAGCCGAAGGCGTTGCCGAACGGGTTCTCCGGACCCATCGGGATGCGCTCGGCGTCGACCTCGACGAGCCGGTTGTCCTCGCCGTCCACCGCCACGTCAAGACGGGCGCAGAAGAGGTGCTGGTGCACGGGGGCGAAGACTCCGGGGGCGAGCTCGGTCGCATGCCGCTGGCGGACGCCCGGCTCTCCGGCGCCCGCGAAGACGATTCCGGTGGCCTTCGCCTCGAGCGCGATCGATCCGTCCAGGCCGAAGGACCAGTAGAAGCCGTAGTCGTAGTTCCCGATCGTGGAGAAGTAGGACACGACGAAGCGGCGGGCACGGCGCACGTCGGACCGCCCGGACAGGTCGGTGTGCTTCCAGAGGATACCGTCGTCCTCCTCGTGCATGCAGACGACGTTCGGGATGCGCACGGGATTGCCGTGGTCATCGGCGACGTACCCGTCGAGGTAGCGGATGACGCCGAGGCAGTCGCACCCGAGCGCGAGGTGGTTGGCGTTCTTGCCGAGGAGGTACTCGCCGGCGTCGAAGTAGCTGATCCAGAACCGGCCGGGCGCGGTGTCGCCGTAGGGCACCACCATCTCGGGCACGCTCGCACGGCTGAGGATCGAGCGCCCCCGGAAGGCGACGTCGTGGAGAACGAGGCCCTCGCGGGCGTTGAACCCCACGCGCATCGACCAGCCCTCCCACTCGACGCGCGCGCCGGAGACGGAGAAGCTCGGCCCCGCGGGCTGCGTGATCTCGATCGGCCTTAGGGACGTCCGCGCCTCGCCCTGCGCCTCGGGGTAGTAGTTGCCGTGGCCGGCGGGGACCGGGACGTCGCCGTGGTCCTCGACGCGGATCACGCGGTTCTCGGTGAGGTCGATGTGGACGATGAGCCCCTCCACGGGGTGCGCCCAGGGGGAGTCGTGCTCGTTGTACCGCAGGAAGGTGAGGGACCGGAGGATGCGGCGACCGGCCTCGTCCTGGCGGCCGGTGTACCCGGGCGCCAGCGGCGAGCAGAAGGCGAGGGCACGATGCGCGTCCAGCCCGCGCCGGGTCATGGCGGCCTGCCACTCCGGCGACGCCTTCGCGATGGCCTCCGCCCGCTCGTACTCCTCGAACAGGTACTGCGGCTGCCCGTAGGGCGGGGCGTCGTTGGGCACGCGGTCGGCGCTTCTGACCTCCCCGTGCGTGATCGAGACGATCACCTCCGTCGCGACCCCCGTGGCGACGTCGAGGAGCGTCGCGTCCACGCGGCGGTCGATCGGATCCCCGGGCGTCCAGCGGGCGAGCTCGGCCTTGGTCGGCTCGTCCGGGAGCAGCATCGGCACGCGGACGCTCTCGCCGAGGAGGCCCGCCTCCTCCAGGATCGTTCGGGCGGCGGCGATCTCCGGGCCGGTGAGCGGGTCCAGGGGGTGCGGGACGGCGACCTCATCGATCGTGACGGGCTGCGGCGCGGGGTGGGACATCGTCGACCTCACTATTTCGAGCAACTGCTCAATAAACGGATTGCGACGATGGTACGCCCGCCCACGGCGTTCGGCAAGGGGCGGAAGCCGGCGTGGTGGTCTGGGGTCGGTGCGGTTATGCGCGCCAGGGGGCGAGGACGGCGGAGAGCGCGCGCAGATGATCCGTCGCGGATGCGGGCTCGGCGACCTCCACGACCTGCTGGCCGTAGGTGAGGGCGCGCAGGAGCGTGAGCAGATCCGCCGTGGGCGTGTTCGCGCGCAGCTCCCCGTCGGCGACCGCCTCGTCGAGGGCGGTGGAGATCCCGGACTGCCAGGGCGCGATCGTCGGTATCGTCGCGCCGGCGACCGGGGCCAGCGAGGCGAGGCGGCCCCAGAAGCCCACGACGACCCGCGCCTCGGTCCTGGTCACCTCGTCGACGGGCAGGACCTCGCGCATCAGGGCCTGCAGGCGGGCGAGGCCCCGGAGCCCGGTGGTCGCGGCGCGGATCCGCTCGTCCGTGCGGTGCGTCACCTCGGCGGCGGCGGCGCGGACCACGTCGTCGAAGTTGTCGTAGTAGTGCCACAGGGAGCCGGTGGCGACGCCCAGCTCCCTCGCGACGGCCCGGGAGGAGACGTTCTCGTGCCCGTCGCGCGCGGCGACGGCGAGGAGCGCCGCGGCGATCTCCCTGCGGCGCTCGTCGTGATCGACGACTCGGGGCATGCAGCCATCCTCTCGCATCGGTCCGGTCGGGTGGGAGCCGGCTCCGGGCATCGGCCGGTTCGGGGATGGTTTTATTGAGCGATTGATCAATATAGTTCTCGCATGGTGCACGCCCACCCCGCAGCGATGTGGCTGATGCTCGCCTCGGCGATCACGGCCGCCGTGTGCTGCCTGCTCGCGGGGCGGACGGTGCCCTGGCAGGGGAGGCAGGCGGCGGTCGCGATGGCTGCGGGGATGATCGTCCTCTCCACAGGCCTGGGAGAGACAGGCCTGGGGGAGGACGGCCTGGGGGAGGACGGCCTGGGGGAGGGGTTCACGGTCCTGGTCGCCGCAGGCTGGATCCTCTCCGCGATGGTCGGCACCGCGGGTCTTCGGGGGCACCCGGCGGCGGTCGCCTGCTGCCACCGCGCGGTCGGCGGGGTCGTCATGGCGGCCTGCGCGCTCGCCGCCCTGCCCGTGCGCGGCGGCGGGCACGCGACCGCCCATGTCGGCCACGGGATCCCGCAGCTGTCGGCGCTCACGGGGATCGCCGTCCTCGCCATGGTGGTCTGGGCGGCCGTCGAGCACCGTTCCGGACGTGCGCGCCGGAGCCCTCCGGGCAGGCGAGCCCGGCTCCAGGATCGGCTGTCGGACGTGCTGCTGGGCCTGGAGCCGATCGCGATGTCCATCGGCCTGGTGGCGATGTGGGCGGGGCACGCGTGAGGGCGGGGCGTCCGCGCGAGTACGGTTGCAGACAGCCTGCTCACGCGATCCCGTGCCCGCACCGTCGAGGCGCGAGGCCTTGGATGGCGGAGGAGGCTGTCGAGGCGGGGAGGGAAGACATGCCGAGGAGCATCGATCACGATCGCCGGCGCAGGGAGATCGTCGACGTGGCGACGCGGATCATCCTCAAGGGCGGGTTCGAGGCGGCCACCATGCGCAGCATCGCCGCGGAGGCCGGCTTCGCGAACGGGGCGCTCAAGCACTACTTCCCCGGCAAGGAGAGCATCGTCGCGGCGACGTTCGAGACGATGCTCGCCCGGATCTCCGAAGGAGTCGCGCCGCCCGACGCTGCCTCGACCACGGCGGAGGGGGCGTTGCGGGGGTTCCTGGAGGCGACCATCCCGCGCGATACCGAGCAGATCGCCGCGGGCCGGGTGCTGCTCGCCCTCTGGGAGCACGCGATGTCGCACGACGCGCTCGCCGAGCTGTACCGCGGACACCTCCGCTCCTGGCGGTCCTCCCTGATCGAGCGGATGGAGGCGGCCCGTGACGAGGGGGCGGTCCCGGAGCAGGACTTCGAGGCCATGGCCGACGAGTACATCACCGCGGCCGTGGGGGCGACGGTGGTCAACCTGATGTACCCCGACGGCGAGCGGATCGCCGGCTACCGGTCCTACATCGACCGGTTCCTGGCGCGTCTGCGCGGAGCGGTCCTCGCCGCCCCGGGCGATCGTCGGGAGGTGAGCGGGAGGTGAGCGGGCGGTGAGCGTCTTGTCCGGCACCGGGCTGTCCGTCCGTCGGCGCGAGGGCGCCGGGCGTCCTGTGCTGTTCGTGCACGGCTTCGCGTCGCGCGGCCGCCTGGACTGGCCGGACGCCGAATGGGCGGCGCCCCTCGCCGAGGCGGGGAGGGGGAGCATCCTCGTCGATCTCCCCGGGCACGGCGGCAGTCCGGCGCTGGGGCCCCTGCCCACGAGCGCGGTCGTCCGGCTCCTCGCCGAGGCCGCGGGCGGGGAGGAGGTGGACGTCGTCGGGTATTCGCTCGGCGCGCGACTCGCCTGGGCGCTGGCCTCGGATCGCACGGTAACGGTGCGGCGGGTCGTGCTCGGCGGACTCAGCCTCCGCGAGCCGTTCACGGTCGTCGATCGCGGGGCGGCCCGTCGGGCGCTGACGGGCGGGCCCGCCCCGTCCGATCCGCTCACCGGCATGATCCTGCACATGATCACCCTCCCCGGGAATCGATCGGCGGATCTCCTCGACCTCGCCGACGGTCTCGCGTCCGAGCCCTTCGATCCGGCGGTCGCGGCGCCGACGCAGCCGACCCTGCTTCTCGGCGGCGTGGAGGATCCGCTGGTCGCCGGCATCGACGTCCTCGCCGCCGCGATCCCGGACTCCCGTGTGATCCGTGTGCCCGGCGACCATCTCTCGGCCCTCCACACACCGGAGTTCCGTCGCGCCGCCCTGGACTTCGTCGCCGAGGCCTGACCCCGGCCCGTCTGCCGTCCAGTCCGGTCCGGACCCCGTCCCATCCGGTCCGGTCCGGACCCCGTCCCGGGCCTCCCGTCCCGTCCCGGTCCCGTCACGGATGCACGATCCGCACCCACCTGCACGACGTTTCCGCCCGATCCATCGTGCAGGTGTGCCGCGGTCGTGCACCTGTGCACGGGTGACCGTACCCTTGTCGTGGGCCGATCCGCCCGCCATCCACCCGCGCCGACATCCCCCGCGGCGCACGAATCGCATGCAAGGACGCAGATGAACGATTTCGCGGCACACCGCGACGACTGGAACGCACGAGAAGAGCTGGCCGAGCGGATGATCCCGCTCATCGGCCGCCTGAAGAGGGATCGGGACGTGGTGACCTCGCTGCACGGGCACCGCCTGCTCGGGCTCTCCACGACCGGCCTGCTCGAGGTCCACGAACGGATCGCCGCGCTGGGCCACGGGGAGGCATCCCTCGAAGACACCCTCGCGGTCCTCGAGGCGCTCCGCGACCTCTCGCCGTCGTCCTCCTCGCTCGATGTGGCGCGCCTCGCCGCCGGCGCGGCCGAGAGCGGAGAGGACCTGACCGACTACCTCCGACGGGAGCTCGCCCCCGCGCTCGACGGCTCGGTCGACCAGGCCGAGCCCACCGACGTCGTGCTCTACGGCTTCGGTCGGATCGGTCGCCTGCTCGCCCGCATCCTCATCGCGCACACCGGCGGCGGGAGCGGTCTGCGGCTGCGCGCCGTCGTCGTGCGCCGCGGCTCCGAGAACGATCTCGTCAAGCGGGCCTCGCTCCTGCTGCGCGACTCGGTGCACGGACGCTTCGCCGGATCCGTCGACGTCGACGAGCAGGCGGAGCAGATCATCGCCAACGGCACGCGGATCCAGGTGATCTACTCCGACGACCCCGCCACGGTCGACTACACCGCCTTCGGCATCCACGACGCGATCGTCGTCGACAACACCGGCCGATGGCGGGACGAGGCGGGGCTTCGCCGCCACCTCGAGTCCCCGGGAGTCGCCCGAGTGCTGCTCACCGCTCCCGGCAAGGGCGAGCTGAAGAACATCGTGCACGGGATCAACCACGACACGATCGAGGCCGGCGACCGCATCCTCTCCGCCGCCTCGTGCACGACCAACGCGATCACCCCGGTCCTGAAGGCCGTGGACGAGGCCTACGGGATCGTGCGCGGGCACGTCGAGACCGTGCACTCGTTCACGAACGACCAGAACCTCATCGACAACTTCCACAGCGGCGACCGACGTGGCCGTTCCGCGGTGCTGAACATGGTGATCACCGAGACGGGGGCCGCCAAGGCCGTCGCCCGCGCGCTGCCGGAGCTCGCCGGAAAGCTCACCGGCTCGGCGATCCGCGTCCCCACCCCGGACGTCTCGCTGGCCGTGCTGCACCTGACGCTGGAGCGCCCCGCCGCCAAGGACGAGATCAACGACTACCTCCGCCGGGTCTCGCTGCACTCCAAGCTGCGTCAGCAGATCGACTACATCGAGTCCCCCGAGGTGGTCTCGACGGACTTCGTCGGCTCGCACCGCGCCGGGATCGTCGACGGCCTCGCCACCATCGCGAACGACCACGACGTCGTGCTCTACGTCTGGTACGACAACGAGTACGGCTACTCCTGCCAGGTCGTCCGCGTGATCGAGACGATGGCGGGGTCGCACCCGGTGGTCATCCCGACCCGACGCGAGGTCACCCTCCAGACCTCGGGCTGATCCCGGCTGATCCCGGGCTGATCCCGGGGCCGCACGTCCTCCGCGAGACTGCATCTGCGTCACGAGACTGCGCGATTTTGATGCTGTCTCGATCGGCAGATGCCGTCTCGCGGTGCGGTCGGGGTGAATCCGAGCGCGGGGGACGGGGATGTCGGAGGCGCCGGGCAGAATGAGCACATGACGCCGACCGCGCTGCTGTCCGAGAGGCTTCGCGCCCACCGTCTCACGGCGCCGGCGCGCACGCCGGTCGATGCCGCGCGGCACATGCTCGCCGTGCAGAGCCAGGACTTCGTCGCCGGACGCTGGGCGCTGGGGGCGCGCTCGTCCGCGGCGACCCTGCGCGGCGTCGATCGCGCCTTCGCCCGCGGCGACCTGGTGCGGACCTGGACGATGCGGGGGACGCTCCACATCGTCCCCGCGTCCGATCTCCGCTGGGTGCTGTCGATCACGGCGGAGCGGCAGCTGCGCCAGGCGGCCGCGCGGCACCGCGAGCTCGGGATCGACTCCGAGATGCTCGGCCGCGTCGAACGTCGGCTGCGAGAGGTCCTGGCCGATGGCGGGCGGACCAGGACGCAGCTCTTCGCGGACATCGAGGGGCTGGGGATCGATCCCACGGGTCAGCGCGGGGTCCACCTCCTCTGCGCGCTGTCGCTCCGGGGCGTGCTCGTGCAGGGGCCGGTCGTCCGTCGTCCGGACGCGGTGTCCCGTGAGCAGCTGTTCGTCCTCGCCGACGAGCACGTTCCGGAGTCGCCGTCGCCCGACGATCCGCTCGCCGAGTTCTTCATCCGTTACCTCGACGGGCACGGGCCGGCCGGCGTCACCGATTTCGCCTGGTGGACGGGTCTCCCGGTGAGCGTCGCCAGGGAGGCCGCGGAGCGTGCGGCGGGTCGTGTGCGCGAGGTGGGTCCGGGGGTGTTCATGGCGTTGTCCGCGCCCCGGCGGGCTCGCGGTGCGGACGATGCCGAGATCCGTGCACTGCCGATGTTCGACGAGTACTACATCTCCTACGCCGATCGCAGCCCGGTCGCCTCGGCCGACGCCGCCGCGCGGATCGGGCCGGGGAAGAACGGCATGGTGCGCGCGAGTCTCGTGGCGGGCGGCCGGATCGTCGGCGCATGGACGCATTCCGCGGCCGTGGGGCGCCATCGTGAGGAGCCGACGGCCGAGCTCTTCGGCGAGGAGATCGATCCGGCCGTTCTCGGAGTCGATTCGGCCGCCGTGTCCGCGGCCCTCCGCCGCTACGCCGACTTCCTGGCCTGATCCCCTCCGCGAACCGGTCCGCATGGCGGGATGGTCCGGATGGCGGGAGTCTGCCCGGATGGCGGGTGTCTGCCCGGGTGCCGGGATGGGTTCGGATGGCGGGATGGTTCGGATGGCGGGAGTCTGCTCGGATGGCGGGTGGATCGCCGGGTATCCACCCGCCATCCGGGGGATCTTCACGCATCCGGGTTGCTGATTAGGGGCGGGCGGTGGTCCGCAGGGATGGTCCGGATGCCGGAAGCATGACCGGACGGCGGGACGATCCGGATGGCCGGAGTCTGCCCGGATGGCGGGCGAATCGCCGTGCGTTCTCCCGCCGGATGGGGGATCTCCATGCATCCGGGCTTCTGGTTGGGGGCGGGTGGTGGTGGTCCACAGGGACAGCCTGGATGCAGAGATGGCGGGACAGTCCGGATGGCGGGAGTCTGCTCGGATGGCGGGTGAATCGCCGGTCATTTTCCCGCCGGTTGGGGTATCTCCATGCATCCGGGTTGCGGCCCGCCGGCCCACTGACCCGACCGACCCGCCGACCCACCTACCCCGGCACTCCACCGACCCGGGTGGCCTACTCGACGGCGTGGCGGTCGAGGAACGAGTACACCTCGTTGTCGTCCACGCCGGGGAAGGCGCCGCGGGGGAGCGGGGAGAACATGTGCGTGTGCACCCGCGCGCTCGGCCAGGCCTTCCCGTTCCATCGATGGGTGATCTCGGCGGGAGGACGCCGGCAGCACGACTCGTCGGGACAGGTGGAGGTCGCCCGGTGGGAGGTCTCCCTGCCGCGCCACCACCGGGCATCGTCGAACGGGACTCCCACGGTGATCGAGTAGCCGCCGTCGCTGGAGGACCCCGTCTGCGTCGAGCACCAGTAGGTCCCCGATGGCGTGTCCGTGTACTGGTAGTGCTCGGTGGTGCGGTTGTGCTCGGTGAACGCGGCGCGAGCGGAGAAGTGGCGGCACACCCGCTGTCCCTCCACCGCGCCGGTGACGTCCATCGGCAACGGCAGGTCGTCGTTCTCGTAGACGCGCATGACGGCTCCGCTCTCGTCCACGCGCAGGAAGTGCAGATGCATGTCGAGGTGCACCGTCATGAGGTTGGTCATCCGCATGCCCGCCGCCTCGTGCGTGACTCCGAAGGCGTCGCGGAAGTCCTCCACGGCGAGGTTGCGGTCCTTCTTGGCCTGCTGCAGGAACGCGACGCCGGCGGTCTCGGGGATGAGGCAGCAGGCGGCGAAGTAGTTGATCTCCAGACGCTGCTGGAGGAAGTCGGCGTAGTCGGTGGGAGGGGTGTGCCCGAGCAGCCGATGGGCCATCGCCTGCAACGCCATCGAGCGCAGGCCGTGGCCGCCGGGGATGGAGGCCGGGGGCAGGTAGATCCGCCCGTTCTCCAGATCCGTCACCGACCGCGTGGAGTGGGGGAGGTCGTCGACGTAGAGCAGCTCGAAGCCCAGCTGCTCGGCCATGATGCTCACCGTGCGGTGCGTGAGCGCGCCCGAGGAGTGCCCAGCGGCCTTGAGCTGCTTCTCCGCGAGCTTCTCGATCTCGGGGAGGTGATGGTGCTGCTCGCGCATCCGCAGGCGCAGCTCGGTGTTGGCGCGGCGGGCCTCCTCCGGAGTGGCGATCGCCTCGCGTTCGCGTCGATGCAGCTCGCGGTGCAGTCCCAGGACGGACTCGATCGTCTCGTCGGACATGCTCTTGGAGATCCGCACGGGCGCGATCCCGAGCTGGCGGAACACGGGGCTGCGCTGGACGCGGTCCAGCTCGATCTCCAGCGCCGCCCGGCGATTGGGCGGCTCGTTCGAGATGAGGTCGGAGACCTGTGTGCCTGTCGCCTCGGCGATCGCCTGCAGCAGGGAGAGCTTGGGCTCGCGCTTGCCGTTCTCGATCAGGCTGAGCTGGGAGCCGGCGACGCCGACGGCCGCTCCCAGTTCGTCGAGGGTCATCCCGCGCTGGGTGCGGTGATGGCGGATGCGGTGTCCGAGGGTCGTGAGCTCTAGTCCTGGCGTGGCCATTCCTTGATCATAGCGAAAGAATCCAGTTTCTTATACGTGAAATTGATGCGAAATGAGCGAACTATCGTCAAGACTGGATGCAACGCCCGCCTCTTCCAAAGGAGCAGACATGGCCATCGCCGAGACGTCCACCCCGCGCATCCCCGCCGTCGCACCCGTGCGTGCGTTCGGAGCGGCGCCCGAGTATGACTCTCCGGCCTTCGCCGAGCTGGCCGCATGGGTCGAGGAGATCCGCGCTCTCACGCAGCCCGCCGCGGTCCACTGGGTGGGCGGCTCCCGGGCCGAGAACGACGCGCTCCTGCGCGAGCTCGTCGATGAGGGCAAGATCATCAAGCTCAACCCCGAATGGCGCCCCGGGTCGTACCTCGCGCGCTCGCACCCCAGCGACGTCGCACGCACCGAGGGCCGCACCTTCATCGCCTCCGAGCGGGAGGAGGACGCCGGTCCCACGAACAACTGGGCCGATCCTGCGGAGATGCGCGTCAAGATGGACGGGCTCTTCGAGGGCTCCATGCGCGGTCGCACGATGTACGTCGTGCCGTTCTCGATGGGTGCCGTCGGCGGTCCGCTCTCTCACATCGGCGTCCAGATCACCGACAGCGCCTACGCGGTCGCGTCGATCGGCATCATGACCCGCGTCGGCGAGGCCGTGACGCGTCAGATCGCCGAGGGCGCGCCGTGGGTGCGCACCGTGCACACCGTCGGGGCGCCGTTGGAGCCGGGGCAGGCCGATGTCGAGTGGCCGTGCAACGACGAGAAGTACATCGTGCACTACCCCGAGACGCTCGAGGTCTACTCCTACGGCTCCGGCTACGGCGGGAACGCGATCCTCGCGAAGAAGTGCTTCGCGCTCCGCATCGCCTCGGTGATCGCGCGCGACGAGGGGTGGCTCGCCGAGCACATGCTGCTCATCCGCGTCATCGACCCCCAGGGCACCGCGCATCACGTGGCGGCGGCCTTCCCGTCGGCCTGCGGCAAGACCAACCTCGCCATGCTCCGTCCGTCGATCCCGGGCTGGCGCGTCGAGACGCTCGGCGACGACATCACCTGGATCCGCCCTGGCGAGGACGGGCGTCTGTGGGCGATCAACCCCGAGGCGGGCTTCTTCGGCGTCGCGCCGGGCACCGGTGAGTCGACCAACGTCACGGCGGTCGAGACGCTCTGGGGCAACACCATCTTCACGAACGTCGCGCTGCGCCCCGATGGCGACGTCTGGTGGGAGGGACTGACCGACGAGCCGCCGGCAGAGCTGATCGACTGGCAGGGTCAGCCCTGGACGCCGGACTCGGGTCGGCCTGCGGCGCACCCGAACTCCCGCTTCACGGTCGCCGCCGCGCAGTGCCCGCAGATCTCGGAGGACTGGGAGCAGGCCGTCCCGCTCGACGTCATCCTGTTCGGCGGTCGTCGTGCCACCAACGTCCCGCTGGTGGTCGAGGCGACCGACTGGACGCACGGCGTGTTCCTCGGATCCACCATCTCCTCGGAGCGCACCGCCGCGGCTGAGGGGACCGTGGGGGAGCTGCGGCGTGATCCGTTCGCGATGCTTCCCTTCTGCGGATACAACATGGCCGACTACTTCGGTCACTGGCTCAGCGTCGGTCGGAACCTGCGCTTCGACCGTTCGCCGCGGATCTTCCAGGTCAACTGGTTCCGCCGTGGCGACGACGGCCGGTTCCTGTGGCCGGGCTTCGGCGACAACGCACGCGTCATCGACTGGATCATCCGTCGCATCTCGGGCGAGGTCGGTGCCGTGGACAGCCCGATCGGCCGCCTGCCGAAGACCGAGGACCTCAACCTCGACGGACTCGATCTTCCGGAGGCCGATCTGGACGAGCTGTTCACCGTCGACACCGCTGCTTGGAGCACGGAGGCCGATCTGACGGAGGAGTTCTACGACACCTTCGGCGACAAGCTCCCGGCGGCGCTCCGCGCCGAGCTCGCCTCGTTGCGCTACCGGCTCGCGCAGGCGTAGCCGGCCTCCGGCGCTGCCGGATCCCCGCCGACGGGCGGGCCATATGCCGCGGCGGCGGGATGTCAGGGATGAACAGGCTGAGTGATCCCCGGTATCCCGTCGCCGCGTTTTCGCGTGGTGCAGGGTTGAGCCGTGAGGCCGGGTTGCGCGGACGTTGAGGCGTGCCGCCCGGAGGTGGGGCGTGTCGCCCGCCTGCTCACGATCGTGTTGCTCGGCCTTTGTTTCTCAGCCTTTGCTGCTCGGCTTGTTACTCGGGTTTGTTGCTCGGGTTCGTTCTCGGGTGTCGAGGGGTGTGCTGGCTCGGGGGCGGTCGCCGTCACCGCCTGCCGTACTTCTTGTGCACGGCCTGTCTGCTCACGCCCAGGGCGCTGGCGACCGCCTGCCACGAGTATCCGGCGACGCGGGCGCGCCGAACCTGCGCCTCCTCGGCCCGGGCGATCTGGGCGCGGATCTCGGCGAGGCGATGCAGCTCGGCGAGTGGCTCCCCGAGCGGGTCCATCGCGGCGCCGATGAGGGGTGCGGACATCTCGGCCTCCTTCTCCTGCTCTGCATCCGTGATTCGGACGCCCTGTCAATCTACGTTGACAGGTGTGAGATTGTCAATGATGGTTGACACCTGCTCTGCCCTGCTATGCCCTGCCCTGCCTGCGTGCACCGTGTCCCACTTCTGGCCGACCGTGTCCCACTTCTGGTGGATCGTGTCCCGATTTCTGTTGCTCCCGGCCCATCCAAGAGCCGAAAGTGGGACATGCGCCGGGCGGAACCGCGAGGGCGGCTCAGGTGGGGGATGCAGTCGAGGCTGGTTGGATGGAGGGCATGATCCTCCCGCCCAAGGCCAGGCCAGGTGACCGTGTTGCCGTGCTCTCGCCGGCGTTCGCGGCCCCCGCCGCCTCCGAGGCCGTGCATGAGCAGGCGATGGCGCGGCTCCGGGAGCTGACGGGCCTGGTGCCCGTGGAGTATGCGACGACGAGGATGCTGGATGCATCCCCGGTGGCGAGGGCCGACGACGTCAACGCGGCGTTCGCCGATCCGGATATCCGCGCGATCCTCGCGACCATCGGCGGCGATGATCAGATCCTCGTCACCCCGCACCTGGATCCCGCGGCGGCTCGTGCCGATCCGAAGCCGTTCCTCGGCTACAGCGACAACACCAACATCCTCACCTGGCTCTGGCAGCACGGTATGGCCGCCTTCCACGGCGGCTCGACGCAGATCCATCTCGGCGCAGGGCCCGCGGTCGACGAGATCCATGCCCGCTCGCTGCGGGCGGCCGTGCTCGACGGCGGCGAGATCGAGCTGACCGAACCGGGGGAGTCCGAGGACTTCGGCCGCCGATGGGCCGACCCCCGGGCTCTCCACGAGCTCGGCGATCGGATGCCCACCGAGCCGTGGACCTGGTCGGGACCGGCACGCCGGGTGTCCGGACGGACCTGGGGCGGATGCCTGGAGGTGCTCGATCAGCTCGCGCTGGCCGATCGGCTGCCGGAGACGGGAGCACTTGCCGGAGCCGTGCTGCTGCTGGAGGCGAGCGAGCGGCTCACCCCGGTCGGAACCGTCGCCTCCTGGATCCGCGCGCTCGGAGAGCGGGGCGTGCTCGCCGAGGTCGCCGGCGTCCTCGTGGCCCGACCACCGGTGAGCACCTTCGAGACGATCCCCTCCGCCGAGGAGGGCGGACGACGGCGCGCGGCGCAGCGGGACGCGATGATCGCCGAGGTCGCGCGGTACAACCCCGAGGCCGTGGTGTGCGTCGGGGTCCCCTTCGGACACACCCGCCCCCAGTGGATCCTGCCGTACGGCGGCGAGGTCGTGTTGGACGGCGCGGCCCGCACCGTCACCGCCTCCTACGCCTGACCTGCGCGCAACGCCGGAACGGTTCGCCGCGCCCGACCTTCGCGTTACGCCGGAACGGTCCGACCCGCACCCCACCCACCCGCACGGCATCACCGAGTCCGCTCGGCCGCCATGTCCCACTTCTGACGCACCGTGTCCCGATTTCTGTTGCTCCCGGCCCATCCAGGAACCGAAAGTGGGACATGCGCCGGCTGGACAGCCACGCGTGCCGGGCGGTCAGGACCTCCGGGACGCGGGCGCATCCTTCGTCGACGGCTCGCCCAGGTCGTCGTCGTAGTCGTGGTCCTTCGTCTCGGGCGTCAGGAGCAGGGCGATGAACGTGAGCACCGCCATCGCAGAGAGGTAGAGGCCCACGAGCCATGGGGCGCCGCCGCCGATCCGCCACAGCTCCACGGCGATCAGGGGCGCGACCGCCGCGCCGAGGATCGAGGAGACGTTGTAGGCGATGGCCGATCCCGAGTACCGCACGTTCGTGGGGAACAGTTCGGGCAGGAGGGCCCCCATCGGTCCGAACGTCAATCCCATCAGCAGGAAGCCGAGGACGAGGAAGCCCTGCGTGACGGCGGTCGTGAGCTCCGGGCTCGCCTGGGGGAGGAGGAACAGGTTGAACGTGCACCCGAACACGATGATGCCCGCGGTCACCCAGAGGAGGAGCTTCCGCCGTCCGATCCGGTCCGCCCACGGGCCGGAGACCAGGGTGAAGACGCCGAAGAACACGACGCCGACGATCTGCATGATCACGAACTGCGTGTAGCCGAAGCCGAGGCCCGGGTAGAACTGCGCGGCGAACGCCGCGGCATCGAAGGTCTTCCCCGCGCTCTCGGCGACGGCCTGGGCGGCGGCCGATGCCGTCTCCAGCGATGCCGCCTTGGTGCCGTAGGCGAGCGTGAAGTTCGTCATCAGGTAGAACAGCACGTAGGTGGCGAGCATGATGAACGTGCCGAGGATCAGCCGACGCCAGTGGTGCTGGAACACGGTCGCGATCGGGAGCTTGCTGATGCGTCCGGTGTCGGCGGCACGGGTGAAGGTCTGGGACTCGACCAGCCTCAGCCGCACCCAGAGGCCGATGATCACCATGACGGCGGAGAACAGGAAGGGCACGCGCCAGCCCCAGCTGAGGAACGCCTCGGACTTCATCGCCGGGTTCGACTCGTGCGGCAGCAGCGTGTTGATCGCGAGGAAGATGCCGTTCGCGATGATGAAGCCCAGCGGGGCGCCGAGCTGCGGGAACGATCCGTACCAGGCACGCTTTCCCGCCGGTGCATTCTCGGTCGCGACGAGTGCCGCCCCCGACCACTCGCCGCCAAGCGCGAAGCCCTGAGCCAGCCGCAGCAGGAGGAGCAGGAGCGCTGCCCACCAGTTGATCTGCTGGAACGTGGGGAGCAGCCCGATGAGGAAGGTCGCGATCCCCATCGTCAGGAGCGATGCGACGAGGGTCGCCTTGCGGCCGAACTTGTCGCCGAAGTGCCCGAACACGACGGCGCCGATCGGTCGGGCGACCATCGCGGCGCCGAACACCCCGAACGACGCCAGGAGCGAGGTCGTGTCGTTCCCGGTGGGGAAGAACAGGACCGGGAAGACGAGGACCGCCGCGGTCGCATAGACGTAGAAGTCGTAGAACTCGATGGTCGTGCCGATGAGGCTCGCCATGATGACGCGGGATCGTGGGTTGGCGGGTGCGGCGACGTTGCTCATGTTTCCTCCGGTGCGCTCCGGCCTCCCCCTCGAGGCCTCCCGGGCCTCCCGGGAGCACGGTGGATTCTACGCTTCCGCCCCCGGTCGCCCGGGGAAACGACACGCGCCGGGTCTCAGCCCGGCGCGTGTGCGGAGTTCAGTCGACCAGTGCCAGGTCAGTGCCAGGTCAGCGCCAGATGACGGCGATCCCGGCGTTGACGAGGGTGAGGGCGCCGATGCCCCAGAAGAGGAGGGAGGGCACGGAGCCGTCCTTGCGCTGACGGGCGGATCCGATGCCGAGGAAGGCGCCGATGATGAGGAGGACGACGAGCTTCGTGCCGATCTTGGCGTAGTTCATCGTCCCGTCGATGCCCCAGGGGGCGGCGAGCGCGAGGCCCGCGACCGCGGCGATCGTCATGCCGATGCTCATCAGCCGGGTGACCTGCTTGCGTCCGCCGAACGCCTCGACGGCCCAGGCACCGAACAGCGTGGCGAAGCCGATCAGGTGGACGAACACGACGACGTGACGCAGGATCTCCATGGCCTCACGGTACGCCGAGGCGCTATGGCAGCGCTAGGAAGGCGGGCCTCACCCGCCCTCCTGGCCGCTCCTGGCAAGGGGCTGTCAGCTGCCGGTCAGCCGGTCAGCCGGTCAGCCGTTCTGCCGGAGTTCGCGGATGACGAGAGCGGTGCGCAGCGCGGCGTCCGCCGCCTCGGCGCCCTTGTCCTCCTTCGAGCCTGCGAGGCCCGCGCGGTCCAGCCCCTGCTGCTCGTCGTCGAGCGTGAGCAGGCCGAAGCCCACCGGCTTGCCGGCGTCGAGGGAGACACGGGTCAGGCCGTCGGTCGCCGCCGACGACACGTACTCGAAGTGCGGAGTCCCGCCGCGGATGATGACGCCCAGCGCGACGACGGCGTCCGCCCCGCCGGCGAAGGCGGCCTGGGCGGCGACCGCGAGCTCGAAGGAGCCGGGCACGCGGACGAGCCGCACCGATGCCCCCGACTCGTCGAGGACGCGGCGGGCACCGGCGATCAGGCCGTCCGTGATGACGTCATGCCAGGTCCCCGCGACGACGACGACGTCCAGCCCGCTCGCGTCGATCCCTCCGGTCTGGGGCGCTCCTGCACCGCTCATGCGTTCTCCTTCCCGTCCGACGCCTGAGCGTCTCGTCCGTGTCCGTGCTGCTCGCCGGCGGCGAGGGCCGCCGCGAGCTCGGCCTCGCCGATGATGTGGCCCATGCGATCGCGCTTGGTCTCGAGGTACTGGTGGTTGTTGGGGCCGACGCCGACGATCAGCGGGACCTGCTCCACGACGTCGAGACCGAGCTCGCGCAGCTGGGTGGCCTTGTCGGTGTTGTTGGTCAGGAGGCGGACCTGGGTGATGCCGAGATCGGCGAGGATGCCGGCGGCCGCGGCGTAGTCCCTGGCATCGGCGGGAAGCCCCAGCGCGAGGTTCGCGTCCACGGTGTCCAGCCCCTCCTCCTGCAGGCTGTAGGCGCGCAGCTTGTTGATGAGGCCGATGCCGCGGCCCTCGTGCCCGCGCATGTAGATGACGACGCCGCCCTCCTCCGCGATCGCGTCGAGCGCCGCGTCGAGCTGGGGGCCGCACTCGCACTTCAGCGAGCCGAAGGCCTCGCCGGTCAGGCACTCGGAGTGCACGCGCACCAGCGCCGTCTCTGAGGGCTCGCCGGAGACCACGGCGAGGTGGTCGGTGCCGGTGACGCGGTCCTTGTAGGCCAGGAAGCGGAAGGTCCCGTGCGTGGTGGGCACCGTGGCGCTCGCCCGGAGGCTCACCCGCCGGCGGGCGGGGGCGGCGGCGGTGAGCGGCTCGTGCTCCTCGAGGTAGGCGATGAGCTGCTCGATGGTGATCACGGGGATGTCGTCCCGCTCGCCCAGCTCCAGCAGCCCGGGCAGGCGCATCATGCTGCCGTCCTCGGCCACGATCTCGGCGATCGCGCCGACCGGGCGGAGTCCCGCGAGACGCATGAGCTCGACGGCGGCCTCGGTGTGGCCGCTCCGCTCGCGCACGCCCCCCTCGACCGCGCGCAGCGGCAGGATGTGGCCGGGGCGGATGACGCTCGTCGGGGTGGACTCCGGGTCGGCCAGCACGTTCAGCGTGCGGGCGCGATCGGCGGCGCTGATCCCGGTGGTGACACCGCTCGCGGCGTCGACCGTGATCGTGTAAGCCGTGGACCGGGCATCCTCGTTGACCGCCACCATCGGGGGGAGGTTCAGCTGGTCGGCGATGTCGGCGGGCATCGGCGCGCAGACGAGGCCGGACGACCAGCGGACGGTCCACGCGACCCACTCCGGCGTCGCGAGCTCCGCGGAGAGGATCGCGTCGCCCTCGTTCTCGCGGTTCTCATCGTCCGCGACGATGACGGGACGGCCGGCGCGGAGGGAGTCGAGCGCCTCGGGGATGGTGGCAAGGCTCATCGCGAGCCTCCTTCCGTTCGGGCGCCGCGGGCGCCGGGAATGTCGGGACGGAACGCGAGCAGGCGCTCGACGTGCCGGGCGAGGATGTCGGTCTCCAGGTTCACCCTGTCGCCGACCGAGAGGGAGCCGAGGGTCGTCGCGGCGAGAGTCTCGGGGATCAGGGAGACCTCGAACCAGTCGCCGTCTCCCGAATCGACCGGGGTCGGCGCGCTCACCGCGCTGACGGTGAGGGAGGTGCCGTCGACCGAGATCGAGCCCTTGTCGACGACGAGCGGCGCCGCATCCCGGGGGAGCGAGATCCGGAGCACGCTCCACTCGGCTCCGGGGCGGACCTCCTGCACGACGCCGATGCCGTCGACGTGCCCCTGCACGATGTGCCCGCCGAGGCGCGCGCCGACCGGCATCGCCTTCTCGATGTTGACGCGCGTGCCGACCTCGGCGCCCGCGATCGCGGAGACGTCGATGGTCTGCTTCATGACGTCGGCGTCGAAGGTCTCCGTCGTCGAGCCGACGACCGTCAGGCACACGCCGCCCACCGCGATCGACTCGCCGTGCACGGCGTCCGCGGCGGCACGGGGAGCGCGCACGGTCAGGCGCCAGCCGTCGCCGGACGGTGTGATGGCGGTGATCTCGCCGACTTCCTCGATGATCCCGGTGAACATCAGCTCTCTCCTTCTTCCGAGCGTTCCGTGGGGGTGAGCGGGTGCGCGACGGCCAGCAGATCGGGGCCGAGCGTCAGCCACTCGTGGACGCGGAGGCGCCGCGCCTCGCCGATGGTGGTGACCCCGATGTCCGTGAGGGCCAGCCGGGGGCCGCCCAGGAGGACGGGGGCGAGATAGGCCAGCACCGTGTCGGCGAGGCCGGCGGCGATGAAGGCGCTGGCCAGCGTCGGACCGCCCTCGACGAACACGCGCTGTACACCGCGGTCGCGGAGATCGGCGAGCAGGGCGTGGAGGTCGTGCTCGGGGTGATGCAGCACCGGCCTCGGATGACGGCGAACGGCGGCGTCAGCCGGAATGCCCCTGGCGCCGACGACGACGGGGATGGGCTGGCGGTCGAAGAGGGCATCGCCGTCGCGGGCGGTGAGGGCGGGGTCGTCGGCGAGGAGCGTTCCGGTGCCGACCACGATCGCGTCCGCGTCCGCACGGCGCCGATGCACGTCCGCACGCGCCTCGGGGCCGGTGATCCACTGGCTGGACCCGTCCGCCGCGGCGGCGCGTCCGTCGATGCTCTGCGCCCACTTCACGGTGACGTGCGGCCGTCCGAGCCGCTGGACCTCGAGCCAGTCGCTGATCAGCGCCTTCGCCTCATCGGCGAGCACGCCGCCCTCGATCTCGACGCCCGCCTGGCGCAGGCGTTCCGCGCCGCCGCCGGAAGTGGCCCCTGGATCGTCGAGCGCGTAGACGACGCGCGCGACACCGGCCTCGATCAGCGCGAGGGCGCACGGGCCGGTGCGGCCGGTGTGGTTGCAGGGCTCGAGTGTGACGACGGCGGTGGCGCCTGCGGCATCGCCTGCGGCGAGCCGGGAGAGCGCATCGACCTCGGCGTGCGGGGTGCCGGCGCCCCGGTGCCATCCCTCGGCGAGGACGTCGCCTGCGGGGGAGAGGATCACGGCCCCGACCTGCGGGTTCACCCCGCGGGGTCCGCGGCGTGCGAGATCGAGGGCGCGGGCCATCGCATCCCGCTCAGCCGTGCTCGCGGCCATGTGCCGTCCTCCGTCCCTTTCCGTCGTCGATACGGTTCCGGGGTCGGTGAGCACGCCAAGCGTGCGTGCTGCCTCCCATCCGGACTGACGAGGCTCTCACCTCGCATCACCGTCGGTCCCGGAATTCCACCGGGTCGACCGGAGTCGTATCTTTCGATGCGACGCCGGCTCGCGGACTGTCACCGCCGGTTCGGATTCTCACCGACCCCGGAGCACGTTATGCACTCAGCCTACTCAACGCACGCCCATCGATTTCATTCCGAGACATCCGCCGACATGACGGGCGTCACTTCAGCAGCCGGGAGAGCCGTCGGTCGGCGAGCGGCTTGCCCCCGGTCTGACACGTCGGGCAGTACTCGAGCGATCGATCGGCGAAGAACACACTGCGGACGGTGTCGCCGCAGACCGGGCACGGCTGGTCGCGGCGTCCGTGCACCTGCATCCCGCGTCTCTTGGCGTCCTTGAGGTCGGCCGGCGGCTTCCCCGACGCTTCGGCGATCGCCTCGCGGAGCGTCGTCTGCATCGCCTCGTACAGTCGATCCGCCCCTTCATCGCCGAGGCCGCCCGCCGGGGCGTACGGCGACATGTGCGCGGCGTGCAGGATCTCGTCGGAGTACGCGTTGCCGATCCCCGCGATGGTGCTCTGATCGCGCAGAAGGCCCTTGATCTGCATCCGGCGACCTTCGAGGAGTGCCGCGAAGGCCGCTCTGGTGAAGGCGGGGTCGAGCGGGTCGGGGCCGAGGCGTGCGATCCCCGGCACATCGGCGGGGTCGCGAGCCACGTAGACGGCGAGCGACTTCTTCGTCCCGGCCTCGGTGAGGTCGAATCCGCTCCCGTCGTCGAAGGCGACCCGCAGCGCGATCGGCGACTTCCCCGGTCGCACCGGTGCCGTCGGGACCTCCTCGTACCAGCGCAGCCAGCCCGCCTTGGCGAGATGGAAGATCAGGTGCAGCCCGTCGCCGTCCTTCCGGAGCACGATGTCGACGAACTTGCCGTGTCGCCGCACCGTCTCCACGGTCGCGCCGGTCAGCGCCGTGAGCGGCGGGTCGAAGGTCTTCAGCGCGGAGATGGCCGACACGGCGGCGCGGGTGACGGCGTGTCCGGCCGTCCTCGTGGCGAGGTAGTCGACGAGCCCCTGTACTTCCGGCATCTCGGGCATGCGCCCATCCTGCCACTCGGCATCGACATCGGCACCGTCGTCTCCCGCCCACGCTGCCGTTCCCCGCACGCGCTGTCGCTCTCTGTTGAGGCTGCGGTCTTGTGGCGACGCTGCGGTTCCCTGCTTGCGCTGCTCGGTTCCCTGCACGAGCTGCGGTTTCCTGCCGGCGCTGCGCCGATTTGCGCCGCGCGTGCAGGGAAGGGCAGCGCGAGGTCGCCCAAGGAGGGGCAGGGTCGGGCGGGCTCAGCCGTCGAGCGGGATCGGCCAGGCGACCGGCGTGCGGTCGTCGGTGCGGAGGAGTCCGGCGAACCATCCGTCGTCCCGGCCGCGCGGCGAGGTGAGCGCCTGGCGAAGCGTCCCCTCGAAGCGGAAGCCGAGCGCGCGAGCCGAACGGGCCGAGGGGATGTTGCCGACGACGGCGCGCCAGCCGATGCGGGCAAGGCCCAGATCGGCGAACGCCCAGTCGAGCACCTTCGTCGCGGCCTCGGTGAGGAGGCCACGGCCTCGGGCCGACGCGATCATCCAGTAGCCGAGCTCCGCGTCCCCGCCCGAGGAGTGCGCCGCGATGTCGTGCAGGCCGATGCAGCCGACCAGCCTGTCCTCCGCGAAGATGCCCCACACGGTCTCGACGTCCGTCGCCCACCACTGCGCGACCTGCGCGACGAAACCCACGGCGTCCTCGCGGGAGTATGGGCTCGGGACGGTCGTCCAGCGGGGGATCTCCGGATCCTGGCACGCCGCGGTGATCGCGTCGACGTCCGCGGCCGTCGGGGCGCGCAGGATCAGGCGGTCGGTGGTGAGTACGACGGGCTGCATCCCGACAGCCTAGGCGACGGCGTGCACCCGCTTGCGCGGCTCAGACGCGGCGGAGGAGGCCGACCTTGTCGTAGACGTCGGCGAGGGTGGCATCGGCGACCTCGTCCGCGCGTGCGGCGTTCGCGGCCAGGATGCGGTCGAGCTCGGCGGGATCCGACAGCAGCTCCGTCGCCCGCTCGCGCACCGGTCCGAACTCGGCGACCACGATCTCGGCCAGCCCCTTCTTGAAGTCGCCGTAGCCGCGGCCCGCATACTCGTCCTCGATCGAGGCGACCTGGCGCCCGGTGAGCGCGGCATAGATCGTCAGCAGATTGGAGACGCCGGGCTTGCTCTCGCGGTCGTAGCGGACCGAGCCCTCGTTGTCGGTCACCGCGCGCATGACCTTCTTCGCCGAGGCCGCGGGGTCGTCGAGGAGCCACAGGACCCCCGCGTCGCTCTCGGCCGACTTGGACATCTTCGCGGTGGGGTTCTGCAGGTCGTAGATGCGGGCGGTGTCCTTCTGGATCACCGGCAGCGGCACCGTGAAGGTCTCGCCGAAGCGGGAGTTGAAGCGCTCGGCGAGGTCGCGGGTGAGCTCGACGTGCTGCTTTTGATCATCACCCACGGGCACGATCTCGGTCTGGTAGAGCAGGATGTCCGCGGCCATCAGCACGGGGTAGGTGAACAGGCCCACCGAGGTGGCGTCCGCGCCGTACCGCGACGACTTGTCCTTGAACTGCGTCATCCGCCCCGCCTCGCCGAAGCCGGTGATGGTGCTGAGGATCCAGGCGAGCTCGGCGTGCGCGCGGACATGGGACTGCACGTACAGCGTGGACTGCGAGGGCTCGATGCCTGCGGCGATGTACTGCGCGGCCGTGCGGCGCGTCTTCTCGCGGAGCTCGGCCGGGTCCTGTGCCACGGTGAGCGCGTGCAGATCGACCACCGAGAAGAACGCGTCGTAGGAGCCCTGCAGCTCCCGCCACTGCAGAAGCGCCCCGATGTAGTTGCCGGCCTGGAGGGAGTCGGCGGAGGGCTGCATTCCTGAGTAGAGGCGAGGCTTCGTCACAGGTCAATCCTATGGGTGCCCGAGGGCGGCGATGCCGTCGCGCCGCGAGGGCGGGGCGTCAGTAGGCGTAGTCCACGACGACCGGTGCGTGGTCGCTCCACCGCTCGGCGTAGGTCGCCGCCCGCGCGACGTGATAGCCGCCCGCGAGCGCCGCCAGCGCCGGGGTCGCCAGGTGGTAGTCGATGCGCCAGCCGCTGTCGTTGTCGAAGGCCTGACCGCGCATGGTCCACCAGGTGTACGGCCCTTCGACCTCGCCGTGGGTCGCGCGGCCGACGTCGATCCAGCCGAGTCCCGGACCCGTGGTGCCGTCGACACCGGTGATCGTCTCACCCGACGCGCCGAGGAGGCGGTCGAAGTACGCGCGCTCGCGGGGGAGGAACCCGGCCTTCGTCCGGTTGCCCCGCCAGTTCTTGATGTCGAGCTCGCGGTGGCCGACGTTGAGGTCTCCGGTGACCAGTGCGAGGGCGTCGTCGTCGGCGAGCTCGCCCATCCGCGTCGTCATCGCGTCGAGGAACTTCCACTTCTCGTCCTGCTTCGGGGTGTCGGCCTCGCCGCTGTGCACATAGGCGCTCACCACCGTCAGCGGCGTGTCGCCGAGCAGGAAGTCGGCCTCGAGCCAGCGACCCTTGGAGTCGAAGTCGTCGGCGCCCAGCGCCGTGCGTGAGGTGAGGGCGGGCTCGCGGCTGACCACCGCGACCCCGGCACGCCCCTTGGCGGTCGCCTCGTCGTGCAGGATCGACCATCCGGGGAAGGCAGCCTCGAGATGCTCGTCCTGTGCGCGCACCTCCTGCACGGTGAGCACGTCGACGCCCGCGGTGTCGAGCCACCCGTGCATCCCGTTGCGCACGGCGGCACGGATCCCGTTGACGTTGACAGAGGCGACGCGCAGATGAGGCATGGATCCAGCGTATCGACGGCCACCGACATCGAGGTGCCGGGATCGCGCACGCTACAAGCGCAGACCACGGGCGTGAGCTTTCAGCGCACGTCCCTGGGTGCCGGGCCCATGCCGGCGGAGTCGCCCGAGGTCAGCGCCGTCAGCTCGTCCCAGGCCTCCTGGACCTCGTGCTGTACGCCGCGCCGACGCCACCACGGTGCGTTCCTGCGCGCGGAGACCGCCGCCCGCAGCCGTTCCTGGGCCGTCTCGACCCGGATGCGATGCTCCTGGGCGCGGAGCTCCTCGGGGGTGAGGGGGACGTCGTCGTCGACCGCGGCGACGGCGACCCAGGACGAGGCGACGAGGAGGACGACGCCCACCAGCCGGAACCACAGCAGGAGACCGACGAAGATCGCGAACGTGGCCAGCAGCGGGTTCGACGGCGTGTGGCTGAGGAGCAGCCCTGCACCGATCTGGAGCACCGTCAGGGCGCCGCCGCCGATCATCGCGCCGGGGAGGATCCCACGGAGCGGGATCGATATCCCCACGAGGAAGCGCAGGAGGACGCCGATCGCGATCGAGAAGACGGCGAAGGAGATCGCGATCGACCCGAGCTGCGCGCTCAGGGTGTACCAGGCCGACGCGGTGTCCCAGGAGAACAGGTCGAAGACGATGCCGATCGCCCAGGTGCCGGTCGAGACGAGCGCGGATCCGACGACCAGCAGGACGGCGAAGACGACCGCAGCCACGAGGTCCCTGGCCTTCAGCAGGAGGTAGTTCCGTCGATCGGGCGGGACGCCGAGGACGTCGCGCACCGCCCGCCGTGCGAAGGTGATGAAGCCGATCGAGGTCCAGATCGCGGCGAGGAGCGCGGCGATTCCGGTGGCGGCCAGCACGCCGACGCTCTGCTCGGTGATCTGGGTCACCTGTGCGGTGGTGAACAGCCCGCCGTCGTCGGCGATGAGCCCGGGGATGTAGTCGTTGATCATGCCGATCAGACGCTGCACCGCGTCCGGGCTTCCGCCCAGCCAGAGCCCGGCTCCGGCGAAGGAGACGTAGATCAGCGCGAACATGCTGAACAGCGCCTGGTAGCTCACTCCGGCGGCGAGGAGGAACCCGTTGTGCTGCAGGAAGTGCCGCCACACGCGGATGGGGAACCACGCGAGCGTCCGGCGGGTGATCTGCACCGCACGGCCCAGCGGCGCCTCCCACTGCGTGAGCGGTGCGGGGAGGGCGTGGAGCGCTCGCGCGTCCGCGTCCGCGTCCGCCGAGGGGGCGTCGGAGACGTCCGGATCGTCGGCGCGGGTGGTCACCGTTCCAGCGTATCGATTCGTGCCGGGACGACGGAGGCGGCGGTGCCGATGCACCGCCGCCTCCGTCGAATCCGTCAGGTCAGCGTCCGCCGCGCAGGACCGCCTGTTTCACCTCGGCGATGGCCTTGGTCACCTCGATGCCTCGCGGGCAGGCCTCGGTGCAGTTGAAGGTCGTCCGGCAGCGCCACACGCCCTCCTTGTCGTTGAGGATGTCCAGACGCGCGTCTCCCGCGTCGTCGCGCGAGTCGAAGATGAAGCGGTGCGCGTTCACGATCGCAGCGGGGCCGAAGTACTGCCCGTCGGTCCAGAAGACCGGGCAGGACGAGGTGCACGCGGCGCAGAGGATGCACTTGGTCGTGTCGTCGAAGCGCTCGCGGTCGGTGATCGACTGCACCCGCTCCTTGCCCTTCTCCGGCGTGGAGCTGGCGATGAGGAACGGCTGGACCTCGCGGTAGGAGGCGAAGAACGGCTCCATGTCCACGACGAGGTCCTTCTCCAGCGGCAGGCCCTTGATGGCCTCGACGTAGATCGGCTTGGAGATGTCCAGGTCCTTGATCAGCGTCTTGCAGGCGAGGCGGTTGCGGCCGTTGATGCGCATCGCATCGGACCCGCAGATGCCGTGGGCACAGGAGCGGCGGAACGTGAGGGACCCGTCGACCTCCCACTTGATCTTGTGCAGCGCGTCGAGCACCCGGTCGGTCGAGTACATCTCGACGTCGTAGTCGACCCAGTGCGGCTCGGCATCGACCTCGGGGTCGAAGCGCCGGATGATGAACGTGACCAGGTACGACTGCACGCCGTTGTCGTCGTCGGCCTGCAGGTCGGCGATGGCGTCCGGATCGACGAGGGCGGTGGACATCAGTACTTCCTCTCCATCGGCGGGTAGTTGAACTCGCCCTGCTCGTTCTTCGTGAAGACGACCGGTTTCCAGTCCAGCCGGATGTGGTCGGTCGCGTCGGAGGAGTGCGGATCGCCGACGAGATAGGCCATCGTGTGCTGCATGAAGTTCTCGTCGTCGCGCTTCGGGTAGTCGTCGCGCATGTGCCCGCCGCGGCTCTCGTTGCGGTTGCGGGCGGCGTAGACGACGACCTCGGCGATGTCGAGGAGGAAGCCGAGCTCGACCGCCTCGAGCAGGTCGGTGTTGAAGCGGCGGCCCTTGTCGTCGACGTGGATGTTCTTGAAGCGCTCGCGCAGCTCCTCGATGACGCCGAGGACGTGGGTCAGCGACTCCTCGGTGCGGAACACCTGGGCTCCGCGGTCCATCTCCTCCTGGAGCTTCTTGCGCAGGACCGCGATCCGCTCGGTGCCGGTGCCGGTGCGCAGGCCCTCGAGCATCTCGCGCACCTCCTTCGCCGGGTCCTCGGGGAGGGGCTGGAACTCGGCGGTCTTGACGTACTCGACCGCGTTGCGGCCCGCGCGCTTGCCGAAGACGTTGATGTCCAGCAGCGAGTTGGTGCCGAGGCGGTTCGCGCCGTGCACCGAGACGCAGGCGCACTCGCCGGCGGCGTAGAGCCCGGCGACCACCGTGGTGTTGTCGGCCAGGACCTCGGCGGCGTTGTTGGTGGGGATGCCGCCCATCGCGTAGTGCGCGGTCGGCATGACCGGGACCGGCTCGACCACCGGGTCCACGCCCAGGTAGGTGCGGGCGAACTCGGTGATGTCGGGGAGCTTGGTCTCCAGGACCTCCGCGCCGAGGTGGGTGCAGTCCAGGAGCACGTAGTCCTTGTGCGGGCCGGCGCCGCGGCCTTCCGCGACCTCCTGCACCATGCAGCGGGCGACGATGTCGCGCGGCGCGAGGTCCTTGATCGTCGGGGCATAGCGTTCCATGAACCGCTCGCCGGAGGCGTTGCGGAGGATCGCGCCCTCGCCGCGGGCGCCCTCTGTGAGGAGGATGCCGAGACCGGCGAGGCCCGTCGGGTGGAACTGGAAGAACTCCAGGTCCTCGAGCGGCAGGCCCTTGCGCCAGACGATGCCGACGCCGTCCCCGGTGAGCGTGTGCGCGTTCGAGGTGGTCTTGAAGACCTTGCCGAAGCCGCCGGTGGCGAAGATGACGGCCTTGGCGTGGAAGACGTGCAGCTCGCCGGTGGCGAGCTCGTATGCGACGACGCCGGCGATGCCGGGCTTGCCCTCGTCGTCCTGAACGGTGATGAGATCAAGGACGTAGAACTCGTTGAAGAAGTTGATGCCGAGCTTGACGCAGTTCTGGAACAGCGTCTGCAGGATCATGTGGCCGGTGCGGTCGGCGGCGTAGCAGGCGCGGCGGACCGGGGTCTTCCCGTGCTCGGCCGTGTGGCCGCCGAAGCGGCGCTGGTCGATCTTGCCCTCGGGCGTGCGGTTGAACGGCAGGCCCATGTTCTCCAGGTCGATGACCGCGTCGATGGCCTCCTTGGCGAGGATCTCCGCCGCGTCCTGGTCGACGAGGTAGTCGCCGCCCTTGACGGTGTCGAAGGTGTGCCACTCCCAGGAGTCCTCTTCGACGTTGGCGAGGGCCGCCGCCATGCCGCCCTGCGCCGCACCGGTGTGCGAGCGCGTGGGGTAGAGCTTGGAGATGACGGCGGTCTTCGCGCCGGGGCCGGCCTCGATCGCCGCGCGCATGCCCGCGCCGCCGGCGCCGACGATGACGATGTCGAACTGGTGGTGGTGCACCCCGCCCTTGACGACGGAATCCTGAGTCTGCGTGGTCACTCTCGTATGCCTCTATCTGTCTCTTGCGACGCTCAGTTGCCCATGGCCTGGCAGGCCGCCCACATCGTGCCGTCCTCGAAGACGCCGTTGCACGGGTCGAAGGTGAACACCACGAGGGTGCCGAGGATGATCAGAAGTGCGGCCGCGAGGCCCAGCGCCCAGACGAGCGCGGTGCGCACGGTCGGGCGGGTGACGTAGTCGTTCACGACGGTGCGCATGCCGTTGGCGCCGTGGATGAGCGCGAGCCAGAGCATGAGGACGTCCCACCACTGCCAGAACGGCGAGGCGAACTTGCCCGCGACGAACGCGAAGTCCAGCGCGTGGATGCCCTCGCCGAGCATGAGGTTGACGAACAGGTGGCCGAAGATCAGCACCACGAGCAGCACGCCGGAGGCGCGCATGAACACCCAGCCCCACTTCTCGAGGTTGACGCCGCGCTGACGGCGGGGGGCGACGAGCTGTGCCTGCGCGGACATCAGTGCGATCCTCCCGAGAAGACGTTGATGAGGTGCCGCGGCACGAAGCCGGCCAGGAGCACCAGCCAGACGCCGATGACGCACCAGAACATCTGCCGCTGGTAGCGGGCGCCCTTGGACCACAGGTCGACCAGGATGATGCGCAGGCCGTTGAGCGCGTGGAACGCGATCGCCGCGACCAGCACCACCTCGCCCACGCCCATCAGGGGGTTCTTGTAGGTGCCCAGCACCGCGTTGTACGCCTCGGGGGAGACGCGGATCAGTGCCGTGTCGAGCACGTGCACCAGAAGGAAGAAGAAGATGGCGATCCCGGTGATGCGGTGAAGCACCCACGACCACATGCCCTCGCGTCCGCGGTACAGCGTTCCGCGGGGGGTCTTGGACGTGGTTTCCGAAATCGACGGTGTCAAGCGAGTGCCTGCGGACACGGTCGTCCTCCCTGGTCGAAGCGAGGTCGGTGCGCGCCTCTGGGCACGCCCGATCGCTTCCATCCTATTGCTGTCAGGAAGCTGGGAGCGACGAAGGTCACCCTTATCAACGGTTCCGCGGCGGGTTTGCGTGTGGGGACGGCCGCGCGCGCTTTCTGCCCCGCCGTGGCAGTTCTTGTGGGTTGGGAGGGCGCTCAACCCACCGTTCTTGCCCCGCCGTGGCAGGAACGGTCCGGCTCGGGGCTCTCGGAGCGTTCATGCTTCTCGGACGCCGGGCAACCCGCAAGAACTGCCCCGCCGTGGCAGTTCTTGCGGGTTGGAGAGCATGTCAACCCACAATTTGTGCCACGGCGGGGCAGTTCGTGCGAGCGAGGGACCCGGGTCGAGCGTTCGGGACGAGGGCGACGCGTACGTAAGGACGGCGACGCGCACGTAAGGACGGCGACGCGCGGGAGAGGCAGCGTGCGAGGGAGGAAAGGCGGCGGCCGCAGCCTAGGGGTGCCAGCCCCGACCGCGGAGCGCGTCCGCGACCATGGCGACGGCACGGGACGGCGTCGATCTGATGTGGCTGGAGGTCAGCCGGATGACCTCCCACCCCTCGGCGGCGTACGCGTTGTACTTCTGGATGTCCCGGTTCCACTGGGTCCGCGAGGTCCGGTGATGATCCCCTTCGACCTCGACGACGAGGCGATACTCCGCGAACGCGAACTCAGAGATCCCGAGCAGGCGCCCCTCCGCGTCACGGATCTCCACGTCCAGGGCAGGGGCGGGGAGAGGGGACTCCGCGGCATCGAGGCGGAACTCGGTCTCGAGCGGTGAGGAGCTTCCCACCACGATCTCGTCGAGGGCGGCGCGGAGCCGCGCGCGTCCGGGGCGAGGCCCCGCGTCCACCGCGGCACGGAGCTGGCCGATGGTCCCGTGGGCGTGCTCGGGCCGAGGCGTCCCCGTCCGATCCCTCGGGATCCGGGCGATCGCATCGCCGATCACGACGAGATCGCGGATCGTGCACTCCATCCCGAGCATCGCCCAGGCCGAGGCGGGGCTGGCGAGCATGAGGCCGTCCCGGTTCTGGACCCTCACGAGCCTCGGCTTGATCTTGCGCCCGCGGACTCCCCGTCGTCTCGGTGCGCGTCGGGGCGCGCGGACGGCGATGTCGAGCTCGCGGCCATGGGCGACGGGGAGCCCGTGCAGGACCGCGGCGGTGCGTCCGGCGAAGAACGCGTGCGCCTCCATGATCTGCGCGTAGCCGCGGGCCAGCCGTTCGATCCGCCGACGCTCGGCACGGTCGCGCCACCCCGGGTCTTCTTCATCCTGCTGGTCGGCGTGGTCGAGCGGGCGTGCCGCCGTGATCCGCACGCCGCGGAACGGCGCATCGAGATCGAGCGCACGGAGGCGGGCGGGCGAGGCCCCTTCCCGAAGCGCCTCCGCGACGGAGAAGGCGACGCCGAGTCCTTTCGGCAGGGGGAGCGGCGGGTTCGGCATGTCTCCACCTTCATCGTGCCGGGCGTTCAGGTGTGCGGCCTCGGCGGGTTCGGTGGATATGTCGAACCACAGACCTGTGGTGCAGGGGAGATGGGCGGCGCGGTTTGGCCGAACAGTTTCTGCCCCGCCGTGGCAGTTCTTGCGGGTTCAGCCCCTCGCCAACCCACAAGAAGTGCCACGGCGGGGCAGTTCGTGCGGGGCAAGGCCAGCCACGGCGGGGCAAGCCAACAGGGTGGGCCACGTACCGGGCGGGCGGCAGGCACCGAGGGCGGGGGACGCTCCCGGCCCACGGCGAGGAGCGCTGTATAGGGTGGGCGCATGCGCGATCCGATCAAGGACTTCTATGCCGTCATCCCCGCCGGAGGCATCGGAAGCCGGCTGTGGCCGCTGTCCCGTGCGGACGCGCCGAAGTTCCTGCACGACCTGACCGGCTCGGGGCAGTCGCTCCTCCGCGACACCTGGGATCGACTGGAGCCGCTGACCGGTCACGACCGGATCGCGGTCGTGACCGGGCGCGCCCACCGGGCCGCCGTCGAGGCGCAGCTGCCGGGGATCCCGGACGCGAACGTCATCCTGGAGTCCGAGCCGCGCGAGTCCGCTGCGGCGATCGGGCTGGCCGCCGCGATCCTGCACCGGCGCGACCCCGACGTGATCATCGGCTCGTTCAGCGCCGACCACGTGATCCGCGGGACCCGGGTGTTCGAGTTCGCCGTGCGCGATGCGGTCGAGGTCGCCCGTCAGGGCTACATCTGCACGATCGGGATCATGCCGACCGAGCCCGCCGTCGGCTTCGGCTACATCAAGCAGGGCGCAGAGCTCATCATCGAGGGCGCGCGCGAGGCGGCGCTCGTCGAGCGTTTCGTGGAGAAGCCGGACCTCGCCACCGCCACGGAGTACGTCGCCGACCGCGCCTACCTGTGGAATGCCGGCATGTTCATCACCAAGGCCGGCGTCCTCCTGGAGGAGCTCGCCCTGCACCAGCCCGCGCTGCACGCCGGGGTCATGGAGCTCGCCGAGGCGTGGGACGACCGGGAGCGGCGGGGCCCCGCGGTGGACCGCATCTGGCCGACGCTGCCCAAGATCGCCATCGACTACGCGGTCGCCGAGCCCGCGGCCGAGCGGGGGCGTCTGGCCGTTGTGCCAGGGCACTTCGACTGGGACGACGTGGGCGACTTCGCCTCGCTCTCCAAGCTCATCACGAACGGCCGGAAGAACGACCTCGCCGTGCTCGGCCCCTCGGCGCGGGTGCTCTCGGACGCGGCCAGCGGCATCCTCGTCAGCCAGACCTCCCGCGTGATCAGCCTCGTCGGCGTGCAGGACATCGTGGTCGTCGACACCCCGGATGCCCTGCTCGTCACGACGACGAAGCACGCCCAGCGGGTGAAGGGCGTCGTCGAGTCGCTCAAGCTCACCGGGCGCGGCGACGTGCTCTGAATCCGGTATGCGCGCGGGGTTTCTGCTCATATGAGCAGTGGGTCCGCTCATATGGTTTCAGCTTGGTAACCATTGGCCTCCCGCCGCCCGGCTGAAGGTGCGGGAACGGTGTCACACTAGGTAACTTTGATCGACCCGCGATGGCCGCGGGTCCGTTCAGGGGAGGCGTGAGTGACCATCTCAACCACCAAGAAGCTGCTCGGCGCGACCGTCGTCGCAGCCGTCGCCGTCGCACTGGCCGGCTGCGGCCAGGCACCGACCGACAAGCCCGCAGGCACCGGCAAGCCCGCAGCCTCCGACTTCATGCCGTGCATCGTCTCGGACATGGGCGGCTTCGATGACAAGTCGTTCAACCAGCTCTCGTTCGAGGGCGCGACCAAGGCCGCCGACTCGCTCAGCGTGAAGCTGACCCAGGTCGAGTCCAACGCCGAGACGGACTACGCGCCGAACGTGGAGAGCCTCGTCTCTCAGGGCTGCTCCGCCATCGTCGCCGTCGGCTTCGCGCTCTCGGCCGCCACGATCGACGCCGCCAAGGCCAGCCCGGAGACGGACTTCATCCTCGTCGACGACGCCGCGGACAACGACCACGACGGCAAGGCCGATGCGCCGAACGTGAAGCCCCTGCTCTACAACACCGCCGAGGCGGCGTTCCTCGCCGGCTACCTCTCCGCGGGCTACTCGAAGACCGGCAAGGTCGGCACGTTCGGGGGCATGGAGTTCCCGACCGTCACGATCTTCATGGACGGCTTCAAGCAGGGCGTCGACTACTACAACAAGGAGAACAGCAAGACCGTCTCCGTCGTCGGCTGGGACGGCACGACCGGCTCCTTCACCGGAGGCTTCGAGGCCAACCAGGAGGCCAAGTCGGTCGCCACGAACATCCTCGACCAGGGTGTCGACGTGCTCATGCCCGTCGGCGGCCCGATCTACCAGTCGGCTCTCCAGGCGATCAAGGAGACCGGCAAGGACGTCGCGCTCGTCGGCGTCGACGCCGACCTGTTCCAGACGGACCCGACCACGGCCGACCACGTGCTGACCTCGGTCCTCAAGGGCATGGACATCTCCGCGGAGGAGGCCGTCAAGGCCAGCGCCGAGGGGAAGTTCGACGCGACGCCGTACATCGGCACCCTGGAGAACAAGGGCGTCGGCATCGCGCCGCTGCACGACTACGAGAGCAAGGTCGACGCCGCGCTCGTCAAGAAGGTCGACGACGTGAAGCAGCAGATCATCGACGGCAAGATCACCGTCACGTCCTACCTCACGAAGTAAGATCCTCGGATCACACCACGGGGGAGGTCGGCTTCGGCCGGCCTCCCCTTGTTCCGCTCTCGTCCCTGGCGCGCCGATGCGCCTGAATAGGATCGACACATGAAGCTCGAGCTGCGTGGCATCACGAAGAGATTCGGCACGCTGACGGCCAACGACCACATCGATCTCACCGTCGAACCGGGTGAGATCCACTGCCTCCTCGGCGAGAACGGCGCGGGCAAGTCCACCCTGATGAACGTCCTCTACGGCCTCTACCAGGCCGACGAGGGAGCCATCCTCATCGACGACGAGGTGCAGCGCTTCGCCGGCCCCGGCGACGCGATGGCCGCGGGCATCGGGATGGTCCACCAGCACTTCATGCTCGTGCCGGTGTTCTCGGTGGCCGAGAACGTCATGCTCGGCCATGAGCAGACGACGTTCGGCGGACGGCTCGATGTCGCCGCCGCCCGCAAGAAGGTGCGCGAGATCTCCGAGCGCTTCGGGTTCGATGTCGACCCGAACGCGATCGTCGAGGACCTGCCGGTCGGCGTGCAGCAGCGCGTGGAGATCATCAAGGCCCTGTCCCGGGACGCGAAGGTCCTCGTGTTCGACGAGCCGACCGCCGTGCTCACCCCGCAGGAGACCGATGAGCTGATGTCGACGATGCGCCAGCTCCGGGACCTCGGCACCTCCATCGTCTTCATCACCCACAAGCTGCGCGAGGTGCGGGAGGTGGCCGACAAGATCACGGTCATCCGCCTCGGCAAGGTCGTCGGCGAGGCATCGCCCACCGCCACGAACGAGGAGCTGGCCTCCCTCATGGTCGGCCGCGCCGTCGAGCTGACCGTCCACAAGGAGCAGCCCTCCCTCAACGACCGCGCGCTCGTGGTCGAGCACCTCACCGTCACGGATCCTGTGGGGACCGTGCTCGTGGACGACGCGTCGTTCGAGGTGCGAGGCGGAGAGGTGCTGGCCGTCGCCGGTGTGCAGGGGAACGGCCAGACCGAGCTCACCGAGGCCCTGGTCGGGCTCCAGGAGAAGGTCCGGGGCAGCATCCGGCTCAACGGCGAGGAGCTGGTCGGCCGCTCGGTGCGTCAGATCCTCGACAGCGGGGTCGGCTTCGTCCCCGAGGACCGCAGCGTCGACGGGCTCGTCAAGGAGTTCTCGATCTCCGAGAACCTGATGCTCGACCGCTCGGAGGGCGCGCCGTTCGTCCGTGCGGGAACCGTGCAGCAGAAGGCCCTCGAGGCGTTCGCGCGGGAGAAGATCACCGAGTTCGACATCCGGACCCAGGGGCCCAAGCAGGCCGTCGGACGCCTCTCCGGCGGAAACCAGCAGAAGGTCGTCCTGGCGCGCGAGCTCAGCAGGGAGCTGTCGCTGTTCGTCGCCGCCCAGCCGACGCGAGGCGTGGACGTCGGCTCGATCGAGTTCATCCACAAGAGGGTCATCGAGACGCGGGACGCCGGCGTCCCCGTCGTCGTCATCTCCACCGAGCTCGACGAGGTCACCGCTCTCGCGGACCGCATCCTCGTCATGTACCGCGGTCGCATCGTCGGCATCGTCCCCGGGGACACTCCGCGCGATCAGCTCGGCCTGATGATGGCGGGCGTGACCGACGCGGTCACCGTGCCCGAGGGGCCGGCCGCCCCGCACGCCGACGTGCCGTCGCCGGCCGTCGTCGTCGTCGAAGACGACCAGGTCGAGGAGGACAGGGCATGACCGCCGCGCAGACCCAGACCCCGGGCGCACCGCCCGTCCCGCCGCTCGGGGACGACGTCGCCGAGCCGTCGAAGTGGCATCTCGCCTGGCAGCGGGTGATCACGGGAAACGGCCTCGTCTCCTTCCTCGCCGTGCTCGCCGCGGTGATCGTCGGATCGATCATGATCGCGTTCACCGATCCCGAGGTCCAGGCCGCGGCCGGGTACTTCTTCCAGCGCCCCGGCGACACCTTCTCGGCGATCTGGCAGGCCGTGTCCGGTGCCTACGTCGCCCTCTTCCAGGGCTCGGTCTACAACTTCCGCGCCGACGGGTTCCTCGTGGGCATCCGCCCGCTCACCGAGACGCTCAAGTTCGCGACGCCGCTGATCGCCGCGGGCCTCGGCGTCGGCCTCGCGTTCCGCGCCGGCCTGTTCAACATCGGCGGCCAGGGCCAGATGCTCATGGCGGCCGCCGCCGCGGGCTGGGTCGCGACCTCGATGGACCTGCCCTTCCCGCTGCACATGGCGCTCGCCATCATCGCCGGCATCGTCGCCGGCGCGCTGTGGGCGGGGATCGCCGGCCTCCTCAAGGCGCGCACCGGCGCGCACGAGGTGATCGTGACGATCATGCTCAACCACGTCGCGTTCTATCTCCTGGCCTGGATGCTCGCGACGCAGGGCGTGCTGCAGGCACCGGGGTCGAACAACCCCAAGACCGCGCCGATGGCCGAGAGCGCGGTGCTGCCGCAGCTGCTCGGTCCGTCCTACAAACTGCACGTCGGCTTCATCCTCGCGCTCGTCGCCGTCGGGTTCACCTGGTGGCTGCTGGAGCGCTCGAGCCTCGGATTCCGCTTCCGCGCCGTGGGGGAGAACCCCGCGGCGGCCAAGGTCGCCGGCATCAGCGTGGGCCGGATGTACTTCCTCGTCATGGTGATCGCCGGTGCCCTGGTGGGCCTGGCCGGCGTCAGCCAGGTGCTCGGCACCGAGACCAACGGCTTCAGCGGCGGCATCGACGCCGGCATCGGCTTCGACGCGATCACGGTCGCGCTGCTCGGCCGCTCCACCCCGCTCGGGATCCTCGGCGCCGGCATCCTCTTCGGCGCGTTCAAGGCGGGCGGGTTCGCGATGCAGGCCTCGCAGCAGGTCCCGGTCGAGATCATCCTCGTCGTCCAGTCGCTGATCGTGCTCTTCATCGCCGCGCCCCCGCTCGTGCGCGCGATGTTCGGCATCCCGCAGCCCGGCAAGCCCACGCGCCGGCAACGCCGCGCCGCGAAGAAGGAGGTGTCGGCATGAGCGCATCGGTCGCAGCGCCGGAGATCGGCACGCCGCGCACGATCACGGTCGTCTCCTGGAAGACGCCGGTGATCCTCGGGATCTTCGCCATGCTCTTCGCCCTCCTGCCCCTCCTCGCCCCGCGCGAGGGCGTGAGCACCTTCCGCCTCACCGCCGGTCACGAGATCCTCGCCCTGCCCGACCTGGTGCTCCCCTCGACCGGCACGGCCTGGGTCGCGGTCGTCCTGCTGATCGTGCTCGCCGCGATCACGGTCGCGCTCGCGAGCCGTCGCCGCAGGATCCCGCTGTGGATCGTCGCGGCCTACATCGTCGTGCTCCTGGTCGGATTCCTCTCCTGGGCATCGGCCGGCGGCACGCTGCCGATGATCGGACTGCTCGCCGGCGCCCTGGCCCTCGCCACCCCGCTCATCTTCGGCGCCCTCGGCGGCGTCGTGGGGGAGCGGGCCGGCGTCGTCAACATCGCGATCGAGGGTCAGCTGCTCGCCGGCGCGTTCTGCGCCGCGATCGCTGCGAGCCTCACGGGAACGCCATGGGCGGGGCTCGTCGCGGCGATGGTCGCAGGCGTCCTCGTGGCCCTGGTGCTCGGCGTGTTCGCGATCACCTATTACGTGAACCAGGTGATCGTCGGCGTCGTGCTGAACGTGCTGGTGATCGGCCTGACCACCTTCCTGTTCCGCCAGGTACTGGCGCCGAACAAGGAGCTGCTGAACAGCCCCGTGCCGTTCACGCCGCTGCCGATCCCGCTGCTGAGCGAGATCCCGGTGCTGGGCCCGATCCTGTTCCGGCAGACCATCGTCGTCTACCTGATGTACGTGGTCGTGTTCCTCGTGTGGTGGGGGATGTACCGGACCCGCTGGGGACTGCGCCTCCGCGCGGTCGGCGAGCACCCGCAGGCCGCCGATACCGTGGGCATCAAGGTGCAGCGCACGCGCTACCTGAACCTGCTGCTCGCCGGCGCGATCGCCGGCCTCGGCGGCGCGTTCTACACGCTCGTCTCGGTGCCGTCGTTCAACCGCGAGATGACGGCGGGCGCGGGCTTCATCGCCCTGGCGGCGGTGATCTTCGGCAAGTGGGATCCGCTGAAGGCGACGTTCGCCGCCCTGCTGTTCGGGTTCGCGTCGAACCTCCAGGGCGTGCTGAGCGTCATCGGATCGCCGGTGCCCAGCCAGTTCATGCTCATGCTGCCGTACGTCGTGACGATCTTCGCGGTTGCCGGTCTCGTCGGACGCTCGCGTCCACCGGCCGCCGACGGCGAACCGTACATCAAGGCCTGAGGACGAGATGACCGACATCGACTGGGACGAGCTGCGACAGGTCGCGACCGACGCGATGGGCCGGGCCTACGCGCCGTACTCGCGCTATCGCGTCGGGGCGGCGGCCCTCGCCGACGACGGACGGATCGTCGCCGGCTGCAACGTGGAGAACGCCTCGTACGGGGTCACCCTGTGCGCGGAGTGCACCCTCGTCGGCGACCTGCACATGTCCGGCGGCGGGCGGCTGGTGGCGTTCGTCTGCGTGAACGGCGACGGCGAGACGATCATGCCGTGCGGCCGCTGCCGTCAGCTGCTGTTCGAGCACGCGATGCCCGGAATGCTCCTGGAGACCGTCTCCGGGATCCGCACGATCGACGAGGTGCTGCCCGACGCGTTCGGGCCGCGCGACCTGGAGGAAGCCCGATGACCGCCATCGAACCGTTCGACGCCGTCGACGTCATCCGTGCCAAGCGCGACGGGGGAGCAGTGGCCGAGGACGCGCTGCGCTGGATGGTGGACGCGTACACGCGCGGCTACGTCTCGGACGCGCAGATGGCCTCCTTCGCGATGGCGGTGTTCCAGCGCGGCATGCAGCGCGACGAGATCCGCGTGCTCACCGACGCGATGATCGCCACCGGCGAGCGGATGAGCTTCGCAGCCCTCGGGAAGAAGACCGTCGACAAGCACTCGACGGGCGGCGTCGGCGACAAGATCACGCTGCCGCTCGCGCCGCTGGTCGCCTCCTTCGGCATCGCGGTCCCGCAGCTCTCCGGTCGGGGGCTCGGGCACACGGGCGGAACACTCGACAAGCTGGAGTCGATCCCCGGATGGCGTGCGGCGCTGTCGAACGAGGAGATGTTCGCCCAGATGAAGGGCGACGTCGGCGCGGTCATCTGCGCGGCGGGCTCGGGGCTCGCCCCCGCCGACAAGAAGCTCTATGCGCTCCGGGACGTGACAGGGACGGTCGAGGCCATCCCGCTGATCGCGTCGAGCATCATGTCCAAGAAGATCGCTGAGGGCACCGACGCGCTGGTGCTGGACGTGAAGTTCGGCTCCGGGGCCTTCATGCAGGACATCGACCGAGCGCGGGAGCTGGCGCGGACGATGGTCGCGCTCGGCACGGACTCCGGCGTCTCTACGACCGCGCTGCTGACCGACATGAACGTCCCGCTCGGGCTCGCGATCGGCAACGCCAACGAGGTCAGGGAGTCGGTGGAGGTGCTCGCCGGCGGCGGGCCCGCCGACGTGCGCGAGCTGACGATCGCCCTCGCCAGGGAGATGCTCGCGCTCGGTGGTCTGCCGGACGCGGACGTGGAGGGCGCGCTGGACGGCGGGCGCGCGATGGACGTCTGGAACGCGATGATCCGTGCGCAGGACGGCGACCCGGAGGCCCCCCTCCCGACGGCGCGCGAGACGCACGCGGTCACCGCCGACGCGGACGGCTTCGTGACGCGGATGGACGCGCTGCCCTTCGGCGTCGCCGCCTGGCGTCTCGGCGCCGGCCGTGCGCGGGCCGAGGACGCCGTCGTGCACGAGGCGGGCATCGATCTCCGCGTGAAGCCGGGCGACCGGGTCAAGGCGGGGGACGTGCTCTTCACGCTCTCGGCGCAGGACGACGCGCGGTTCCCGCGGGCGCTCGAGGCGCTCGCCGGATCGTGGTCGATCGGCGCCGAGGCGCCGGAGGCCGCGCCACTCGTGCGGGAGCGGATCACCGCATAGGCTGATCCCGGGCCGCTCCGCGTTCCCGTCCGTCTCTCACCCCCTGACCGAGAGGGTCCGATATGTCGATCGACGCGAACGGCGATGTCACCATTGAGGGCATCTCCCTGCGGAGCCTGCCGAAGGTCTCGCTGCACGACCACCTCGACGGCGCGCTGCGCCCGTCGACCGTGATCGAGCTGGCCGACGCGATCGGCCTCACGCCGCCGGCCGCGGACCCTGCCGCCCTCGGCGCCTGGTTCTCCGCGCAGAGCGACTCCGGATCGCTGGTGGAGTACCTG
This sequence comes from Microbacterium resistens, assembly GCF_031456305.1. GTDB lineage: Bacteria > Actinomycetota > Actinomycetes > Actinomycetales > Microbacteriaceae > Microbacterium > Microbacterium resistens_A. The sequence continues at coordinate 84,334 of NZ_JAVDUM010000003.1, forward strand.
AAGACCTTTGATGCCACGGTCTCGGTCATGCAGACCGCCGAGGGACTGCAGCGCGTGGCCCGCGAGTTCGTCGAGGACCTGGCGGACGACGGCGTCATCTACGGCGAAGTGCGCTGGGCGCCCGAGCAGCACCTCTCCGCCGGGCTCAGCCTGGAGCAGGCCGTGGCGGCGGTCCAGCTCGGCATCGAGGAGGGCGAGGACGCGGTGGACCGTACGGGGCGCAGCATCCGCGTGGGGCAGCTCCTGGCCGCGATGAGGCACACCGACCGCTCCCGCGAGATCGCCGAGCTTGCCGTGTCCTTCCGTGGTCGCGGCGTCGTGGGCTTCGACATCGCGGGTCCGGAGGACGGGTTCCCCGCCTCCCAGCACCGCGCGGCGTTCGACTACCTCGCCGACCACCTCTTCCCGGTGACCGTGCACGCCGGCGAGGCAGCGGGGGTCGACTCGATCCGCTCCGCGCTCATCGACGGACGGGCCCTCCGGCTCGGCCACGGCGTGCGCATCGCCGAGGACCTCCAGATCATGGGACGCGACGGCGAGGAGGTCCAGGTGAGGTTCGGCGACGTGTCGCGCTGGGTCCGCGACCGTGAGATCCCGCTCGAGCTCTCGCCCTCGTCGAACCTGCAGACCGGCGCGGTGTCGGCCTGGGGGACGGAGCTCGCCGACCATCCGTTCGACCTGCTCTACCAGCTCGGCTTCGCGGTGACCGTGAACGTCGACAACCGCACGATGAGCGCCACATCGCTCACGCGCGAGCTGGCGCTGCTGGTCGATGCCTTCGGCTACGACCTGGAGGACCTCGAGTCCTTCCAGTTCAACGCCGCCTCCGGCGCCTTCCTCCCCGTGGAGGAGCGCGAGGAGCTGGTCGAGATGATCGCCGAGGGCTTCGACTCCTAGCCACCCAGGACGGCGCAGCGCCGGGTTCGCACTGCGCCGGTTCGCGCAGCGTCGGATAGCGCAGCGCCGAGCGGTCTAGCGGGCGACGCCAGGGTGCGTGCGCAGGTACTCCTCGAAGGCCTCCCGGGTCGTCATCGCGGGGACGATGCCGAACTCGCGGATCAGACGATCGTTGGCCAGCACGGGCCGATACCGCAGGAAGCGCACCTTCTCCGGGCCGTGCTCGGTGAGATGCAGCGCATGGCCGATGCGGAGGGCGAGGCTCAGGAGTCCCGCGGGCACCGTGAGCAGCGGCTTGCGCAGACGCCGTGCGATCTCCGGCACGCCCATCGCGCCACTGCCCGCCACGTTGTAGACCCCGGCGGGGCCGCCGGTCGCGGCGTACGCGAAGGCGCGGGCGACGTCGTCGACCCAGACGAAGACGAAGGGCGAGTCGGATCCCGCGATCCGCAGGATCCGCCGGCCGTCCCAGAGCGCGGTGATCTGGTTCTGCACCGCGGGGCCCAGGATCGTCCCGATCCGGAAGACCACCTGTTCCAGCTCGGGATGCTCGCGCCGGGCCTCGGCGAGCATCTCCTCGACGAGCCGTTTGTGCCGGGAGTAGGGGAACTCGTCGTTGCCCCGCAGCGGTGTCGTCTCGTCGATCCACTCCGGACTGTCGGGGTGATAGCCGTAGGCGGCTCCGGAGCTGGACACCACGAGGCGACGAACCCCCGCCTCCAGACAGGCCGCGAGCACGTTTGCCGATCCGTCGACGTCCACCCGGTACTCCAGATCGGGGTCGCGGCCCGGGTTCACGATCGCGGCGAGGTGGACCACCACGTCGATCCGGAGCCGCTCCAGGGTCGCGGCGATGCCCGCGGCGTCGGTCACGTCCAGGAGCACCGACTCCATGCCGGGCGTCTCCGCGGGACGGACGTCGCCGCTGACGACGAGCTCGACGTCCTCCCGCTCCGCGAGCATCCGCGCGACCCTGGTGCCGAGGAACCCGGCGCCGCCGGTGACGAGGACGCGCGTCATCGTGCACTGGCCTGGTCGTCCGCGGTCCCGGCGCGCTGCGCCTCCACCCGGCGGGCGTGACGAGAGGCGTCCCCGGAGGCCGAGCCGGTGCGGCGACGCGTGTGGCGGGCCCAGAGGGTCGCGACGAGGAGGCCGGCGCAGATGTCCCAGATCCCCCACCAGCCGGCGACGACCGCCATGCCCCCGAGGCCGCCGAAGAACGCGAAGACCAGCCCGAGCCCGAGGCCGGCGTTGCGGATCCCGACCTCGAACGTCATCGCCTTGCGCTCCCGCGTGCCGAGGCCGCCGAGCACCGCGGTGCCGTAGCCCAGCGCGAGGGCGACCGCGTCGTGCACGGCGACGACGAGGAGGACGGTGCCGATCACGGCGATGAAGACCGACCAGTTGCCCGCCAGCGCGCCGACGATGAAGCCGAACAGCGCGATGAGGCTGAACCAGCGCACGAAGGGCTGGACGCGTGCGGCGAGACGGGGCAGGCGGGCGCGCAGGAGCAGGCCGGCGGCGAACGGGAGCCCGACGATCAGGAGGATCTCCAGCAGCATCTGCCAGGGGCTCAGCGCCACCTCCCGCAGCAGGGTCCGTGCGGTGGGGTGGAGCGAGCCCCAGAACGCGATGCTCAACGGCATCGCCAGGATGTAGATCAGGTTGCCGACGGCGGTCATCGAGACCGACAGCGCGACGTTCCCTCCCGAGCGATGGGTGAGGACCTGGGAGATGTTGCCCGGCGGGCAGCACGCCACCAGGATCATGCCCAGCGCCATCGATGGGGTCACCGGCAGCACGAGGGTGAGGAGGAAGGTGACGACGGGAAGGAGCAGGAGCTGGGCGAGGATGCCGATCGCGAAGGGCTTCGGATGCGTCGCCACGACCCGGAAGTCCCGCGGCGCGGTGTCCAGGGCGATCCCCAGCATGATGAGCCCGAGCACGACGTTGAGGATCAGGAGCGTCCCGGGCGTGAAGCTGAGGGCGACGTCGTCGACGTTCACGAGCCGGTCCCCGCGGCGAGCGTCGCCTTCTCGGTACGAACAGCGCGCCGGTAGGCGTCCTTGTTGACGTAGTACGCCATACGGTCAAGGCCCAGGTAGCGGTATCCGCCGGAGAGGTCCGGCCACGGCATCGAGGTGACCCTGGTGCGGAACCGGGCGGCACGCGCGGGGTCGGCCTCCTCCGCGGCGAGGTAGGCGGCGATCAGCTCGGCCTGCTCGTAGCGGCCCTGCCAGCCGATGCCGCTCGCTTCGATCATCCCCATGACGTACAGCCCGTTGAACGACGGCGGGAACACGTTGAGGAAGAGCTGCGGCGACGCCCCGCTCCAGTGCAGGTGCGCCCGATCCACGAACGGGTAGTCGAGGGAGTACCCGGTGGCGAGGAGGATGAGGTCGTAGTCCCCGGACGAGCCGTCGCGGAAGTGCACGGACGAGCCGTCGAACCGCTCGACGTCGGCGCGGATGCGCAGATCGCCCTGGCCCAGGTGGTTCAGGATCAGGGTGTTCACGATCGGATGGGACTCGTAGATGCGGTAGTCGGGCTTCGGGAACCCGAAGCGCACCGGGTCCCCGGTGAAGGCCCGAAGGACCCGGGAGTCGATCGCCTGCTTGATCCGTGCGGGGAGCGGACGCCCCTGGTTGAGGGTGTCGCTCGGGCGGCCGAACAGGTAGCGCGGGACGAAGTAGTAGCCGCGCCGCACGCTCATGTCGACGGATGCCGCGTGATGGACCGCGTCCACCGCGATGTCGCAGCCGGAGTTGCCCGCGCCGATGATGAGCACCCGGCGACCTGCGAGCTGGGACGGATGCTTGTAGGCGCTGGTGTGCATGATCTCCCCGGAGAACTCCCCGGGGAAGGCGGGACGCTGGGGCTCGGCGAGCGTGCCGTTCGCGAGGATGACGCCGTCGTAGCCGTGCTCCCGTGTGCCGTCGGGGCCGGTTGCGCGCAGCGTCCAGCCGCGATCCGTCGGCGCGACCCGCTCCACTCGCGTGTCGAAGCGGAACAGGTCGCGCAGCGCGAAGGTGTCGGCGTACTGGTCGAAGTACCGCTTGAGGACCCGGTGCCCGGGGTAGTCGACGTCGGAGTCCATCGGGAACTCCGTGAACTCCGTCGTCGTCCGCGAGGAGATGAGGTGCGCGGACTCGTACATCGTGCTGCGGGGGTTGGTGATGTCCCAGAGCCCGCCCACGTCGTGCGAGGACTCGTACCCGTCCACGCTGATGCCCTGCCTCTGCAGCGCACGCGCGACGGCGAGGCCGGATGGGCCCGCGCCGATCACCGCATATGACTTCATCGTCATGCTCTCCTCCGGCGCCCCGTTCGGGTCGTGGGTGCCGCGATCCGATCGTAGTCCGGTCGGTGCCGCGGCGCCGTGAGGAGTAAGGGATCGCCCGTGGTCCCCGTTGCTGTGGTCTCCGGCGCTGCGGCTCAGCGGACGCTGCGGCGCGCCAGCCGGGCGTCGAGACCGTTGCGGACGGCGGGCCACTCGTGGGGGAGGATCGAGTAGACCGCCGTGTCGCGGAGCGATCCGTCGGCCATGATCCGGTGACTGCGCAGCACGCCGTCGAGCTTCGCGCCGAGGCGCTCGATCGCGGCGCGGGACTGGTGGTTCATCACGTGCGTGAACAGCTGCACCGAGATCGCGTCGCAGGCCTCGAACGCGTGCGCGAGGAGGAGGCGCTTGACCGCGGGGTTGACCTCGGTGCCCTGCGCCTCGCGACCGAGCCAGGTGTAGCCGAGCTCGGTGCGGCGGTGGGACTGGTCGATGTTGCAGAAGGTCGTCATGCCGACCAGACGGCCGGTCGCGAGGCGGCGGATGGCGAACGGGTTCATCGATCCGGCATCCCGGAGCGCGAGCCGGCGGGAGATCTCGTCCGGCACCTCATCGGGCGCGGGGACGACCGTGTACCAGGGGCGCTCCATGTCGGCGGCCGTCTCGGCGAGGCCGGCCGCATGATCGGGGCTCAGCGGCTCGAGGCGTACGAACTCGTCTTCCAGGGTCACGACCGAGGCGAAATCCATGCCACGAGCCTAACCCGCGTGGGTCTCCGCATGCCGTCATCAGGGGCGCGCTCCTGATGACAGGGCGCGCGCCTGTCGGATCAATGCACTCCTGTCGGCCCGGCCAGGGCCAGGAGTCCGACAGGAGTGCAATGGTCCGACAGGCGGAGTGCGTCAGAGCTGTGTCTGACGGAGGGCGACCGCGTCCCGCACCGCGGGGAAGAGCGGATGGGAGTCGTCGAGCCCCGTCACCTCGACGGTGAGGGCGTCCGCGCCCCTGGTCCGCAGCAGCTCCTGCAGCGCGACGGCCTCCGGGTCCTCCGGCTCCGCGAACGCCAGCGCCGCCGACATCGCGCCGACGAGCGCCTCGGTCGCGAGCCCGCGCTCCGCGGCGAGGGCGGCGGGGCCGACGAAGCGCTCGTGCCGGGCGAGCTTGCGCAGCGGCTGCCGTCCCACGCGCTGGACGGTGTCGGGGAGCTCGGGGTTGCGGAACCGCTGGAGGATGGTCGCGCGGTAGGCGGCGAGGTCGGCGGGGTCCAGCCCGCGCGTGGCGACGAGCACGGCGGAGGTCTCCTCCAGGGTCGCGGCCACCGCGCGGACGATCGACTCGTCGGCGAGCGACTCCGCGATCGTCGCGTATCCGGCCCGTGCGCCGAAGTAGGCGGTCGCCGCGTGCCCGGTGTTGACGGTGAACAGCTTGCGCTCGATGTACGGCGCGAGGTCGTCGACGAAGTGCGCGCCGGGGATGCGGGGGCGGTGCTCGCCGAACGGCCCGCTCTCGATCGCCCACTCGACGTAGGGCTCGACCGTCACGTCGATCCCGGTCGCGGGCTGGGCCGCCGGCACGATCCGGTCCACGGCGGTGTTCGCGAAGACCGCCCGCGCGAGGAGCTCCTGGGCGCGCTCTCCCGCGGCCTTCTCGACCTCGGCGCGGAGGAGGTCCGTCGCGCCGATCGCGTTCTCGCACGCCATGATCTGGACGGGGGCAGCGTCCGGGGATCGGCGGGCGAGGCCCGCGACGATCGCCGGGGCGACGAAGCGGAGCACGGTCGGCCCGACCGCCGTGGTCACGACGTCCGCGGTCGCGATCTCCGCGGCCACCGCCTCCGGATCCCGGCCGCTGTCCACGGCGCGGAAGCCGGTGACCTCGTGATCGCGCCCTCCGGGGCCGGCCTCGTGCACCGTGTAGCGGTCCGTCGCGTTGATCGCGTCGACGAGCGCGGAGGCGACGTCGGAGAAGACTACCTCGTAGCCGCCCTCGTGCAGGAGCAGGCCGACGAACCCCCGGCCGATGTTCCCCGCGCCGAAGTGGACCGCCGTGGGCATCAGCCGTTCACCTCCGAGAGGAGCTCGAACAGCTCGTCCGGCGTGGTCGCGGCGGCGAGACGGGCGACGTCGTCCTCCTCGGAGAAGAGGATCGCGATCTGCGACAGGATCTCGAGGTGCTCGTCGCCGCGGCCGGCGATGCCGATCACGAAGGTGACGGGGTCGCCCGCCCAGTCGACGCCGTCGTCGTAGCGCACGACCGAGAGCGCGGAGGCGAGGATCTCGTCCTTCGCCTCGTTCGTGCCGTGCGGGATGGCCAGGCCGTTGCCCATGAAGGTGGACACGGTCTGCTCGCGCTGACGCATCGCGTCGAGGTAGGCGGGCGTCACGGATCCGGCGGACACGAGGAGGCCGGCGACCTCGCGCAACGCCTCGTCCTGCGTGGCGGAGCCGGGATGGATGCGGATCTGGTCGCGGTTCAGGATGCTCATCGGTGTGTTCCTCTCTGGGGTGGACGCAATGGTGCGTGGGGTGGGAGGGCGTGCCCCTCCCACCCCACGGGCTCAAGCTTGGGAGTCGTGCTGCCGGCGGACCAGCTCGACGACCTCCTCGTACTTCGGGGAGTTCATGAAGTTGTCCACCGAGACGTGCAGGGAGTCCGGCGACTGCGCCCTGGCGCGGTCGGTGAGCTGCTGCTGGGTGATCACGAGGTCGGCGGTGCCGTCGAGGTTCGCGATGGCCTGGTTGATCACCGTCACCCCTTCGATCCCGGCCTTCTTGAACTTGTTCCGCAGCACGCTCGCGCCCATCGCGGAGGAGCCCATCCCGGCATCGCAGGCGAACACGATGTGGGAGATGGGGGCCTCGGCGACGAGACCAGCGGCCGCCGCGGCGGGCGCGGCACCTGCGGCACCCGCGGCGGCGCCGGCCGGGGCCGTGGCGTCGTCCGTGCCGGCGGAGGCGGCGAGGTCGGAGAGCGCGCTGGAGGACTTCCCCTTGTTCGTCTCGGTGCGGCGGATGGCCTCCGCGAACGCGTCGCCGCTCAGCGCCTCGGCGGCGAGGTCGCGCTTGCGCGAGGCGCGCAGGATCACGGCGGCGACGAGGAAGGTGACGGCCGCGGAGAGCACCACCGACAGGATCACCGCGAAGTAGGCCCCGTTGGCCGTCTGCGCGAGGACCGCGATGATGCTGCCCGGCGCCGCGGGCGCTCGCAGCGCGCCGCCCAGGAGCATGTTCGTGGTGACACCGGTCATGCCACCGGCGATGAGGGCGAGGATCAGCGTCGGCTTCATCAGGGCGTACGGGAAGTAGACCTCGTGGATGCCGCCGAAGAACTGGATGATCGCGGCGCCGGGGGCGGTCGCACGCGCGGCGCCGACGCCGAGCAGCGTGAAGGCCAGGAGCAGGCCGAGGCCGGGACCGGGGTTGGCCTCGAGCAGGAAGAGGATCGACTTCCCGGACTCGGTCGCCTGCTGGGTCCCGAGCGGGGTGAGCACGCCGTGGTTGATCGCGTTGTTCAGGAAGAACACCTTGGCCGGCTCGATGAGGATGCTCGTGAGCGGGAGCAGGTTGTTCTCCACGAGCCAGTTGACCGCGGAGCTCAGCACGCTCATGAGGCCGTTGACCAGCCAGGCCACGGGGTAGAAGCCCAGGATCGCCATCGCGAAGCCCCAGATGCCGGCGGAGAACATGTTCACGAGCATCTCGAAGCCGGCGCGGACCCGGCCCTCCCACAGGCGGTCGAGCCACTTCATCGTGTACGCGGCGATCGGGGCTATGATCATCGCGCCGATGAACATGTGCACCTGGCCGAGGGGCTTCGCCTCCGGGTCCGCGGCGAGGAGCTCGGCGTTGAAGTTCGCGATCAGGAGATCGGAGCCCGCGATCACGCCGAAGGTGGCGATCGCCGCGACGACGCCGCCGCGCACGCGGTAGACCATCGATCCGCCGGTGTAGGCGATGAGGAGCGGGAGGAGGTAGTGGATCATCGGGCCGACGAGGGAGGAGAGGCCCGGGTTGGGGGTCCATCCCACGTCGATGAAGAAGGCGGTGAAGATGCCCCAGGCGATCAGCGCCGGGATGTTGGGCATGATCATGCCGGAGAGGAACGTGCCGAAGCGCTGGATCGCGACGCGCACGGATCCGGGCTGCGCGGCGGGGGCTGACGTCGTCGTCATGAGGTCGTCGCTTTCTGTGTCGGGTGTCTGAATCGGGTGTCAGGAGGGGTTCCGCGCCGCGGTGGCGGCGGCGCGGGCGCCGGCCGCGTCGTCCGCCGCGAGGGCGGCCTCCGCGAGGCGGCGGGCGTCGTCGAGCGTGTGCGCTGCGAGGGCGCGGCGCACGTCGGCGAGAGCGGAGGGCGCCATCGAGAGCGATCCGACGCCGAGCCCCGCCAGCACGACGGCGAGGAGCGGGTCGGCCGCGGCCTCGCCGCAGACCCCGACGGGCTTGCCGAGACGCCGGCCGGCGGCGCCGACCTCGGCGACGAGGCGGAGCACGGCGGGGTGCCAGGGGTCCTGGAACGAGGCGACGGAGCCCAGGAGCCGGTCGGCGGCCATCGTGTACTGGGTCAGGTCGTTCGTCCCGATGGAGGCGAAGTCGGCGTGCGCCAGGATCCGGTCCGCGAGGAGGGCCGCCGCGGGGACCTCGACCATGACGCCGGCCGTCCGCAGTCCATACTCCCCGGCGAGCGCGGTGAAGTATGTCGTCTCCTCGACCGTGGCGATCATCGGGGCCATGACCCACAGGTCGGCCTCGGTCTCCGCATCGGCCTCGGCGAGGGCGGTGAGCTGCTCGCGGAGGATGTCCTCGCTCGCGCGGAGGGCGCGGAGTCCCCGGAGCCCCAGGGCGGGGTTCTCCTCATGCGCGTCGTTGAGGAACGGCAGCGGCTTGTCCGCGCCGGCGTCGAGGACGCGCACGACGACCTTCTTCCCCGGGAAGGCGGACAGCAGCTCCCGATACGCCTCGCGCTGCTGCGAGACCGTCGGGGCCTGGGACGCCGAGAGGAAGAGGAACTCCGTACGGAAGAGCCCGACGCCCTCAGCACCCCGGTCGACGGCATCGGCCGCGTCTGCGGGTCTCCCCAGATTCGCCAGCAGCGCGATGGGCGTGCCGTCGGCGAGGGCGCCGGGAGTCAGTGGCGCGGCGTCGGCGGAGCGCCGGTCGGCGATCCGCTGCGCTGCACGGTCCTGTTCGTCCTGCCCCGGATCCGCGGTCACCGTGCCCGAGGAGGCGTCGACGATCGCGAGGGTCCCGGTGGCGAGGCTCTGCGCGTCGGCCGCCCCGACGACGGCGACGATGCCCTTCTCGCGGGCGAGGATCGCGGTGTGCGAGGTGGGCCCGCCCTCGAACGTGACCAGCGCGAGGACCTTCTCGAGGTCCAGGAGCGCCGTGTCGGCGGGGGCGAGGTCGCGGGCGACGAGCACGAAGGGGTGCCCGGGGTCGGGCACGCCGGGGGCCGGGCGTCCGAGCAGGTGGGCCTGGACGCGCTGCGAGATGTCGTCGAGGTCCGCCGCGCGCTCGCCGAGGTAGCCGCCGACGGCCTCCAGGGTGGCGCGGAAGCCGGCGAACGCGTCGTGCACGGCCCACTCCGCGGTGCTCCCGGCGGCGATGCGGGCGTCGAGCTCCTCCTCGAGGGTGGGGTCCTCGGCGATCATCGCCTGGGCCTCGAGCACCTCCTGCGCGGCGCCCCCGGCCTGCTCGCCGCGTCGCTGCAGCTCGGCGGCGACGCTCGCGACGGCCTCGCGAGCCCGTGCGCGCTCCGCGTCGGCGCCGAGGGCGCTCGGCGTGGAGTCCGGGGCGGGCAGGGGCTCCGCCATGCGGACGACCGGGCCCTGGGCGATGCCCTGCCCGATGCCCACCCCGCGGAGGGTCCTCATCGCGCGTCCTCGTCGTGATCGGTCGTCAGCAGCTCGGCGAGGCGGTCCAGGACCGCCTCCGCGCCCTCGCCGTCGGCGGAGAGCGTCACGTAGTCGCCCTGCTCGAGCCCGAGCGCGATGACGCCGAGGATGCTCGACGCGTTCACGGCCTTCCCTGCGTCCTTGGCGAGGGTGACGGCGAGTCCGCTCTCCTTCGCCGCCTGGGCGAAGAGCTTCGCGGGACGGGCGTGCAGCCCGTGCGACGAGCCGATGCGGACGGTGCGGGTGGAGGTGGTCATGGCGTTCCTTCCGGGGCAGTGGCCTCGACGAGGGCGTATGCCCGCGTTCCGTCGAGGTCGGCGAAAGCGTCTTCGGGCAGCACGACGATGCGGGCCCTGGATGCGCGGTGCGCGATCTCCTCTCGGCGATCGGCGACGTGCGGTCCGACCAGGACGACATCGGCGAACGGGTCGACCGCGTCGATCGCCGCGGCGGCGACCTCCCAGTCCCGCCCGGCGGCGAGGGCGGTGCGTCGCAGCCTTGCCGCCACGAACGTGCTCGACGCGCCGGCGCCGCACACCACTTGGATCCTCATCGATGCCATCCCTTCGGTGCCATTCTTTTCCGCCGGCGCCGCAGCGGCCACCAGGTTCTCTTCCGCCCCTCCGGAACACGGCTCCGCGCCCCCGGCGCGCGAGGATGCTGACATCATGAGGATGACCCGTGCGCGACGCGGGGGAGAGGCGAGCGGAGAGAGCGTGTCGATTCGGCGTCAGGACCAGCTGCTGAGCACCCTGCTGCGCGAGGGGTCCTGGGCGACGGCGGCCCGCCTCGCCGACATCCTCGGCGTCACCCCGCGGAGCGTGCGCACCTACGTCGCCGCGGCGAACGCCCGCGTCGGACGCGGGGACGCGATCGAGTCGGGCCCGGCCGGATACCGGGCCGGCCCGTCGGCGCGGGATGCGCTGCGGGCGCGCGGCTCCGCGCAGTCGACGCCGCGGGCGCGCCTGCACCGGCTGGTGCGCGCTCTTCTGGCCGATCAGGCGGGGGTGGACGTGTTCGCGACCGCGGAGCGGCTGCACGTGAGCGAGGCGACCCTGGAGGCGGACCTCGGCCGGGTGCGCGCCCTGCTCGACGGCACGGGGCTCTCCCTGGAGCGGGATCGTGAGATCGTGCGCCTCCGAGGGCCGGAGCAGGCCCAGCGGAGGCTTCTGAGCAGGCTCGCGCACGACGAGATCGAGACGGCGGGCTTCCCCGTCGACCCCTTCCGCCTGGCGCTGGAGGGCAGCGTCGTGGAGCCGGGCGCCGTCGCCCCGTTCAAGGCGGATCTCGTCGCCGAGCTCGGGCGTCTCGGGTACTACGTGAACGAGCTGGCGATCTCGGACGTGCTGCTGCACATCGCGATCGCCGCCGACCGGGTCGCCGCGGGGCGCGCGATCGACCGGGCGGCGGACCCCCACGACGACGAGCCGGTCGCGGTCGGCGAGGTGATCGGACGCCTGTCCCGGGACCGGCTGGGCGTGGAGCTGGGGGTCGGCGACAGGACACACCTGGCCCGGCTCGTGCTCACCAGGGTCGTGGCCCCGGGTTCCGCCGATCCCGCCGCGGTCGCCCGGGCAGGGCTCGAGCCCGCGGTGGAGGAGGCGGTGCGCGCGGAGGTCGTGCAGGCGGCGGCCGACTATCAGGTCGATCTCGTCGACGACGCCTTCATCCTCCGCCTCGCGCTGCACGTGCAGAACCTGCGCCGCCGGGCGCGGGAGGAGACGCGGACCAGAAACCCGCTGACCCGGTCGCTGAAGTCCGCCTACCCGATGATCTTCGAGGTGGCCGTCTCGATCGTCAGCGGCCTCCACGACAGGCTGGGACTGCGGGTCGACGACGACGAGATCGCCTACGTCGCGATGCATATCGGCGGACGGCTCGAGCGCAGCCGCCGTGCCGACTCGATGCTGACGGCCACCATCGTCTGCCCCGGATACTACGAGCTGCACGAGGTGCTGCGATCGCGGGTGGACCGGTCGCTGGGCCCGGAGATCGAGGTGGTCCGGGTGGTGACCCAGATCGATCCCGACTGGGCGGCCATCGGCACCGATCTGGTGCTGAGCACGATCGATCCGCCGGCGAGCGCCGACCGGGTGGTGCGGATCCAGCCGTTCCTCACCGACGCCGACGTGGAGCGGGTGCAGCAGTCGGCGGCCCGGCTGCGGCGCTCACGGCGCCTGACCCGGCTCCGCGAGGAGCTCTCCCGCTACTTCTCCGCGGAGGCGTTCGTCCATCCGATCCCCGACGAGGGCGAGGAGGCGATCATCCGCCGGCTCGGCTCCCTCCTCGTCGACGGCGGCATCATCGGCGAGGACTACGTGGAGAACACGATCCAGCGCGAGCGGCTCTCCTCCACCGCGTTCAGCGACGCGCTCGCCGTGCCCCACGCCTTGCAGATGACCGCCGAGCGGACCGCGATCGCCGTGGGGGTGGCCGCCGGCTCCGTCGCCTGGGGGACGGGACGGGTCCAGGTCGTGGCGCTGGCGGCGTTCAGCGAGAAGGACCGCGCGGCGTTCCAGACCGTCTTCGAGCAGCTCGTCGAGGTGTTCGGCGAGGGGGAGAGCGTGCAGCGGATCGTCCGCCGCGGCACGACGTTCGCCGCGTTCCTGGACGAGCTGGTCGCGGTGATCGACGGCTGAGCGGGAGCCATCGCCCGGCCGGCGCCTGCCCGCTCAGACGTCGCGCCTCAGCCGTCGAGGACGCGGCCCATCTCCTCCAGCAGCGTGTCGGCGCCTGCTCCGTCGGCGGTGAGCTCGACCTCGTCCCCGGGGAGCAGCGCCAGGTCCATCACCGCGAGGACGCTGCGGAGATCGACCCTGGCCCCGTCGGGGCCGGTCAGGGTGACCGGTCCCGGGTGGGCCAGGGCCAGACGCGCGAGCTCCGCGACGGGGCGCGCATGCGCCCCGCCCGCGGTCCGGATCACGACGCGTCGGGAGGGCATCCTCAGCCCAGCTCGTCCAGGAGGGCGCGCACCGCGTCGCTGAGACGGCCGATCGCCGTGCGCGCGGACTCGGCGGACTCGGCGCGGGCGTCGATGTACACCTTGAGCTTCGGCTCCGTTCCGCTGGGACGCACGATCACGCGCGACCCGTCGGCGAGGCGGTAGCGCAGCACGTCGCCCGCCGGGGCGTCTCCGCCGACGGTGAGGAGGTCCTCGGCGGATTCCACGGCGGTCTCCCCGAAGGCGACGGGCGGACGCTCGCGGAGCGCCGTCATGATCCTGCCGATGACGGCGACGTCCTGGACCCTGATCGAGACCTGGTCGCTCGCGAAGTGACCGATCTCGGCGGCGAGCTCGTCCAGCAGGTCGAGCACCGTCGCACCGCGGCCTCGTGCCTCAGCGGCGAGCTCCAGCAGCGCGAGGGCCGCGGAGATGCCGTCCTTGTCCCGCACCGTGCCCGGATTCACGAGGTAGCCCAGGGCCTCCTCGTAGCCGAACACCATGCCGGGGGCGCGGGAGATCCACTTGAAGCCCGTGAGCGTCTCGTGGAAGGCGAGGCCGTGGCGTTCGGCGATCGCGCCGAGACCGGGCGAGGAGACGAGGGAGCACGCCAGCGATGCGCCATCGCGTCCGGCCGCTGCCCGTGCCGCGCGGCGGCCGAGCAGCAGGCCGACCTCGTTGCCGGAGAGACGGCGCCAGCCGCCGGCGGCGGTGGCGTCGGGGACGGCCACGGCGAGACGGTCCGCATCAGGGTCGTTCGCGATCACGAGCTCGGCACCCGTGTTCCGCGCCCGTGCGAAGGACAGGTCCATCGCGCCGGGCTCCTCGGGATTGGGGAAGGAGACGGTGCGGAAAGCGGGATCGGGGTGGAGCTGGGCGTCCACGGTGCGCGGCGCGGGGTAGCCCGCGGCCTCCACGATCCGGGAGAAGGTCTCCCAGCCCACGCCGTGCATCGCCGTATACACCCACCGGAGCCCGGCCGCCGTCTCCGGCGCGGGGGCCACGGCGGCGGTCGCCTGGACGTACGCCTCGACGACGTCCTCCCCGGCGGTCTCGTACGCCGAGGAGCGCGGGAGCGCCCCGACGTCCCCGAGGGCTGCGACCTGCTCGATGCGGGCGGCGATCTCGGCGTCGGCGGGCGAGACGATCTGCGACCCGTGGTCGGCCCCGCCGAGGTACACCTTGTAGCCGTTGTCGTTCGGCGGGTTGTGGCTGGCCGTGACCATGACGCCGGCGTCGGCGGCCAGGTGGCGCACGGCGAACGCGAGCACCGGGGTCGGCAGGAGACGGGGGAGGAGGATCGCGCGGAGCCCGGCACCGGCGAAGATCTCGGCGGAGTCCTGCGCGAAGACCCGGGAGTTCCTGCGTCCGTCGTAGCCGATCACGACGGTGGGGACGACTCCGGCCTCCGCCCGGTCGGCGAGGAACGCCGCGAATCCGGCGGCCGCCTGCGCGACGAGCACCCGGTTCATGCGGTTGCTCCCGGCGGCGAGCTCTCCGCGCAGTCCCGCGGTCCCGAAGGCGAGCCGCGACCCGAAGCGGTCCTCGAGCTCGGCGAGGGCGGTCGCCTCGCCGGCCGAGGCGCGGGTGATGATCCCGGCGAGCTCGTCACGGGTCTGCGGATCCGGATCCTGCCGGAGCCAAGCGCGGGCCTGGGAGAGCCGGTCCTGTGCCGGCTGCTCGCTCACAGCGCCCCGATCACACGGGCCAGGAGCGAGGAGATCACGGGCTCGGCCTCGCGACCGGCCTCGATCACCTCGGCGTGGCTGAGGGGCGTCTTCTGGATTCCGGCGGCGAGGTTCGTGATGAGCGAGAACCCGAGCACCTCCATGCCCGCCTCGCGGGCGGCGATCGCCTCCAGGGCGGTGGACATGCCGACGATGTCGCCGCCGATGGCCTTGGCCATCCGCACCTCGGCGGGGGTCTCGTAGTGCGGTCCGCGGAACTGGCAGTAGACGCCCTCGTCGAGCGAGGGGTCGATCGTGTGGGCGAGGTCGCGCAGACGCGAGGAGTAGAGGTCGGTGAGGTCGATGAAGGTCGCCCCCTCGAGCGGGGAGTCCGCGGTGAGGTTGATGTGGTCGCTGATCAGCACGGGCTGGCCGGGGCTCCAGGACTCGCGGACGCCGCCGGCGCCGTTGGTGAGCACCATGGTCTTGGCGCCGGTCGCTGCGGCCGTGCGGACGCTGTGCACGACGCGGCGGACGCCGTGCCCCTCGTAGTAGTGGGTGCGCGCGCCGATGACCAGCACGTGCGCGCCTCCGGGCGTGCGGATGCTGCGCAGAGTCCCGACGTGACCCTCCAGCGCGGGCTTGGAGAAGCCGGCGACCTCGGTGGCGGGGATGGTGGCGACGGTCTCGCCGATGAGCTCGGCGGCCTTCCCCCAGCCCGAGCCGAGGGTGACGGCGACGTCGTGGGTCTCGACCCCGGTGAGCCGGTGGATGTCGGCGGCGGCCTCGGCGGCGATCGCGAACGGATCGGCGGAGGGGGCGTCGAGGGGGTTGTCATGGATCTCTGGCATGGATCCACTCTAGGAACTGTGCCCGTGAGGGTGCCAGATATGCGGGAGAATGGTTTTCATGTCTCAGGCTCCCTTCGCGATCAGGCAGAGCGTCGCCGTCCTCGGCGGCGGTCCCGGCGGCTACGAGGCGGCGCTCGCTGCCGCCCAGCTCGGGGCGGAGGTGACGCTGGTCGAGCGCGTCGGCGTGGGCGGATCCGCGGTCCTCACCGATGTCGTCCCGTCGAAGAGCCTGATCGCGACGGCCGACGCCGCCGTCGCGATCACCGAGGCGTCCGACCTCGGCGTGCAGTTCTACGCGAAGGGCGCCGAGGGGAAGCCCCTGAAGCCCCGCGTCGCGATCAACCTCGCCGCCGTGAACAACCGGCTCCTGACCCTCGCGCGTCAGCAGTCCGACGACATGCGCTCGGCGCTGGTCGAGGCGGGCGTGCGCATCCTGTCCGGCCACGGACGCCTGGACGGTCCCGGCGGGATCGTCGTGTCCACGGGCCCGGGCGGGACGGACTTCGACCGCGTCGAGGCCGGCACCCTCGTCGTCGCGGTCGGTGCATCGCCGCGCGAGCTCGACTCCGCCAAGCCCGACGGCGACCGGATCCTCACCTGGACCCAGCTCTACGGCATGAAGGCGCTGCCGGAGCACCTGATCGTCGTCGGCTCGGGCGTCACCGGCGCCGAGTTCGCCTCGGCCTACATGAACCTCGGGGGCAAGGTCACCCTCGTCTCCAGCCGCGACCAGGTGCTCCCCGGCGAGGACGAGGACGCGGCGAAGGTCCTGGAGAAGGTCTTCAAGCGGGGCGGCATGCAGGTGCTCTCCAAGTCCAGAGCGGAGAGCGTGGAGCGCACCGACGACGGCGTCCTGGTCACGCTCGCCGACGGCCGCACCGTCGAGGGCAGCCACTGCCTCATGGCGGTCGGGTCGATCCCGAACACGACGGGGATCGGGCTGGAGGAGGCCGGGATCGAGCTGACCGAGTCCGGTCACATCCGCGTCAACCGCGTCGCGCGCACGTCCGTGTCCAACGTCTACGCGGCCGGCGACTGCACGAACTTCTTCCCGCTCGCCTCGGTTGCCGCGATGCAGGGGCGCACCGCGGTCTTCCACGCCCTCGGCGACATCGTGATCCCGATCGAGCAGCGCAAGATCACCGCGAACATCTTCACCGCCCCGGAGATCGCGACCGTCGGGTACTCGGAGCAGGACGTGCAGAACGGCGCGGCCGACGGCTTCGTCTACAAGCTGCCGCTGGCCGCCAACCCCCGCGCGAAGATGATGGGCATCAAGGACGGCTTCGTCAAGATCATCGCTCGCAAGGGATCGGGCACCGTGATCGGAGGCGTGATCGTGGCGCCCAAGGCGTCCGAGCTGATCTACCCGATCGCGGTCGCGGTGGAGCGTCGCCTCACCGTGGACCAGGTGTCCCGGGTGTTCGCGGCCTACCCCTCGCTGTCCGGCAGCATCACCGACGCGACCAGGGCGATGCACCTCGGCAACATGTAGCGCTCCCGCTCCCGCGTCCGCTCGCTCCGCTCCCCGCGAGACAGCATCCGCCTTCCGAGACTGCATCTCCCGCTCGAGACTGCGCGAAAATCGCGCAGTCTCGAGACGCAGATGCAGTCTCGCGGCCTGTGCCTTCGAACCGTCCCCGGCCCGTCCGTGGTACGAGTGTGGTGCGGGTGTTCGCTCCGGTCGCGATTTCGGCCGTCCGTGCGCGGCCGGAGCGGCCGAAATCGCGACGGGAACGACAGCGCTCGACGCCAGCGCGGGGTGCCAGCGCTGGACGCGAGTGCGAGGTGCGAGCGCGGGGTGCCAGCGCTCGACGCGAGTGCGAGGTGTGAGAGCGAGGCGCGAGAGCGGGGGTCAGCTGATCGTGAGGAGCTGATGGCCCGCGGTGACGGTCTCGCCGGGGGCGGCGTTGATCGCGCCGACCACGCCGTCCTTGTGGGCCTGGAGGGGCTGCTCCATCTTCATGGCCTCGAGGACCACGACGAGGTCGCCCTTCACGACCTGTTGCCCCTCCTCGACGGCGACCTTCACGATCGTCGCCTGCATCGGGGACTTCACGGCGTCGCCCGATGCCCCGGCCGACGCGCTTGTGGCGTGGCTGCGGCGCGACGGCGGCACGGCGGCGGGGCGCCCTGCGCTGCCCGCTGCGGCTGCCACCCGGTCGGGGAGGCTCACCTCGAGGCGCTTGCCCCCGACCTCGACGACCACGGTGTGGCGGCCGGCTGAGGCCGCAGGGGCCTCCAGCTCTCCGTCCCAGGCGGGGATGTCGTTCACGAACTCGGTCTCGATCCAGCGCGTGAACACGCCGAAGACGCCGTCCTCCGCGACGAACGCGGGGTCACGGACGACCTTGCGGTGGAAGGGGAGGACCGTGGGCAGGCCCGCGACCTCGAACTCGTCGAGAGCGCGTCGGGAGCGCTCCAGCGCCTCCGCACGATCCTTGCCGGTGACGATGATCTTCGCCAGCAGCGAGTCGAACGCGCCCGAGACCTCGTCGCCCGCGGTCACGCCGGAGTCGAGTCGGATGCCCGGGCCGCCGAAGGTCTTGAACACCTGGATCGGGCCCGGCTGCGGGAGGAAGCCGCGTCCTGGGTCCTCGCCGTTGATGCGGAACTCGAACGAGTGGCCCTGAGGGGCGGGATCCTCGTAGTCGATCGTGCCGCCGGCGGCGATCCGGAACTGCTCGCGGACGAGGTCGATCCCGGTGACCTCCTCGGAGACCGGGTGCTCCACCTGGAGGCGGGTGTTGACCTCGAGGAAGGAGATCGTGCCGTCGGCGCCGATCAGGAACTCGCACGTGCCTGCTCCGACGTAGCCGACCTCGCGCAGGATCGCCTTGGACGCCTCGTAGAGGATGCGGTTCTGCTCCTCCGTGAGGAACGGCGCCGGCGCCTCCTCGACGAGCTTCTGGTGACGGCGCTGCAGTGAGCAGTCGCGGGTGGAGATGACGACGACGTTGCCCGCGGCGTCCGCGAGGCACTGGGTCTCGACGTGGCGCGGCTTGTCGAGGTACTTCTCGACGAAGCACTCGCCGCGACCGAACGCGGCGATGGCCTCGCGGGTGGCGGACTCGAACATCTCCGCGACCTCGCCCAGCTCGCGGGCGACCTTCAGGCCGCGTCCGCCGCCGCCGTAGGCCGCCTTGATCGCGATGGGAAGACCCACCTGCTCGGCGAACGCCACGACCTCCTCGGCGGTCTCGACGGGACCGGGGGTGCCGGGCGCGAGGGGGGCGCCGACCTTCTCGGCGACGTGGCGGGCCGTCACCTTGTCGCCGAGCGACTCGATCGCCTCGGGCGACGGGCCGATCCAGACCATTCCTGCGCCGATCACCGCGCGGGCGAAGTCGGCGTTCTCGGCGAGGAAGCCGTACCCGGGGTGCACGGCGTCTGCTCCGGCGCGGCGTGCGACGGAGAGGATCTTGTCGATCTGCAGGTAGGTGTCGGCGCTGGTGGCGCCGTCGAGCGCGTAGGCCTCGTCGGCGAGCCTCGCGTGCAGGGCGTCCCGGTCCTGATCCGCGTAGACGGCGACGGAGGAGAGACCGGAGTCGCGCGCGGCGCGGATGATGCGGACGGCGATCTCGCCGCGGTTGGCGACGAGCACCTTGGCGATTTCAGGCATGAACGTCAGCCTATCGACCGTCGGCCCGATCCTTTTGACGACTCTCCACAAGAATCTCTGCCAGACGTGGGCGAGACTCTACGAGCCGGTCTCGGCTCCCCCGGGGATGGGACGGTCAGCCGACCCGATTCCACAGGTCGGTCCACCGCACGCCGAGCTCACCGGCGAGCCGCCGCAGCATCGACAGCGACATGCCGACGACGGTCGAAGGATCCCCCTCGACCCGCTCGATGAACGCCCCGCCGAGACCGTCCACGGTGAAGGCCCCCGCGACCTGGAGCGGCTCGCGGGAGGCGACGTAGGCGCGGATCTCCTCGGCCGTGACGTCGGCGGCGAACGAGACGGATGCCTCGGCGGACGCCCACGCCTCGACGGGCTCACCGCCCGGCCGGATCAGGAAGACGCTGTGCCCGGAGTGCAGCACGCCGGTGCGACCGCGCATCTCCTCCCAGCGGCGGATCGCCTCGTCGGCGCGATGCGGCTTGCCGTACACCCGGCCGTCGATCGCGAACATCGAGTCGCCGCCGATCACGATCCCCTCGAAGGCGGGATCCTCCGCGCTCAGGCGCGCCGCGACGTCCGCGGCCTTCGCCCTGCCGAGCAGCAGGACGATCTCGGCCGGCTCCAGCGGCGCGCCCCGGCGTTCCTCCTCCGCGCGGGCGACGGCGTCCTCGTCGACGTCGGGGGCCATCGTGAGCGGCTCGATGCCGCTCTGCCGCAGCAGGGCGAGGCGGGCGGGGGAGGTGGAGGCGAGGCAGACGCGCATGCGTCCACGCTATCCGCCGTGGGATCATCGGTAGGTGACTACCCCTGGCGACATCCTCGAGCTCGACGTGACCGGCATCGCACACGGCGGGGTCATGGTGGCTCGGCACGAGGGCCGGGTCGTGTTCGTCGCCGACGCCATCCCCGGCGAACGGGTCCGCGCGCAGGTGAGCGACGCGTCGAAGGACGCCTTCTGGCGGGCCGAGACCGTCGAGGTGCTCGCCGCATCGCCGCACCGTCGCGCGCACGTCTGGGCGGAGGCGGACGTGCGGATCGCGCCGTCGTCCCGACCGGGCGGCGCGGACCTCGGCCACATCGAGATCGGGCATCAGCGCGCCCTCAAGCGCCGAGTGCTCGCCGAGGCGCTGGACCGCTTCGCCGGAGGGGGCATCGAGGCGCCGGAGATCGAGGACATCGGGGGCGCGGAGGAGGGTTGGCGCACCCGGGTCACTCTGCATGTGGACGCCGACGGCCGCGTCGGCCCGTTCGCCGCCCGCAGCCATCGGGTCGTCCCGGTCGCCGACCATCCGCTCGCCCGTCCCGCCGTCGCCGAGGCCGCGCGCGAGCTGGCGGGAACGGCGGGACGTCGTCATGAGGGCCGGATCGAGCTCGTCGAGCCGGCGGACGGGCGCGTGCGCGTCCTGGAACGGGCGGACGACCGGCCCCGCCCCGCGACGAAGGCGCAGAGCGGCGGAGGACGCCGGAGCCGCCGTCCCGCCCGCCCCGTGCCGGAGGTCATCCGCGAGCGGGTCGGCGACCGGGAGTTCCTCCTCGACGTCAACGGGTTCTGGCAGGTGCACGCCGGCGCCGCCGCGACGCTCGACGCTGTGGTGGCCGACCTCCTGGCGGGACGGGTCGATCCCGACGCGGCGCATCTGGACCTCTACGGCGGCGTCGGGCTCTTCGCTGCCACGCTCGGACGCCTCGGCGCCCGGCGGATCACCACGGTGGAGGCGAGCGCCCGCGCCACCCAGCACGCGCGGGCGAACCTCGAGGACCTCGGGGTCGAGGCCGTGACCGCACGCGCCGACCGCTTCCTCGCCGCCCTCCGCGAGGGCGACGATGGCGCCGCCGTCGCCGGGGGAGCCGTGGTCCTGGATCCACCGCGCGCCGGCGCCGGCCGCGCGGTGGTCGAGGCGGTCGCGGGGCTCGGGCCCGCCTCGATCGCGTATGTCGCCTGCGATCCCGTGGCGCTCGCGAGGGACCTCGGGACGTTCCGGGGTCTCGGCTACGAGGCCGAGGAGCTCCGCGCTCTCGATCTCTTCCCGCACTCCCACCACTTCGAGGCGATCGCGCTGCTCACCCCCGCCGGTCGCCGCGGCGGCGCCTGAGTAGGCTGACGGGATGAGCAGCGTAGCCCTCATCGACGATCACGAGTCCGTTCGGCTCGGGCTCTCGGCGACCTTGGAAGGGGCGGGGTTCGCGCTCGTCTTCGCCGGCGGCGGCGTCGGGGAGTACCTCGATCGGCGGAGGACGACGGGGATGCCGCCGGCCGATGTCGTGGTGCTCGACCTGACCCTCGGCGACGGCACGACGGTGACCGAGAACGTGATGCGGCTCGTGGCCGACGGATCCAGCGTCGTGATCCACAGCGTGGCCGACCGCCCGGCGGCGGTGCGCGAGGCGCTCGCGGCCGGCGCTGCCGGCATCATCAGCAAGTCCTCGCCGATCGACGACGTCATCGCCGCCGTGCGCACCGTCGCGCAGGGAGAGGCGCTGAACAACGTCGAGTGGGCCAGCGCCGTCGAGGGCGATCGCGCCTTCGCCGACGCCCAGCTCTCGGTGCGCGAGCGCGAGGTCCTCCGCCTGTACGCGACCGGGCTGCCGCTGAAGGCGGTCGCCGAGCGGCTGGGGGTCGCGTACTCCACGGCGAAGGAGAACATCACGCGCATCCGCGTGAAGTACGTCGATGTGGGGCGTCCCGCGCCGACGAAGATCGATCTGCTGCGACGGGCGATGGAGGACGGTATCCTCAACCCGCCGCAGGAGGATCACTCGATTGTCCCCTGACACGACCCTTCGGGCGGCCTGGGAGAAGATCCCGTCGCCGGGGGAGGTGGGCCGGGAGCTGGAGCGTTTCGCCGGGAAGCGGATGGAGCGCATCATCGCGATCGTCGTCGGCGTCGGCGCGCTCGCCCTCGGCGTCCAGGCGTTCATCTCCGCGATCGGCAAGGTGTCGCGCATCGACGTGCCCCACGTCGCGCTGATCCTCCTGGCCTTCGTCCCGTTGGCGATCATGCTCGTCGCCTGCGTGATCGGGCGCGGCGTGCGGGTCGCTGCCGGTTCGTTCACGATCGCCTACGCCCTCGTCCTCGCGCTGTGGCCGTTCGTCGCGCTGCACGGCGGCTCTCCGACGAGCCAGCCCTGGATTTTCTTCCTCGTGAACGTCGCCGGAGTGGCGGCGGTCGTGGCCTTCCCGATCGTGCTCCAACTGCTGTGGGCGCTGCTCGGTCCCTTCCTGTACGGCTTCGTCCGTCTCGCGCAGGGCGGCTTCGCCGCCGGCTTCTGGGAGACCATCGCCTTCGACGTCTCCTTCACCCTGATCCTCGGATGCGTCCTGGTCGCGCTCGCATGGATGTTCCGCTCCGTCGCCGCGGGCGTGGACGATGCCAGGGGCAGGGCCGTCGCCTCGTATGCCGCCGCCGCTGCGGCTGCCGCGGCGGAGGAGGAACGGGTCGCGGTGGCGGCCCTCATGCACGACAGCGTGCTCGCGGCCCTCATCGCGGCGGAGCGCGCGCGCACCGACCGTGAGAAGGACCTCGCCGTCGCGATGGCACGGGAGGCCCTCACCCGCCTCGCCAACGCCGAGGCGTCCAGCGCGCAGGAGGGGAGCGAGGAGCCCGTCGAGATCGCGCGCATCGCCGAGGACCTCGAGCGCGTCGTCGCCGAGATGGACACGACCGCGATCGTCGACTGCTTCGGCCACGGCGCGGTGCCCGACCGGGTGGCGCGCGCCGTCGCGCTCGCCGCGCGCCAGGCGATCGGCAACGCCATCGTGCACGCCGCGGGGCGGGGGCTCGTGATCGTCGTCGAGGGGCACGGCGAGACCGGCCTGACCGTGAAGGTCAGCGACACCGGCGGCGGATTCGACCCCGAGGCGGTCGGGGCCGACCGGCTCGGCATCCGCGCCTCGATCCTGGCGAGGATGGCGGCGGTCGGCGGGACCGCGACGATCGAGTCGGATCGGCGGGGCACGAGCGTGACGCTGGGATGGTCCGTCTCGTGAGGCTCACGGTCCGCAGCGTCG
Organism: Microbacterium resistens; assembly: GCF_031456305.1. Classification (GTDB taxonomy): domain Bacteria; phylum Actinomycetota; class Actinomycetes; order Actinomycetales; family Microbacteriaceae; genus Microbacterium; species Microbacterium resistens_A. The sequence continues at coordinate 107,494 of NZ_JAVDUM010000003.1, forward strand.
CCACGATCCTGGCGATCGGGTTCGCCCTCTACCTCGCCTTCCGGGGGCTGTGGTGGACGGTCCCGCCTCGGGTCCCGTGGCTGCTGGTCGCCTCGGTCCTGCTCTTCCTCGCGGTGATCGCGCTGACCGTGATCGTCGGCGCGGGGCGGCGGCTGCGCATGCCGATGCCGTTCGCGGCGATCGCGCTGGCCGCAGGTGCGGTGATCCCGGTGCTGGCCAACCTCGCCCTGGACCCGGCGGCCCTCCGGGCACCGTACGCCACCTGGTACATCGGCGGGGTGGGACTCATCGGCGTGATCTGCATCGTCCGCCGGCGATCGCTCCTCGGCTGGCTCGTGCTCGTCGCGCTCACGGCGACGACGAGCGTCTGGATCGGCATGGACGGCGCGCTGGACCTCGGTCTCGTCGGCTCCGCGGTGTGGATGGTCATCGCCCAGCTGCTCTCGGCCTTCTGGGACCGGGCGGTGCGCGACACCGACCGGCTCGTGGGGATCCAGCAGGCGGCGTCCGCCTGGCACACGACGCAGGCGGTGCGGCAGCGGGAGCGTCGGGTGCGCGTGCAGTACGCGCTCGCCGTGGCGGGTCCTGTGCTCTCCCGGGTGATCGAGTCGACGGGCGACCTCGGCCAGGAGGAGCGTCTCGAGGCGCGGCTCGCGGAGGGGCGTCTGCGCGACGAGATCCGCGGTGCGAACCTCCTCAACGAGGACGCGCGGGCATCGATCGCGGCGGCGCGCCGGCGGGGTGTGACCGTGACGGTCTTCGACGAGGGCGGCCTCGACGAGCTGGACGAGGACGCGCGGGACCGGATCAGGGCGGAGCTGGCGGCGGTGCTCCGCGACGCCGACTCCGCACGGCTGATCATCCGCGCGGCCCGCGACGCGGAGATCGCGGTCACGGTCGTGGGACGCACCGCTGCGGGAGAGTCGTCCGACGAGGACTCGGTGGAGCTGTGGCGGGAGATCCGCCGGAGTGCACGGGATCCCCGCGCCGAGAAGGGCTGAGCAACTTCGATACAGCGTCTTGTCATGCCATGGTTAGGTGAGAGCAAGCTCTGGGGGGAGCACGAGTGAGTCATAGAGACAAGGACCCGGTTCAGGCCGCGCGGGAGAGGGCTTTCGGACTCGGCTGGAAGGGCATACATGAGCTTGCCTCCGAGGCGATCGAGGGGGATGTTCAGCACGCGTTGCTACACGGCAGCGCTGTAGAGTTGCCGTCGATGCCGTGTGGCTGGAACAGCGATGCGAGAAGAATAGAGATCGTCGTCGGTTCCCGACAAGGCGTGCTGTGGAAGCAAACGAAGTTCTTCGCAGTCGATGCTGACCTCGATCCGAAGCGGGTGGAGAACCGGCAGCCTCTGGAGTATGAGCGGTACTTCCCATCCAAGGGGCTTCTGACTCTTTCCATCCCTCCGCAGAGTCGGGCCAGGTTGGCTCAGGCCGTCAAGGTGCGCGTGTTCCGTTCGGACGACACAGAGCTGAAGATCAAGGAAGGGCTGCAGTCAGCACTCGGTCAATCCAGCCGTGGCGACGTGCTCGCCTCGCTCTGGAGTCGTGTCGGCGCCGGCCCGTCGCATGTGGCGAAGAATCCTGACTATCTGCCCCCCGATCGGGCGATGAATGAAGGACAGTTACGGGCTCTCTCAGCAATGACCTCTCCCGGCGGGTTTCTCGTATGGGGGCCTCCGGGGACGGGGAAGACGACCGTCATCACCAGCGCCGTCGTCGACGCTTTACGCGCGGATCGGTCCGTGCTCATCGCCTCGCACACGAACGTCGCCGTCGACAACGTTCTTCGAGGCATCATCGAAGACGACGTCAAGTACGGTCTCGGATTGACTGAGCCTGGTCGCTTGGTACGACATGCGGGTGATGATCAGAAAGTACTGCCGGCAATCGCCGAGCACCGATACCTGCTTGTGGAGAAGGCTGCTGCGCTCATTACGAACGTTGAGCAGCGTCGGGCTGTCATCGACGGGGCGATTGGTGAGAACAGGAGTCATCAGGACCGGGTGCTTGAGCTCCGAATCAGACGGGAGCTCGATGCGGCCGAGATCGCTGTGACGATACTCATTCGCGCGGTCGATGCAGAAGCCGAATTAACAGCTTTATCGAGGCTTCGCGATGACATTTCGCTCGTCGTCGAAGAGCAGCAAAAGGCAGAAGAGGAGCACCGCAGGGTCTATCGTGCCTACGCCGAATTTGCTGGCTCCGGCGATCGGCTTCGTGCCCACGAGGAGATACTGGCACGGGTCACTCATGGACACGCAGAGCACAAGGTCGCCTTAGACCACCTTCATGACGAAGTGCGCGCGCGGGAGAGGATGCTGAAGATTGCGTCCTCAAACCTTCGGACAGCGGAGATATCTCTCCGATCCGGCTGGCGTGGCGTATTTCCCTGGATTCGCCGTCGTCACGAACTGCTTCACGAGGAGGCTTTTCGGGGTGAGCAGGCGGCCATGCTCAACGTCGAAGATGCACGTGCGCGCCGGGACGAGGCGGTACGACGGCTCCGAGAGGCAGCGGTGCGAGTCGATCATATGAACGATGAACGCGATGCTCTTCTTATCTCTGCGAGGGCGGAGGTCGTCGCCGCCCGGACGGCCCACGACGCTGCCGACATCGTTAGGGCTGTCACGGAGCGCAGGCGCGAGATCGCCACTCGTATCTCCGAGCTTGAGGAGGAGGTGGGTGACATCGATGTTCATTCCTCGCTCATCAATGCCGCTGTTCAGGACGGGTCGATGAAGCGCGTCATCGAGTATCGCAACCTTCTAGAACGAGTCGCTGAGCTGGATGCCACATTGGAGGATCTCGAGTCCGCACGGACTGTGCTGGAAGACGAGTACCGCAAGACCAAGGAAGAGCTTCTCGCGAAAGCGCCGGTCGTTGCGTGCACGTTGACGGCGTTGACCTTCAATCCGACTCTTCTCGCTCGAAGGTTCGATGTCGTCATCATCGACGAAGCTGCGGGTGCGTCCGCGGCGTCTGTCGTGTACGCCGGTTCTCGGGCGGATCGCACCCTCGCCGTGGTCGGGGACTTCCTCCAGAATGCGCCTATCAACGAGATCGAGGACCCCCGCACTGAGGAGGAGAGTCGAATCGCGGCATGGCGCACCTCCGACGTCTTCGAGTTGGTCGGGATCGCCGACAGGAAGAGCGCGGACGAGCACCCACGTTGCATCGCGCTGTCGACGCAGTACCGGTACCCGCCGATCATTGCGAGTGTCGTCAACAGATTCTGCTATGACGGGCTCCTCGACAGCGCCAGATCTGATCCTGAGGACGGCGTCGCCGTCATGACCTTCATCGATACGTCACGGGTCACTGGCCTTCGTTTCAAGAAGGCCGGGGAGTCCTGGTCTTGCGAGGCCACCGCGAACATCGCGATCGACTACGCCGCGCTGTCCACGGGCAGCACAGGGTTCGTCACTCCATATGTGGGCCAAGCCAAGCTGGTCGCCAGCAAGGCTGCTGCCCGTGGCCTTGTCCTTCCCGCCGGAACCGCTCACCGATTCCAGGGGCAGGAGTACGAAACTGTCATCTTTGACCTTATGCAAGACGACAAGCCGCGCTGGATCGCTGGCGCTGACCTTCGCGCGGGTCGACGCGCGAACAGCGCCGCAAAACTGCTGAATGTAGCGCTGACACGCGCGAAGGATCGGATCTTCCTCATCGGTAACTGGGAATTTGTTCGATCGCAAAGCTCACCGGGAATGCAGGCCATCGCGATGCTCGAAGGTCATCCGCTCTTCCGCATTGAGCGAGCCTGACCATCGGGGGCGAACGTCTGCCCCGGTGAGGGAGGAGGATCCCGGGGCGGACGCTTTGAGGGCGAGGGGCGGCGAAGCCGCCTGCCCCTCGCCGGTGCGGAACAGTTACCCGAAAACCGTCCGCGGAGACCGGTGATCGTCTATCTACCCTGTGACAGAGGACCGGCCGAACGCGAAGCGTTGCAAGAACAAGTCTCGCTGTTCGCCAAGGTCCTGTCTGTAGGTACTTTGGGGGACATTTTCGAGGAGATCGCCCCGGCGAATCCCTCTCTGGGATGATGCGCGACGGGTCCCGGACGTGCAGGAGGCGCCGGAGCGCCCGGCTGTCAGCCCGAGAAACGACCCCAGGGGATGTCCCGTCGCAGCGGACGCCGCAGCGGGCGCTGCGTGCGCGTCCACGCCGAGACCCGCGGTTCCGCGGCCACGGCCTCGGCCTCCTCGGCGGTGAACGCCTCCGAGAGGACCGCGATCAGCGCCCCGAACTCCTCCTCGGACGCGGCTCCCCGGAGCACCTGGAAGTCGACCGGTGCGGCGGCGGAGTCGTCCGGCTGGTCCTGGACGCTCACAGGGGAATGTTCCCGTGCTTCTTGGGAGGCAGCTCCGCACGCTTCCCGCGGAGCGCGCGGAGCGCCTTCGCGATCGACACGCGCGTGTTCGCCGGCTCGATGATGCCGTCCAGCTCGCCCCGCTCGGCGGCGAGGAAGGGGGAGGTCACGTTGTAGGTGTACTCGTTGGCCAGGCGCGTGCGGACCGCCGCGACGTCCTCCCCGGCCTCCTCCGCGCGCTTGATCTCCCCGCGATAGAGGATGTTCACCGCGCCCTGGCCGCCCATGACGGCGATCTCGGCGGTCGGCCACGCGAGGTTCACGTCGGCGCCCAGCTGCTTCGAGCCCATCACGATGTAGGCGCCGCCGTATGCCTTCCGCAGGATCACCGTGACCAGCGGCACGGTCGCCTCGGCGTAGGCGTAGATGAGCTTCGCGCCGCGGCGGATCACTCCCGTCCACTCCTGGTCGGTCCCGGGGAGGTAGCCGGGGACGTCGACGAGGGTGACGATCGGGATCGAGAACGCATCGCAGAACCGGACGAAGCGGCTGGCCTTCTCGCCGGCCTCGATGTTCAGGGTTCCCGCCATCTGCGATGGCTGGTTGGCGATGACGCCCACCGACCGGCCCTCGACGCGCCCGAACCCGATCACGATGTTCGGGGCGAACAGCGGCTGGACCTCCAGGAACTCGCCGTCGTCCACCACGTGCTCGATGACCGTGTGGATGTCGTACGGCTGGTTGGGGGAGTCCGGGACGATCGTGTTCAGCACGCGGTCGGCGTCGGTCGTCTCGAACGCGAACGCGGAGGCGTACGTGGGCAGCTCCGCCATGTTGTTGTCGGGGAGGAAGCCGAGGAGGGTGCGCGCGTAGTCGATCGCGTCGTCCTCGTCCTCGGCGAGATAGTGCGCGACGCCGGAGCGGGTGTTGTGGGTGTAGGCCCCGCCCAGCTCCTCCATCCCGACGTCCTCGCCGGTGACCGTCTTGATGACGTCGGGGCCGGTGACGAACATCTGGCTGGTCTTGTCGACCATGATCACGAAGTCGGTGAGCGCCGGGCCGTAGACGGCGCCGCCGGCCGCCGGGCCCATGATGATCGAGATCTGCGGGATGACACCGGAGGAACGAGTGTTCAGACGGAAGATCTCGCCGTACTTGCTGAGCGCCAGCACGCCCTCCTGGATGCGCGCGCCGCCGGAGTCGAGGATGCCGATGATCGGCACGCCGCTGCCCAGCGCGAACTCCATGATCTTGATGATCTTCTCGCCCGAGACCTCGCCGAGGGAGCCGCCGAAGGTCGAGAAGTCCTGGGAGTAGACCGCCACCGTCCGGCCGTGGATCGTGGCGATCCCGGTCACGACGGAGTCGCCGTAGGGGCGGGACTTGTCCATCCCGAAGGCCGTGGTGCGGTGCCGGACGTACTCGTCGAACTCGACGAAGCTCCCGGGGTCGACGAGCAGGTCGATGCGCTCGCGGGCGGTCATCTTGCCCTTCGCGTGCTGCTTCTCCTTCGCCGTCGCCTCGGGCGCGACCACGGCCTCGTCGTAGCGGGCGCGGAGGTCGGCGATCTTGCCGGCGGTCGTGGAGAGGTCAGGCGTATCCGTCACGGATCCCACCCTAGCGCCGGGCTCCACGAGGCCGTTGGATGCCTCGCACAAGGGGATCGCCGATCCTCTGTAGGGTGTCGGGATGAGCTATCCGCACTCCTCTGCCGCGGCCTCCCGTCTCGAGGAGATCCCCTCGACCGGATCCACCAACGCCGACCTCCTGGCGCGGGCGGCGGACGCGGATGAGTGGCCCCACCTCTCGGTGCTGCTGACCGAGGACCAGCGGGCGGGGCGCGGGCGTCTGGAGCGCAGCTGGGTGGCGCCCGCGGGGTCGGCGCTCGCCGTCTCCGTGCTGCTGCGCGTGTCCGACGTGCCGCTCGCCGAGCGGGGCTGGATCCCGCTCGCGGCAGGACTGGCGATGGCCGAGGCGGTGTCCGCCCAGCTCCCGCGGGCCGCCGTCGGCGTGAAGTGGCCCAACGACGTCCTGGTCGGCGGGCGGAAGATCTGCGGCATCCTGGCCGAGGCGGCAGGCGCCGACGTCGTGGTCGTCGGCGCGGGCGTGAACACGGCGATGACGGCCGAGCAGCTCCCGGTGCCGACGGCGACGTCGTTCGCGGTCGAGGGGGCGTCCTGCGATCGGGATCTCCTCGTGGCCGGCTACATCGCGCGGCTGGACGGGCTCCTCGCCGCTCTCGCAGAGTACGGGTCGGCGGTCGCGAGCGGGCTCCGGGACCGCGTCGCCGCCCGCTGCCTCACCGTCGGCCAGGAGGTGCGGGTCTCCCTCCCCGGCGGCGGGGAGATCCTCGGCCGGGCGACGGGACTGGCCGAGGACGGCCGCATCCGCGTCGTGGACGCCACGGGGGAGCGGGCGATCGCAGCGGGCGACATCGTGCACCTCCGCGCGCTCTGACCGGAGGCCGTCGCGCAGCGCGCCCGCGCCGCCGCGGGCGCGCGACCCGGGACACACCCGGGATTCTCCCCCGGGATGGCGGGTTGCGGGCCAGAATGGACGCATGACGCAACCGGTGGGTCTCGGCGGGCGGCCGATGATGCCCCCGCCCGGGGCGCCGCCCGCGGAGGAACGGCTGATCGCCCGCTTCCACGGCAGCGCCAGGCATCTCTTCTGGTCGGCGCTCGTGCTGATCGCGGTCGCCGGGGCCACCGCCTACTTCTTCGGCAACCTCCCCGCCCCGTTCGCCGACTGGATGCTGCTGGCCGCCGCCGGTGCCCTCATCATCCTCGTCGTCATCGTGCCGTTCGCGGTCTGGCTCTCCCGCAGCTACGTCGTCACCACCCGTCGGGTGATCGTCAAACACGGCGTCGGGACGCGCAACCGACGGGAGATGTCTCACGCCAGGGGGTACACGATCGCGGTCCGCCGCGGCCTCCTGCAGCGGATGTCGGGCGCCGGGACCGTCGTGCTCACGAACGGCGTCGACGCCCCGCTGCGGCTCGCGGGCGTGCCCTATGCGGCGCTGCTGCACGAGACGCTCGCCGACCAGGTCGAGGTCGGTCAGATCCTCGCCCACCGCGACGCGCAGTCCTCCTCGACGGCCGAGCTCTGACCCGCCGCTCTCGATCCGTGGCCTGACCCGCCACACGCCTCGCCGTCCCGGTCCGCGCCTTCCGTCTCCGACGGGGCCGAGGTGCGGGAGAATGGACGAGGACGAACGGAGATCGCGATGACCTTGCGCGTGGGAGTGATCGGCGGCGGACAGCTGGCCAGGATGATGATCGCCCCGGCGGTCGAGCTGGGGCTGGAGATCCGCGTGCTCGCCGAGGACGACGGCATGGCCGCCCAGCTGGCGGCGACCGCGGTGGGCGACTACCGCGACGTCGAGACCGTCCGCCGGTTCGCGGCGGATGTGGACGTGGTGACCTTCGATCACGAGCACGTGCCGCAGGAGGTGCTGCGCATGCTCGTGGAGGCGGGGGTCCCGGTGCACCCGGGGCCGGACGCCCTGCGCTTCGCCCAGGACAAGCTGGCCATGCGCGCACGGCTGGAGGAGCTCGGGGTGCCGCAGCCGGACTGGGCAAGGGTCGCCGACGAGGCGCAGCTCCGTGACTTCCTCGACGCCCACGGCGGCCGCGGCGTGGTGAAGACCCCTCGGGGCGGGTACGACGGCAAGGGCGTGCGGATGGTGTCCGGCGCCGCGGAGGCGGCGGACTGGTTCGCGGCCCTCGAGCCGGGCGGCGCGCTGCTCGTCGAGGAGCTGGTGCCGTTCGTGCGCGAGCTCGCCCAGCAGGTGGCTCGTCGTCCGTCCGGCGACGCCGTGGTCTATCCGGTCGTGGAGACCGTCCAGCGCGACGGCGTCTGCGCCGAGGTGATCGCCCCGGCGCCCGGCGCGAGCGAGAAGCTGATCGAGGTCGCCGCGCGGATCGGCGTGCTGATCGCGGAGGGGCTCGGGGTGACCGGGATGCTCGCGGTGGAGCTCTTCGAGACCGATGACGAGCGGATCCTGGTGAACGAGCTGGCGATGCGCCCGCACAACAGCGGCCACTGGAGCCAGGACGGCGCGGTGACCGGTCAGTTCGAACAGCATCTGCGGGCCGTCGCGGATCTGCCGCTCGGGGACGCCGCTCTGAGGACGCCCTGGGCCGTGATGGTCAACATCCTCGGCGGGCCGGTCGAGGGCGGGATGGTCGAGCGGCTGCCGGAGGTGCTCGCCGCGCATCCGTCCGTCAAGGTGCACACCTACGGGAAGGCCCCGCGTCCTGGACGCAAGGTCGGCCACGTCAACGTCGTCGGCGACGACCTCGACGACGCCGTGTACGAGGCGCGGTCCGCGGCGGCGCGCTTCGCCTGAGGTGCGCCGCCGGCATCCCCCGGCGGGCGTGCCGCGACGGGGAACTCACAGCCCCCGCCCGTAGCCTTGACGGGTGACCCCGACTTCTCCTTCCTCCGGCGCGCCGCTCGTCGGCGTCGTGATGGGCTCCGACTCGGACTGGCGCGTCATGACCGACGCCTCCCAGGCGCTCACCGACTTCGGCATCCCGCACGAGGTGGAGGTCGTCTCGGCGCACCGCACGCCCGACAAGCTCATCCGCTACGGCCGTGAGGCACGCGAGCGCGGGCTCCGCGTCATCATCGCCGGGGCGGGCGGTGCCGCCCACCTCCCCGGAATGCTCGCCTCCGTGACCGCGCTCCCGGTGATCGGCGTCCCCGTGCCGCTGGCGTATCTGGACGGCATGGACTCCCTCCTCTCCATCGTGCAGATGCCCGCGGGGATCCCCGTGGCGACGGTGTCGATCGGCGGCGCGCGCAACGCCGGGATCCTCGCCGCACGGATCCTCGGCACGGCCGACGCCGTGCTCGCCGATCAGGTCGAGGCGTATGCCGCCTCCCTCGAGGCGCAGGTCGAGGAGAAGAACCGCCGGCTGAAGGGCTCCCTGTGACCTTGATGCGTGAGCCGATCGCTCGGCCCGCCCGCGGCCCGGTGATCGAGACGCGTCCGATGCGCAACCCGGACGTCTCCTCGGAGGCGGCGATGACCAAGCGCGGCTGGTGGCTCGTGGCGCTCAACATCCTCGTCCCCGGATCCGCGCAGACCCTCGCGGGCAACCGCAGGCTCGGCCGGTTCGGCCTCGGCGCCACCCTCACGCTCTGGGCGCTGATCGTGGTCGGCCTCCTGATGGGCCTGCTGTGGCGTCAGGGGCTCCTGTGGCTGACCGTCGGCGGGGGCTGGGTCTCCTGGCTCGTGCTGACCCTGATCCAGGTGCTCCTGGTCGGCTACGCGGTGCTGTGGGTCGTGCTGACCATGGACGCGCTCCGTCTCGTCCGTCTGGTCAAGGTCCGTCCCTACGCCAGGATCGCGCTGCCGCTCGTCGCCGTGCTGGTCCTGGGCGTCCTCGGCGGCGGCGCCGCCTACGGCGCGACGGTCGTGGGGTCGAGCCGCGGCGCGCTCACCACGCTGTTCGGCGCGGGCGGCCCGAGCCTTCCGCCCAGCGACGGCTACTACAACATCCTCCTGCTCGGCGCCGACAGCGGGGAGGGCCGTGACTCGATGCGCTTCGACAGCATCTCGGTCGTCTCGCTGAACGCCGAGACGGGCGCCGTGACCATCACCGGCATCCCGCGTGACATGCCCGGCTTCCCCTTCGCGGATGGGCCGATGAAGGACCTGTACCCGGACGGGCACGAGGGGCGGTCCGACGAGGACTGCGGCTGGGGGAGCGGCATCAACCAGCTCTACCCCGAGGTCGAGAACTGCCGCAACGCCGGCGACGGCGAGAGCCTGTACCCCGATGCGAAGGCCCACGGCTCGGAGCCGGGCATCGAGGCCACCAAGGATGCGGCCGAGGGGATCCTCGGCATCTCCATCCCCTACTACGTCTTCATCGACATGCACGGCTTCGCGGCGATGATCGACGCCCTCGGCGGCGTGGACATCACCGTCGCCGAGCGGCTCCCGAAGGGGGGAGGGCCCTCCTACGAGGGCGAGCCCGCCGAGGACTGGGCGATCGGATGGATCGAGCCGGGGCAGCAGCACATGGACGGCGATACCGCCCAGTGGTACGCGCGGTCGCGCTACACGACGAGCGACTTCGACCGGATGCTGCGGCAGCGTCAGCTGCAGGAGGCCATCCTCGCGCAGTTCACGCCGCAGAACGTCCTGGGCCGCTTCAACGACGTCGCGGCGGCGGGGACGGCGATCGTCCAGACGGATCTGCCGCAGGGCAAGCTGCCGGAGTTCTTCGACCTCATGCTCAAGGCGAAGGAGCAGCAGGTGACCACCGTCGAGCTGACGCCCGAGGGCGGAGTCGATGAGCGGGAACCGGATTTCGGGGCCATCCGCCAGATGATCCAGGACAAGCTGCACCCGCCGAGCACCGCCCCGGATCCCGCGGGCTGAGCGCCCCACGGGCGCCGACCGAGACACCGTGCCTCAGCGCCGTGCCTCAGCGGAAAGCCAGGATCACGCGGATAGGCTCGGCGCATGGCTCAGCTGCGTGTGGTTCTCGATCAGCTCGGGCCCTCGGCGACGCCGGACCTCGCGGACGCCTCGCGCGCGCTCCTCGCCGGGCTGGCCGAGACGGCGCCGCGAGGGTGCACCCTGGAGGCGATCGTCCCCGCGGGCGTCGATGAGCCGATCGAGGGCGTGGCGTCCGTCCGTCGGCTCGCCCTCGCCCGGCGGGAGCTCGCCGCGGCCTGGCAGCTCGGGGTCGCCCCCGGCGTCGGCGGCGGGATGATCCATTCGCCGACGCCCCTCGCGCCCCTCGTCCGGCACGATCGGCTGAACGACCACGACCAGACGGTGCCGACGTTCTGGGATCTGCGCGCCTGGGTCTCGCCGGGGTCGCTGCCGCGAGGCGTCGTCGCCTGGCAGCGCGGCATGCTCCGCCGTGCGGCCCGGTACGCCGACGCCGTGGTGGTGCCCTCCCACGCCATCGCCGAGCGACTCGCGGGACTTGCGCCGCTCGGAGACCGGATCCGGGTGATCGCCGGCGCGCCCGATCCGCGGGTGCGGGTGCCCGCGGACGCCGCAGACCGTCGTGCGGAGGCCTCGCTCCCGGCGAGCTACCTCGTGCTCGACGGGCCGCAGGGTGCGCCGGACGCGCTGGCTCCTGCGTTCGCCGCCGTCGCCACGGCGAACACGGACGTCGTGGTCGTCGATGCCGCGGAGGGGACGGAGCCGGCGATCGCGGAGATCGCCGCGGCGTCGGGGGTTCCCGCCGCCCGGGTGCACGTCCGGGAGCGGATGGACGTCGATGACCGGGCGGCGGTCCTCGCGGGGGCGTCCGCGTTCGTCGCGGCGGACACCGCGGAGACCTGGCCGTGGCGGCTTCTGGAGGCCCTGACGCTCGGCATCCCCGTCGTCGCGATCGAGTCCGCCGTGCATCGGGACGTCGTGGCCGACGGAGGTCGGATCGTGCCGGGGGCCGAGCTCTCCGCCGCCCTCGTCGACGCGCTGGAGGAGACGTCGCGGCGACGGCTCTCGGTGCTCGCCGCCGATCGTGGCCGTGCGTTCTCCTGGTCGGGGGCCGCCGAGCAGGTCTGGGCACTGCACGCCGACCTCTGAGCGCACCTCACCCGAAAGAGCGGCGCGTCCCACCCGAAAGGGCGGCGCCGCTGCGGTGCGGGATTGCGCACATCCGTGCGTGTCATCGCCTTCGGCCAATTCTCATCCGTCACACTGTCCCCATGCCCGGACGCCCCCCGAGTCCTCGCCAGTTGATCGCGCCTACCCGATGGATCGCGGTCGCCGCGGCCTTCGTCGTGCTCGCGGCCGTGCTCGTCCCCCTGACGACGCCGCCCGCGAGCGCCGCCCCGCCGCCGGCGTCCGCCGTCGCCGGATCGGCCGAGGCCTCTGCTGCTGGATCGGCTGAAGCCTCTGGCATCCGGCCGGCGTCTCTGGACGGGTTCCGCGCGGGCAACATCATGTCGGACGCGGTGTTCTTCGACTCCGCGACCATGACCGCCGATCAGATCGACGCCTTCTTCCGGGGCAAGGTGGCCTCCTGCCTCCCCGGCTACACCTGCCTGAAGGACTATCGGCAGAACACCCCGAACCGGCAGGGCGATCAGTACTGCTCCGGCTACACGGGCGGCGCGAACGAGTCGGCGGCGACGATCATCGCGAAGGTGGCGCGCTCCTGCGGCATCAACCCGCAGGTGTTCATCGTGATGCTGCAGAAGGAGCAGGGCCTCGTCACCCACACCTGGCCGAGCTCGTGGCGGTACGACATGGCGCTCGGTCAGGGATGCCCCGATGACGCGCCCTGCGATCCGCAGTTCTCCGGCTTCTTCTACCAGATCTACGGCGCCGGCCGACAGATGAAGATGTACACCGAGGGGCGTTGGTTCACCTGGTTCGCCCCCGGCAACACCTGGAACGTCCAGTACAACCCCGACACACGCTGCGGATCGGGCCCGGTCTTCATCGAGAACGCCGCGACCGCGGCGCTCTACTACTACACCCCCTATCAGCCCAACGCCGCCGCCCTCCGCGCCGGCTACGGCGAGGGGGACTCCTGCTCGGCGTACGGGAACCGCAACTTCTACAACTACTTCACCGACTGGTTCGGGTCGACGAGGGAGTCGACCGTCCCACGGCTCGACTCCCTCGACACGTCCTCGTACGTCACGGCCGTCGACGGCAGCGGCACGCTCTGGGGCTATCCCTTCCGCGAGGAGCGGTGGGGCGTCAGGGTCGCGCTGGCCACGGGCCTCGACCCGAAGGCGCCGGTCCTCATGCCCGGCGATCTGAACGGCGACGGGCACCGGGACCTCCTGATCCGCACCGGCGGCACCGCCTACGCGATGTACGGCACGGGCAGCGGGTTCTCCTCTCCCGTGTCCCTCGGCGTGGACTGGCGGCCCGTCCGGATGTCGACGGCGGCGGGAGACTTCGACAGCGACGGTGTGCCAGACGTGCTCACCGTCGACACGGCGGGGAACCTGATGCTCTGGGCCGGCGACGACGCCGGCGGCCTCCGGCCTGCCGTGCGCGTGGGCTGGGGATGGGGCGGCATGAACGCCCTGGTGGGAGGCATCGACCTCTCCGGCGACGGCAACGTCGACCTCATCGGGCGCGACACCGCCGGTCAGCTCTTCGTCTACTACGGCGACGGCGCCCGCAACTGGGTGGGCAGCAGGCAGATCGGGCAGGGCTGGGGCGGCATGACGGCGATCCTCTCGCCCGGCGACTACGACCGCAACGGCACGGCGGACGTCTTCGCCCGCACGGCGAACGGCGATCTCTGGAGGTATGACGGCGCGGCGCCCGGCATCCTCACGGGCGGCACCAAGGTCGGCAACGGCTGGCAGATCATGACCACGATCGATGGGGCAGGGCCCGCCGCCGAGCAGCCCAGGGCGCTCCGTCCCGGCGCCGGCGACATCGACGCGGACGGTGCGCCGGACCTCGTGGGGCTCCTCGTCGACGGCACGGTGAAGGCCTACCGCGGCGACGGGCTCGGAGGATGGCGCGGTACGGCGCAGCTGCGGTCCGAGTGGGACCGCCGGGACCGGATCCTCGGTCTCGGCGACTTCACCGGCGACGGCCAGCGCGACATCGGCCGGATCGATCAGCAGGGCCGCCTTCTGCTCTACCCGGGCGGAGGGGCGTCCGGCCTGGGCGAGCCGCGCCAAATCGGCAACGGCTGGCAGACGCTGAACATGGTCATCGCCGGCATCGACTACGACGGCGATCGGAATCCGGACATCATCGCCCGCGACGGCGCCGGCCGGATGCTGCTCTATCGCGGTGACGGCCGCGGCAGCTGGGCGGAGACCGGGATCCAGATCGGCAACGGATGGTCGGACTTCACCGCGGGCTTCGCCGCCGGGGACTTCGACGGCGACGGCCACGCCGACCTCCTCATGCGTCGCTCCAACGGCGACCTCTGGCTGTATCCGACCGACGGCGCCGGAAGCTGGGGCACGCCGCGGCAGGTCGGCAACGGCTGGAGCGGGCTCTCCCTGCTGACCAGTCCCGGCGACTTCGACCGCGACGGGCACACCGACGTGATCGGGCGCGCATCCAACGGCGATCTCATCCTGTTCTCCGGCGACGGCTCCGGCGGATGGCGGGGTTCCCGGGCGATCGGCAACGGGTGGACCATCGTCTCCGCGCTCACCTGATGCCAGGGGGCCGAACCAGGGTCGGAGTCCGGCCCGAATCCCGGCTTGAATCCCGGGGCGGCTCCCACCGGGCTCCCGGGCTCCGCGCAGGCCGTCCCCTAGACTGTTCGAGGCATCCGCGGATGCCTGCCCGAGTGTGAGAGAGCCTGTGAGCACGTCTACCAACCTCTTCGAGAACGTCCCGCGTTCCTCCTTCGACGTCCCAGGACGCAGCCGCGGCCTGTCCGACGTCATCCGGTGGCGCTACCTGCTGAACCTCCTGGTGCGCACCGGGGTGTCGACCCGCTACCGGAACTCGATCCTCGGCTGGACCTGGTCCTACGTCCGACCCGCGGCGCAGTTCCTCGTCTTCTGGGTCGTCCTCGGCCTGTTCATGAACCTCGGCGATCGCGTGCCGAACTATCCGATCTACCTGTTCTCGGGGATCGTGATCATCAACCTCTTCTCCGAGGCGTTCAAGAACGCGACGACGTCGATCGTGAACAACGCCCCGCTCGTGCGCAAGGTGTTCCTCCCGCGACAGCTGTTCGCGGTGTCGGCGGTGGTGGTGGCCTTCGTCCACTTCCTGCCGCAGCTCGCGCTGCTGGTGATCGTCTGCGCGATCCTCGGCCTCTTCGCGCACATGACCTGGCTCGGGCTCCTCGCGATCATCGCGGCGCTGGTGATCGTCATGCTGTTCGCGCTCGGGATCGGGCTGTTCTTCGGCGCGCTGAACGTCCGCTACCGCGACTCGGAGAACATCGTCGAGCTGCTCCTGCTGCTCGCGACCTGGGCCTCGCCCGTGCTCTACGCGTGGACGATGGTGCAGGCGGCCCTGAAGACGCTGGACTGGCCGGGGTGGCTGCTGGAGGTGTACCTGCTCAACCCGATCACGCACGCGGTCGAGCTGTTCCACTACGCGATCTGGCGCCCGGTGACCGTGACGGACGTCGCGATCCCGCCGGGGCTCGGCTGGAACACGCTGTGGACCTTCCTGATCGCGATCGCCGCGCTCCTGATCGGGCAGTTCGTCTTCCAGCGCCTCGAAGGAAGGTTCGCCCAGGATCTATGAGCACCGCAGCCGCCAGACGCCCCACGATCATCGTCGAGGACGTCCGCAAGACATTCACGCTCAACCACGCCTTCTCGTTCAAGGACACCCTGGTGTCCTGGGTACGCGGGCGCAAGACCACGAGCACGTTCGAGGCGCTCAAGGGCATCGACCTCGTCGTGGACGAGGGGGAGTCCGTCGCAGTGCTGGGCCTGAACGGCTCGGGCAAGTCGACACTGCTCAAGCTCGTCTCCGGGGTGATGGAGCCGGACTCAGGGACCCTCCTAACCCGCGGCCGGGTCGCGGGCCTCATCGAGGTCGGCGCAGGGTTTCATCCTGAGCTCTCCGGCCGCGAGAACGTGTTCCTCAACGCCGCCATCCTGGGGATGAAGCGCAAGGAGATCGAGGAGCGCTACGACGAGATCGTGGCGTTCAGCGAGATCGAGGCCTTCATCGACCAGGAGGTCAAGCACTACTCCTCGGGCATGTTCATGCGCCTGGCGTTCTCGGTCGCGATCCACGTCGAGCTGGACGTCCTGCTCGTCGACGAGATCCTCTCCGTCGGCGACGCGCCGTTCCGGGAGAAGTGCCGGCTGAAGTTCGAGGAGCTGATCGCCGAGGGCAAGACGCTCGTGGTCGTCAGCCACGATCTGGACATGGTGCGCGAGCTCTGCACGCGCGGCGTGGTGATCGAGAAGGGCTCCGTGATCTACGACGGCCCGGTCGAGGGGGCATTGGGCCTGGTCGAGGCATGATCGGGGAGTGGGTCGCACAGGCGGGACCGATCGGTCTCGCCGTGCTGGTGGTCTTCGTGCCCGGCCTGCTGATCGGCTCCGGTCTCGGACTGCGCGGACTGCGGCTCTGGTCGGCGGCCCCCGGGGTCTCGGTCGCGCTGCTCTCCGTGCTCGCGATCCTGCTGCCCGTCGCCGGCATCCGATGGGGGCTGCTGCCCGTCGGGATAGCGACGGCGGTGGTGGCTGGCCTGGTCTGGCTCGTCGCCGCCCTGGTGCGACGGGGGGGCCGCGCCGCGGCCCCGACCGCGCCATCACCATCACCGTCACCGTCACCGTCGTTGCCGTCGTCGCGGCGGGGAACGCTGCTGCTGGTCTGCGGGCTCGCCATCGGGGCGGTGCTCAACGCCGCTCGTCTGATGACCTACGTCGGGCGGCCCGAGGCGATCTCGCAGACCAACGACGCGGTCTTCCATCTGAACGCCCTGCGCTGGATCGCCGAGAGCGGCTCCGCGTCCTCGTTCGACCTCACCGGGTTCCTCGGCGGCTCGGGCTTCTACCCGGGGGCCTGGCATGCGGTGGCCTCCCTCGCCGAGATGGACCCGTCCGCCGCGCCCGTCGCGGCGAACGCGGTCGCTCTGGTGATCGCCGCGCTCATCTGGCCGCTGGGCATCGCGGCCCTCGTCCGCAGCGTGCTGGGCGGATCGGGCTCGCGCGCCGCGGCCTTCGCCGCCGCACTGTCCGGCGGTCTGCTGGTGTTCCCGCAGCTCATGTTCGAGTGGGGCGTGCTCTACCCGTACGCGCTCTCCCTCTCCCTCGTGCCCGCAGCGATCGCCCTCACCATCGATGCGCTGAACGGATGGTCCCGCTCCTGGCGTTCGGCGATCGGCCCGGGCCTTGCCGCCCTGAGCGGTGTGGCCGCCATCGGGATCGCGCAGCCGTCCTCCGTGCTGCTGTGGGGGATCTTCGTCCTGGTGTGGGCGACGGTGTCGCTCGCCTCCTCGCCGGCGATCCGCCGGAAGGCATGGCGGTGGGCGCTGCTGGTCGCGGGCTGGGCGGTGCTCGCGGTGCTGTGGGCGATCTTCACCTGGTTGACGGGCCCCGTCACCTGGCGGTCGTACCGCTCGCCGCTAGGCGCCGGTGCCGACGTGCTGCTGAACGCTCACTCCCAGGTGCCCATGGCCCTCGGGATGAGCGTGCTGATGCTGATCGGGATCGTCGTGGCGCTCCGCGCGCCGCAGTGGCGATGGCTGGTGCTCATGTGGGCGCTGCTGTCGATCGCCTACGTGGTCGCGGTCGCGACCGACCTCCCGTTCGTGAAGCGCGCGCTGACCGGCCCCTGGTACGGCGACTCGTTCCGCCTCGCCGCGGTGGTGCCGCTCGCGGTGGTGCCGCTCGCCGCCCTCGGCCTCGCCTGGGTGGTGGGGCGAGCGGAGCGCATCCTCACGTCCCCCGCCGTCCGACGGGCGATCCCCGCCGTGGCGCTCGTGGGGATCGCCGCGGTCGGCGCGGTGTGGATCGCGGCGATGCCGGTGGTCCAGCTGCGGATCGCGGCGGAGACCGATCCGCAGTCGCGCTATGCGATCAACGATCGCAGCTACCTCAGCAGCGACGAGTACGCGCTGATCCGCCGCCTGCCCGAGACGACGCCGGCCGATGCGGTGATCCTCGGCAATCCGTCCACCGGATCGAGCTTCGCGTATCTGCTCGCCGATCGGAACATGGTGGTGCGGACCTGGTCCCCGCCGATGACCGAGGCGTGGGAGGTCATCGCCTCCCGGCTGCGCGACGCCGGGACCGATCCGGCGGTGTGCGCGGCGCTTGCCGCCTACGGCAGCCCCGGATACGTGCTCGACTTCGGCCCGGGCAAGGAAGGCCCTGGGCTCTACGTGATGAAGGGGATGACCGACTTCGAGGATCGTCCCGGCTTCGAGCAGGTCGACCACGAGGGCGACGCGAGCCTCTGGCGCATCACCGCCTGCCGCTGAGCCGCTTGACCGGGCCGGTTGGACCGGCGGGACGGGACGGGGTGGCAGGGACCGGGTCAGGCCTCGGGCGAGCGCGGCCGGTCCTGGTCGAGCGCCTCCATGAGCGCGACCTGGCGGGCGAGCATCGTCAGCCGGCGCTGATCGGCGGCGTTGCGCCGCGACTGCGTGTACACGAACACCAGGAACATCAGCACCAGCACGTAGAGCAGCAGGTCGGTGCCGCGCCCGACGCCGATGAGGTTGGCGGCCCACGTCAGCCACTCGGGGAACAGGATCGACAGGATCGCGACGAGCACGAACACGCCGTACAGCATGCGCCGGATCGCCAGATGGCTGTCGGCCCCGGTGCGGCGCATGAAGACGGCGCCGATGGCGACGACGCCGACGATGAGCAGGATCTGGATCCACATGGCGGTCACCGCACGATCAGGTCGACGAGGATGTTGACGGAGTTCAGCACGGATTGCCCCTTCGCCTTCGAATAGTCGGTGTAGAGAAGCTCGACGGGGTACTCGGTCCACGGGAGGCCCGTGTGGCCGAGCTGCAGGACGATCTCGGTCGCGTGCGCCATCCGGTCCTGCTTGAGGTGGATCTGCTCCGCGGCGTCGCGGCGGATGGCGCGGAGGCCGTTGTGGGCGTCGGTGAGCTTGACGCTGGTGGTCAGGTTGGTCACCCACACCGCCGTCTTCAGGATCACCCGTTTGATCCACCCCGGCTTCGTGCGGTCGTCGAGGAAGCGGGAGCCGAACACGATCGCGACGTTCTTCTCACGCGCCGTGCGGACCATGCCGGCGGCGTCCACGACGCGGTGCTGGCCGTCGGCGTCGAAGGTGACGATGTACTCGCAGTCGGGGTCGGCGAGCGCGTACTCGAGACCGGTCTGGAGAGCCGCCCCCTGCCCGAGGTTGATCGGGTGCCGGACGAGATGGGCGCCTGCGGCCTTGGCCACCGCGGCGGATCGGTCCGTCGACCCGTCGTCGACGCAGACGATGTTCGGGAACGCCGGCAGGAGGTCGGCGATCACGTCCGCGATCACCGACTCCTCGTTGTAGAGCGGCACGACGATCCAGGTGCGCGGATCGGGGCTGGCGGGGGTAGTCACGCCTCCATCCTCTCAGGAATGGGCGGGCCTGCCCGATAGGATGGCCGAGTATCCAGCATCGTCCTGCGAGGAGAGACCCGCATGAGCTCACCGTCCGGTGTGCGTATCGTCGATTCCGCCGAGGTGTCGCCCACGGCGACGGTCGGTGAAGGAAGCTCCATCTGGCATCTCGCCCAGGTCCGCGAGGACGCGCAGCTGGGCCGGAACTGCATCGTCGGCCGTGGCGCCTACATCGGCACCGGTGTCGTCATGGGCGACAACTGCAAGGTGCAGAACTACGCGCTCGTCTACGAGCCGGCCCGCCTCGGCGACGGCGTGTTCATCGGACCGGCCGTGGTGCTGACCAACGACACCTACCCGCGGGCCATCAACCCGGACGGCACGCTCAAGAGCGCGCACGACTGGGAGCCGGTCGGTGTCACCATCGAGACCGGCGCCGCGATCGGCGCGCGGGCGACCTGTGTCGCCCCGGTGACGATCGGCGCCTGGGCGACGGTCGCCGCGGGCGCCGTCGTCGTCAAGGACGTCCCCGCGTATGCGCTCGTGGCCGGGGTGCCGGCCAAGCGCATCGCCTGGGTGGGGGAGGCCGGAGTGCCCCTCGCCGCGGGTGACGAGCAGGGAAGCTGGATCTGCCCCCGAAGCGGAGACCGCTACGTGGAGCAGGATGGAATTCTGAGTAAGGAGATCGCGTGAGCGAGTTCATTCCCCCCGCCAAGCCCATCATCGGTGACGAGGAGCGGGAGGCGGTCGATCGTGTCCTGCGCAGCGGGATGATGGCGCAGGGCCCGGAGGTCGCGGCGTTCGAGCAGGAGTTCTCCGCTCACTTCGTGCAGGGTCTCCCGTCCGTCGCCGTCAACTCCGGCACCGCCGGCCTGCATCTCGGCCTCCTCGCCGCAGGCGTCGGCCCCGGCGACGAGGTCATCGTCCCGTCGTTCACGTTCGCCGCGACCGGCAACTCTGTCGCGCTGACCGGTGCGACCCCCGTGTTCGTCGACATCGAGCCGGAGACCTTCTCGCTGGACCCCGCCGCCGTGGCTGCGGCGATCACGCCCCGGACCAAGGGTGTGCTGCCGGTGCACCTCTACGGGCACCCCGCGCGGATGCGCGAGCTCGTCCAGCTGACCGCCGACCGCGGGATCGCGCTGTACGAGGACGCCGCACAGGCGCACGGCGCCGCGCTCGACGGCCGCCCTGTGGGGACGTTCGGCGAGATCGCCATGTTCAGCCTCTACCCGACGAAGAACATGACCAGCGGCGAGGGCGGCATGGTCACCGTCGCGAACGCGGAGCTGGCCCGCATGGTCAAGCTGCTGCGCAACCAGGGCATGGAGCGCCAGTACGAGAACGAGGTCATCGGCTTCAACGCCCGCATGACCGACATCCACGCGGCGATCGGCCGGGTGCAGCTGACCAAGGTCGACGCCTGGACGAAGACCCGCCAGCGGAACGCCGCCTTCCTCGACGCGAACCTGCGCGGCGTGATCGTGCCGCCGGTCGCCGACGGCGCCGAGCACGTCTACCACCAGTACACCATCCGTGTGACGGAAGACCGCGACGGCTTCGTCGCCGCCCTGAAGGCCGAGCACAACGTCGGCGCCGGCGTGTACTACCCGATCCCGAACCACCGCCTCCCCTCGCTCGCGCACTTCGCTCCTGGCCTCGACCTCCCGGAGACCGAGCGCGCGGCCCGCGAGGTGGTCTCGCTGCCCGTGCACCCCTCGCTGTCGCAGGACGACCTCGAGCGCATCGTCGCGGCCGTGAACGCGGTCTCGGGGGCGGGCGCCTGATGGCCGCGCTTCGCGTCGGCCTGCTCGGCGTCGGCATGATGGGGCGTCACCACGCCCGTGTGCTGCGTGAGATCGACGGCGTCGAGCTCGTCGCGATCGCCGACCCCGGCGGCGACCCGCACGGCGTCGGCGGCGACCTCGGCGTCCTTCCGGACATCGAGGCGCTGATCGAGGTCGGGCTGGACATGGCCGTCGTCGCGGTGCCGACCCGGTTCCACGAGGACGCCGCGCTGAAGCTCGCCGCCGCCGGCGTGCACACGCTCGTCGAGAAGCCGATCGCGCACAGCCTGGATGCGGGTGCGCGCATGGTCGAGGCCTTCGAGTCGCGAGGCCTGGTGGGCGCGGTCGGCCACGTCGAGCGCTTCAACCCCGCGGTGCAGGAGCTGCGGCGACGTCTGGAGGCCGGGGAGCTCGGCGACGTCTACCAGATCGCCACCCGCCGGCAGAGCACGTTCCCGGCCCGCATCGCCGATGTCGGCGTTGGCAAGGACCTCGCGTCCCACGACATCGACCTCACGTCCTGGGTCGCCCAGTCCGACTACGCCGCGGTGTTCGCGCAGACCGCGTTCAAGAGCGGCCGCGAGCACGAGGACATGATCACGATCACCGGACGCCTCGCGAACGGCATCATCGTGAACCACCTCGTCAACTGGCTGAGCCCCATGAAGGAGCGGATCACTGTCGTCACCGGCGATCGCGGCACGTTCATCGCGGACACCGCCACCGGAGACCTGACCTTCTACGCCAACGGCACGATCCCGCTCGAGTGGGAGTCCATGCGGCCGTTCCGCGGGGTCTCCGAGGGGGACATCACCCGCTACGCCTTCGCCAAGCGCGAGCCGCTGCGGGTGGAGCACGAGGCGTTCCGCGACGCGGTGCTCGGCAAGCCGAGCGACGTCGTGACCATGGCGCAGGGCCAGCACACGCTCGCCGTCGTCGAGGGCGCGCTGGACTCCGCCTCCGCCGGCGCCTCCGTGGCGTTCTGAGCGCGGCGAGTCGATGAAACGCATCTGGCCGGTCCTCAAAGATCTCCTCCCGCTGCTGCCGCAGGGCGCGCAGCGGTACTTCATGGGCTACATGATCGCCACCACGCTGATCACCGCCCTCGACGTCGTCGCGATGTCGCTGCTCGCGGTCATCATCGGCCCTGCCCTCGCCGGTGGGAAGCTGGTCCTGCCGGTGGTCGGAGAGGTGAAGCCAGAGGTCCTTCCGCTGCTCGCCCTCGCGGCCTGTCTGCTGATCATCTTGAAGTCGGTGCTCTCGGTGGTGCTGCACTGGTTCGCGACGCGTCGTTTCGCGCGATACGAGCTGGAGATCGGCGACCGGATGTTCAAGGCGTACATCAACTCCTCCTGGGAGGAACGGTCCAAGCGCTCCGTCGCCGAGATCACCCGCATCGCCGACGGCGGCATCGCCAACACGATGTCGGGCTTCCTGCTGCCGCTGATGCGCGTCCCGAGCTCGCTCTTCACGTTCCTCCTGATCATCGGCGTGCTCCTGGTCGTTGACCCCATGACGTCGGTGATCGCGCTCGTCTACCTCTCGCTGGTCGCCTTCCTGGTCCACCAGGTCGTCACCAAGCGCGCGTTGGAGGCGGCGACCGTCAACCGCAACTACAGCTACCGCGTCGCGATCCTGATGACGGAGATGATGGAGGCGCTCAAGGAGCTGAGCCTCCGGAACCGTCTGGCCGACGTGGCTCAGCTCGTGAGCGACAGCAGGCACCATTCGGTGCGGGCGCGGGCGAACAGCTCCTTCCTCGGCGTCGTTCCCGCGTTCGCCTTCGAATCGGCGCTGATCGGCGGGGTGATCCTGATCGGCGGCGTCGCCTTCGCGCAGGGCGGGATCACGGCGGCGTTGTCGTCCGTGGCCCTGTTCACCGCGACGGGCTTCCGGCTGATCCCCGCCATCACCGGGATCCAGGGCGGCATCGTCCAGGCGGTGGCGAGCATCCCGTCGGCGACGGACGTGATCGGCGACCTCAATGCGGCCGAGAAGGACATGAAGCTCTCGCAGACCCCGGTCGACACGGCCGAGATCGCCGAGAGTCCTCAGCTCCTGCGTCTCCGGGACGTGCGCTTCCGCTATCCCAACGCCGAGGAGGACGTGATCAAGGGGCTGTCCCTGGACATCCCCCTGGGCAGCTCGCTGGGCATCGTGGGCCCGTCCGGTGCCGGCAAGTCGACGCTGATCGACCTGCTTCTCGGACTGAGTCAGCCCACCTCCGGCGAGATCGCGATCGACGGCGAGCCGCTCCGCACAGTCCTGCGGCAGTGGCGGAGCCGCGTGGGGTACGTCCCGCAGCGTGTGGCGCTGTTCGACGGCTCCCTCGCCCAGAACGTTGCTCTCACCTGGACCGAGGAGATCGACCGGGACCGCGTGATGCACGCGCTGGAGCGGGCTCAGCTCGCCGACCTCGTCTCCTCGCGTGTCGGCGGTCTCGACGAGCGGATCGGCGAACGGGGCGTCTCGCTCTCCGGCGGGCAGCAGCAGCGTCTGGGCATCGCCCGCGCTCTCTACACGGACCCGCTGGTGCTGGTGCTGGACGAGGCGACCAGCTCCCTGGACACCAAGACCGAGGATGAGGTCACCAAGGCGATCCACCGGCTCAAGGGCGAGGTCACCCTCATCTCGGTGGCGCATCGACTGTCCACGATCAAGAACTACGACCGGGTCTGCTATCTGGACGGCGGAGTGATCGCCGCACAGGGCACCTTCTCCGAGGTCGCAGGAGCGCACCCGGCGTTCGCCGAGCAGGTCGCGCTGGCCGGCCTCGCCGGGGAGATCCGACTCTGAGGCGAGATCCCCTGTCTCTCACCTGACGGCGTCGGCGGTCCGGTGAGAGACAGGGGATCTTCCTATTCCTCGCCGATCCGGTCGGCGTCCCGGAGCAGCCGCAGCATGGCCTGCGCATGCAGGGAGAACAGCGGGTTCCGGGTGAGCAGCACACCGAGCGATCGACTGTTCCACCGCTCCTGCGCGAGCTCGAGGATCCGGCCGGGATCGGGTGCGGATGAGAGCGCCTCATCGATGATCTTTCGGTCGACGCGCGAGAGGACGCTGAGCGCCCGCGGGGCCATCCTTCGCAGCCGCGTGAGGACGCGGCGCAGGTCGTCCGTGTGCTCGGCGATGGTCTCGCGTCGAGCGGTGATCGCACCGAGGAACTGGATCCGCAGGAGCTTGCTCACCAGGGCCGTCCGGTCCGCGCGGCTCATCCTCCTGAACCACGGCGCCTCGTCGACCGCGTCGAGGAAGGCGAAGTCCTCCGGGACGGTGCGCAGCGCGGAGGTGACGCGGTCGCCGGCATCTTCGTGGCCGAGGTAGGCGGGCCCCTTCCGGTCGACGGCGATCCTGCGACTCGCGAACCAGAGCTCGGCGGAGACCGCGATGTCCTCACCGCTCCCGATGCCCTCGGTGAAGCGAAGATGCCCGAACCGGGCGCGGTCGATCAGGGCGAGCGGCGCACTGCGGTAGGAGAGCCGATCGCGCCGTGCGCTGAGAAGCACGGCGCGGGCGCCCGTGCGCGTGCGGATCGGAGGGAGTGGCGTCGTCGGCCGCCCCAGGATCACGATCCTGGGGAGCACGGCGTCGGCGTGGGTCTGGCGTTGGAGGGCGAGCCAGGAGTCGAGTGCGCCGGGGGCGAGCTCGTCGTCGGATCCGAGCAGGGTCAGGAACGGGGCGGTCGAGTGCTCGAAGCCGTGGTTCATGGGTCCGGCGGGGGAGTGGATGCCGTCTTGGAGGGAGAGGAGGCGGACCTGGGGGTGGTCGGCGTAGGGGCCGAGGTGTGTGCGGATGATGTCCGGGTCGATGTTGTGGGCGACGACGTTCACGCGGACGGGGGCCTTGGTGTGGTCGACGATCGACGCGACGGCGCGGGCGATCGGACGACTCGCGGAGTGAACCGCGATCGTCGCATCGACGAGCGGATCTCCGGGGCTCATCGGTGCCGCGGGGTTCATCGGTGCTGTGCGGATCGGGACTCGCCGAGCATCGCCGCTCTTGAACCTGCCCGGAGCGTGCGGAACGGGGCCTGGGGGTGCAGCGCGAGAGCCGGGTTGCGAGGGAGCATCGCACCGATCGTACGGTAGTTCCATCGCGCGGCGAGGAGCGCTGTCATCCGCTCCTCCGTGAAGCCGCCCGCGAGCACGGCATCCAGAACCCTGCGGTCGGCGCGCGACAGGAGCCGGAGCGCGAAGGGCGCGAGGGAATGCAGGCGGGAGAGCACGGAGGCGAGATCCCGGGAGAGCGCCTCGCGATCCGACGCGGTCGAGATGCGCGCGGCGATGCCGTCGAAGACATGGATGCGAAGGAGCTTCACGACGAGGGCCTCCCGCTGCGCCCGGGTCGCGGCACGCAGCCAGGGCATCGCCTCGATCGCGTAGAGGAACCGGAAGTCCTCCAGCAGCGGGCGCGGATCTGAGGTGACCCGGTCCTCTGCGTCGTCGTGGCCGACATAGGGAGGACCCTCGAGATCGTAGGCGAGGTGCCGACCGGTGAACCAGACCGTCGCGGTGTAGGCGAGGTCCTCGCCGGAGGCGAGTCCGGCGGTGAAGCGCAGATCGCCGAAGCGGTCCCGGCTGATCAGCCCGAGGGGTGCGCTGCGATAGGAGAGCCGATCTCTCGTGCCGTCGAGATCACGAAGACGGCGCCCGTCGCGCACCGGCGGATAGGGATCGACGCCGCCGGTGACGAGACGGATCTTCGCGATCACGGCGTCGGCGCCGGTCTGGCGTTGGAGGGCGAGCCAGGAGTCGAGCGCGCCGGGGGCGAGCTCGTCGTCGGAGCCCATCACGGAGACGAACGGGGCGGTGGAGTGATCCAGGCCGTGGTTCATGGGGCCGGCGGGGGAGTGGATGCCGTCTTGGAGGGAGAGGAGGCGGACCTGGGGGTGGTCGGCGTAGGGGCCGAGGTGTGTGCGGATGATGTCCGGGTCGATGTTGTGGGCGACGACGTTCACGCGGACGGGGGCCTCGGTGTGGTCGATGATCGACGCGACGGCGCGGGCGATCGGACGACTCGCGGAGTGAACGGCGATCGTGACGTCGATGGCGGGAGAAGACACGAGACGGGATCGTACTCCCGTGATCCGGGAAAACGCACCATGCGATCATCTGGGTCCTCGTCGGCGCCCTTCGGAGCCCTCGTCGGGCTCTTCTCAGAGGGGATCGATAGGATCGACGTGGCGAGGCGTCAGGCCCGAGCCCGAGCCCCCGCTCCGGAGAAAGGCACGATGGATCGTTACAGGTTGCCGCGATGGGCGAACGCCGCCATCGATTGGATCGCGGATCACCCGAACAGCGTCGCGGGCCGTCTTGCCGCCCTTCGGATCGGCCGTCCGGGACCGCGTGGCTCCGTCCCGGCGACGACCTTCGAGGATCGACCGATCCGAGTGCTGATCGCGCCGGTGAACTACTCGGGCCAGGCGCGGGAATGGGCACGGGCCCTGGAGGCGGCTGACCCGTCGGTCTCGGCGCGGAACATGGCGATGGACGTACCAGGCGGGTTCTCCTTCGACGCGGACGTGGTCGTTCCGGTGGCGACCTTCCACAACGACCGGGACTGGCAGCGACGGGAGTTCGAGGCAGCGGCCGGCGCCACCCACGTCCTCATCGAGGCGGAGGAGCCGCCGTTCGGGCGGATGCTGGGGCGTTCGGTGCAGGCGCAGGCGGAAGCGCTCCTGCGGCGGGGCGTCGACGTCGCCTACCTCGCACACGGCACGGACGTCCGCCTCCCCTCACGGCACCGGCAGGACCACCCCTGGTCTCACTTCTCGGACGAGTCGATCTATGCTCCCCGTCTCGAGGTGGTCGCCGCGCGCAACATCGCACTGCTGGAAGCGAGCGGCCGGCCTCTGTTCGTCTCGACCCCCGACCTGCTCGCCGACGTTCCGGAGGCCGCGTGGTGCCCGGTCGTGGTCGATCCCCGACGTTGGCACGTCGACCGCACGGAGCGGCCCGCGGGACGCCCGCTCCGTGTCGCGCACGCCCCTTCGGTCTCGGCGGTGAAGGGGACCGAGCTGATCCTCCCGATCCTCACCGAGCTGGTCGACGAGGGGATCATCGAGTTCGAGCTCATCCAAGGGGTCCCCTCCGCACGGATGCCGGAGGCGTTCGCACGGGCCGACGTCGTCATCGACCAGCTGCGGATCGGGTCCTATGGAGTGGCCGCGTGCGAGGCGATGGCGGCCGGAGCCGTCGTCGTCGGTCATGTGACGGCGCCGATCCGGACGATGATCGGCGAGCGCGTGGGGCGAGAGCTTCCGATCCTGGAGGCGACGGTCGACACGATCGAGGCCGTCCTGCGCGATCTCGCGGCGCGCGCCGACCTCCCTTCCCTCCGCGATGAGGGGAGGGCGTTCGTGGAGGACGTCCACGACGGACGCCTCGCCGCGACCGTCCTCCGGACGCAGTGGATCGACCGTGGACACGGTCTCGAAGACGGAAAGGGCACTCCCCGATGAATCCTCTCGCTGAGCGCGCCTGGCACCTCGTGCCCAAGCGACTGCAGGATGCGATCGCCGCAGGGGTCGATCGTGCGCAGGGCATATCCCCGCCGCCGGTCCCGGTGCCGGACATGACGAAGCCGTACCGGATGCTCGTCGGCCCGGTGAACTACGCGGGGCAGGGCTATCGCTGGTCCCGAGCGGCGGAGAGCAGCGGCCTGGTCTCGGCGCGGAACTACGTCCACACCGGGAACAACCCGCTCGGGTACGATGCCGATCACCTCGTCTCCTGGCGCACTTCCGAGCATTCCCGCGCCTGGCAGAACGCGATGCTCGCCGAGATCCGAGGAAGCTACACGCACGTACTCATCGAGGCATGCTTCCCGATCCTGGGGGGGATGTTCCGCGGAGACGTGCGTCGACAGGTCGCGCTGATCCAGGATGCCGGGGTGAAGGTCGGCATCGTCGGGCACGGGACGGACGTGCGGCTGCCCTCGCGGCATGCGCGGAACGTGCCATACTCCCACTTCGGAGACGACGTCGAGAAGTGGGTGCCGCTGGACAAGATGGAACGGGCCATCGCGGACAACCTGGAGCTGGTCGCCGACCTCGGCGTGCCGACTTTTGTGTCCACCCCCGGTCTTCTGGACGACCTGCCGGACGCGCATCTCCTCGGGGTCGTCATCGACGTCGAGAAGTGGGCGAACACGACGCCGACGCTCGTCCGCGACCGGCTGAGGGTGGTGCACGCCCCCACGCAGACCCATGTCAAGGGCACGGCCCTCATCCGGCCGATCGTGGATCGCCTCGTCGCGGAGGGGCTGATCGAGTACGTGGAGCTGACCGGCGTCCCGAACTCCGAGATGCCGGAGACCTTCGCGAGCGCGGACGTGGTGCTGGACCAGTTCCGGATCGGTGACTACGGGGTCGGCGCGTGCGAGACGATGGCCTCGGGGCGGATCGTCCTCACGTATCTGACCGATGCCGTCCGTCGCGAGGTCGATCGACAGGCGGGCATGCCGATCCCCATCCCCGAGGTCACGGTGGACACCCTGGAGGACGTCCTGCGCGACATCGCCGCCCGCCGTGAGCACTACCGGGAGATCGCCGCGCAGGGGCCGGAGTTCGTCCGCCGGCTGCACGACGGCCGGTTCTCCCGCGACGTCCTGATGCGTGAGTTCCTGGAGGCCTGATGCGCGTCGCCATCGTCTCGCGGATCTATCGCCCCGAGCCCTCCGCCGCCTCGATCTACCTGGGTGCTGTGGCCGACGCGCTCCTGGCGGACGGCCATGAGGTCGACGTGCTCACCGCCGCACCTCCGAAGGGGATGCGGGCGCCGTCGCGCGGCGAGCGGGTGCGAACTTCCCCCGTCCTCCGCGATGCCAAGGGGTATGTGCGGGGCTATGTGCCCTACATGAGCTTCGACATCCCCCTCGCGTTCCGGCTCCTCTTCGCCCGACGACCCGACGTGGTCTTCATGGAGCCGCCGCCCACCACCGGCGTCGTCGTGCGCGTGGTCTGCGGGATCCGGCGGATCCCCTATGTCTACGACGCCGCGGACATCTGGTCCGACGCATCGCAGCTCGAGCCCGTGTCGTCCCTGGTCGTGCGTGTGCTGCGGGGGTTGGAGGGATTCGCCCTGCGGGGTGCGGCGCACGTGGTGACGGTGTCCCAGGGCGTCGTCGCCCGGACCCGTGCGCTGGGGGTCCGCAATCCGGTGACGATCACGGGGTTCGGCGCCGACACGCAGGAGTTCCCTCTGGCGATCGCGGAGCCGCAGCCGCTCTTCGTCTACGCCGGCAGCTACTCGCCCTATCACGGCGCCGACATCCTGGTCGACGGCTTCGCCCGGTTCCTGGAGACGCATCCCGGCTATCGGCTGCGGTTCATCGGGAACGGCAGCGAGCAGCCCCGTGTTCAGGCCAGGGCGGCCGAGCTGGGCGTCGCCGAGAGCATCGAGTACCTGGAGCCGGTCCCGCCCGCCGAGCTGCTCGCGCACCTGGGGGCAGCGTCCGCGAGCCTCGCGACCATCAAGCCGGGCACCGTCTACGACTACTCCTACGCGTCCAAGGCCTTCTCCTCGCTCGCGGCCGGCTGCCCGGTGCTCTTCGCCGGTCCCGGTCCCACGATCGACCTCCTCGAGGGCGCGGATCCCGACATCCGGGCCGGCATCGCCTGCGCCTATGACCCGGTGGCGATCGCCGACGCGATGCGCGACCTCGCCGACCGCCGGGCCACCCCGGAGCAGCGGGCCGCCCTTTCGGCCTGGACCGCCCGCGAGCATTCGATGGCCGCCGTGGCACGCCGGGTCGTCGACGTCCTCCGCCGGGTCGTCGCGGGGCGCGGCCGATGAGCGCCCTCCTCGGCCGGCTGACCGAATGGCTCATGCGTCGCCGTTCCTCCCTCCCCGGCTGGATGAACCGCGCGATGGAGTCGGTCGCGCGCAACCCGGACGGCCTGCTGGGGCGTCTCGCCGGCCGGCTGCTGCGGGGCGAGGACGTCGCGCCGACCACGGTCCCGAGCGCCCCCTTGCGTCTCTACATCGCGCCGACCAACTACTCGGGGCAGGGGTACGCCTGGGCCAGGGCCGTGGAGCGGGCCGACCAGGGCGTCGGTGCGCGCAACGTCGCGGTGGAGCTTCCGGGGGGCTATGGCTTCTCTGCCGACACGACGGTGCCGATCGCCACGGTGAACGCGTCCGCGGAGTGGGCCGAGGCGGAGTGGCAGTCGGCTCGCCGCTTCACGCACGTCCTGGTCGAGGCCGAGCGCTCGATGTTCGGACGTCGGTTCTCGCGGGATCTGCGTGCCGAGATCGCAGCCCTGGAGGACGCGGGGGTCGCCGTCGCGTATCTGTGCCACGGCACGGACATCCGCGACCCGGAAGCGCATGCGCGGCGCACTCCCTGGTCCCCCTATCCGGAGGACCCCCGGACCTCGTCGTTGGGAGAGGACGCGAGGGTGAACCTCCGCCTGCTCACCGAGCTGCGGCGTCCGACGTTCGTCTCCACGCCCGACCTCATCGATGACGTGCCCTGGGCGCGGTGGTGCCCTGTCGTCGTGGACGGCACGCCCTTCGCGACGGACGACGCCCCCTTCTCCGGCGCCGTCCCGCGAGTCGTGCACGTCTCGAGCTCGACGGTCCAGAAGGGGAGCCATCTGATCGAGCCGGCCGTCTCCGCGCTTCGGTCCCGAGGCGTTATCGACTACCGCCTGGTGACAGGGGCGGCGTCCTCGGAGATGCCGGGCGTCTACGCGGCGGCGGACATCGTGCTCGATCAGTTCCGGCTCGGCTCCTACGGGGTCGCCGCCTGCGAGGCGATGGCCGCGGGTCGCGTGGTGGTGGGACACGTCCTGCCATCCGTGCGGGAGCGTGTCCGCGCGGATCACGGCGTGGAGCTGCCGATCGTCGAGGCGACCCCCGACACCGTGCAGGACGTGCTCATGGAGCTCTCCGATGACCGGGAGCGTGCCCGGGGGATCGCCGCGGCAGGGCCCGGTTTCGTGGCCGCGGTCCACGACGGCCGAGCCAGTGCGAGCGCGCTCATCGACGGTTGGATCAGGCGGTCCGACCGCTCTTGACCGGGTATTGAAGCCCACGCTTTCATGCTCACATGAAACGTTCAGGAACCGCTATGGTCAGAGCATGCGCAGACTCGCTGCTCCGCTCGCCCTGACGGTCCTCCTGCTCTCCGGATGCGCGGGCGCGCCGGGCGCCGTCCCGCTGCCGACCGATGCCGCGGAGGGCCCGACGCCCTCCACGACGCCCTCCGCCACGCCTACCTCCACCGCTCCCGCCTCGCCGCAGCCGACGGGGACGCCGACGGCTCCTCCCGTCGAGTTCACCGCCGACCAGCTGGTGGAGCTCTGCGTGGAGAGGACCGTGCCGTACTTCAAGGATCCGGAGCTGAACCTGCGGACCGAGGAGGCCCAGGTGCTCCGGCGCGAGATCGACCCGCCGTGGATGGTGCACATCCCGGGAACGGGGAGCAAGGCTCCCGAGGTCGCCGCGCTCTGCGTCATCGGCGGCACGCCGGACGTGCCCGACGTCTACATCGCCGTCGCGTCCCTGCCGCTGACCGAGAAGCAGTTCCAGCACGTCCTCGTCTCGAACGAGCCGTTCTTCAGGCTCGCGGAGTAGCCCGAGAGCACCTACGGCCTCGGCGCCATCATGATCGAGCCCGGACGCGTCGGCGGCGGGCGGGGAAGGATGACAATGCCCTCGTATCGACACCGGCGCCGCTGGCGCCTCGGACTGGTCGCCGGCCTCACCGTCGCCCTCGGAGCGACCCTCTCCCTGGGGGCCGCGCCGACCACGGCAGAGGCCGCCTACGGCTCGATGATCCAGCCCGTGACCGGCTGGGTCAGCAGCGTGGTCGGGAATCGCTGCCCCGGGGCGGATGGCCATCAGGGGATCGACATCACCGGCGGCAGCATCCATGGCGCCCCGATCAAGGCGGCGTACGGCGGCACGGTGACGATCGCCGGGTGGTATAGCGGATACGGCAACGCCGTGGAGATCGTCCACCCCGCCGGCTACGAGACGCTCTACGGGCACATGGTGTCCGCGCCGAACGTCTCGATCGGCGACACCGTCGGCAAGGGCAGCGTGATCGGCAACGTCGGGAACACGGGGCAGAGCTTCGGCAGCCACCTGCACTTCGAGGTGCACAGGTACGGGGAGAACATCGCCGCGTCGCTGGGGTACTCCTGCGGGCTGAACGTGTCCCAGGGGGCGGGGATCCCCTACTCGTTCCCTGGCCTCGGAACGGTGCCCTTCGATGTCGATCAGGACGGCAACTCGGATCTCCTCGCCGTGCGGAACGACGGATATCTCGCCGCTTTCCTCGGCGATGGGGCGAGCTTCTCCGGGCACCTGCTCGGACAGGGCTGGGACACGACGACGATGCTCGCGCACGGCGACTACACCAGCGACGGCGCAGACGACGTGGTGCAGATCCGGTCGGACGGCAGCTATCACTTCTACGAGGGCAATGGTGGCGGCACGTTCACGCATCGCGTCACCGGATCGGGATGGGCGGGTTACGGCCTTCTGACAGGAGGCTCCGACTTCTCCGGTGACGGCAAGGCCGACCTCGTGGCGCGGGCCACGGACGGAAACCTCTATCTGTATCCGGGCAACGGTCAGGGCGGGTTCCAGAGCCCGCAGCTTCTCAGCATGAACTGGACGGGCATCAATGCCCTGATCGCGGGGGACTTCGACCAGGACGGGAGGGGCGACCTGATCGGCAGGGCGTCCAACGGGTCCCTCTACCTCTACCGAGGTTCCGGTCCTGGGGCACTGGGTGCGCCGACCGTCCTCGGGCCTGGCTGGTCCGGCTTCACCGTCATCGGCGGAGGCGACTACAACGGTGACGGACGGGCGGATCTCATCGGAAGGCGGATGTCGGACCAGACGCTCTGGCTGTATCCGGGAAACGGCGCGGGAGCGTTCGGCAGCCCGACCCAGATCGGCTCGGGGTGGGGAGCTTTCGTCCTGATCGTCTGACCGGGGAACCCGCTCTGAGCAGGGGACTCTGAGCGGGGTCTCACGCGGGTCAGGCCGCGGCTGCCGCGGGCAGCCGCGCCTGATCGCGGCGGTCCTTCCAGCGGCGCATGCGCTTCTCCAGCGGCTTCTCGACGAAGCTGTGCAGCGCCCAGGCTGCGGTGAGGTCGATGGCGAGGAGCACGGCGAACCAGCCGAGGTTCGCCCACCGCGCCTCCTGGTGGCCGAAGAGCCTGATGAAGAGGTAGATGAACGTGGCGTGGACCAGGTAGAAGGCGAAGGACCACTCGCCGAGACGCACTTGGAGCCGTGACTCGAACAGCGACCGTCGTCCGCGAAGTGTGTGCGAGGCGAGGGCGATGATGGCCAGTCCGCAGGCGACGGTGAACATCTCGTTCGTGAAGGTGGGAAGGGCGCCGAGCACGGGCGGAAGGGCGACGCGATAGCTGAGCAGCACGGCGAGGATCACCGCTCCGAGTGAGGCGATCCCGATCAGCGGATGAACGCGGGGCCGCCATCCGGAGCGCATCGCCCAGGCGAGCGCCATGCCGAGGACGAACTCAGGCAGGCGCTGAACGGGGAGCGGGACGGCGGAGAGCCAGGAATCGGGCCAGGCGAGGACGCCGGCTCGATAGGCGAAGGCGTAGGCGATGGCGCCACCCGCGAGGAGCAGCGCGCCGCGCTTGGACAGTGGCACCAGCACGCGGGAGATCCAGGGGTGGAGCGCATAGAAGAACGCCTCGCAGGTGAGCGTCCACGCCGCCGGGTTGCCGGAGTACAGGACCGTCGGGCTCAGGAACCACCCCTGCAGCAGGACCACCGAGAGCAGGAGGATCCCAAGGTCGAAGGGCTTGAGGAAGCTACCCTCCTGGATGGTGGCCATGGTGTAGAACACGGGCACGGCGATGACCAGCGCGACCATGTGCGACGGCCAGATGCGTGCGAAGCGGCGCCAGTAGAACGTCGACTCCGGCACCCTGGGGCGCGCCGACCAGGTGAGCACGAAGCCGGACAGGACGAAGAAGAAGGTGACGCCCAGGTAGCCGAAGTCGAAGATCGCGGAGATCGCCCCGGGGAGCGGCGCGAACTCGCGCATGTGGAAGAAGAAGACGACGAACGCCGCCCACCACCGGAGTCCGGTCAGTGCGTCGAGCCGGCCGGTGGGCTCGGCGAGCGTGGCAGAGGCGTGCAGGGCGGTTCCTTCCGTCACAGGACTCCGGCCACTTTACCGGGCGGTTCCGCCATAGCCCCGTTGCCCCGCGATCAGCGCTTCGTCGTGCCGATCCGCTTGGCCGGGTTCCCTGCGCGCACATCGTACTCAGGGATCGCACGGATAGCCGTCGCCCCGATGCCGAGCAGCGCGCCCCTGCCGACCACGATGCCGTCGATGACCGAGGCGTTCGGGCCGATCCAGACCTCGTCCTCGACGATCACGCTGCCGGAGATCTCGGCGCACGCGGTGACGATCACGTTCCGGCCGATGAGGCAGTTGTGCGCGATGTGGACGTGATCGTCGACCTTCGTGTGGTCCCCGATCGTCGTAGGCGAGATCGTTCCTGCGCACACCGTCGTGAAGCAGCCGATCTCCACGTGGTCTCCGACCTCCACCCCGCCGATGTGCGGGATGCGGAAGTTGTCGCCCGCGGCGTCCTTCTCGATACCGAAGCCCTCCTCGCCGATGACCGCGTGGCTCTTGACGAGCACGTCCTCGCCGATCCGGACGCCCGTGCCGACGACGACGTGGTCGCGGATCACGGAACGGGCGCCGATCACCGCCCCGGCGCGGATCACGGTGAACTCGCCGACGGTCGCGGACTCGTGCACGATCGCGGAGGGATGGACGCGGGCCGTGTCGGCGATGCCCGGCTCCGGCGCCTCGGTGAAATGCCTGGCGATGGCGAGGGCGAACGCCGCGCGGGGGTTGTCGGTCAGGATGAGCGCGCCGCGACTGCCCTGGGGGAGTGCGGTGCCTGCGGGGGCGATGACCACGGCCCCGGCGTGCAGGGCGCGTTCCAGGGCCTCTGCATACCGGATCACGTCGACGGCGAAGGTCAGCGATCCGGCGCCGGCGGACTGGATGGCGGCCGGCGCGGTGATCGCCGACCCGGCGCCGATCAGCTCGGCGTCGAGGCCCGCAGCGACGGTTGCGGCTTCGAGAGCGGAAGAAGACATGGGCTCGACTGTACTCCGAGCCTCCGCGTCCTCCGGGGAGCGAGCGCCGCGCCGATAGGATGTCAATCGCGTGCCATCCGCCTGTGCACGTCCGAACACAGAGATGGCTGATACATGACGACTGCCTCGCAGCCCGCGCCGACCGGGCCCCGCACCGACTTCTCGCTGGACTCGTACTCGTCGGCGTTGAAGGCCTATCGCGGCGCCGGATACGCCGTGACCGGGTTCCAGGATTTCCTCGCAGCGCCCCAGGACAAGCACCTCATCCTTCGGCACGACATCGACAACAGCATCGAGCAGGCGCTGAGAGTCGCCAGGGTGGACGCGGAGGCCGGCTGCACCTCCACCTTCTTCCTCCGGGTGCACGCACGTGGCTACAACCTCATGAGCCTGCCCTCCCTGCTGATCATCCGTGAGATGGAGGAGCTGGGGCACGAGGTGCAGCTGCATCTCGAAGGCGGCATCAACGAGGTGCTCGGGCACGACAACGACGAGTGGGCGGAACGTCAGCGGCGGGTCTTCGAGACGGCGGTCGGACGGCCCCTGGGCGGGCTGAGCCTGCACGAGCCGGCCCGCATGGGCGGTTACGAGTTCGCCTCGCGCCTGGTCGAGCGATGGTCGGACACGGTCGCCTATCACTCTTATGAGCCGCGCTTCATGATGCCGAGCATGAAGTATCTCAGCGACAGCAGTGGCAACTGGCGCGAGGGCCACTTCGCGCTCTGGGTCGACAAGGTCCCCGTGCTGCAGGTGCTGACCCACCCGTTCTGGTGGTTCGAGAAGGTCCCGGCCGAGAACTACTGACTTCGGTCAGGTCGCGGCACCGACACCGCGCCCCGGCCCCACGGACCGGCCGTACGGATAGGCCTCGCGGATAGGATGAGCGCATGGATGAAAAGGCACTGCTGAAGACCGTCGCCGAGATCCTCGAGGTCGACGAGGTCAGCCTGGACACTGATCTGGAGGACCTCGGCTGGGACTCCCTGTCGAATCTGTCCTTCATCGCGGAGGTCGACGACGCCGCAGGACTCACCATCGACGCCGACCAGCTCACCGAGGCCAAGACCGTGGCCGACCTCAAGGCGCTCGTCGACGCCG
This sequence comes from Microbacterium resistens, assembly GCF_031456305.1. Classification (GTDB taxonomy): domain Bacteria; phylum Actinomycetota; class Actinomycetes; order Actinomycetales; family Microbacteriaceae; genus Microbacterium; species Microbacterium resistens_A. Next base: position 143,792 of record NZ_JAVDUM010000003.1, read on the forward strand.
CCCGTGCCTGAGGACTTCCTCGGGCTCGACGGACGCTCGCTCGTCGTCACCGGCGCCTCCTCGGGCATCGGTCGGGCGTCCGCGGTGCTCGCGAGCAGGCAGGGCGCGCGTGTCACGCTGATCGCACGCCGTGAAGAGGCGCTGCAGGAGACGCGGGCCGCGATGGCGGGGGATGGCCATCGGATCGTCCCCTGCGACCTCTCCGATCACGTCGCCGTCACCGCGGCGCTGCGTGAGACAGCGGTGGAGCAGGGTGCGCTGGACGGGCTGATCCATGCGGCGGGGATCCACGCGACGACCCCGCTGCGCACGATCACCGCGGAGCAGGTCTCGACGGTGCTGGAGACGAACGTGACCGACACGCTGATGCTGGTCAAGGCCTTCCGGCACCGGCAGGTGCGCGGCGAGGACCCGGCCGTCGTGCTGATGTCCTCCGTCGCGGGGATGGTGGGCGAGGCCGGCGTCAGTGCGTATGCGGCCTCGAAGGCCGCGGTCGCCGCGATCGGACGTTCGCTCGCCCTCGAGCTCTCCCGTGAGCGGATCAGGGTCAACAGCATCGCGGCGGGGATCGTGGAGACCGCGCTGACCCGCGGCATCCGCGAGCGGGTGGGCGAGGCAGGCTGGGAGCGCATAGAGGCGATGCATCCCCTCGGCACGGGCCTCCCGGAGGATGTCGCCAGGGCGGCCCTCTACCTGGTCTCCTCCGCATCCGCCTGGGTGACCGGCACGACACTCGTGGTCGACGGCGGGTACACGGCCCAGTGACGGCACGGCGCCGTAGACTCGCTGCATGAACGCACGGATCGCCGCCGTCGACTACTACGTGCCGGAGGCCGTCCTCAGCAATGAGGACCTGGCCGAGCAGTTCCCGGAGTGGAGCGTCGACAAGATCGCCGCGAAGACGGGGATCCATCGCCGGCACATCGCCGCCGCGGATGAGTTCTCCTCCGACATCGCGATCGCTGCCGCCCGTTCGCTGTTCGCGCGGCATGACATCGATCCGGCGGGCATCGACTATGTGATCGTCTGCACCCAGAGCCCGGACTACTTCCTGCCGTCCACCGCCTGCATCGTCCAGGACGCGCTGGGGATCCCGACGTCGGCCGGCGCGACCGACATCACGCTCGGCTGCTCCGGCTACATCTACGCGCTGGGGCTCGCCAAGGGGCTCATCGCCTCGGGGCAGGCCTCCCGAGTGCTCGTCCTCACGGCGGACACCTACACGAAGTTCCTCAATCCGGCGGACAAGAGCGTCCGCACGATCTTCGGCGACGGCGGGTCGGCGACGCTCGTGACCGATGACGGCGGCGACGAGGCGATCACTGCCATCACCTACGGGACCGACGGCTCCGGGGCCAAGAGCCTGATCGTCCCGCACGGCGGGCTGCGTGCCGGGACCGCTCTGCAGCCCAAGGCGGATGCGGGCGCCCGCGAGCTGGAGGAGGGGTCCTACGACCTCTTCATGGACGGTCCCGAGATCTTCAACTTCACGCTGCGGGTCGTGCCGTCCTCGGTGGAGTCGATCCTCGGCAAGGCCGGCCTCGGGCTCGATGACGTCGACCTCTTCGTCTTCCACCAGGCCAATGCGTTCATGCTCGAGCATCTGCGCAAGAAGCTCGGCGTCCCCGAGGAGAAGTTCTTCGTCGGGATGGGGGAGTTCGGCAACACCGTCTCCTCGACCATCCCCATCGCGCTCGCCGAGGCTGAGCGGCAGGGCACGCTCAAGCCGGGCATGAGGGTCATGCTGCTCGGATTCGGCGTCGGGCTCTCCTGGGGCGGTCTGATCACCACCTGGTGACTCTGCTCACCACCTGGTGACGGTGCGTCGGCTCAGGCGACCATGTTCCGGAGCGTGCGGAACGGGGCCTGTCGGTGCAGACTCAGGAAGGGGTTGCGCGTGAGCGTCGAGTCCGCGTTCAGACCCCATCGTTTCCCGAACGCCTCGCGGATCCGCTCGGGGTCGGGCGAGGGCTTGTGGATCTCGTCCAGGACGTCGCGGTCGCAGCGCGCCAGCAGCGCGGTCGCGCCGGGGGAGAGGCGCTCGATCTCGTCCGCGACCCGCACGAGGTCGGGGGCGTGCGCCCCGAAGCCCTCCGGGGCGGAGAGGCGCGCCGCGATCGCGTCCATGAGATGCATGCGGAGGTTCTTCACGCCCCAGGCCCGCTTCTGCGCGGCGCTCAGTGCCGGGAACCAGTCGGTGGCGGCGATGACGCCGAGGAACCGGAAGTCCTCCTCCACCGAGCGGATGGCGGAGGTGACGCGATCCTCGCCGTCCTCGTGGAGCACGTAGGCAGGGCCCGTGCGGTCGTAGGCGAGGTGCTTCCCGGTGAACCAGAGCTGCGCCGTGAACTCCTGATCCTCGCCCGAGGCGAGCCCCGGCGTGAAGCGGAGGTGGCCGAAGCGCGTGCGGCTGACCAGTCCCTGCGGCACGCAGCGATAGGAGAGGCGGTCGTGGTCGCCGTCGAGGCCACGGGTGCGCCCGCGGCGCGCCGGCGGCATCGGATCGGGGCCCTGGATGCCGCGGCGGACCCGGGCGAGGACGGCGTCGGCGTCCGTGTCGTCCGCCAGGGCGAGCCAGGAGTCCACCGCTCCGGGCTCGAACTCGTCGTCGGAGCCGAGCACGGCGAAGTAGCGGGCCGTGGACTCCGCGATCCCATGGTTCAGCGGCCCCGCGGGGGAGTGGATCCCGTCCGCCAGGTGCAGCAGCTGCAGATCGGGGTGCTCGGCGTACTCGCCGAGGTTGTCGCGGATGATCTGCGGGTCGATGTTGTGGGCGACCACCGTCACCTGCACGGAGCGGGTGTTGTGGTCGAGGATCGACGAGGCTGCCCGTCGGATCGGGCGGGTCGCGGCATGGACGGGAATAACCACGTCGACGTCGTACTCGGTCACGGCGCCGAGTCTAGTCAGGGGAGCAGAGGAGCCGGTCCGGAGAGGGGTCGATACCCGCGACAACCCCGGTATCGTTGAGGCGCGGCGGGCCAGGCCCACCGTAGTTCCCCTTAGTCGTCCCCGGAGACCCTCGATGAAACCACGGCTTCTCATCCTCTCGTTCGTCCCGATCGACGGCGACCCCCGCGTCATCAAGCAGGTCCGCCGATTCGTCGACGAGTACGCCGTGACCACCTGCTCGCCCGGGCCGTCGCCGCACCCGGGCGTCGAGCACGTGTCGCTGCGCGACGACTTCGTCGCCGAGCGCTCGCTCGCCGAGCGGGCCGTCGGCGAGCTCGCCCGGCGCACGGAGCGATTCGGGCCGCTGTACTTCGGATCGGCCGGCGTCCTTCAGGTGGAGGCGCTGCTGGGCGGGCGCGAGTTCGACGCGGTGATCGCCAACGACGCGGAGACCGTCGGGGTCGCGTGCCGTCTGTTCGGCGGTGAGCGGGTGCACGCCGACCTGCACGAGTTCTTCCCGGACATGGGCTTCGACGACTCGAAGCTGGGGCAGCGCCAGCGGCGCTACTGGGTGTGGATGACGCGGGAGCTCGTGTCCCAGGCCGTCTCGTCCACGACCGTCGCCGGCACCATCGCCGAGCGCTACCACGAGTACGGCGTGCATCCCGGGGTCGTCACCAACTCCACGCACCTGCGCGACCTGCCCGTGCGGCCCGTGGACGGGCCGATCCGGCTGGTCCACAGCGGGAACCCCTTCCACGAGCGCAGCCTCGGGGAGATCATGCGGGCGGTCGCCTCCTCGCCGGTCGACGTGACGTTCGATCTCTACCTCACCGCGGCGCCGGAGAAGGAGCGGGCCGAGTTCGTCGCGCTCGCCGACGAGCTCGGGGAGCGCATCACCGTGCACGACCCGGTGTCCCAGTCGATCCTGATCGAGACGCTGAACCGGCACGACCTCGGGATCCACATCCTCCAGCCGGTCAGCGCCAACAACATCATGGCGCTGCCGAACAAGTTCTTCGACTACGTCCAGGCCCGTCTCGGCATCGTCATCGGCCCGTCGGTGGAGATGGAGCGCCTGGTCCACGAGCACGGTCTGGGCGTCGTGGCGGACGGGTTCGACGAGGCGGCCATCCAGCGGGCCGTCGACGCGCTGACGCCCGAGGCGGTGAACGCGTACAAGCAGGCGGCAGGGGCCGCCGCCGATGCCCTGTCCGCCGAGCGGCAGGTGGAGACCTGGGCGGAGGCCGTCGCCGCGATCGTGCGCCGGGGACGCGATGCCTCCTAGCGCCGTCGAGAGCGCCTACGGGGTCATCGCCCGTCTCCTCCCGGGGCCGGTGGCGGACCGGGTGCTGCCGGGCCGGCGGCGGGAGTTCCGCGAGACCGGAGTGACACGCGCTCGAGACGCCCGTCGCCGTCTCGTGATCGGACCGGTGAACTCGGCGGGGCAGGGATACGCCTGGGCGCGCGCGGCGGAACGCCTGCCGGACGTCGCCGCGGCCAGCTTCATGTATCGCGGGGCGGACGACGTCTTCGGGTTCACCGCGGACCATGTGATCCCGGTCGGTGCCCTGATCTCCAACGGCCGCTGGCGCGCCGCGCAGCGGGAGGCGGTCCTCACCGGGTTCACGCACGCGATCGTCGAGTCCGGGCGTCCCCTGCTCGGGCGCGAGGAGGACGTGCTGGCGCAGATCCGCCTCCTCCAGGAGCGCGGGATCCGGGTCGCCCTCCTCTGGCACGGCAGCGACATCCGTCTCCCGAGCGCGCATGCCGCGCGGGAGCCGGACTCGCCGTTCGCGCACGGCTATCCGGACACGGCGGCGCTCGAACGCATCGCCGCGGCCAACCGTGCTCTCGCCGACGCCGCCGATGTGCCGGTCTTCGTCTCCACGCCGGACCTCCTGGTCGACGCCCCACGGGGCGCGGAGTGGCTGCCGCTCGTCGTCGACGCGGACGCGTGGGCGGTGGCGGGGGCGAAGCCGGCCTTCGCCCGGGAGCGGCCGGTCGTGGTGCACGCGCCCAGCAGCGCCGGGCTGAAGGGCACCGCCGGGATCGCCGCCGCGATGGGACGCCTGCACGAGGAGGGACTGATCGAGTACCGCGAGGTGCACGGCGTCCCCTCGGCGCGGATGCCCGACCTCTACGGCGACGCCGACGTGGTGCTCGACCAGTTCGTGGTGGGCAGCTACGGCGTCGCGACGGTCGAGGCGATGGCCGCGGGGCGTCTCGTGGTCGGCCACATCCGAGACGAGGTGCGCGAGACGGTCCGGCGTCGATCGGGGCAGGAGCTGCCGGTCGTGCAGTCCCGCGCCGGCGGGATCGAGGAGGCGCTGCGGCGGATCGTCGCGGACCGCGCCGGATCGGCGTCCCTCGCCGCCCGAGGGCCGGCATTCGTCCGGCGCGTGCACGACGGCGCGCTCGCCGCAGGCGTGCTGCAGGGCTTCCTCGACTCCTGATCCCACGGAGGATGCACCGCCCTCCGTAGGATGGAGCATCGTGAAGGTACTCAGCGTCGTCGGAGCCCGCCCGCAGTTCGTCAAGCTCGCACCCATCCACCAGGCGATGAGGGAGGCCGGGGCGGAGCACACGATCGTGCACACCGGCCAGCACTACGACCCGATGCTCTCCGACGTGTTCTTCTCCGAGCTCGGCATCGGAGAGCCCGACGTGCACCTCGGGATCGGCAGCGGATCGCACGGCGTTCAGACCGGCGCCATGCTCGCGGCCCTGGACGGCGTGCTCGACGAGCACCGTCCCGACTGGGTCCTGGTGTACGGCGACACCAACTCGACGGTGGCCGCGGCTCTCAGCGCGGTGAAGATGCATCTGCCGGTGGCGCACCTCGAAGCGGGGCTGCGCAGCTTCAACCGCCGCATGCCGGAAGAGCACAACCGGGTGCTGACCGACCACGCCTCCGACCTGCTGCTCGCCCCGACCGAGGTCGCCATGGCGCACCTCGAAAGCGAAGGGCTGGCCGGCCGGTCGGTGCTGGTGGGGGACGTGATGACGGACGTCCTCCTCGCCGAGCGCGACCGCGTGGCAGGCGGCACCGTCCCGCTGCTCGAGACGCTGGGGCTCGAACGGGGCGCCTTCCGTCTCGCGACGATCCATCGCGCGGAGAACACCGACGATCCCGCGCGCCTCGCCGAGATCCTCGACGCCCTTGCCGCCCTCGACGAGCCCGTGCTGCTGCTCGCCCACCCCCGGCTGATCGCGAAGGCGGCCGAGCACGGGCTGGAGGTCACCCGCGGCGCGCTGCGCGCCCACGCGCCGCTGGGCTATGCCGACCTGGTCGCGACCACGCTGTCCAGCGGCGGGGTGATCACCGACTCCGGCGGGCTCCAGAAGGAGGCGTTCCTGCTCCGCGTCCCCTGCACCACGGTCAGGACGGAGACCGAGTGGACCGAGACGATCGACCTCGGCTGGAACGTGCTCGCGCGCACGGGGGCCGAGATCGCCGCGGCGGCCTCCCGTCCGCGGCCGGCCGACACCGACGCCGCGCCCTACGGCGACGGCCACGCCGCCCAGCGGGTGGTCGCGGAGCTGTCGCGCCGACTCGGCTCCTGAGCCGCGCGTGGCCGGGCCGTCGGCCGCCCGGGGATTTAGGATGGAATCCATGCGTATCGCCGTCGTGGCCCTCGGCAAGATCGGGCTCCCCCTCGCCGTCCAGTTCGCCGACTCCGGGCACGATGTCATCGGCGTCGACGTCAGTGCGGAGACCGTCCGCTCCGTGAACGCGGGAGTGCCGCACTTCCCCGGCGAGGCGCACCTGGCCGAGAAGCACGCGGCGGTCGTGGCGGCGGGGCGTCTCAGGGCGACGACCGACTACGCGGAGGCGATCCCCGAGGCCGACGCCGTCGTGGTCGTCGTGCCCCTCGTCGTGGACGAGGAGACGAGCCTCCCGGACTTCACCTGGATGGACGCGGCGACGCGCTCGCTCGCCGCGCACCTCCGGACGGGGACCCTGGTCAGCTACGAGACCACGCTGCCGGTGGGGACCACCAGGGAGCGCTTCGCCCCCATGCTCGCCGAGGGATCGGGCCTCGTCGAGGGACGGGACTTCCATCTGGTCTTCTCGCCGGAGCGGGTGTACTCCGGCCGGATCTTCGCGGACCTGCGCAAGTACCCCAAGCTCATCGGCGCCCTGTCCGAGGAGGGCGGCCGCCGGGCCAGGGCCTTCTACGAGGCCGTGCTGCAGTTCGACGAGCGCGACGACCTCCCCAAGCCCAACGGCGTGTGGGACCTGGGGTCGGCCGAGGCCGCGGAGATGGCGAAGCTCGCGGAGACGACCTATCGCGATGTGAACATCGGACTCGCGAACCAGTTCGCCCTCTACGGCGCGGCGCACGGCATCGACGTGCACGCGGTGATCGCGGCCTGCAACACCCAGCCGTTCAGCCACATCCATCAGCCGGGCATCGCCGTCGGCGGGCACTGCATCCCGGTCTATCCGCGCCTATACCTCTCCACGGACCCCGACGCCGACATCGTGCGCACGGCGCGGGCGGTGAACGCCGCGATGCCCGAGCGCATGGTCGCGCAAGCGGAGGCGCTGTTCGGCTCGCTGGCCGGCCTTCGTGCGGTCGTGCTGGGGGCCGCCTACCGCGGGGGTGTGAAGGAGACCGCGTTCTCCGGCGTGTTCCCCACGGTGGCAGCGCTTCGGGCGCGGGGCGCCGAGGTGTCGGTGCACGACCCCCTGTACACGGACGACGAGCTGCGCGGCCTCGGCCTCGAGCCGTTCACGATGGGCGACACGGCCGACGTCGCCGTGCTGCAGACCGACCACGCCGAGTACCGTGCCCTGGCGCCCGCCGACATCCCCGGGGTCCGGCTCCTGGTCGACGGTCGCGACGCCACCGATCCGCAGCGGTGGACCGGGGTCGCGCGGCTGGTCGTCGGCGCTCCGGCGACCGGCGTCTGAGCGCCGCCTTTCAGAGGCCCGGCCCGCGCACCGTACGATAGAGCCATGGATCTCCTCGTCGTCGGGTCGGGTTTCTTCGGCCTCACCATCGCTGAGCGCGCCGCAGCCGCGGGGCGCAAGGTCACCGTGATCGATCGCCGCCATCATATCGGCGGCAACGCGTACAGCGAGGACGAGCCGACCACGGGCATCGAGGTCCACCGCTACGGTGCGCACCTGTTCCACACCTCCAACCCGACGGTGTGGGAGTACGTGAACCGGTTCACCACGTTCACCGACTACGTCCACCGCGTCTACTCGACGCACAAGGGCGTCGTCTACCCGCTGCCGATCAACCTCGGCACGATCAACCAGTTCTTCCAGGCCGCCTACACGCCGGACGAGGCCCGCGCGCTCATCGCCGGGCAGGCGGGCGAGTTCGACGCGCACGAGGCGAAGAACCTCGAGGAGCGCGGCATCGGCCTCATCGGCCGTCCGCTCTTCGAGGCCTTCATCCGCGACTACACCGCGAAGCAGTGGCAGACGGATGCGCGGGAGCTGCCCGCGTCGATCATCAGCCGGCTGCCGGTGCGGTACACCTACGACAACCGCTACTTCAACGACACGTGGGAAGGGCTGCCGACCGACGGGTACACCGCCTGGCTCGAGCGCATGGCCGACCACCCGAACATCGAGGTCCAGCTCAACGTGGACTTCTTCGACGAGTCGCAGCCGCTGAACAAGAAGGCGACCGTCGGGCAGACCCCGATCATCTACACCGGCCCCGTCGACCGGTACTTCGACTACACCGCCGGGGAGCTCAGCTGGCGCACGATCGACCTCGAGGAGGAGGTCCTCGACATCGGCGACTTCCAGGGCACCTCGGTGATGAACTACCCGGATGCGGATGTGCCGTTCACGCGCATCCACGAGTTCAAGCACTTCCACCCCGAGCGCGCCGACCGCTACCCGAATGACAAGACCGTCATCATGCGCGAGTTCTCGCGCTTCGCCGAGCGCGGCGACGAGCCGTACTACCCCGTGAACACCTCGGCCGACCGCGAGGGGCTCCTCGCCTATCGCGATCTGGCCAAGGGGGAGCAGGACGTGCACTTCGGCGGACGCCTCGGCACGTACCAGTACCTCGACATGCACATGGCGATCGGCTCGGCGTTGTCGATGTGGAACAACCAACTGGCGTGAGCGCGCCCGAAGCCACACCACCCCGGGCGCTCTACCGGCACGACATCGACGGGCTGCGGGCCGTCGCGATCCTGCTGGTCGTCGTCTATCACGTCTGGATCGGGCGTGTGTCCGGCGGCGTCGACGTCTTCCTGATGATCTCGGCGTTCTTCCTGACGCTGTCCTTCGTGCGGCGGATCGAGTCCGGTTCCCCGCTGCGGATCGTCTCGTTCCTCGCCGGGCGGTTCCGTCGGCTGCTGCCCGCGGCGGCCGTCGCGATCGCCCTGACCCTCGGTGCGGGCTGGCTTCTCATGCCGGCGACGGCATGGCCCTCGCTGTGGCGCGAGGGGTGGGCGTCTCTCGGCTACTTCCAGAACTGGGTGCTGGCGGGGGAGGGCGTCGACTACTACGCACGCGACAGCGTCCTGGCCTCGCCGCTCCAGCACTTCTGGTCGTTGTCCGTGCAGGGACAGGTCTTCGTCCTCTGGCCCGTGATCTTCCTGCTCGGCGCGCTCCTGGTCCGGTGGACGCGGCGCTCGGCGACGGTCATCCTCGCCGTGCTCTTCGGCATCCTCTTCGCCGCCTCCCTGGCGTTCTCGATCGTGGAGACGCAGAGCCTGCAGAGCTTCGCGTACTTCGACACGAGGACGCGTCTCTGGGAGTTCGCGGCCGGCTCCCTGGTCGCCCTGATGGTGCCGCACATCCGACTGAACCGGGTGCTGGGCGCGATCCTCGGCTGGGTCGGGCTCGCCGCGATCGTCGCCTGTGGCATGGTGATCGACGTGCGCGGAGGGTTCCCCGGATACCTCGCCCTGTGGCCGGTCATCGCTACGGCGCTGGTGATCCTGTCCGGCGCGCAGGAGACCGCCGGCGGCCCTGCGCGGTTCCTCGCCGCACGGCCGGTGCGGGCGGCGGGGCGCGACGCCTACGCGCTCTACCTCGTGCACTGGCCCGTGCTCATCCTCTGGCTCACCGTGCGCCGGGAGACGCACGCGAGCTTCCTGGACGGGGCGGCGATCATCGCGATCTCCCTCCTCCTTGCCCGGCTGCTGACGATGTTCGTGGAGCGGCCGCTGCGCCTCCCCGCGGGCGAGCGCGGGAGCCTGCCGCGCAACCTCGGCGTGATCGCCGCCTGCGTCGCGCTGGTCGCCGCGGTGTCCGTGCCCTGGCAGGTGAGCGCCAGGGCCCAGGCGCAGGCCTACGCCGAGGCGCACGCCGAGGACTATCTCGGCGCGGGGGCGATCGACGACGGGGATGCGACCAGGGTCGGCGACACCGACGCACCGCTCCTCCCGCAGCCGATCGACCTCGAGGACGAGTGGGTGTCGTTGCCGGACTACTGCTCCGGGCGCCTGGCGCCCGCAGCGTCCTCCCTGCGCGACACCTGCACGCAGACCTCGGGGGCGGATCGTGCGGAGAAGCTGATCGTCGTCATCGGCGACTCCCACGCGGAGCAGATGACGGGGGCGCTGCTGCCGGTGGCCGAGAAGAAGGGGTGGGGCGTGATGTCCCTGCTCCTGGGCGGGTGCTCGCTGGAGTACCGCGCCCCCGGGACGGATGAGAACGGGGAGCCCGTCGAGCCGGACGAATGCGCGCGATGGCAGCAGGACGCGCTCGCCCATGCCCTCGCGATGAGCCCGGACTCGGTGTTCACGATGGTCACCCGCTCCTCGCCGGACAGTGCCGACGAGCGGGTGCTGGAGGGGATCGGGGACGTGGCTGACCTGTTCACGGGCGCGGGGATCCGTGTGTTCGGCATGCGGGACAACCCGCGCTCGGCGAACGACCTCTACACCTGCGCGCTGGAGGAGCTGGACTGCGACCGTCCGCAGGGCGAGGTCCTGCAGGAGGTCAACCCGGCGGAGGCCCTCTCGGACCGGATGACCCTCCTCGACTTCACCCCCTGGCTCTGCCCGGGCGGGATCTGCCGGACGGAGATCGGGAACGTGGCGGTCTATCTCGATGACAACCACCTCACGCACGCATTCACGAAGACGCTCGCCCCGGCGATGCGCTCCCAGCTGGGCGAGTACGCCCAATGAGGGCGGGCGAGGTTCGCGGCACGGCCGTCGACAGCACGGTGATCCGGCCGATCGCCGATAGCCTGGGTGCATCATGTTCGGGGGCTCGATGAGCAGGTCGATTGTCGGCGCACAGGGGAGCTCCCGGCGCTATCTCCACTCGTTGTGGCTTCTTTCGGCGCGCGACCTGAAGGTCCGCTACGCCACCAGCTTCCTCGGCTATCTCTGGTCGATCCTGGACCCGCTCGTGATGAGCGTGATCTACTGGTTCGTCTTCACCCAGGTGTTCCATCGGAACGTGGGGGAGGAGCCGTACATCGTCTTCCTGATCTCGGCCCTGCTGCCCTGGGTGTGGTTCAACTCCTCGATGGGCGATTTCACCCGGGCGTTCCGCAAGGACTCGCGCCTGGTGCGGTCCACGGCGATCCCCCGCACGATCTGGGTGACCCGGATCGTGCTGAGCAAGGGGATCGAGTTCCTCTGCTCGGTGCCCGTCCTCGTGCTGTTCGCGATCGTCGGCGGGGCCGAGCTGAGCTGGGGACTGCTGCTGTTCCCGGTCGCGATGCTCATGCAGATCGTCCTCCTGGTCGGCCTCGGCCTGCTGATCGCCCCGCTCTGCGTCCTCTACTCGGACCTCGAGCGCACGACGGCACTCATCCTGAGGGCGCTCTTCTACGCGTCGCCCGTGATCTACGGGTTCGCCAACCTCCCGCACCCGTTCCAGTTCCTCGGCCTGGTCAACCCGCTCTCGGGGATCTTCACGCTGTACCGCGTCGGGTTCTTCCCCGACCAGTGGCACTGGGAGCCGGTCCTGTCCAGCGCCGGGATCTGCCTCGCTCTGCTCGCGCTCGGCGCCTACGTGTTCCGCCGCCTCGAGTCATCGGTCCTGAAGGAGCTGTGATGGACAGTGCGATCGAGGTCTCCGGACTCGGCGTCCGGTTCCGGAGGGGGAGGCGGGGCCGGCGCAGCATCAAGGACCTCTTCGGCGGCGCCTCGCGACGTGCGCTCCCTGGTGAGTTCTGGGCGCTGCGGGACGTCTCCTTCACGGTGAGGCAGGGCGAGGCGATCGGCGTCGTCGGACGCAACGGTCAGGGCAAGTCGACCCTGCTGAGGCTCGTGGCAGGGGTCCTGCTGCCGGATGAGGGCGAGGTCGCCGTCCACGGCGGCGTCGCGCCCCTCATCGAGATCACCGGCGGGTTCGTTGGCGACCTCACCGTCCGGGAGAACGTGCGGCTGACCGCAGGCCTGCACGGGATGACGAAGGCCGAGATCACCCGCCGGTACGACGGGATCATCGCCTTCGCCGAGCTCGAGGACTTCCAGGACACCCCGTACAAGCACCTCTCGAACGGGATGAAGGTCCGCCTCGCGTTCTCCGTGGTCTCGCAGCTCGATGAGCCGATCCTGCTCGTGGATGAGGTCCTCGCGGTCGGCGACAAGGCGTTCCGGGACAAGTGCTACCGCCGGATCGACGAGCTGCTCGCGGACGACCGCACGCTCTTCTTCGTCTCGCACAACGAACGGGACCTCCGCCGCTTCTGCACGCGAGGCCTCTATCTCGACCGCGGCGCGCTGGTGCTCGACGGCCCGATCGGCGACGTCCTGGACCGCTACAACGCCGACCATTCCGAGTCGCACGAGACGCCCGAGCTGCCAGAGACACCTGAGTCCTGAACGGGAAGAGGGGCTCGATCCGGGCGATGCCGGATCGAGCCCCTCTCGTTTAGGGCCGTGCTCAGACGAAGAGGTTCTTCACCTTCAGGATCTCCCTGCCCGTGCCGCCGCCCGTGTACTGGGTCACGTATGCGTCGTTGGTCCCGGGGATGCGAACGATCTGAGTGACGTAGGTCGCATTGATGCAGGGGAGGAGCGTCCTCACGCCGGTGGCGAGGTTGACGCGGTAGCTTCTCCCGTTCTCGGTGCCGACGTAGGCGTAGCCGTCGTAGACGTTGAAGTAGTTGATGACACCGTCGCCGGGGAAGGTGGTGATGGTGGTCTCGACGCCGTTGGCCGCGATGTGCGTGAGAGTGCCCGTCGCCCAGTGCGCGCCGTAGAAGCCTCCGGCGCCGTCGCTGACGATGTCGACGAGGGACTGGAAGTTCTTCTTGCCCGCGAAGGTGCTGTGCACGCCCGTGGCAAGGTCGATGGCGATGATCTGCCCGACGGCGGCGTCGCGGAAGTCCGTGAGATAGATGGTCGAGCCATCGGGGGAGAACGTCATTCCATAGGGATAGAGCCTTCCGCCGCTGGTGTTGGCGAGGATCCAGGCCCAGTCGATCACCTCGCGGATCGTCGTGCCGTCGGCGGGGTCGATCTGGTAGATCCCGGCGGGCTCGCTGTTGCCACTCCAGCCGTGAGACGCATAGAGCGCGCCGTCGGGGCCGATCTCGACGCCGAGCGAGCCATCGTTCCAGACCCGGGTCCAGGCGACGGTGCCGTCGGGGGTGATCTTCTTGAGGCTGAAGTCGGACTGGGAGTTGTAGTTGTAGCCGGTGACGTAGAGGTTCCCGGCGCCGTCCACGATGGCGTCGCGCTGGCCCGAGAAGGGGCCTGCGAAGACCTCCTGCTGGCAGGGTGCGCAGACGCTGTAGGTCTCGATGTTCGAGACGGCCGTGCGCCCGTCCGGCGTGGTCACCGTGGCCTGGGCCGTGATCGTGGTGGGGGTCACTAGCGTCAGGTTCGACAGCGCGGCGTGGCCGTTCGCGTCGGTGGTGACGACCACCGGGACGGCCGAGCCCGGATACGTCTGCCCGCCGTACTCCACCTTCCCGCCGTCGGCGCTGGTGAAGGTCACCGTCACCGTCGCGCCGCTGACCGGGCCCGTCGCGTCGGTCACGTCCACGGACAGGGCGTCGGTGAGCACGGTGCCCGCCGGGGAGCATCCGCCGCTGCCGGGGATCCCGATCACGACCTTCAGATCACCGGACGCGGATGCGCCGGGCAGTGCGACGGCCGCCGCGATGACCGGGATCGACCACGCGGCGCCCTGGAGCACGGTACGTCGAGCGACCCTACCCACCGGGTGGTTCTCGGTGACGTTGTCTGCTGAGGACATCTGTTCCCCCATGGTTCTCTTCCCCACGTTCTCGTCTCCGCGCATTTCGCGAAGCCTCACCGAGACTGCCGTGTCTTCCCCGCCGAAGATGGCGAAAACCGTGAGATTCGAGCATTTTGCGCCCTCTTTCCGATCATCTCGTGTTCCCTAGGGCGTCCTGACCCCGCCAGTCGGCAGGGTGACGGAAGGCCGATTGTCCGCGCCCGCCCAGGGCCGACCTCCAGGGAGCTTCTTCTTTGTCGTTGTACTCGGCCGAATGGGACGTCCATCTCCAGGGGGCGGAGGCGGTCGCGTGGCTCGAGCGCCGCGGGCTGGCCGTGGGCGAGCGCTCCCGTCCGTTCCACCTCTTCGCGGACGAGGTCGTCTTCGGCGCCTTCGCCCTGCGGCGCGTCTGGTCATCTGCGCTCTTCGCCCGCTCCGAGGCCGATGACGGGCGATCGGAGGAGTTCTCGGCGATGTTCTGCGTCGAGGGCGAGCTCACCGTCCACGAGGACGGGCTTCTCCCGGTGATCGTGGGCCCGGGCTCCCTGCTCGTCCGGCAGCGGAGCCGCAGGGCGACGATCAGGACCGCACGCCCGTCCGCGTTCATCCAGATCGAGTCGGAGCGCGACCGCCTTCTGGGCGGTGTGGAGCTCGACGTGGTGGGCGGGGAGTCCTTCGAGGCGGATCCTGCGGTGGCGGAGTCCTTCGTGTCGCTGGTGACCTCGCTGCTGAACGCCTCCGTCGATCCCACCTCGGTCTCCTTCTCCGCGATCCGGCGGGCCATCGAGGCGATGCTGTCCGCCCTCCTGCTCCAGCGTCGTCATGCGCCCCGCTACGTCGGCGCGTCCTCGGCGGAACGCGAGCTCTTCCTCCGGGCCACCGCGCTCATCGCCGCGCGCGCCGATGACCCCTCGCTCACCCTCGACTCGCTCGCCGAGGCGCTCGCCGTCTCGAAGCCGCATCTCATCCGTGCGTTCCACGGATCGGAGACGACGCCGATCCGGCACCTGAAGACGGTGCGGGCCGCGAACGCCGCGGCGTTGCTGCGCGCCGCGCCGTTCACGCGGATGGACGAGTACGAGGCGGTCGCCCGTCAGACCGGGTTCGCGAACGCCAGGACCATGCGCCGGACCATCAGGCGGGAGCTCGGCCCGGACGGAATCGGTTGACCGGCACCGGCACCACACCGACACCGCACCACACCGACACCGCACCACACCGGCACCGCACCGTGGAGGGCGGTGCCGGTGCGGTGCCGGGTGTCTGCGCTCAGAGGTCGGGGTTCTGCGCCCAGAGGTCGGGTCCGAAGACCTCGTAGTGGATCCGCTCCGCAGGAATCCCCCGGCCAAGGAGCGAGGAGCGCACGGCCTGCATGAAGGGGAGCGGGCCGCACAGGAAGAACAGCGCCTGCGCCGGCAGCTCGACATCGTCGAGCTCCATCCGCCCCGCGCGCGCCGGGTGCAGGGTCGGCGCGCGATGCGCGTCGTCCTGGTACCAATTCTGTGCGCGCGCATCGCGCATCGAGAGCACCTGGCGGCGCAGGGACGCATAGAGCGCGTGGGTGTCGTGCGAGCGGTCGGCGTGGAACAGGCGGATCGTCCGATCGGGCTGACGCCGGGACAGGTCCTCGAGGATCGCGGCCACGGGAGTGATCCCGATCCCGGCCGAGATCAGCACGAGCGGGTCCTGGGAGTCCTCCAGGACCACGTCGCCGGACGGCGCGGAGACGTCGAGCAGCGTGCCGGGTGCCGCATGCTCGTGGATCCAGCCCGAGACCTGGCCGTCGGGGGCGCCGTCGACGCCGCGGACGCGCTTCAGGGTCACCCGGAGCGCGTCGCCGCGCGGTCCGGAGGAGATCGTGTACTGGCGCGCCTGCCGGGTGCCGTCCGCGAGGTCGACCGCGATCGACACGTACTGACCGGCCCGGTGCGCGGGGACGGCGCCGGTGACCGGCGCGAGCAGGAGGGAGACGATGTCCGCGGACTCCTCGACCCGCTCGACCACCCGATACGCGCGCCAGGGGAGCTCGGCCGATACGCCGCCGAGGGTGTAGAGCCGGGCCTCCTCGGCGATCAGCGAGGTGGCGAAGAGCCAGTAGACCTCGTCCCAGGCGGAGCGGACGGCCGGGGTCACGGCATCGCCGAGCACGGTGCCGACGGCCGCGAGGAGGTGGCGCCTGACGATCGTGTAGTCCGCGGCGCCGATCCCGAGGGAGACGTGCTTGTGCGCGATGCGGCGCAGGACCGGGGAGAAGTCGGGCGCCCCGTCGTCGATGAGGTGCACCGCGAACGCGACGATCGACGCCGCGAGAGCTCGGGGCTGCTCGCCGATCGCCTGACTGGCCCGGTTGAAGACGTTCAGGAGCGCGGGGTGCTCTGCGAACATCGCGGGATAGAAGATCCGTGTGATCTCGTCTGCGTGCTGGGCGACGAGCGGGGCCGTGGCGCGGACGACGGTCGCGGAATCCGGTGAGAGCTGCATGATTGCCTTTCCTTCGAAGCACCCGTTGAGGGCTCTCCGAGCGTCCTCGATCGGGGGGATCGATGCAGCGCCTTCCACCGGTTCTATTCCGGGCCCGGCGCCCGCGGCCTCTCTCCCGGCCGCCGTCCCTGGGCGCCGCGTAGAGTGAAGGGCGTGCCTCGAAGAGCCCATGATTTCCGTGCGCTCACCCAGCCGACGCGGATGCGTCTGCTCCATGCGGTCCAGCGGGACCCCGGGCGTCATGCGGATGAGCTCGCGACGGCCATCGACGTGCCGCTGAACACGGTGCGCGATCATCTGCGCGTGCTCGTCGAGGAGGGGTTCGTCCACGCCGAGCCGGAGCACCGCCCGTCACGGGGGCGGCCGCCGCTCGGCTACCACCCGGTCCGCGACGTGACGGCCAGCGCGGAGGCCGCGGCCCGGGTCGACGGCGCGCGTCGGCGCGGCGAGCTCCTCCGTGCGGTCACCGGCGAGCGGTTGGAGGAGACCGACGCCGAGCGTCCGCAGCGGGAACAGCTCGACGTGCTCTACGAGCACTTCGAGGACGCGGGTCTTCAGCCCACCATCGACGAGCGGTCGCTCGTCGTCGATCTCGTGCCGTGCCGCTACTACGACCAGCTGGACGAGGACCGTGCCGTCGTCTGCGCGGTGCACGCGCGTCTGGCGACCGATGTCCTCCGTCAGGCCGGAGGGCCGCTCGCCCTTCGCCGGGTGGAGCCCTTCGTCGCACCCCATCGCTGCCGGCTCACGCTGGGGGCTGCGCCGTCATCGGGGAGTCCGGAGATCTCGGGACTGGCGCCGGCTGATTCCGGCTGACGCCGCGCTGCACCGGGTCAGAGGCCGGCGGCGGCGCGCAGCGCGCTGAGAGCGCCGAGAGCGGTGGACGCCGGCGCGGAGAGGTCGCTCTCCACGGTCGCGGTCGCGGCCGTGCGCAGCGACTGGAGGGTGGCGGTGTACTCGGTGAGCGCCGAGGTCCAGGCGTCGGCGAGCGGGGCGGGCGGCGCGGAGTCCGCCAGCCGCTGGGCGTCACCCTGGAGCGTGTCGATGACCGACAGCGCGCCCTCGTCGTTCTGCGTCGAGACCAGGCTCAGACCGGTCGCTGCATCCGCCAGTCGGGGGGACACCCGCTCCTGGAAGGCAGCGACCTCCGGATCCGCGACGGGCGGCACTGGCGCCGCGGACGGCGCGGTCGTCGGCAGCGGTGTCGCCGCAGGAGGCGTCGGCGGGCCCGTGGTCGGGCTCGCCGTGGGGGTCGTCGACGGCGACGGCGTCCTGCTCGCGGATGCGCTCGGCGACGGGGAGGAGCTCGGGGACGGGGAGGCGGCGTCGCCGCGGGGGAAGAGGAAGAACGCGAGCACGGCGGCTGCCAGGAGAACGACGAGGATCACCGCGACGATCACCGCGACACGACGGCCGCGCCGAGGACGTTCCTCGGGCATGACCCACTGTGCCCGTGGCTGCTGCTCGCTCATCGTCACTCCTCCAGGGGCGCCATCGGCCGCCAGGTGCGGTCTCGTCCGATTCTCCCGCCGTCGCGGAGGCCACGGAAGAGGTTGCTGGTCCCGCGAAGCGTGCGCTCCACGAACAGCAGGCGGATGATCTCCTTCGCGAAGGTCATCGCAGTGCCGAGGCCGAACACGGCCGGGGTGTATACGCCGTGGGTGCGGTAGTACTTCTTGATGTATGCCCGGTTGCGCATGATGTAGTAGCGGTAGGCGTCGCTGGACGCGTTCATGTGCCTGATGCCCATGTCCCACTGCTTGATCTCGCGGGTGCGCCGGAGCACGAACTCGTCGACGACGACGGCGGTGGTCTGGCGCGAGGCCAGCCAGCCGTAGACCTGGTCGTCCCAGTAGATGAAGAAACGGGGATCCGGGAGGCCGATCCGCTGCACGATCGAGCGGTGGATGAACATCCCCTCGAAGCAGCCGCTGTTCATCTCCTTGAATCCGGAGGAGTCGAAGCCCGCCGGCGCGAACGGGATCGGGATGCCCATCCGCTCGGCGATCCGGTACTGCCAGTAGAAGGCGCTGCCGTCGTAGTCGTAGCGGCGACCCTGGATGCTCTTGAAGCGCGGTGTCCATCGGCCCATGCGCGCAAGGCCGTCGGGGAGCACCTCGACGTCGTCGTCCATGAGCCAGATCCACTCGGATCCGAGCTCGTACGCGGTCCGCATGCCCTCGCTGAAGCCCCCGGAGCCGCCGGTGTTCTCCTCCAGCCTGCGGTAGACGAGCTCCGTGCCGACCGTCGCGCGGAGCTCCTCCACCACCTCGGTGGTGTCGTCGGACGACGCGTTGTCGATCACGACGACGCGACCCGGCTTCGGCTCCATCCGCCCGATGCTCTCGAGGAGGCCACGGAGCAGGTGCGAGCGGTTGAAGGTGACGATGACGATCGTCGCGGAGGCGGGATCGAAGGACGCCGCAGGCGGGGTCATTCCTTCTCCTCGAAGATCTCGTCCCACGCCTGCTCGGACACGAGCTCGGG
This sequence comes from Microbacterium resistens, assembly GCF_031456305.1. Classification (GTDB taxonomy): domain Bacteria; phylum Actinomycetota; class Actinomycetes; order Actinomycetales; family Microbacteriaceae; genus Microbacterium; species Microbacterium resistens_A. Next base: position 162,792 of record NZ_JAVDUM010000003.1, read on the forward strand.
CATCATCTTCCGGTAGGACTCCTGCAGCTCGGGCCAGCGTCGCGCGAGCTGGCGGTGCAGGCTCAGCGACTCGCGCAGCATCTTCCGGAACCGGGCGCGGTCACGCGTGTACACGTTCTTGCCCGAGCCGTCCGCGGCGCTGATCAGTGCGCTGTCGAAGGCGGGGACGCGCCACCAGTCGGCGTCGCCCTTGCCGAACTCGACCTCGGGCTGCGCCACGTTGGCCGGGTCCGGGCGGTGGAGCCAGTGCGAGAGGAGCGTCGTTAGGGTGAACCAGCGCAGCGGGATTCCCGTGGGGTTGCCCGGCTCGTTCCTCGGACGCGGGGCGTACACCCGGCGGCCGAACCGGGAGCGGAGGATGCGATCGGCGTCGCGGTGCACGACGGTCTCGGGGAAGTCCGCAGCCATCGCCCGCGCCTCCGGCATGGCGCGGCGAAGCGTGCGGTGCATGTGCTCCGGGCCCGAGAGGATGTCGCGCAGCGCCTTCGCCCGCAGGGCCGCGGGGTAGTACTGCATCATCATCAGGTGCTTGAGGTCCACGCGGCGGCTGTGCGTGAGGAGACGTCCGCCCCGCGGGGTCTTGGAGTGCAGCAGGCCGGCGACGATGCGGTTGCGGGCGTGGAAGTACGCCTGCCAGTCGATGCTGTCGTCCTTGTTCACCCAGGACATGTGCCAGAGCGCGACACCGGGCATGGAGATGGTCGGGAAGCCGGCCTCTCCCGCCCTGAGGCAGAACTCCGCGTCGTCCCACTTGATGAAGGCGGGGAGGGACAGGCCGACCCTGCGGATCGTCTCGACGGGGATGAGGCACATCCACCAGCCGTTGTAGTCGGCGTCCATGCGCGCATGGAGCAGGCGGGACTGGCGCAGGTTCGTCGCGCCGAAGTCGTGCGGCATGTAGTCCTGGTGGAGGTTCCGCCACATGAAGGGGACCTCGTCCACGACCTCGGCCCACCCGTGCAGCTTCGGCCGGTCGAGGAGGTCGAACATGTGACCGCCGACGAGGGCGGGGTCCGTCGTGTACCGGCCGAAGACGATCGAACGGCGCAGCGACTCCGGCTCGATCTCCACGTCGTCGTCGAGGAGCTGCACGAAGTCGCTCGTGGGTCGGCGCAGGGTCTCCCGCATGGCGCGGGCGAAGCCTCCTGAGCCGCCGAGGTTGGGCTGGCGGATCGTGACGAGCGTCTCGCCGAGCGTCTCGGCGGCCTCCGTGAAGCCGGGCTCGTCCTCGACCAGCTGCGTTCCCTGGTCGACCAGGAAGACGCGGTCCACGAACTCCAGCGCGCCCGGCGCGTCGGCGAGGGCCTGGAGCGTGCGGACGCAGTAGTCGGGCTTGTTGTACGTCGTGATGCCCAGCGAGGCCTTGCCGGTGCGCGCGGGCTCCTGCTCGGTCGTCCAGACGGCGTGCTCCAGGAACGCGGGCTTCTCGTCGGCGACGATGTCGAACCAGATCCAGCCGCCGTCGCTGTACTGCGTGAGCGAGAGCGGGAACGTCGTCGTCGACTCCCCCTCCACCTCGCGGGAGTCGATCCGCTGGCGGACGCCGCCGCCGTTGGAGCGGTAGACGAGGATGGTCGCGGGGCCCGTGGTCTGCACGGTCAGCGAGATCTCGCGGACGCTCGTCCAATGCTGCCAATAGGACGCCGGGAACGCGTTGAAGTAGGTCCCGAAGGAGACGCGTCGACCCGCGACGATCCGCACGCGGGTGCGGCTCAGGATGTTGCCCAGATGGGCGCGGGAGGAGACACGGACCGGCTCCTCCTCGATCGCTGTCCAGGTTTCGGGATCGGCATAGAGCGGCAGGAGGTCAGGATCCCGGTCGAGGGGGAAGACGACGTTCTGCAGGACATGGGGCACGGCGAGGACTCCGGGGTTCGTCGGCGCACGAGGCGTGGGCCGGAAGTAGAGCATACCGGGCTGAGAGGAGGAAGAACTGTGAGCGCGGTCGCCGTCGCCCCCGCCGCGCGCGGCTCCGTGCGTGCTCGGCGGAGTCGTCTATGCTTGCCCCGATGAAGGTGCTGATCACGGGCGGAGCCGGCTACATCGGCGCGACGATCGCGAACGCCTGTGCGGATGCCGGGATCACGCCCCTCATCATCGATGACCTCTCCGCCGGCCGACGCTCCTTCGGGGAGCTGCACACGTTCTACCAGGGGGACATCGCCGACGGTGACCTCCTGCGGCGGATCGTGGCCGAGCACCCCGACCTCCACTGCGTCGTGCACTGCGCGGCGAGGATCGTCGTGGAGGAGTCCGTGCAGGACCCTCTCGGCTACTACGACGCCAACGTCGCGAAGTCGATCGAGATGCTGCACCACCTCACCGCCGCAGGCGTCCGGCGGTTCGTCTTCAGCTCGTCCGCCGCGATCTATCGGGGCGACGACGGCGGCGGGATCGACGAGAGCGGCGAGATCGCTCCGACCAATCCGTACGGCGCGGGGAAGGCCATGGTCGAGAGGGTCCTCGAGGACGCGGCGACCGCGGGGATCCTGCGCGCGATCAGCCTGCGCTACTTCAACCCGATCGGCGCGGATCCGACTCTGCGCACCGGGCAGCAGAAGCGCAATCCCGCGCATGCGCTCGGGCGCATCATGCGCGCGCACGCCGACGGCGAGGCGTTCACGATCACCGGGACGGACTGGCCGACGCGCGACGGCTCGGGGCTGCGCGACTACATCCATGTCCAGGATCTCGCGGAGGCCCATGTGGCCGCGGTGCTCCGGTTCGATGAGGCGACCGCGGAGCAGCCTGCCATCGCCATCAACATCGGCACGGGCGACGGCGTCACGGTCCGGGAGCTCGTCGCGGCCTATGAGCGGGTCACCGGAGAGCGCCTCCTCACCGTCGAGGCGCCGCGGCGCCCGGGGGATCAGGCCGGCGGCCACGCGAACGTGGAGAAGGCAGGCTCCCTCCTCGGCTGGTCCTCCCGCCTCACCGTCGACGAGGGGATCAGGGACGCGATCGCGTGGGCTGTGCGTCTCGATGCCACCCCTCCGGGGAGCGCCCGCGGCTGAGGCCGTCGGTCACCGCTGCGTCGGCAGCGTCGGCATCGAGCCGGTCTGGGCGGCGTCGATGTTCTCGCGCCAGGAGCGCGACTGTCCGGCGCGGAGCGCGCACAGCACCAGCAGGAACCAGCCCGCGTCGGAGAGCGTGAAGCTCTCGAACATCGAGTCGACGGCGAGCGTCACCAGGACCAGCGGCGTCCAGGCGTACACGATCGAGCGGCGGATGCTCGCGACCAGCCAGGAGCGCACGAGGGCCACGCCGCCGAGGAGCAGGAACAGCGCCAGACCGGCGGCGCCGACCTGGAGCAGCGTGTCGAAGTAGGCGTTGAGACCTGCGCGGTGATGATCGGCGGTCAGGAAGTTGATCGCGTTGAACGGGTAGTCCGAGCGGGTCCAGGGACCGAACCAGCCCCAGCCGTGGACGGGGCGGGACCTCCAGTAGTCGAGCATCACGTTCCACAGCGTCACCCTCGTGCTGAAGTCGGAACCGGCGTTGAGGACGGCGATGATCCGGTGCCGGAACACGAACGCCACGACCAGGCCCGCCGCCACCAGCCCGCCGAGCGCCCACTGCATCGCGGTACGGCGCTCCGGCCGGGTGTGGCGCACCAGGGCGAGCGCGAGGCTCGCGGCCCCGACCGCCATCGCCAGCACGATGACCGTGGGGGAGTCCGAGAAGAGGGCGAGGGTGACGGCGAGCACGATCGAGGGGATCGCCACGGGGGTGGCGACCGACTGCGAGCGCCACTCGACCACGAAGGTGATGAGCGCGACAATCGCCACGAAGCCGAGCATGTTGCGACTGCCGAACAGGCCCTGCGCGGGCCCGCCCTCAGCGATGTTGCCCTGGACGCCCAGGAACGCGATGGGCATGTCGATGAGGATGCCGGAGAGGATCTCCACCGCGAGCGACGCCGCCAGCAGGATCCGCAGCGCGTCCCCCAGGGCGCGCACGGTCTGCAGGGTGTCGCGGATGTGGCCGATCGTGACGGCGAGGAAGGCGAAGCCGATCAAGGCTGCCCAGCTGCGCAGGGTCTGGGCGTTGTCCGTGGACCACAGGGAGCTCGCCAGCGTCCAGGCGAGGAAGACGAGCAGGGTCGACGGCGCGAGCCGCAGGATCGAGAGCTCCTCCCGGCGGACGTAGAGGATCCCGGCGCCGATCACGCACAGCACCGTCACGATCGTGACCAGGGTGTTGGTGTGGGAGAGCCGCGCGACCGTGAAGGATCCGAACACGGTCAGCAGGACCACGAGCGTGAACGCCCGCGCCATCTCCACGGACGCGAGCAGCCGTGCCAGCCCGTGCCGTGCAGAGGTCACGGAGCCCGCCTCGCCGGGGTCCCTGTCTCGACGGTGCGGTCCCGCTCGCTGAGGCCGCGGCCCACCAGCGGCACCGCCTTCATCTTGAAGGAGAGCAGGACGACGAGCATCCAGCCCCACAGCATGATGGGCCCGGACTCGACGAGCCCCTGCACCAGGAGCATCGTGGTCACGAGGATCGGGAGCAGGGCGATCGCGGCGTAGGGGCGCTCCTCGCGCAGATCCCAGCGGGGGCGGTCCACGGCGAAGAACCAGGCCCGCCAGGTCATCGCCAGGAACGCGACGGCCATCAGCGCGACCCCGATCGCGCCGAGCTGGAGGAAGACGTCGAGCCACATCTCGTGTGCGTGGAAGACGGTGATGCCGTGGTCGATGATCCAGCCGTCGAAGGCGGGGTCCCACGGCACCCAGGGCGAGGAGAAGCCGTTCCCGGCGATCGGCCGCTCGGCCCCCCGTGCGGCGACCTCGCCCCAGATGCCGAGGCGCCCGGTGAGGTCCGAGCTGCGGCCGAGGGCGCCGAAGACCGCATCCCGGCCGAACCACAGCGCGGCAGCGCCCAGGAGGCCGAGGCCGCCGAACGCGACGTACAGGCGGGTGCGTTCGCCGGGCCGCCGGGTGCGGCGCATGAGCAGCGTCATGACCAGGACGACGGCGACCGCCGCGGCGCACGCGTAGGCGGTCGCCGAGGAGGCGCGGAGGAGCAGGAACGCCGCGACGATCAGCCAGCCGATCAGGGCTCCGCGGCGGCGCACCCGGGCGACGAACAGCACGCCGAACACGATGAGCGCGAGCACGCAGAGGAAGGCGAGGGTGTTCGCGTTCCCGACGATGCCCTGAAGCCGCCCGCCGTCGAAGAGGTTGCCGCGGACCCAGTACCACTGCGGGTCGATCTTTCCCGTGGGGACGCTCGCGAAGTTCGGCAGCAGCGGCGTCCCCCGCAACGACACCCACAGCTCGAGCGCGAGCGAGAGGCCGAGGATCCACTTAAGGGCGGAGGAGAGGGAGCGCACGATCTCCTGCCAGCTGAGGGCGGAGGCCGCGAAGAGCGCGACCACCGTCACCCCGGCCTGCAGGACCCATGTGATCGCGGTGGCCTGCGGCCAGCGGGACCAGAGCAGAGAGAGGAGCGCGAAGGCGACGTATGCGAGCGCCACCCAGGGCAGCCGCCGCCAGGGGAAGCGGGTCGGGCGGCCGCGGACGACGCCAGGGATCGCGGTCGCGAGGGCGCCGATGAGCAGGACCCCCAGGACGACGCCGGCGCCCGGCGCCCCGAACAGGTTGAACACCGCGGTGTGGGCGAGCACGGCGAACATCGTCAGCGTGATCTGCCCGCGCAGCAGCAGCCGCCCCGTGGACTCGCGCGCCGGCGGTGTCGGCGGGGGGGCGACCGGGATTCGGGAACGCTGCGCCATCGTGGATCAGGCTACCCTGCGCCGTCCTTCTCCTACGCTGGAGGCATGCTGCATGAGCTCTCGAACACGCCGCGCGACTACGCCTGGGGATCCACGACCCTTCTCGCCGCCCTCGAAGGGCGGTCGGCGACCGGGGCGCCCGAGGCCGAGGTCTGGTACGGGGACCACGGCGGCGACCCGGCCGATCTCGGCGACGGGCGGACCCTCGACGCGCTGACGGGCGGGACGCTCCCATATCTGCTGAAGCTCCTCGCCGCCGACGCGCCCCTCTCCATCCAGGTGCACCCCACCCGCGCTCAGGCCCAGGAGGGCTATGCCCGCGAGGACGCGCTCGCGGCGGACGACCCCGCCCGCAACTATCGCGACGACAACCACAAGCCGGAGCTGATCGTCGCCCTGAGCGACCGCTTCGAGGCGCTCTGCGGGCTGCGCGACCCCGAGGCGACCAGGCGGATCGTGGCGGGACTCGGCTCCTCGGCGGGGGTGGAGCGCCTGCGCACCCTGCTCGACGGCGCCGATGACCCGCTCCGTGCCGTGCTCCGATGGACGCTCGCCGAGGCGACGCCGGAGGAGATCGACGATGTGATCTCCGCCGTGGCCGAGGGAGCCGCCTCGACGGGCGATGGGACGCTCGGGCTCGTCGCCCGGATCGCGGAGCGGAATCCGGGCGATCCCGGTGTCGTCGTCGCCCTGCTGATGAACCGGGTGGTCCTGTCCCGCGGGGAGGCGGTGTTCCTGCGCGCCGGCCTTCTGCACGCGTACGTCGGCGGTCTCGGCGTGGAGATCATGGCGGCCAGCGACAACGTGCTCCGCGGCGGGCTGACCCCCAAGCACATCGACGTCGCCGAGCTCCTCGCCGTCGTCGACACCGTCGCGGGGGACGTCCCCGTGATTCGGGAGGAGCGGGACGCCGTCGTGCAGGAGTACCCGGTCCCGGTCCCGGACTTCGCGCTCCGGCGGGTCCGGCTCGCCGGGGAGATCGACCTGGAGGTGCGGGGCCCCGCGATCGTCCTCGCGACGGCGGGCTCGGTCAGCGTGTCAGGGCGGGACGCCGTCCCGCACCGTGTCCGGGTCGGCGCGGCGGTCTACGCGACCCCCGATGAGGGTCGGATCCTGCTCACGGGCGAGGGGGAGGCGTTCGTGGCGGAGCCGGGCTCGCCGCGCGGGTGAGACCGGTGCGACACGCCGTGTCGCGACACGCCGATGCGGCCCTTGAAGCTTCAATCCACGCTTGAGGGTTTACGATCCGCGACTTGACCGGGGCGAATCACACGGGTGTAATTAGTTGTGCACGCGGCCCGCGATGCGACCAGGGGGGCCGGAAGGGGAGGGCAAGACATGACCGGATACCGTTCCGAGGTCCCCGAGGACTGGTACGTCGATCCGGTGAACCTCGGTGTCCCCGGCGTTCGCCGCCCCTCCGCGGAGGAGGAGAACGCGCTCGCCTGGCAGACCGATGCGCTGTGCGCGCAGACGGACCCCGAGGCGTTCTTCCCGGAGAAGGGCGGATCCACCCGTGACGCCAAGCGGATCTGCACATCCTGCGATGTGCGCGGCGAGTGCCTCGAGTACGCGCTGAACAACGACGAGCGCTTCGGGATCTGGGGCGGCCTGTCCGAGCGTGAGCGCCGCAAGCTGAAGCGCCGAGCCAGCTGAGAGCGGCCGACAGGGCGCGGATGAATCCTCGACGCGCCCGTCCGCAACCGGCGAAGGCGCCCCTCGCCGCTTAGGCTGACCACGTCATGCCTGCCCGAGTACACGCCATCCTCGTCACCCGATCGAGTGCGCCCTCCGTCGCGCGGGTGCAGCGTGCCCTCGACGCGCTCTCCGCGCAGACCCTGCCCCCGGACGCGCTCACCATCGTCGTGCGCGGCTCGTCCGCGCCGTTCCGCGGGAGCGCGGCCGTGGCGGCAGCTGCCGAGGCCGTCGTCGAGACCAGGGCGAACGCCACGCTCGCCGCCGCCGTCGCGCTGGCGGCTCCACGGCTGCAGAACGGCTCCTCGGCGTGGATCCTCACCGACGAGACCGTCCCGGAGCCGGAGGCGCTGGAACACCTCGTCGGAGCGCTCGAGCGCTCGCCGTCGGCCGCGCTCGCCGCCCCCAAGCTCATCGACGCCGAGGACTCGACCAGGATCGTCTCCTTCGGGCAGAGCATGACCCGATACGGCCGTGCGATCGACCCGGCTCGCGGGGAGCTCGACCAGGGGCAGCACGACGGGCAGGACGACGCTCTCGGCGCCGATGTCCGCGGCGTGCTGATCCGTGCGGAGAACCGCGAGGCGCTGCGCCCGGATCCGGGGCTCGGCGGCGCCGACGAGGGGCTGGACCTCGGTGTCCGTGCGCGCCTCTCGGGCGGTCGCGTCGTGCTCACCGCGACCGCGCGCGTCGCGGTGGTCGGGCACACGGACGAGACGACGGCCGGCTACGCCTTCGCCGCGCGAAGGGCGCAGCTGCATCGTCGGCTGAGCTATGCGCCCGCCCTCGCCGTCCCCTTCCACTGGCTCTCCCTCCTCCCGCTCGCGCTGTGGCGCTCGATCACCCATCTGATCGGGAAGCGCCCGGCCGCCGTCGCGCCGGAATGGGGCGCCGCGGCCGTCTCGATGGTGAGCGGCGGGGCCGTCGCACAGTCCCGTCGGGGCATCCGTGCCGGGCGGACCGCATCATGGGCGAGCATCGCGCCGTTGCGCGTGACCAGGACGCAGCTCCGCCAGCGCCTCGACGACGGGCACGGCGCCGAGGGTGGAGCCGTGCAGGAGCTCGGGTTCTTCTCCGGCGGCGGCGCCTGGGCGGTCCTGGCCGCGCTCATCGTGAGCGTGGTCTCGTTCACCGCGCTGCTGGCGTGGCCGGCCCTCGGCGGCGGTGCGCTCCTTCCGATGCGCCAGACCGTCGCCGCGCTCTGGCGCGACGCCGCCTACGGCATGAGAGGTCTCGGCGTCGACGTGTTCGGCCCCGCCGATCCCTTCGCCGGCGTGCTCGCCGTCCTCGGGTCGCTGTGGCCCGCCGCGCCCTCGTTCGCCCTCGTCCTGCTCTGGGTCGCAGCCCTCCCGCTGGCGGCGCTGGGCGGCTGGTTCGCCGCGACGAGGCTCACGGATCGTCCGGCGCTGCGCATCTTCGCCGCCGCGGCCTGGGCGCTGGCGCCGACGTTCGTCATCGCGCTCGCACAGGGCCGTCCCGCCGCGGTCATCGCCCATCTGCTCCTGCCCTGGCTGTTCTTCGCGGCCGTGGTCGCGCATCGGTCCTGGGGCGCCGCCGGCGCCGCATCTCTGCTGGCCGCGGCCGTGCTCGCGTGCGCGCCGTCCCTCGCCCCGGCGCTCGTGCTCCTCTGGCTCCTGGCGATCGTGATCCTCCTCGCCCGGCGCTCGGTGCGCGGGGCCGTCCGGATGCTCTGGACCCTGATCCCGGCGGCGGTGGTCTTCGCCCCGCTCGTGATGTGGCAGATCGCCAACGGCAGCCCCTGGTCCCTCCTCGCGGACCCCGGGGCGATCTCCGTCCTTCCGCAGGCCGGCGCGGACGCGGCCGGCCGTCTCGCCCTGGCCTCGGGCATCCCCACCGCGGACGACGCGGGATGGGCGGCCATGCTGGGGACGCCTGCGCCCTGGGTCCCGTGGCTCCTCGCGCCGCTGGGGATCCTCGCGCTGCTCGCCCCGGTCGCCCCTCGGTGGAGCGCCGGAATCCTCTCCGTCGTCGTCGCCGCGACGGGACTCGCCACCGCCTTCGCCGCGGTCGGGGTCGTCGTGAGCTTCACCCAGTCCCAGGCGGTCGCGATCTGGCCGGGGACGGCCCTGAGCCTCGCCTGGATCGGCGCGGTCGGCGCGGCGCTGGTGACGCTGGACAGCGTGCTGACCCTCGTGGTGCTGCGTCGTGTGGCCGCGATCGTCGTCGCCCTCGCGATCGCGGTCTGCGCGGTGCCGTCGCTCACCGCCGTCGCCAGGGACGCCTCGACGCTGACCAACGGGCCGCTCAGCACCCTCCCCGCCTATGTGAACGCGCAGGCCAGGGATGACCGGGACCTCGGAACCCTCGTGCTCACGCCGCAGCAGGACGGCGGCCTCGGCACCCAGGTGGTGTGGGGGGCGAGCGCGACCCTCGGCGCACAGGCGACGATCCTGAGCACCGCGACGACACCCCGCGACGACGGCGTCGCCGAGCTGACGGTGGACCTGATCTCCGCGCGCGACTTCGACGCGCCTGGCGCGCTCTCCCAGCTCGGCATCCGCTACGTCCTCCTCGACTCCACGCAGGGCGAGGAGAGCGACGCGGCACGAGATCGCCGGTTCGGCGCGGTGACCGCCCTCGACCAGCGCGCGGGCTTCGTCCGCGTCGGTGAGACCGCGAAGGGCGTGCTCTGGCGTCTGGAGGCGGAGCCTGCGCCGCGTGCGGAGCCGGGCATGGCCCAGCACAACACGGCGCGCCTGTTCATCGTCCTCGAGCTCGTCGTCCTCCTCGCCGCGCTGCTGCTGGCGATCCCGACCAGGGCGTCGCGTCGCGCCGCCCGCGGGCTTCCCCGTGCCGTCGGGCTCGTCGCCGAGCGCGAGCCCCGGGCGCCGCGGGAGCGGACGAGGCCCGAGAAGCCGGCCAAGGCGCCGAAGGGCGGGACGGGGCGGAAGCCTCGTCGCGACGAGGGCAAGGCGAAGCCGGACGCCGCCGACGCTGCGTCCTCGGCCAATGGTGCGGGCTCGGCCAATGTCGCGGCCAGTGTCGTGGCCGGTGGTGCGGCTGCCGGTGCGGCCGTGATCGCGACTGGCACGGCCGTCGATGAGGCCGGCACGGGAGAGGCCTCTGAGACGGCACAGCCGCGAGAGGCCTCTGAGACGTCTCCGGTGACCCCTGATGTGTCGCCGGAGTCCCCGGCCGCGCAGGAGGCTCACAAGGTCCCTCAGGAGGAGGCCGCTCAGAGCGATGCCCCTCAGGACGAGACCCCGCAGGGCGAGGTCGCTCAGGACGGGACTCCGCAGGACGAGGCCCCGCAGGACGAGACGCCGCAGACGTCCGGATCGACCGGGGAGGATGCGTCGCCCGATGAGGGTGATCGTCACCGGGAAGACGGCGTCGACCGGGAGAAGGAGGGCGACCGATGACGAAGCCGACCGCCGTGCGCGTCGCCGCAACGGGAGCACGGCTCATCGGAGGCCTTCTGGTCTCCGCTGCCTGCGTCGCCGGAGTGGTCGTCGCCGTTCCCGCAGCCATCCCGGGGATCGTGCACGAACCCGCGCGGACCTCGATCACGCCCGTCCCCGGAGACACCCTGCTGACCTGCGCCGGCCCGTTCCGCGCCCTCGGCCGCGATGCGCAGAACGCCGGTCAGATGACCGTCGCCGGCGCTCCGGCCCTCACCGCTGGTGCCGCGGCCGGCTCGAGCATCCAGCCGTCCGAGCTGGCGATCGCCGACGTCGCCGATGCCACGACCGCACCGATGTATGTCGCACCTCCCTCGGATCGGGCGGTCGCCCAGGCCGCCGCCGCCTCCTCGCTGACGATCGCCGCGGACGACCTGTCCGGGTTCGCCGCCGCCGCATGCCGGCCGGCGAGCATGCAGTCATGGATCGTGGGCGGGGCGGGCGCTGCCGGCTCCAACGACATCCTGCTGATCGCGAACCCCGGCCAGGTCCCGGCGACGGTCTCCTTCACGTTCTACGGGCAGCAGGGCGAGAAGCGGAGCAGCGACCTCATCGTCCCGCCGAAGACCCAGCGTTCCCTGCCGCTGGCGGCGGGTGCCGCGGGGGAGACGAGCCCCGTGGTCCAGATCACATCGAGCGGGTCCCCGGTGCGGGCGGCCCTCCAGTCGAGCCTGATCCGCACGCTCGACCCCGCGGGGATCGACCTCCAGGACGGTATCGCGCATGCGGAGACGTCCCAGGCGCTGCTCGGCGTCCGCGTCGTGCTGCCCGCAACGGGGGAGGGCGTCTCGACGCTCGTCCGGCTGCTGGCGCCGAGCGCCGACGGGACCGTGCGGCTCCAGGCGCGCAATGCCGACGGGGGCGCGACCGTCGGTGAGGAGAAGACCGTCTCGCTCACCGCCGGGCAGCCCGCGGAGGTCGACATGTCGGGCCTCAAGCCCGGGTTCTACAGCATCGATGTCACCTCGACGACGCCGGTCGTGGCGGGTGCCTGGCAGACCACGAGCCTCGGCAAGGGCGCCGACTTCGCCTGGATGACGCCCGCGCCCGAGATCAGCTCGGCGACGACCTTCGCCGTGGCCGAGGGGCCGCAGCCGCAGCTGCAGGTGCGCAACGCGGGTGCGGTGGAGGCACGGGTGACGCTCACCCCGACCGGTGGCGGGACCCCGCAGCAGCTCACGGTGCCGGCGGACGGCTCGACGATCGCGAACGTCACCGCGGGGACCGTCTACACGCTGGAGACGGATCAGCCCGTCCGAGCCGCTCTCGGCTACCTGGGCACGGGGCAGATCGCCGGCTACCCGGTGTGGCCCGCCCTCACGACGTCCCCCGAGATCGCCGTCTATCAGTGATCGCGGTGGCCTGACGGCCCCAGATCCCAGGGATCCCTGCCCGAGTACTCCGCCGCGGCGCGGAACACGGCACCCTCGATCGCGATGCGGCGGTGCAGATCGTCGTCGTGCCCCGGGACGAGGAGCCGTTCGATGGGCACGCGGTACAGGGTGATCCGGCGCCCGGCGGCGTCGACGTGCCACCGGGGCATGCCATCGGAGTCCTCCGAGGAGGGCATCGCGGCGATGTCGAAGCGGACGTCCCTGAGCTCCGGCCAGGTCGCGCGGAGGAACTCCACGGCCGTGCTCACGGAGAGGTCGAACCGGTCCAGGCGCCCCTCCAGCGGGGGCAGCGGCGGGCGGACCACAGCGCTGCGTCCGAGGCGTCCGTGACGACCGTGACGGGCGCCGCGCCGAGGGGCGACGACGTCCGGCGGGGGCTGCCGACGACGGTGCATGCCGTCAGTCTAGGCGCATCGCCGCGCGGCGTCCGTGCCCGCTCTCTTGCCGCGCCTAGGCTGACGACGATATGTACGGACGACTCTGCTCCAAGGTCGGCTGCGCGCGTGAGGCCGTGGCCACTCTCACCTACGACTACGGCGATCAGATGGCCGCTCTGGGCCCGCTCGGTGCGGAGAGCGATCTCCATGCGCACGACCTCTGCGCGGTCCACACGGATCGCCTGTCGGTGCCTGCCGGCTGGATCGTGATCCGGCACGAGACGCTCCGGGCCTGACCCCGGACGGACGCCCGGCGAGGGCGGCGCTCAGACGCGGATGCGCGTGCGGGTGAGCTTCTCCGCACGCGCATCCGTGATCCGCAGTGCGCGCGTCTCGCGTTCGCGGCGCAGGGTGGTCGCGGCCACCAGGATCATCTCGTCCGGCGCCGCGGGGATCGGCGAGATATAGGCACGGGCCTCGCCCAGGAGATCGGCCGCCACGCGCTGCCGCGCCTGGGGGAGCATGCGGTCCGCATGCTGGAGGAACTGCGAGATGCGGCGGGCGAGCCGATCCGGCATGCGCGCGACGTCCGCGATCAGCGCCCAGTCCGCCAGCATCGGCGGCATCACCGGTGCGTGGACGGCGAGCCGAGGGGTCCGCACCCGCTGGCTGTACGTCCCGGCGAGCAGGTCGCCCAGCCGCTGAGACCGCGCGGAGAACGCTCCGGTGAGGATCGCGATCGCTCCGAAGGTCATGTAGATCTCCAGTATGCCGACGAGGGCGCGGATGACGGCGTGGCGGAACCCGGTCGCGCCACCGTCGATCCGGACGATCCGGCCACCGACCGCGAGTTTCCCCAGGCTCCGGCCGTGGGTGGCGACCTCGATCGTGCAGGGCAGGACCACGAAGGCGATGACGGCGGACAGGACCGTCAGGATGCGGTTGATGGCGAGATCGGCGATGAGCCCGTCCGTCCAGAGGCGGACGAGCACGAAGGCGATCATGACGGCGACCGAGAGGAGCACGTCGATCAGTGCGCCCAGCACCCGGAGGAAGAACCCGACCGGCTGGACGTCGATCGCCACGGCCTCGCCGGAGAGCATCTCGTCATCGGCGGTCGGGCGATCGGACATGAGTACAGTAAATCAGGTGGATGCCGATGCCCTGGCCGATGCCCGCCGTGCCGAGTGGGAGCGGCTCGACGCGCTCTCCCGCGCACGGCTCGACGGCGCGGGGGTGGACGAGCTCATCCTGCGCTACCGCGCCGCCTCCGCGGACCTCGCGGATCTGAAGACCTCGGTGGGGAGCTCGCCGCAGAGCGCCCACGTCTCGACGATCCTCGCCCGCGCGCGGTTGCGGCTGACCGGGGCCGGGGACAACGTGCTCGCGCAGACCGGACGCTTCTTCGCCCTGCAACTGCCCGCCGCGCTGTACCGCGTGCGCTGGACGACTCTGGTCGTCGCCCTCGTGACCCTCGCGATCATCGCCGGGATGGCGGCGTGGATCAGCTCAGACCCGGCGTTGGTCGCGACCCTCGGCCCCGCCGATCTCCTCGCCCAGTACGCCGAGGAGGATTTCACGGGCTACTACACCGAGAACCCGGCGGCGGTGTTCGCCGGCATGGTCTGGACGAACAACGCCTGGATCACCGCGCAGTGCGTGGTGTTCGGGGTGACCGGGATCTGGCCCGTGTACATCATCGTGCAGAACGCCGTGGGCCTCGGGATCTCGGCAGCCGTCATGTTCTCGCACGGTCGCGGCGACGTGATGGTGCTCTATCTGCTCCCGCACGGTCTCCTGGAGCTCACCTGCGTCTTCGTCGCGGCCGCCGCGGGGCTGCACGTGTTCTGGGCGTGGGTCGCGCCAGGGGCGCGCACCCGGAGCGCCTCTCTCGCCGCCGAGGGTCGATCGCTGGCGACGATCGCGCTGGGGCTCGTCTTCGCCCTCGCCCTCGCCGGGCTCATCGAGGGTTTCGTCACGGGGTGGTCCCTGCCGTGGCCGATCAAGATCGGGATCGGCGTTGCCGCCCTCGCGATCTTCCTGGTCTACATGATCGTCATCGGGGGGCGTGCCGCCCGTCGGGGAGAGACCGGGGACCTCGTCGAGTTCGACGCGGGCACGCCCACCCTCGCCGCGTCCTGACCCCTGACTGATCTCGCGCCGCCAGTTCCTGCTCCCGCGCCCGAAATCTGCTTCGCGCTGCATGTCTCTGCTCGCGCTGCGCAGATTTCCGGCGCGGGAGCGGGAAACCGCAGCGCGACTCGGCAGCGCGACCGGGCAGTGCGGCTTTGAGGAGGGGGCGTTATTCGGCGGCGACGCTCTGGACGCTGCTGTCGAAGAGGGCTCGGTAGGTGAGACCCGCGATGAGCGCCCCGACGATCGGGAAGACGAGGAAGACCCACAGCTGCGACAACGGGCCGATCCCGCCATAGATCGCGGTGGCGATCGATCGGGCGGGGTTCACCGAGGTGTTGTCGACCGGGATGCTGATGAGGTGGATGAGGGTCAGGGTGAGGCCGATCGCGAGCCCGGCGAACCGCGTTCCCCGCACCGGGTGCGTGGTGCCGAGGATCACGAACAGGAAGATCGCGGTCAGCACGACCTCGACGATGATCGCGGCGAACATCCCGAAGCCGCCGGGGGAGTGCGTGTCCCAGCCGTTGCTGGCGAAGCCCGCGTCCTGCGCGCGGGCGAGCCAGCCCTCCGGCCCGAAGGTCCCGACGAGGGTGAGGACGGTGGTGGCCACAGCGCCCCCGACGACCTGGGCGATGATGTAGCCGCCCACGTCCTTCCACGGCATGCGGCCGGCGGCCGCGACGCCGAGCGTCACCGCCGGGTTGAAGTGGCCGCCCGAGAGCGGCCCGAAGGCGTAGGCGCCCACGACGACGGTGAGGCCGAAGGCGAACGCGACGGAGAGGTAGACGGCGGACGCCGTGCCGGGCTCGGTGAAGTGGTTGGACGCGAAGACCGCGGTGCCGACGCCGCCGAAGACGAGCAGGAAGGTGCCGAAGGCCTCGGCGACGAGCTTCGCGCCGGGGGACGGTGCACGCCCGGCGGTGGGGGATTCGCTCATGGGGTCCTCATTCTCTCGATGAATCGGGGGGAGGGATGGCGATGACGGACGGATGTCCGCCGCCCCAATCCTTCAGCGTCCGCCGGGCGCTCGCGAGGGGGCACGCCGGAGGGGGTCGGATGCCGAAGCATCCGACCCCCTCCGGTCCTCAGGAACGGTGCCGCGTCAGGCGCCGACCTTCGCGCGGATCGCGTCGGCGAGTCCTGCGTCCACCTGGCCCCAGTACCAGAAGAAGCGCTCCTGGATCTGGGGGACGGTGAGGCCGGCGTACTGCCCGGCGAGGGTCTCGACGAAGCGCTCGCGCTGCTCGTCGCTGAAGACCTCGCGGTAGAGCGTCCCGGCCTGCCCGAAGTCGTCGTCGTCCGCGCGCAGCGTGTAGGCGGTGCGGACGAGCTCGCCGTCCGACTCCCAGCTCGCCTCGACGCCGCGGGACGGATCGGCCACGGGCCCGCCGGCGGGCCCGTACGAGTTCGGCGTGTACACGCGGTGCTCGGGGCCGTTGAAGTGGTACTGCATCTGGCCCTCGTGCATGTAGTTGCTCACCTCGGCCGCGTGGGGCTGGTTCACCGGGAGCTGGTTGTAGTTCGCACCGATGCGGTAGCGCTGCGCGTCGGCGTAGGCGAACACGCGCGCCATGAGCATCTTGTCCGGCGAGATCCCGGTTCCGGGGACCTGGTTGCCCGGCGAGAAGGCCGCCTGCTCGATCTCGGCGAAGAAGTTGCGCGGGTTCCGGTTCAGCGTGAACGTGCCGACCTTGATGCGCGGGTAGTCCGCCTTCGACCAGGTCTTGGTGAGGTCGAACGGGTTGAAGCGATAGGTCTTCGCCTCCTCGTAGGGCATGATCTGCACGTAGACGTCCCAGGCCGGGAAGTCGCCGCCCTCGATCGCGTCGAACAGGTCGCGGCGGTAGAAGTCCGCGTCCTCCCCGGCGATGCGCGCCGCCTCGTCCGCGAACATCGGCTCGACGCCCTGCCTGCTCATGAAGTGGTACTTCACCCAGAAGCGCTCGCCGGCGGCGTTGACCCACTGGTAGGTGTGCGAGCCGTAGCCGTTGACATGACGCCAGCTGCGCGAGAGCCCGCGGTCGCCCATGAGGTAGGTGACCTGGTGCGCGGACTCCGGCGAGAGCGTCCAGAAGTCCCACTGCATGTCGGCGTTGCGGAGCCCGGAGGCGCCGAGACGCTTCTGCGAGTGGATGAAGTCCGGGAACTTCATGCCGTCCCGAAGGAAGAAGGTGGGGGTGTTGTTGCCGACGATGTCGAGGTTGCCCTCGCCCGTGTAGAAGCGGAGCGCGAAGCCCCGCACATCGCGCCAGGTGTCCGGCGAGCCCTGCTCCCCGGCGACGGACGAGAAGCGGAGGAGGACCTCGGCCTTGGCGCCCGGCTGGAAGACCGCGGCACGGGTGTATGCGGAGACGTCCTCGGTGACCTCGAACTCCCCGAAGGCGCCGCCGCCCTTGGCGTGGGGGTTGCGCTCAGGCACCCGTTCGCGGTTGAACGACGCCAGCTTCTCGACGAGATAGCGATCGTGCAGCGCGGTGATGCCGTCGGCGCCGACCGTGAGCGAGTGTGCGTCGCTCGCGACCGGAGTCCCGGTTTGCGTGGTGGTTGCGGAGGTGTCCGTCATTTCCCATTCCTTTCACATTCGTGGCAGAGGGCTCTGAACGTCACGGTGGCCTCGAGGATGCGCATGCCGTGATCGTGGTTCGGGTGCAGGCAGGGGGCGACGCCGACCGCGCAGGCGACGTCCTCCACCCGGCCGCAGGAGACGCATTGGATGTGGTGATGGTTGTCATCCACGTGCTGCAGCTCGTACAGGGCGCTCGCCGCATCGGGCAGGCTCACCCGCCGGACGATCCCCGCGGCCGTGAGGTCGCCGAGGATGCCGTGCACCGTGGGGAGGGCGATGCCGCTCAGCTCGGTGCGGACGGCCGCGAACACCGTCTCGGCCGAGGCATGGGGCCGGGACCGCAGCGCGGCCATGACCTCCAGCCTCTGCACGGTGACGCGGAGGCCGGCCGCCCGGAGCCGGTCGGCTCCGGTGAGGTCGACATCCGTGAGCGCCATGCATCCAGGGTAACTTATTCTGAATCATTCGGAACAAGAGGATCGGCGCGTCGCCGACCGTGTCGCTCGGTCGGCCCGTTCCATGTCCGTCGGCCCGTTCAGGGATTTCGGGCCGACAGGAGTGGATCGGTCCGACAGAACGGACCCGGTTGGCCGACCGGCGGGCCGGGGCAGGGGCGGATCAGAGCCGGCCGGCGGCCTTGAGCTCGAGATAGCGGTCGGCGATCCGCGGGGGCAGGTCGTCCGGATCCGCGGCCAGGGGCTCTCCTCCGGCACGGCGGATCGCGTCCGAGACGGCGGCGGCGTCGCGGAGGGTTCGCTCGGCCGCGGCGGCGAGATAGATCTCCTCGCGGGTGTCGCGCTCGCGGGCGAGCGACGCGATCGACACGTCGGTCGCGGATCCGACGAGGATCGTCGTCGCGCGGGAGGCGACGGGGAAGGCGCCGAGGAAACCGCGGGCGCTCTCCGGCGCGTCCTGGGAGGTCAGCGCGACGATCAGGGAGGGACGGGTGGTCACCGTCCGCACGGCCGCGAAGGCGGCGCCCCAGTCGGTGTCGACGAGTCTGGCGTGGACGGGCGCCATCGCATCCGACATCGCCGGCAGCAGTCCCGGCCCGTCGACGCCGCTGACCCGTCCGCGGATCACCCGGTCGAACAGGAGCAGGTGCACATGGTCGCCCGCGCGCTGGGCGAGGGCCGCCAGCAGGAGCGACGCCTCGTAGGACGCGTCCAGCCGGGTCCCGTCGCCCACGCGCGCGGCGGCCGTCCTGCCCGTGTCCACGAGGATGACGACATGCCTGTCCCGCTCCGGGCGCCAGGTCCGAAGCATCGTCGTCCCTGCGCGGGCCGTGGCGCGCCAGTCGATCGAGCGCACGTCGTCGCCGCGGACGTACTCGCGCAGCGAGTCGAACTCCGTCCCCTGTCCGCGGACCTGCAGGCTGGTGTTGCCGTCGAGCTCGCGGAGCCGCGCCAGCCGCGACGGCAGATGACGACGCGAGGCGAACGGGGGAAGGACCCGGATCGCGCCGCGGACGCCATGGCGGCCCTGACGCCCGGCGAGGCCGAGGGGGCCGTACGCCCTGATCGCGACGAACGCGCTCTCCAGCTCGCCACGGCGCCTCGGACGCAACGGGATCAGGACGCGACGTCGCTCCCCGGGCGGGACGTCGAGCCGCTCCCGCTGCTCGGGCGCCCCCGCGGTCGGCTGCCAGGCATCGCGGAGCAGACCCCGCAGCCGCCGCGCGCCGATGTTGTGCACGGCCACCGCGACCTCCGTCCGCTCGCCGAGCCGCACGCGTGCCGGCACGTCCCTGGTGATCCGCAGCCGGGCGATGGACGCCGCGAGCAGGACGTCGAGCACGACGAGCAGGGTGCAGGCCAGGAGCCACAGGGGGAGGGTGATCCACGGCGATGTCCCGGCACTCGTGAGCAGCACGACGGGCACGACGCCGAGGGCGACGAGGAGGACGAGACGGCCGGAGAGGAACACCTAGATCGGCACCCGGGTCTGCTGGAGGACGGAGGACAGCACGGCGTCGGCGGAGACGCCCTCCATCTCCGCATCGGGCCGCAGGCGAAGGCGATGGCGCCAGGTCGGCACGAGCATCGTCTGCACGTGGTCGGGCGTGACCGCGGTCGAGCCGTTCAGCCAGGCCCAGGCCTTCGCGGCCGCGAGCAGCGCGGTCGAGGCGCGCGGGCTCGCGCCCAGCTGCACGGACGGCGCCTGGCGCGTGGCCCTCGCGAGGTCCACGACGTAGCCGAGGACGTCGTTGGTCACCTCGACGCCCGCGGCGGCGCGCTGCGCGGCGAGGATCTCCTCCCCGCTGACGACGGGGCGGAGGGAGGTGAGCTCGCGCGGCGAGAAGCCGTCGGCGTGACGGCGCAGCACCGAGACCTCGGCGTCGCGCTCCGGCATCCCCACGACGAGCTTCATGAGGAAGCGGTCCAGCTGCGCCTCCGGCAGCGAGTAGGTGCCCTCGTGCTCGATGGGATTCTGGGTCGCGGCGACGAGGAAGGGATCCGGCAACGGCCTGCTCTCGCCGTCGGAGGAGACCTGACGCTCCTCCATCGCCTCCAGGAGCGCCGCCTGCGTCTTCGGCGGTGTGCGGTTGATCTCGTCCGCGAGCAGGATGTTCGTGAAGACGGGGCCGGGACGGAAGTCGAACTCGCCGGACCGCGCGTCGTAGACCAGGGAGCCGGTGACGTCGCCCGGCATCAGGTCGGGCGTGAACTGCACCCGCTTGGTGTCCAGGCCGAGGGCGCGCGAGAACGCGCGGACCACGAGCGTCTTCGCGACGCCGGGCACACCCTCCAGCAGGACGTGGCCGCGCGCGAGCAGGGCGACCAGGAGCCCGGTGACGGTCCCCGCCTGGCCGACCACGGCCTTGTCAACCTCGGCCCGCACGCGATGCATCGCCTCGCGCAGTGCGGCGTCACCGGCGGGCACCGTGGACTCGGCTTGCGCCGTGGACCCGGCCGGCACCGTGGACTCGCTCCCCGCGCGTTCGGACGCCGCGAGCGTGGCGCGGGTCGGCGGCGCCGCGGGAGGCGGCGGAGCGGGGGCGGCGGGATCCGGGACGACGGGATCGGTCACGGTGTGCTCCTTTCGGTGCGGACGACGTCGTCGACCGCTGTCTCGAGCGCGGCGAGCGCGCGCGCATAGGCGACGAGCTCGGGGTCGGTCTGGGGCAGTGGGCCTGCGAGCAGCTCGCGCACGGAGGCTCGGGTGGCGCGGATCCGGTCGGCCGCGGCATCGGCGATCGTCTGGGGGCCCGCGCCGAGGGCGATGCCGAGCCGCGCGGCGAGACGTGCCGAGACGCCGTCCCGCAGCGCCTCGGCGGC
This sequence comes from Microbacterium resistens, assembly GCF_031456305.1. Taxonomy (GTDB): domain Bacteria; phylum Actinomycetota; class Actinomycetes; order Actinomycetales; family Microbacteriaceae; genus Microbacterium; species Microbacterium resistens_A. The sequence goes on from NZ_JAVDUM010000003.1 coordinate 183,397, forward strand.
GTGGGGGGCATCGGCGGCCTTGGCGGTGAGGCGGGCGCGTCCCCGCATGGTCTCGGACGCGCGCACCGTGACGGGGAGGGACTCGGTGACGAGAGGGCCGAAGCGGCGCCCGCGCCAGACGGCGCCGGCGACGGCGGCGGCGATCAGCATCAGGATCGCCGGCGTCACCCACGCCGGGGTCAGCGAGCCGAGGGTGTCATCGGGGGCGAGGCCTTCGAGGTCGGAGTCCTCGAAGGACGGCACGTACCAGACGAGCTTCCCGTGCTGTCCGAGGAGCGCGAGCCCCAGCGCGGCGTTGCCGTTCTCCGCGAGATGCTCGTTGGACAGGAGCCGGGAGCCGTCCACGATCGTCCGACGGCGGCCGTCGTCGTCGGAGACCAGGACGGCGCCGGTGCCGTCGTCGCCGAAGCACGCGGTGACGCCGGATGCCGGGGTCAGCTGCTGGCCGGGGTCGATCCGGCCGACCCGGGCGAACTCCGGGAGGGAGCAGGACGCGTCGGCCATCTCCGGTCCGCCGCTCCCGTAGTCGCCGAGGTCCAGCAGGCGCAGCATCCGGGAGCTCACGGTGAGCACGACGGTCGTGCCCGCGACATCGACGAGCTCGCGGACCGCATCGTCGGACAGCGCGTAGGGGTCGGACATCGCCAGGGTCGCGCCGGATCGGGCAGCCGCCGCGGCGGCCGCCCGATCGCGGGTGACGACGACCTCGACGCCCTGCTGCCTCAGGATCTCGGCCAGCGCCTGCGCCCCGGCCGGACCGCGCACCTCGGGGTCGAACCCGCTGCGGATCGCCGGTGCGGTGGCGGCGACCTGCAGCCCGAGGAGCGCCAACCCGATGACGGCGGCGACGATGACCGTCCAGGCGATCGCGCGACGGCCCCGACCCGGCGTGCGGACGATCGTGGCGGCGGACGCGGAATCGGCCGAGGGGGCGGAGGGCGAGGAGGGGGGAGAGGCGGTCGTGGTCATGCCGGCACCGGCTCCAGCCGTGCGCTCTGGAGCCGTGCATCGGTCTCCGCGAGGTCGCGATAGCGGGCCTCGGTGCCGGGGTGGCGCAGGTACCGGACGTCGTCGAAGGAGGCGGCGGCGCGGACGAGGGGGTCGGCGAGCGCGGCGAAGACCTCGCCGCCGTCACGGGCGATCCGCTGCGCGGTGGCGCCGGGAGCGGGGGTGATGAGGTCGCGCTCCACCATCGACCGGGCGACGGCGCGATAGCGCAGCACGATCGCCTCGTCCCAGTCCCCGGCCTTCGCGCTCCTCTCGGCGTCGGCGCGGAGCTGGGCGGCGGTCCTCGCATCGTCGCTCCCGAGCAGATCGATGCGCCGGGGCCGACGGAAGGAGCGTCGCGGTCGGCCCCAGATGATGAGCACCACGACGAGGGCGGCGACCACCACGATGCAGACGATGATCAGGCCGACCGGTCCGAGGTCGGCGGCCGAGCGCGGGTCGAACAGCTGGACGACGAACTCCGCGACGGATCGGGACCACTGGTCGAACAGCGTCGGCCTCGCCTCGGCGTAGGCGGTCTTGGCGAGCTCATCCTCGGCCCAGCGGCGGGCCTCGTCTCCGTCGGGGACGAGCGGGATGGCTCCGAGCATCGGAATCATGCCGGCCCCGAGCCGCCGGATCCCGGCGCCGCCCATCCGCGATCGGGGGCGATCGGCGGCGCCGCATCGGTCGATGTGACGGGAGGCGCAGGATGGACGGGAGCGGCAGGAGGTGCGGCAGGTGCAGGAGGTGCGGGCGCGCGATGCTGCTGATCCGGCGTCGGATAGGGCTGAGCAGGGTACGGCTGGCCGGGAGCGGGGTACGGCTGAGCGGGATACGGCTGGCCCGGGTACTGCGGGGCCGGAACAGGGTACGGCTGGCCGGGGTACGGCTGGCCCTGGGGCGGCGCCGGGTACCGGGGCGCATCCCAGACGGTCTTCGCGAGGGGACGGTACTCCTTCGCGACGGCCCGTGCGGGATCGATGACGAAGGGATCGGCGCCGGCGGGGAGGCCGGCCTGCCGACGCTCCGCGGCGGCCATCAGGTCCTGGTCCAGTCCCTCGTGCCGCATCCGGCAGTCGAGGTAGACCAGGGCGGCGCCCGTGGACTGGACGACGGTCGAGACCGCGTTGACCACCATCACGACGATCTGGGTCAGGAGGATGGGCAGGAGGAAGGTGAGGGCGGCGGCGGAGACGTCGCTCCCGGTCGGCGCGATCAGCGGGGCGACGATCGACATCAGCAGGCTCACCGGCACGCCGACGACCTGGGCCGCGGTGTACATGATCACGCCGATGATGGCGGTGACGCCGAAGGCGACCCAGAAGCGTCCCCTGGTCAGCCGCCAGGAGCGGACGACCGCCTGCCGCAGCGGCTGGTGCTCGAGGACGAGGACGGAGGGGACCAGCAGCAGCTTGGTCCCGAGCCAGACGAGGAGCGGCACGAGCGCGAGGAAGCCGAGGACGGTGCCGACCACTCCGATCGTCATCGCCGCATCGGAGAAGCCGCCGAGGAGGCCGATGCCGCCGACCATGACGAGCCCGATCAGGAGGACGGCGGCGGTCACGGCGACCATCACCAGCAGCGAGTAGCCGATCAGGCGCCAGGCGGCGGGCCGTACCCGCGACCACAGCGCCCGCAGCGTGGCCTTCCCGCCGAGCACCGCCTCGCCGACGTCGGCGGCGACGACGCCCTGCACGAGTGAGGTGAAGGCGGCGGAGCCGAGACCGACGACGAGCCCTGCCACCAGGACGAGGGCGCTGGATCCGATCGCGACCGTCGTGTACTCGTCGGAGCCCATGCGCAGGGTGAACAGCCGGGAGAACGCCGCGAACGTGACCGAGACCAGGACCGCCGAGGTGACCAGCACGACGACGACCTGCATGACCACGGCGAAGCCGAACAGCACCTTCGGGTTGTGCCGCAGCGCGGCGAACGACTTCCCGAGGATCGTGCCGAACCCGAGCGGATGCAGGGGGACGAGCCCCGGGCGCGGGGCGGGTGTCCAGGTCGGTCCGCTCACGTGATCCTCCGGCGCTCGATGTCCTCGGTACATCGTGTCATATGCGCTCGCGGCGGGTCCGGACGGAGAGCGGCGCGCGCGGCGCCCGTGCCCGCCTCCGCGGCTCTCGCGCGGGGTGAAGTACGCTGGGACCGATGCGGGGCCCGGCATTGGTCCGCGCCCGCGCGCGAACGACGAAAGACGATCTCTGCCCATGACCTCACGCATCCTCGTGGTCGACGACGACATTGCGCTCGCCGAGATGATCGGCATCGTCCTGCGCACGGAGGGCTTCGAGCCCGTGTTCTGCGCGGACGGCGCGAAGGCCGTCGACGAATGGCGCGCCCAGCGCCCCGACCTCGTGCTGCTCGACCTCATGCTCCCCGGCATGGACGGCATCGAGATCTGCACCCGCATCCGGTCCGAGTCCGGGGTGCCGATCATCATGCTCACCGCCCGCAGCGACACGGCTGACGTCGTGCGCGGCCTCGAGGTCGGTGCCGACGACTACATCGTCAAGCCCTTCAACCCGAAGGAGCTGGTCGCGCGCATCCGCACCAGGCTCCGGCCGACGCCGCAGTCGGCGAGCGAGGCGCTGCGCATCGGCGATCTCGTGATCGACGTCGACGCGCACGAGGTGCGCCGCAGCGGCGCCCCGATCGCGCTCACCCCGCTGGAGTTCCAGCTCCTCGTCGCCCTCGCCTCCAAGCCTCAGCAGGTGTTCTCGCGCGAGATGCTGCTGGAGCAGGTCTGGGGCTATCACTACAAGGCGGACACGCGCCTGGTGAACGTGCACGTGCAGCGTCTGCGGGCCAAGGTCGAGTTGGATCCGGACAATCCGCGGATCGTCATGACCGTCCGCGGCGTCGGATACCGGGCCGGGAGCGCGGGCTAGGTCGTCATGCCCCCTACGGCGTCCGTCGCACCCCGTACCGCTCAGCTCGGCGACTGGCGCGGGTGGCCGGAGACCTTCTCCGGCAGATGGCGCCGCTCGCTGCGGTTCCGCACGCTCGTCGCGACCCTCGCGCTCACCTCCGTCGCGATCCTCGTCACCTGCGTCGTGATGGCGCTCGCGATCCAGACGAACCTCTGGGAGTCGCGCAAGCAGCAGGCGCTCGATGACGCCCAGCGCGCCGTCGCCGACACCCAGGCGACCCTCTTCTCCGCCTCCGTCGAGAGCGACAGGGCCTCGTTGCAGCGCCTGATGCGCAGCACGGTGGACCGCGTCTCCTCGTCGAGCCGGATCGCGGCGTTCCGGATCGACGACTCGCCGTCGGACGTCGCCCCGTCCGACTTCTACAAGAGCGGCCTGTCCAAGGACGTGCTGTCCGATCAGCTGATCCAGCGCGTGTCCCAGAGCCCGGACCAGCAGTGGTGGCAGCCGCTCGCGCTGACCGACGCCGAGGGGCGGGAGCACGCGGGCATCGTCGTCGGCCAGCAGATCTCCATCCCCGACGCCGGGGCGTACGGGCTCTACATCGCCTACGACCTCTCCGACACCGAGCAGACGCTGCTGCTGGTGCAGAGCAGCCTGTGGGTCTCGGGGGCGGTCCTCGTCGCGATCATCGCGATCATCGCCTGGTTCGCGCTGCGCTCGGTCGTGCAGCCGATCGTCGAGGTCTCGGAGACCAGCGCGAGGTTCGCCGCAGGGGACTTCACCGTACGGCTCCCGGTGCGCGGCGAGGACGAGCTGGCGACCCTCGGCCGCTCGTTCAACGCGATGGCCGACAGCATCGAGGCGCAGATCAAGGAGCTCGGCGAGCTCTCCATGGTGCAGCAGAGGTTCGTCTCCGACGTCTCCCACGAGCTGCGGACGCCGCTGACGACGATCCGGCTGGCGGCGGAGATGCTCAACGACCGGCGCGAGGACTTCGATCCGAGCACCGCCAGGGCCGCGGAGCTGCTCCACGCGCAGGTGCAGCGCTTCGACACGCTGCTCGCCGACCTCCTCGAGATCAGCCGCTACGACGCCGGCTCCGTGCAGCTGGAGAGGGAGGCGACGAGCCTCGCCCACCTCGCGGAGGACCTCATGGACGAGATGACCCCTCTCGCCGCGGGGCACGGCACCGAGCTGCGCTTCGTCGCACCGGGCGGCCACACGCCGGTGGACATGGATCCGCGGCGGGTGCGTCGGATCCTGCGGAACCTGATCGGGAACGCGATCGAGCACGGCGAAGGGCACCCCATCGTGATCACCGTCGACAGCAACCAGCATGCCGTCGCGGTCGGTGTCCGCGACTCCGGCATGGGCATGGCCGCCGCCGACGTCGAGCGCGTCTTCGACCGGTTCTGGCGGGCGGACCCCTCCCGGCAGCGCACGATCGGCGGAACCGGGCTCGGGCTGTCGATCGCGCTCGGCGATGCGCGGCTGCACGGCGGGACGCTCGGGGTGTGGTCCGAGGCGGGGAGCGGCACGAACTTCGTGCTGACGCTGCCCCGCGGGGAGGACGTGCTGTCGGGTCCGTCCCCGGTGCCGCTGGAGCCGCAGGAGGCGCTGGCCGACATCGGCGCGGTCACGGAGCCGATCGGACTGGTGCGCGAGCGGGACGCGGGCCGTCCGGGGCTCGGGGAGGGTCGTTGAGCATGCCTCGGATCCTCCGTCTCGCCGTGGTCCTCGTGACCGTGCTGGGCCTCGCCGCCTGTGCCTCCCTCCCGACAACGGGCGACGTGCGTCCGGGGAACAGCCCCGACCGCAGCGGCACCGACTCCCAGGTCACCTACGTCCCGGCGGGCCCTGCGGACGACGCGGACCCCGAGCAGATCGTCAGCGGCTTCCTGGAGGCCGCCTCCAGCCCTGCGGACAACTGGGCGATCGCCCGGCAGTTCCTCACCACGCAGGCCGCGGAGAAGTGGAGACCGCAGACCGGCGTCATCATCGACTCCACGCAGGCCGAGCGCCGCGTCACGGAGCAGATCCCCGACACGGACGACGAGCGCACCGTCCGTCTCGGCTTCCGCCAGACGGCCGGCGTCGACGAGAACGGCGTGTACGCCCCCGTGAGCGGGGGGACGGGGACGGCGGAGCTGACCTACGGGCTCGCCAAGAACGACAAGGGGCAGTGGCGGATCACCGCGGCTCCCGACGGCATCCTGCTCGCCGAGCAGTCCTTCGCCGACGCCGACGTCCTGAGCCCCTATGCACTGGAGTACTTCGACCCGACCTGGACCTATCTGGTGCCGGATGTGCGCTGGTTCCCGAAGCGGAAGAACACCGCGACCCGCATCGTCCAGGCGCTGGTCTCCGGCCAGCCGAGCCCTTGGCTCGCGGATGCCGTGCGCACCGCGTTCGCCGGCGACGTCGAGCTGGAGCGCGACTCGGTGACCGTCACGTCGCAGATCGCGGAGGTGGAGCTGAGTGCGGCGGCCCTGCGCGCAGATCCGGTGACCCTCTCGCGGATGCGGACCCAGTTGGAGCGGAGCCTCGCCCCGCTCGGGGTGCTGGAGGTACGCCTGACCGTCGGTGGACGGGTCGTGGAGACGACGGCGGCGGCCCACGCCTCCACGGCCCCGGATGCGCGCCCCCTCGTCTTGACCGACAACGGCTTCGGGCATCTCTCCGGGGGAGAGCTGGTGCCGGTTGACGGCCTCTCCCAGCAGATTGCCGACTTCCCGTTGCCGATCACGTCGATCGTGGCGGGCGACGGAGGGCAGCACGCGGTCGTGCAGGACGCCTCGGGATCCGTCTACCTGATCGACGAGTCCCGGAGGGACGCGCTGGACCAGCGCCCCGGTCTGATCGCGCCGTCCTACGATCCGTACGGGTACGTCTGGACGGCGGTCGGCACGGATCCCCAGAGCGTCTCCGCCTGGAGCCCCGGCGTCGTCCCGCACGGCCTCCCCGCGTTCGCCGATGCGTCGGCGATCGGGGCGATGTCGGTCAGCAGGGACGGCGCGCGGGTGGCGGCCGCGGTCACGATCGGCTCGCAGCAGAGGGTCGTCGTCGCGGGCGTCTCCCGGGACGATCGCGGAACGCCGACGGCGATCGGCACGCCGACGACGATCGGGGTCCTGCCAGGGACACCCCTCGCCCTCGCCTGGCTCGACGACACGAAGATCGGCGTGCTCGTGGACATCGGCGGGGACGTCGTCCTGGTCACACAGCCTGTGGGAGGCCCCTCCACCAAAACGGACGTCCCCAACACCGTGCGGACGCTGTCGCCGATGACCCCGGCGTCCACTCTGCGCCTGCTCGGGTCGGATGGGAACCTCTGGGTGCAGAGCGGTCCGACCTGGCGGGTGGAGACCGGCGGGGTGCAGGTGCTCGCTACGCAGATCTCCGCCTTCTGACCGTTCCTGCCTCTCCTGCACTGGTACGACGACATCGAGGTCATGCACCGATCACGGCGGCAGGAACGATCGGACTCCGCCTGCCGCCGATGATCGGAGCATGCCCCTCCCGTCCCGCTCAGCCCGGCTCCGCGCTCTGATCCAGTTCCAGCCCCTGCTCGGAGAGCTCGTCGACTTCCTCCTCGCCGCGGAATGCGCGGGCTGCGGACGGGTGGGCGCCGGATTGTGCGCCGTCTGCCGAGCGCGGCTCGCGCCCTCCGACGCACGCGGCCGGACGCCGGAGGGCCGAGTCGTGCATGCGGGGACGAGGTTCGACGGCGCCGCGGCGCGGGTGATCCGCGCCGCGAAGGAGCAGGGCCGGACCTCGCTCCTCGGTGCACTCGATCCGGCGGTTCGCCACGCCGTCCACCGGGCGGCGGAGCGCGGCGGAGAGGACGGGCATGGCGGGCGAGACGGACTGGGCGGGCGGGACGGACGGCTGCCGGCGGTCGACGCGCTGGTCCCTGTGCCGACCTCCCGTGCCGCATTTCGCCGCCGCGGGTACCGGGTGCCGGAGATCCTGGCTCGGAGGACCGGGTTCCCGGTGCTCCGAGCCCTTGCGCCGGTCCGTCGCGTCGCCGACCAGCGCGGCCTCGGCAGGGATGCGCGGCGGCGCAACGTGGCGGGCAGCCTCCGCGCGCGACGTCCGGGGCGGGGGCTCCGGGTGATCGTCGTGGACGACGTGGTCACCACCGGCGCGACGCTCGATGAGGCGGTGAGGGCGCTCGCGGCGGCAGGATTCCGGGTCGTCGGCTGTGTCGCCGCGGCAGTGACGCCGGGCGGGCGCGACGGCGCCGCGGGGCCCCGGATCGGGAAGGTCGGGACACGCAGGTGATTCGTTGGTGACAGCGGCCGTTTCCCCGACTACGGTAGGGGGTCACAAGGCGACCACGGTCCGCCCTTGGCCGGGAGGACCGGAACAAGGAGGTCAGGATGGAAACGAACATCGTGGGTGTCGGAGTGAGCATCAGCGATCGGTTCCGAATGGTTGTCGAGGAGAAGACAGCCCGGATCGAGACGCTCGCCACCAAGGCGCTGCGACTCGACGTCAAGGTCACGCACCGCTCCTACCGGAACGGTCACGTCGAGGACGAGACGGTGGAGCTCACCCTCGTCGGACGCGGCCCGGTGGTCAGGGCCGAGGCGCGTGACGGCGACAAGTTCGCGGCCCTCGACATGGCCGTCGACAAGCTCACCGAGCAGCTGCGCCGCGCCAAGGGCAAGCGCGTCGACGGCAGGAACCACCCGCGAGGGGCGCATTTCGAGAAGGAGAGCGGCGAGCTCGCCGGGATCGACGTCGATCCCGTCTCCGCCGACAAGCTCCACGCGGTCTCCACGGGCGAGATCCCGGTCGCGGTCGAAGGCGAGGAGGAGTACTCGCCGGTCGTGATCCGCACCAAGAACTTCGGTGCGGAGTGGATGACGGTCGAGGAGGCGGTGGACCGGATGGAGCTGGTCGGTCACGACTTCTTCCTCTTCGTCGACGTCCGCACCGACCACCCGAGCGTCGTCTACCGGCGCAAGGGCTGGGACTACGGCGTGATCTCGCTCACGACGCAGGCCCCGCCCGAGGAGGAGGAGCTCGCGTCCTGATGTGAGGAACGGATGTGGCCCGGCGCGAGAAGGCGCCGGGCCACATCCATGCCAGCCGCCTCGCAGGAGGCGCCGGATCAGTCGAAGATGCCGTCGAGGATGCTGCCGATCACGAGACCGCCGAGGACGCCGGAGACGATGTCGCTGCCGCCACGGCCTCCGCGCTGTCCGCCGCCCCACTGGTCGCCGCCGCCGCCTCCACCCCAGCCGCCCTGGTCGGGGCGGGAGGAGTCGATGTCGCGCTGGGCGAGCTGAAGGGCCTCTGCGGCGAGCTGCGCCACGCGGCGGGCGGCGGAGAGCGCCTGCTCGCGGGTGTCCTCCCCGGGCAGGAGCGACGGCAGGTCCACGCGCAGGCGCTCCGCCTCGGCCAGACGCGTCCTGGCGTCGGCGCCGATCCAGCCGCGGTGCCCGGCGATGAGGCTGCGGGCGACCCCGAGCTGACGGTCGGCGTCGTCGATCGCGTGCTGCACGTGCTCGACGGAGGGCAGCGGATGCTCCTCGCGGTAGCGGGCCTTGGCGACCGCCTCGTCGAGGGCGGTGTTCACGGTGCGGAGCCTGGTCAGCTCCGCGAACGGGTCGGTGGGGGTGCCGGCGGGCGCGAGCGAGGCCAGGGCCTTCTCCAGGTCCGCCATCGCCGCGCCGACCGCGGGGGAGGAGGCGGAGGAGCGCGCGGCGACCAGGTCGCCACGGGAGTCGGCGACGACCTCGGCGAGCGTGGACTCGGCCCGGAGCGCCTCGATCTCGAAGTCCTCGACGGCGTCGAGCAGCACGGCGACGCGCCGGGTCGCCTCCGTGGCGGTCTCGAGCGCGAGGACCGCCTCCTCGTTCTGCTTGCTGGCCCGGCGACGCTCCGAGACGTCCGCGCCGTGACGGGCGAAGGTGAGGAGCTGCTCCGCCTCGTCCGCACTCCGCACGATCCGCTGCATCGCGTCGTTCGAGTAGCGGCTGGAGAGCCGGGCGATCGTCTCCCTGGCGTGCGGGAGACGCCTGCCGAGGGTCTCCGCGTCGGCCCTGACCTGGATGATGATCTCGGGCGCACGGCGCACGCGCGCGACGGACTCCGCGAGCGCAGAGGACTTCTCGTCGATGAGGTCCTCGGCCCACTCGCACAGTTGCACGATCCGCGCGTTGCGGGTCCGCAGCTCCTCAGGGGTGTCCGGGATCTCGTCGTGGTTCAGCTGATGAAGCTGGAAGGCCTCCCGCATGTGCGTCTGCACGGATTCGAGCGCCGTGCGGAAATCGGCGGTCAGGGAGTCGCCGAGCTCCGCCCCGGCGAAGGCGAGCTCGTCGCCTGCGGTGCGGATGCGCTCGTCCGCCCCGACCAGTGCCTGCTCTGCGCGGCGCGCGAGATCGGCGTCCTGCGCGTCCTGCGCCTCTTGCTCACGTCTTCTTCTGCCCCAGAACCCGGCCATGGTCTTGATCCTACGGGGACAGACGATGCGCGGGCTGAGGATCGGCTTCGCTGTGCGCGATCAGAGCGGCGTGCCGGCCGGGGCCTCGACTCGGCCGAGGACGGAGGGCCGACCGCGCCGGGGGAGGTCGGCGGCGAGGGGGAGCGCGTCGTGCCGATGCGCGGACAGGAGCCGGTCCGCGTCGTCGAGCCAGCGCAACTCCGCCTCGACGGCGGCGCGGCGGGCGGAGGCGACGATCGCCGCCGCGAGGCCGGCGGCATCGCGAGGATCGTCGTCGACGCCGAGGTCCTCCAGGCGGCGAAGGACCTCGTCGCGCTGGTCCCGGATGACGGCGGCGGCGTCCGCCCCCGGCAGGGTCGCGGCGAGGGCCACCTTGATCGCGACCTCGTCCCGGGCGCTCCTGTCCCGTTCCACGGGGGTGGCGAGCCAGGAGGACGCGTCGGCGGATCCTGCGGGGGTGATCGTCCAGTAGACGTGGCCGCGGTCGTCCGCGGCCCCCCGCTCGACGAGTCCGTCGCGTTCCAGCCGCTCCAGGGTGTTGTAGATCTGACCGACGTTGAGCGGCCAGGCCGATCCGGTGCGGCGTGCGAACTCCGCGCGCAGCTGGTAGCCGTAGCACGGCCCCTGGGCGAGGAGGGCGAGGAGGCTCTGCCGTACGGACACGCGAATATCCTTTCCCGATATCTGTTTCCGAGCATAGTCCGGCCGATCATGCCCATCGCGCTGTCGATTCCCTCTCATGCGGCGGAAATATGAGCCGCGCGAGCAGGAATCGACAGCGCACCTGCAGAGAACGGCAGCGCCGATGAAGCGCATCGGCGCTGCACGTGCAGGCGACGTGCAGGTCACGGGCCGGTAACATGACTCTGTATGCCAGGTGCGCGCCGGATCACGCGCGTCGCACCGGCACCCGCCCACCGACAGGGAGATGACATCCGTGGCGAATCCTCTTGAGAAGCTGCTGCGCGCGGGCGAGGGTCGAACCCTTCGCCGGCTGAATCAGGTCGTCAAGGCCGTGAACGCGCTGGAAGAGGACTTCGAGAAGCTCAGCGACGAGGACCTGAAGGGCGAGTCCGCGCTGCTCCGGGCCCGGTACCAGAAGGGCGAGACGCTCGACCAGCTCCTGCCCGAGGCCTTCGCCGCGGTGCGGGAGGCGGCCAAGCGCACGCTCGGCATGCGCGCCTACGACGTCCAGATCATGGGCGGCGCCGCCCTCCACGGCGGCAACATCGCCGAGATGAAGACCGGTGAGGGCAAGACCCTCGTGGCGACCTTCCCGACCTATCTGAACGCCATCGCGGGCGAGGGCGTTCACGTCATCACGGTCAACGACTTCCTCGCGACCTACCAGTCCGAGCTCATGGGACGCGTGTATCGCGCCCTCGGGATGACCACGGGCGTCATCGTCTCCGGGCAGACCCCGGAGATCCGTCGTGAGCAGTACGCGGCCGACATCACCTACGGCACGAACAACGAGTTCGGCTTCGACTACCTGCGCGACAACATGGCCTGGCGCAAGGAGGACCTCGTCCAGCGGGGCCACTTCTTCGCGATCGTCGACGAGGTCGACTCGATCCTCATCGACGAGGCCCGCACGCCGCTCATCATCTCGGGACCTGCATCGGGCGAGGCGAACCGCTGGTTCACCGAGTTCGCGAAGATCGCGCGGACCCTGGAGACCGGCGAGGACTACGAGGTCGACGAGAAGAAGCGCACCGTCGGCGTGCTCGAGCCCGGCATCGAGAAGGTCGAGGACTACCTCGGCATCGACAACCTCTACGAGTCGGCGAACACCCCGCTGATCTCGTTCCTGAACAACTCCATCAAGGCGCTCGCCCTCTTCAAGCGCGACACCGACTACGTCGTCATGAACGACGAGGTCATGATCGTCGACGAGCACACCGGCCGAATCCTCGTCGGGCGCCGGTACAACGAGGGCATCCACCAGGCGATCGAGGCCAAGGAGGGCGTGCCGGTCAAGGCAGAGAACCAGACGCTCGCCACCGTCACGCTGCAGAACTACTTCCGCCTCTACGACAAGCTGGCCGGCATGACCGGAACCGCCGACACGGAGGCGGCGGAGTTCATGTCGACCTACAAGCTCGGCGTCGTGCAGATCCCCACGAACAGGCCCATGATCCGCAAGGACCGCGCCGACCTCGTCTACAAGAACGAGACGGTGAAGTTCGAGCAGGTCGTCGAGGACATCGCCGAGCGGCACGCCAACGGCCAGCCGGTGCTCGTCGGGACCGTGAGCGTGGAGAAGAGCGAGTACCTCTCGCGGCTCCTCGCGAAGAAGGGCGTCAAGCACGAGGTGCTCAACGCCAAGAACCACGCCCGCGAGGCGGAGATTGTCGCCAGGGCCGGCCGGCTCGGCGCGGTCACGGTCGCGACGAACATGGCGGGACGAGGCACCGACATCATGCTCGGCGGGAACGCCGAGTTCCTCGCCGTGCAGGAGCTCAAGGCGAAGGGGCTGGACCCCGTCGAGACCCCGGACGAGTACGAGGCGGCGTGGGATGACACCTACGAGGCGATGAAGGCGAAGGTCGCGGGGGAGAGCGTCGAGGTCACCGAGGCCGGCGGGCTGTACGTCCTCGGCACCGAGCGGCACGAGTCGCGCCGGATCGACAACCAGCTGCGCGGTCGTTCCGGTCGCCAGGGGGACCCGGGCGAGAGCCGGTTCTACCTCAGCCTCACCGATGACCTGATGCGCCTGTTCCAGTCGGGGGCGGCCGAGGCGATCCTCGCCCGCTCGAACTTCCCGGACGACCAGCCGATCGAGTCGGGGCTGGTCACCCGCGCGATCCGCAGCGCGCAGAGCCAGGTCGAGGCGCGCAACGCCGAGATGCGCAAGAACGTCCTCAAGTACGACGACGTCCTGAACCGCCAGCGCGAGGCGATCTACACTGACCGCCGGCAGATCCTCCAGGGCGATGACATCGCCGACCGGGTGAAGCACTTCATCGAGGACGCGATCACCGCGGTCGTCGACGATCACACCGCCGAGGGGCACACGGAGAGCTGGGACTTCGACAGCCTCTGGACCGAGCTGAAGACGATGTACCCGGTGGGGGTGACGATCGACGAGGTCGTCGCCGAGGCCGGCGGCCGCAAGGGTGGCATCACCGCGGAGGGGCTGAAGCGAGAGCTGCTCTCCGACGCCCTGATCGCGTACGAGCGTCGCGAGCAGACCCTCGGCGACGCCGCGACGCGCGAGCTCGAGCGCCGGGTGGTGCTCCAGGTCCTCGACCGGCGCTGGCGCGACCACCTGTACGAGATGGACTACCTCAAGGACGGCATCGGGCTGCGGGCGATGGCTCAGCGCGATCCGCTGGTCGAGTACCAGCGTGAGGGCTACTCGATGTTCCAGGCCATGATGGGGCAGATCAAGGAGGAGACCGTTGGCTTCCTCTACAACCTCGAGGTCGAGGTGCGCCGTGCCGGCGACGAGGGCGTGGCGGAGATCGAGGTCGACGCGAAGGGGCTCGCGGACGGGAGCGCTGACCAGCGTCTCGAGTACTCCGCCCCCAACGACGCCGGCGAGGTCGAGGTGCGCAACGATCGCGGACAGGTTCAGCAGGCCGCCACCGACCGTCTGCGCCAGGCCGCCGCCCGTGCCGCCCAGGCCGAGGAGGAGGAGACGCCGGCCGCCCCCGCGGCCCGCGGTGCCTTCGGCCAGCGCATCGAGGGCGACGCGCCTGCGTCCAACCGCGCGGAGCGTCGCGCGAACGCCCGCAAGAAGTAGGAGGCCGATCCCGGTCGGAGGAGGCCGGGGGACGCGTGCGAGAGGCACGCGGGGAGAGCGAGGACATCGCCTCCCCGCGTGCCTCTCGCGCTGAGGCGGCCCGGGGGTTCGCGCGTGCGAGCCGGTGCCGGCGGACCGGTATTCTTTCTCAATGGCACCCCGATCCTTCGACCAGTCGTCCAAGCTCAAGAACGTCCTCTACGAGATCCGCGGCAACGCGCTCGCCGAGGCGGCACGGCTGGAGGCAGAGGGTCACTCGGTGCTGAAGCTGAACACGGGGAACCCCGCGATCTTCGGCTTCGAGGCTCCGCAGCAGATCGTGCAGGACATGCTGACGACCCTGCCGACCGCGCACGGCTACAGCGACAGCAAGGGGATCATCTCCGCGCGTCGGGCCGTCGTCAGCCGCTACGAGGAGGTCGAGGGCTTCCCGCCCTTCGGCCCCGACGACGTCTTCCTCGGCAACGGCGTGTCCGAGCTCATCACCATGACCATGCAGGCTCTTCTCGACGAGGGCGACGAGGTGCTGATCCCGGCGCCGGACTACCCGCTGTGGACCGCGATGACGAGCCTCGCCGGCGGGACGCCCGTGCACTACCTCTGCGATGAGGAGAACGGGTGGAACCCCGACCTGGAGGACATCCGGTCGAAGGTGACGCCCAAGACGAAGGCCCTCGTCATCATCAACCCCAACAACCCGACGGGAGCCGTCTACTCCCGCGAGGTGCTCGAGGGGATGATCCGTATCGCCCGCGAGAACGACCTGCTCCTGCTCTCGGACGAGATCTACGACCGGATCCTCTTCGACGGCGCGGTGCACATCCCCACCGCGACCCTGGCCCCCGACCTGCTCTGCCTGACCTTCAACGGCCTCTCCAAGACCTACCGCGTCGCGGGCTTCCGTTCGGCCTGGCTGGTGATCAGCGGCCCCACCGCGCATGCCCGCGGGTTCCTCGAGGGCATCACCCTGCTCGCATCGACACGCCTCTGCCCGAACGTCCCGGCGCAGCACGCCGTGCAGGCGGCCCTCTCCGGTGTGCAGTCGATCGACGCGCTCATCGCACCGAGCGGACGCCTGCACCAGCAGCGCGATGCCGCGTGGGAGGGGCTCGAGGCGATCCCCGGGGTCTCCTGCGTCAAGCCGAGCGGTGCGCTGTACGCCTTCCCGCGGCTGGACCCGAACGTGCACGAGATCAGGGACGACGCGAAGCTCATCTACGACCTGCTCGTGGCCGAGCACATCCTGCTCGTGCAGGGCACCGGCTTCAACTGGGCGACGCCGGATCATCTCCGGGTGGTGACGCTGCCCGAGCCGCGCGTCATCAGCGAGGCGATCGAGCGACTGGGCAACTTTCTCGCGAGCTACCGGCAGTAGCCGATCACGGCCCGGCGGAACGCGGCAGTCGTCGCTCCCGTCGGGTCGTGCCCCCTCCCGAACGACGCACCCGGCCGGAAGTGCCCGCTCCCACTCCCGCGCCCGCACCTCTGCGCGTGCCCCCGGCGGTGCCCTGGTCCAGGGACGCCGCGAGCCGGGCGATCTCCGCGGCCAGCGCCGAGCGCGGCGAGACCTCGGAGATCGGCTTCCCGTGCAGGAGCGCGGCATCCGCGGCGCGGGCGTCGAGGGGCAGGAACCGGATGTCGAGGATGCCGGAGAAGCGTTCCAGCGTGCGCCGGATCTGCGTTCGGGCGTCGAGGCCGACGGGGCCGGGTCGCAGTCGGTTCACGAGCACCGTGACCGGGGTCGTCCCCACGACCGCACGGAGCTCGGCGTAGGCGCGCACGAAGCGGGCGATGCCGAGCGGGTCCGCAGCGGCGACGGCGATGATCCGGTCCGCCGTCTCGAGCACGGTGAGGGCGGCGGCGTTCCTCCGGGGCACGGCCACATCGCTCATGAGCTCCTCGTCCGCCTCCAGGGAGGCTGCGACGTCGACGACCGTGACCGGCGCCCAGTCCCGGCAGGCGACGAGGGTCGCGCGGAGGCGTGCGGCGGAGAGCTCGGGCCAGCGCGAGGGGCGGTTGAGCCCGGCCAGGACGTCGATCGTGGCGGACCCGGCGGTCACGGGCGTCGCGAGGCGGCTGAGCTCCGCGCCGTCGAGGAGCCCCATCTCCGCTCGGCGACAGGCGGCGGCGATCCCCGGCCCGTCGTCGGCGAGGCCGAGGAGCAGCGCGATCGAGGGGGCATGGGTGTCGGCGTCGACGAGGGACACCTGGCGATGCGGCGACGCCAGCGCCGCGGCCAGTTGGATCGCGACGGTGGTGCGCCCAGGGGCGCCCGGCGGTCCCCAGACCGCGAGGACGACGCCGTCCGGCGAGGTCTCCGTACCGGTACCGGTACCAGTGCCAGCACTCGCAGCACCGGTCGCGCCGGCCGTGCTCGCCGACACGGGGGCTGTCGTGGTGATGGCGTCGGCCAGGTCCCAGGCGCTGCTCTCCGGCGGGAGCGGGGCTCTGAGGCCGTTCCGGCGAGCGAGCCTCTCGGCGCGCTCACCCTGTCCGAGGAGCAGGATGCGCACCCCGGCGCGGTCGCAGTCCGCGCGGAGCCACGCGGGGAGGAGGGCGCGATCGGCCGGCAGCAGCAGCGCGTCGGCCTCGCGCAGCGGCAGCGGCGGAAGGGCGTGCGCGGAGGAGGCGTGGCGGAGGACGTCGGGCGCGATGACGGCGAGGACCTCGACGCCCGCGTGCGGCAGATCGGCGATGAGCGACCGCGTCGCGTCGTCGTCGCCGACGAGGACGATGCGGCTCACGATCCCGACCGCAACGGGACGACGGACAGCGCGGCGCCGTCGGCGACCGCGGCGAGCACGTCGCCGACGGACGAGCGGTCGACGATCAGCTCGAGCGTGGCCTGCGAGCCTCCCAGGAGACCGTCGGCGCGCGTCACCCCGGCGACGACGGCCTCCTCCAGGAGGATGCGGGGAGGATCGAACCCCTTCCCTTCCTTCGAGGGCGGTGCGTACCAGACCTCGACGACGGCGCCCTCGGCGACGGCGCCGGGGATGCCCACGGCGCTCTCCACTACGACGGCGGTCGTGCGGCCGGCGTCGGCGGGAGCGGTGGAGGACACGGCGATGAGCTCCCCATCCTCGATCGTCCTGGTCGCGATCGCCCCCGGCTCGAGCGTCGTCGGGGTCAGGTATGTCGGAGCGACCGTGCCAAGGGAGACGTCGACGACCCGGACGTCCGCGGACGAGAGCGCCTCGCCGGGCACGATCGTGCGCGTGGCCTGGAGCGCGGGCGCCGTCTGCCGCGACGAGGACACGATGAGCCATACGCCGACGATCGCGACGACGATCAGGAGGACGCCGATGAGGAAGCGGACGTCGCCCCAGGGGCGCCGAAGTCGTGGGATCGAGACCATGTCGCCATCGTCACAGATCGCCGGCCGCGGCGCCGGAGTTATCCACAGCCCGGCCCTCCTCCGGGCGGATCCGCGCACCCGGAGGAGAATGGCTCCATGCCCGATGCGTCATCGCCTTCCGCGCGGTACCTGGCCCCGGCCCAGGTGGCCGAGCTGCTCAGCATCGACGTCCACGAGGTCGTCTCCCTGGTGATGGAGGGCCGGCTCCGGGGAGCCCGGCTCGGCTCGCCGGCGCGCTGGCGGGTCGAGGAGGCCAGCCTCGGGGAGTATCTCGACGAGCAGACCGAGGAGGCGCGGCGCATGGCGCTCTGGCATCAGGCGAATGCGGCCAGCTTCCCCGAGGTCTGGGGCGTCGGCCGCCGTGAGTTCGGCTGAGGCGCGATCGAGCCGACGGGATCAGCCGAGCCTCCCCGTCGAGGCGATGCCGGTCGTGACGCTGATCAGCGCGGAGAACGGAACGATACGGAAGCCGCGCACGGCGTGCGTGCGGCGGGGCTCGCCCGCATCGTGCAGTGCGAGATCCAGGTGATCGGCGCCGGCCCTGTCGATCGTCCCGGTGAGGATCGTCCCCGGCCGGACGCGGAGCGACACCCCGGCGCGCCGCCGGGCGAGATCGCGGAGGACGAAGCCGAGCGTCATCCGCTCGCGAAGGGGTGAGAGGGGCTCGGAGGGCCCGCCGCTCGCGAGGAGGGCGCCGTGATCCAGCGTCCAGAGGGCGACGGCGCCGAGCGGGAGGAGGACGACCACGCGGCTCTCGGCCGGCTCCAGCGCGATCCAGTCGGCCCCGACCGCCCGAGGCCTTCCGGTGACCGTCGCCCCGTCCGTCATGGTCGCCGCGATCGGCGTCGGCTCCCGGACGAGTGCGGACAGTCTCGTCCTCAGGTCGAGGCGCGCGATCCGGAGCCGCTCGGACTCGGCGTCGAGCGCCGCCCGCTCCGCCTCCCAGCCGGAGGCGAGCTGGTCCTCGAGATCCTCGAAAAGCCGTTCCCATTCCACGTGCATGAGCGTAGGGGAGCAGCGCATTCGAGCCTACGAGTTATCCACATACCTTGCGCCGGCGCCCCCGCAGCCCCCGTCCGGCGTGCTCTACTGCTGAGGTCCGTTCCGGGGGGAAGAAGACGATGACGCCATTCGAAGACTTTGCACCGCAGCCCACTCCGTCCGAGGAGCTGCCGGATCCGCTCCCGCTGGTGCAGGGACTCACGCACGGCGTCCTCGAGGTTCTCGCGGGCGTCCGCGAGGTCGACCAGCTCGCGCGCTGGTTCACGGCCGACGCCTATCGGACGCTGACGATCAGGGCCGGCCTGTCCGCGAGGGCGCGGAGCGCGAGGGGCATCGTCCCGACGCGACCCGTCTATCGGATCCTGTCCACGCACTGCTCCTCGCCCGCCGACGGCGTCGTGGAGTCCGTGGTCGTCGTGGCGGGTGCGGCGCGCACACGGGCCGTCGTGATCCGGCTCGAGGGGATGGATCGTCGATGGCGCGCCACGACCCTCGCGGTCCTGTGAACGACGTCGGAGGGGGACATCTAGGCTGAGGGGGTGTCGACTCTCAGTGACCTCGTGCATGCCCAGGGATGTCTGAACGATGAGGACGTGGAGTGGCTCCACCGCCTCGCGGGGGACGGGCAGCTGCTGGCCGATCTCGCGTTCGCGGACATCGTCGTCTGGGTGGCGACCTCGGACGGATCCTTCGTCGCCGTCGCGCACACGCGCCCGAGCGGGGCGGCGACCCTCTTCTACCGCGACATCGTGGGGGAGCGGGTGCGTCCGCAGTGGCGCACGCAGGTGCAGGAGGCCTTCGACTCGGCGGAGATCGTGGACTCCTCGTCGCCCGACTGGTTCGAGGAGACGCCGACGCGCGTGCGCGCTGTCCCGATCCTCCGGATGCGCCCCAAGGAGGGCGCGAAGCCGCAGGTCGTCGGCGTCCTCACCCGGCACACCAACCTCGGCGAGGCCCGGACGCCGTCGCGACAGCAGATCACCTTCAACGAGTGCGCCGACGATCTGTTCCAGATGACGGCGACGGGAGAGTTCCCCGACCTCGCGGCACCGACATCGCCCCGGCGGGGCGCGCCGCGGGCCTCGGACGGGCTGATCCGGATCGACGTGGACGGCATCGTGACGTTCGCAAGCCCGAACGCGCTCTCCGCCTTCAACCGCATGGGCTTCGACGACGAGCTCGAAGGGGAGTCCCTGGTCGAGGTGACCACGCGGATCCTCCCGTCGACGAGGCAGGTCGACGAGTCGCTGCCGGTGGTCGTGACGGGACGGGCGCCGTGGCGCACCGACATCGAGGCGCGGGGCGTCACCGTCTCGCTGCGTGCGATCCCGCTGCGTGATCGCGGGACGCGGATCGGCGCGATCGTGCTGTGCCGCGACGTCTCGGAGCTCCGTCATCAGGAGCAGGAGCTGATCACCAAGGATGCGACGATCCGGGAGATCCACCACCGTGTGAAGAACAACCTGCAGACCGTGGCGTCGCTGCTGCGGATCCAGGCGCGGCGCACCCACTCGGAGGAGGCGCGCGACGCGCTCACCCAGGCGATGCGCCGCGTCGAGTCGATCGCGGTGGTCCACGACACGCTCGCGGGAGGACTCGCTCAGAAGGTCGACTTCGACGAGGTGTTCGCCCGGGTGCTCAAGCTCGTCGCCGAGGTGGCCGCGGCGCCGAACACCCGAGCGCAGACGCAGTCCAGCGGCCGGTTCGGCGTGCTCCCGAGCGAGTATGCGACGCCGCTGGCCCTCGCCCTCACGGAGGTCGTCACCAACGCGGTCGAGCACGGGCTCGCCGGTCAGGAGGGCATGGTCACGATCGAGGCGCAGCGCACCGATCAGAACCTGCGCGTGATCGTCCGCGACACCGGTCACGGTCTCCCGGAGGGACGGGTCGGCCAGGGGCTGGGGACGCAGATCATCCGCACCCTCATCCAGGGGGAGCTCGGCGGGACCATCGACTGGCGCGGCGCGGAGGGCGAGGGGACCGTGGTGACGATCGACCTCCCGATGAGGTGGGTCAACGCCTGAGGGCCTGAAGAATCAGACGCCGGCTCCGCGGATGATGCGGAGCCGGCGTTCTCCGGGACGGTGCGTGGGGGAGACGCATCGCGACCCCGGGGGTGCGTCGGGAGCGGCTCAGCCGGCGCGGCGGGCGCGGGCGGCGCGCCGCTTGAGGGCGCGGCGCTCGTCCTCGCTGAGACCGCCCCAGACGCCCGAGTCCTGACTGGACTCCAGGGCGTACTGCAGGCAGATCTCGGTGACGGTGCAACGGGCGCAGACGGCCTTTGCCTTCTCGATCTGATCGACGGCGGGCCCGGTGTTCCCCACGGGGAAGAACAGCTCGGGGTCGACGGTGAGACAGGCGGCTTTGTCGCGCCAATCCATGGGGGCTCCTCGTGTGAGAATCGTCAGGACGCGCGGTCGCGCGTCCTTTGATGCGGGCGGCGTTTCGGGAGTGCTGCCCGGGGGGAATGCAAGCGGATGCTCGCCCCACGCCGCTGTGGGAGCACATGGCTGTGATCTATTCTCGTACATGGAACGCAGATGATCAAGGGTTTTCTCCGCTCGCTCCTCGGCGCGTGCGGCGGAACCACTCGGACGGGAGGGCCATGCGCGCCTCGAAACTCAGCGTCGCTGCGGCGACGCTGCTGGCTCTGGAGGGCCTCGCCCTCATCGTCGTCGCGCTCGTGGAGGTGTTCGGCCTGAGCGCGGGCGATGCCTCATCCCTGCCGTCGGCCCTCGCGCTCATCGCGCTGACCGTGATCGGCGGCGTCGGCCTGGTCTGCCTCGGCGTCGCGGTGCTCCGCGGGCGCTCCTGGGGACGCTCCGGGGGCATGGTGCTTCAGATCATCGCCGTCGCGACCGCCGCGAGCGCCCTGGGCGTGCGCCCGTTCCCGACGATGTTCGTGCTCGGCCTGGCCGTTCCCGGGCTCATCGGCGCGATCCTGCTGTTCCTCGTCTCGCAGCGCGAGGGGCCCCGTGCGCACCGCGGCGGAGACCTCGGGGACGGTGACACGCGGGAGGGCGACGCGCGGCAGGGTGACGCAGGCGAGGAGACGGCACGGGAGCCTCGCTGAGAGCTCCGCGTCGATGTGAGAATCCCGCGTTGACGACAGGCCGCGGGTGACTCAGGCGTCGATGGGTCAGGCGTCGATGCCGAGGAGCTTGCGGAGACGCGCGACGTGCCCGGTGGCCTTGACGTTGTACAGCGCCTGCTCGACGACGCCGTGCTCGTCGAGAACGAACGTCGAGCGGATCACGCCCTGGATGACCTTGCCGTAGTTCTTCTTCTCGCCCCAGACGCCGTAGGCATCGTGCACGGCGTGGTCCGGATCGCTGAGGAGGGCGAACGTGAGGCCATCGCGCTCGCGGAACTCACGGAGCTTCGCAGGCTCGTCGCGCGAGACGCCGACGACGGTGTAACCCGCGCCCTGGAGCGAGGAGATGCTGTCGCGGAAGTCGCACGCCTGCGTGGTGCACCCGGGCGTCATCGCAGCCGGGTAGAAGTAGAGGACGACCTTCCGGCCGCGGAGATCCGCCAGGGACACGGACGAGCCGTCCTGGTCGAGGAGGGTGAAGTCGGGGGCCGGGGAGCCGGGCTCGAGTCGCTGCGTGGTCACCGTTCCACCCTAGCCGGGGCCGCCGACGCGCGAGAGGTCGCGGATGAAGGGGCGTGGGCGTCAGGGGGCCGGGGCGAAGGTCTGCAGGAGGCGCTGGAGGGAGTCCAGACGCGCGCGCCCGGCCTCGCCGAGCTCTCCGGCAGCTGCGGCCTCGTTGAGGGCGCAGTCGGCGGCATCGGGGAGGTGGGTGCAGCCGCGCGGGCAGTTCTCGGCGATCTCGGCGAGCTCGGTGAACGCGGCGAGGATGTTCGACGGGTCGACGTGTCCGAGTCCGAACGATCGGACGCCGGGGGTGTCGATCACCCAACCGGAGCCGGCGGGGGAGCGGAACCGGAGCGAGACCGTCGAGGAGGAGGTGTGCCTGCCACGCCCTGTGACCTCGTTCACGTGGCCCGTGGCGCGTCCGGCGCTCGGGACGAGAGCGTTCACGAGGGTGGACTTGCCGACGCCGGAGTGGCCGACGAAGACCGTCGAATGACCGAGGAGCGCCGCGCCGATCTCCTCGACCGGCATCTCGCTCTGCGCGCTCGTGAATACCGTGAGGCCAAGGCCGTCGAAATGGCTCAGGAAGTCGGACGGGTCGGCCAGGTCGGTCTTGGTCACCACGAGCAGTGGGCGGATGCCCGCGTCCAGGGCGGCGACCAGGTACCGGTCGACGAGCCGCGCCCGCGGCTCGGGGTCGGCCGCTGCGACGACGACGAGCATCTGGTCCGCGTTGGCGACGATCACCCGCTCGACCTGGTCGGTGTCGTCGGCGCTGCGGCGCAGCAGTGATGAGCGCTCGACGATCCCGATGATGCGCGCGAGGGTGCCGTCGGCCGCCGACGTGTCCCCGACCACCCGCGCCTCGTCGCCGGTCACGATGGGCGTCCGCCGGAGCTCGCGGGCCCGCACGGCGGTGATCGTGCGCTCCGCGTCCGTCCCCTCGCCGAGCAGGACGGAGTAGCGGCCGCGGTCGACGCCCAGCACACGGCCGATCTCGGCGTCGGCGTGGGCGGGCCTGCGCTTGGTGCGCGGACGGTTCGCCTTCGGGTTGGGGCGCGTGCGGATCAGGGCCTCGTCGAAGCCGAAGGCCCCGTCGTCTTCCTCGTCGTCGTCCCCGAGCCAGCTCACGCGGTGGCGCCTCCGCCGACGGCGACCGCGGACCGCCCGAGCATCCGCTCCCAGAGGAGCACGAACTCGGGCAGCGTCTTCGCGGTCGTCCCGATCTCGTCGATCTCGACTCCGGGGACGCGGAGGCCGATCAGCGCCCCCGTCGTGGCCATCCGGTGATCGTGATGGGCGGGCCACTCGCCGCCGTGGAGGGGGACAGGGGTGATGCGGAGGCCGTCGGGGAGCTCCTGGACCTGGCCGCCCAGCGCGCGCAGGTTCCCCGCGAGCGCCGCGATGCGGTCGGTCTCGTGCAGTCGGATGTGTCCGATCCCGTGCAGGGTGGTGGGGGCGTCGGCGAAGGCGGCGAGGCCGACGAAGGTGGGCGTCAGTTCCCCCGCGGCCGAGAGGTCCAGATCGCCGCCCGCGATGCCGCCGCCGCCGCGGACGGTCAGCGCGCCGCCGCGCCGCGAGGTGTGGGCGCCGAGCGCTGTGAGGAGCTCGGGCAGCAGGGCGCCCGGCTGAGTGGAGTGCGCGGGCCAGCCGCCGATCGTGACCTCGCCACCGGTGACGAGGGCCGCTGCGAGGAAGGGCGCGGCGTTGGAGAGGTCGGGCTCGATCGGGAGCTCCTTCGCCCGGGGGACCCCGGCCTCCACGAGCCATTCGCCGACGGCGGGCCGCTCGACGTGGATGCCGCGCCGGTGGAGCGCCTCGACCGTCATGTCGATG
Source organism: Microbacterium resistens (assembly GCF_031456305.1). Classification (GTDB taxonomy): domain Bacteria; phylum Actinomycetota; class Actinomycetes; order Actinomycetales; family Microbacteriaceae; genus Microbacterium; species Microbacterium resistens_A. The sequence goes on from NZ_JAVDUM010000003.1 coordinate 207,259, forward strand.
TGCGGCATGCTCGGGAGGCGGTCGCCGGTGTGCACGAGATGAAGGCCCACGTCGAAGCGCGGCGCGGCGAGGAGGAGTCCCGAGACGAACTGGCTGGAGGCCGATGCGTCGATCTCCACCCGGCCGCCGCGGATGCGGCCGTGGCCGCGGATGGTGAAGGGGAGCGACCAGCTGCCCTCGTCGTCCACATCCACGCCCAGATCGCGCAGGGCGTGGATCATCGCGCCCATCGGCCGGTGAAGGGCCGTCTCATGCGCCGTGAGGCGGATCTCCCCGCTCGCGAGTCCGGCCAGCGGCGCGATGAAGCGCATGACGGTCCCCGCCTGCCCGCAGTCGACCGTGGTTCCTGCGCGGATCGGACCCGGCGTGACGAGGAGGTCGGGGCCGAACGCCCCGGCGCCGGCGACCTCATCGACGCCGATCCCGAGCGTCCGCAGCGCGGTGACCATGTGCGCGGAGTCCTCGGAGTGCAGCGGGGACATCACCCGGCCCGGCCCGTCGGCGATGGCGGCGAGCACGAGCTCGCGATTGGTGAGCGACTTGGAGCCCGGCACCGACAGGGTGCTCGCCAGTGCGCCATCGGCCACGGGGGCGCGCCAGCGCCCGCGGGCGGGGGGCGGGGAATACCTGTCGTCGTTCATCGGTTCCTACCCTACTGAAGCCCTTTTGTGACGGGGCACGGAGCGACAGCAGGAAGGCGGGCGATGATCGCGACGCTGGAGCCGGTGATCGCAGGATCCGACGGCCTAGACTGGCTGGCAATGGATCACGAGACGACCGACGATGCCGTGGCGCCAGCCACGGGCGGTGACGCTGCGCGACGCGAGTTCGAGGAGCAGGCGATCCCGTTCATGGATCAGCTGTATGCGGCGGCGATGCGCATGACGCGCAACCCCGCGGATGCTGCTGATCTGGTGCAGGAGACCTTCGTGAAGGCGTACGCCTCCTGGGCCAGCTTCACGCAGGGGACCAACCTCAAGGCGTGGCTGTACCGCATCCTCACCAACACCTACATCAACATCTACCGCAAGAAGCAGCGCGAGCCGCATCAGGGCACGATCGACGAACTCGAGGACTGGCAGCTGGGCGGCGCCGAGTCGACGACCGCCTCGCACAGCCGATCCGCCGAGGCCGAGGCGATCGACCGGATGCCCGCGTCCGTCGTGAAGGACGCGCTGCAGGCGGTCCCGGAGGACTTCCGGCTGGCGGTGTACCTCGCCGATGTCGAGGGCTTCGCCTACCAGGAGATCGCCGACATCATGAAGACCCCGATCGGCACCGTCATGAGTCGTCTGCACCGCGGACGACGACTGCTCCGGGAGCTGCTGGCGGACTACGCCGCGGAGCGAGGATTCTCCGCGGCCGGCACGAGGAGCACGAAATGAAGGACTGCGGCTGCGAGAAGGCGCGGCACGACTTGGAGGAGTACCTCCGCAACGAGGTGTGCAAGACCGAGTACGCGGACATCCGCGCGCATCTGGAGAGCTGCCCCTCCTGCCGGGAGGAGGCCCTGGTCTCGACGACGCTGACCGAGGTGATCTCCCGGGCGTGCAAGGAGACCGCTCCCGAGGAGCTGCGGGATCAGGTGCTGGTGCGGCTGCGCGCCGCGACCACCGCGCACTGACGGCGAGGAGCGCGCGCCCCGCCCTTGACGGCGATGTCGGGCCCGCCCGTAGGGTGGAGGAATGACCATCCCCGACGCTCGCGGCATCGCCGTGGACCCCCGATCCGAACAACGCCTGAGGGAAGCGGGCTTCTCGTACCGCGTCGTCGACTTCGCCGATGATGAGGCGGCGACGTCCTATCTTCGCGCCATCACCCGCGGCTTCCTGGACCCGGAGCAGGAGCCGGAGGGCATCGACCAGGCGAGGGCGGCGATGTCGCCGCGTCGCAACGTCGGCGTCTTCGAGGAAGGCGCGGCGGAAGGCGCGCTGCCCGTCGCGACCGTCAACTCCTGGATCGCCCCGATGACGGTTCCCGGCGGCGAGGTGCCCATGTGGGCGATCAGCGCGGTCACCGTGTCCGGGACCCACCGTCGTCGCGGGATCGCGCGCAACCTCCTCGAGGGCGAGCTCCGGGCCGCCGCCTCCGCCGGGGTCCCGATCGCGGGACTCACGGTGAGCGAGGCGACGATCTACGGTCGTTACGGATTCGCGCCCGCGGTGCCCGGGGCTGCCGTGAAGGTCACCGACCCGCGGAAGGCGGGGTGGGCGGCGCCGGCGTCGGCCGGGCGCCTGGAGTACGTCGAGAAGGCGGAGCTCGCGCTCGCCCTCGCCGAGGTGCACGATCGGGCGCGGACGCACCGAGCAGGGCAGATCCCCGGGTGGGCCGGACGCTGGGAGCGCATGGCGGGCCTTGCCGTGGGCGATGCCCAGGCCGCGTCGGTGCGCGGGGTCCGCTATCTGGACGAGTCCGGCGTCGTCCGCGGCGCCCTGGCCTACACGCTCGCCGAGCTGCCGGGATCTTTCGGCGCCGAGATGGCGATCCGTCACCTCGGCGCGGAGACGGACGAGGCGCTCCGCGCGCTGTGGGGCTTCGCGGTCAACCACGATCTGGTGAGCACCATCACCGTCGACCTGCGCCCGGTGGACGAGCCGCTTCCCTGGCTGGTCGTGGACCAGCGCGCCGTCGAGGTCACGGTGCACGACCACGGCTGGCTGCGGATCCTCGACGTCCCGGCGGCGCTCACGGCACGCCGCTATCGTGCGCCCCTGGACGTCGTGCTGCGCGTCGAGGACCCGCTCGGCCTCGCGGCGGGCACCTGGCGACTGCGCGTCGACGGGAGCGGGGCTGCGACCGTGGAGTCGTCGGACGCCGCCCCGGACGCGGTCGCTGCTGTCTCGACCCTGTCCGCGCTGTACGTCGGGGGAGTGCGCGCGACCCAGCTGCGGGCATCCGCGCTCCTCGAGGCCTCGGAGGAGGTCGCTGCGGCGCTGGACGACGCGTTCCGCGGTGAGCGGGCGCCGCACCTGGGCATCTGGTACTGAGGCATCGCAGGGCATCCCTCCGTTAGGGGCGCCCTGCTCTCCTCCGGGTCTCTTCCGGCCGTCGTCGACCGTGCTGCCCGCATCGATCGGGACAGAGTCCGTATCGTTTCCGCCATTGTGCGCGATACCGAGGGGATGGCCGGTCCTGACGTCGGCGGCGGTCGCTAGCGTGATCGCATGAGCGCACAGGAGTCCTGCGGCAGCCGCCCCGTCCGGCTCCCCGAGGAGGGGAACCGGGGTCCCGGAGGCCGCCTCGGGCTCGCTCAGGGGGTCGCCCTGTATCTGGCCTCGGTTCTGGGCACCGGTCTGCTGGTGCTGCCGGGGCTCGCGGCGCACGTCGCCGGCCCCGCGAGTCTGGTCGCGGTCGCGGCCGTCACCGTGCTCGCCATCCCGCTCGCAGGCACCTTCGCCGCGCTCGCGGCGCGCTACCCCGATCCGGGCGGCGTGGCCAGCTACGTGCGCCGCGCACTGGGGCCCACGGCCGCGAGAGCGACCGGCTACTGGTTCCTGTTCGGGGTCGCCGCCGGCGGCCCCGTCGTCGCGGTCCTCGGCGCCCGCTACATCGCCACGATCGTGGGCATCGACGCCGGGGCCGTCCCGGTTCTCGCCCTGGCCTTCCTGGCCCTGCCGTTCGCGGCGAACCTGCTCGGGGTCCGCGTGACGGGATGGATCCAGCTGCTGCTGACCGGGCTCCTCCTCGCGGTGGTGGTGCTCGTCGTCGCTCTCGCGGCACCCGCGGTGGAGCCGGCGCACTTCGAGCCCTTCCTGCCCCACGGGTGGGGCGGAGTGGGCACCGCGATCGTCATGTTCGTGTGGGCTTTCGCGGGATGGGAGGTGGGCACGCACATCTCCGGGGAGTTCGCGCGCCCGCGTCGGACGATCCCGCTCGCCACGGCGATCACCCTCGTCCTGTCTGGTGCGAGCTATCTCGCGCTGCAGGTCGTGACCGTCGGTGCGCTGGGCGACGCGGCGGGGCGGGGCGATGTCGTGCTCCTCGATCTTGCGAGGGCCGGGGATCTCGGGGCGGCGCCCGTCCTGATCGGCGCGGTGGCCGGGATCGTCGCCGTCGGCGTCCTGAACGTGTACCTGTCCGCGTTCGCGAAGCTCGGCGCCTCGCTCGCGTCGACCGGGGATCTGCCCCGGGCGCTCGCGAAGGGCGTGGAGAACGGTGCGGTGCCCCGTCGAGCGCTGGCATGCACAGGCGTGCTGGTGCTCGCCTACCTGGGCGTCGTCGTGCTCACCGGGATGGACCTTCAGCCGTTCATCCTCATCCACACCGCGAGCATGGTGGCGATCTACGCGCTGGGCATGGTCGCGGCGGTGCGGATCCTCCGCCGGGGAAGCCTCGGATGGTGGTTCGCCGTCGTCGCCTCGATCCTGACCATCGGGCTGCTGATGCTCGCAGGAGCGGCGCTGGTGGTCCCCGCGGTGCTCGCGGTCGCCGCGGTCCTCGTCGGCGTCGTGCAGCAGAGACGACGACGCGGCGCCCCGGTTTCCCGGAGCGCCGCGTCGGAGGAGGGGGTCGCGGACGGCGACCGATCGCTCAGAGGGTGAGCGCGCGCTTGAGCAGGTCCGCCTGCTCGGCGGCGTGCACCTTGGACGACCCGGTCGAGGGCGCCGCGGCGGCCGCTCGCGTGATCGGACGCACCGTGCGCGGGCCATCCGTCGAGAGGAAGCTCAGCGCCAGGAACGGCCATGCGCCCTGGTTCTCCGGCTCCTCTTGGACCCAGACGAGCTCAGCGTTCGGGTAGGAGTCGGCGACCGCCTTGAGCTCGGCGAGCGGGACGGGGTACAGCTGCTCGACACGCACGAGCGCGACCTCGGGGTTGGGGTTCTTCTCCAGCTCGGAGCGCAGGTCCCAGTGCACCTTGCCCGAGTGGAAGAGCACCCGCTTGACCGCGTTCCGGTCGAGCTGCCGCTCATCGTCGATGACCGGCTCGAACCGTCCGCGGGTGAAGTCCTCCACGGGGCTGGTCGCGCCGCGCAGGCGCAGCATCGCCTTCGGGGTGAACACCACGAGCGGCTTGCGCGGCCGGGCGTAGGCCTGGCGCCGCAGCAGGTGGAAGTACGACGCCGGGGTCGAGGGGCGGGCGACGACCATGTTCTCCTGGGCGCACAGCTGCAGGAACCGCTCGATGCGGGCGGAGGAGTGATCCGGTCCCTGACCCTCGTAGCCGTGGGGGAGCAGGAGCACGACGCCGGACTGCTGGCCCCACTTCTGCTCGGCGGCGGAGATGTACTCGTCCACGACCGACTGCGCGCCGTTCGCGAAGTCGCCGAACTGCGCCTCCCAGAGCACGAGCGCCTCGGGCGCCTCCACGGAGTACCCGTACTCGAACGCGAGCGCGGCGTACTCGCTGAGGAGCGAGTCGTAGACGAAGAAGCGTCCCTGGTTGTCGGAGATGTTCGCCAGCGGCAGCCATTCCTGGCCGTTCGAGCGATCGTGGAGCACGGCGTGACGCTGCACGAACGTGCCGCGGCGCGAGTCCTGACCGGCGAGGCGGACGGGCGTGCCCTCGATGAGGAGGGAGCCGAATGCGAGAAGCTCGCCGAAGCCCCAGTCGATCCCGCCCTTGCGGCTCATGTCCAGGCGCTTGTCCAGCTGCTGCTGGAGCTTGGCGTGCACGGTGAAGCCCTCGGGCTTGTTGGCGTGCGCGTCCCCGATGAGGTTGATGACCTCCTGCGGGACCCCGGTGACCTCGGGCACGCCGCTCTTCGCGTCCACGGGGGCAAGCTCCGGGGCGATCGGCGTCGCGCCGGTCTCGGCGGCGTGGGTCTCGGCGAACGCGATCTCCAGACGGTTCTGGAAGTCGGCCTTGGCCTGGTCGTACTCCTCCAGGGTGATGTCGCCGCGGCCGACGAGCGACTCGGTGTACAGGCTGCGCACGGAGCGCTTGGCCTGGATGAGGTCGGTCATCAGCGGCTGGGTCATCGACGGGTCATCGCCCTCGTTGTGACCGCGGCGGCGGTAGCAGACGAGGTCGATCACGATGTCGCGGTGGAACCGCTCGCGGTACTCGAAGGCGAGCTGGGCGACGTGGATGACGGCCTCCGGGTCGTCACCGTTCACGTGCAGGACCGGCGCCTGGATCGTCTTGGCGACGTCCGTCGCGTACACCGAGGAGCGCGAGTCGGTCGGAAGCGTCGTGAAGCCGACCTGGTTGTTCACCACGACGTGCACGGTCCCGCCGGTGCGGTAGCCGCGGAGCTGCGACATCTGCAGCGTCTCGACCACCACGCCCTGCCCGGCGAACGCGGCGTCGCCGTGCACGAGGACCGGGAGCCAGGTGAAGGTGCCGATGGGCTTGCGGTCCTGCTTCGCGCGGACGATGCCCTCGAGGACGCCGTCGACGGTCTCCAGGTGGGACGGGTTCGCCGCGAGGTAGACGGGCAGCTCCGATCCGCTGTCGGCCACGAACGTGCCCTCGGTGCCGAGGTGGTACTTGACGTCGCCCGAGCCGCGCTGGTTGCCCGGCGTGGTCGCGCCCTCGAACTCGCGGAACACCTGACCGTAGGTCTTGCCCGCGATGTTGGTGAGCACGTTCAGGCGACCGCGGTGGGCCATGCCGATCGCGGCGCCCTCCAGCCCTGCCTCGGCCGCGCCCTGGAGGATCTCGTCCAGGAGCGGGATGAGCGACTCTCCGCCTTCGAGGCTGAAGCGCTTCTGCCCGACGTACTTCGTCTGCAGGAAGGTCTCGAAGGCCTCGGCCTCGTTGAGCTTGCTCAGCACGCGGAGCTGCTCGTCGTGCCCCGGCTTGACGTACCGGATCTCGACCTTCTCCTGGAACCACCGGCGCTGGTCGGGATCCTGGATGTGCATGTACTCGATGCCGATCGTGCGGCAGTACGAGTCGCGGAGGACGCCCAGGATCTCGCGCAGCTTGAGCATCCGGTGCCCGCCGAAGCCGTTGGTGACGAACTCGCGGTCCAGGTCCCAGAACGTCAGGCCGTGGCTCTCGATCTCGAGGTCCGGGTGCGAGCGCTGCACGTACTCGAGCGGGTCGATGTCGGCCATGAGGTGGCCGCGCACGCGGTAGGCGTTGATGAGCTCCTGGACGCGCGCGGTCTTGTCGATGCGCTCGGCCAGGTCGACGGCGATGTCGTCCGCCCAGCGGATCGGGGCGTAGGGGATGCGCAGCGCGCGGAAGATGTCGTCGTAGAAGTCGCGCTGGCCGAGCAGCAGCTCATGCACCTTCTTGAGGAACTCGCCCGATCCCGCACCCTGGATGACGCGGTGGTCGTAGGTACTGGTCAGCGTGATGGTCTTGCCGATGCCGAGCGCGTTCAGCGTCTTCTGGCTGGACCCCTGGAACTCCGCGGGGTACTCCAGCGCTCCTGCGCCGATGATGCAGCCCTGCCCCTTCATGAGGCGGGGGACCGAGTGCACGGTGCCGATGCCGCCGGGGTTGGTCAGGGAGATCGTGGTGCCGGCGAAGTCCCCGGCGGTGAGCTTGTTGCCGCGGGCGCGGCCGACCAGGTCCTCGTAGGCGACGAGGTACTCGCTGAAGGTCATCGCGTCGGCGCGCTTGATGCTCGGCACCAGGAGCGCACGCGTGCCGTCGGGCTTGGGCAGGTCGATCGCGATGCCGAGGTTGACGTGGGCCGGCGCGACGACGGCGGGCTTGCCGTCCACCTCGGAGTAGAAGACGTTCTGGCTCGGGAACTCCTTGAGCGCCCGGATGATCGCCCAGCCGATCAGGTGGGTGAAGCTGACCTTGCCGCCGCGGGTGCGGGCCATGTGGTTGTTGATGACGATGCGGTTGTCGATCATCAGCTTGGCCGGGATCGTACGGACGCTCGTCGCGGTGGGGACCGTGAGGGACTGGTCCATGTTCGCGGCCAGGGTCTTGGGCATGCCGCGGAGCGGCGTCACGACGTCCTCGTGCAGCTCCGCCGAGGTGTCGACGACCGAGGTGGGCGCCTGCGCCGGGATCGGCGCCTCACGGGCGGGGCGCGCCGTGGTCCTGGCGACCGGCTGCTGGCCGATCACGGGGATCGGCGCGGTGACGGGATGCGCCTCGACGGGAGGCTGCGGGGCGGCGGCGGCCTCGTCGGGCCGGTACTTCTCGAGGATCGGCCACCACTCCTTGTCCACGGAGTTGCGATCCACCTTGAACTGTTCGTAGAGCTCGTCGACGAGCCAGGAATTGGCTCCGAACCCCCCGTCGTCCGAAGTCCCGACGCCGGTCACCTGGCTCGACACGCTCGATCGCCCTCTTTCGTCGCTGAAGGTCGGTGGTCGCCGTCCCGGGACCCTCCCGGAGGTGCCACGCTTCGATCTCCAAGCCTAACGCTTTTCGCCGTGCGAATGCCCGAGCGCGCGCCTCGCGCGGCGTGTGAATCGATACCCTGGGCACATGCAGTTCTCCGGTGAACGACCCATGGTGGATCTGACCTACTCGGACGTGTTCCTCGTCCCCCGTCGATCCGACGTGACCAGCCGCCTCCAAGTGGACCTCGCGCCCCAGGACGGGACGCCGGCGACCATCCCCCTGGTGGCCTCCAACATGAACTCCGTGACCGGTCCGCGCCTGGCCGCCACCCTCGCCCGTCGAGGCGGCATCGGGGTCCTCCCGCAGGACATGCCGCTGCAAGACCTGGACGAGGCGATCCGGTGGGTCAAGCGGCAGCCGGTCGCCTGGGACACCCCGCTGGTGCTCGCCCCGTCCGCGTCGGTGGAGGATGCGCTGCGCCTGCTTCCGGCCACCGAGGGGCACGGCATCGTCGTGGCCGATGGCGGCGACGACGTGCGGGCCGAGGGCATCCACGGCATCCTGCCCGCTGTCCGCCTGGCGACGGCGCTCCGGGACGCGAAGCTCGGCGACCTCGTGCACGCCGACTCGCCCTCGCTGGACGCCGAGGACACGGAGGGCGGACGCGCCGCGTTCGACGCGATCACCGCCACCGGCGCCGACATGGTGTGCGTGCTCCGGCACGGACGTCTGGTCGGGACGCTCACCGCGCGGAGCGCGCTGCGCTCGACGCTCTACCGCCCGGCCGTCGACGCCGACGGCCGCCTCGCGGTCGCCGCGGCCGTCGGGATCAACGGGGACCTCGCCGCCAAGGCGAGGGCGCTCGCCGCGGCGGGGGTCGACGTCCTCGTGGTCGACACCGCGCACGGGCACCAGGAGGGCATGCTGCGGGCGCTGCAGACTGTCGCGTCGCTGGGACTCGGCATCCCCATCGTCGCCGGGAACATCGTCACCGCGGACGGCGTGCGCGATCTCGTCGACGCGGGCGCCTCGATCCTGAAGGTCGGCGTCGGCCCCGGCGCGATGTGCACGACCCGCATGATGACGGCCGTCGGCCGGCCCCAGTTCTCCGCCGTCCTGGAGACGGCCGAGGCCGCGCGGGAGCTCGGCGCCCATGTCTGGGCGGACGGCGGGGTCCGTTACCCGCGCGACGTCGCGCTCGCGCTCGCCGCGGGCGCCGCCTCCGTGATGGTCGGATCGTGGTTCGCCGGCACGATCGAGGCCCCGGGCGAGCTGCAGGCGGATGCCGAGGGGCGTGTGTACAAGGAGTCGTGGGGGATGGCCTCGACCAAGGCGGTGCAGGCGCGGTTCGGCCGCCTCGACGCCTATGAGCGTGCGCGCAAGGAGCTGTTCGCGGAGGGCATCTCCTCGTCGCGGATCTACCTCGATCCGCTCCGCCCCGGCCTTGAGGACCTGCTGGACATGATCACGTCCGGCGTGCGGTCCTCCTTCACCTACGCGGGGGCCTCGTCCGTTCCCGACTTCCACGAGCGGGCCCTTGTCGGCCTGCAGTCCGCGGCCGGATACGAAGAGGGCAAAGCACTTCCGGTGAGCTGGTAGCCGCCCACGCGGTTGGTGCGGTGGTGCGCTGCCGGTTGGCGCGCTGCTGTTTTGTGGCGCAGCCGGCGCCGCCGGTGGTCGCGCGCTGCTGATTCCTGCGCGCTGCTGATTCCTGCGTGCGCTGCTGATTCCTGCGGTCGCGCTGTCGATTTCTGTCCGCGCTGCGCAAAGCGTCGCAGCGCGGACAGGGATCAGCAGCGCAGGCAACCGGGCGGGCAGGCCGGGGCGCCACCGGCCGAGGGACGTGCGCGGAGGCAGGGCCAGGAACGGGACCGGGCCGCCGGCTCCGGAAGGTCTTCCTGCACCGTTTCTCCGTCGGACGACTTCTGCACAGGATCGGGCACAGGCCCTCTCCATGACAGTGATGGCCTGCGAGGGTTGCCGCATGGAGGCCTCGAGCGAGCACCCGATCCCCGTCTACCGCCGTCGGGAGCGAGACGGCGTGCCGGTCGATGATCGCAGGCTCCGGCGCCTCCTCGATGCCGGATCCCTGGTCCGTGTCGCGGCGGGGAGCTTCGTGCCGGCAGAGGCCTGGCATGCGCTGGACCCGATGGCTCGGCATCGGGTGCGGGTGCTGGAGATCGCGGACCGGACGCGCGGTCCTCAGGTGTTCACCCATGCGGCGGCAGCGGCGATCTGGGGCGTCGATCGGGTCAGGGCTTGGCCGTTGCGGATCGAGGTTCGGATCGCGAAGGCGTCCGGCGGGCGGTCCTCGGGCGCGGTTCAGCGTCGCGCGCTCGGGTTCGACGGTGTGGAGATCGTGCCGTGGCGGGGCCATCTGGTCACGTCGCCGGCGCAGACGGCCGTCGACATCGCCGCGGAGTCTCCCTTCGTCGATGGCGTCATCGCAATGGATCAGGTCCGCTGGATGCGAAGAGCCGGCGGCGCGATGGCCGACGCGCGGGCCTTGGCCGAGGTGCTCGCCCGGCGGAGCGGTCGGGGTATGGCGAGGGCTCATGAGGCCTTCGCGTTCAGCACGGGGCTGTCGGACTCCGTGCGGGAGTCGCAGAGCCGAGTGCTCCTTGACCGATTGGGCTTTCCCGCTCCCGTCTTGCAGCGGCGCTTCGTCCTGCCGGGCTTCGGCGCCGTCCGCAGTGACTTCTTCTTCGAGGAGTACGACCACGCCGGGGAGTTCGATGGAACGGGGAAGTACCTGGATCCTGCGCTCCTCGACGGGATGACGCCGGCGCAGGCGCTGATCCGGGAGAAGGACCGTGGCGACGCGTTGCGCCGAGCGGTCTGCCGGGTGTCGCGCTGGCGAACGCCCGCGCTGGATGATCCGCGCCTCCTGTATGACATCCTGAGCGCGGACGGACTCCCCTCGCGCTCTCCTCGCCCTCGTGCTGCCGCCACATGGTGATCCTGCGTGTCGCTCCCGGTGGCGATCTCCCGCGTCGCGCGCCATATTCCTGCTCGCGCTGCGCCGATTTCCACCGCGCACGCAGGGAAGAGCAGCGCGAACAGGGCCGGACCCAGGAAAGTGCAGCGCGGCGGTGGGCCGGCAGCGGGAGGCAGCGAAACGGCGACCACAGGGCGGTGCATGAAGTGGGCGAACTCGGCATCGATTCAGGGATCGTGGCTAGAATCTTCCTCACCATGGACGACCCTCCCTCTTGTAGTACATCGCCCCACTGCCCGCCCTCCTCCCTCGTGGAGGAACAGTCGTGATCGACTACATCTGGCTGGGCGTGGGGCTCCTGCTCACCATCGGGACCGGACTGTTCGTCGCGAGCGAGTTCGCGCTGGTCAATCTCGATCGGGCCGAACTGGAAGCGCGTCGCGATCGCGGGGAGACCCGCCTGGCGATGACGATCGCGGCGCTGAGGATCACCTCGACGCACCTCTCGTCGGCACAGCTGGGGATCACCCTCACCACCCTGCTGACGGGTTTCACGATGGAGCCGGCGCTGTCCAGCCTGCTCCGACCGGTGCTGACCGGCTGGGGGCTGCCGGAGGCCGCGGTCTCGCCGGTCGCCGTGGTGATCGCCATGGTCACTGCGACGATGCTCTCGATGATCCTCGGCGAGCTCGTCCCGAAGAACTTCGCCCTCGCGCTTCCCCGGGAGACGGCCAAGCTCGTGATGCCGTTCCAGACGGCGTTCACGTGGGTGTTCCGTCCTGCTGTCGTCGTGCTCAACGGCAGCGCCAACGCGGTGCTGCGCGCGATGGGCATCGAGCCGAAGGAGGAGCTCTCGGGCGCGCGTTCCGCGGAGGAGCTGTCCTCGCTCGTGAGGCGCTCCGCGAGCGCGGGCGTTCTGGAGGCCGACACCGCGTCACTCCTCGACCGCAGCCTGAGCTTCTCCCGGCTGAGCGCCGCCGACGTGATGACGGCACGGCCGAGCATGCACGCCGTCGCCGCCGGCGACCCCGCCGAGGAGGTCATCCAGCTCGCGCGGCGCACCGGGCACAGCAGGTTCCCGGTCTACGACGAGTCGCTGGACGACATCACCGGGGTCGTGCACCTCAAGGCCGCCGTCTCCGTGCCGCGGGAGCGTCGCGGGGAGGTCCCCGCCGCCGCCCTCGCGACCGAGCCGCTGCGGGTTCCGGAGACCGTCCATCTCGACGTCCTCGTCGCCGAGCTGCGCAACCGCGGCTACCAGATGGCGATCGTGGTCGACGAGTATGGCGGGACCGCGGGGGTCGTGACATTGGAGGATTTGGTGGAGGAGATCGTCGGCGAGGTCTCCGACGAGCATGATCGCAGTCGCGCCGGCGTCGTGCACGGCCGCGACTCCGTGACGTTCCCAGGCGAGCTCCGTCCGGACGAGCTGCGCGCGAGCGCGGGGATCGAGGTCCCCGAGGGCGATGTCTACGACACCGTCGGCGGCTACGTCATGAGCGTGCTGGAACGGGTGCCCGTGACGGGTGACGAGGTGGAGGTCGAGGGCGGAACGCTCCAGGTCGTGCGGATGCACGGGCGACGGGTCGACCGGATCCGGTTCACGCCCACGCCGCCCGCTTCTGCGGGCGAGGACGGGGAGGCCGGCCGATGAGCGACTGGGCAGGCATCGTCTGGCTGTTCGTGCTGCTGATCGCGAACGCCTTCTTCGTCGGCGCGGAGTTCGCCGTGATCTCCGCCCGGCGCTCGCAGATCGAGCCGATGGCCGAACGTGGTTCACGGGCGGCGAAGACCGCGCTGTATGCGATGGAGCACGCCACGCTCATGCTGGCCACCTCCCAGCTCGGGATCACGGTGTGCTCGCTGCTGATCCTGAACGTGTCGGAGCCCGCGATCCACCATCTGCTCGCGATGCCGTTGCACGCCGTCGGGCTCACCGACGGCGCCGTGGACGGGGTCGCGTTCGCGATCACCCTCCTGCTGGTCTCGTTCCTGCACGTGGTGTTCGGCGAGATGGTGCCGAAGAACCTCGCGTTCTCGGTCCCCGACCGCGCCGTCCTGATCCTCGCGACCCCGCTGGTGTGGGTGTCGAAGGTGTTCTACCCGATCATCCGGGCGCTGAACGCGACGGCGAACGGTGTGGTGCGCCTCTTCCGGGTGGAGCCGAAGGACGAGGCGGCATCGACGTTCACGCTCGACGAGGTCGCCACGATCGTCGATCAGTCGCGCCGTGAGGGCGTGCTGGACGACTCCGCGGGGACGGTCGCCGCGGCTGTGGAGTTCACCGACAAGAAGGCGCGGGATGTCGCCGTCCCGCTCGCCTCCCTCGTGACGCTGCCGATGGGCTCGACGCCGGACGACGTCGAGCGCGCGGTCGCCAAGCACGGGTTCTCCCGCTACGTCATCGTGGACGAGGACGGCGGCGCCGTCGGCTATGTCCACCTCAAGGACGTGCTGCGGACCGCCGAGGGGCCCGATGCGGTGGTGAAGACGGTCCGGCCGATCCCCGCGAAGCGGATCCATCACATGGTCCCGGTCCAGGAGGACACCGACCTCGAGGACGCGCTGACCATCATGCGCCGGGCCGGTCGCCACCTCGCGCAGGTGCGCGATGCGGACGGGAGCATGACGGCGGTGCTGTTCCTCGAGGACATCATCGAGGAGCTCGTCGGGGAGGTGCAGGACGCGACCCGTCGCGGTCACCGACGGTGACCGGCCGCGCCCGTCAGCGCCAGCGGGCGCGCTGGTACTGAGCGGGCCAGTATGGCAGCTCGACGCCCAGCTCGTGGGCGGCCCGGAGCGCGAAATGCGGATCCCGCAGCCATTCGCGCCCCGCGAAGATCGCATCGGCGTCACCGGCGGCGAGCACGGCCTCGGCCTGCTCGCCGCCCGTGATGACGCCGACCGCGGAGGAGGGCACGCGCCCACCCCGTCGCACGGCGGACGCGAGCGGCACCTGATAGCCCGGATGCACGTCGATGCGCTGATGCGCCACGAGGCCGCCGCTGGAGACGTCGATGAGGTCGGCGCCGTGCTCGACGGCGAGGTCGCCGACGGTCGCTGCCTCTTCCGGCGTGAACCCGCCGTCGGCGTGGTCGGTCGCGGAGATCCGGACGAACAGCGGAACCTCGGGCCCCGCGGCCTCCCGCACCGCATCGACGACGCGCAGCAGCAGTCGTGCGCGATTCGCGAGCGGACCGCCGTACTCGTCGTCGCGGCGGTTGCTCAGCGGGGAGAGGAACTGATGCAGCAGGTACCCGTGCGCGGCGTGGATCTCCAGGACGTCGAAGCCGACCGCGACGGCGCGTCGCGCGGCTGTGGCGAAGGACGTGACGACGCGATCGATCCCGGGGCCGTCGAGGGCGATCGGCTCGGCGAAGCCCTCGAACGCGATGGCGGATGGTGCCGTCGTCGTCCATCCGCCGTCGGCGAGGGGCACGGAGCCCCGGCCTTCCGCCCAGGGCCACCAGGTCGACGCCTTGCGTCCCGCATGGGCGAGCTGGACGCCGATGACCCCGCCGCGGTCGTGGACCGATCGCACGACCGGTGCCCAGGCCTCGCCGTGCGCATCGCTCCAGAGGCCGGTGTCGCGGGGGGATATCCGTCCCTCCGGCACCACGGCTGTCGCCTCGGCGAGGATGAGCCCCGCCCCTCCCGAGGCGAACTGCGCGAGGTGCGTCCGGTGCCAGTCGTTCGGGATCCCGTCGTCCGCGCTGTACATGCACATCGGCGAGACCCACAGGCGGTTGCGGAGCGTGACTCCGCGGAACGTCAGGGGAGAGAAGAGGATGCTCACCAGCCGACCCTAGCCCGCTGTCCGGCGAGCGGGGCGGAGGGCAGTAGCGTTGAGGGATGCCGCAGCTTCGGGTATGGACCCGCGACGACACCAGCCGCCTGTTGAGGACCCCGGGGGACGACGACGACAAGCGCAGTCGCGGCGTCGTCGCCCTGCGCACCGGCTCGCCCGCCTATCCCGGCGCCGCCGTCCTCGGCGTCGAGGCGGCGTGGCGGTCCGGGTCCGGCTACGTGCGCTTCCTCGGCGAGCAGCGGCTCGCGGACGCCGTCCTCCTTCGCAGGCCGGAGACCGTCGTCGAGTCCGGCCACGCCGACGCGCTCCCGGCGGCGGACGCCTGGGTCATCGGCTCAGGAACCGACCCCGCGGACCGGACGGATGCGGAACGGGCGCTGCTTCAGACCGTCCTCCGGGGCGGAGCACCCGTCGTCGTTGACGCCGGTGCGCTCGATCTCGCGCCGGACGCATCGGCCCCGATTCTCGTGACGCCGCACGCCGGCGAGCTCGGCCGCCTCCGGGCGGAGCTGGGCCTCGCCGTCATCGGCAGCGACCAGCTGCGCGAGCCGGAGACGAGGGCGCGCGTGGTCGCGGAGACCGCGGCGGCCCTCGACGGCGTCGTCCTCCTTAAGGGTGCACGGACCCTCGTCGCCGATCCCGCCGGGACCGTCATCGCGATCGAGGCGGGCACGGGCTGGCTCGCGACCGCCGGCACGGGCGATGTCCTCGCCGGCGTCCTCGGCACGCTGCTCGCCGCCAATCCCGGGACGGAGCTCTCCGCGGTCGCTGCCGCAGGCGCCTGGCTGCACGGGCATGCGGGCCGGATCGCCGCGGGCGTGGCTGACACGAATAGCGCGGCTGGCACGGGTGACACGGATGACGGTGGCGGCGGCAGGCCGATCGTGGCGATGGATGTCGCGGAGGCCCTGCCCCGCGCCGTCGAGGGGGTGCTCGCATGAGGCGTTCGCCGGCGCTCGTCTGGATCGCGTTCCTCGCCGCCCATCTCCTCGTCGCCTGGCTCGGCTGGGTGCTCCCCAGCCTTCCGATGGGCGACGTCATCCTCGTCTACCAACCCTGGTCGCAGATGGCGCTCGGGGGATGGGAGATCGTCGGCGTCACCGAGACCTGGGTGTATCCGCAGCTCGCGCTCCTGCCGATGCTCCTCACCGAGGGGATGTCCATCCTCCTGGCGCCGATCGCCGGGAGCGGCAGCTACCTGATCGCCTGGGCGGTACTGGTCACGGCCATCGACGCGCTGGGCCTCGCAGTCCTCCTCGGCAGCGGGCGCAGCGCCGTGCGGCGCCGGGCTGCCTGGTTCTGGATCGCCGCCCTCGTGCTGCTCGGCCCGATCGCGATGTACCGCATCGACGCGATCACGGTCCCGATCGCGATCATGGGCGGCGTCTGGCTCCTCTCCCGCCCGGCCCTCGCCTCGGCGCTGTTCACCCTGGGCGCCTGGATGAAGATCTGGCCCGCAGCGCTCGTCCTCGCCTGCGTCGCCGTGCTCAAGGCGCGCTGGCGCGTCATCGTCGCGGCCGGTGCCGTCACGGTGGTCGTGGTCGTCGCCCTGGTGTCTCTGGGAGGCGGCTCGCACCTGCTCGGGTTCCTGACGGAGCAGACGGGTCGGGGGCTTCAGATCGAGGCGGTCGCCGCCACGCCGTTCCTGTGGCTCGCCGCCTTCGGCGGCGCACGCATCGCGTACAGCCAGGACATCCTCACGTTCCAGATCGCGGCCCCGGGGGCGGACGCCGTCTCGGCCGTGCTCACCCCGCTGATGGCGCTGGTCGCGGTCGGCATCGCAGGTCTCGCCGTCTGGCGGGTCCGCGCGGGCGCCGATCCGATGCGGCTGCTCCCGCCGACCATGCTCGCCCTGGTGACGGCGCTGATCGTCTGCAACAAGGTCGGCTCCCCGCAGTTCCAGACCTGGATGCTGGCGCCGATGGTGCTCTGGTGGCTGTACGACCGGAACCGCGCCGGCCTCCCCGCCGCCCTGGTGCTCGCCGCGTGCGTCCTCACCCAGGTGGTCTACCCGATCACCTATGACGCGCTGCTGGCGGCCGAGCCCTTCCCGATCGTGGTCATCAGCCTGCGGAACGCGATCGTCGTCGCCCTCTGCGTGCTGAGCATCCGCACTCTCGTGCGCACTCCTTCGTCGCGCATCGTCACCCACTGAACCGGAGGTCTCCATGCTGATCGCCTTCTCCGTCGCTCCGAGCGGCGCGCCCCAGGGCGGTGCCGACCACGCGGACGGTTCCGTTCACGACGCGGTGGCCGCTGCGGTCGCCGTCGTCCGCGACTCCGGGCTGCCGAACCGCACCTCGAGCATGTTCACGGAGATCGAGGGGGAGTGGGACGAGGTGATGGATGTGGTCAAGCGCGCCACCGAGGCCGTCATGCCGTTCGGCTCCCGAGTGTCCCTCGTGCTGAAGGCCGACATCCGGCCCGGCTACTCGGGCGAGATCGACGCCAAGATCGAGCGGCTCGAGGCGGCGATCGAGGAGACCGGCACGCAGGGGTGATGCGGTGAGCGTCGATCCGGCCGAGGCCGAGAGCGACTACTTCATCATGTTTGACGTCGTTATCCCGCGGATCGGGTGAACCGCGTCCGATACTGCTGCGGGGCGAGTCCGACCCGGTCGCGGAAGTGCTTGCGGAGCGCCGCCGACGTCGCGAAGCCGGATCGGGCAGCGATGGAGTCGACGGGGAGGTCGGTGGTCTCGAGGAGCTCGCGGGCGCGGTCGACCCGGGCGTCCGAGAACCAGTCGCCCATTGTTCGGCCGGTCTCGGCGCGAAAGCGCCGGGTGAGGGTACGCACGCTCATGCCGAACTCGTCGGCCACGGTGCTCAGGGACAGTGGCTCGTCGATGCGATCGACCAGCCACTCCTGGATGTCGCTCGCCGACCCGGTCGCGGTGGGGGCGATGACGGGCCTGGCGATGAACTGCCGCTGTCCGCCGCCGCGATGCGGGGCGGCCAGGGTGATCTGAGAGACGGTCGCGGCCACCGCCGCGCCATGATCGCGCCCGATCAGGTGCAGGGTCGCGTCGACCGCCGCGGAGGCCCCCGCCGCGGTGACGACGTGGCCGTTGTCCACGAACAGCTCGTCGCGCCGCATCCGCACCCGGGGGAACCGTCGCGCGAACTCGTCCGCCGCGCACCAATGCGTGGTCGCCTCCTGGTCATCGAGCAGTCCGGAGGCCGCGACCGTGAACGCGCCGGTGCAGTAGCTGACCACCCGTCGATCGGCGAAGCGGGACAGGCCGATCGGGTCCTCCGAGGTCTCGGCCCCGGTCCAGGGCGGGACGATGATGGTGTCGGCCGTCTCCAGCGCGCTGCGATCCGCTGTCGTCGTGATCGAGAAATCGGCGTTCGTCGGCACCGGGCCGCCGTCGAGGCTGCAGGTGGTCACCGAGTAGAGCGGCTCGCCGTCCCGATGCGCTGCCCGGAAGAAGCGGCCGGGAATCCCCAGCTCGTAGGGGAAGACCCCGGGGAGCGCGACGACGACGATCTTGTGCATGGCCATATCGTGACAGATATCGTCTATCTAGTCACTTTTCCCGCGCCGGAGGACAGGGGAAGCTGGTCTCACCGACCGACCAGGGTCGCTCATCCGAAAGAGGCATTATGCGTTCTGCCACCTACTCCGGCCCGGGAGCGGCCGCCGACGTCATCTCCATCGCGGACGAGGCGGTCCCGGTTCCGGGACCGACCGAGGTCATCGTCCGCGTCGCCGCCGCCGGCCTCAACCCCGTCGATGTGAAGATCCGCGCGGCAGCGGTCGACTTCGGGCCGATCGAATACTCCGACCGTCCCGGATGGGACGTCGCGGGCACGATCACCGCTCTCGGCGCCGACGTGCACGACTGGGCCGTGGGCGACACGGTGTTCGCGCTCGCCGGGTTCCCGCGCGCCGCCCACACGCTGGCCGAGTACGCCGCCGTCCCCGCCGCCGATCTGGCGGCGGTGCCGTCCGGCTGGAGCCTCGCCCAGGCGGGAGCCGCCCCCTTGGCCGCCCTCACCGCCTGGCAGGCGCTCGACGCCGCCGGCGTGGGCGCTCCGGGAACGGCCACGACCCCGCGGGTGCTCGTCCTCGGCGGAGCCGGAGGCGTCGGGCATCTGGCGATCCAGCTCGCGAAGGCCCGCGGCGCCAGAGTGCTCGCCACGGCGAGCCCGGCCAAGCACGAGCTCCTCCAGGGACTAGGCGTGGACGAGGTGATCGACTACCGTGACGAGGAGGCGCTCGCTGCCATCGGGCCGGTGGATGCGGTCATTGTGACCGTCGACGACACGCTCCCGCCGCGCGGCGCCGTCGTTCCGGGAACCGCGGTGGTCACGATCACCGGGTACTCGGACGATCAGCAGACGACGCTCGCCGGATGGGGAGCCGACCCGGTCGCGCGGATCCTCGTCGTCGCGAACGGCTCGCAGCTGGCCGAGATCGCGGGACTGGCCACCGCCGGAAAGGTGACGGTGCACCTGGACTCCGAGTACTCCCTCGACGACCTCGCCGCCGCGCAGGAGCGGGTGGAGAGCGGGCGGGTGACGGGCAAGGTCGTGGTCATCCTTCCCGAGGCCTGAACCCGCTCCCGAACCCGCCTCCCGAACCCGCTGCCCGAGCCCGGATCCCGAACGCATCGCATAGTGTGGACCGGGTCGGCTGCTCGTGCGCCGGCCGACGCGAAAGAGAAGGCATGCAGAACCCGCCCGTCATCCGCCGTGCGACGGCATCCGATCTGCCGGCAGCGGCCGAGGTCCTGGCCGCGGCGTTCTCCTCGTATCCCTGGACACGATGGTCCATCCCCGCCGAAGGCTACGCGGACCGGCTAGAAGAGCTTCAGCACCTCTACCTCGTCCATGCCCTCGATCACGGGCTCGTCCTGGTCGATGAGCGGGTGAGGTCCGTCGCCGCGTTCCTGCCGCCGGATGCCCCGTCCCTCGCCGCCGATGTCGAGGAGCGGGTGGCAGCCCTTCACGGCGACCGCCTCGCCGCTCTCGCGGAGCTGTCCGTCCCCGAGGCGCCCGACGGCGCGTGGACCCTGGCGACGGTCGGCGTGGACCCCGCCCATCAAGGGGCAGGGCTCGGGACCGCGATCACGGCGGCGGGGCTCGAGGAGATCGACGGGGATCCGGCGCCGGTCGCCCTGGAGACGTCCGATGACCGCAACGTCCGCCTCTACCAGCGGCTCGGATTCGTGATCGATGCGACCACCACGATCCCGGACGGACCGCCCGTGTACTCGATGAGTCGTCCGCGGCGGTGACACGGATGTCCGACACCGAGCTGCCGGTCGCGGGGACGGCGGTGATCCTCCGCGACGGCGCGACGGGGCCGGAGGTGCTGCTGATGCGGCGCCCCGACCGCGGGTCGTTCGCGAGCGCCTGGGTGTTCCCCGGGGGCAAGGTCGAGGAGGGGGACCGGCTCCCCGGCGCGACGGAGCGGGACGACGCCGCGCGCGCCGCGGTCCGGGAGAGTGCGGAGGAGGTCGGGCTGCGGATCGCGGATCCCGTGCCGCTGTCGTGCTGGTCGCCGCCGGCGGAGGTGCGGCCCCGTATCCGCACCTGGTTCTTCCTCGCGCACGATCCCGGTGGAGCGCTGGCCCCGTCCTCCGGCGAGGTCGAGGAGGCGGTGTGGATGTCGCCGATCACAGCCCTCGCCGCCCATGCCGCGGGCTCCCTCCTGCTCGTCCCGCCGACCTGGGTGACGCTGCACGCCCTGAGCGTCGCGGCCGATGTGGACGCCGTCTTCGCCGCGGCCGGGGAGATCGAGGTGCGGCACACCCGACTGCGCCGCACGGAGGAGGGCACGATGCACTACTGGGAGGGCGACGAGGAGCACGACGGCGGGATCGTCGGCGCCCGGCACCGCCTGGTCGCGGAAGGCCTGCCCTGGCGGTACGAGCGGAGCTGAGGCCCGCCCACCGGCCGGCTCAGGCGTCGAGGAGCCGGCGAAGGTGCATCCCCACCTCATCGGTCTCGATGAGGAAGCCGTCGTGCCCGAAGTCGCTCGCCAGGACGACGGCCTGGGCGCCGTCCAGGGTGTCCGGGATCCCGCGGGCGATCCGATGCTGCCCGTCGACCGGGAACAGCCGGTCGGTGTCGATCCCGAGGACGAGGGTGGTCGCGGTGACGCGCTGCAGCGCGTCCTCCACTCCGCCGCGGTCGCGGCCGACGTCGTGGGAGTTCATCGCCTCGACGAGGGTCAGGTAGCTGTTGGCGTCGAAGCGGCGGGTGAACTTGTTGCCGTGGAAGTCCAGGTAGCTCTCCACCGCGAAGCGTCCGCCGTGGCCGAGCGGGGAGACGCCGGACTGCCAGGAGCGCTGGAACCGCTGGTTCAGCTCGATCGGGCTCCGGTAGTTCAGCAGCGCCATGCGCCGGGCGAGGGCGAGGCCGCGGTGCGGGCCCTCGCCGACCGCGGCGTCGTAGTACTCGCCGCCGGCGAAGCGCGGATCCATCCGCACGGTCTCCAGCTGCACGAAGTTGAGGGCGAGCTGATCGGCGGTGGTGACCGGGGGAGAAGACAGGATCGCGAGCCTGGTGACGCGCTCCGGGTGCCCGACCGCCCATTCGAGCGCGTGCATCCCGCCCATCGAACCGCCGATCACCGCCCCCCAGCGCTCCACTCCGAGGGCGTCGGCGAGGCGCACCTGCGCGGCGACCTGATCCCTGATCGTGAGGTACGGGAAGCGGGAGGCCCACTCGTAGCCGTCCGGGGCGATGCTCGCAGGACCCGTCGAGCCCTGGCAGCCGCCCAGGATGTTCGGCGCGACGACGAACCAGCGGTCCGTGTCGATCGCGGCCCCGGGGCCGACGACGTCGCCCCACCAGCCGCTCGTGGCGTGGCCGGGCCCTGCCGGGCCGATCACATGGCTGTCGCCGGTGAGCGCGTGCAGGATCAGCACGGCGTTGTCGCGGGCGGCGTTGAGCTCGCCCCAGGTCTCGTAGGCGATCCGGATGCCGGGAAGCTCCTGGCCGCCCTCGGTGCGGAACGGACCGGAGGCCGCGAAGCGGCGATCTCCGGCGGGATCCCCATCGCGCCAGGCCCCCGTCGCCGGAGGTCGGGCGCGCAGCAGGCGGGCGTCCTGCTCCGTCACCGGAGCCGAGGGCACGGTGTCCTCGGAGGTCGTCTGCCAGTCCATGTCTCCATTCTCGCCTGCACGGCGACCCGGCGGAGGCACGTTACGCGGAGGCCGGACGCACGGATGCCCCGGATCGGTGATCCGGGGCATCCGTGCTCTCTGAGGAGGAGAGGGCTCTCGCGAGAGGAGAGACGCGTTAGGCGCGAGCGGATTCCGACACGGCACGCGCGGCGGTCAGTGCCTGCTCCAGGTCGGCCTTGAGGTCCTCGATGTTCTCCAGGCCCACCGAGAGCCGGACGAGCCCGGGGGTGACGCCGGCGGAGAGCTGCTGCTCGGGCGTGAGCTGCGCGTGGGTCGTGGAGGCCGGGTGGATGACGAGCGAGCGCACGTCGCCGATGTTGGCGAGGTGGCTGAACAGCGTGAGGCTGTTGACGAACTCGCGTCCGGCCTCCACGCCGCCCTTCAGCTCGAAGGAGAGCACCGCGCCGACGCCCTTGGGGGCGTAGCGGTTGGCGGCGGCGTACCACGGCGAGGTCGGCAGGCCCGAGTAGTTCACGGAGGCGACGTCGTCGCGTCCGTCCAGCCACTCGGCGATCTCCTGCGCGTTCTGGACGTGGCGCTCGATGCGCAGCGACAGGGTCTCGACGCCCTGGATCAGGTTCCACGCGCTCTGCGGGGCGATGGCGGAGCCGAGGTCGCGGAGCAGCTGGACGCGGGCCTTGATGATGTAGGCCAGGCCGTCGCCCACCGCGGCCGTGTAGCTCGCGCCGTGGTACGAGGGGTCGGGCTCGGTGAGGCCGGGGAACTTCTCCACGTTCTCGGACCAGGCGAAGCGTCCGCCGTCGATGATGACGCCGCCGATCGTGGTGCCGTGCCCGCCGAGGAACTTCGT
This sequence comes from Microbacterium resistens, assembly GCF_031456305.1. Classification (GTDB taxonomy): domain Bacteria; phylum Actinomycetota; class Actinomycetes; order Actinomycetales; family Microbacteriaceae; genus Microbacterium; species Microbacterium resistens_A. The sequence continues at coordinate 230,155 of NZ_JAVDUM010000003.1, forward strand.
CACCGAGTGGACCACGATGTCGGCGCCGTGCTCGAACGGGCGGATCAGGTACGGGGTGGCGATCGTGTTGTCCACGATCAGCGGGACGCCGTTCTCGTGGGCGATGTCGGCGACCGTCTGGATGTCGAGGACGTTGATGCGGGGGTTCCCGATCGTCTCGGCGAAGAGCAGCTTGGTGTTCGGGCGGACCGCGCGGCGCCACTCCTCCGGGTCGTCCTGGTTCTCGACGAAGGTGACCTCGATGCCGAGCTTGGCGAGGGTGTACTTGAAGAGGTTGTAGGTGCCGCCGTAGATCGAGCTGGAGGACACGAAGTGGTCCCCGGCCTGGGCGATGTTCAGGATCGCGAAGGTGGACGCTGCCTGCCCGCTGGAGAGGACGAGCGCTCCGGTGCCGCCCTCGAGGGCGGCGAGGCGCTGCTCGAGCACATCCTGCGTCGGGTTCTGAATGCGCGTGTAGATGTTGCCGAACTCCGCCAGGGCGAAGAGGTTCGCGGCGTGGTCGGCGTTGTCGAACACATACGAGGTGGTCTGGTAGATCGGCGTGGCGCGGGCCTTGGTGACCGGATCCGGTGCGGCACCCGCGTGGATCTGCGTGGTCTCGAAACGCCAGGAGTCGGGTGCGGACATGGTTCTCTCCCTGTCGGGACGGGCACCCGGGGAAGGATGCAGAGGCGGGGGTGGAGCGCTGGGCCCGGTGGAGTGCCGGTATGACAGACAGTACGGAATCCGGCTGCTGTCAACAACGCGGGGGAAATGTGACGTAACACCCAGTGCTCCCTCATATGCGGTGCGTCCTGGGCGCCGACGCCGTGGCGTCCTGCTGCCGCCGGATGGCCGTCCGCATCTGCCGGGCGGAGGAGAAGCCGGAGCGGTCGGCGACGCGTTCCAGGATGCCCCGCCCGCCGCTCGGGCTCGCATCGAGGAGCGCCAGCGCCGCGGCCACCCGTCTGCTCTCGATCTCCTGGCGCGGGGTGCTCCGCGCGGCGGTGAAGACCTGATGGAGGTAGCCGCGGGAGACGGCGAGGCTCCGGGCGATCCCGTCGGCGGAGAGGTCCTTGTCGCGGAAGCGCTCGCCGATGTCCGCGATCGCCCTCTGGAAGATCACCGCCTGCGCCGGAGTCAGCGCGGATGGCGCACCCGTCGAGTCGGCGATCGCGGCGGCGACGATCCCGGTGAGCGCATCAAGCAGATAGGGGCTGCCGGGGCCTTGTGCCATCTGCAGGTTCGTGCTGATGACGTTCGTGGTCGTGGCGATCAGGTCGGCATGGCTCGTCCGTATCGGGACCGCGGTCGAGAGGTGCTCCGCGAACTCCGCGTGCCGAAGGAGCGGCGCGCGCAGGTGCCATTCGACGCGGGCCCAGAGAGCGCGGTTCTCGGTGCGGATCGTCAGAGACCCGTCGAGCACGATCAGCTGGCCCGGCCGGAGGGCGATGTCCTGTCCTTCGACGAGGAGGGAGGCGTCGCCGTCGATGCCGAGGATGACGCGATAGCCCTCCGTTCCCCGCGCCGGTGGGTGCGAGGTCAGGACCGTCGGGGTCGTCCAGAGCCGAGCGACGCCCCAGGAGTCTGCCTGGGCGCGCTCGACCGATGCGCGGGCGGGCGGGCGGGGCCCGGCCTCCCATCCCAGCGCGTCGAGGTCTCGCAGGTTCGGGTCAAAGGGCGGGGGAGTGGGCATTCCATGCTTTCCTCGGGGGTCGACGCAGATGGGGGGAACGCCACTGTGCCCGCATGGGGTCGGCCGCAGTGGATCAAGTCTCTCGGCAGAGAGAGCGCGCGGCGAGGATCTGATTGTCGACAAGACCGAAATGACAGCCAAGAACGACCGAAATGGCAGGAACCTGGCTCGCTGCGCGGATGAAGCGGCCCTTCCCCGGTCTCACTAGTAGACGCACCCGGCGATCTGTCGGTGGTGCGATGACTTGGTTGTCAATGAGGGGATTGAAGTACGTGGACAACGACAACGCAATGAAGATGGCCGAGGAGGGCGACGCTCTCACCGGCGTGCCGCGGCGGACGATCGTGAAGGGTGCGGCGTGGTCGATCCCGATCATCGCGGCGGCCGTGGCGGTGCCGGCGTATGCCGCATCGGGGGACAAGAAGCTGACGTTCGGGCCGGTGTCCGGGTGTGCGGCCGTGGGCGCGCAGACGTCGCTGACGCTGACGCTGGCGAACCCGGCAGCCGGCGATACCGCGGTGGTGAGCCTGGTGGGTACGGGGTACACGTTCGCTGACGGTTCGACGACGATGACGGTGCCGGTTGCGACGGGCACGGCGACCGTGGTGGTGAAGAACGTGACGGGTGCGGGGAACGTGACCGTCCACGCGGTCCTCACGGGGGCGCCGGCGGTCACGGCCGACGCGACCGTGAAGCCGAGCTGCACGGGTCCTGGCGGGACGGTCTTTGCGAACGTCGGCGACTACGATGCCGCTGAGTCGGTGAACGGCAACCTGTACGTCACGGGAAACTATCCGACCACTGCATACATGACGGTTCTCAACGCAGCCACGGGAGCAGTCGTTGCGAACTGGGACATCGCAAGCCAGCTCCGTGGCCCCGGGGCTGTGTCACCGGGATACTCAGCGCAGCCGTATGACGTTGTCGCCTCGCCCGATGGCACGAGGGTGTACGTGAGCTACGCCGGCCACGGCAGCATGAACGGAGGCTTCGACAACGGGGTCCTGATCCTCGACGCCGCAACAGGCGCCCTGATCCAGCGGATCGAGACGGGCGGTCTCGGTGGCGATATGCACGGCGGTGCTACCGCGGGGAGAGGGCTTGAGCTGAGCGCGGACGGGACTCGACTGACCAGCCTCGGCGGGCTCAGCGCCAAGGTCATCGACACGGCCACCGGAGCGATCCTGCGAGACATCCCGGTCCCGACAGTGGAGCTCTCCGGGACGGTGTCGCCCGACGGCGCAACGCTCTACCTGCCTTTCGGTGGGGACGGCAACGACGTCGATGTCGTGGACGCCGCGACCGGTACTGTCATTCGCACGCTCGTCAACGTCTCCATCGGACAGGGAACCAACGCAGGGCACCTCGCCATCTCGCCTGACGGGCGCACGCTCTACAGTCACAACGGATCGACGCTTATGGCGACGGACATCGCCACGGACACCGTGGTCAGTACTCACACCCTGCCGCAGTTCACCGGTCCTGCGGGCCCCGAGAACTTCCCGCAGGACATCGGGATCTCCCTGGATGGGACTCACGCATGGGTTCCATACGCCGGCTACTTCCAGAACCCGAAGCTCATCAAGGTCGATCTGTGACAGGTCGACCGTTTGACCGTCAAAGCAACCTCCTCGATGCCCTGACGATCGGATGAGGGAGGGGCGCGAGCCCCACCTCCCCTCCGACGCCTGTGACGACTCCGCCCGCGCCGCCTCGGCGGCCGGGCGGTTTCGTCGTACGGTGGGGGCATGGTGAACAGACGAGCTGTGGTGACAGGGGCGAGCACGGGGATCGGCGAGGCGACCGTTCGCGCACTGCGGGCGGGCGGCTGGGACGTCGTCGGCGTCGCGCGCCGGGAGGAGCGCCTCCGCGCGCTCGCCGAGGAGACCGGGTCCACGGCCTTCGCCGCCGACCTCACGGCGCCGGAGCAGGTGCGTGCACTCGCGGAGCATCTGGCCGAATCCGGACCGGTGCACGCGCTGGTGCACGTCGCGGGCGGCGCCCGGGGGACGCAGCGCGTGGAGGACGCGTCCCCGGAGGACTGGCGCTGGATGTACGAGGCGAACGTGCTGAGCGCGCAGTACCTCGTCGCCGAGCTCCTGCCGCTCCTCCGCGAGGCCGCCGATCACGGCGGACACGCCGATGCGCTGTTCCTCACCTCGACCGCAGCGCAAGTGGCCTATCCGGGCGGCGGCGGGTACAACGCCGCCAAGGCCGCGGAGTCGATGCTCGTGCGAGCCCTCCGGCTGGAGCTGAACGGAGAGCCGATCCGCGTCGTGGAGATCGCTCCGGGCATGGTCCACACGGAGGAGTTCGCCCTGAACCGGCTCGGAGGCGACAGCACCGCGGCCGATGCCGTGTACGCCGGGGTGGACGCGCCGCTGGTCGCGGCCGACGTCGCCGACGTCATCGCGTATGCGCTGAACGCGCCGGGGCATGTGAACCTGGATCTCGTGACGATGCGGCCGGTCGCGCAGTCCGCGCACCACCTCCTGGCCCGCGGACCGCTGCGCGTGCGCGCCGACGAGGACTGAGCGTGGCGCGGACTCTGGCCGAGCTCGCCGCCGACGGACTCGTCGACGAGGGCTGGGCGAAGGCCCTCGCGCCCGCAGGCCCCCTGATCGCCGAGCTCGGCGATCGGCTGCGTGCCGAGACCGCGGCGGGGCGCGGCTACCTCCCCGCCGGCGCGAACGTCCTGCGGGCGTTCTCACGGCCGCTGGACGGGGTGAAGGTGCTCATCGTCGGGCAGGACCCCTATCCGACGCCCGGTCACCCCATCGGCCTGTCTTTCGCGGTCGAGCGGACCGTGCGCCCGGTCCCGCGGAGCCTGGCGAACATCTACCGTGAGCTGGAGACCGATCTCGGCATCCCGCCGGCCGAACACGGGGACCTCTCCTCCTGGAGCGAACAGGGTGTCATGCTGCTGAACCGAGTGCTGACCGTGCGGCCCGGCACCCCGGCCTCGCATCGCGGCTGGGGCTGGGAGCGCGTCACCGAGCTCGCGATCCGCACGCTCGTGGAGCGGGACGCGCCGCTGGTCGCGATCCTGTGGGGGCGGGACGCGGAGGGGCTCCGTCCGATGCTCGGGAAGACGCCCGTGATCGCGTCCGTGCACCCCTCTCCGCTCTCCGCGAGCCGTGGCTTCTTCGGGTCCCGTCCCTTCTCGCGGGCGAACGCGCTCCTGGCCGAGCAGGGGGCCGAGCCCGTGGACTGGAGGGTCCTGTGACCGAGGACGTCCTGATCCGCGATGCGCTGGCGTCCGACGCGGACGAGGTCAGCGAGATCTACAACCACTACGTCCGCGAGTCCGTCGTCACCTTCGACGAGGAGGAGGGGACGCCCGCGGAGTGGCGGGAGAAGCACGAGCGCCTGCGCGGCGCCGGCCTGCCGTTCCTCGTTGCCGTCGATCGGGCCTCCGGCCGCGTGCTCGGCTATGCGCTCGCACAGCCCTGGCGCGTGAAGTCCGCCTACCGGTACACGGTGGAGGACTCGATCTATCTGGGCCCGGACGCCGCGGGGCGGGGGATCGGGCGCGAGCTGCTGGTCGCCCTCGTGGACGCGAGCCGGGTCGCGGGGCTCCGTCAGATGATCGCGGTGATCACCGGCAGCGGCGCCGAGGCGTCGATCGCCCTGCACGCGAAGCTCGGGTTCGTCGAGACCGGGCGGCTCAGCGACGTCGGCGTGAAGTTCGGACGGACGATCGGCGTGGTGCTGCTGCAGAAGGAGCTGTGACCGGCGCTACCGCTCCGGGATGACCGGGATAGCGGCGAGCAGGCGTTTCGTGTACTCGTGCTGCGGGCGGCGGAGCACGTCGTGCGTCGTGCCGTGCTCCACGATCCGGCCGTCCTTCATCACGGCGACGGCGTCGCACAGGTTCTGCACCACCCCGATGTCGTGCGAGACGAGGATCAGGGTCAGGCCGTCCGCGCGCAGCTCGGCGAGGAGCGCGAGGATCTGCGCGCGGACCGTCACGTCGAGGGCGGACAGCGGCTCGTCACCGACGAGGATGCGCGGGCGGTGGGCGATCGCGCGGGCCAGGGCGATGCGCTGCCGCTGTCCGCCGGAGAACTCGTGCGGGTAGCGTGCCGCCATCTCCGGATCCAACCCCACCTGGGCGAGGACCTCGGCGACCCTCGCGTCATAGTCCTGGGCGAGGTGTAGTGCCCGCAGGGGCTCCGAGACGATCCGCCCGATGCTCTGCCGGGGGTCGAGCGAGGCGTAGGGGTCCTGGAAGACGAGGCCCGTCTGCCGCCGCAGCCAGTGCAGGTCCCTCGCCCGCTCGCCCGCCCGGACCGGGCGGCCGTCCACCTCGACCGTCCCGGAGGAGGGGCGGTCGAGCGCGAGCAGCAGCCGGATCAGGGTCGACTTGCCCGAGCCCGACTCGCCGATGATCCCGAGCGCGGAGCCCGCCGGGACGTCGAGGTCGACGTCCGTCAGGGCGGCGGTGGTCCGCCGGGGCTGCCCCGGACGGCGCGGGGCGGGGAAGACCCGGCTCAGGCCGCGTGCACGGATCAGCGGAGCGTCGTCGGTCATGCGCCATCCTCCTGGTCGTCCTCGGGGCGCCAGAGCGTCGCCGTCGCGTCGCGGAGGAGGCCCTGCGTGATCGGGGAGGAGGGGTGGCTGAGAAGCGTGCGGACCGGGGCGTCCTCGACGACGCGGCCGTGCTCCAGCACCACCCCGTGGGTCGCCACCTGGGCGAGGACCGCGAGATCGTGGGTGATGAAGACGAGCGACATGCCCTCCGACTCCACGAGGGAGAGGAGCAGGCGGAGGATCTCGGCCTGGATCGTGACGTCGAGCGCGGTGGTGGGCTCATCGGCGATGAGCAGGCGCGGCCGGGCGGCGAGCGCGGTGGCGATCGCCACGCGCTGCCGCTGTCCGCCCGAGAGCTGGTGCGGGTAGCGGTCGATCAGTGCGGCGGGATCCGGCAGGCGGACGCGCTCGGCCTCGGCGATCGCGCGCGTACGGGCCTCCCGGCGGCCGATCCGCTCGTGGATGCGCACGCTCTCCGCGATCTGCCGTCCGACCGTGCGGATCGGGTTGAGCGCGGTCCGCGGCTCCTGGAACACGATCCCGATCTCGTCGCCGCGCAGCTCCGCGAGCTCGCGGTCCGGGAGGTTCAGGATCTCGCGGCCGTCCCACCGGATCGAGCCCGTCGCGCGGGCGCCGTCGGGCAGCAGGCCGAGCACGGCGAGGGCGGTGAGCGACTTCCCGGACCCGGACTCGCCGATGAGGCCGAGGCGGGCGCCGTCGGGGGCCGCGAAAGAGACGCCGTCGACGACGCGGCGTCCGTCGATCTCGATCGAGAGGTCCGTCACGTCCAGGGTCATGCGACCACCCCCGGGACGTGGGTGCGGGCGGCGGCGGCCCGCGGGTTCTGCCGCAGCGTCGGGTCGGTGGCCTCGCGGAGGCCGTCGCCGAGGAGGTTCAGCGCGAGCACCGTGATCGTGATCGCGAGCCCCGGCCAGATCACCGACAGCGGGTGGACGGCGATGTAGCGCTGGAGGTCGGAGAGGAGGATCCCCCAGGACGGGTCGACCACGGACGCCCCGAAGCCGAGGTAGGACAGTCCGGCCTCGGCGAGCACGGCCACGGCCATCGACCAGGAGAGCTGGACGATGAACACCGGCGCGATGTTGGGGAGGAGGTGCTGGACGAGGCTCTGCAGCGGCGTGAGGCCGGCCGCGCGACCGGCGAGCACGAAGTCGCTCTGCTGCACGCGTCGGAGCTCGGGCCGGGTGACGCGGGCGATGTTCACGCCGAAGCCGATGCCGACGGCCCAGATGACGACCCAGAGGGAGCCGCCCCAGACCGCGGAGATCATCATGGCGATGATGAGCACGGGGAAGGCGATCAGGATGTCCACGAGCACCGCGACCGCCTCGCGGATCCAGCGCGTCGTCAGTGCGCCGAGCGCGCCGAGGACCACACCGACGGCGGTGGCCACGATGCCGGCGCCGACGGCGACGAGGACGGTGGTCCGCGCCCCCGCCATGAGCAGGCTCAGGATGTCGCGCCCTGTCCCGTCGGTGCCGAGGAGGTGCGGCCAGCCGGGAGGCAGCCATCGCGCGGAGACGGCGGCCGCGCGCGGGTCGAACGGCGTCCAGAGCAGGGACAGGAGGGCGGTGAGGGCGATGACGGCGACCACGATGAGGCCGAAGCGGCCGCCTCCCGTGCGCCAGACGCGCTGCAGGGCGTTCATTCCGCCTCCCGCTGACGGGGGTCGATCGCGTGGTGGACGAGATCGACGAGGAAGCCGATCACGAGCACGAAGCCGGTGAGGACGAGCAGCTCGCTCTGGACCTTGACCAGATCGCGCGTCCCCACGTCGGTCACGAGCATGCGTCCGATGCCGGGGAGGGTGAACAGCTGCTCGATCACGACCGAGCCGACGACGATGCCGGCGACCTGGAGTCCCAGCACCGTGACGATCGAGAGGCCGACGGCGGGGATCCCGTGCAGCACCAGGGCGCGGTTGCGGGTGAGCCCCTTCGCCGCGGCGGTGCGGACGAAGTCCTGTCCCGCGGCCTGGAGGGTCGCGCTGCGCACGAACCGCAGGAGCATCGCGCCCTCCACCACGCCGATCGTGAGGGCGGGCAGGAGCAGCGATCGCAGCGCGGCGCCGGGGTCGGCCCATCCGTTCCGTGGGAAGCCCTGGGCGGGGAGCCAGCCCAGCCAGACCGCGAAGACGACGACGAGCATCATCCCCGCCCAGACGACCGGCACCGCGGCGAGGGCCTGCGCGGCGGTGCTCACTGCGGTGCCGGCTGCCCGGCCGCGGAGCATGGCCGAGAGGATGCCGAGGGGGATCGCGATCACCAGGGCGATGAGCAGCGAGAGGACGCCGAGGGGCACGGTCACCTGAGCCTTGAGCCCGATCTCCTCGGCCACCGACGCCCCGCTCAGCTGGGAGGTGCCGAGGTCCCCGCGGAACAGGCCCCCGATCCACTCGCCGTACTGCAGGAACAGGGGCCTCGTGAGCCCCAGCGACTCGCGGATCGCGTCGACCTGTGCCGGCGTCGCCTTGTCCCCGGCGATCAGCTGGGCGACGTCGCCGGGGAACACCCGCAGGGCGAGGAAGATGACGACGCTCGCGACGAGGAGCCCTGCGATGAGCAGGGCTCCTCTCGTGAGCGCGTACCGGATCACGCGGGTCGTCGTCCCTGGGCTACTTGGCGACGGTCACATCGAGCAGGTCGATGCGCGAGTTGATCGAGTCCTTCGGGAAGCCCGAGACACCGGGGACGAGCGCCGTGATCGTGGCGCCGTTGTAGAGCCAGTCCGCGGCGTGGTCCTCGGAGACGATGCGCGCGGCCTGGGCGAGCAGCGTCGCGGACTTCTTCTCGTCGAGCTCCGCGAGGGCCTGTGCGTACAGCTTCTGCACCTCGGGGTTGTTGTAGCCGAAGTAGTAGTCCGGGTTGGCGAAGTTGCCGAAGTCGCGCGACTCGACATGCAGCACGAAGCTCAGGTCGTAGTCGTGGTTCTTGTAGACGTCGTCCAGCCAGGCGGCGAACTCCACCGAGTTGACCTTCAGGGTGACGCCGACCTTCTGGAAGTCGGAGACCAGCACCTGCGGCACCGTGGTGCCGTAGAAGCTCGGGATGGTGAGCGTGAGCTCCAGCTTCTCGTGCCCGGCCTCCTTGAGCAGCTGCTTGGCCTTCTCCGGGTCGTAGGGCGCGACGGAGGAGAGGTCCTCGTAGCCGGGGTCGAGCTCCGGGATCGGCCCGTACTGCGTGGAGCCCGCCCCGACGGCCTCGACCAGGGCGTCGTGATCGATCGCGAGTCGCAGCGCCTCGCGGACGCGCTTGTCGTCCAGCGGCGCCTTGGCGTTGTTGAACGCGAGCGTCCCCTTGTCGGTCGTGCGGCCGGTGGTGAGGGCGAACTGCCCGCTCTTCTCCAGCTGTGGGGCGAGGTTGGGGTCGACGGCGGTGAGGACGTCGAGGCTCCCGTCGAGGGCGGCGTTCACGCCGGCGGTGAAGTCCGGGATGTAGTCGAAGACGACCTCGGCGACGCCGGCCTTCTTCTCGCCCCAGTACGCGTCGTTCCTGGCGAAGGTGATCGAGCTGCCCTTGCTCCAGTTCTTGAGCGTGAAGGGGCCGGTGCCGTTCTCGGCGTCCTTGAGGTCGGTCGTGTCGCCGCTCGCGTAGACGAGGCCGGCGACCCCGGTGAGGGAGAAGAGGAAGTTCTGGTTGGGCGCGGTGAGGGTGATCACGACCGACTTCGCATCCGGTGCCGCGATCGATGCGATGCCGGCGAGCTCCGCGTGCCCCTGGAGGGTGGCGTCGTCCTTCACCGCTTGGAGCGAGGAGACGACGTCGGCGGAGGTCAGGGGCGCGCCGCTGTGGAAGGTCACGCCGTCGTGCAGGGTGAAGGTGTAGGTGAGACCGTCCGCGGAGACGTCGTACTTCTCCGCCAGGCGTTCGGTGACCTTGTTGTCCTGCGTGCGGGTGACCAGGCCCTCGTAGACGTTGCCGACGAGGATCTGCTCGAGGGCGGCGCCGCTGGTGCGGCGGATGTCGAGGTTGGTCGGCTCGAGGACGAGGCCAACGGTGAGGGTCGCGTTCGGGTCGGGCGTCCCCGTCGCGGTCGGTGCGGGGGAGTCGGAGGAGGGGCCGGCGCAGGCGCTGAGGGCGAGCGCGGCGGCGGCGAGGCCGGTCAGCAGGGCGAGGCCCCGGAAGCGGCGGGTCATGGGTGTTCCTCTCGGTGCAGGACGATGCGGGTGCTGTGCATGGTGCGGGCGAAGACGGTGTCGGATGGAGTGTGTGTGAGTCGGGTGCGGTAGGTGTCTGTCGAGCCTAGGGGCGTCGTTCGCGGGCCGGTCGGTGGTCCGGAACGGAGCGTCACAAAGGGGGTGAGGGATGGGACGGCGGAGCGGTCCTTCAGGGGCGGTTCTCCGCGACGTGCGCCCTGACGAGGTCGGCGAGGTCGGCGGGCGAGGTCTCCTGCGCGTTGTGCGGAGCGTCGAGCGTCAGGACACGGGCCGCGGGGACGCGGCGGGAGAACTCCTCCGCGTCCGTCTCGGACACGAACCCGCGGAGGGCGCGGACGAGCGTGATCGGCGCGGTGACAGCGGCGAGGTCCTCCCAGCCGTCCTCATGGAGGATCTGGCCGGGGGCGGCGATCGAGCCGGGGCTCGTGTCGGCGGCGAACGCCTGGGAGGCGAGGCGGGCGAGGTGGTGCTTCCACTCGACCCGGCCGTCGGGGCGGATGCGGGTGTTGAGGAAGACGCCGCGCTCGGTGTTCTGCCGCGAGCCGCCGAGCCCGAAGGACAGCGCGTGCTCCACGACCTCGTCGCGCGACGCGAAGTCGGTGACGGCGTAGAAGGCCCGCAGGGCCGCCGGTCCTCCGCTGGCGTCGATCCCCGGCGTGATGTCGACGATCACCGCGGCACGGACCAGATCGGGCCGTTCGGCGGCGAGCGCGGCGGCGGTGAGGCCGCCGAGGGACTGTCCGACGACGACCTGCGGCGCATCGGCCCAGGCGTCGATGGCCGCGGCGACGTCGGCGGCATGGGGGCGGGCGGAGTAGTCGAGGTCATCGCGCCAGGAGGAGTCGCCGTGGCCGGCGAGGTCGATCGCGAGCGCGGGGAGCCCGAGCGCCAGGATCGTCGGGTCCCAGGTATGGGCGTTGAGCCCGGCGCCGTGGAGGAAGGTCGCCACCGGCGGGCCGTCGCCGAAGCGGAGGGCGCTGAGCGTCCGCTCGTCCGGGAGGGTGAGGGAGATCCGGGTGACGGGAGGCACGGAGACGCCGAGCGCGGTGGCGTGATCGGCGAGGAAGGAGAACTCGGTGGTCTCGATAGGCACGTCCTCATTGTGCGCCCGATTCGCGGCGAGCGAGAAATGCGGGAGCAATATGACAAGTAACAATCGGATTTTGCATGGTGAAACGATGATCAAAGCAAGAAACAGTTGTGCGATCTGAATTTCGACCGCTGATCGGGGGTGCGGACGTCGGCCCTCCTGGGGGTGCCCGTCGGTAGGCTGGAGCCATGAGCGAGACGCGTGTGCACCTGTCCAGGACCGAGCCTGCCGCGTACCGGGCGCTGGACGCCTTCTCCACCACCGTCAACGAGGTCTGCCGGGAGAACGGCATCGAGGATCGGCTCAAGGAGCTCGTCCTCATCCACTGCTCCCAGCTCAACGGCTGCGCCTACTGCACCCGCATCCACGTCGATCGTGCGGTGGAGGCGGGAGTGGACGCGGACACGCTCACGCAGATCCCCACCTGGCGGGAGTCCGGGGTCTTCTCGGATCGCGAGTGCGCGGCGCTCGAGCTCGCGGAGGCGTACACCTTCATCCACGAGGACGGCATCCCGGACGAGGTCTACGACCGCGTCGGCAGCGTGTTCACGGAGAAGGAGTACGCGGCGCTCAGCTGGGCGTGCGTCTCGATCAACGCCTTCAACCGCATCGTCATCGCCGGACGCTATCCGGTGCCTCCGCGCGAGGGGAGATGACGATCCTCGACGTCGCCGGCGCGGTCAATCTGCGCGACGTGGGCGGCATCTCAGTCGGCACCTCCCGAGTCCGCGAGGGAGTGCTGCTCCGATCGGGGCAGCTGGCGGGGCTCACCCCTGAGGGGAGTGCGTCCCTCCGCGCACGGATCCGACGGGTGGTCGATCTCCGCGACGACGCCGAGGTCGCGCGCGAGCCGTCGGCCATCGGTGACGTGCCGGTCACGCGCATCCCGCTCCTCCTCGGCTCCGTCGCGTCGCTCTTCACGACGGACATGAGCCTGGAGGGCATGTACGCGCACCTCGTGCAGGATGCAGCGCCCCGGATGGCGGACGTGATGCGCGTCATCGCCGTGGGGGATCCGACGCTCGTGCACTGCACGGCGGGCAAGGACAGGACGGGCGTCAGCGTCGCGATCGCGCTCTCCGCGGTCGGCGCCGATCGGGAGGCGGTCATCGCGGACTACGCGCTCACCGAGTCGCTGCTGCCCGCGTCCCGCCGCGAGTCGATCGTCCGGTATCTGAGCGCGAGGCATCCCGACGCGCAGCACGCCATCGCCCTCGCGGTCACCTCGCCCGCCCCCGTGATGCGTGCCCTTCTGGAGGGGATCGACGAGCGGCACGGCTCGGTGGCGGAGTATCTGCTCGCGTCCGGGCTCTCCCCGGCGGAGCTGGACGCCCTGGGCGCCGCGCTCGTGGAGTGAGCTCCGCGTCCGCCGGGGCAGATGCAAGGTTAGGCAACCCTATTCCGGTGCTATCCTGGAATCACCATGACCACCACCGCCGTCTCGACGACCACGCGCGCACAGCGCCGTGCGTCGCGCCGTCCGCAGGCGCAGCACCTCATCACCGCGGACGAGCAGGGGCTCGCGGAGCTGGAGGCCGTGCTCGCCACGCTTCCGATCTGCGCGGTCGGCCGGGTCTTCATCGAGGTCCCCGAGGCCGCGGACATCGCGCCGATCTCGGCGCCGCAGCGGATGACGGTCACGTGGCTGACCCGGGCGACCCGATCCGGCGCTCCGGGAACGGGCCGTCGGTGCGTGCCAGGGGAGGCGCTGGCCCGCGCGGCCAAGGCCTGGGCCGATGAGATGGTCTGCGGCGAGGACGCGCTCCCGCCGCGTGTGACGCTCCTCGGCGGATTCCTCGGGACCGCCGATATCGTCGAGCACCTGATCGCCCGCGGCGTCGATGCCGCAGCCATCGACGCACCCGCGCGGTACGGCCTGCTGACCTCCCGCTGAGCGGGATCCTCGACAGCCCGGCGCTCTACGACAGCCCGGCGCTCTACGGCAGTCCGGCGCGGCGGTCAGGCGTCCTGGTGGTCAGGCGTCCTGGCGCGCCGTCACTCGCGCGCTGCCGCCGCGTCGGCGCGGCAGATAGTTGCCGTCCTCCAGGCCCGCCTCGATCTCGAAGCGATTGCGCAGCGGATCGCGTCCGGCCAGCAGGTACAGCACCGGCATGAGGAATCCGTACCGCAGCCACTGCTCCTTGTGCACGGCCTCGTGCCGGAGCACACGCTCGTCGGGGGCCGCGTCCCCGGTCAGATAGCAGCCGCCGACGCAGACGCCGCCGCGACCGAAAGTCCACTCCGGCATCCCGCGGAAGATCCGGAGCCCGTTCCTGCGCTCGATCGGCCCGGTGCTCCAGAGCGTTCCCCAGGCCCAGCCCACCGCCGTGCCCCAGAGGTAGCCCAGGCGGCTGAGGGGCGAGCGGAGCAGGAAGGCGGGAAGGCGGCGGTCGAAGCGCCGCCCGCGCGCGAGGATCTCCTCGGCCGCGCGGAGCACGTCCTCGGGAGGCGTGGACCTCACGCGACCGCGCCGATCAGGCGGAGGACCGCCCCGAGGTCGTCGACGGCGCTCGCCGGAGTGCGCGGTGCGAATCCGGCGATCGTCGCCCCGGCGATCGGGAGCCGGTCGCGGAGGGCGCGGATCGCGGTGGTGAGGTCGGCTGTCCGCACGCCGAAGGGCGCGGGGGAGGAGACCCCCGCGAGCTCGGACGGATCGAGCACGTCCACATCGATGTGCACGTACACGCGGGAGGCGCCGGTCGCCGCCACGGCGTGCGCGAGGCCGTCCGGATCGGCGAGGTCGTCCACGCGCCCGATGCCCGTCTCGTCGATGAACCGGCTCTCGGCCTCATCGATCTCGCGAGCGCCGACGAGCACGACCCGGGAGGGGGCGATGCCGCCTCGCCCGGGGAGGGGCGAGGCGGCATCGGCCAGGATCGCCCGCAGGGCCATGCCCGAGTACGCGCCGGAAGGGGAGGTGTCGGGGGAGTGCAGGTCCGGGTGCGCGTCGCACCAGACGACGGCGACGTCGTCGAGCCCGTCCGGGAGCGCGGAGACGGCGCCAACGCTCACTCCGCAGTCGCCGCCGATCACGACGGCCGGCTCATCGGCGCCGGCGAGCGCCTCCTCGATGAGCTCTCTGGTGCGCCGGAGGCTGCTCAACCGGTTCACCGACGTGCCTTGCGCGTCTCCGGCCTCGAGCGGGACGTCCAGGACGACGGTCCGGCTCCGGGGCAGATCGTCGGCGATGGCCGATGCCCCCTCGGTGAGGAGCATCGCCCGGGGTGCGGGCGAGCCCTGCCACTGCGGGACGACCAGGAAACGGGTCATGATGTCCTCCGCTGTCGGAGAGTGTGCGGGAAGAAGGAGAAGGGGGCGGATGCCGTCGGCCGGGCCGTGGCATCCGCCCCCGTTCGGAGGATCACGCGCGGATGTCAGCGCGCAGGATCAGTCCGCTTCGATGGCCGCCTTCGGCGCCGTCGGACCGGCCTTCAGCTCGGCGAGACGCGCCTCGACCTCGGTCAGCTCGCCGAGGTCCTCGAGACCCTCGAACTGCGCGTCGAGCGAGGACGCGGCGATCTCGGCCTTGCCCTGGGCGATGGCCTCCTGGCGCCGGATCTTGTCCTCGAAGCGGCCGAGCTCGCTCGTCGGGTCGAGCACGCTGATCGAGCCAACCGCGTCCTGGACCTTCGTCTGGGCCTCGGCGACCTTCGCGCGGGCGAGCAGCTCGCTGCGCTTGCCCTTCAGCTGCTCCAGCTTCTCCTTCATGCCGTTCAGCCCGCCCTTGAGCTTGTCGACGATCTCCGTCTGCTGGGCGATCTGCGGCTCAGCGGAGCGCGCCTCCTTCTCGGAGCCGATCTGACGCTGGAGGGCGACCTTCGCGAGGCTGTCGAACTTGTCGGCGTCGGTCGTGTTGCCCGACGTGCGCAGCTCATCGGCCTTGCGGCTCGCGGCGAGGGCCTTGTTGCCCCACTCGGCGGCGGACTGCACGTCCTCCTGGTGGTCGCGCTCCAGAAGACGCAGGTTGCCGATGGTCTCGGCGATCGCCGACTCGGCGTCCGCGATGTTGTTGGTGTAGTCGCGAACGAGCTGGTCGAGCATCTTCTGCGGGTCCTCGGCGGAGTCGAGGAGCGAGTTGATGTTGGCCTTCATCAGGGTCGAGATGCGGCCGAAGATCGACTGCTTGGTCATGGCTTTTCCTTTCGATGGAAGATCAGGGCGTTGAGTCGTCGTGGTTGGATCGTAGAACGACGGAGCTATGAGTCGGCACGGCTAGAAGCGACCACCTCCGGAACGGCCGCGAGAACCGCCGAAGCTGGACGGGCTGAATCCACGACCGCCGCCGCTGGAGCGCCAGCCGCCGGAGGAGCCGCCCCCGCGGTACCCTCCGCCGCGACCGCCGGAGCCGCCGCCGGCGAGAATGCCGCCAATGATCCCGCCGAGGATGTCTCCGGCGAAGCCCCCGCCCCCGCCGCCTCCTCCGCCGAAGCCCCCTCCGCCGAAGCCGCCGCCAGAGCCGAAGCCGTTGACGTCGTTCTGCGCGGCGGTGATGGCCTCGCGGGCGAGCGCGACCGCGCGCTCCGCGGACCGCTGGGCCTGGACCGGATCGGCGTCGCGGGCGGCCTCGGCGCGGCTCAGCTCGGCGGATGCCTCGGCGACGCGCGTGCGGGCGGTGGCGCCGACCGCGCCGCGCCGGGTTGTGATGAAGTCGTTCGCGGACGAGACCTCGGCGCGGGCCTGGAGGATCGTCTGGTCCAGGATCTGGGCGGCGCGCGCCGCCTGCTGCTGGGCGTCGCGGATCCGCTCGACGGCGGAGTCGATGCGGGTGTTCGCGGCGCTCAGCGCTTCGAGCGTCGCCTGCGGGCGTCGAGCGGTGCCCGAGAGGTCGGCGCCGGCGGCGTCCAGCTCCGCCCTGGTCGCGGCGGCGATCTGCTGCAGCTCCGGAGTGGAGGGGAGGGCTGCGGCGCCGGCGAGGTCGCTCTCCAGGTCGGCGATCAGCGCGCGGGCCTGGTCCTCGGCGGCGGCCAGCGCCTCCCCGAGGGAGCCGATCGCCTCCGAGAGCTGCTGGGCCTGGACGATGCCCTCCTCGGCGGTCCTGATCGCGAAGGCGGCCTCGCCGCGCTGGCCGGCGGCGAGCTTGGCGCTCGCATCGGCGAGGGCGGTGTCCGCGAGCTGGAGACGACTGCGCGCCTGCTGCGGATTGTCCGCGACGGTGCGCAGCGCCGTCGGGTCGTAGCCCGCGGCGAGGCGTTCCAGTGCCGCGGGTGCCGCGGTGACCGCCGCCTCGACCTGCGCACGGTGGGCTGTCGCCTGCTGGAGCGCCTGCTCCGCGTTCTGCTCCAGCTTGCGCAGGGCGTCGAACGCCTCGACGTTCGCGTCCAGAGCCGTGTCGGCCGCGGCGCAGAGCTCGATGATCCTGATGTGCCAGGCGCGTCTCTGCTCGGGGGTGTCGGGGATCTCGTCGTCCAGTTGCTGCTTCAGGGAAAAGGCCTCGTCGAGGCGCGCCTTGGCCTCGGCGACGACCTGGGTGAAGGAGGAGGTCGCCGCGTCGCCGAACTGGGCGGTCGCGAAGCCGAGGTCCTCCGTGCTCGACGTGATCGCGTCGTCGGTCTGCACGAGAGCCGACCCCGCCCTCTTCCCGAGCTCGTCGTCGGTGATCCCGGCGTAGGGATCGGCCGGACCGACCTGTCCGCCGGCCGTGCCGCCGCCGCCGGTGACCCTGCGCCGCCGGGCACGGACGAGCAGCCAGATGATGATCCCGGCCGCGATCACGACGATGAGCACGATGACGACGGTCACGACGCCGCCGTCACCACCGCCGGAGGATCCGGCGCCGCCGAAGCCGTCGGCTGCGGTCGACACGGCGTCCGCCCACCGGTCCTGCTGGAGGTCGGGGAGCATGGACTGCTCGATCTGATCCAGGCGGGTGTCGCTCACGGGGCCGGCGGAATCGGCGGAGATGTAGTACTGACGTGACTGCGTCGCGATCGCGAGGAGGTACTGGGAGGACCCGAGGCCGTTGCTCCGTGCGACCTCGTCGGCCCACTGCTGGCGGTCCGCGGGGTCGGTGAACGAATCGACGAAGACCACGAACAGCTCGACGTGCTGCTCCCGGCTGAGGGTCTGGAGCCGGTCGTCGAGCGCGGCGGCGTCCGAGGTGCTCAGCACCCCTGATCGATCCGTCACGAACCCGCTGTCGAGCGTCACCGGGGACGCCGCCGAGGCGGGACCCGCGAGAAACACCCCGAACAGCGCCAGCAGTAGACCTGTCGCGACAGCCAGACGTGCCCGCATTCTCGCTCCTCCGGGGAGGTCGCATCCCCAACGGCGAGTCTATTCACACGACTCGTGCCGTCGGTAGCGTTGCCGTGCAGCCCAGAGCGAACGACGCTCCTCATCCGCGTCGATCCCTGTCCCGCGTCGATCCCGGCGACAGGTCGGACCCGCTCCTAGGCTGGACGGGATGGACGACAGGTACGGGACGGACGCGCTGGCTCCGGGATGGCGTGAGCGCGGGACGAAGAAGGCCGTGGACGTTGCCGCTGACCGCGACCTCGTGGTCGAGGTCGCGGTGGACGGGTTCTGCGGGGCGGTCACCCGCGTCGACGGCGGTTACGTCGAGCTCGAGGACCGGGGCGGACGCCGGCGGCTGTTCCCGCTCGGGGCCGGTTTCATGATCGACGGCGAGCCGGTGCGGCTCGTTCCGCCGCGGGCGCAGCAGACCGGGAGACAGCGGACGGCATCGGGCTCCTTCGTGGTCGCCGACCAGCGTGCCAGGGCCGCGCTGCCGAGTCGCATCCTCGTGGAGGGGCGCCACGACGCCGAGCTCGTCGAGAAGGTGTGGGGGGACGACCTGCGCCTGGAGGGCGTGGTCGTCGAGTATCTCCAGGGGATCGACCTCCTCGACCAGCTCCTCGCCGAGGAACCGCCGAGCAGGGCGCGACGCTACGGCGTCCTGGTGGACCACCTGGTCCCCGGATCGAAGGAGACCCGGATCGTCGAGGGGATCCTGCGCGGCCCGCATGGTGCGCATCTCCGGATCGTGGGACATCCGTACATCGACGTGTGGCAGTGCGTGACCCCTGCGGCCCTCGGCATCGCCGCCTGGCCGCAGATCCCTCGCGGCACGGACTGGAAGACCGGCATCTGCCGCGCCTTCGGGTGGCCCGCCAACAGCCAGGCCGACATCGCACACGCCTGGAAGCGGATCCTCTCCCGGGTCTCCAGCTACCGGGATCTGGAGCCCTCGCTCCTCGGACGCGTCGAGGAGCTCATCGACTTCGTGACGGAGCCCGTCGGGGCACGGTGAGCGCGGTCGCCCCGTACCCTGGAGGGATGTCAGAACCCCGCACTTTCCGCGACGAGCCGGTGTCCTTCGTCCGGCGGAGCGGTCGCATGTCCGAGGCGCAGGAGCGCGCGTTCGTAGAGCTCGCGCCGCACTACCTCGTCGATGTGCCCCGCGATGTCGCCTGGACCTCGGTGCATCCCGAGGCGCGGTTCGACCCCGCGGCACGGTACGGCCGGGAGGCCGCGCTCGTGGTGGAGATCGGCTCGGGCCAGGGGCACGCGATCGTGGCGGCGGCGGCCGCACGGCCCGACACCGACTTCCTCGCGGTCGAGGTGTTCCGTGCGGGGCTTGCCCGGACGATGCTGGACGCCGATCGCGCCGGTGCGCGCAATCTCCGGCTGATGGAGGCCAACGCTCCGGAGGTGCTGTCCTCGTTCCTCCCGGAGGGGGCGGCCGACGAGGTCTGGGTGTTCTTCCCCGATCCCTGGCACAAGAAGCGGCACACGAAGCGGCGGCTGGTGCGGCAGGGATTCGGTGCGACGGCCGGACGGGCGCTCCGAGACGGGGGACTGCTCCGTCTCGCGACGGACTGGGAGGACTACGCCCTCCAGATGCGCGAGGTGCTCGACGCCGAGCCCGATCTCGAGCGCGCCTTCGACGGGGAGTGGGCCGAGCGCTTCGACGGCAGGGTCATGACGGCGTTCGAGCGCAAGGGCATCGCCAAGGGCCGTGCGATCCGTGACCTCGTCTACCGCAGGGTGACGGGCGTGCGCGACTGATAGCGTCGAAGGGGCGTCCGGCCCTGTCCCGGTGCGCGGGAGGGTGCGGGCGGTGAGCGGTCGGAGCGGTCAGCGGGTCGTCCGTCGGTTCCCCCTCTTCATCGTGATCTGCGCGGTGGTCTTCGTCGCCCTCTACGCGGTGGTCGTCTTCCTCTACGCGCAGGGCGGCAAGACCGACGAGGGAACGGCGATCGACAATCGCACACCCGGGCTCCACGTCATCCTCACGCCGCGCGAGATCGACGCCGCAGGCGACCGGATCCGCTTCGACATGAGGTTCGGCGAGGGCAGCGACAGCTCGTCGCTGGTGACGAGCGACGGCTTCACCGTGATGCGGGACTTCCAGCTCCTCCTCTCCGCGTCTACGGCGGGCGACGGCGCGATCATCGACTTCGAGAAGGGGCGGCAGGTCGCGCCCACCTCGGTCTGGCTGCGCACCTCGGGGACGATCGAGAGTTGGCCGTTCGATCGGCATCCCAGTGAGACCACGGTCATCGTCTCGGCGTCGAGCGCCGGCGGGACGGAATCGGAGGCGATTCCCGCCGACATCACCCTTGGCCCCCACCACGTCCCGGGGTGGGGTGTCACGATCCACTCGGAGGTCGAGGGTGTGGTCGATGGGACAACGATGACGATCAACAAGTACGTGATCGAGACGCACCGTGCGACGGCAACCATCGTCTTCGGGATCGTCCTGCTCGCGCTCATGGTGATCATGCCCGTGCTGGGCCTCACGGTCGCGATCATGGCCCTGCGGGGGAAGCGGCGCGTGGAGATCGGCTTCTTCACCTGGAACGCGGGGATGCTGTTCGCCACCCCCACGCTGCGCAACTTCCTGCCCGGGCAACCGCCGGTGGGCTCGTGGGTCGACTATCTTGTCGTGCTGTGGGTGATCGCCGGCCTCATCCTCTCCCTGCTCATCAGCGTCGTCGCCTGGTACCGATGGGGGAAGCCGCAGCCGGGCCTGCCCGTCGTGCGCTGATCACCCCTGCCCGGGGCGTGGCCGTCCTTCCGGTGCCTCTCGCCGTTCGAGACAGGGCGGTAGCCGTTTGCGACAGATCTGAAGCTCTTCGGGACCTGCTTTTGGTATCCCAGAGAAGAGTGGATTCCGATGAACGAGAGCTCAGCGCGAAGAGCGGGTCCGTCGGTACTCCCTGGGCGTCGGCAGCCCGGCCTTCACGAAGGCGCGGTACATCCCGCTCGCGGTCTCGAACCCTGCGCGCTGGGCGACCTCGGCATTCGTGAGGGAACGGCTTTCCGGGTCTCGCAGCAGCCTGACCGCGTTCTCGACGCGACGCGCACGCAGGGCCTCGACCGGTGTGGTCCCGTTGTCGCGGAAGGCGCGTTGGAGGGTTCTGGGGGAGACGCCGATCTCGTCGGCGAGCTCGGCGATGCCGAAGGCGAGCTCGGGGGCCTGCGCGTCGAGGACGGCCATCGCGGCCTCGTAGGTCGTCGCGAGCGGAGGAGGGGTGGTGCTCGCCAGGCTCCCGCGGCGCTCCAGGAGCAGGGTGCTCACCGCCTCGACGCAGAGGCGCTCGAGATGTCCGCCCGGCCCCGAATCGAGGATGGCCGGCGAGTCCGTGAGCGCCTGGAGGAGGGCGACGACGTGGGGCAGGAGGGACTGATCCCTCGGGTCGATGACGCCCCAGTCGGCGTCCAGCCTCCGGACGGACGAGACGAGCCGGGGGAGCGGCACCACGAGGACCGTGCCGGCGACGGCGCCGTCCCAGCGGAGGAAGGGATCCGTCGGCCGTCCGATGCCGGCGATGTAGCCCGCCTCGGACGGACCGATCGACCCGAGAACTCTGGTGCCCTGGACGATGTCCATCCGTCCGGCGGCGAGGGCGACGAATCCCAGCCAGCCCCGCGGCTGCGCGATCAGCGGGCCGAGGTCGGGGACGCGGAGGGTCGCGAGGATGGTCGCGCGTCCGGCCGGAGGGCCGTCGGCGTCGTCGGAGGCGGATTCCGGTTGAAGCAGGAAGCGCCGGTCCCGGATGGTCGCGAAGACGCGTTCTGGCATGTCGAGTTCCTCCCCATGACTGTCGTCGATCGGTGTGTCATCGGCGATCTGCGTACGTCGGAACGGCGCGCACGGCGCCGTTCGTCGGCGTCGGCGCCTGCAGCGACGGGCAGGATCCCCCTGCGTCGTCGTGTTTCGTGTTCGGCACGAGTCGGGTTCCGTGCCGGAGGAGCACCGCGGCATAATGAGTGCTCCCGCCCACGTCCGGGCGTCGTCGGGCGACGAGCAGATCGATGGGCGAGGTCATGACGTTAGCCGGTGTGGATCGAGCGTTCGTCCAGGCGCAGCTATTCGGCGCGACAGAGCTCTCCGCGCTCGGATCCGGACATCTGCGGTTCTCCGACGACGACCTCGCCGTCGTCGCGGCGCTCCAGCACGCACCGCGTGCATCCTGGCGCGAGATCGGGGAGACGCTCGGTGTCTCGGCGAGCACGGCTGCCCGTCGATGGGACCGGCTCGTCGCCTCCGGGCTCGCCTGGATCACCGCCTATCCGTCCTCGCGGTTCGGCGCGGTCGCCTACGTCCGCATCCAGACGACGGCGGCGCGGTTCCAGGCGGTCGCGGTGGAGTTCGCGATCAGTCCGTTCGTGTTCTGGCTGGAGCAGACCGACGGCTCGGGTGCCCTCTTCGCGGGGGTCGCGGCACGGTCGTTCCCACGACTGCGCGAGATCCTCGACCTGCTCGCCGAGACGCCGGGTGTCCTGTCGATCACCTCTTCCCTCTCCGTCAGCACGATCCGGGAGGGGGACGAGTGGCTTCCGGACACGGTGCGCGCGCCCGTGGCGTCGCGCATACGCGAGGCCCAGACGGCGGACGGGGGAGCGGTCGCCCGATTCAGCGACGCCGAGCTAGCCCTGTTCGAGGAGCTGTACGTCGACGGGCGGGCGAGCTACACGCGGCTCGCCGCGCGAAGCGGGATGTCGGAGCGCACGGTCCGGCGGTGGCTGCCGGAGCAGCTGGAGTCCGGGCGAGTGCGGGTGCGGTGCGACGTAGCCAGGGAACGGCTCGGCTATCAGCTGGGCGTGCTCGCGACGATCGACGCGGGCCGGAACTGGGAGAGCCTCGCCCAGGCCGTCCTTCGCTGGTCGTCGACGCGGATGATCGCCTACACCAGCGGATCCTCGCCGCTGCTGCTGCACTCCTGGGTGCGCAGTCCCGGCGAATGGCTGTCGATCGAGCAGCGGATCCGCGAGATCCAGCCGGCCACGGCGATCACGGAGGTCACCTTCACCCTGCGCTCCCTGAAGCGCTTCGGCCAGCTCTTCGCCCCGGACGGCACCACGAGCGGACAGGTGCGGCTGGCGCGGCCCAGCGGCACGGGCTCCGCCACGTGAGTCGCGCGGCTACGCGGTGCTGTCGGCGTTGGCGATGAGCTCGCGGAGGGAGTCCACGACCCGTCTCCGCGCGACACCGGTGAGCGGGGCGAGGTCGAGGACGTCGGCGAGCCAGATGCCGTCCACGGCGAAGCGCACGATGGCCGCGACCTGGGCGGGGATGCCGTCGTCGTCGAGACGCGCCTGCCACTGCCGATAGCGCTCGCGCAGCACGGCCATCCCCTCGGGGTGGACGACGGATGCCGCGAGGAGGGCGACGACGGGCTGGGTCGCCGGGCCGCTGGAGTGCGCGGCGGAGCGCAGGTAGGCGGTGGTCGCGGCGCGAGGGGCGTCGCCCGCCGCGGCGATCAGCGCGTCGAACGAGGAGACGTAGCGGTCGACGAGCCCCGCGATCAGGAGCTCCTTCGAGGCGAAGTGGTAGAAGAGGCCGCCCTTGCTCACGCCCGCCTCCCGGGCGACGGCCGCGATCGTCACGCCGTCGCCGCCGTCCCGCAGGAAGACGCGCCCGGTCGCGTCCAGGATCCGGTCCCGCGACTCCTGTGCCCGATCACTCACCATGGCGATCCCTCCGTTCCTCTCCGTGTACTGTACCGGGTGACCGGTAGAAAACCGGACGTCCGGTACAGTAAAGTGCATCCCATGCACTGGTGGTTCCTATCCGGCGCGATCGTCGCCGAAGTCCTTGCAACCCTGTCCCTCCGCGCCTCGACCGATGCCGATCCCGCCTGGCCCTGGTGGGTCTTCACCGGCGTCGGCTATGCATCGGCGTTCGGGCTCCTCTTCGCCGCGCTCTCGCACGGCGCCGCGTTGTCCGGCGCGTATGCGACCTGGTCCGGCGTCGGCGTCGCCCTCACCGCGATCGCGGCATGGCTCGTGTTCGGCGAGCGTCTGACGATCGGCGCCATCGTCGGGATCGTCCTCGTGATCGCCGGGGTCGTGCTCATCGAGTGGTCCTCGAGCGCCGCGACGACGGAGGCGCCCGCATGATCCGCAAGGGCCTCATGGCGGTCACAGACGTCGGGCTCATCGTCTACTGGGTGCTCACCGCTCTCGGCATCGTCTCGGTGGGCGGTGACGGGATGATCACCGCGTGGAACTGGTCCTTCCTCCCGCTCGACGCGTTCGCGATCGCCGCCGGCCTCGCCTGGTCGTTCCTTCCGAGGGCGCACCGATGGGCCACCCCGATGCTCGCGATCGCGCTCGCACTCACCCACGCGGCCGGGCTGCTCGCGCTCAGCTTCTTCGTCCTCTGGGGGACCTGGGACGCGTCGTGGTGGCTGGTCAACCTCTGGCTCGCCCTCATGCCCGTGGGAGTCGCGCTCGCCTCGCCCCGCCCGCCTCAGGCGGGCGGGGCCGTCGAGTCGCGCGCGTGAAGGACGGGAGGCGGCTCGGAGAGCACG
Organism: Microbacterium resistens; assembly: GCF_031456305.1. Lineage (GTDB taxonomy): Bacteria > Actinomycetota > Actinomycetes > Actinomycetales > Microbacteriaceae > Microbacterium > Microbacterium resistens_A. Next base: position 254,391 of record NZ_JAVDUM010000003.1, read on the forward strand.
ATCCGGCTCGCGGCGTCGGGGGCGGTGAGGAGCTGTCGCACGGCGACGACGCCCATCTCCCGGAGCGGGAGGCTGACGGTCGTGAGGGACGGGACGAGGTGCTCGTTGATCCACGTGTCGTGCACGGCCGCGACGGAGACGTCCTGTGGGATCGAGAGCCCCTGGCGGGCCGCGGCGCCGAGCACTCCGATGCCGATGAGCGAGTTCCCCGCGATGAGGGCCGTCGGGCGCTCCGTGCCGGCGCGCCAGCGCGAGGCGAGCTCGATGAACCCGGCACGGCCACCGTTGGCGGACCAATCGGCGTGGACGCGGTCTTCGGGGCGGAGCTCGAGGCCGACCGCTCCCAGCGCCGACACGATGCCCTCCTCGCGGAGCCTGCCGGTCATCGAGTCCCGGGGGCCGGAGACGAGGCCTATCCGGGTGTGTCCCAGGGACAGGAGGTGCTCCGTGAGCATGCGGGTGGCGGCGGGCTCATCGGGAGCGACGCTGGAGACGCGATCCTGCTCCGCGCGGGGCGGGGCGTTCACGACCACGGTCGGCAGCACGCGGGCGATGTCCGCGATGCGCTGGCCGAATTCGGCGTGGCCGCCCTGGACGATCAGCCCGTCGACGCGGTTGCCGTTGACGAGCACCTTGAACACGTCGTCATCGTTCAGGAGCTCGTCGACATCGCCGAGAACGAGGAAGGAGTTGTGGGCAGCGGCCTCGGCGCGTGCGCCCTGCATCAGCTCCAGATGGATCGGGCTGGAGAGGTCGTGGACGACGAGGCCGATGAGACCGTTCCGGCGGATGCGCAGGCTCTTGGCGGCGATGTTCGGGACGTATCCGAGGGCCGCGGCGGCGTCGAGGACACGCTTCCTCGTCTCCGCGGATGCGCGCACCGCCGGGTCGGCGTTGAGCACGCGCGAGGCGAGGGCGATCGAGACCTCGGCGGCCGCGGCGACGTCCGCCAGACGGACGGCCCCGCCCCTGGGCGCCCGGATCGCTCTCTCGGGCAGGGGCGGTCCGTCCATGCTCTCTACTATGCCCTCACGACTGCGGCGGCGTCGACGCGGAACGCCGCCGCAGTCGCATCGGGACTACGCTCCGGCGCGCTCCGCCGACGGGGCGGCCGAGCCGGCGAGCCGTCGCGTCTCCGGGAGCAGGAACATGCCGAGCGCCGCGAGCAGCATGAGCACCAGGCAGTAGAGCGCGACGAGCCAGGACTCGCCGGAGGCGGCGGCGGTGAGCGCTGCGGCGACGAAGGGCAGCGTGCCGCCCACGATGGCGCCGGTGATCTCGCGACTGAAGGTGACGCCCGTGTAGCGGTAGTGCACGTCGAACAGCTCCGACATGAAGCCGGACTGCGCGGCGAGCATGGCGTCGTTGCAGAAGGTGAAGATCAGCACCAGGGCGATCCAGATGAGGAGCGGGGTTCCGGTGTCGAGCAGGAAGAAGAACGGGAAGACGAGCACGGCGGCACCGATCGCCCCCGCCAGGAAGACCGGGCGGCGACCGATGCGGTCGCTGAGCCAGCCCGCCGCGGGGATGGTGATGAACTTCAGCAGGTTGCCGATGAGGATCCCGGTGAGGCCGATCCAGGCGGGAGCCCCCACGATCGTGGTGAGGTAGGTGATGGCGTAGACCGACGGCAGGTAGCTGGCGACGTTCGGGCCGATGCTGGCGAGCATTGCGAGAGGGATACGGCGGCCCGCGGAACGGAACAGCTCGCCGAGGGCGACGCGGGGCACGTCGCCGCTGGCCTTGGTCTCGGCGAACTCGGGGCTTTCCGGAACGCGCAGCCTGATCACGATCCCCGCGATGCAGACGGCGATGCTGGCGAGGAAGGCGATGCGCCATCCCCAGGCGAGGAAGTCCTCTTGCGAGAGCGTCGTGTTCAGCAGCGTCAGCACCCCCGTCGCCAGGAGCGCGCCCGCGGCGTTGCCGGCACCGGGGATCGCGGCGTTCAGCCCGCGCGACGAGTCTTTCGAGTGCTCCGCCGCCAGCAGGGTGGCGCCCGCGTACTCGCCGCCGGCGCCGAAGCCCTGGAGCACGCGCAGGATGATCAGCAGGATGGGCGCGGCGACGCCGATCGCGGCGGCGCTGGGGATGAGCCCGATCAGCGTGGACGAGATGCCCATCAGGATGAGGGTGAGGAAGAGCATCTGGCGTCGGCCGTAGCGGTCGCCGAGGTTGCCGATGATCACGCCGCCGATCGGCCGTGCGAAGAATCCCACGGCGAACGTGGCGAACGACGAGAGCGTGGCCGTCAACGCGTCCTCGGTCGGGAAGAACACCGCGGGGAACACGAGGGCGCTCGCGGTGGCGTAGAGGGAGAAGTCGTACCACTCCAGCGCGGTGCCCACGGTGGCGCCCACCGTGGCCTTGTTGATTCGAAACGTCATTGTTCTCTTCCTTATCCTTTCAGTGCCAGGCGTACGGAGGCCGTGACGGGGGTCACCTGTCCGTCGCCGTCGATCGCGGTTCCGGAGAGCCGGAGGAACCCTCCGAAGTGGGAGACACGGGCGTAGGCCACGTCTCCGACCTCCAGGACGGTCCCCTCGTCGATCCAGCGGATGCCGTCGGCGCTCAGCTGCACGCGCAGCGTGACCCGGATGTCCGGCGCGCTGTCGTGGATCTCTACGAAGAAGATCGCCTCGTCGGCCCAGCCGCACTCGTACGGATGGGTCTCGATCGTCGAGTCGAAGGTCTGACGGAGCTCGACGACGGAGGTCGAGAAGGTCTTCACGACTCGTCTCCGGTCTCTGCGGAGATCACGACGGAGTCCAGGAACAGCGACACCCGCCGATCGGTGTCGGCCTCGACGAAGAAGACCGGGTTCAACAGCCCCTCGATGTCGTTGTACGCCGGTGCCCAAGTGGGATGAGCGCCGGCGGGGAAGCGATGCGTCCTGCCGCCGACGCGGAACTCCTCGTAGCTGCGGGTCTCGAGGTTCACGGTCAGCGACAGGGGCGTCCAGTTCAGCTTGTCGTCGGACTCGTTGTAGATGAGATGCTGTTCGCCGCCCTCGAACCACGTGGTCGCTGCGGTGGAGCCGTCGGCGTGCCGCTCGCCGAACCACTGCGGGTCGATCCCCGCCTTGTGCCAGCCGTCGACGCCGTAGCTCCACTCGCTGTCGGTGGAGTCGGTCGGGCTGTAGAACTGCCATGCCCGGACGGGGCGCCCGCCGATCGCATTCACGTAGCGGACGCCCGGCATGTAGCGGTACTCGCGGTCCTGCAGGTCGACGAACAGGCCGAAGGCGCGGAGGTCGTCGACCCCGAGACCCGGTCGGTCCTGTTCGGCCTTGTAGGCGAAGAGCGCCTCGATCCGGATGCGGCGCGTTCCCGGCGGCACGGCGAGCCGCTTGATCGACAGCCCCATCGAGCCGGGCGCCGGCGGCTGGTCCGCCGGCGCGGCGGAGGCACGGCTCGAGATCTTGAGCGAGTACGTCCCCTGGGCCGATCCGTGCGTCCCGCCGAAGGCGAAGGTGGCGGAGCTGAGCATCGTCGGACCCCAGTGGATCAGATCGATGTCCCCCGAATGCTCCCGGAATCCGGGGGCGACGAAGTTGGGCCGGAGATCGAGCCAGCCGTTCATGCCGGTGTCGAAATCGTCCGAGACCAACACGCGGGGGAGGGGGGTGAAGTACCCGGAGACATGCGTCGTCATCGTGCGCGGAGCCCGTTCTCCTCAGGGCCTCGAAGAAGCCGAGTTACTTGAACAATCGATTTATCATTTGTACGCTTGATCTCGTCCGGCTGTCAACCCGCATGGTGCGGGCCACGACGCCACACGATCCGATGGCGTCGAGCGCGTCGCGGAGCAAGGAGAGAACATGGTCGCCGCGGTCGTCCCGAACGTGCCCCCATACGACCGGGAGGACATCACGCCCGGCATCATGCACATCGGCGTCGGGAACTTTCACCGTTCCCACCAGGCGATGTACCTCGATCGACTCCTCCGGCGAGGCATCGCCATGGACTGGGGGATCGTCGGGGTCGGCCTCCTTCCCGGTGACGCCCGGATGGGCGCCGTGCTGCGGGAGCAGGCCTTCACCTACACCCTCGTCGAGCTCGCCGGCGACGGCGGGGTGACGGCGACGCGGATCGGGTCGATCATCGATCATCTGCACGCGCCCTCGGACCCGATCGCGGTGCTCGAGTCGCTCGCCTCGCCCGCCATCCGCATCGTCTCGCTCACGATCACCGAGGGCGGTTACAACACCTCCGAGGCGACGGGGGAGTTCGACGGGACGGACCCCGAGGTGCTCGCCGACGCCCGGCGGGTGACCCCGCGTACCGTCTTCGGGATGCTCGCGGCCGGTCTGAGGCGGCGTCGTGAACGGGGCATCGCGCCTTTCACCGTGGTGTCCTGCGACAACATCGTCGGTAATGGAGACGTCACCCGGCGTGCGCTGGTGGCGTTCGCGCGGCTCGCCCACGACGACGGCCTCGCGGAGTGGATCGAGGGGGAGGTGGCGTTCCCGAACAGCATGGTGGACCGGATCACCCCGGTGACGGGCGACGCCGAGCGGGCGCTCGTGCGCGATCTGCTCGGCATCGAGGATGCGTGGCCGGTGGTGTGCGAGCCGTTCGCGCAGTGGGTGATCGAGGATGACTTCCCGCTCGGGCGCCCCGCGTGGGAGGAGGCGGGGGTGCAGCTGGTCGACGACGTCGCGCCGTTCGAACGGATGAAGCTCCGACTCCTCAACGGCAGCCACCAGGCGATGGCATACCTGGGCCTGCTCCGCGGGCACACCTTCGTGAACGAGGCGATGGGCGATCCCGCCGTGGTCGAGCTGGTCGAGCACTATCTGGACGAGGCTGCCGGGACGGTGCCGCCGGTCGCGGGCATCGATCTCGCGGCATACCGGATGCGACTCATGGAGCGGTTCGGCAACGCGAACATCCGCGACACGGTGGAACGTCTCGCGACGGACGCGACCGATCGCATCCCGACCTTCCTGCTGCCGGTCGCCCAGGACCGCCTGCGCGCGGGCCTCGCCTCACCGGCGACGGCGAGGGCGGCGGCCGCCTGGGCCGTGCACTCCGTGAGGGCGGTGCGCTCGGGCGGCGCGCCGAACGACCGTCGGGCCGACCGGATCGCCGCGGCCGTGGCGGAGTCGGGGGCGGACGCGGCGGGGCTCCTTGCCCGATGCGAGTGGTTCGGAGCGCTGAGGGATGATGCGGCGTTCGTCGAGGCGTTCGAGCAGGGGGTCCGCGAGTTCGCGACGATCGATCCCGGGGCCGGCGGCTGACCGAGAGCCTGTTCGTCCCGCGCTCAGCGGGGCGAACGGCAGAGGCCTCGTGGCGCCGCGGTGTCTGGAGCGTTCCTCCTGTCGCGTTCCTCCTCTCGCTCTGTATGCTCGGCGCATGGCGTCGGCGGACGGGGCGTGGTCGAGGGGATCGCTCCTGTTCTTCGTCGTGGCCGCCGTGCTCGGGGTGCTCGTCATGGCCGGTGCGTGGACCTGGTTCGTCTTCACGTACGCGACGGAGCTGGGCGAGCAGCGCAGAGCGCTGTCGTTTGGCGGCGAGGCGGCCGGGGGTTTCGTCGGCGGGCTCAGCCTCGCGCCTCTGGTGATCGCGCACGTGGTCGGATTCGTCGTGCTCGGCATCGCCGCCACCCATGACGGTCGCGAGACGGCGAAGCGGTTCAGGGTCACGGCGGGAACCGTTCTCGCCTGTTCCGTGCTCGGCCTGTTGGTCGCTCAGATCGTCTCGGGCGGCCGACTCCTTCTGGTGGCTATGGGCTTTGTGGGCTAGGAGCTGGAGAGCTTCCTTCGTGCGGACGAGAAGGAGGGGGAGCGCCAGACGAGCCTCAACGACGGCGACGCCCGGGGTTTCCGGGCCAGCAACACCCTGACGATCGATCGTGGCGCGACAGGCCAGGTGCTCCAGTGCGTGATCAATCCGGGAGCGGACGACTGACGGCCGACGGGTTCCATGTCGGAGACGAATCTATGGCCGCCGAGATGCGCCTGCTGATGGCCCCCAGCTGTCGGGCCTGGGCGTCGGTGAGGGAGGCGAACACGAGCCGGGCCACCAGGGCATGGTGTCCGGGAGTCGCCTCGGCGACTGTGTCGTGGCCCTGATCGGTCAGGGTCGCCAGGGTGAAGCGCCCGTCGCTCGGATCGATCGTGCGACGGACCCAGCCCCTGGTCTCGAGGCGCGAGATCGCGCGGGAGAGCCTGGAGAGGGTGCAGCTCGCGTAGCCCGCGAGCGTGCTCAGCCGCAGGGTGCGCTCCGGGGCGGCATCCAGCGCGTAGAGGATGCCCTGCTCGAAATGGGTGAGCCCGCTGTCGCGCTGCAGCTGGGCGTCGAGCGCGGCCGGCAGTCGCTCCAGAAGCGTCGCCACCGACGCCCAGATCTCCAGGTCCGCCGCGCTCAGCTCGGCGTCTTCGGCTGGTGCTGACATGCTCTCCAGAGTAGTTCACTCCCGCGCCGCGCCGGCCGATTCAAGTTGCCCAAGCAAGTGAAAGCCATTTAGTCTGACTTGCTCAAGCAAGTAAATTCGACGCCGAGCGCGTTGAGGATCGGGAGTGGTCATGGACCTTCAGCTGCAGGGCGGGACGGCGTTCATCAGTGGATCGAGTCAGGGCATCGGATATGCGATCGCCTCGGCGCTCGCCGCGGAAGGTGTGCAGGTGACTCTGAGCGGGCGCGACGCGGCGAGGTTGTCCGCCGCCGTCGATCGGATCCGCGACGAGCACCCGGGGTCGAGCCCGAGGGGTCTCGTGGCGGACTTCGCGAAGCCGGAGGAGGTGTCGCGGCTGATCGAGTCCCTCGGGGACATCGACATCCTCGTCAACAACGTCGGGCTCTTCGGCCTGGCCGACTTCGAGTCCATCGCCGATGAGGAGTGGGCTCGATACCTCGACGTCAACCTCATGAGCGGGGTGCGGCTGTCGAGGCACCTCCTCGGCGGGATGCTGCGACGGGACCGAGGCCGGATCATCTTCATCAGCAGCGAGTCAGGGGTGAACGTTCCCGCCGACATGGTGCACTACGGGGTGACGAAGGCGGCGATGCTCGCGCTCGGAAACGGCCTCGCGAAGCTCACCCGGGGCACTTCCGTGACGGTCAACACGGTGCTCGGCGGCCCGACCTACTCCGAGGGGGTGGCCGCGGCCGTCCACGCGATCGCGGAGACGCAGGCGATGTCCGTCGAGGCGATGAAGGACGCCGTCATCGCGCAGAACCGCACCACGCTCCTGGAGCGCTTCATCGAGCCGGCCGAGATCGGCAGCCTGGTCGCCTACCTCGCCAGCCCTCGGGCCTCGGCGACCAACGGTGCCGCCGTGAGGGCGGACGGAGGTGTCCTCACCGCGATGCTGTGAGGTTCGGCGATACGGGAAGAGCGACGTTGCGTCCCTGTGCCCGTCATTCGGGCTACGGGTCGACAGCGTCGCTCGTGATGTGCCCCCGACAGGAATCGAACCTGCGACCTACGGTACCGGAAACCGGCGCTCTATCCGCTGAGCTACGGAGGCGTACCGATCGAGCCTATCACCGGAGGGATGCGAGTGAGGAACCGGGCGTGCGCCCCGCGCGCGTCGCGGCGTGGGGCGTCTCGGAGCCGGAGACCGGCGGTCGAGGGGAGGGGAAAAGGAATCGGGAGGAGCATCCGGCCGGGATCGTCCTCCCGGATCCGGATGCTCCTCCCGAATGCGTGAGCCGGTGGCTCGCGCGTGAGGAACGCCGACTACTTCATCGTCCCCTGCGACACCGAGCCCTGCAGCTGGCGCTGGAAGAAGATGTACGTGATCAGCACCGGCACGATCGTGATCATGACCGCGGCGAACAGGGCGCCGAAGTCCACCTTGTACCCCGCGGCGGAGGCGAAGGCCGCCATGCCCTGGGACAGCACGTACTGACCCTGGTCGGTGTTCAGCGCGACCGGGAGCAGGAACTGGTTCCACAGGCCCAGGAAGTTGAGGATCGCGACGGCCGCGAGCCCGGGCCTCGCCATCGGCAGCATCACCTGGAAGAAGGTGCGCCATTCGCCGGCGCCGTCCACGTAGGCGGCCTCCTGGATCTCGTACGGCAGCGACTTGAAGAACGAGAAGAGGAAGAACACCGTGAACGGGAGCGCGAAGGCGACGTACGTCAGGATCAGTCCAGGGAGCGTGTTCAGGAGCCCCATGCCCTGGAGGACGAAGAACAGGGGCACGATCGCCAGGAACACCGGGAACGTGAGGCCCGCGAGCATCAGGTAGTAGATGACCCGGCTGCCCGGGAGCGCGAACCGGGCGAGCACGTAGGCGCACATCGCCCCCAGCACCATGACGAGGACCAGCGAGACGCCGACCACGATCACGGTGTTGATGAACATCTGGCCGAAGTTGTACTGCGTCCACGCCGAGATGTAGTTGTTCAGGTTCCACTCGGCGGGGAGGCCGAACGGGGAGGCCAGGACCTCACGGGAGGTCTTGAACGACGACATCAGCGTCCACGCGAGCGGGGTGATGACGATGACCGACCAGACGATCAGGACAACGTGCGAGACGCCTCCTACGACCTTGTCGCCCGTGGTCGTCTTGCCGCCGCGGATGCGCCGAGCCGCCTTCTTGTCGACGGTGATGAATGTCGAGGTGCGGTCGCTCATGAGCGGCCCCCTTCGTCCTTGCCGCCGGTGAGGCGGTTGACCGTGAAGACCACAGCTGCGAACAGCAGGGTGATCACCGCGAGCACCACTCCCATCGCGCTCGACAGGCCGAACTGGCCCTTCTCGAACGCGGTGCGGAACAGGTACTGCGACATCACCAGGGTGGAGTTGGCGGGGCCACCGGTGGAGTTCAGGGCGGCCATGTACACGAACGCGTCCAGGGCCATGATGCCGATGTAGATGTATGCGGTCTGAACGTTGTCGCGGATGAGCGGCAGCGTGATGGAGATCGTCGTGCGGAAGCGGCCTGCGCCGTCGAGCCGCGCCGCCTCGTACACCTCGGCGGGGATGCCCTTGATCGCGGCGATGAAGAGCACCATGTAGAAGCCGACCATGCCCCAGACGATGACGAAGATCGATGCGCCCATCGCGGTGCGCTCGTCGCCGAGCCAGGCGAAGTCGTTCGTGTTGAGCCCGACGGCGTCCAGCAGGCCGTTCAGCAGTCCGCTGGGGGAGTAGATCTGCGACCACAGGATGCCGATGACGATCGCGGGGATGACGTACGGGAAGAACGACACCACGCGGTAGAAGCTCGATCCGCGCAGACCCCTGACCTGCCCGCTGCTGGGGCCGCCGATGGTGATCATGCTCGCGAAGACCATCGCGATGGCCAGCGTGACCAGCGGCACGAGGATCGCCAGGACGATGTTGTTGCCCATCGCCTGGAGGAAGGTGGTGTCCTGGAACAGCTTCACGAAGTTGTCGAGCCCGACGAACTGCATGTTCGGTGAGAACCCGGTCCAGTTCGTCATCGAGTAGTACACCGCCTGGATGAACGGCGAGATCACGAAGACGATGTAGATCGCGAGTGGGACCCCGAGGAACGCGACCAGGAAGGTCACGTAGTCGAAGGTCAGCCTGCGCCGCCCGAGGCGGGGCGCCTTACGGCGCCCCGCACGAGCAGCAGTCACGGCGGCGGTGTCCAGCGCCGCGTCGAGACCGGGACTGCTGAGGGTCATTTGATCTCGATCTTCTGGATGGAGCTGTCGTTGCGGACCTTGTCAGTCAGCGCCTGCAGCTGCGCGGTGATGGTCGCGACGTCCATCTTCCCGTCGAGGAACGAGTTCCAGATGGGGAGCTGGTCGGAGTTCATGCCGTAGAGGTTGAACGCCTTGATGGTGAAGACGTTCGAACCCGCAGCGTCCAGGAGCTCCTTCTGCGAGACCAGGGCGGTGGAGCCGAAGCCGTCGTCGGGGACGATGCCCTTGACGATGGTCGGGGCGAGCTTGTTCTTCGCGAACCAGGTCGCCGACTCCTTCGAGAGCATCACCCGCAGCAGCTCCTTGCCGGCCGCGGGGTTCTTCGCCTTCGAGGGGACGATGAACGGCTCGCCGGCCTCGGCGCGGAGGGTTCCGGCCGGGGACTTCTGGGAACCGTCGAGCGGAAGATCGCCGATGCCCTTCATCGTGAAGCCGTCCGCCGTCTGGTCCTTCATCTCGTTCTCGATCCACGAGCCGGAGGGGTACAGCAGGGCCTCCTGGTCGAGGCTCCACTGCGCCTGCGCGGCGGTGAACTGCGTGCCGGATCCGCCGGGCTTGACGTAGCCGGCCTGGATCAGCTCGTAGAAGACCGTGAGGATGTCCTGGATGACCGGGTTCGACCAGCAGTTCTCCTTCAGGTTCTCCAGGGGGAGGCGCACGTCGTCGCCGCCCTGGACGACCGCGGAGTTGACCACGAAGGTCTGGTAGTAGGTCGCGGCCTCCTTGCCCCAGAGGAAGAGGTACTTCCCCTTCTCCTTCGCCGCGGCGCCGAGGGCCTTGAGGTCCTGCCAGCTCTTGGGGACCTGGAAGCCCTCCTTGGTGAAGAGGCCCTCCGAGTACCACAGGCCGTAGACGGTCATGACGTAGTTCAGCGCGGCGAACTTGTCGCCGAACGTCCCGGGCTTCTCGACCCCGCCGTAGAGCGTGTCGCGGATCTTCTCGCCCTCCAGGTTCTTCGCATCGAGGACATCGGTGAGGTCCTCGAGCTGGTCCAGGATCGTGTTGAAGCCGATCGAGTTGGCGCCGGAGTTGTCCACGAGGTCCGGCGGGTTACCGCTCACGAAGCGGGGCTGGAGCTCCTGGGCGATCTTGGTCGAGGCCGAGACCTTGACGCTCGCCGCGGACTTGCCCTTCTCCATGATCTTCGCGGCGTTCTCGACATAGTCGATGCCGTAGCCGCCGTCGAAGACGACCGCGTCGACCTTGGCGTTGGCGGCGACACCGAACGGGTTGTCGGCCGAGACTTCGCCCTGAGGTCCGGCGCTGGCAGTGCCGCCGCCGGGTGCTGCGCAGGATGCGAGGCTGACGCCGAACGGGACGAGTACAGCCGCGAGCGCCGCTCCGCGCAGGAGCGAACGGCGGCTGACGGACGCGTCGTTGAGTTCCATGGTTCTTTTACCTTCCGTGTGAGGGGTGCAGGTGATGCTTCAGTGCATTTCGGGTCTGGTGCGGATAGGGAATGATGGACCGCCGCGTCAGGCGCCGCGACGAATCCGGTCTCGGTAACGGTCCTCGAGGACGGAGTTGTGCTCGTCGCCCCCGGGGATGTTGGCCGAGATGTACAGGGGAGGGGTCTCGCCGGCGTCGGCGATGGCGCGGGAGACTCCCAGGGTGAGGAGCTGCGCGATGAAGGCGGCCGTGATCGAGGAGATCGCCCCGACGCCGATGCCGTCGGACACCTCCAGGGTCGAGTCGCCGTAGGGGGCGAGGTTGTCGATCACGACGTCGGCGATCTCGCTGAGCCGCTTGCCGCTCGGGTGCTTGGGCTCGACGCGGGCGGTGTGCTCCAGGCTGGTCACCGCGATCACGGGGTGACCGTGCTCCTTCGCCCAGAGCGCGACGCCCACGATCGAGCCGTTGACACCGGAGTTGGAGGCGATCACGAAGACGTCCTTCTCGCCCACCGGGGTGACGGCCATCAGCTCGTCGACGACCCACGGCTCGCGCTCGAGCGATCCGGTGAGCACCTCGGCCGCGCGCTCGCCGTGCAGGACGATGTCGCGGAGGGCGAGCTTGTTGGTCGGGATCAGCCCTCCGGCGCGTCCGGCGATCTCCATCGCGAACGCCTCCGAGTGCCCGGTCCCGAACGCCTGGATGACACCGCCGTCACGGAGGGCGTCGGTCAGCAGCGCGATCGCGCGGTCGAGGTCGCCGGCCTCGGCGCGCGCGGTGAGCGTCTCGAGACGGGTCTGGGCTTCGCGGAGCAGATCGGATGGGGTCGCGGTCATCAGGATGCCTCCTTGGGGCGGTTGGCCGGGCGGTTCGAGGAACGGGCAGGGGGACGCCGGGTGCGCCGATGGCCGGAGACGGCCATCGAGCTCGCGGCCAGCCGACCGGCGGCCTGGCCGAACGTGTGCTGGGCGACGAGCAGGTAGAGCAGGTCGATCACCAGCAGCTGGGAGTGCTTGACCGAGAGGTCGTCGGGACGGAGATACGGCGTCGCGGCGGCGGTGGTCAGTGCGATGTCGGCGACCGAGGCGAGCCAGGAATCCGCGTCGTGCGTGAGGGCGACCGTGAACGCGCCGGCCGCTCCCGCCTGCGACAGCATCTGGATGGTCTCCTCGGTGCGCCCGGTGTTGGAGATGCCGACCGCGACGGAGCCGGTGTCCTGCAGGACCGCGCTCGTGAGTCCTTCGTGGACGTCGGACCAGGAGTGCGAGTTCACGCCGATCCGGTACAGACGGCCCTGGAACTCGTCCGCGATGACGCTGCTCCCGCCGACGCCGTAGATGTCCACGTGCCGGCTCGCGGCGATCGCACGGGCCACGTCCTCGACGTCGGAGAGGTTCAGCCAGGCGGTCGTCGTCTCCAGGCTCCTGATGTGGAGGGAGAGGAGTGTGCGCAGGACGCGGTCGGAGGAGTCGTCCGGGCCGAACTCGCGGCCGATGTCCGCCTGCCAGGTCGCGTCCGCATCGCCGCGTCCGGACTCGGAGGCGACGCCGACCCGGAACTGGGTGTAGCCGTCGAAGCCGATCGCGCGGCAGAATCGCGTGACGGTGGCGGGGGAGGTCCCCGCGCGCTCGGCGAGCTCGGTGATGGTCAGTTCGACGGCGGCGCTCGGGTGATCGGTGATCACGTCGGCGATCTTCGACATCGCCGTCGGCATGGCGGAGCGGTGCAGCGCGATGCGCTGTGCGATGGTCGGCACATTGCCGACGACGTTGCTCCGTGACACCATTGCCTCCGTTGAAAATGTATCGCGGGCTTCGACGCTCGCGTGAAAAACATTCTCATCCGGTTTCATCCGATCGTCAACAAGGACAGGTCACGAATGTGTAGCGAATCTCTGGTTCTCGGCGTGGACGCCGGGGGGACATCGACGCGAGCGGTGCTCACGACGGCCGAGGGGACGGCCGTCGGATACGGCGTGTCGGGGAGCGGGAACCCGATCTCGGTCGGCCCGGACGGGGCCGTTCGAGGGGTCTGGGGCGCCGTCGAGAAGGCGCTCGCGCAGGCCGGGGCAGCCATCGGGGACGTCTCGCTCCTCGCCGCGGCGATGGCCGGAAACGACGCGACGGGACCCGGGGAGTGGCTCCGCGACCCGCTGGCGGCCGAGGGCTTCACCGGCGACCTGGTCTTCGAGTCCGACCTGCTCGCGATGTACTTCAGCGGCACGGTCGCCGAGGCGGGGTACGGCGTCGTGTGCGGGACGGGGTCGAGCGTGATCCGCGTCGAGGGCGGCCGCACGGTCGCCACCGCCGACGGGCTCGGGTGGCTGCTCGGCGACAGGGGCAGCGGCTTCTGGATCGGCAGGAGGGTCGCCAGGGCCGTGGTCGAGGACCTGGATGACACGGGTCCCGTCACCACGCTGACCCCGGCGACGCTGGCCAGGCTCGGGATCGCGGACGCGTCGGACGGGACCGCCGGGGAGTCGAGGGCCGGCGTCAACGGACGACGGGACGGCCTGGAGGCGCTCATCCACGCGCTCTACGCCGCGCGGCCGATCGAGCTCGCGGGCCTCACCCCGCTCGCCTTCGACGCCTGGGAGGGCGGCGACGCGGTGGCGGCCGAGATCCTGGCGACGGCGGGAGGGGAGCTGGTGCGTACGTTCGAGGCGGTACGCACCGTGGCCGGTCCCGTGGTGATCGGAGGGAGCATCCTCGCCCGCTCCGGCCCCCCGCAGGACGCCTTCGCCCGCGGCATCGCGGCGGCGGGCGCGATCGAGGCGCCGATCCGCGTCTCCGACGGCGCGGCCGGCGCCGCCTTCCTCGCCCTCCGACACGCCGGACTCGCGCCGGGCGCCGCGGAGCGGGAGCGTCTCGTCGAGACGATCGCCGCGCTCCGCGCCGGGGGCCCGGCGGGCGGAATAGGGGAGGGGGCGCCGCGCGCCTAGAATCGGAGACCTATGAGCCCCGATGCCCTCGCCGAAGCCGTCCTCTCCGTCCTGACGCCGATCGCGGCGGAGCGAGCGCCGGGCGAGCCGTTCGCGCTCGCCGCGGCGGACATCGTGTTCGACAGGCCGCGCAACCGCGACCACGGGGACTGGGCGACCAACATCGCCATGCGGCTGGCGAAGCCGTTCGGCACCAACCCGCGTGAGCTCGCGCAGCGGATCGCCGACGGACTCGCCCAGGTCGACGGCATCGCCGAGGTCGAGGTCGCGGGTCCAGGGTTCATCAACATCCGTCTGGAGGCGGGAGCCGCCGGGGCGCTCGCCCGCACGATCGTCGAGGCCGGTGACGCCTACGGGCGCAACGACTCGCAGGCCGGTCGCTCGATCAACGTCGAGTTCGTCAGCGCCAACCCCACCGGGCCGCTCCACATCGGCCACACCCGGTGGGCGGCGCTCGGCGATGCGATCGCGCGTCTCCTCGACGCCTCGGGGGCGCACGTCGCCCGGGAGTACTACATCAACGACGCCGGCGTCCAGATGGCGCGCTTCGCGGGCTCCGTCCTCGCCGCAGCCAAGGGCGAGGACACCCCGGAGGGCGGCTACGCCGGCGCGTACATCGGCGACATCGCCGCGCGCGTCCTCGTCGCACGACCCGACCTCCTCGACCTGCCGGAGGAGGAGCAGCTCCTGGTCGCCGGAGAGCTCGCCTACGGGTACCAGCTCGCCGAGCAGAAGGAGTCCCTGGCCCTGTTCAACGTCCACTTCGACGTGTGGTTCTCCGAGCGGGTCCTGCACGCGCCGGGCGTGGACGGCGCGCCGAGCCTCGTGGATCAGGCGGTGGACCGCCTCCGCGCTCAGGGGCACGTCTTCGAGCAGGACGACGCCGTGTGGGTGCGAACGACCGACTTCGGCGACGACAAGGACCGCGTGATCCGCCGCTCCAACGGGGAGTACACGTACTTCGCCGCCGACGCCGCCTACTACCTGAACAAGGGCGACAGGGGCTTCGAGCACAAGATCTACCTGCTCGGCGCCGACCACCACGGCTATGTGCACCGCCTCAAGGCCCTCGCGGGAGCCGCCGGGGACGACCCGGAGAAGGACATCGAGGTGCTCATCGGGCAGCTGGTCTCGGTGGGCGGCGCACGGCTGAGCAAGCGTGCCGGCAACGTCATCGAGATGGACGACCTGCGCGAGTGGCTGGGCACCGACGCCCTGCGGTACTCGCTGGAGCGCTCCCCGGCGGACTCCCCGCTGTCGCTGGACCCCGAGCTCCTGCAGAGGCGCACGAACGACAACCCGGTGTTCTACGTGCAGTACGCGCACGCGCGCACCCACAACGTCTCGCGCAACGCCGCGGACTCCGGCGTCGACCGCTCGGAGTTCGCTCCTGAGCTCCTCGTCCACGAGGCCGAGGCCGCGCTCCTCGGCGCGCTGCAGGAGTTCCCACGGATCGTCGCCTTCGCCGCGGAGGTGCGCGAGCCGCATCGCGTCGCCCGCTACCTGGAGGAGCTTGCAGGGCTCTATCACCGCTGGTACGACAACTGCCGTGTGATCCCGCAGGGCGATGACCCCATCGAGACCGTCCACCGGACCAGGCTGTGGCTCAACGACGCCACCGGCCAGGTGCTGCGCAACGGGCTGCGGCTCCTCGGCGTCTCGGCTCCCGAGCGGATGTGACCATGAGCGCGGGCGACTCCGGGAGCACCGAGCCCTATCCGCGGGGACTGGGCGACTCCCATCCGACTCCGCCGGCACCCGCCGGGGGAGCGCCGGGGGAGCCGCTGCCCTCCCTGCCGCCGTCGGACGAGGTGGTCATCCGCCGTCGTCGCCGTCGCTGGCCGTGGGTCATCGCCGTGGCCATCGTCGTCGTCGCCGGACTGGCGGTGGCCGGCGAGCTCGTGGCCAGATCCCTTGTCGCGGACTCGGTGCGCGGCCAGGTGATCGCAGCCCTGGATCTCCCGAAGGACCAGCAGCTGCAGGTGGGCACGGAGGGCCTCGTCCTGCCGCAGCTGATCGCCGGGCGCCTCGACGTGCTCGACGTGTCCTCGGAGGAGATCGCCCTGGGGCCGCTCGTCGGCGCCGCGTCCGTGCACGCCGTCGGAGTGCCCGTGCGCGGCGGCGGGACGGCCCAGGCCTCCGGCACCGTCCGCGTGACGGCCGGGCAGTTCACCGAGCTCGCGAAGGAGAGCGGCCTGCCGATCGAGGAGATCGCGCTGTCGGCACCGGACCTGACGGCGAAGGGCGAGGTCTCGCTCCTCGGCGCGAAGGTGCCGCTCTCCGTGCAGGTCACCCCCGGCGCCGAGGACGGCGACGTGACCCTGACGCCGGTGTCGGCGACGATCGGGAGCGTGACGCTGAAGGCCGATGAGATCGAGTCGCGCTTCGGATCGTTGGCGAAGGGGCTCACCGGGACGCAGCGCGTCTGCATCGCCGATCAGCTCCCCGCAGGCCTCCGCCTGGTCTCGCTGGCGGTGAGCGGAGACGTGATCGTCGCCGGGATCGAGGGTGCGATCGCCTCGGATTCGACGCAGCGGGAGAAGGGCACCTGCCCCTCCCGATGACGATGCTGGCCCGATGACCGTGTCTGCCCGATGACCGTGCCGGTCGTCGGGGCGCGGTCTCACCGCGGACGGCGCTCGGCGGCCACGGCCTTCTCCGCCGTCTCGCGTTCGGCCTCGGCCGCGGCGAGAACCCGGACGGCCCGCTCGAGGCGTCGCTCGGCGAAGGTCTGCGGGTGCCCCGAGCGCTCGTCCGCCTCGTCCTCGGCGGCGGTGATGACGTAGGCGCCGGCGTACAGCAGGACCTGGGCCGAGAGGTTCAGCCAGAGCAGGAGCGCGATGAGCGCCGCGAAGGACGCGAGCAGCGGATTCGCCCGCGCTCCGCCGACGAACAGGCCGGAGAGCTGCTGGAGGACGAGCAGACCGGCCCCGCCCAGCAGCGCGCCCTGCCAGAGCGCCCTGGCCGGCGCCCGGACGCCGGAGAGGACCAGGAACAGCGCCGCGACCAGGAGCGTGTCGAGGGCGAAGACCACCACGAGGTCGAGGAGGCGCTCCGCCCAGAACTCCTCGGCACCGTGCCGTGCGCCGAAGAAGCCCGTCACCGCTCGGATCCCCGCGGTGCCGGAGAAGGTGGCGAAGGCCGTGAACGCGAAGGCGAGCCCGATCCCCGCGGCGAGGGCGAGGTTGCGCAGGATCACCCAGAGCCAGAACACGTCGTCCGCGAGCGTCCCGGCGAGCGTGCGCAGGGCGGTCCGCAGGGACCCGACCGCCCCGATCGTCGCGCCGACCAGGGCGATGAGGGACACCGCCCCGGTGACCGAGAGCTCGGCGGGGACGCGGATCCTCGCCGGGTCCACGAGTCCGCCCTCCCCGACGAGACCGGGGATCGCGGTGCCCACGGTGCGCACCAGCGCGTCGAAGGCCTCCGGATTGCCGGACAGCCACAGCCCCGCGGCCGAGAAGCCGAGGAGGACCGCGGCGAAGACGCTGAACAGCGCGCGGTAGGTGATCCCGTCCGCGAGCGAGGGGCCGCGGCGTTCGAGGTAGAGGAGCGCTGCGCGCGCGGCCCGGCGCCGCAGCGCCCACGCGACGGTCGCCGACACCGCCCGCGCGATCGGGTTCCCCGGCCGGGGCGGCCTCTCATCCTGATCCATGGGATCGAGCGTACTGAGCGGACGCGGCAGGCCGCGTCCGGCGAGACCCCGCGGGTGTCCTAGAATTCTGGGAAATCGGCACCTCTCGTGCCGTGACCGTCCGTGCCGGATCCGCTCCTGCGAGCAGGTCGCGCGGGCGGTGCACATGCCCCCGACGATTGGTGCTCCGTGGCCTCCGCCCTGCCCGACGACCCGCTCGCTCCGGACTGGCTCATCGTGCCCGAGGACGCCAACGCGCTCCCGCCCCGGATCTGGCCCGCCTCGGCCCGCCGCGCGGCGGACGGCGCCCTCACGCTCGGCGGGGTCGGCGTCGCGGAGCTCCGCGAGCGCTTCGGCACCCCCCTCTACGTCCTCGACGAGGACGAGGTCCGCACGCACGCCCGGCGCTTCGTCGCGGCGTTCGGGACTGCCGCCGAGGCGCACGGCACGACGGCCCGGGTCTACTACGCGGGCAAGGCGTTCCTGAGCGCGGAGGTCGCCCGCTGGGTGGTCGAGGAGGGCATGGGGGTCGACGTGTGCAGCCGCGGCGAGCTGGAGCTGGCGCTCGCCGCGGGCGTGGACCCCGCGCGCATCGGCTTCCACGGCAACAACAAGCGGGTCTCCGAGCTCGAACGTGCGGTGGAGGTCGGCGTCGGCACGATCATCGTGGACAGCGTCATCGAGATCGAGCGCCTCGGTGCGATCGCCGAGCGCCGCGATCGCGTCCAGCACGTTCTCCTCCGCGTCAACAGCGGGGTCCACGCCGAGACGCACGACTTCCTGGCGACGGCCCACGAGGACCAGAAGTTCGGCTTCCCGCTCACGGAGGCTCCGGCGGCGGTCGCACGCATCCGCGAGATCCCGAGCCTGTCGCTCCTCGGCCTGCACTGCCACATCGGCTCCCAGATTTTCGGCGCGTCCGGCTTCGAGGAATCCGCGTCCCGGGTCGTCGACCTGCATGCGGCGCTCCTCGCCGGCGGCGAGCTGCCGCTGCTGAACCTCGGCGGCGGCTTCGGCATCGCCTACACCGCCGCGGACGCCCCCACCCCGATCGAGCAGCTGGCCGCCGCGATCGTCGAGGCGGTCGCGCAGGAGTGCGACGTCCGGGGCGTCCCGATCCCGGGCCTCGCCTTCGAGCCGGGCCGCTCGGTGGTGGGCCAGGCCGGGGTCACCCTCTATGAGGTCGGCACGACCAAGCCCGTCTCGCTCGGCGATCGCGGCGAACGCCTCTACGTGAGCGTGGACGGCGGCATGAGCGACAACGCCCGGCCCGCCCTCTACGGTGCGCAGTACTCCGCGCGCATCGCGTCCCGCGAGGGGGCCGGCGCCCCGGTGCTGGTCCGGGTCGTCGGGTCGCACTGCGAGTCGGGCGACATCGTCGTCGATCACGAGTACCTCCCGGGCGACGTCACCCCCGGCGACCTCCTCGCCGTCCCCGCCACGGGCGCCTACTGCCATGCGCTCGCCAGCAACTACAACCACGCGCCGCGTCCTGCCGTCGTCGCCGTCCGGGACGGCCGGGCGCGGGTCATCGTCCGGGGCGAGAGCATCGCGGACCTCCTCGGACGCGATGCGGGGCTCGACCAGGACGCCGCGCCCCAGACCTCCCCGAACCCGATCGTCCAGAAGTCCGGCCGCAGCGCCGGAGAAGGAGAAGCATGACGGAGCACCGCACCCTCCGAGTCGCCCTGCTGGGCGCCGGGTCCGTCGGATCGCAGGTCGCCAGGCTCCTGCTCGCGCACGCCGACGATCTCGCCGAGCGCAGCGGCGCGCGCCTCGAGCTCGCCGGCATCCTCGTCCGGAACCCGGACGCGCCGCGCGACGCGGAGCTTCCGCGCGAGCTGCTCACCACGGACGCGGAGGCGCTCATCCTGGGCGCCGACATCGTGATCGAGCTGATGGGCGGGATCGAGCCCGCGCGCACGCACGTGCTCGCGGCGCTCCGCTCGGGAGCCGATGTCGTGACCGGGAACAAGGCCCTGCTCGCCACGCACGGCGCGGAGATCTTCGAGGCGGCCGACCAGGTGGGCGCCTCGGTGTCCTACGAGGCGGCGGTCGCCGCCGCGATCCCGATCATCCGTCCGCTCCGGGACTCGCTCGCCGGCGACCGGATCGTCCGCATCTTCGGGATCGTCAACGGCAGCACGAACTTCATCCTGGACAGCATGGACCGGGAGGGGCTCGCCGCCGAGGACGCTCAGCGCATCGCGACGGAGCTCGGATACCTCGAAGCCGATCCCACGCTCGACCTGGAGGGCTACGACGCGGCGCAGAAGGCCGCGATCCTCGCGAGCCTCGCCTTCCACACGCAGGTCTCGATCGAGGACGTCCACCGTCAGGGGATCGAGTCGGTCACGGCCGGCATGATCGCCGACGCGCGACGCGCCGGCTACGTGATCAAGCTGCTCGCGATCTGCGAGCGGCTCGGCGGCGCGGAGGGCGACGAGATCTCGGTGCGGGTGTACCCGGCCCTGATCGACCGCGACCACCCGCTCGCCTCGGTCCACGGCGGCAACAACGCGGTCTTCGTCGAGGCGGAGGCCGCGGGCCCGCTGATGTTCTACGGCGCGGGGGCCGGTGGCGCGCAGACCGCGTCGGCGGTGCTCGGCGATGTCGTCTCTGCCGCCCGCCGCCACATCGCCGGAGGGGTCGGGATCGGGGAGTCCGCCCGCCAGAGCCTTCCTATCGCGCCGATCGGCCGGATCACCACGCGCTATCAGATCACCCTCGAGGTCGAGGACCAGCCAGGCGTCCTGGCCACGGTGGCCGGCATCCTGAGCGAGGAGAACGTCTCGGTCGCGACCGCGCTGCAGACGGTCGACGCGGATGAGGCGGCCACCGCCCGCATCGTGATCGGCACGCACCGCGCCTCCGAGGAGGCGTTGAGCGGGACCGTGGCGCGGCTGGCGGGCACCCCTGTCGTGACGAGGGTCGTCTCCGTGTTGCGCGTGGAGGGGGAGTGACGTGAGCGGAAGCACCGTGCCCACCGGTTCCGTGCCTGCCGGTTCCGTCCGTCCTGGCGCCTCGGTGCAGGTGCGGGTGCCGGCGACCAGCGCCAACCTCGGTCCCGGCTTCGACACGCTGGGCCTCGCGCTGAGCATGTACGACGAGCTCGATGTGACGGCGCTGGCGTCCTCCGACCTCGAGGTGGAGGTGAGCGGCTCTGGCGCCGAGGTTATCCCGCGCGACGCCACGAACCTCGTCGTCCGGTCCATCGCGCACGTGTTCGCCGACGCGGGGGTCGACCTGCCCGGCATCCGTCTCGTCGCCCGCAACGGCGTTCCCCACGGCCGCGGGCTCGGCTCCTCGGGTGCTGCCGTCGCCGCGGGCGTCCTGGCCGCGAAGGGCCTGCTCCAGGGGATCGTCGAGCTGGACGACGTGGCGCTGCTGCGCCTCGCGACCGAGCTGGAGGGGCATCCGGACAACGTCGCCCCCGCGCTCTTCGGCGGTCTCACGATCGCCTGGATGGGGCAGGACGGCCCGCGGCACAAGAAGCTGCTCGTGCACCGCGGCGTCTCGCCGCTGGTGCTCGTCCCCGGCTACACGATGTCGACGACCGCGGCGCGCAGCCTGCAGCCGGAGCACGTGCCCAGCGAGGACGCCGTGTTCAACGTGTCGCGCTCGGCGCTCCTCGTCGCCGCGCTCACGCAGAGCCCCGACGTGCTGCTGGACGCCACCGATGACCGTCTGCACCAGGACTACCGGGCACCGGCGATGCCGGAGACCAATCGGCTGGTGCGCGCCCTCCGCGCGGAGGGCTTCGCCGCCGTCGTCTCGGGCGCGGGGCCGAGCGTGCTCGTGCTGTGCGACGGGCCTGGCCGCAGGCTCGACGCCGCAGCCGTCGCCGACGCCGTCACGGACACTCCCTGGGAGCGTCGGATGGTCGCCGTGGACGTGCGGGGTGGTAGCATGAGGAATCGAGCGGAGGGCCCTTCGTCGCAATCGTGATCCCGGCCCGAGACGCAATCTCTGCGTCACCCGCACACCATCCGACCGGTTCCTGGAACCCTGGTCGCATGCGCTGGGCAACCGGCTCAGCGCAGGATGCCGTGCGGTCGCGTTCAGTATCTGCTGTTCGTGACGCTCATTTCCCGTGACTTATAGAGGAGTACTCGTGGAGACCATCTCCGAGACCCAGTCCGAGAGCCAGGCGACCGCCCCGGCTTCCGACTCCGCCGCAGCGGGAGAGGCGCCCAAGGCTCCGGCCCGCAAGCGCGCTCCGCGTCGGGCGACCACCGCCTCCACCGAGGCGGCGGCCAAGGCCGAGCCCGCCAAGGCCGAGCCCGCCAAGGTCGAGGCAGCAGCGTCGGCTTCGGCTGTCGCCGCCGAGGCGCCGGCGAAGGCGCCGCGGCGCTCAAGGGCCAAGAAGGTCGAGACCACCGCTCCGGCCGCAGGAGGGGAGGGCGCTGCCGCGGCAGACGCATCCCCGGCGACCGGAACGGCCGCCCCGGCGATCGACGCCGGCGCTGCCGCCGAGCCCGCGGCCACCGACGCCCTGAAGAAGCCCGCCCGGGCGCGGAAGACCCGTGCCGCCAAGGCCGACGACGCGGCAGCGGCCGCGGAGAAGGACGGCGGATCGACCGCCGACCGGCAGGCCACGGCGCAGGAGAAGCCCGCCGCCGACAAGCAGGTCGCCGACAAGCAGACCGACAGGCAGGCCTCCGACAAGCAGGCCTCCGACAAGCAGGCAGAGGCCGCGGCGGACAAGCCGGCCGCCGACCGGGGCGGGGAGCGGTCCGCCGAGAAGTCGGACGACGCCTCGGACTCCGGTGACGAGCAGAACGGCCGCGGACGCAGCCGGAACCGCAGCAGGAGCCGGAACCGCAACGGCGCCCAGAACGGCAACGGCGGCGGCGAGGCCGCGCCCGTCGAGGACGACAGCGCCTCCTCCTCCCGTCAGCGTCAGCGCAACAAGCGCCGCAACGCGGGCGGCGGCGCGGACGAGTTCGAGACCGAGATCGGCGAGGACGACGTCCTCATCCCGATCGCCGGCATCCTCGACGTGCTCGACAACTACGCGTTCGTGCGCACCACCGGATACCTCGCCGGCCCCAGCGACGTCTACGTCTCGCTCGGGCAGGTCAAGAAGTACAACCTGCGCAAGGGCGACGCCGTCGTCGGCGCCATCAAGCAGCCGCGCGAGGGCGACCAGCAGCAGCAGGGGCGCCAGAAGTACAACGCCCTGGTAAAGGTCGACTCGATCAACGGGCTCTCCGCCGACGACGCGGGCACCAGGGTCGAGTTCGGCCAGCTCACGCCCCTCTACCCGCAGGAGCGCCTGCGCCTGGAGACGGCTCCCGAGAAGCTGACGCAGCGCATCATCGACCTCGTCGCACCGATCGGCAAGGGCCAGCGTGGCCTGATCGTCGCTCCGCCGAAGGCCGGCAAGACCATCGTGCTGCAGCAGATCGCCAACGCCATCGCGCAGAACAACCCCGAGGTCCACCTCATGGTCGTGCTCGTGGACGAGCGCCCCGAAGAGGTCACCGACATGCAGCGCACGGTGAAAGGCGAGGTCATCGCCTCCACCTTCGACCGGCCCGCCGAGGACCACACCACGGTCGCGGAGCTCGCGATCGAGCGCGCCAAGCGCCTGGTCGAGCTGGGACGCGACGTGGTCGTGCTGCTCGACTCGATCACGCGTCTCGGCCGCGCCTACAACATCTCCGCGCCCGCCTCCGGACGCGTCCTCACCGGAGGGGTCGACGCCTCGGCGCTGTACCCGCCCAAGCGCTTCTTCGGCGCGGCGCGCAACATCGAGAACGGCGGATCGCTCACGATCCTCGCCACCGCGCTCGTGGAGACCGGCTCCAAGATGGACGAGGTCATCTTCGAGGAGTTCAAGGGGACGGGCAACAGCGAGCTTCGGCTGAGCAGGCAGCTCGCCGACAAGCGGATCTTCCCGGCCGTCGACGTGAACGCGTCGAGCACCCGCCGCGAGGAGATGCTCCTCTCGCAGGACGAGGTGAAGATCACCTGGAAGCTCCGCCGCGCCCTCGCGGGCCTGGACCCGCAGCAGGCCCTCGAGGTCGTGCTCGGCAAGCTCAAGGAGACCCAGTCGAACGTCGAGTTCCTCGTGCAGATGCAGAAGTCGATGCCGACGCCCCCGGCGACGGGGCACAGCCACGGCCACGAGAACAGCATCCGCTGATCCGAGCGGCGGCGAGTCATGTTCGAGTCCGTCCAGACCCTGATCGACGAGCATCGCGAGGTCGAGCGGGAGCTGTCGGCCCCCGATCTGCACGCCGATGCCGCCCGCGCCAAGCGGGTGAACCGCCGGTATGCCGAGCTCAGCAGGATCGTCAAGGCGCACGAGGACTGGGTGGCGGCGGAGGACGACCTCGCCGCCGCCCGGGAGCTCGCCCGTGAGGACGCGGCGTTCGCGGAGGAGGTCCCCGCGCTCGAGGAGCGGCTGCAGGCCACCCAGGAGCGGCTGCGCCGCCTGTTGATCCCGCGGGACCCGGACGACGCCCGTGATGTGATCCTGGAGGTCAAGGCGGGGGAGGGGGGCGCGGAGAGCGCCCTCTTCGCTGCGGACCTCCTGCGGATGTACGTGCAGTACGCCGCGTCCAAGGGGTGGAAGACCGAGCTCCTGGAGCGGAACGAGTCGGACCTCGGCGGGTACAAGGACGTCCAGATCGCGATCAAGGGATCATCCTCTGACCCCGCGCAGGGCGTGTGGGCGCACCTGAAGTACGAGGGCGGCGTGCATCGCGTCCAGCGCGTGCCGGCGACCGAGTCGCAGGGGCGAATCCACACCTCCACCACGGGTGTGCTCGTCTTCCCCGAGGTCGACGAGCCGGACGAGGTGCAGATCGCGGCGAACGATCTGAAGATCGACGTCTTCCGCTCCTCGGGCCCCGGTGGGCAGTCGGTGAACACCACGGACTCCGCGGTGCGGATCACACACCTCCCGACCGGCATCGTCGTCTCGATGCAGAACGAGAAGTCCCAGCTGCAGAACCGCGAGGCCGGTATGCGCGTGCTGCGCGCCAGGCTCCTCGCCAAGCAGCAGGAGGAGCGCGATGCGCAGGCCGCCGACGCCCGGCGGTCCCAGATCCGCGGGATGGACAGGTCCGAGCGCATCCGGACCTACAACTTCCCGGAGAACCGGATCGCCGATCACCGGACCGGGTTCAAGGCCTACAACCTCGATCAGGTGATGGACGGCGCGCTGGACCCGATCATCGAGTCCGCGATCTCCGCCGACGAGGAGGCGCGGCTCGCCGCTCTCGGCGCCGAGGGCTGATCGCGCCTCAGACGCGCGCCGCGTAGCGGTGCTCGGGGCGCCCCGTCGCGCCGTAGCGGAGGCGCACCTCGACCACCGACCGCGCCGCGAGGGCGGCGAGGTGGCGCTGCGCGGTCGCGCGGGAGATCCCCACCCGCTCGCCGACCTCGGCGGCGGACGCCTCGCCGTCGTCGAGGGCTGCGAGGACCAGCTGCTCGGTCGCCGACCGGGAGAGGGAGGTCTGCTCTCCCGAGCCGTGCAGGATCGCCAAGCTCCGGTCCAGGTCCTCCTGGCGGAGCGGACGCTCCCCGGCGAGGAGGTTCCGGTAGCGGGCGTACCGGTCGAGCCGGTCGACGAGCGCGCGCTGCTCGAAGGGCTTCATCAGGTAGGAGAGGGTGCCGGAGCGCAGCGCGCGGCGGACGGTCGGCGCATCGTCCGCGGCGGAGATCAGGATCGCGTCGATCCCGGATGCGCGCACCAGCTCGATCCCGTCGCCGTCGGGGAGATAGACGTCGGCCAGGAGTAGATCGGGTCGCTGGGCGCGGATCGCCGTCTGCGCCTCCGCGATCGAGCGGACCGGCTCCAGGGCCGTGAACCCCGGGCGATCGGCCACGATCTCCTGATGCAGCCTTCCCACCCGGAAGTCGTCGTCGAGGACGAGGACGCGGATCGTGTCCGTCATGGGGTCTCCTTCCCGCCGGGGCGGACGACGGACTCCAGCCGCGCCGCGAAGACCGCGCCGTGGTCGGATCCGCCTCGGTCGATGATCCAGAGGTCGCCACCGCTCCGGCGCGCGATCTCCCGCGACAGCGGAAGCCCGATGCCGTGCCCGTGGACGGGGTCGGAACTGCGGGCGGGGTCGGAACCGTGGCCGGGGTCACGAGCGGAGCCGGAGTCCGGCCCGGGCCCGGTGGCCGGCGCTCTCCGCTCCTGAGCGGGGAGACCGTCTCCCGAGTCCGCCACCGTCACGACCAGCGCGTCGCCGTCATCGAGCACCGCGACCTCGACCCATCGGGGCGCGTCGCCCGCGACCGCGGCGCCGACGGCGTTGTCCAGGAGATTGCCGAGGACGGCCGCGACGTCCTCGACCTCGGCGACCGCGCCGATCAGCTGGGACTCCTCGGCGATGCGGAGGGCGACGCCGCGCTCGCCCGCCTCGATCGCCTTCGCGCCGAGGAACGAGCGGAGGAAGGGATCGGTCAGCCGGTCAAGGCCGGGGACGGGGAAGTCGACGGCTCCGCGTTCGACGAGCTCCGCCAGGAACGCCCGCGCCTCGGGGACGCGCTCGGCGTCGATGAGGCCGGCGGCGACGTGCATCCGGTTCGCGAACTCGTGACGCTGCACCCGGAGCGCCGCGGTCATCGTCCGGACCGTCTCCAGACGCTCGGTCAGTGCGACGAGATCCGTGCGGTCCCGCACGATCACGACCTCGCCGAGGTGTCGGCCGTCCCGTCGGGCGGGGCGGGTGTCGAGGTAGAGCACGCGGTCGGCGAGCACCACTCGGGACCGGTCGGCGTCCGGCGTCGCGGCGTCGAGGAGGGCGGCGGGGAGCCCGAGGTCCGACAGCGGGCGACCGACGGGGGAGCGCAGTCCCAGCATGCGTTCGGCCGCCGCATTGCACACCCGGACGACGCCGTCGGGGTCGATCGCCAGAACGCCGTCGTCCACGCCGTCCAGGACCGCCGTCTGGTTCTGCACCAGCGCCACCAGCTCCTCCGGCTGGACCCCGAGGGTGAGCCGCTCCCACCGTCGTCGCAGGATCAGCGTGGTGAGGGTCGCGAGGGTCAGCGCGCCGAGGGCGGCGATGCCCGCGACCGCGAAGAGGGCCGGCAGATCGTCGAAGACGCCGGCCGGCTCGAAGCCGACGCTGATCTCTCCCACCGGGCTCTCGTCGGCGCCGAGGACCGGGACCTTCGCCCGCACCGACTCCCCGAGGGTGCCGGTCGCCCAGTCGATGACCTCGTGGCCGTCGAGCACCCGCTCGAACGGCGTGCTCACCACCTGGCCGAGCCGGGACGGGTCGGGATGGGCGAGACGGACGCCGTGATCGTCCGCGATCACCACGAACAGGGCCCCGGTCCGCGCGGCGACCGCGGTGGCGATCCGCTGCAGCTCGCCGTCACGGAGATCCTCGCCCCGGGGCGTCCCCGGATCGGCGGAGACCGCGGCGACCTGCGTCCGCACCTGCGGGTCCTCGGCCAGCGTCCGGGCGATGCCCAGTGCGGAGGACTCCGCCTCGGCGCGGAGCTGCTGCACGGCCAGCAGGAGGTAGGCGCCCGTGCACAGCGCGACCACGAACACGACCGTCGCCAGCTGCAGAAGCAGCAGTCGCGTCGCGAACCGCGGTCGCACGCGTCCTCGTCCGGTCATCCCCGCTCCCTTCGCGCAATATGCGCAGAACCCACGCTACGCGCACAAGGGCCCTGAATGCGGGATAGCCGTCCCCGCGGCGCGGGCTTCCCTAGCATCGGCGTGTCCCGTCGAAGACGACGGGCGACGACGAAGGAGTCACCCACATGCCCCCTGCGCTCACCGGCCTGCTCGCCGCCGCCGACGAGAAGCCCGAATACGATCTGGCGTTCCTGCCGCCCGAATGGGTGCTGGTCGTCCTCGGCTTCGTCATGGTCCTGGTGTTCATGACGCTGATCATGACCAAGCGCCTGACGCCGATGGTGGCCCTGATCCTGGTGCCCACCGTCTTCGGGCTCTTCGCCGGCGCCGGCCTCGGGCTCGGCGACATGATCCTCGACTCGATCGCCAAGATGGCGCCGACCGCGGCGCTGCTGATGTTCGCCATCATGTTCTTCGGCATCATGATCGACGTCGGCCTGTTCGATCCGCTGATCCGGCTGATCACCCGGCTGCTCGGCGACGACCCGGCCAAGGTGGTCCTCGGCACCGCGATCCTCGCCGGCGCCGTCTCGCTCGACGGCGACGGCTCGACGACGTTCATCATCACGACCTCGGCGATGCTCCCCATCTACCTCCGCCTCGGCATGAGCCCCGTCGTGCTGACCTGTGTCGCCGGTCTCATGAACGGGACGCTGAACATCGTGCCCTGGGGCGGGCCCACCGTGCGCGCGGCGACCGCGCTCGGGCTCCAGCCCACCGACGTCTTCGTGCCGATGCTGCCGGCGCTCGGCGTCGGCGTGGCGATCACGCTCGGCTTCTCCTGGCTGCTCGGGCTCCAGGAGCGGAACCGGCTCGACCGCATCGACGGGAGCCGTCTGGACGGCTCTCCCGAGGGCGGCGTGCTCGCGGGTGTGCCGAGCATCTTCCGCGGCGCCGACGCGAAGCCGGGCGCCCGAGCCTCCCTGCACACGGGCAACGTCGTCACCGTGGCGGGCGGGCACGGCGCGGTGTCGGCCGGGGTCGTGGACCCCGCCGACACGGCGATGGCCGACACGATGCTGGACCCGTCGCGCGACACGCTCCGGCCGCGGCTGATCTGGTTCAACCTCGTCCTCACCGTCGCGGTCATGGTGCTGCTGGTCCTGGACATCATGCCGCTGCCCTATGTGTTCATGGTCGGGGCGGCAATCGCCCTCGTGGTCAACTTCCGCAGGCTCAAGGAGCAGGCCTCGGAGATCGTGGCGCACGCCCCGAGCATCGTCGGGGTCGTGTCCATGGTGATCGCGGCCGGGGTGCTCGTCGGCGTGCTGACCGGGACCGGCATGGTCGATGCGATGGCGAACTGGATCACGAACGTCCTGCCGCCTCAGCTGGGGCCGTTCCTGGCGCCGATCACCGGCGTGCTGTCGATCCCGTTCACGTTCTTCATGTCGAACGACGCCTTCTACTTCGGGATCCTCCCGGTGCTCTCGCAGAGCGCCGCGCACTTCGGGATCGATCCGGTCGAGATGGCGCGGGCCTCGATCATCGGCCAACCGGTGCACCTGCAGAGCCCGCTCGTGCCGGCGATCCTGCTGCTCGTCTCCCTGGCGAGCGTCAACCTCGGCGACCACCACCGCAAGGTGCTCTGGCGGGCGGCGATCGTGTCGCTCGCGATGCTCGGCGTGGGGATGCTGACGGGAGCGATCCCGTTCTTCGTCGCGTCGTGAGGGGCGTGCCCGCCCGTCGGGGGCCGGGCGGGCACGCCGCTGTCCGGAGGGGGGAAGGCCCCCGTCCTCAGATCGAGCAGTCCGGCCTCAGATCGAGTAGTCCGGGGCGGTCAGCAGCTGCGCGATGTCGTCGTCGGGGCGGCGGGCGCGGACCCTCGCCGGGACTCCGGTGAGGACCGAGTCGGCCGGCGCGTCCCTGGTCACCACGGCGTTCGCTCCGACGGCGCTGCGCGCGCCGATGGACACGGGGCCCAGGATCTTCGCCCCGGCTCCGACCAGCACGCCGTCGCCGAGCGTGGGGTGGCGCTTGCCGCCCTCCCGCTGACGGCCGCCCAGTGTCACGCCGTGGTAGAGCATCACGTCGTCGCCGATCTCGGCGGTCTCGCCGATCACGACCCCCATGCCGTGATCGATGAAGAAGCGTCGCCCGATCGTCGCGCCGGGATGGATCTCGATCCCGGTGAGCCAGCGCGCGACCTGCGAGCCCATCCGCGCGGGGAAGCGCAGCCCGCGCCGCCAGAGCGCGTGGTCGACCCGGTGCGCCCAGATCGCGTGCAGGCCCGGGTACAGGAGCGCGACCTCGATCCCGCTCCTCGCGGCGGGGTCGCGCAGGCGCGCCGCGGCGACGTCCTCCCGCGCGCGAGAGAGCCAGCCCACGCCGCTCAGTCCTCGCGGAGGTCTTCGAACAGCGCCGTGGAGATGTACCGCTCGCCGGTGTCCGGGGCGATGACCACGATGGTCTTGCCGGCGTTCTCCGGCCGGGCGGCGACGGCGAGGGCGGCCGAGACCGCAGCTCCCGTGGACATGCCGACCAGGAGCCCTTCCCGTGCGGCGAGCTCGCGGGCGATGCGCAGGGACTCGTCGAACTCCGCGGTGATGACCTCGTCGATCACGTCCCGGTCAAGGATGTCCGGGACGAAGTTCGGGCCGATGCCCTGGATCTTGTGCGGACCGGGGTGGCCCTCGGAGAGCACGGGGGAGTCCTTCGGCTCGACCGCGACGACCCGCACGTCGGGCTTCGCCGCCTTGAGCGCCTGGCCCGTCCCGGTCACGGTGCCGCCGGTGCCGACCCCGGCGACGAGGATGTCGACGTCCCCGTCGGTGTCGCGCAGGATCTCCTGAGCGGTCGTCTCGCGGTGGATCTGCGGGTTCGCCGGGTTCTCGAACTGGCGGATCCAGACGGCACCGGGGGTGTCGGCGACGATCTGCTTGGTGACCTCGATCGCCCCGGACATGCCCTTGGTCGGATCGGTGAGGACGAGCTCGGCGCCGAACGCCTTGAGCAGGACGCGGCGCTCCTTCGACATGGAGGCGGGCATCGTGAGGATCACGCGATAGCCGCGGGCGGCGCCCACCATCGCCAGGGCGATGCCGGTGTTGCCGCTGGTGGACTCCACGATCGTCCCCCCGGGCTTCAGCGCCCCGTCGGCCTCGGCCGCGTTGATCATCGCGATGCCGATGCGGTCCTTCACGCTTCCGGCCGGGTTGTAGAACTCGAGCTTGAGCAGGACCGTCGCCCCCAGCCCCTCGGTGATGCGGTTCAGCCGCACCAGAGGCGTGTTCCCGAAGGCGGTGGTGATGTCGGAGTGGATGCCGGCCATGACTGCCCTTTCCCTTGCGTTCGTCAGGCCTCGTGCGTTCCCCGGGCCTCCGGCTGCCAGCCTAGGCGAGAGGGTGGGCGCCCGAGGCAATGTGACGGACGGCTCCGCGGCGACTGACTAGGCTGGGTCGCCGTGCCGCACACCATCTCCGACCTCCTCCGCGACGCCGCGCGCGTCCTCGCCGAGGCGGGCGTCCCCGATCCCACGGTGGACGCGGAGCTGCTCGCCGGCCACGTCCTCGGCATGGGCCGGGGGGAGGTGCAGGCCGCCGTCGTCCGTGGCGATGCGGTCGCGGACGGCGAGGCCGACGCCCTCGCCGCGCTCGTCTCCCGCCGATCGACGCGGGAGCCGCTCCAGCACATCACGGGCACCGCGCCCTTCCGTCACCTCCAGCTCGCCGTGGGGCCCGGCGTCTTCGTGCCCCGGCCGGAGACGGAGACGGTCGTCCAGTTCGCGATCGACGCGCTGCTGGCCTCGGCGACGCCGGAGCCGATCGGCATCGACCTCGGCACCGGGAGCGGCGCCATCGCCCTGGCCATGGCGACCGAGGTCCCGCACTCCCGCGTCTATGCGGCGGAGGTCTCGCCCGAGGCGCACGCCTGGGCGCGGCGGAACACCGCGGGCGCGGACAACCTCACCCTCGAGCTCGTCAACCTCGGCGAGGCGTTCGCGCGCCTCGAGGGACGCGCCGACGTGGTGATCTCCAACCCGCCGTACGTCCCGGACGCGGCGATCCCGCGCGATCCGGAGGTGCGCCTCTTCGACCCCGCCCTCGCGCTCTACGGCGGAGAGGATGGGCTCGACGTCGTCCGGATCATCAGTCGGCGCGCGCTCGCGCTGCTCCGTCAGGGAGGGACCGTCGTGCTCGAGCACGGAGAGCTCCAGGGCGCGCAGATCCGGGAGATCCTGGAGGGGGACGGATGGCTCGCCGCGGCCACGCACCGCGACCTCACGCTGCGGGACAGGGCGACGACCGCCGTGCGACCCTGATCGGATCGTCAGGAGCACGCGCGTAGACTGAGGGGTCATGTCCTCCGTCTTCGACTGCCGTGATGCGGATCAGCTCCTCACCGGCATGCGCCACGCGCGCCAGGCCATCGGCCGCGGCGAGCTCATCGTCCTTCCCACCGACACGGTCTACGGCGTCGGTGCCGACGCCTTCAACCCCGCGGCGGTGCAGCGTCTCCTCGCGGCGAAGGG
Organism: Microbacterium resistens; assembly: GCF_031456305.1. GTDB lineage: Bacteria > Actinomycetota > Actinomycetes > Actinomycetales > Microbacteriaceae > Microbacterium > Microbacterium resistens_A. The sequence continues at coordinate 286,074 of NZ_JAVDUM010000003.1, forward strand.
GAGGGGGCGGGACCAGCCGCCGCCCGTCCTGGTCGGCAACGCGGCGACGCTGAACGCCCTCGCCGAGTCCGTTCCCGAGCCCGTGCAGCGCCTGGTGGACGAGTTCTGGCCCGGCGGGCTCACCATCGTCCTCCCGGCCCAACCCTCGCTGGTCTGGGATCTCGGCGAGACGCACGGCACGGTCGCCGTGCGGATGCCGCAGACGCGGGCGACGCTGGAGCTGCTGGAGGAGACGGGGCCGCTCGCGGTGTCCAGCGCGAACCTCACCGGCAAGGACGCGGCGGTCGAGATCGGCGCGGCGGAGCGGATGCTCGGCGACAGCGTGTCGGTCTACCTCGACAACGGACCGAGCCCGACCGGCATCTCCTCCACGATCGTCGACGCGACGTCCCTCGTGCGTCCCGGCGGCGAGGAGGCGAGGGTACGGGTGCTCCGCAACGGCGCCGTCGCGCGAGAGGATCTCCGGCGCATCCTCGGCGACCTCCTCGAAGAGCCCGCGTGAAGCAGTACGTCTTCACGATCATCCTGACGGCGGCGATCACCCTCGCCCTGTCCTGGGCCGTGTGGCAGCTGAGCCTCCGGTTCAAGATCTACCCCGGCATCCGCGACCGCGACGTGCACACGACGCCGACGCCGCGGCTCGGCGGCGTCGCCATCTTCCTGGGCATCGCCGCGGCCATCGCCGTCTCCTCCGCGAACCCGTTCTTCTCGATCATCTGGGCGCCGCCCCAGACCATGTGGGCGGTGCTGGGCGCCGCCCTGCTCATCGCCGTCGTCGGCGTCATCGACGATCTCTGGGACCTGGACTGGATGATCAAGCTCGGCGCCCAGTTCCTCGCGGCGGGCATCGTGACCGTCGTCGGCGGCCTGCAGATCCTCTCGCTCCCGATCGGGGAGCTCTTCGTCGGCTCCAGCTGGGTGAGCATCGCGCTGACGATGTTCGCGATCGTCGTGGTGATGAACGCCGTCAACTTCATCGACGGGCTCGACGGTCTCGTCGCCGGGGTCTGCCTGATCGCGAACGGCGTGTTCTTCGCGTACTCCTACACCGTCGCGAGGGACACCGGACAGTCCACCTACTTCAACCTCGCCTCGTTCATCGCCGCCGTCCTCATCGGCGCGTGCATCGGCTTCCTCCCGCTGAACTGGAGCCCGGCGAAGATCTTCATGGGCGACTCCGGCGCCCTCGTCATCGGCCTCCTGATGGCGACCTCCGCCGTCGCCCTCACCGGCCAGCTGAACCCGGCGATGCTCAACCCGGAGCTGTTCGGCCGGTCCCAGCTCCTCGGCGCGTTCATCCCGATCCTGCTGCCGGTGGTCGTCGTGCTGCTCCCGCTGCTGGACTTCGGCCTCGCCGTCTTCCGCCGGATGAGGGCGGGGAAGTCGCCGTTCTCCCCGGACCGGAAGCACCTCCACCACCGCATGCTGGACCTCGGGCACCGGGACCGCGACGCCGTCCTCATCTTCTACGCCTGGACCGCGATCATCTCGCTGTCGGTCCTGCTGATGTACGTCGGCACGAGGGAGGGCTGGTACGGGGACTATCTCGCCGGCGTCCTCTTCGGCGTCGTCGGCGTGGCCGCCTGTCTCGTCGTCACGCTCCTCCCGTCCCGGCGCAGCGCCCCCGCCTCCCGCCCCTCCATCCCCGCCGCCGTCACCGACCCCGAGGATCCCCGATGAGCCCGAGCCCTGTATCCAGCACCCCGATCCTGCGCCGCACCCTGATCTGGTCGGCGGGCGCCGCCGCCGCCCTCGCGGTGGTCGCCGCCGTGGTCGGGGGGATCGTCGCCGGTCCCTCCGGGGTCTGGAGCGGCCTGGTGGGCGTGCTCCTGGCCGTCGTGTTCCTCGCGATCACGGCGATCAGCATCCTCGTCGCCAACCGCTGGTACGGCGAGCCGCTCTACGTCCAACTGTTCTTCGCGATCGTCCTTGGCGGCTGGCTGCTCAAGCTCGGGCTGTTCGTCGTGGTCATGATCGTGCTCCGCGGACAGCCGTGGATCTCGCCGATGGTCTTCTTCCTGTCGATCGTCGCGGGCGTCCTGATGTCGCTGATCGTCGACGTCATCGTCCTCAGCCGGATGCGGCTCCCGAACGTCAGCGACACGACCCTTCCCACCGAGGTCCCCGAGGATCGGGCGCCCGGGGTGCAGGAGGGTACTCCTGCCGGCGCCGCGGAGGGCGAGGGCGGCGCGGATTCAGGAAACTCTCGGGTCTGATAGGCTGATACAAGAGCCCGCTCGCGGACTGCGAGTGATGCGCCGTGAAGCACACCGACCGTCGTCGCCCCGGTTTGAACCGGTGCCCCGAAGCTGGAGCCCGCGCTGTTTAATCTTGCTGCGACCATGATCCCCCGTTTGGCTGCCGACGGTGGCGAGTTCCACGGTCCGTCCATCGACGAGTTCTTCCCCGAGATCCTCTTCCAGGTCGCCGGTATCCCCGTGCACCGCATCCACCTGGTGCAGTTCCTCTCCGTCATCGCCATCGTGCTGGTCCTCTGGCTCGGCACCCGACGCATGCGCGTCGTGCCCGGCCGCTTCCAGAGCCTCGTCGAGATGGGCCTCGGGTTCGTCCGCAACGGCATCGCGCACGACCTGCTCGGGCGCAAGGACGGCGACCGGTTCCTGCCGATCCTGGCGACCATCTTCTTCATGGTGCTGTTCATGAACATCACGGGGATCATCCCGTTCCTGAACATCGCCGGGACGAGCATCGCTGCCGTCCCGCTGCTGCTCGCCGTGGTCAGCTACGTCACCTTCATCTACGCGGGCATCCGCCGCCACGGCTTCCGGTTCTTCAAGAACGCGCTGATGCCGCAGGGCGTCCCGGGCTTCGCCTTGCCGATCGTGGCGGTCATCGAGCTAGTCTCCACCTTCATCCTGCGTCCGGTCACGCTGATGCTGCGACTGCTGATGAACATGGTCGTCGGCCACATGCTGCTGGTGCTGTGCTTCGCGGCCACCCAGTTCTTCTTCTTCACGGCGGGAGGCGGCTGGGCCGCCCTCGGCGTCGGAACCCTCGCCTTCGGCGGCGCCTTCACTCTCTTCGAGATCCTGGTCGCCGTCCTCCAGGCCTACGTCTTCACCGTCCTCACCGCGGTCTACATTCAGCTCGCGGTCGCAGAAGAGCACTAAAGAGCACATCGCGGGCGGCATCACTCTCCGCCGCCCACAACGAAAGGAAAAATCCGTGGACGCTACTACGGTTCTCGCAGACATCAACGGCCACCTCGCGTCGGTCGGCTACGGCCTCGCCGCCATCGGTCCCGCCATCGGTGTGGGCATCGTGGTCGGCAAGACCATCGAGGGCGTCGCCCGCCAGCCCGAGCTGGCCGGTCGCCTCCAGGTCCTCATGTGGATCGGTATCGCCTTCACCGAGGCGCTTGCGTTCGTCGGCATCGCCGTCGGATTCATCCCCTTCCCGTAAGCCATACCGACCTCTGAAGGAGACAGGATGCTTCACGCTCTTGTCACGAGCCTCGCAGCCGAGGGCGAGGCGAAGAACCCCCTCATCCCTGCGTGGTACGACATCATCTGGTCCGGGCTGTGGTTCCTGATCATCCTCGTCGTCGTGTGGAAGGTCGCCCTCCCGCGCCTGACCGCGATGCTCGACGAGCGCTCGGCCGCGATCGAAGGCAACATCGCCAAGGCGGACGAGGCCCAGAAGCAGGCCGAGGCCGCGCTCGAGGAGTACACCCGCCAGCTGGCGGAAGCCCGCGTCGAGGCCGGTGAGATCCGTGAGGCCGCCCGCGAGGACGGCAAGAAGATCGTCGCCGAGGCGAAGGACACCGCCAGCGCCGAGGCCGCGCGCATCTCCTCGACCGCCAGCGCGCAGATCGAGGCGGAGCGCCAGGCGGCGCTCGTCTCGCTGCGCGGCGAGGTCGGAACGCTCGCTCTGGACCTCGCAGGCGGGGTCGTGGGCGAGACGCTCAGCGACGACGCTCGCGCGACCGCGGTCGTCGACCGCTTCCTCGCGGACCTCGAGGCGTCCGAGGCGGCGAAGTAATGGGCAGCGCGACCACTCAGGCGCTCGCCGCGTCGAGCCAGGCGCTGGCCGCGGCGCAGGGGATCACCCTCGACGGTGCGGGCGAGCTCTTCTCGGCCGCACGCACCGTGGGGGAGACCTCGGCGTTGAGCGGCGCGCTGGCCGACCCCTCAGCCCCCGTGGATGCCAGGAAGGCCGTCGTCTCGCACGTGTTCGCGGGCTTCTCGGCGCCGGTGCAGGACGTCCTCCGTGCCGCGGTGAGCGAGCGCTGGTCCAACGCCGCCGAGCTCATCGACGGCATCGAGGAGCTCGCGGTGCGGGCCACCGCGATCGCCGCCCCGGAGGCCGACATCGAGGGCGAGCTGTTCTCGGTGCTGCGCCTGGTCGCCGCCAACCCCGAGCTGGAGCTGGCCCTCGGCAGCAGGCTCGGCGACGGCGCCGCCAAGGGCACGCTCGTGCAGACGCTCGTGGGCGGACGGGTGAGCCCGGCCACCGCCCTGATCATCACCTCGCTCGTCCGCCAGCCGCGCGAGCGCCGGATCCGCCAGCAGCTGAGCCGCGCGATGCGGATCGTCTCGGCCCAGCGCGACCGGATCGTCGCCATGGTGCACACCGCATCGCCGCTGTCGGCGCAGCAGCGCACCCGCCTCACCGACCTCCTCGCGCGACGCTACGGCCACCAGGTCGCGCTCAACGAGGTCATCGACGCCACGGTCGTGGGCGGTCTGCGCGTGCAGGTCGCGGACGACGTGATCGACGGCAGCCTCTCCGCCCGCCTCGCCGGCCTCCGGCAGAAGCTCGCGGGCTGACAAACGGACTTCGCGCGGGGAACCGCGCACCCAGATACAAAGGGAAGACAATGGCAGAACTTTCGATCAGCCCCGACGTCATCCGTGACGCGCTGAAGGACTTCGTCGCCGCGTACGAGCCCACGGGAGCCGCGGCGACCGAGGTCGGCACGGTCATCGACGCAGCCGACGGCATCGCTCACGTCGAGGGACTGCCCGGCGTGATGGCGAACGAGCTCGTGACCTTCGGCGACGGCACCAAGGGCCTCGCCCTGAACCTCGACGAGCACGAGATCGGCGTGGTCGTCCTCGGCGACTTCGCCGGCATCGAGGCAGGGCAGGAGGTCACCCGCACGGGTGAGGTCCTCTCGGTCCCGGTCGGCGACGGCTACCTCGGCCGCGTGGTCGACCCGCTCGGCACCCCGATCGACGGTCTCGGCGAGATCGCGACCGAGGGCTTCCGCGCACTCGAGCTCCAGGCGCCCGGCGTCATGCAGCGCAAGAGCGTGCACGAACCGATGCAGACCGGCATCAAGGCCATCGACGCGATGATCCCGGTCGGCCGCGGCCAGCGTCAGCTGATCATCGGCGACCGCCAGACCGGCAAGACCGCGATCGCGATCGACACGATCATCAACCAGAAGGCCAACTGGGAGTCCGGCGACACCGACAAGCAGGTGCGCTGCATCTACGTCGCCATCGGCCAGAAGGGCTCGACGATCGCCTCCGTCAAGGGCGCGCTCGAAGAGGCCGGAGCGATGGAGTACACCACCATCGTCGCGGCCCCCGCCTCGGACCCGGCCGGCTTCAAGTACCTGGCCCCGTACACGGGCTCGGCCATCGGTCAGCACTGGATGTACGGCGGCAAGCACGTCCTGATCATCTTCGACGACCTGTCGAAGCAGGCCGAGGCCTACCGTGCCGTCTCCCTCCTCCTCCGCCGCCCGCCGGGGCGCGAGGCCTACCCGGGTGACGTCTTCTACCTGCACTCCCGTCTGCTCGAGCGCTGCGCGAAGCTCTCCGACGAGCTGGGCGCGGGCTCGATGACCGGCCTGCCGATCATCGAGACCAAGGCCAACGACGTGTCGGCGTACATCCCGACCAACGTGATCTCGATCACCGACGGCCAGATCTTCCTGCAGTCCGACCTGTTCAACGCCAACCAGCGTCCGGCCGTCGACGTCGGCATCTCGGTGTCCCGCGTCGGAGGCGACGCCCAGGTGAAGTCGATCAAGAAGGTCTCCGGAACCCTGAAGCTGGAGCTCGCGCAGTACCGCTCGCTCGAGGCCTTCGCGATGTTCGCGTCCGACCTCGACGCCACGTCCCGCCGCCAGCTGGCGCGCGGTGCACGTCTGACCGAGCTGCTCAAGCAGCCGCAGTACTCGCCGTACCCGGTGGAGGACCAGGTCGTCTCGATCTGGGCCGGCACCAACGGCAAGCTCGACACCATCGAGGTCGAGGACGTGCTGCGCTTCGAGCGCGAGCTGCTGGATCACCTGCGTCGTAACACCACGGTGCTGGACACCCTGCGCGAGACCAACGTCCTGGACGACGCCACCCTCGCGACGCTCGAGAAGGCCACCGACGCCTTCGTCCTCGAGTTCCAGGGCGGCAAGAACCACGGCATCGGCGCTCCCGGTCACGAGGAGCACGCGGCTGCGGCCGTCGACGACGTGAACCAGGAGAAGATCGTCAAGGGCCGTCGCGCGTAGTCGCGGAGGAGACTGAGACATGGGCGCACAACTCCGGGTCTACAAGCAGAAGATCTCTTCTGCTCAGACGACCAAGAAGATCACGAAGGCGATGGAGCTCATCGCGGCTTCGCGCATCCAGAAGGCCATGGCGCGCGTGAAGGCCTCGTCGCCGTTCGCGCGCGCCGTGACGCGGGCTGTTTCCGCCGTCGCGACGCACTCCAACGTCGATCACCCGCTGACCCGCGAACCCGAGACGATCCGCCGCTCCGCGGTCGTGATCTTCTCCTCGGACCGCGGACTCGCAGGAGCCTTCAACTCGCAGATCCTCCGTGAGGGTCTGGAGATGGCGGAGCTCCTGCGCGAGCAGGGCAAGGAGCCGGTGTTCTACCTCGTCGGCCGCAAGGCCGTCGGGTACTTCCAGTTCCGTCGGATCGCGGCAGCGGCCGAGTGGACCGGCGACACCGACACCCCCTCGTTCCACACGGCCGAGGAGATCTCGGCGACGCTGCTGGAGTCGTTCGAACGCGGCGGCGACGCCGGGGGAGTGGACGAGATCCACCTCGTCTACAACCGGTTCGTCAGCATGATGACGCAGAGCCCGGAGACGGTCCGTCTGCTTCCGCTGGAGATCGCCGAGGCCGACGAGTCCGAGGCGGGAAGCGCCGTCTACCCGCTGTACGAGTTCGAGCCGGACGCGGCCACCGTGCTGGACGCGATCCTGCCGGTGTACATCCAGAGCCGCGTCTTCAACGCCCTCCTGCAGTCCTCGGCCGCCAAGCAGGCCGCGACGCAGAAGGCGATGAAGTCCGCCAGCGACAACGCCGACAAGCTCATCACCGACTACACACGCCTCCGCAACAACGCGCGGCAGGCCGAGATCACTCAGCAGATCGCCGAGATCGTCGGTGGCGCCGACGCACTGGCGTCGAGCAAGTAAGCCTCTAAGAGAGAGACGAAGAAATGACCACCACCGCCACGGCTGAAATCGCCACGACCGCGGTCGTCGGGCGCGTCGCGCGCGTCAACGGACCGGTCGTCGACATCGAGTTCCCGCACGACTCGATCCCCGACATCTACAACGCGCTCAAGACGACGATCACGATCGGCCAGGAGTCGACCGAGATCACGCTCGAGGTCGCACAGCACCTCGGCGACGACCTCGTCCGGGCGATCGCGCTCAACCCGACCGACGGCCTGGTCCGCGGTCAAGAGGTCCGCGACACCGGCGAGGCCATCTCGGTCCCCGTCGGCGACGTGACCAAGGGCAAGGTCTTCAACGTCATCGGCGAGGTCCTCAACGCCGAGCCGGGCGAGAAGATCGAGATCACCGAGCGCTGGCCGATCCACCGCAAGGCGCCGAACTTCGATCAGCTGGAGTCCAAGACCCAGATGTTCGAGACCGGCATCAAGTCGATCGACCTCCTCACCCCGTACGTGCTGGGCGGCAAGATCGGCCTGTTCGGCGGCGCGGGCGTGGGCAAGACCGTCCTCATCCAGGAGATGATCCAGCGCGTCGCGCAGGACCACGGCGGTGTGTCGGTGTTCGCCGGTGTCGGCGAGCGCACCCGTGAGGGCAACGACCTGATCCACGAGATGGAGGAGGCGGGCGTCTTCGACAAGACCGCCCTCGTCTTCGGCCAGATGGACGAGCCGCCGGGGACCCGCCTTCGCGTGGCGCTCTCGGCTCTGACGATGGCGGAGTACTTCCGCGACGTGCAGAAGCAGGACGTGCTGCTCTTCATCGACAACATCTTCCGGTTCACCCAGGCCGGCTCCGAGGTGTCGACCCTGCTCGGCCGCATGCCGTCCGCGGTGGGCTACCAGCCGAACCTGGCCGACGAGATGGGCCTCCTGCAGGAGCGCATCACCTCGACCCGCGGACACTCGATCACCTCGCTGCAGGCGATCTACGTCCCGGCGGACGACTACACCGACCCCGCGCCGGCGACGACGTTCGCCCACCTCGACGCCACCACCGAGCTCTCGCGTGAGATCGCGTCGAAGGGTCTGTACCCGGCGATCGACCCGCTGACCTCGACCTCGCGGATCATGGACCCCCGTTACCTGGGCCAGGACCACTACCGCGTGGCCACCACGGTCAAGCAGATCCTGCAGAAGAACAAGGAGCTGCAGGAGATCATCGCGATCCTCGGTGTCGACGAGCTCTCCGAAGAGGACAAGATCGTCGTGTCGCGTGCACGTCGCATCCAGCAGTTCCTCTCGCAGAACACCTACATGGCGAAGAAGTTCACGAACGTCGAGGGCTCCACGGTCCCGCTGAAGGACACGATCGAGTCGTTCGACGCGATCTGCCGCGGTGACTACGACCACGTGGCCGAGCAGGCCTTCTTCAACGTCGGAGGCATCGGCGACGTCGAGGAGAAGTGGGCGCAGATCCAGAAGGAGAACGCCTGATCATGGCAACCCTTCACGTCAGTCTCGTCTCCGCGGATGCGGAGGTCTGGACGGGTGAGGCGAGCCTCGTGGTCGCCAAGACCGTCGAGGGCGAGATCGGCATCATGCCCGGGCACGAGCCGGTGCTCGCCATCCTCGCCGAGGGGCAGGTGCGGATCACCCAGGAGGACGGATCCAAGGTGCTCGCGAACGCGCAGGACGGCTTCCTCTCGATGGAGGGCGGCGTGCTGACGATCGTCGCCGGCAACGCGGCGCTCATCGCCTGAGAATCGATCGACGCGAGAGGGAGGTCCTTCGGGGCCTCCCTCTCGCCGTCTGTCCAGGAGACCCATGAAGATCCTCCTCCCGCCCTCGGAGACCAAGCGCCCTGGCGGTTCCCGTCGTCCGGCAGCGCTCGAGACATGGGCGCTTCCCGGCCTGCGGCCGGAGCGCGAGCGCGCCATCGATGCGCTGATCGCGTTGGCGGGGGACGAGGACGCCGCGGCCAGGGTGCTGAAGCTGAGCGACCGTCAGCGCGGTGAGATCGTCCACAACGCAGAGCTGCGCACCGCGCCGACGATGCCGGCGGTCGACCGCTACACCGGCGTGCTGTACGACGCTCTCGACGCGCCCTCCCTGTCCGCGGCAGCGCGGCGCTGGCTGGGGACGCACGTCTGGATCCACAGCGCCCCGTTCGGCCCGGTCGGGGCGCTGGATCGGATCCCGTCCTATCGGCTCGGGGCAGCGGTCGCCGTGCCCGGGCTTCCCCCGCTCCGACGCCTCTGGGCCGATGCGGTGAGCGCGGCCATGCGGGAGGCGGCGCCGTCCTTCGTGCTCGACCTGCGCTCCGAGGCGTACGTCTCGCTCGGGCCGATCCCAGCCGAGGTCCCCTCCGTCTATGTCCGGGTCGTGACCGACACGGGGCGTGCGCTCAACCACTTCAACAAGCATGCGAAAGGCGACCTCGTGCGGACCCTCGCCGAGGGGCGTCCACGGGCGACCACACGTCGGGGCCTCCTCTCCTGGGCGGGCTCTGCCGGGATCGATCTGCGGGAGACCGAGGATCCGAGCGTGATCGAGCTCGTCATCGCCCAGGCTTCCACCCCGCCCGCCTAGAAGTCCTTTTCACAGAAGCGCCATGCATCCGACATGGTTGCGCGCTATTGTTTATGACGCGATGCGGCCCGCATCGCCACGTCCACCGGAGGGTTCCATGAGCTATAGCGACGGTACGTACTTTGCGATCATCGGCGGGTTCATCCTCTTCGCCTTGATCGTAGGCATCATCGGCTATGTCATCACGTCGATCTTCATGATGAAGGTCTTCGAGAAGGCAGGCGTCGAGGGGAAGTGGCGGGCCTGGGTGCCGCTCTACAACACGATGGTCTTCGCCAAGCTCGGAGACCTGTCACCATGGCTGCCCCTCATCGCCTGGGGCGGTGCGATCGTGCTGAGCGGGATCCCGATCATCAACTTCTTCGCGGGGCTTCTCTCGCTGGGCGGTGCGGTGGTCATGATCCTCGCGGCCTGGCGGATCGGCCTGAAGCTGCAGAAGGACGCGGTCTGGGTGGTCCTCTACGTCTTCCTCAGCGTCATCTGGCTGGGCATCAACGCCTTCGACCGCTCGCGCTGGAACCCGAACATCGCCCCGGCCCCCTGGGCGGCCAACAGCTTCTTCGGCGACCGCACGCAGTGGGCGGGCATCCCGGTCCAGCCTGCGGCGGCCCCTCCCGCTCCCGGTGCCTACGGTGCCTATGGCGCGCCACAGGGTTACCAGGCTCCGCAGGGCTACCAGGCTCCGCAGCAGCCCGGCTACCAGCCGCCGCAGGGCTATCAGGCTCCGCAGCAGCCGGGCTACCCGGCTCCCGCCCAGCCCGGCTATCAGCAGCCGCAGGCCCCGCAGGGCTTCCCGCCGGCTCAGCCCGGCCAGGTCCCGCCGCCGGTCACGCCTCCCGTCCCGCCGGTCACGCCTCCCGTCCCGCCGGTCACGCCCCCGGTCCCGCCGATGGCTCCGCCCGCACCCCCCGCGCCGCCGGTCGCACCTCCTGCGGCTCCGGAGACCGGTGGAGAGCAGCCTCCGGCCGATCCGAGCACGCCCCCGGCATGACACGAGAGAAGGCCCCCGATCCTCGGATCGGGGGCCTTCTCCGTGCGCGCCGCGGGGTCCTCGGGTTGATAGCGTGGAGGCATGGTGACCACTGAACGTCGTGTCGGTTCCTCCGGGCTCCTCGTCTCCGCTGTCGGGCTGGGCTGCAACAACTTCGGACGTGCGGGCACCGCGACCCAGACTCTGCAGGGCACCAGACTGGTGCTCGACGCGGCGATCGACAGCGGCATCACGCTGCTCGACACGGCGGACATGTACGGCAAGGACCCGGGGCTCAGCGAGACGCTCATGGGGGAGGCGCTCGAGGGTCGACGGGATCGCGTGGTGCTCGCGACCAAGTTCGGTCACGGTCGCTACGACATGGGATACGACTTCCCGGCCGGCATGGGCTCGCGACGCTACATCCGTCGTGCCGTGGAGGAGTCCCTCCGTCGTCTGCGCACCGACTGGATCGACCTATACCAGCTGCACTTCCCCGATCCCGAGACGCCGATCGATGAGACGATCGACGCGCTCGACGATCTGGTGCGGGAAGGCAAGATCCGCTACTTCGGGCACTCGAACTTCACGGGATGGCAGGTCGCCGAGGCCGATTTCACGGCCCGTCAGCGCCGCGGATCGCGGTTCGTGTCGGCGCAGAACCACTACTCGCTGCTCGCTCGCGCCGCGGAGCGCGAGGTGCTGCCGGCGGTCGAGCGCTACGGCCTCGGCTTCTTCCCGTACTTCCCGCTCCACAACGGACTGCTCACCGGCAAGTTCACCCGCGAGGGCGGACCGTCCGACAGTCGGATCATGTCGACCAGGGCGCATCTGTGGGAGAACGCCCCCTGGGACGCGCTCGACGCCTATCGCGCGTTCTGCGACGAGCGGGGCATCACGATGCTGGAGGCCACCTTCGGCTGGCTCCTGGCACGGCCCGCCGTCTCGTCCGTGATCGCAGGGGCGACCACCCCGGAGCAGGTCGAGGCGAACGCGCGTGCGGGTGCCGCCTGGACGCCGACGGCGGACGACCTGGCGACGATCGACGCGTTCTTCCCGCTCCCCGCCGACCCCGCGGCGTGAGCGGCGGGTCGGTCTTCGACTACGATGTGTGAGACTCCGGCGGTCACGAGGATCGTCCGAGGATGGGGAGGCCACCAGTGACCCAGACGTCGACGCCGCACACGCGGGAGATCGCTCTCGCGTCCGGCGACGTCATCGGCATCCGCTGGGCGGGCGCCACCGACAAGGGGAGGCGCCGGGAGAACAATCAGGACGCCTTCCTCGCCGAGTACCCGCTCTTCGTCGTCGCCGACGGGATGGGGGGCCATGCCGGCGGCGAGATCGCCAGTCAGCGCACCATCGCGCGTCTGCAGGAGGCGGTCGGCGCGGGGGAGATCTCGGCGTCGTCGATCGAGCAGGCGCTGGTCGCCGCCGTCGCCGACATCGGACAGCACCCCGACACCACGGACGAGGGCACGGGGACGACCCTCACCGGCGTCTACCTGCAGCCCGATGCGAACGAGCCGCGATGGGTGTCGCTGAACATTGGGGACTCGCGGGTCTATCTGCTCCGCGACGGCACGCTCTCCCAGATCACCACCGACCACTCCGTGGTCCAGGAGCTCATCACCGCCGGCCGGCTGAGCCCCGAGGAGGCGGAGGGACACCCCTACAGCAACGTGATCACACGTGCGGTCGGCGTCAGCGAGGCGACGCCCCCGGACTACCGGGAGTTCGCCGTCCGTGACGGCGATCGCTTCGTGATCTGCTCCGATGGGCTCACCAAGGAGCTTACGGACTACGGCATCCAGCACTTCCTGACCCAGCAGCCGGAGGCGGCCGGAGCCGTGGACGCGATGCTCGCCGCGGCTCTCGAGAACGGTGGGAGGGACAACGTGACCGTGATCGTCATCGACGTCGCCCGCCGGAACAGCGTCTCCTCCACCGACGGCGTGGCCGCGGAGTAGTCCACACCTTTGGGGATCGGCGTCCCGTGAGCGACGTCGATCCGGTGGGATTGCCGTCATGGATCCCGCAGACCCCCTCATCCTCCCGACGGGCGCAGGTCGCCCGCGACGAGCGCCGCTGCCCCTCCTCGCCGCCGCCGTCCCGGTCGCGGCCGGCCTCTTGATGTGGGGGCTCACCGGCTCCCTCCTCACCCTCTGCTTCGCCGCCCTCGGCCCGCTCATGCTGGCGGCGTCGTTCTTCGACTCCGCACGGCACCGGCGCGCGGAGTCCAGGAACGCCGGAGAGGAGGAACGGGCGGACTGGGCGCGGGTCGAGCGGGGGCACGCCGAGCGCGTGGAGGCGGAGCGGCGTCTGCGGCGGCGCTCCTGGCCTGATGTCGCGGAGTGCCTGAGGCGCCCGCCCCTGCGTTCGGTGCGGATCGCGGCCGGCGACCGGCTCGCGATCGGAGTCGGGTCGATCCCCAGCCCCGTGCGTTTCTCGGGAGGGGGCGGCGAGCGTGCGCGAGAGTTCATGGAGCGTCATCGGATGCTCGACGGCGCGACCATGACCGTGCCGTTGGACGGCGGTGTCTGCGTCCGTGGAACGGGGCCCGTCGCGCGAGCCGTGCTTCGTGCCCTGGTGCTCCAGGCATGCCTCCGCTACTCCGCCGAGGCGCTGCGTCTGACGGGAGAGGGGGTGGCGGCCCTCGGTCTTCAGGACGCACCGCACGGAGGGTCTCCCGCTCGCGGACTGCGCACGATGCAGGTGGAGACGGGGGAGCGGCCGGTGGCGGAGGGAGCGCCGAACACGATACGGATGGTTCTCGTGGCGCCCGGGGCGACCCCTCCGGCGGGGATCGCGACGGTCCTCGACGTCGAGGACCCCGCGTGCGCCGTCGTGCGGTCGGCCGGAGCCGAGGAGGCCCGCTGCGCGGTCGAGGGACTGTCGGCGGCGCAGGGCGCCCTGATCGCCGGAGGGCTCGCGGCGGATCGCACCACGCCGGCGGGACCGCCCGCCGAGGTCATGCTCGCGGAGCTGCTCCAGGACGGCGGCGCCGTCGGACGGAGTGACGGCGCTCTCAGCGACGATCTCGGGAACACCTTCGGGGGCGTTCCCGGGGGTGTTCTTCGGGCGGCCATCGGGCGCGATGCTCGCACGGTGGTGGCGGTCGACCTGGTGGAGGACGGTCCGCACGCGCTGGTCACCGGGGTGACGGGCTCGGGCAAGAGCGAGCTCCTGGTCACCTGGGTGACCTCCCTCGCCATGGCGCACCCGCCGGAGGAGGTGGTCTTCGTCCTGGCCGACTTCAAGGGAGGGACCGCGTTCGACCCGCTCCGGGAGCTGCCGCATGTCGCCGCGGTCATCACGGATCTGGACGGCCCGAGCGCCGAGCGGGGGATGCTGAGCCTTCGCGCCGAGCTCCGGCGGAGGGAGGCCTTCCTCGCGGAGCGCGGGGCGAGGTCCGTCGAGGAGGCAGGCGGCGCTCTGCCGAGACTCGTGCTCGTCGTCGACGAGTTCGCGGCGCTCCTGCAGGAGCATCCGGATCTCGGCGCGGTCTTCACCGACGTGGCCGCCCGGGGCAGGGCCCTCGGGATGCACCTCGTCCTCGGCACCCAGCGGGCGACGGGCGTGATCCGCGAGGCTCTCGCCGCGAACTGTCCGCTGCGGATCTCCCTGCGCGTCACCGATCCGCAGGACAGTCGGCTGATGCTCGGATCCGACGCCGCCGCACAGCTCCCCGGCGACGGCTCGGGGAGGGGTCTTGCCCTCATCCGTCGTCCGCGCGACGCGGAGGCGCTGTCGTTCCGCGTCGCGCGCACGCGCAGCGCCGATGTGCGGACCGCGGCGTCGGCGCACCACGGCAGTGCGCGTGCGCTGAGCCCCTGGCTGCCGTCGCTCCCCACGTCGGTCACCGTCGAGGAGCTGCGGCGCGAGCATCCTGGCGACATCCCGCCGGACGGCTTCGTCCTCGGGATCGCCGATGAGCCGGACCGGCAGCGTCAGCCGATCCTGGTGCTCGCGCCGGGACGGGACAGGGGGCTCGCCGTGTTCGGCGGCCCGGCGTCCGGGAAGTCCGTTGTCCTCGCGACCCTGCGACAGCAGAGCGCGTCCTGCCTGGTGGTGCCTCGGGACCCTGAGTCGGCGTGGAGCATGCTCACCGGTCTCGACGACGGCAGCATCGCCTATCCGCGCCTGCTCCTCTGCGACGACCTCGATGCGATCCTGGCGCGCTATCCGATCGACTACTCCTCGGCCTGGGCGGAGACGATGCAGCGGGTCGTGCGCCGGGCGCCCTCCCACGGCACCGTCGTCGTGGTCACCGCGGCCCGCTGCGCCGGCGTCGTGGCCGCGATCGCGGATCTGCTCCCGCGACGGGCGCTCCTCCGGCTGCCGGGCCGTGCGGAGCATCTCGCAGCAGGAGGCGAGGGGAGCTCCTTCGATCCGATGCGTCCGGACGGTCGGGCCAGGCTCGACGGACGGGAGGTCCAGTTCGCCCTCGGCGCCGGTCTCGGCGGTAGTCCCTTCAGAGGGGATGGTCTCCGCAGAGGGGATGGTGCCCGGAGGCTGTCGCAAGGGCCGGGGGACGACGATCCCGTCGGGACGGCGAGCCCGCACTGGGCGCCTTCTGCACGGGTCACGGCCGTCGTCGCGCCGATGGCGGCGCGGACCGCTGCGTCGATCGCCGCCGCGCATCCCGAGGTCGTGGTCCGCGCCCTGGGCGCACTGCCGCCAGGGACGGCGCTGAGGGACCTGACGGGCCTGGGGGAGCTGGCGGGCACGGGGGATCTGGCGGGCCCGAAGAACTTGGCGGGTGTCGGCGGCGAGACCCGCCGCCTGGTGATCGTCGGAGACCCGGACGGCTGGCAGCGGCGTCTCTCGCTCTGGCAGGAGCTGCGCCAGGAGGGCGAGGCGCTCGTGCTCGCGGAGGCGGCGCGAGAGCTCCGCACGCTCGCCGGGGTGCGCGACCTCCCTCCCTACGCCGAGACGGACGCGGGCAGGGCGTGGACGCTGCGGGACGGTGCGGTGCGGGACAGGGTCGTGATCGCCGGCCTCGCTCCGCACCGGGAGGGCCCCGGACGATGAGTCCAGGGGCCCGGTGCCGCGTGTCAGGCCAGGACGTCGCCGACCGGCGTGAGCGGGAGCCCGTGCGCTGTCGCGACGCCGGGGTTCACGACGACGCCGCCGGCGACGTTGAGCCCGCCGGTCAGAGCGGTGTCCGCACGCAGCGCGTCCTGCCAGCCGCGTCCGGCGATGGCGCGGACGTAGGGAAGGGTGGCGTTGGTCAACGCGGACGTCGAGGTGTTCGGGACGGCGCCGGGCATGTTCGCGACGCAGTAGAAGACGGTGTCGTGCACCCGGAAGGTGGGGTCGTCATGGGTCGTGGCGTGGGTGTCCTCGAAGCAGCCGCCCTGATCGACCGCGATGTCCACGAGGACGCTGCCCTGACGCATCTCGGCCACCATGTCGTTCGTCACGAGCTTCGGCGCCTTCGCGCCCGGGATCAGCACGGAGCCGATCACCAGATCCGAGGAGACCACGGCGCGGCGCAGGTCGAGCGGGTTCGAGGCCGCGGTCTTCACACGTCCGACGAAGTGGTCATCCAGGAAGCGCAGCCGGGCGATGTTCGTGTCGAAGATCGTCACGTCCGCGCCCATGCCGGCCGCCATCACCGCGGCGTTGGCCCCGGCGACGCCGCCGCCGATCACCGTCACGGTCGCGGGGCGAGTGCCGGGGACGCCGGACATCAGGAGGCCGAGGCCGCCGTGGGAGCGCATCAGCGTGTTGGCGCCGACCAGGGGTGCCAGACGACCGGCGACCTCGCTCATCGGGGCGAGCAGGGGGAGGCCTCCGCCCGCCAGCTGCACGGTCTCGTACGCGATCGCGATCACGCCGTCCGCGATCAGACGCTCGGTGAGCGGCCGATCCGCCGCGAGATGGAGATAGGTGAAGAGCACGAGTCCCTCGCGGAAGCGGTGGTACTCGCTCTCGATCGGCTCCTTGACCTTCAGCAGGAGCTCCGCACGCGCCCAGACCTCGTCGGCGTCGTCGAGGAGGACGGCTCCCGCGTCGCGGTAGTCCTCATCCGACATCGACGAGCCGAGACCGGCGCCTGCCTGGACGAAGACCTCATGGCCGGCGAGCACGAGATCGTGCACTCCCGCGGGTGTCAGGGCGACTCGGAACTCGTTGTTCTTCACCTCGGTGGGGACCGCGATCCTCATGATGCTTCCTTTCTCTTCCCGTGCCGGGAACTCCGCCCCTTCTGGGGGCTTCTCAGATTCCGGCGCCGGGACGGATGGCCCCGACGGCCGTGCCGCCGCCGAGGACGGCGAGCGGGAGGGATGCGGCGAGGTCCGCCACCTGTGCGTCGCTGACGGCGCCGGCGCGGGCCAGCAGCGTGGCGGCGACGATCGTGCGCGCCCGGAGGGACCCGTCGAGGGTCTTCAGCGCCACCGTGGTGCCATCGGGGGCGATCATGACCATGACGCCCTCGGCGCCGCCCTTGGCGAAGACGCCGAGCTTCTCGATCGCGATCGTGTCGGCACCGCCGGGGCCGTCGATCGTCCACGGGAGCTCGCGCACCGTGCGCACGAGCGTGCCGGCGACCCGGTGCAGCGCGAAGGGGGAGCGCTCGGAGGCCGACCCGATCCGATGGATCGCCCTGGCGAGCCCCAGCAGCGTCAGGACGTGCACCGGCGCGCCGCAGCCGTCGATCGCCGTGGCGGCGATCCTCTCACCCGAGAGGCGCTCGACGACGTCGCGGATGTGCACCTGGAGCGGGTGCTCGGGGGAGAGGTAGTCGTGCGTGGACCAGCCGGTCGCCACACAGGCTCGAAGCATCGCGGCGTGCTTGCCCGAGCAGTTCATCCGGATGCGGGCGGGCTGGCCGTTGTCGCGGACGAGCTCGGTGCGGGTGGCGGAGTCGCTCGGCCAGTCGGCGGGGCAGCGGAGGTCGTCCTCGGTGAGCCCGCCGTCGGCGAGCATGGCCCGGACGACCTCGACGTGGCGATCCGTTCCGGCGTGGCTCGCGGTGGAGAGCCCCATCTGCTCGCCGACGAGCGGAGCGCCGGCGGTCAGGCAGGCGACGGCCTGCAGCGGCTTCAGACTGGAGCGGGCCAGGATCAGCGCCTGCGTGTTGCCGTGCGCGGACACGACCTCGCCGGTGGGCGAGAGCACGACGGCGGCCCCGGCGTGCCGGGATTCGATGAAGCCGTTGCGCTCCACGACGGCGAGTTCGACGGCATCCTTGACGGTCAGGGTCTCCAGCACGCCAGCAAGCCTAGCGGCGTGGCACGATGGCGTCATGGCTCTCGGCACCCACAGCTACGCGCTCACCACCACCTGGACCGGAAACCTGGGCACCGGGACCAGCAGCTACCGCGACTACACCCGGGACGTGACCGTGGCGATCGAGGGCAAACCGGATCTGCTGGCGTCCTCCGACAAGCCCTTCCGCGGCGACCCGACGCGATGGAACCCGGAGGACATGCTGTTGGCGGCGCTCTCCGAGTGCCATCTGCTGTCCTACCTGCACGCGTGCGTGACGGCGGGCGTCGTCGTCACGGACTATCGCGATGACGCGAGCGGGACGATGGAGGAGGACGGACGCGGCTCCGGCGCCTTCACCGAGGTGGTGCTGCATCCGGTGGTGACGGTCCGGGACCCCGCGATGGTCGAGGCGGCGCATGCGGCGCACGCGCAGGCCAACGCCTGGTGCTTCATCGCGAACTCGGTCGCCTTCCCGGTCCGGCACGAGGCGACGATCCTCGTCGAGGGCGAGTAGCCAGCTGCGGCGTGACCTGTCGTCGCGGCGCGGTCAGCGGCGCTCGTGCGGCAGGGCCTGTCTGATCTTCTCGATCGTGCTCTGCGCGGGCACCTCGTTGTAGGTCCCTGCCAGCTCCTGCCCGGACAGAGCGTGGATCGCGGTCATGATCTCGTCCGTCGCCTGACGGCGCGCGCGGCCGGAGCTCGCGGCGCCGTGGTGGGAGAGATCGATCGGCTCGCCGAACCGGATCGTCACGCGATGGCCGAAGGAAGGCCTCTTCGCCCCCACGGGCATGGCCTTGTCGGTGCCGATGAGGCCGACGGGGACGACGGGCGCGCCCGTCTCCAGGGCGAGGAAGGCCACGCCCGTCCTGCCCTTGTAGAGCCGTCCATCGGTGGAGCGGGTCCCCTCGGGGTAGAGCGCGACGGCCTGTCCGTCGGCGAGGAGCTGGCGCTGCTGCTCGAGGGCGTCGAGGGCCGCCTGGCCCGCGCCGCGGTTCACGGGGATCGCTCCGACGGCCCTCATGAAGTTGCCGATGAGCGCGCCGCGGAAGCCGGTCCCCTCGAAATAGCTGGACTTGGCCAGGAAATGCACGCGGCGGGGCGCCGAGACGGGGATCGCGATCGAGTCGATGAACGACAGGTGGTTCGAGGCGAGGATGACGGGGCCGGTGCGCGGGACGTTGCGGCGGCCCTCGACGCGGGGCCGGTACACGAGCCGGGCGAGCGGGGCGAGCACGAGCCTGCCGAGGAGGTACAGGAAGCCGGCCCGATGGAGATCGGGATCGACGACGTCGTCGGCGCTCGGCGTCTCGGACGCGGAGGCGGGCTGCTCGGGTGTCACCCGACAACAGTAGACGAGGGTCCATTCCCGCGGGGGCATGACGAAACGGCGTCAGGACGGCATTCTCAGCACCGGCAAAGCGTCATGCGTCAAGATGGTCCAGGTCCGGCCGAACTCGGCCGTCACGACTCCCACTCCCACCATCGAGGTCTCACCGTGCGCTTCCGCCTGCTCGCCGCTGTCTCCGCCGTCGCCGCGTCGGCGCTCCTTCTCGCCGGATGCGCGGGCTCGGGCGACTCTCCGGATCCGACGGCTTCGGCGGCGGCGGGCTCCTGCATGCTGGACGCCAAGCCCGGCGCGGCGTCGGACGCCGTCACCGTCAGCGGGGAGGGGAAGGACACGACCGTCGCCATCCCCGAAGGCACCAAGATCACGGAGGTCGAGCGGACCGTCGTCTCGAAGGGGTCGGGCAAGGACGTCCTTGCGAACGACCTGCTCTCCGTGCGCTACCAGATCATCGACGCCGCCAGCAACAAGGTGCTCGAATCCAGCGAGCGCGGGGAGGACGGCGCGCTTCCCGTGCTGCTGGACCCGCAGCAGTCGTCGCTGTTCGTGGCGGCGCTCGAGTGCCAGCCGCTCGGCTCCCGCATCGTCCTGACCCTCCCGAGCTCGGTGCTCGGCGAGGGCGCCCAGTCGGTCGTCGTCTACGCCGAGGCGACGGGCGAGCTGCCCAGGACCGCGACGGGGAAGGCCGTGACGCCGGACAAGGACTTCCCGGCGGTCGAGCTCGACAAGGACGGCATGCCGACCATCGCCACCCCCGAGGGCCCTGCCCCCACCGATACGAAGGTCACCGTGCTCAAGCAGGGCGACGGGCCGACGGTGGCCTCCGGCGACTTCGTCGCCGTGCAGTACGTCGGCGTGAAGTGGAGCGACGGGTCCGTGTTCGACTCCAGCTGGAAGCGCGGTGCGCCGGCGCAGTTCATGACCACGCAGGTCGTGACCGGGTTCAAGACCGCGCTGGAGGGCCAGAAGGTCGGCTCCCAGGTCGAGGTCGTGATGCCGCCGAAGGACGCCTACGGCGAGAAGAGCGACAGCAACACGAGCGACCTGGCCGGCGAGTCCCTGGTCTTCGTGGTGGACATCCTCGCCACGACCCCCGCGCAGGCCCCGCAGCAGTAGCCACCCCCGCGCCGCATCCCCTCAGCGCCTAGGCTGAGGGGATGCGGCGCGTCATCGTTCTCGGCTCCACAGGTTCCGTCGGCACCCAGGCGCTGGACGTGATCCGCGCGAATCCGCGACGGTTCGAGCTCGTGGGCCTCGCCGCGGGGAGCAACGCCGAGGCGCTCGCCGCGCAGGCGGCGGACTTCGGCGTCGAGGACACCGCCCTCGGTGCCGCGGAGGCCGAGCAGCTGGTCCGCGACGTCGACGCGGATGTGGTCCTCAACGCCATCACCGGCTCCATCGGCCTCGGCAGCACCCTCGCCGCGCTCCGCGCCGGACGGACGCTCGCCCTCGCGAACAAGGAGTCGCTGATCGTCGGCGGGGCGCTGGTCACGGCCCTCGCCCAGCCGGGGCAGATCGTCCCCGTCGACTCCGAGCACTCCGCGATCGCCCAGGCGCTGCGGTCAGGCGTCAGGAGCGAGGTCAGGCGTCTGGTCGTGACCGCGTCCGGGGGGCCGTTCCGCGGGCGGACCAGAGCGCAGATGACGGACGTGACGCCCGCCGAGGCGCTCGCGCATCCGACCTGGGACATGGGACGGATGGTGACCACCAACTCCGCCACGCTGGTGAACAAGGGGCTGGAGGTCATCGAGGCCCGGATCCTCTTCGACGTCGACTACGAGCACATCGAGGTCGTCGTCCATCCGCAGTCGATCGTGCACTCGATGGTGGAGTTCGTCGACGGATCGACGATCGCTCAGGCCTCGCCGCCGGACATGCGGCTGCCGATCTCGCTGGGGCTGGACTGGCCGAACCGTGTCGGCGGCGTCGGCGCCCCCCTGGACTGGCGCACCGCGAGCACCTGGACCTTCGAGCCGCTGGACGCCGCGGCATTCCCCTCGGTCGCGCTGGCGAAGGCGGCGGGGCGTGCAGGGGCGACCTTCCCCGCGGTGTTCAACGCGGCCAACGAGCAGGCGGTCGATGCGTTCCACGAGGGGCGGCTGTCCTTCCTCGGCATCGTGGACACGATCGACCGCGTCATCGACGCCCACGAGCCGCCCTCCGCGCTCACGGTGGAGACGCTCGCAGCGGCGGAGGAATGGGCACGGCGCACCGCGGACCGGTTCATCGGCGCCGCGGCGGGCTGACACGGCGCTTTCCTAGGACCCGCGGGTAGCGTGGCGGGGTGGAGATCCTGCTGTACGTCGGAGGCCTGCTGTTCATGCTCGTGGGCCTGGGCGTCTCGATCGCCCTGCACGAGATCGGGCATCTCGTGCCGGCGAAGCTCTTCGGCGTGCACGTCGGCCAGTACATGATCGGCTTCGGCCCGCGGCTGTGGTCGCGGCGCTTCGGGGAGACCGAGTACGGGATCAAGGCGCTGCCGATCGGCGGCTTCATCTCGATGTCCGGGATGTATCCGCCGTCCTCGGGTGCCAAGGCTCCAGGGCGGGGCATGTTCCGGTCGCTGATCCAGGACGCGCGCGCGGCGAACGACGAGACGATCGATCCGGAGCGGGAGACCAGGGTCTTCTACCGGCTGCCGGTGTGGAAGCGCGTCATCGTCATGGTCGGCGGCCCGCTCATGAACCTGATCCTCGCCGTGGTGATCTTCACCGTGCTGCTGAGCGGGATCGGCCTTCAGCAGGGCACGACCACGATCGCGACGGTCTCCGAGTGCGTGCTGCCCGCGGGCAGCACGCAGACCGCCTGCGAGCCCGGGGACCAGAGGGCGCCGGCGGCGGAGGCCGGCATCCGGCCGCAGGACGTCCTCCTCTCGATCGACGGCACGGAGGTGAAGAGCTTCGCGGAGGCGAGCGCGATCATCCAGGCGTCGCCAGGCAAGACCCTCCCGGTCGTCCTCGACCGCGGCGGGGAGCGGATCACGGTCCAGCTCACCCCCGTCGCCGCGCAGCGACCGGCCGTGGACGACCGCGGGCGCCCGCGTCTCGACGAGCACGGCGCGCAGATCCTCAAGGACGTCGGCTATGCCGGAGTCGGGGCGCAGCTCGCCTACGTCCCGCAGGCGCCGACGGCGGGAATCCAGGCGGCCGCGGACAACGTCGGCTCGGTCGCCGGCATGATCGTGACCCTCCCCGCCCGGCTGTGGGACATCGGCGTCTCGCTGGTGACCGGAGGCGAACGCGATCCCAACGGGCCGCTGAGCGTCGTGGGCGTCGGGCGCCTCGCGGGCGAGGTCGCGGCCACGGACGCCCCGATCCTGAACCGCCTCGTCGTGCTCCTGAGCCTGCTCGGCTCGCTCAACATCGCGCTCTTCGTGTTCAACCTCATCCCGCTGCTGCCTCTTGACGGCGGACACATCGTGGTCGCGCTGTGGGACGGGGTGAAGCGCGCGTGGGCGCGGCTCTTCCGCCGCCCGCCACCGAAGCCCGTCGACGCGACGCGGCTGGTGCCGCTCACCATCGTCGTCGCTGGGATCCTCATCGCGATGGGCGCCCTGCTCCTGGTCGCCGACCTCTTCAACCCGGTGAAGATGTTCGGCTGAGCGGTCTCGCTCAGCGCAGGGCGTGCGTCACGAGCCGTTCGATCGTGCGCATCCCGTCGCGGGAGAGGATCGACTCCAGGTGCCCCTGCACGGAGGCGAATCCCTCGCCCCGCAGCGCGTAGACGTCGCCGGTGGCGGGGTCAGCGCTCACCTCGGCCCCCGGGACGCCGGTGGTCCCTGGGGCGACGCGCGCGGTGAAGGTGTTGTAGAAGCCGATCGAGGCCTGCTCCTCGAACACCGGGACGGTCTTCTGCAGACCCTGATGGGGGCTCGCCAGCGGGGCGAGGCCGATCCCGAGGAGGTCGGCGAGGATCTGGTGGCTCAGGCACACCGTGAGGAGGGGGCGACCGCTCTCGCGACGCGCCGCGACCAGCTCGCGCATCCGGGCGATGCGGGGCGAGTCCGTGTCCCTCGGGTCGCCGGGTCCGGGGCCGCCGACGAGCAGGTCGGGGGAGAGCGCATCCTCGTCCGTGGCGAGGGACCACGGCACGATGCGCACTTCCAGGCCCAGGTGCCGCAGCTGGTGGGCGAGCATCGTCGTGAAGCGGTCCTCCGCGTCGATGACGACGGCGGTGCACCCGGCGAAGGGGCCTGCGGCGAGGTCGTCCTCCTGCGGGTTCATCCAGAACTCCGCGAGACGCGCGTTGCGGGAGGACAGGAGCGCCGCGACCTCGGGATCCTCGGCCAGGTCGACGGGCCCGGCACCGCTGCCGGCCCCGGGCTCGTCCGCGTCCTCGGGCGCGGGGGCGACGTCGCGGGCGATCGCGCCGATCGCGCCGAGGACGCCGGCGGCCTTGCCGTGCGTCTCGCCGACCTCGCCGGCGGGGTCGGAGTGCCGCACCAGCGTCGCGCCGACCGGGACGGCCAGCTCGCCGTCGCGGAGGTAGACGGTCCGGATGAGGATGGGCGCGTCCAGATCGTGCCCGCCCTCGCCGTTCGGCGTGAAGAGCGCCGCCACCCCGGAGTAGTAGCCCCGCGGCTTCCGCTCGTGCCGGCGGATCACCGTGCAGGCGTTCTGCATCGGCGATCCCGTCACGGTCGGGGCGAACATCGTCTCCCGGAGGATCTCGCGCGGGTCGAGCCTGCTGTGTCCCCGCAGCATGTACTCGGTGTGGGTGAGCCTGGACATCTGCTTGAGGTGCGGGCCCGTGATCCGTCCGCCGTCGGAGCAGACGGCGCTCATCATCTTGAGCTCCTCGTCGACCACCATGAACAGCTCCTCGGTCTCCTTCGTGGAGGAGAGGAAGTCGGTGAGGGCCTCCTTCGTGACGCCGCCCGCGGGGTGGCGGAACGTCCCGGAGATGGGGTTCATGGTGACGACTCCGCCTCGCGCGACCACGTGGGCCTCGGGGCTCGCGCCGACCGCGATCACGCCGGGGGTCACCACCGCGAAGGTCCAGTAGGCGCCCCGCTCGTGCTCGAGGAGCGCACGGAACCAGGTGAGCGCCGTCTGCCGCTCGTCCGCATCGATCCGGGCGGTGTAGTCGCGGCGGATCACGAAGTTGGCGCCCTCGCCGCGCCCGATCTCGTCCGCGATCACCCGCTCGACGATGCCGGCGTACTCCTCGTCGCTGAGGTCGAAGCCGCCGTCGCGCAGCGGGACGGGGATAGAGGGCAGCGCGTCGCGGATCTGCTCGATCGGCGCGGCGAGGTGCTCGTCGACGAGGAGGCAGCGCAGGGCGGCCCCGTCGTCCTCGGCCTCGAAGCCGCGCTCGCGGACCTGGCGGTAGGGGACCATGGCGAACACCTCGCGGGCGCCCTCGCCCGCGCCGAGCGGGATGTCGGCGAGGAGATCGACGTCCGCCACCTCGCCGCTCAGCAGCTCGACCGACGTCGAGCCCTCTCGCGCGAGGAGGACGAAGGACGCGGTCGGATCGGCGGCCAGCGCATGGATGCGGTCGATGAGCGCAGCGGGATCCGTCGGCGCGGAAGAGGTCATCGGTGTCTCCTGATTCGGGCATCCGGTGCGGCCAGAAACGACGAAAGACCGCCCGGAGAGGCGGTCTTCAATCTCGTGTACGCGAAGCCACCGTCTAGGAGACGGGCCACCAGCTGCGGTTCGCGGACATGCGCCGAAACTACCACACGGCGCGGCGGCACCTGTCACGGCGGCCGCGCGGAGACTAGGTTCGAGCCATGAGGCTCCTCCCTCCGCCCGCCGCCGCGAGCTGGGTCCATCACGGTGTCCGCTCGGGATTCGAGATCGCCTTCTTCCGCCAGGCCGGAGACGGCAACCGCCTCGTCGGGCACACCACGGCGGAGGAGGAACGCGCACTGTGGTCGGTCGGCTATGACGTGGAGCTCGACGAGGGCTGGCGGACCCGCCGGGTGCGGGCGAGCACGGTCTCGATCGACGGACGGCACGAGGTCCTGATCCAGCGGGATCCGCAGGGCGGCTGGACCGTCGACGGCGAGCCGAGGCCCGACCTGGACGGGTGCGTCGATATCGACTTCGAGTCCTCCGCGGTCACCAACGCGCTTCCGGTGCGCAGGCTGGATCCCGTCGCCGGGGAGGGCATCGACGTGCCGGCCGTGTTCGTGCGCGCCGAGGACCTCCGCGTCGAGCGGCTCGAACAGCGGTACACCCTGCGAGACGCCGCGCGAGACCCCCTGCGGGAGGGTGCGGGCGACGGGCCGTCCTTCCTCTATGAGTCGGCGACGTTCGATTTCTCGTGCGAGCTCCGCTACGACCGATCGGGCCTCGTCCTGGAGTATCCGGGCATCGCCGTCAGGCACTCCTAGGGCGTGTCTGACAAATAGGTCGGCGATGCGCTGAGAGTCTGGGGTCGTGTCGCGCTTTCAGATGCTCTCGGATGCTCAGTGGTCGTTGATC